>JACJGO010000010.1 GCA_014163555.1 Flavisolibacter longurius
CTTCAAAGTCAAGCCTTGCAAGTGAGGTCAAGTCGTTTTAATATGTGGGCTAACAGTAGTATTTACGCTAATATACGCTCCCTTTTCATGCGCGTTAATTTTTTCTTCTGCCTCATTGTCAACGCTTAGAAAAAATAAACGCGACAAACGGCCACCCGCGTAAATACAATTTACTGCAAAGCTAAATCATCCAGGGGGCTTATGATTTTCAGGAGATCTTTGTTACTGGTATGCAGGTAACGCAGGGTTGTTGAAATGCTGTTGTGCCCCAGCAGCTTCTGTATCATCGTAATATCCGTGCCTTTTTCAATGAGGTGCGTGGCAAAGGAGTGCCGCAGCAGGTGAACGCTGCCGGGCTTCAAAACGCCGGCTCTTCTCTTGGCCGTCTGCACCACTTCCTGCAGGCTACGTGTACTATAGGGAGTTCCTTTCTGCTGCCCTTCAAACAAATAACCATTTTTATCCGGTTTATACACCTTGGCATAGTCCCGTAACATAACCAGCAAAACCGGACTCAGGGGCACCAACCGGTCTTTTTTCCCTTTGGCCCGCTCCAAAAAAATACACATGCGTTCACTGTCAACATTACGGGTCCGAAGCGCAACCACCTCGCTTACCCTGAGTCCCCCGCTATAGGCAAGCATGAGCATGGTTTTGTGCTTTTTATTTTTTACGCTGTTCAGAAGAGCTGTCACCTCTGCCTGGCTGAGCACCCTGGGCAATTGCGCTGGCTTTTGCGGCCGGGGAATCTCCCAGAAGAATTTTTCCCGTTTTAAAACCTGCTCAAAATAAAACTTGATCGCATTGATCCGGCTATGGGCCGTGTTTTCCGAAATTCCCTCTTTCTGCAGGCAATAAGCCAGGTAGCGGCGCAGCTCATCCGTACCCAAGCTATCAACCGGCTTTTGTTTCAACAGTCGCAAAAGCTGCAAAAACTCGCTGCGGTAGGTACGCACTGTGCTTTTGCTATACGCCTTTAATGTCAGTTCTTCCAGAAAGCGTTTCAGCGCCAGAAGATTTTCAGCACTAAGTTGCCAGGCAGGCGTTTGCCCAGGCAGTTTTCGGGAAAAAGGCCTGTTTTTATGGCCGCAATCTTTCCCCAAATCCTGTGGTGGTGCCAGTGTCTGTTTTATTTCATCACGCTTTGCCAGGTAGGCTTTGAGCTGTCGGTGGTCGATGGATGCCAGGGGCTGGAGCCCTGCCATTATCATCTCATACGACTCCTTTCCCCAGGGGGTGTACCATACTTTGTGGGTCTGGCTCCATTTTACACCAGGCAGCTTGCGGATGGCCCCATTGATTTCACCGGTGGCGGGTGCTATAATTGCAATGGTTTCTTTTCCCCGGTGATAGAGCGGACGTAATACAACGGTCTCCATATGCAGTATGGTTTTGGCAGTAGCAATATACAAAAAAAGACCCATGCGTGAAACAGCCTGCGCATGCCTGTTACGATGCTTTTGGGCGGCAAGGAAAAGCCCTTATGCCGGCAAGCGGCCATCGGTTCAATAATGGTCTTGTACCATTAGGTGGGGTAGCGTAGGGAATTGGCTAAATGCAAAATAAATAAAGCCGCCAAAGGATGGTCCCCTGACGGCTTTTTCTGTAGACTGATTACTTCTATTTTAGCCCGGATAACAAGCGTTCCAGTTTTTCAATCATGTCATTCTTATCCTTCAGCATACGTTCGTACAAGTCTATTTTCTCGTTGTTCAGCTTTTTGATCTCTTCCAGCGCTTCCAGCCACTTGTCAGTTGTATTAAAATTAAATGTCGGATTGAAGTTGTTGTTCGCAATTGAGGTATCATGAAGTGTGCTTGAAATAATATTGATGGCACTGTCTTCATCGAGGTCGGTTAATGCTTCCACTGGTATTTTGAGTGCATGGGCTAACTGTTCTAAGATAGCGGGCTCTATTTCTTCTTTACTTTCCAGTAATGACACCTTCTTTTGATTCCAGTCATCGCCTAATTCCCAGGCCAGGCCTTCCTGCTTCAGGCCACGCATCTCGCGAAAGCGTTTTACATTTCTTCCCTGGTGAATACTCTTTTCTCGCGTTGCGGTCATGGCCATGGTTTTAGCCTTCAAAATAAATCATTTTTTAGAAAGGCATAGGGGATAAAATACCGGGTAAAAAGGATAAAATAGAACGAAGGAGAATAGCCTGGTAGCAGCATCTGTTTTTCCCTTACACCCAGGATGGCAAAAAAGCGATCCTTGCGCAGGCGTATGATCCGCAGCGGAATGACCACCTGTTTTTACTGCGGCCTCTCCTTTACCACCGGTATTCTCTCCGCGGGCACACCGGGTGCAGCCAGGGCCCGCCGCTTTGCAAGGCTGACCCTGGAACACCTGCAGGCCGTTGCCTGTAAGGGTGCCACAACGGCTGAGAACTGTGTGTTGGCCCACGCCTGGTGCAACACCACAGCGGCCGATAAACTAGTGGCGGAAAAGCTGCAGCTAAAAGCCCTGCTTTCCGTCAATAGCGGCATCCCGCCTTGGTGGCCGGTGATGGAGAAAATAATCCAAAAACAAAAAGGATGACAATCAAAGGGGCACAGGAGCAGCCGGCGCTTTTCCGCGGACAGCAACGGGAACACCCAGGGGCTACTAAAGGGCTATGGGTTTTTCTCTGCAGCAAAGGCACTGATCCCGATCCGCCATCCGTTGACCTAACGGAGCGGAACACTACCCTGTATAATCGCTATGGGGATGGCCCCTATTGGGAGGCGATCGCCAAAAGCTTCCACCTCGCAAAGGAAAGGCTAAATAGAAGGTTGTTCTGCCGGCGGGTGACGATAAAGAAGGATAAAAGGGCAAAGAAGGAAGCCGGTGAAGCAGTGTCAACCCGGGAATTTGCTTCTGGCTAGAACCCGCCGTTGCCGGGGCAAATAGGCACCCTGCATGGGAGCGTGTATACGGTTTGGATGAACCGGTCTTCGTCTTAGCACTAACCTTCATCTTTTCTCTTTCAATTAGTCCGAAATCCACAAGGTAGTCCCGCAAGATTACTTCGGCTTCCCGGAGGCTTTTGCCTTCTTTTAGCAACAGAATGCTTTTTCCTTTCAAAAAGCAAAACAGCGAATACACCCGCTTTTCTTTGCTGATGCTTCGGTACAGGACAGAAGCAAGCCGATTACCCGCCCCAAACCGCGAACAGCTTCTTCGGCTACCTGAAAAGGCACTGTCCTTTTGAAAACGTTTTCCCGAAAGCGAGCTTTTGCGGCGCACAAAATAGCCTCCCTCCATCTCGTAAAAACAAAGATCATCAATGGTTCCCGTTAGCTTGACAGGGCCGGTCTGTTTTGCCATCCACCCAAAATAAACAGCGCCAACCGCATTGTCAACACCCCCATGCCTGCCATCTTGGCGGAATTAAAAAAAATCACAGGAAACAGCTGATTATAATGCCCGCATCAGCGTAGGATAATCCATAGATCACCTATAGATACTGGTAGGCTACCCCGTATTAACTGCGTGCTTTTAGATGAAAATACATTGGAGTATTACTTGAACTTGTTCAGAAACGAAGTACAATCCAAACAAAAGCAAACAGCGCGATAACATAGCATACCCAATAAAGATGTCTGGTTTTCAGCAGTTTTAAATTGCAATCGGTTACCCTACGGACATTGGTAAATTGCCATAGATAAGGAAGGCAGCTGAATAAGGCTATCGTATGTTTCCAGTTCTAGGATGCATGGATAAAAAACAATGGACCGTCATTACATGTTTCGATTGGCCATTCTTTCAATACTAAATTCTCCACCTAATATTCAGCTAGCGCAAGCACCACGGGCATGCAAATTATTTGATCCTTACATTTGGCGCTCTTTTTTTGCCGGGGCCAAACCTTCCCTTGCGCGGAAGAGCACCAACAGGCAATCCACCTTAATTACGTACAGATGACTGATACCAACCTGAAACCGGACCTTTTAAAAACAAAGCAGCATTTTGAAATCCTGGATGGGCTGCGAGGCGTGGCGGCACTGGCCATTGTGGTTTTCCATTTTATGGAATGGGTCTTTACGGACTTCAGTAAAAATTTTATAGGCCACGGTTTCCTGGCCGTTGATTTTTTCTTTTGCCTGTCCGGTTTTGTCATTGGCTATGCCTATGACGACCGTATCCGGCAGATGGGAACCGGCGAATTTTTTAAATCACGGCTCATTCGCCTGCAGCCACTGGTGGTGCTGGGCGCTGTGCTGGGACTCCTGGCATTTTTCCTCGATCCGTTTGCGCCGCCCATTGTTTACGATTGGACCCGCATTCTCCTGCTATTTGCCGCTTCGGTTTTTCTGATCCCGCTTCCGCTGATGGAGGACAGGGCCTTTAACCTTTTTGGACTGAATGCGCCGGCCTGGTCGCTTTTTTGGGAATATGTAGCCAATATTGTGTATGCCCTGGTGCTGTACAAAGTGGGCCGCCGGTCCCTGCCGCTGCTGTTGTTGATTGCGGCTGCCGCACTTTGTTTTGTAAGCTACCGGGCGGGCAACCTGCTGGGCGGCTGGTCGAAGGATAATTTCCTGGATGGTGGCGCCCGGGTGGCCTACTCGTTTTTAGCAGGCCTTTTTCTTTACCGGTCCAATTGGATCATCCGGAACAGGCTTGGTTTCCCGGGACTGGCGGTTCTGCTAACGCTGGCTTTCCTGATGCCCTGGACTAAATGGAACTGGCTCACAGAAGCCCTGGTAGTGCTGTTTTATTTTCCCCTGCTGGTGTCCCTGGGTGCCGGTTCCAGCCTGTCGCCGCAATGGAAAACCCTCTGCCGTTTTTCGGGCAATATCTCCTACCCGCTTTACATGACGCACTATGCGGCCATCTGGATCTTTGGCAATTATTTTACCACGCAAAAACCGGCATCCGGAGAGCTCACCCTTGTTATTGTTGGCGGCGTGATCTTCCTGGTGCTGGTGGCCTACCTGGCGATGGTGCTCTATGATATTCCGGTGCGGAAATATTTAGGTAGAAAAAGACGGCAAGGCCTGTTGAATACCGATGGCAACAAGGCTGGTTTGTAGATGGGCAAACTTGCGATCTAAGATTACATTCGTTACCCAACCGATTGAAAGGTCTGCAGGGGAATTGCTCTTACTCTCTTATAAAAATCACATTGCTGTATAGCCACCATCCACTGCTATAACGGCTCCGGTTACATACGATGCATCATCGGAAGCCAGCCATAAATGGGCCTTTGCCACTTCGTCTGCTTTGGCAAATCGTCCCAGCATGCTGAGTTGATTGGCATAAGATACCGGCTCCAGTCCAAACTGCTCCAGTGCACCGCGTAACATAGGTGTGTCGATGGCGCCCGGCGCTACGGAGTTGATGCGGATTTGTTGCGGCGAATAATCCATGGCTGCGCTTTTGGTTTAACCAATAACAGCGTGTTTGGCGGCGATATAAGCCGGGGTTCGGGGCTGTGGCCGGATGCCACTAACGGAAGATGTGTTGATGATGGACCCGCCACCACCCTGGGCAACCATCTGCCGGATTTCGTATTTCATGCAGAGTGCAACGCCTTTCAGGTCGATGGACAGCAAGCGGTCCCAATAGGCTTCGTCAAAATCGGCAAGCGGCTTATCATCCGGTGTAATGGCAGCATTGTTGAGCGCCACATCAAGCCTGCCAAACCTTTCCACCGCAACCTTACCATGTTTTGAACATCGTCTGATTTGGAAACATCGGTTTTTACAAAAGCGCATTGTCCGCCTGCTGCTGTTATTTTTTGGGTCTGCTCCTTCCCTTTTTCTTCATTAAAAGCGGCAATCACGACCATGGCCCCTTCTTTGGCAAAAAGTTCGGCCATTGCTGCCCCCATTCCCATAGCGCCACCGGTAATGATGGCAACTTTGTTTTGTAAACGTCCCATAGTTGCTATTTTGATTTGGTAAAATCAGCGTTCGGGGTTTTCAGAGGTGGGGTTCTCTTATGCCTGGCAAGACTTTGTTTTACCATCGGGCCCTCTTAAAGTTACGATAAGCAAGGAAATCCCTGCCCGGAAGATTCTGTCTGGAACAAGGGTGTGAAAGCCTGTCACTGGCCTATACCATTCGGAAATAAGCGGACGTAGTAACCGGTAAACAATGATTGTTTCAACTCAAACTTTGTTTATTCCGTAATACGTTTCTTGAATCAACCTGCTTTCATCTTTCTATTTGTACGGCCTTTTTTAATTCCGTGTTAGCTGTGGGAAAGGAGTAAGCATTGCCTTTGAAACGTTGAAGGATTTTGCATGCACCATGCGTTTATGTTTTTCCTCCATGCAGGATGTAACAGAAATGATCACCTGTTTCTGCCTGCGCAAAAAAGAATACCCAATGCTGTTGTTAAAACCAGTGATGAAAATGAGATGAAACAAATGCAGGTAAGGGGCACCCTGCCGTTCACCTAAAAAGAGTCTGTATGCTTTAGCCCCTATAGTTGGTCCACCCGGATCCAGGCCATGCCGGCACTGATGGCGGCCTGCACGCCCGGGTCGCCGTCTTCAAACACCATGCACTCTTCGGGCTTTACACCCAGTTTTTCGGCGGCGGCCAGAAAAGGATCGGGATAGGGTTTACCACGGACTGTTTCGCCGGCACAAACCAGTACGTCCAGGTCTTTGTCCACACCAATCACTCTCAGGGTTTGGCTTACCGTACTGCGGCTTCCGCCCGAAACCACCCCTATTTTCATTTTTCCCACGTGGGCTTTCAGGTGTGCCACCACAAAGGGAATGGGCAGGGTGCTTTCGATAAACTCCTGCACAAAGATGGCCGACTTCTGTTTTGAAAATTTCGTATAATCAAATTGCGTTTGGTAGCGTTTGGCAATTTCCTCTGCCACCAGTACCGTGGGCCAGCCCGCCAGTTCGTCTATGATGGCATCGTTAAGGGTAATGTTGTACAGGGCTGCCGCTTTTACAAAAGCAGCCTTGTGCGAATGCATGTTATCGGCGAGTGTGCCGTCGCAGTCGTACAAAAAAGCTTTGTACTGGCCCTCCGTCAGGGCTGTCAGTTTCTCCAGTTTCTGGAGGTCGGTCTTCGTCATCGTCATAGCATTTGCCGCTTTTCGGGGCGGCAATATAGGGCAGAAATTTTTATCGGCTGTGATGGGGTGGTTGGGAGGATAGTTATTGATTATTGGTTATTGATTATTGGTGACAGTTTTAAATTTTCAGTTTTGCGTTGCAACGGCAAAATCTAAATATCTTTTACAACGATACAAACAACGACAAACCACAAACCCTAAACCGCAAACCAAAAAGAAATATATTTACCCGGCGAGGAACAACGCACGAACACCACCATGAAATCGTCACCATTTTACAAGCTGATTTATTTTGATGAATTTTCGGTAACACCCAAGTACCAGCAACTGGCCAACTCCATTATCAAAGCCATTGAAGATGGAAAACTGCAGGTAGATGACATGCTGCCGTCCATCAACGAACTGAGTTTTGAATTCGAGATTTGTCGCGATACCGCGGAGAAAGGCTACAAATTCCTGAAAAACCAGGGCATCATCGGCTCCGTGCCGGGCAAGGGTTATTTCATCAAAAATGTGGATGTCGACCGTACGCAGAAGATCTTTCTGATGTTCAACAAACTGAGCCCGCACAAAAAGATCATTTACGATTCGTTTGTGAGTACGCTGGGCGATAAAGCGGCCATCGACTTTTACGTGTACAACAACGACCTGCAGCTATTTCGCAAACTGCTGGAAAACAGCAAAACTGATTACCACTACTTTGTGATCCTGCCCCATTTTATCGAGGGCGGCGAAACGGCCCACAAGATCATCAATACCATTCCAAAGGAAAAGCTGGTGCTGCTCGACAAGATCATTCCCGGCGTAACCGGTGATTTCAGCGCCGTATACGAAAACTTTGAAGAAGATATATTTTCTGCACTGGTAGAAGCGTTGCCGCAGTTGCAGAAATACCATACCATCAAGATCATTTTCCCCGAGAACAGCTACTACCCCGAGGAGATCGTAAAAGGCTTTATTTCGTTTTGCCAGGAATATACCTTCAACTACGGCGTGGTGCACAACATGGCCGATGAACCCATCAACCGCGGCGAGGTGTTCATCAACCTGATGGACAACGACCTCGTAGTGCTGATTGAACGCATCATAGAGACCGGGTTGAAAGTGGGCGATGAAGTGGGTGTGATCTCGTACAACGAAACCCCGCTGAAAAAGATCATCCTGAACGGCATTACCACCATCTCCACCGATTTTGAAGCCATGGGTGTGGAGTCGGCCAAGATCATCCAGGAAGGCGCCGCTAGGCATGTGCACATTCCTTTCCGGCTGAACCTGCGTTCGTCATTGTAAAGCCTTGCTTACAGAAGGTGCTCCGCAACCAGCAGTAGTTGCAGACCCAGAGGCCCATGCGCACCGAGTACCAGGGACTGCTCGATATCGGCAGTTTTGGAAGGACCGGCAATAAAAACGCCATAGCCTTCCTCTCCTGCCCGGATAGCGGCGTATGCATCATGCATGCTGTGTACAATTTCTTTTTCAGCAAGCACCAGTACCAGTTGCTGGCAAAGGAACGGAAGCAGCCGGTTGACCATAGCCGATTCTGGCAGCCACACGGCCCCGTTCTCCGCCACACCCAGTCGTCCCCGCAGTATGGCTGTATGCACTGTCTCCAATTGGGCTGCACCGGCATCTGCCAAGCCGTTGCTGTTTACTTTTCCCAGTGCAAATACGTCGTTTATCACGGCATCATTTGCCTGCGTAAGGTCTGTAAAAAAAGCGCCGGCTTCTTCCCTGCTATGGATGCGGATTACACTGCCACCAATCGCGGTTAGAATAGTTGTGAACTGTGCAACAGGATCTTCATACCGGCAGGCTGTAAAGATTTGCGGCACCGGTACGGCGGCGGGTTTATTCTTTTTTATTTCGGCCAGTATCTTATCCCTGGTGTTCATGTTTGCGGTTTTGTTGATACCATTGGTGAAAGCTTTGTTTGGGTGGTGCCGGCATATTGCGTTGGCGGTACCAGGGGTTCAGCCGGTTGTTGACAGACCACGGTGCCAGCCGCATAAGGACACGTCCTACGGCACCACTTACCCGAAAGAGACCGGGATTGGAAAGGACGACCTTGGCCACTTGCATGGAAGCTGTTTTGGCAGCACCGTCATAGCCTGCGGCTACGATCTTCTGCCGCCAGTGCCAGAGCTGTTCGTGCAGGTTGATCTTAACCGGGCACACATTGGTGCAGGATCCGCAAAGCGTGGAGGCAAAGGGCAGGTCGGCCGCCTTCTTCATATCAAAATTGGGCGCCAGCACGGAGCCAATGGGCCCGGCCACGGCATTGTGATAACTATGGCCGCCACTCCTGCGGTACACAGGGCAGGTATTGAAACAAGCCGCGCAGCGGATGCATTTTAAAGCGTTGCGGAATTCGGGTTGTCCCAACTGCCGGGTGCGACCATTGTTCACCAGTACCACATGTAGCTCCTGTCCTTTTTCCGGTTTGTGAAAATGGCTGGAATAGGTGGTGATGGGCTGTCCCGTGGCACTACGTGCCAGCAGGCGCAGGAACACGCCGAGGTGCTCTTCTTTCGGAATGATCTTTTCGAAACCCATGCAGGCGATGTGCACTTTATTGGCATGGGCCCCCAGGTCGGCATTGCCTTCATTGGTACAGATCACAATTCCACCGGTTTCGGCTACCGCAAAATTCACCCCTGTAATGGCGGCATCGGCTGTAATGAATTTTTCCCGCAGCACCCTGCGGGCCGACCTGGTGAGATAGACTTCATCCTTGTTTCCTTTTTCCGTTCCAATGTGCTGGTGAAAAGTGTTGGATACGTCTTCTTTTTTCAGGTGGATGGCGGGCAATACAATATGACTGGGCGCCTCGTTGCGAAGCTGCACGATGTATTCACCCAGGTCGGTGTCTACTACCTGTATGCCGTTTAGGTGCAGGAACGGATTCAGCCCGCATTCTTCCGTGAGCATGGACTTGCTCTTTACCACCTTTTTTACGTCGTGCTTTTGCAGGATGGCATGTACAATGCGGTTGTGCTCTGCCGCATCTTCCGCCCAATGCACCTGTATGCCATTGGCGATGGCTGCGGCTTCAAACTGCAGCAGGTAGTCGTCCAGGCGGGATAAAGTATGCTCTTTAATCTGCGAAGCCGTCTCCCGCAACTGTTCCCATTCTGCGGTGCCCTGCGCGGCCTTATCGCGTTTGCTGCGCACAAACCAAAGCGTTTCATCGTGCCAGCGGGCCCGCTGCTTATCCTCAAGGAACCGTGCAGCCGCCTGGCTATGATCTGTTACCGTTGTGTTCATTGTGCATTTAAAATTTCAGCAAGGTGAATCACTTTCACACGGCTTCCCTTGCGTTTTAAAATCCCCTCGAGGTGCATGAGGCAACTGGTATCACCACCAGTGATGTAATCAACGTTATTGGCTTCATGCTCTTCTACGCGGTCCTGTCCCATGCGCACCGACACAGCTTCTTCGGTTACGCAAAATGTGCCACCAAAGCCACAGCATTCATCTACCCGTTGCGGCTTTACCAGTTGCAGCCCGCCTACAGTTTGCAGGAGCTGTTCCGCTTTTGAAAACGGTGCTTCCACCCGCTCCGACATGGAGCTGAGTCGCAGCATGCGCTGCCCGTGGCAACTGGTATGCATGCCTACCCGGTAGGGGAAATTGGCAGTGACGGTTGCTTTCAACACATCGGTAAGAAATTCGGTGAGCTCGTATATGTTTTGACGAATCTGTTTGGCCGCCGCCGGATGATCGTTGTCGTGCAGGTGTTCTTTTATATGCAACACACAGCTCCCCGAAGGCGCCACGATATAATCATATCCGGAAAAACTTTTTACAAACGAACGGTTGCAGCCAGTGGTGTAGGAGGCATAACCTGCATTGGCCAGGGGCTGTCCGCAACAGGATTGTTTTGGATAGAAAACCTGGCAACCGGCTTTCTCCAGAACCTGCAGGGTAGCAATGGCAACAGAGGGATAAAACTGGTCGATATAGCAAGGCACAAAAAGTCCGACTCGCATGAACAAGGTTTGCACAAGTTTAGGCCAGCAAAACGGGTTGGCTATACTGCGGTATCCTGTAAAGTGGAAAGTTTACAGTTTACCGTATTATGTTTTACGTTTTAGGTTTTGGGCTTTTCTTTTTTGTGAATAGGTCTTTGATCCAGGCGATGAATTTTTGGGACGGTTTTTCGCCTTCATCACCAATAAGGGCTCCCACATGTTGGAGCGAAGGAATGCGGTCGAAAAAGATTTTGGCAATGCTGACGATGGGCACAAAGATGATCATGCCCACAATGCCCCACAGCATGCCGCCAACAATAATGGCAACAAAGGTGGTCAGTGCACTGAGGTCCACTTCGGCACCCAGGAAATACGGCGTTATGTAGTAATTATCCACGGCCTGTATCAGCATGAAAATGACCAGTACCCAGGCAGCGGTTTGCCAATGCGGTTCGGTAACAAGGGCTGAAAGCGTGGGCAGCACGGCAGCCAGTACAGGACCGAGGTAAGGAATGATATTGGCCAGTGCCGCCACGGCTGCCAGAAGCAAGGCCCCTTTGATGCCGATGATAAGCAGGGCAGCCAGGTAGCACACAAAAAAGAATAGAATGGAAATGGCCCGGCCCCTTAGGTATTGCTGGGCAACATTGCTTGCCGAAAGCAGGAGGGCCTTTTTATCCGCGTCCGTTTCACCGGGTGTCAGCCGGATAAAAAAGCGGTGGTATTTTTCGCGGTGATACAGCATTAAAAACGTAAAGAACATGGTGACGACCAGTCCTACCAGCAATCGCAGGGAACGTTGCAGTCCCTGTGCCATATAGGTCTTGAGTGACCGGTTCAGGTCTTCAGTTTCCGCCTGGATCATTTTGGTTTGATCGTCCGCCGGTATATTAAAGTTCTCTTCCACTTCAATCCGGAGCCATCCCAGCAGGGCGTTGAGCTTTTCCTGGAAAAGCGGCAGGTCCTGCACAAAGCCTGTGAGCTGGGCCAGCACAATCAAAAACATGCCGGCAAATACAAGCAGAAGGATCAGCACAGAAACAATGCAGGAGACTTTCCGGTTATGTCCCCTCTTTTCAAGACTGTTGCTGAGCGGTGTCATCAGCATGGCCAGCAAGACAGCGCCTGTGAGGGGAACAAGCAGCAACTGGCCATAATACAGGATCACCGTCAGTAAGATCACCGACAGCAGACCCTGATTTATATGAAGAAACTTTGTTTTCACACCCTATAAAAACAGGTCAGTTTCATTGCTATAAACTTCATTCCACGGCATAAATTAATAGTAAAATGAATCGATTTTGGTGCGGAGACTAATTCTGCACAGTAACTACCGGTATTTGGCCAGGAATTCATGTCGTTGGAAAAGAGCATAAACCCAAATTGGAACAGCCTTTGTGCCCTTATTTAGAAAGAACATGAATCGATTTGAAGACAATGCTGTTCAGCAACGCCTTCGCCGGCAACTGGTGAACGGTATCCATGACAAAGGCATTACTGACCCGCAGGTGCTGGAGGTTATTTTTAGCACGCCGCGGCATTGGTTTATGCCGCAAAACCTGCAAAAGGAAGCCTATATCGACAAAGCCTTTCCTATCGGTGAAGGACAAACGATATCACAGCCCTATACGGTTGCCTACCAAACCCAGTTATTGAATTTGCAACCCACCGACCGGGTGCTGGAGATTGGTACCGGCAGCGGGTACCAGGCAGTGATCCTGGCACAACTGGCGTCGGAGGTTTTTAGCATGGAGCGACAGAAAAAACTATTCATGCGAAACAAATCATTTGCTTACCTGTACAGCTTTTCCAACCTGCACCTGTTTTATGGTGATGGCTATGAAGGTTTGCCTGTTTATGCGCCGTTCGACAAGATCCTGCTGACGGCCGCATCACCGGGGGTGCCGCAAAAGCTGGTGGAACAATTAAAGCGGGGCAGCCAGATGGTATTACCATTAGGAAAAGAGCATCCGCAAAAAATGGTTAGGATCACCAAGGCGGATGAAGAGGAAATCATCCGTGAGACGTTTGATGATTTTTCCTTTGTGCCCATGCTTTCGGGGAAGAATGATTGATCAGAAATGGAATTACGCAATAAGATATTGCCAGATTGTAAATGAAGGCCAACGAACGAATGAACGTTTTTCTATAAGAACATTCGTTCTTCTTATCTTTTGAATAAAAGCGTTGTTTGTCGGCAAAGAATAAAGGAATCAGTACTACAAAAAACAGCGGTTGTTTTATCCTGTGTAGATTTCAATAGCAAATGTCTTCATGCAAAAGCAATGGCTTGAAAATATTATTTCTATTCTGGTAAACCAAATATCTCACACGACTCACTACTCACTACTCACCACTCACTATTCAACATTTCTTTCTCCTGCCCTCTCGCCGGTACCAGCGTTGTCACCGAGTCCGTAACGCTTTCAATCTTTTCCCTTGAAAAATAAGCAGGGAAATAGCCATCTGCCGCCCACAGTGCAAACAGGTTGCTGTAGTAGGGGCTTCGCGGGTCGGCTGATTGTCCTGGCGTATTCATCATCAGAGTTTTGTCCCAATCCGATAGATCGGCAATAAAACGAAAAGAAGCCCCATGGCTCTGTCGGTCAAGGCTACCCGTGGTATTGGGAGTATGGCTGTTTCCACCGCGTGGAATGGGCCCCAGGTTCAGCTTCTTTTTTTGTTCAACCGTTAATACAGCATTCAGTGGATGCAAGAGCGCCGTGTGTTTATACGCCTGCTGCCCGTAAGTCCAGTTTGTTACTCGATTGCCCAATTTTGAAGAAAGATCATTTATGGCTTTTGTAAAGGTTTCCTGTAAAAAAGCATCGCGGCCTTTTTGAGGATCGTGATCGAAACGACTATCCGGCGCTTGCAGCCAGGCCACCAGTTTAGAGAGCTGTATTGTTACCAGGCCTTTCAATTCTTTGGGCACAAAGCGGCCCGATTCAACATAAAGCTTTCGTTCCCACATGGCATAAATTCCGGCAGCAACGGATGATTTATCCAGCACGTAATTCCAGTTGAGGATTTCTTCTTTTGCTTTCTGCGCCAGCGTATCGGCAAATGAAAGATGGCGCAGCATCGGCACCAGGGTTCGAGCCGTGAGGGAAT
The DNA here is from genome assembly GCA_014163555.1 of Flavisolibacter longurius. Classification (GTDB taxonomy): domain Bacteria; phylum Bacteroidota; class Bacteroidia; order Chitinophagales; family Chitinophagaceae; genus Flavisolibacter. Next base: position 14,118 of record JACJGO010000010.1, read on the forward strand.
AATAATCCGTTTGCAGGGCGACGGTTTCTTCAACCGTCACAGAGGAATCGGAAGCCAACACTTCGCGAATGCGGTTGCCACGGTAGGGATCGGCCCAGATAGTATGGACGTTGTTCCAATATTTATAATCCTCTGGTGTAACGTTTTCATTGGCGGTTGCCAGGAAGCCCTTCGCCGGGTTGTACTGGTGTGGTCGTTTTTTAATATTCAGATAGCCTTTCCATTCGTACCGGCCATCACCGGGCACGGGCACCATGCCGCTGAAGTTTTTGCGAATGGGTGTAATGCCCACTACCTGCCAGCCAATATTGCCGTTGCGGTCGGCCCAGATCATGTTCTCTCCAGGAATATGACTGTACTGCGAAGCCTTGCGAAAATCCTTCCAGTTGCGGGCCTGGTTCATGCGCAGGGAAGCCAGGTAGGGAGCACCGCCGGGTTCAAGCCAGGCACAACGAATGGCATAGGCTTTCTGGTTGGCTGTATCAATATAGGTAACCGGTCCGTGTACCGTGTAGCGCAGGGTAGCTTGTACACTGGCCGAATCCCTAACGGGTATGGTTTCCAGGCTTTCGGTCATGGCTACCCATTTATTTTTATACCGGTATTGCAACAGGTTGTCCGGGTTCAGATCATAGACGTACAGGTCTTCGCCATCGGTTTCAAATATGGTCAGTCCCCAGGCGCCCTGTTCATTGTGCCCGATAGACACACCGGGTATCACGGGTTCTCCACCGCCAATCACGTTCCAACCCGGTGCCACCAGGTGTACCATGTACCGTAGCGATGGCAGGGTGATGCTGCGATGCGGATCGTTGGCGAGGATAGGGTAACCGCTGGCCGTTCTTTTCCCGCTGATGATCCAGTTGTTGCTACCATCAGTAGAAACGTCCGCTGATGGCACCGGAGCAGCCTGTATTGCCGCCGAAAGCGATGCTTTGCGAAACACGATCGGACTGCGGGAAGCATCGTACAGTTCCAGTATATTTTTCGAAAGCATAGCCGCCGTGATGGATGGATCCAACCTAAGGTCAGGTACTTTGGGATGAAACCATTTCAGGTCTTTTACCGTCTCCGCTCCTGCCCTTGCAACGGCGCGGCCCAATGTCAGTTCTTCCTTTACATTGCTCAATAAACCCTGGTGCCGTGAGATCACAACATCGGGTGTCCATTTACCCGGCTTGATACCCAGCAGGCCAAACTCCATGGGCAGGTTCTTGGGATTTTGCAGGGCTTCTTCTATATACGCATTCACCCCAGCCACATAAGCAGTGATGATGGCTTCCCCGTTTTTGTGATAATGCGCCAGCTCCTTTTTCATATCACCACGGTAACGAAACAACCGTGTGCCAATATCGCGTTTAACTTCCGAAGCACCCAGGATTTCTGCCACGGTACCGGTGGCCTGCCGTCGCCAGATCTCGAACTGGAACAACCGGTCTTTGGCTGCGCAGTACCCTTGCGTAAAAAACAGGTCGTGCTGGTTAGAAGCATAGATATGATTCACACCCCACTGGTCGCGGAGTACTTCTACTGGTGCTTTTAGTCCCGTTACGAGCAAGGACTTTTTTACCTGGGCTGAGGAAGAAATGTAAAAAACAGTAAGTGAAAGAAAAACACAGTACCGGAAACTTGTCAGCATGGGTGCAAGAAACTTTAGCTCAAAATAACCTATTCCCGGTGTATTTGCTTTTTGTGTGAGGATGTATGCCCTGCCGATTGAATGCCTCGTCTTTAAAGCATAAGATCATTGGGTAAAGTCAACCGCTTTCCTGACCGAAAACAGGTTCGGCGTCGCTTCTGCAGCCTAGCTTTACTGCTATGATCCACAACAACCAGGTTATTGAAAAACTAAAGACCATCTTCGATCCCGAGATCCCTGTAAACATTTATGATCTTGGTCTTATCTACAACATCACCATTACCGGGAATAATATCCATGTGCTGATGACACTGACAACAGCCACCTGTCCAGCGGCAGCGTTTCTTTCCGAAGAAGTCAATCTTGTGCTGCAGGAAATCCCGGAGGCTGGCGATATAAATGTGGAGGTTGTGTATGAACCCAAATGGACAAGGGATATGATGCGGCCCGAAGCCAAATCACTTTTAGGCTTTGCCTGAAACGCTCTTTCGCTTGCTGATTTCCCTCCTGAATAAAAACGCTACGGTAAGAAAGAACAGCAGGATCACAAGACCATTGGCAATGCCGCCTGATTTGCGTGTCAGGGCATCACCGGTAATATCCCCCACAATTCGCACCATTAGTGTTAGCTGCAGCAAAAGGAACCACAGGTACAAAATCGGCCTGTAGATCTTTACCGGCAGTCGGGTGACAGCCGGCAGGATAATAGGCGCATGGGAAAAGATCATGGAAAATACAAAGCCGATAAAAAAGCTGTGCAGCACGCCATCATATCCAAAAGGTATGTGTTGCTGAAAAAACAACAAGGCTGCCATGATCAAAAGCCATACATAGCCTGCAATCAGCAATAAAGCAGAGTAGCGATGCTGTCCCTGCAGCTTTACGGATTTGCGGGCCATATCATAACGGAGAAGCCAAACCGCAGTAGCGGCAACTCCACCGGCAAACACCAGATGCCCGTTCAGGTGAAAAGGCCAGAACAGGGAGGCCATTACGACCCCAAGACAAAGCAGCAATACAATACGCCTGGCATTGCCCAGAGGCAAAAAGCGACTCAACTCCAACCGTTCGGCCACGATAGTAAATAGCAGAAATCCCATCCACCAGGTACTGGCGGTGGGATAGGAATGTGTTTTCAGCAAAACAAGATTACCGCCAACAAGACAGAATGCGCCGGCCAAAAAAACAAAATAGTAAAGCTCGCCGTACTTATAAGTAAAATAGATACACATGGCAGAAAAGCCCAGGCTTCCACCCACCAGCAACCACTGTGCAATTTGGGGCTGGTTGCCGGCAAAGGCCACTAAGCTCAGGGCATTGCCAAAGGGCAGAATCAACCACCAGCCCTTTTTAAACGTAACGGCTCTTTCCAGGAAGATCAGGGAGGCAAGAAAACTGTTCACCATCAGCGCACCATGATGCGCCGCAGCCTGTGGCAACGGCAGGTGCCAGCCAATGCGCAGCCACCCGGACCAAACGGCGGCAAGCAGTGAAACGAAAATGAGTGGAAGAGCCGGGGCTACACGTTGCATGTTATCGTCTTAAAAAAGCCATTCCTTTTTCAATATTCCGGGCTAGATGCTGAATGGTGATGGTGCTGAATTCGGCGTACAAAATTTCCCGGGCTTCTTTGTAACTGTGATGGATGGGACAGGGATGGGTTTCGGAACATTTTTTCAGCCCAAGCCCGCATTCGAAAAACAGGTCCACACCATCTACCACACTCACAATGTCGATAAGATAAATGGGAGCTGCATCCGGTGGAATGTAAAAACCGCCGGTGGGTCCTTTCGCAGAAGAAATGATCCCTTCCCGTACCAGCAATTGCAGGATCTTTCCCGTGGTGTGTTCGTTGGCCTCAATTTCATCGGCGACTTCTTTGAGGCCGGCACGGCGCATTTTCCCGGTTTGCGACATCAGGTACACGGCGGCACGCAGGGCATATTTGCAGGATGTTGAAAGCATAGGATTCTAAAAAAAATGTCCGGCCACCCAGGGGCCGCCGGACAAAGTTGATACATTCAGGGATTGCTTAGCGCAATTCTTTTTCCAGCGCCAGGGCTTTTGGGAAAAGAATATTGTTCTCCAGGTGAATGTGCTGGTGAAGGTCTTCGTCCAGCGCTTTTAATTTTTTATACAGAAACTGGAAGGAATTGCAGGCGCCATCCGGAGCGGTATAATCGTTGGTGATCTTTTGCAACGCTTCCAGGATTTCTCCGGCCGCTTCATGTTCTTCTTCCATCATTTTCACCGGTGCTTCCAGCGAAAACTGGGACCGAAGGGCTTCTTTATTCCCGCTGGCTTTGGCTCCTACCAGGGCTTTTACAAACGGAAAAACAATCTTTTCTTCTTTGGCGAAATGGCTACCCAGTTCTTCTGCCAGGGTTTTGTAAAGTTCGTACACATGGTTTAAAACCGGGTAATGATCACCGTGACGCATGAGCACCTTGGTGAGCAGGTCTGCAATCACCGGGCCTTCATCATAATAGTAAACGTGGTGTTTGTTGTAAATATAATCGGCCAGGAAATCCGGGCTCCAGCGGTCGAAGTGCTCGCCGGCTTTTTCAGTTACCTGTGCATTGTCCAATGCTGCTTCCACGGCCGCAAGGTCCAGTCCTTTTTCATCACACACCTGCTTCAGTGTTTTTTTACCGCCACAGCAAAAATCAATTCCGTATTTGCGGAAAACTTCTGCTTTGCGCAGGTCTTTGGCTGCAATCTGTCCAACAGTTTCACCAGCTTCTACATCCACTTTGCGAATCTGCACACGCCACCAGGTTGGGCCCTGCTCAAGGTACTCCCAAGTAAAAATGTTGCCTCTTTCAGCGATCAGTTGGTAGTAGAGCGGTTTGGGATCATGGTCATTCAGGATCTGGAAAGCCTCTCCCCCCTTCAGTTCATCAAAATGGCGGAAGATGGTGGGGTGTTTATACCGGGGCTCAATCAGGGTTACATTCAATACAAAAACATCGGAGCCTTTGGCTGCAGGTTGCGGAGCCGCTGCTTTTGGAATTTCGCAGGCACCGCCGGTTTTCCGGATCTCCACTTTCCATACTTCAGGTCCTTCTTCCAGTTTGATCCATTCAAATACATTTCCTCTTTCTGCCTTCATTTCATAAAACAGCGGAATGGGATCATGATCGTTGATCAATAATAAAGCGTCGCCGGTTTCAAGGGCATCAAACTTTTCAAAAACGGTAGGATGCTTGCGGGCCGGTTGCAGTTCCGGTATAACCAATGTTTCGATGAGTTGCATAGTATTCTGTTTGAATTGAGGAATAAAAGTATTAGAATACTTTTATTCAAAAACATGACTTTCGTCAGAAGCATCAAGAATGTTTCAATCACTGTTTCGTATTTCAAAAATTTTATGCGGACACGTGTTTTGAAAACAGTGGTAAGCAAATTGCTATTGTATCCCTGACCTCATCAAATGGTTATTATGAATCCTTTTCTTTCTTTTTTCCAGGGTGGCTTTGAATGTGCCGATATCGTCAACAACCGCGGCAACCGTGTAGACCTACTGTCTCTCACCTTTCATCATGAACGGGTGGAAGAAGACTACAGCCATTTGGTAAACCTTGGAATACGAACCGTCCGAGAAGGAATCCGGTGGAGTGTTGTGGAAACAATCCCTTACCAATACGACTTTACTGAAGTGGCTCATCGCATCCAGGCAGCAAACAAATTTGGTGTGCAGCAGGTTTGGGACATTTGCCATTTTGGCTACCCCGATGGCCTGATGCCAGGGCATCCGCAATTTGCTGAGCGGTTTGCTGGCCTCTGCAGTGCATTTGCAAAATTCTATACAGAAAATACCTTGCAGCCGCTGGTAGTAGTACCGATCAATGAAATCAGCTTTTTTTCCTGGCTGGGCGGCGAAGCCAGGGGCACGGTGCCCTTTGCCATCAACGCCGGTTTTGATCTCAAGTATTTTCTTTGCCGCGCAGCCATTAGGGGAGCAAAAGCCATTAAAGCGATTGTACCGGATGCAAAGATTATGCTGGTGGAACCGCTGATAAGGGTGCATCCGAAAGAAGGCGAATCACACTGCGAGAGCATAAACGGTTTTAATGAAGCGCAGTTCCAAGCAATGGATATAGTATGCGGCAAACTTTGTCCGGAACTGGGTGGCGACCCTTCACTCATGGATTACGCCGGCTTTAATTTTTATTATAACAATCAATGGGAACATGGTGGCGAAACTTTGGGCTGGTGCACTATCAGAAGACGAACACCATTTTACCAGCTATTAAAAGATGCCGCTGACCGCTATCAAAAGCCTGTGGTGCTTTCTGAAACGGGGCATTTTGGCGAACACCGGGCAAACTGGCTGGACCTGATCACAGCCGATTGTCTCACCGCTATGGAAATGGAAGTAGATCTGAAAGGCATTTGCATTTACCCGGTTCTGGACCGACCCGACTGGGATACACTTCAAACCATCGAGTGTGGTATCTGGGGATATGATGAAGCCGGAAATCGCAGTGTGCAATTGCACTACCACGATGCTGTGCAGCGATGCATCGCACAAGTTGACAATTGGTTTGCCAGGCGTGTTCAAAAACTGGACGACCCTGCATTAATCGTTGCCTGAAAAACTTCCCGATCCTTTGCACTGAGGGAAGGGAATAAAATACACAGCGGAAGAGAGCAGGTTTTCTAATCCTATTGCGGCAGTTTTTCACGGACAAGACCATATACCCAGGTGCCAGCAATGGCGCTGGCCAGCACAACAATAACGACCAGAAAACCGTTTGCGATTTGTGCAAACAGCGGTCCCGGGCAGGCGCCTGTCATGGCCCATCCAAAACCAAATAAAAGGCCTCCATAAATCTGTCCTTTGTTGAATTTTTTAGGATGGAATGAAATGTCTTCGCCGTGAATGGTTTTGATCCTGAATTTCTTGATGAGTGCAACGGAGATGATTCCGACAATCACGGCTGAACCAATGACGCCGTACATGTGAAAACTTTGCAGGCGAAACATTTCCTGGATACGAAACCAGGATACCAGTTCGGCTTTTACAAATACAATTCCGAAGATGAGTCCTACTGCCAGGTATTTCAGATTATACCACCAGGGATGTTGCTGATGCGATTCGTTAATACAAATCGTATCCAGCGACCGCACTTCAAAATCTGTATCCTGCAGACTGCCCCCTTTTATCACATCACGCGTTTTCTTATTTGTTGTTTGCATACACCAAATCCATTTTTGGTTTATAACCGTAGAAGAAAAGGTAGAATACCATTGGCCATTATAAATCCGCCTGCCATAAAGGAAAGTGTTGCCACAAGCGAAGGAACCTGCAGGTTGCTTAAACCCATGATGGCATGTCCGGACGTGCAACCGCCTGCATAGCGGGTTCCAAACCCAACCAGGAAACCGCCTACCACCAACAGCAAGAAACCTCTTACCGTAAATAAACTTTCGAAACTAAAAAGCTCCCTGGGTAACAGACCGCTCTTGTCCCGGATGCCGTAGGTTTCCAGTTCCTGCATCAAGGTTGGATGCACGTCAACAGGTGCGGGGTTGGCAAGAAAATACGTAGCCAGCAAAGCCCCTATAAAAATGCCGCCAACAAAAAAGAAATTCCAGACTTCTTTTTTCCAGTCGTACTGGAAAAACGGAATGTTAGCAGGAAAACAAGCCGCGCAGGCATGACGAAGGTTTGCAGAAATCCCAAAATGTTTATTGCCCAGGAGCAGAAGGGATGGCACAATCAGGCCAATAAGTGGACCGGCTATATACCATGGCCAGGGTTGTTTGATAAAATCCAACATAGCGTTATTTTGTGTTGTTTTTGTTTTTTTACAGCGTGAAAACAGGGCTTGTGTTGCCCTGCTTCTTTATTTGTTTGATGGTGTTGTAGGACACACGAAATCTGTAACAGGCACTTCCCCGGATTCTTTGATGGCCTTAAAGCCGCCCTGCACATCTACCAGGTTGGTAAATCCCCTGGCTTTTAAAATCGAACCAAAGATCATGGAACGATAACCGCCGGCGCAATGCACATAATAAGGCTTGTCTTTCTGAAGTGAAGGAATATGCTCATTGATGTTGTCGAGTGGCAGGTTTATAGCACCTTCCACATGCTCACTGCTGTATTCACCCGGTTTCCGCACATCAATGACGTCGGCAGGACGTTGCTGTAACTGCTTCGCAAACTCCGTTGCGGAGATGGATGGAATGTTGTCTGTTTCTTTTGCGGCCGCCTTCCAGGCTGCAAAGCCTCCTGCCAGGTAACCGATGGTATGGTCATATCCTACCCTTGCCAGACGTGTGATCACTTCCTCTTCCCTACCCTCATCCGTCACCAAAAGAATCTGCTGTTTAATATCAGGAATCAGTGCGCCTACCCATGGAGCAAAACTGCCGTCGATGCCAATGTTGATCGAATTAGGAATAAATCCTTTGGCAAACGTTTGCGGGTCTCTTGTATCCAGTATCAGCGCACCGGTTTCATTAGCCGCTGTTTCAAAAGCTTCCGGTGAAAGCGCCTGCTGTCCCCGTTTCATCACCTCATCGATGCTTTCATAGCCCTGGATATTCAGCATTACATTCAGCGGAAAATAAGCCGGCGGCGTGGTAAGACCATCCGTCACTTCTTTGATGAATTCTTCTTTCGTCAAATCGGTCCGCAGGGCATAATTGGTTTTTTTCTGGTTGCCCAATGTATCCGATGTTTCCTTGCTCATGTTCTTTCCGCAGGCACTGCCGGCACCGTGCGCCGGGTAAACCACCACATCATCCGGCAGCGGCATGATCTTGTTGCGCAGCGAATCGTACAGGTGTGCGGCCAGGTAATCCGGGGTAAGTTCGGGCTTTAGTTTTTGCGCCAGGTCGGGCCGGCCAACATCGCCAATAAAAAGCGTATCACCGGAGAAAAGCGCCACATCTTTCCCGCTTTCATCTTTCAGCAGGTAACAACTGCTTTCCATGGTATGACCCGGTGTGTGCAAAACGGTAAATGTAACGGCTCCTACCCTCAGCTCTTCGCCGTCTTCTGCAACATGGGCTTCAAAACCGGGCCTTGCATTTGGCCCGTAAACGATGGTAGCACCGGTTTGTTTTGCCAGGTCGAGATGACCGCTCACAAAATCCGCATGAAAGTGGGTTTCAAATATATACCTGATGGTGGCACCACTGCGGGCTGCCCTGTCGAGATAAGGCTGCACTTCCCGTAGCGGATCAATGACAACGGCTTCACCATTGCTTTCAATAAAATAAGCACCCTGGGCCAGACAGCCCGTATAGATTTGTTCGATTTTCATGTTCCTTGTTTTGAAATGTAAAGGTGAGACCATTCTTTCTTTTGAAACGTGACCTATATCACGTTATCATTTTACCAAGGGCTTTCGCCCGGTAGAAAAATTTCTTTCACCAGGATATAAAGGCCCATCACCAGCACAAACCAGCCGAAACCTTTTTTTAGCTTGTCGGCATGCACCTTTGTGCTTATCCAGTTGCCAATAAAAATGCCAGCCGATGCAATGCCGGTAATGAGCAGGAGAAAAGGCCAGTCCATCTCGTAGGTAGTTATATCGCTGGTAAAGCCAATCAGGGATTTGGCGGCAATGATAAGCAACGATGTTCCAACTGCCTGCTTCATCGGAAGGTTGCTTAAAAGAACCAGCGCCGGAATAATCAGAAATCCGCCCCCTGCCCCTACAAGTCCCGTGATTGTACCAACCAGAATACCTTCCGCCAGAATCAATGGATAATTGTAGCGTTGCTTCGTCTCCGGCTCGGCAGAAAGTTTTGTTTTGTTGCGAATCATCGAAAACGATGCCACTACCATCAGCAAGGCAAATAGAAGCATCATGAGCAGGCTTTTGGTAAGCACTACATCGCCTATCTGAATAATGGCTTCCGGTATATTGGGCACAATAAATTTCCGTGTGGCAAAAACGGCTGCAATAGAAGGCAAACCGAAAATTAGAGCCGTTTTCAAATGAATAAGACCCTGCCGGTATTTGGGAAGAGCGCCAACAAGGCTTGTGCTGCCCACAATAAAAAGAGAGTAGGCTGTGGCCAGAACCGGCTGTACACGGAAAAGATAAACCAGCACAGGCAGGGTTAAAATAGACCCGCCGCCACCGATCAAACCCAGCGAAATACCAATCACCAACGAGGCCAAGTATCCTGCAACTTCCATGCTTTTTCTTTACGGATTAAAACCAAAGGTGGGCTATATTCTGCACTACTTTCGTGACCAATGTCACGAGAGTAGTTTTGGCAAGTTTAAAAGTTCAACATGCGATTTGTGGAGCCGTACAACGCCATTTTCCGAAAGCTTTTTCATCAGGCGGGACACCACTTCACGGGAAGAATTCAGCTCACGGGCCATATCCGTAAATGAGATGGAGATAGAATTACTACTCGATTTTTCCTGGTGACGCTTCAGGTAAAAAAGCAGGCGTTCATCCATATTCCGAAATGCAATGTGGTCGATGGTTTGCAGCAGTTCATCAAACCGTTCGCGGTAAGAGCTCACGGCAAACTGTGCCCAGCTTTTGTACGTTCCCATCCATTGATCAACCTTTTGAATTGGAACGGCCAAAATGGTAGCTTCCGTTTCCGCTTTTGCCAGCAAGGTACTGGTTTCGGTTCCGGGCACGCAAACCAGCGAAATGGCACAAGCTTTACCCGCATCGATATAATACATGAAAAATTCATTGCCTTCATCATCTTCGCGATAGATCTTGACAAGCCCTTCCAGAACCAACATCGCGGAACGGATGTTTTGTCCTGTCCGCATCAGCACCTCGCCGGGTTGGAGAGTGCGGATTTGGCCCGCAGCCACCATTTCGGCAGCCAGGTCTTTTTCAAAGGAAGGAAAAATGCGAAGCAAGTCGTTTTCAGTCATGGGTCAAAGATAATTGGCTGAACCCGATACTACCTAACCGGCTTTGCAACGGGGATAAACGTTCCGGGAGTAGATTTACACTAAAAAAATGGCGAAGATTTTATTGGAACGAAAGAAGGGTGCGTTTGGATTTGATGTAAAAGATGAGTTGGGACACCTGCTTCAAACCGACAGCAGCCGTGAAAATGGCGGTGATGATTATGGCTTCCGTCCCATGCAATTGCTGCTGGCAGCACTGGGAAGCTGCAGTGCAATTGACATGGTGGCAATCCTGTCCAAACAACGACAGGAAATTTCGGATATGGTCATAGAAATTGAAGGCGAACGGGAGAAAGATGTTATTCCGTCTTTATGGAAAACCATTTCGGTTGTGTACAACTTAAAAGGAAATATCGACGCTGAAAAAGCGGAAAAAGCGGCGACCTTGTCGATGGAGAAATACTGCTCGGTAGCCGAAACCCTGCGCCGCGGTGGCACCGCCATTACATGGAAAGTAAACGTGGAAACAACACTCACTATTACAGAATGAACGATGACAGTAGCACCCATTTACAAAAATGTAAATGTGCTATTGCCTTTTGGAAATGAAACCGCGAACAATTTTACATTAGCGGAAGATCAAAAAAGGAAATAAATTAAACAGCAAACCATGGCAAGCGTTTTAGATACGGTAGGCAATACAACACAGGTAGAGATCAAACGGCTTAACCCCAATCCGGCAGTAAAAATTTTCGCCAAGCTGGAAGGAAACAACCCGGGTGGCAGCGTAAAGGATCGGCCGGCCCTGAATATGATCCGCAGTGCGTTGGAACGCGGTGATATTTCACCCAAAACAAAACTGATTGAAGCTACCAGCGGAAACACCGGCATTGCCATGGCGCTTATTGCCAATTTGTATGGTCTGCAGATTGAACTCGTAATGCCTTCCACTTCCACCCGTGAACGTGTATTGACCATGGAGGCATTGGGCGCTAAAGTCATCCTGCTCGATAACATGGAGGTCTGTCGTGATTATGCCGAAGAAAGGGGTGCCAGTGGCGACTATTTCCTGCTCAACCAGTTTGCCAACCCGGATAATTACCAGGCGCATTATAAAACCACAGGACCAGAGATTTGGCGGGACACGCAGCAACAGGTAACTCATTTTGTGAGCTCCATGGGAACAACGGGGACCATTATGGGAACATCCATGTACCTAAAAGAGCAAAACAAAAACGTTCAGATTGTGGGTTGCCAGCCCACGGAAGAATCGTCCATTCCCGGGATACGGCGCTGGGCACCGGAATACCTTCCTAAAATTTTTGATCCCTCGCGGGTGGACCGGATCATGGATATTTCGCAGGAAGAAGCAACCAATATGACGAGACTACTGGCGAAGGAAGAAGGCATTTTTGCCGGCATGAGCAGTGGAGGCGCCGCTTCGGCTGCGATACGCCTGAGCAAAGAATTGTCAGAGGGAACGATCGTATTTATTGTTTGCGACCGTGGCGACCGGTATCTGAGCAGTGACCTGTTTGGAAACTAAAATCTTCAGCAATTTCCCGGATTTGAGCTTAACGTTACTTCATCTGGTGGTAACAATTCGTTTACAAAGCATCTTCACTTTTGCCCCGTTAACAATCGTAAGGTTTTATTAAACAAATTCTCATGTAGCACCTGCTGTTTCAACAGTGGGTTTTAGTTTTTGTTTTTATAAGCAAGCAAAATTGTATGTTGAAGTCGTTTGTTTTGGTGAATAGGAAATGGCTTTCCCAAAGCAATCAATTTACAATTTGCAATTACTGAAAATGTTCAAATAAATTTCAGGAATTTGCGCTGCCGCCAATGGTTTCTCTTACCTCTTTGTGGCAATGACTGAGAAACTCTTCTGCTATCACATCAATTTGCCTGAAGTTCATGGGCTTTGTTATAAACCCGGCATTGTAACGCAAGGCAAACTGGTAATCGTGCTTTGAGCTGGAGGTTGTAAAAAGAGAAACCGGCACATCATCAAAAAAGGAAATGGAACGTAGTATCGGCAGGAGTTCTTTGCCCGACATGCCCGGCATGTTCATATCCAACAAAATAAGGCAGGGTTTTTCCGATCGTTTTTCCATGTCAAGAAGAAACTCATAGGCTTCCATTCCATCTTCAAAAAGACAGACTTCCACGCTGTCCTTGTAAATGGACATGGCTTCTTTAACAAGCATAAGATCATCGTCATCATCGTCGGCGTAAACAAGGATGTGTTTGGAAGGAAGAACGCTGTGCATGATAGTTTGGCGGCTTTCAGCGAAAGTACAATTGTTTTATTAACCATTATCAAAGGCATCAAAATCGGAAGAAGAAAGATAAAGGTCAAGAATGCCAGTGTCGGTAAAACAGTGTACGGCCGTGATGTGCGACCGGTAAATGGTATAGATTACTTCCACATAAATACTCTGATACTGGTAAAGCAGTTTCACGCCTTTGCCGGCCCTCACCTTCCCGATGTAAACGCCGTCTTTTTGGAGCGCATCCATCTGATTGTCCCGCTCCAAAGCTTCAAAGGCCAGACATAAAGCCGATTGCTGTTCATTCATGATTCCATCCCAATATTTACAGTACCATCTGCAAAGGTAACAACATGCGTAAATTATTTAATGGAAGACGCCGTTTTAAACCTTGCTGATTCGTCCCTCTTTTCCCTGAAATCCGTATTGCCTAAGCAGCAACCTTACCGTTTTTTAAGTACAAACCCATAGCCCGGGAGAATACTGTTGCAGATCGTTATTAGCATCCGCCCGTGTGCTATTTTTGAGGAAGCCCGTTTTAAAATCCAATAGCCGAAAGGCCCTTTTATTTATATGCGCATTGCCTCCGTACCCCTTAACGAAGAACTCCGTTTGCAGGATTTATATAGTTATGATATCTTGGACAGTCAGCAGGATAAAGATTTTGATGAACTGCTGGAAGTGGCTGCCGGGATTTACGGCTGCCCGATTGCGGCCATCAGTTTTGTTGATAAAGAGCGGCAATGGTTTAAATCCAGTTTTGGTTTTCCGCAAAAAATTGAAACCACCTCCCGTGAAGTTTCCATTTGCTCGCATACCATTCTCAGCTCCGATGTGATGATTGTGGAAGACCTGGCGAAAGATGAACGATTTACCAATAATCCCCTGATAAAAAGCGAACTTTCCATTCGCTTTTATGCCGGCGCTCCCATCGTATCCACCAAAGGTTATTCGCTTGGCACCATCTGTATTATCGATCATCAGCCCCGCAAACTTTCGCCGGAAAAAGCAAACTGGCTGCGGATACTTTCCGACCAGATATCCCGGCTGCTGGAACTGCGGATAAAAAACAAATTGCTGCGGCAAAAAGCAGAGGAACAACTACACCTGGAGAAACAATTGTTTCAGCAAACCATGCAGGCTTATGAAACGGAGAAACAATCCATCAGCACCGAGCTTCATGAAAATGTAGCCCAGTCACTGGCTGCACTTAAAATCCACCTGGAGTTGGCAGAAACACAGTTTGGTTATGACCGCAATCCGCACCTGCAGAAAAGCAAAGAACAGGTTACCACATTGATCAAACAGGTTCGTGAACTTTCGCAGGCGGTATCCCCTTCCCTTCTAACCGCAGTCGACCTGAAAGATTTAATCACGGGCATGCTTCGCCAGTTTCAGAGGCAAAGCGGAATGGAGCTAACCCTTTCCTTTGAAGGAGAATCAACTGTCCCTTCTGCCCTTGCGCTTACGGTGTACCGCATTGTGGAAGCGCAACTCGACAATATCCGGCAACATGCCAGTGCCAGCCAGGTACAGGTCAATATTCACGCCTTCTCCAGCCTGTTTATTTCCATTAAAGACAACGGTCGCGGTTTCGATGCCTCCCGTTTTCGCAAAGGCATTGGACTGAACAAGATCCTTTCGCAGGTTGAATCCCTGCAGGGACGGGTGGAAATTACGTCCGGAACAAAAGGTGGTTGTGAATTGTTGACTACTATACCACTTAAACCGACAGGCTAAATCCAGAATTCTGTAACACCAGATTTCCAATATCTTTTTCCGCAAATGAATACGGTCATCTAAATACAGGAGTGTCTTTTTGTTTTCCATCAAAAAGATTCACTTGTACCGAAGAATGTTCCCTTTACGTGGTAACGCCTTTGCTCAACCGAAAAAAATTTTTACTTCCTGCGGATGGATAGGGACCTTAATTGGCGCTGTTTGCCCTTTCGCTTTTCCATCTTCTTTAATTTTGGCCAGTTGTTTGCCCTCCATTTTGGTGCCGGAAAACACGTGTAAACTGTCGCCTGTTGAAATTGATGATCGCAACCTGGCTGCATGATATAAATCATAAAAAGGTTTCGGATTGTCATGTGGTAGGAGTTTGGAGAAAATCAACTTTGCGACGGCTTTTAACCCATTTGGTTATGACAAAAAATGTATTTATTGCTTCCGCCGAACCCTACAGCGGAAAATCGATAGTCTCTCTTGGATTGGTGAACATGTTGCTGGGCAAGGCCCAGAAGGTTGGGTATTTCAAACCCATCATTAATCCCGATCCTAAAGAGAAAAAAGACGTGCACATCGACACCGTTACCAGCTATTTTTCTCTGCCTCATTCCTATGAAGACAGTTACGCCTTTACCCGTCAGCAGGCATTGAAGCTGCTGGAAATGGAAAACCAGGGAGAACTGATCGATACGGTGATTCATAAGATCAAAATGCTGGAAGAAACCCATGATTTCATCATCATAGACGGCAGTGATTTTGTAGGCGAAGGAACTTCTTTTGAACTGGAAGCCAACATCAGCATTGCTAAAAACGTTAATGCCCCGGTGATCATCGTGGTTTCGGGCGACCATAAAACCGTTCCGCAGGTGCTCAATTCAGCGCTGACCATCTGGCGCAGTTTTGAAGGCCGCGAACTGCAGGTGATCGGCATGATCGTGAATAAAGTGCAACCGGAACAGGTCGATTCCCTGAAAGAGTTTTTAAGCTGCCAGCTTCCCGAAAATGTAGTTCTTTCTATTATCCCGGAAGACAAAAACCTGGATGCACCAACCATGAAAGAAATTGCAGATCATTTGGGCGGCAAAATGGTGCTGGGAGGAGAACGCCTTTCGAATCAAGTGGATAATTTCATTACCGGTGCCATGCAGGTACCGCAGTTTTTGAACCACGTAAAGGACAATGTGGTGATTGTAACACCAGCTGACCGTGGGGATATTGTGATCAGTGCTTTGCAGGCCAATATTTCTACCAATTATCCCAACGTTGCCGGCATTGTGCTCACCGGTGGCGGCCGGCTGGACAAACCGGTGCAGCGCCTGATTGAAGGACTGCAAACGGTCGTACCCATCATTTCTGTAAAAACAGGCACGTTTGAAACTACGGCACGGGTCAGCACCATCCGCTCCCGCATTACGCCGGATAATAAACAAAAGATCCAACTGGCCATTGATACTTTCAACAAATACGTGGATGTAAAATCGCTGGATGACAAACTGATTACGTTTGAATCGGAAGGCATTACACCGCACATGTTCCAGTACCAGATCACCAAGCGGGCAAAAAGCCAGCGCAAACATGTTGTGTTGCCGGAGGGTGACGACGACCGTGTTCTGAAAGCAGCCGCCCGTTTGCTCAACCAGGACATTGTCGATCTGACCATTTTGGGTGATCCAACGCAAATAACAGCATCGTTCAAGCGGCTAGGATTAAATATTGATTCCGAGCAAGTGAAGATCATCAACCCGCAGGAATCAGAGCAGTTTAACGATTACGTACATACGCTTTACGAAATACGCAAGGGCAAAAATGTTTCATTGGAAATGGCCCGTGACCTGATGACGGATGTATCTTATTTCGGAACCATGATGGTGTACAAAGGCCATGCGGATGGCATGGTATCCGGTGCCGTTCATACTACGCAACACACCATTCGTCCGGCCCTACAATTTGTAAAAACAAAACCAGGCATTTCGGTTGTTTCTTCGGTGTTCTTTATGTGTCTTCCGGACAGGGTTACCGTCTTTGGCGACTGTGCCGTCAACCCCGATCCAACGGCTGAACAGCTTGCGGAGATTGCCATTTCATCAGCAGAAAGCAGCATGAACTTTGGCATTGAACCCCGTATTGCCATGCTTTCGTATTCTTCCGGTACATCGGGTGAAGGTGCCGACGTAGAAAAAGTGCGGCAGGCAACAGCCATCGTCAAACAAAAACGTCCCGACCTGAAAGTGGAAGGACCGATCCAATACGATGCCGCTGTAGATCCTGTGGTGGGCAAACAAAAGCTTCCCGCATCGGAAGTAGCCGGAAGGGCCAATGTGCTGATCTTCCCTGACCTGAATACGGGCAACAACACCTACAAAGCCGTACAACGGGAAACCGGTGCCCTGGCCATTGGACCGATGTTGCAGGGATTGAACAAACCGGTGAATGACCTGAGCCGCGGCTGTACGGTAGATGATATTTTCAATACGGTTATCATCACCGCCATTCAAAGCCAGGAAGAATCGGCAGCCGGAAACCAGCCTTCAGTTCCAAAGCATTCAATGGCATCGTAATCCCTAATTAGCAAAATTTCGTCTTGAACGTTATGAATATTTTTGTTGTAAACTCTGGCAGCAGTTCTATCAAATACCAGCTTTTTAAAATGCCCAATGAAAAACCAATCTGCGTTGGGCTGGTGGAAAGAATTGGCCTTGAAAACGCTGTCATCACCCATAAGTATTATTCATCAGGAGAAGAACAGGTAATCCGAAAAACTCTTGATCTGCCCGACCACGAAGCCGGCCTGCACGAAGTAGCCAACCTGCTGACCGATCCGGAAATTGGGGTGATTCAAAATCCGGGGGAAATTGAGGCCATCGGTCACCGCGTGGTGCATGGCGGCGAAAGTTTTTCATCAACAACAGTAATCACGAAAGAAGTCAAGGAAGAAATCAAAAAACTGTTTTCGCTGGCGCCGCTTCACAATCCGGCTAACTACCTTGGCATTGAGGTGGCCGAAAAAATTTTCACAAACGCCATTCAGGTAGCGGTGTTTGATACTGCCTTTCACCAGAGCATGCCGGTGAAGGCTTACCGCTATGCAATTCCGCAATCCTTCTACAATGACCTCAGTATCCGGGCCTATGGCTTTCACGGCACCAGTCATAAATACGTGACGGAAAAAACGCTGGAATACCTGCAAAACCCAAGGGCTAAAATCATCACCATTCACCTGGGAAACGGCTGCAGCATGGCAGCCGTGGATGGCGGCAGATCGGTTGACACGACCATGGGCTTTGGGCCGCTTAGCGGTCTTGTTATGGGCACACGGTCCGGCGACATTGACCCTTCCATAATTTTTCATCTTGTGAATCAACTTGGCTATAGCCTCGACCAGGTCAATACGCTGCTTAATAAAAACAGTGGCATGGTGGGCCTCACCGGGTTTAGTGATATGCGGGACATCCTGAAAGCAAAGGCTTCCGGAGATGAAAATGCAGCTCTCGCCTATGAGTTGTATACTTATCGCATTAAAAAATACATCGGGGCGTATGCCGCCGTACTTAATGGTTTGGACGCGATTGTATTTACTGCCGGAGTCGGAGAAAACGACAGCACCACAAGACGGATGGTTTGTGCACAAATGGATTACCTGGGTATAGTGTTGGATGAAAACAAAAATGAAGAAAGAAGCGGTACGCTGCGTGATATCAGCCTTGACGCATCGCCGGTGAGAATACTGGTTGTACCGACCAATGAAGAACTGGAGATCGTAAAACAGTGTTATGCCCTTTTACAGGAAGAAACGGTGTAACGAAAATTCACACTTTGATTTGGTTCATAACAATTATCCAGCGGCACCGTGGTGCATAATCTTCCTGCTTTCACCTAAGCATTACCAGACAAATGTACCTACGGCACCGCCTTCCAGCGAAGGTGTGGTCCAGCGGTCGCCGAAACTGATATTAAAGTTTTGCTGTGACGAACCGTCATTCAGCACAATCAGCACCTTTTTTCCATCCGGTCGTTTGAACGCTACGCTGTAAAGGCTTCCCACATTGTTGCTGCCGATCCGTACCGATCCTGGAGGAACAAATTTGGAAGCGTGTGCTACAATATAATAGGACACATTGCGGCTGATACTGCCTCCGATGGTCAGGGCGCCTTTGCAGGTGGTACAGCCTCCCGGCGTATGCATAGAGAAGGCAGGATCATTTGCCAGGTTCCACTCCAGTGCATTCCTGCTCCAGTTTCGCATGGCCCCAATGATCACATTTTTCATATGCCATTTCAGGTCACCGCCAAAGTCGCCATTGGAAGCCGTGTACTGTTCGGTGAAATAAACATTCTTGTTCGGAAAGGCATTGTGTACGGTGGAAAGAGCGCTGATGTCGCCGGCATATAGATGAAACGCCGAACCATCCACAAAAGCATTGGCGGCCGGGTCCTGTAAAATCGAAATCGGATATTGGGTATTGTCGCAATTGTGATCGTAGATGATAATTTTAGTGGTTATACCGGCATTCTGAAAAGCAGGCCCAAGGTGGCTTTTAATAAACGTTGCCTGTTGCTCTGCCGACATGTACATACTGGGATTGTTCTCGGGGTGTAGGGGCTCGTTCTGCGGCGTGATGGCATCGATGGTAATGCCTTCTGCTTTCATGGCCTGTATGTACTTTACAAAATAACTGGCGTAGGCGCTGTAATATTCCGGCAACAGGCTGCCGCCTTTCGGACTATTATTGCTTTTCATCCACGATGGCGGCGTCCACGGTGAGGCCAAAATTTTAATCGCCGGGTTGATGGCCAGGATCTGTTTCAGCACGGGCACCACCTTACTCAGGTCCTTTCGCAAACTAAAGTTTTGTAGTGAGGGATCGGTTTGCCCTGCCGGCATATCATTGTAGGTATAAACCGTTGTACTCAGGTCAGAGGCGCCCATGCTTACCCTTAGATAACTTACACCAATTGATGCACTGTCCGATCCAAACAATTCATTTAGTAAATCAGTTTGCAGCAGTGACGGCAAACCGTCTATCAGGGCTGCACTGGCGTCGGTTAGTGTATAGCCAAAACCATCCACGGTTTGAAAAGATGCCGTTGTATCCACTATGATCTTTGGATAGTTGTTGGCGGTTGTTCCAAAGGAAAGTACTGTCGTTTGTTTTTGCAGGAGCGAAGACTGGTTACCCGTTGTCAGGTAAAAACTTACGTCAGATGTTTTTGGTGTAACAGTTCCGCCTCCTCCATTGTTTCCACCCTGGTTGCTGTTGCCGTTGTTTTTACTACAACTCACAGCTATTAAAAGGAGAAAAAGGCCTACTATATTTTGTAGGGTGTATTTCATGTTTCTTACCAGTTCCGTGTAAATCTAGCGCTTAAAACGCCAGTGTAGAAATAGAATGCGGTTAGCTGCTAAAGGACGCCGCTTTGCCGCTCACCTACACTTGTTGGTTTATTTTATCGCTGTCATTCACCACAATCAAAACCTTGAAACTGTTGAAAGAGGTGTACAGTAATCTTCTTTCAGGGTCCTGCTCAACATCGACGGGGAAAAAAAACTGAACCGGCAGCACAGTCCCAAAAAACATAATTGTGATTTCGTTCAGGCAAATTGTCAGAAAGTATCCTTTTGTAGGGAAATGGTCAGGCAGGTCTCAGCATTGTAAAATGAACAATAAAGAATGTTAATATCACGTTTTTTTCCTATCTTTTCAGTAATACCATTTTTATGAAAAGCGTACTGCTCCTTTTTCTCGCCACAGGTATTATACCCGGTAAAGAAACTGTTTACGTTTGTAAGAACAGCAACAGTGTTACCTATCATGCAAAAAAGGAGTGCCGCAGCATGAAAACCTGTAAACAGGATGTGTTGGAAGTAAGCCTTGAGGAGGCGACCGACCAGTATAAAAAGAAAGCCTGCAAGGTTTGTTACAAGGAAGCAGATTTCCAGATTTTTCCTTCGCCGGTGATTGTACCGATTGAAGGGTTTAACTGGTAGGCCTGGCAATTTTCCGAAGATACAATGACAGGTTTTCCCATCATCTTTCCCTTCTATTGAATTGCGATGACAAATAATCTCCTGCTTTAGTCCACGCTGACCGGAAATCATCTAATACTTTTTGCAATGCAGGATAAAATATTCACTCCTCTTTCTTATTAAAAAAAACCTCCTTTCTGCTTTTTCCGTACGGTATAATCCAGTCATGGATGAATGGGTGAATTTTTAAGCTTGATTCGCAATGCTAAGGCCACCTCTTCCTTATACTTACAATCGACAGAAAAGCAGTCAGTTCTCACGGTAAAGTCATCTAAACGAATGATATAACTCATGATATAAAAACCTTATTTCGGCCATTTTTGTTCTGGTTCTGAAAAGCAGTTCCCAAATCCAATCCTTGAAAACAAATAAAAAGTCCCATGAAAACAAAGGGCTTCCGCAGAAAAGTTGCTGCATGGGTTTTTTACCTGTGCACCCGGCAAGCCGGGTTGAAAGAAATCAGCTATTTGAGGTAAGCCTTTTATTTTTTAACCAGGTTTGTAAACTCAGCTAACATGAAAAACATAGTGCTTTACTTTCCCGATGCCATCAATTTGAAGGCGTTTGTTCTGGTGGAGAACCTGGATTCCCGTCGTGTGGACCAAAAAGCACAGCAACTGAAAGGGGCTTTGTCAAAAAAGCTCTGCGCCAAAGCAGTTACACTTTATGGCGCCATTTTGCTGCAGGAATAATTGAGCAGGTTTTCAGGTTACTGTCCTTATGATTCGATTTCAGACCGGGGCTTTGTATCGATAGAAACCGGTCTTCCAATAAATGAAAAACAGATGACTTTTAAAGAATTCAATCTCCTATCGTACCAGGAGAAAATTAACGCCACAAAAAAAGCAACGCATGTAATGAGCCGGAATGATGAACAGTATTTCATCTTTCTTTACCAGTACAAAAGCTTTTACATTGAAGTTTTTTACCACAGGGAACTCAATTTTATCAGCGCTTTGCAGGGTTTTGATGATACCGACCTGCTGACGCCTTACCTGAATAAAATTGACCTTGAAGTATCCTATTAAAGAACAAGTAGTAGGCAATTTGTGCATTGTTCCGCTTGCTTGGAACGATTATTTTCTAACGTTAGTAAATGGTTAATGGTATGGGTATTTTAAAAGCCAGACAATACATTTGCAGCGCATAAATAATCGTGATACTATATTCATGATTACGGCCCCTGTTTTTACAGGGGCTTCTTTTATGTCGTGTACGTACTGAATTGCCTTTTCCCGACGTATTTTTCCAATGAATACCATTAACGGTTCATCACTATTACTGTATCAATTTTAAGTTGGTGATGTTACACCTGCAGTACGAAACAGATGCGCTTAAAACATGCGGGTGAAAAATGGATTGCAGTCTTTACCTTACAAGAATAGAATACCCAAACGGAGGAGAAGCGTTGGTTTTCGGATCTAGTAGAAAAGAAAAAGGGCTGGATAGAAATCCTGCCCCGCATTAAAATCCAATATCCTATGAAAAACCGAGACAAGAATACAACAAGTTGCTTTTCGATGCAACTGCAGAGAATAAAATGGGGATAAGTTTTGAATATCGTAGCATCCTTGCAAAACAATTTTCAAATTTGATCTCGAAATTTTCATTTCATATTGAAAGAAAGTTCGTTCTACCTAACTGGTGTTACGAAACCGCCAAAACAATTTTCCCGATATGCCGGCTGCTTTCCAGTACACGGTGCGCTTCTGCGGCGTCCTCCAACGAAAAAGTTTTATACAATACCGGCTTGAAATCCCCTTGATAAATAATAGGCCACACCTGCTTCTCTACTTCCGTTGCCAATGCAGATTTAAAAGTAACATCACGATTCCGCAGAGTGCTACCCGTAAGTGTTAACCGTTTCCGCATGATGTCCAGCACATTCAGGGCTACATCGCCACCTTTCATGGCATTGATAAATACCAGTCTTCCTTCCGGCCGCAAAAGGCGCAGGCCTTTGACCACATAATCGCCACCAACCATATCTAGAACGACATCAACGCCTTCTTCTTTCAGTTCCGTTTCAAAATCCTGTTCCCGGTAATTGATGCAGCGATCAGCACCCAACTGCATACAGGCAGCACATTTCTCATCGGAGCCGGCTGTAGCAAAAACCTTCGCACCCATGGCTTTGGCCAGTTGAATGGCCGTAGTGCCAATGCCGCTGCTTCCGCCGTGTACCAGGAGATGTTCGCCCTTTTTTAAAACGCCCCGCTGAAAAACGTTATGCCATACGGTGAATACCGTTTCGGGCAAGGCACTGGCGGCTAAAAAATCCAGTCCTTCCGGTAACGGCAGGCAGCAGCCTTCAGCAGCGATCGTGTATTCGGCATAACCGCCTCCGCTTACCAGGGCACAAACCGTGTCGCCCTGTTTCCACCGTTTTACATCCGGGCCACAGGCTTCAACAATCCCCGCCACTTCCAGGCCCGGAATGTCAACGGGAGCACCCGGAGGCGGTGGGTACTGACCTTTTCGTTGCGCCACGTCGGGCCGGTTGACCCCGGCCGCTTTTACCCGGATCAACACTTCGCCTTTTCCCGGTTGCGGTGTATTGCGCTGCTGAAGCTGCAATACATCCGGCTCTCCGTATGCGGAAATTACCATTGCTTTCATGGTGCTGTATTTTTTTTAGTTAGTACTCTTCCTGGCAAAAAAGGTAATTGGTGCAAACGTTCTCTAAGGCAGGTTTCAACAGTGCCGGCCGTTCGTACCATATGAAATAAAAACAGAATGGAGAACCACATGCACCCTATTTCCCTTACCGTCCGTATCGGTGTGCAGTTTTTATGAGTATTGAAATAGTTATACCGAACCAGCACACTTTATTTTGAAATGAATGGTAGGTTTGTTTGCCACAGATCGGCTGCTAGTCGCCTGCTGGTTATAAAATGCCAGCTTTACCCAGATGTACTGCTGTAACAGGATGGGATAGGTATTGTAAAACAGATTTGCTACTGTGAAAAAGAACGCCCACCAGCCAAATCCTTTCAACAAAGCAAAACTTGTTAGGAGGCTAAAAAATACCAACCCAACAAGATGAAACTTTTCATTGACGTAGGTCTGGTTCAGCAAAGCTTCGATAGCTCTCTTCTCCCGGCGGACAACAGAATAGTCGGAATATTTTCTTCGCACCAGGAAATTAACAAAAACACCGTTTTGTGAGATCTGCTGAATAAGCGAAATACCCAGCTTTTTATAGGCAACAGCAGTTTTAGAAATCTGGAGTTTAGCCATAGCCCGCCTGGAGAAAAAGGTGGGGATGAAACTCAGGGTCAGAAACAAAAGGAGAAATTCGGATGGCAACCATTGATAACAGAACACGCAAACCGGCACAAAGCAAAGCAGGGACCAAAACAGGTTAACCAACAGGTTATAGATTCCTGCTAATCGTCGCATGCCTGTTGTTTTAGCTTGTTTATTTGTTTGCATCATAGTTCTGATGATTTCAGGTAAAAAGAGTTCTCTTAAAAGCGTTAAGGATTAACATAGCCCCCTGTAACACAAATTATTTATTTTGGTGAAGCTCTTTACCGATAAAGCTAAGGTTTCCTCGATGATTCGTATGTGCTCAGACTGCTATTGAGGATCAACCGCTCATCTGCTGAAATTTCTGAAGTGGTGTCATCCAGAATTTCCTTTATGATATAATACTGATCGATGGTTTTGATTTTTTCCGATTTCAATACCTGCTTTTTTGTTTTTTCAATGGCACCGGAAAGTGTTTGAAGACTGGGAAGATTTAATTTTTCCAATTCGGCGTTTAAAGCTATTAGGTCAGCTTCCGGGTAGTCACGCAAATTGGACAGGCAGTCATTCAGGCCTGCCTGCAAGCCACGCCTTGCCATGGATTTGCTTTGCGCCTCCCAGCGGTTTAAGGCAGCAAGCGGGCTTGTTTCCGGTGAAAAATGGGCTGTGTAATTCCGGTACAGGTGGTGCATAAAAATCTCGAAGATCATCTTATACGTAGCATAGTTTTCCTGGGTAATTTTTACACTCATTTTTTCTTTCGGCAATTAAAACGCAAATCAGGTTTTGCCCTAATATACAGGACGAAAAGGAGTAAATAAAAAGTGGGGGGCATACCAATAACAAATAGCCTGACAGACCGGGAAGCGTCAGGCTATTACTAAACTTTTTTGTATTGATTATCGATTACATGGCAAGACCAGAAGACCTTTTGCCAGCTTAATTAAATCACTCTCTGGGATACCAATCATGGATCAATCACATCCCATGGTGATACTTTCTGTGAACCAGGAATCGTATCGTCTTCACTTTCTGCCTTTCGGTCAGCGATCCGGTCTTCCGATTCCTCGATGGCTTCTTCTGTTGGCCCATCCGGCGGCGGCGTCACCCCTACCCGGATTTTCTGCATGTCTTCTTCGGTAATCACATGATTGGGATCCTCAAGGTGACGTTGTACCAGTTTTTCCGAATCGGTCTGAAAGGCCTGGTCCTGCTTTGGGGTTTCGTTTTCCTGTGTACGTTTTTCCATGCTTTTTTTTAGTAGTACTTCAAAGGAAGTGCCACGCCTTTCCCATCGCGTTATCTTTTTATAACGTTTCCTTCAAAACGTTTTCCAATTCCCTAATAATTATGCATTAAAAAACAACGAATACAGCTTCGGTAAGTATTTCATTTAGCGTAAATCCAATGCATGATCTGCAGGAAGGTCCTCGCCGCGCCAAACTTTTACAGAGGTCCAGGGTGCAGCGGGTGAAGACCAGAAAGGATCAGACTCCGGCAAACCCAGGGGTAAAAAAATAGTCGCACAGAGGTACAAACTGCCGGTGTTGATATAAAAGTCAGCAAGGTCAGGTTGATGCCCATAAAGTCCAATATTCAGCCACCCTTCTTTCGTAAATGTTTGTGGGGAGGCCATTGTTTTGGTGATAACGGCTGTCAAGGCGCTTCGCACCTGCGCCGGTTGCAAAGAGGCCGGAAGTTGCTTTCGCAAGCTCATATCGGCAAGATGATGAAACGCACCACCACGGTAGGTAATCGACCGGCCCGTTACCGGGAAACTTCCATCGGAATGAATCAGTCGCTCCTGGATTTCTGCATACCGCTTGCTGATCTTATCCAGTTTGGGGGCAAACCATTCATATGCTCTTCCCTTTGTCTGTAGGGCAGCAATCATATTTGCCAGGTACGGTTGAATCACATAACTGTTGTAGTAGTCAAAAGCGAAATTCATTCCGTCAGAAAACAAGCCATCGCCAACATACCAATGCTGCGCAAACTCCCGTATGCCGTATTCAATGCGTACCTTGTCGTAAGGGTAACCATATTTACAGAAAAACGCTTCGATCATCCCACTAAACAAAATCCAGTTGGAATACACGGGAACTGTGTTACGGGTGGTAAGGAGAGCAGTCACTACCTGTTGTTTGGTGGTATCCTGCAGGTTCTCCCAAAGCCAGGGGGAACGAACCAGTCCCAGGGCAAAAAAAGAAGCATCCACCAGGGGCTGGCCGCCTGCCCATGTAAGATAGTCTGGCGAAGCAGGATTTACTGCGTTGGCAACGGCTTTCAAGGCCCATTGCCGGTACTGTCTGCGCAGGGCTTCTTCTTCTTTTGATCCGCCTTCTCCATTCAGCCAGGGTGCAACGCCGCTTAGGGTTCTGCCAAAGGCTTCCAGGTAGGCCGCTTTGGTGCGGTTTTCTTTATTATCAACTTTCTTCGACAGCACCACGGTCATGTTTTTTTTCAGCGTTCCGTTGGCCAGGTTTTCAAAAACAGGTCTTGCCAGTTTATCCATGTGTTGCAACCAAAGCTTCCTGTCCGACAGTTCGTTTTTCTGCGCTGTTGCCGGTTGTGAAAAGAAGAAAAGCAAGGGCAATAAGATTGTTCTAAACAATAGGTTTTGAAATCGGTTCATACTGCAAAATACCCGGGTTTAACCGGTTTTTATTTGATTGCTATTTTCATTGTTTCTTTTGATAGACCCTCACATAATCCACCTCTAGCCGGTTGGGGAAACGGGTATTGTCCAGTGGTCCGCCATTCATTCCTCCCATTGCCAAATTGAGCAACATATAATGCGGCTGGTGAAAAGGGTTGCTACCGGAACCATCTTTGTTTACCAGTTTGGCCAATTCAGTCCGGTTGAGCAATTGATCATCAACATAAAGCGAAATGGCTGTCGAATCCCAATCCATTCGCCATTCATGAAACCGGGATGCCCATTGCTGTCCGCCCATCGAATCAATAGAGAACGTATTGCTGTACCATTCCGCTTTGTAAGGTGTAGCCGTTCCCGTTGCAATGTTAGCCAGCAGTTTCCCTTTGTAATATTCCATGATATCGATTTCCCCGTTCCGAGGCCACTGTCCGGAAACACCCAGCGTCCACCAGGCCGGCCATAAGCCTGCGCTGATATCAATCCGGCCACGCATCACAAAACGGCCGTATTGCCATTGCTGCTTCCCTCTTGTGTTGATGCTGGAAGACGTATATTCAATCGTGGGGCGGGCCTTGCGCCAGTCGCTGCTTCCAGCTTCGTAGCGGGGATTGGGCCTGGATGCTTTTCTTGCTTCGATGATAAGCAAGCCATCCTCGCACCAGGCATTCTCTTCCTGGTACCACTGGGCTTCTTCATTGCGAACAAAACCGTTTTCATACCGCCAAACGGTTGTATCCGGCTTGCCGTTACGTTTGAACTCTTCGGCCCAAACCAGGTGGTAGCCTTCTGCAACATATCTATTTTTTGAAGCCGTGTTCACGCCAGCTGTTTTACAGGACCATAGTCCCACTAACAGCACCAGGGAAAGACAGGACTTCGAACGTATCGATAGCATTCGTTTGACCATTATTGAATGAATTTATGTTTAGCATAGCCTGCCGAAAACAGTTCTTAGAAAAGCGAATCATTAAAACACCAACGTTTGATCATCTCCCCTATTTTCAATCCGTTTTATCAAAAAGTAATAAAAAGTCTCCTGTAAAAACAGGAGACGTTGTGTGATAGACTGCTACATGAGAATTATTTTATTTCGGCCGTTACGGCCATGGTTTTATTACCGGCTTTATCCAAATGGCGATATAGTTCACAGGCAGCCAAAAGAAATGCGCCTACGCCAAAATTGGAGGTTGAATTTTTGTCCACCACCTGCCCCGGAATGGCCCTTTCTCCTATCGGCTGCACATAACCGATTTTGCCATCTGCCTGTAAGGCTGTTTTCGTCAGGTACTGCCAGCTTTTTTGCACTACCGGCAGGTAGGTATCTTCATCCAGAAATCCGTTGTTGATTCCCCAGAGTAAACCATAGGTAAAAAAAGCGGTACCACTGGTTTCCGAGCCGGGGGCATGTTGCGGGTCGAGCATGCTGCGGGTCCAGTAGCCTTCCGGTTGCTGTGCGGCTTTGATGGCTCCGGCCATGTCCTTAAAACGGGTGCTGTACTCTTCTCGATGCGGGTCTGTAGTTGGCAAATCGGTCAGTACTTTGGCCAAACCTGCAAACACCCATCCATCTCCCCGGGCCCAGAAATCTTTTATCCCATTGACTGTTTTGTGTTTGGGATAAACATACTTGGCATCACGGTAATACAGTTTCGCATCGCTATCGTACATAATGCTGTTTGCAAAGCTGTAATACTCGTGCAGCTTTTGCAGGTACAGGGCATTGCCGGTTATTTTGTGCAGTTTGGTCATTACCGGCATTACCATATACAGGCCATCGGCCCACCACCAATAATCATTGCGGGGAGTGCTCATCTGGTATTCCATCACTTCTTTGGCACGGGCTATCTTTTTCTCCTCTGGCGCAAGGGTGTACAGATCAATATAAGTTTGAAAGCAAATCTGCCAGTCGCCAAACAACACATAATCATCTTTCTCTCCGTATGAATATTTCCATTCCGCCTTGTTGTTGCTTTTGGCCCCTTTCCATTCGTTGTGTTCTGCCCAGGTTTCGGAGTATTTCCGGTAAGCTTCGTTTTTTGTCAGGAAATAAGCCGCCATATTACCGGTATGGTATGCAGCCACATCCCAAAAGGCCCGTTGCTGCGGCGGATTGTTTTTTTGCCAATATCCATTCACGTTATGAATCATTGCGAGCACATCCTCTTTGGATGTATCAAACGCAAAAGCTCCCTTTCGTTGCGAGGTGCAGGATAGGGCCAACGCTGCCAGTACACTTATCCAGTACAAACGACCTATGTTGCGCATAAAATTTTTTGATTATCAGTTACGATTGGGTCTCCATTCCAGCACCTGCACCATCTGCGGCGGCAGGTCGGCTTTGCCTTCGTTGTCCACCTGCTCTACATTCTGAACAAACAAATGAATAACACCGGCCTTTTTCCATTGAACGATATCCAGGGTTGGCTCCCAGGAACCCACTGAAAATGTAGTCAGATCAGTAGCTTGCCAGTTTCCGGAGCGTACTCCGTTGACAGTGGCAACCGACACCTTACTGCCCCGCTCTTCATCGCGGAACAATAGCCAGACAGAAGCCTCATCGCCCTTGCCCTTCACCAGGATCTGCGGCCTGGCAATGGGTATCCGTTTCGAGCCGGCACCGGACAAACTAAATGGTGTTTGCCGCAAGCCTACATTCGACACCTTCCATCCGTTATCATAATAAACCACATGATAGGTTGGCACCTGTGTATTGCTATCCCGCCAATAGGAAGCAATAAATGGGCGACCTGTATCATCTGTTGACATCGAAGTCTGGTTAATGAGTTCACTTTTTTGCGGAATGTGCAGGGCATATTCGGCTGTGGCCGCGGTAATCGGCAAGGTGTATTTTTCACCGGTAGACTTTTCCCAGGTCAGACCACCATCTTTTGACCGTGCATAACAGAGGTCATGGTTGCTGGCCACATCGGGACTTTCCCGCCAGACCCAGGATACATGAAGAGTGCCCTGGTTATCGGTACAGGCCTGCCAGTACGCATTACGTTTTCCTTCGCCATCAACCAGATTGCTCTGAAGCTGCACCCATTTTTTTTCATTTGTGTTGTATTGATTGATCACCAGGTTGCCGTTTCCCGAGCCGCCATCGCGATAGAAAAAAAGAAGTTTTCCGTCCGGCAGCGGATAAAATTCCGGGTAGGAAATTCTGTTTTCCGCTTTTCCGGTCATCGGCATTTTTTCCCCCAGGGTTAAAGAATACGGTGCCACGCTTTTGGCATACCGCAGGGCATTGTTGTGGTGATCCCAGGCCACATGCAGGAAACCTTTATTGTCTATTATCAGGCTGATGCTGTTGTGTGCATCGGCAGCATTGCCCTGGTACTGCGTTCGATGGAGTTGCCATGCCGTATCTCCAACCAACCGTTTGCCCAGAACCATATACCGCTCCGGATCATAGTAGGCAATGAACTGCGTATCGCCGGCTGTATAAAGTGAATTTTTCCGAAACGAAACCGTATTCACCGAATTGTTAGCCCATCCTTTACCTGCAGGAACCAACCTTGGACCGGCTAATTTTCTTTGGCTGCAAGCCGCAACACCAAACCAAACTAGTAATGAAATAACCTTAAGCCATTTGCTGGCACCAGAATACATCATCAAACAAAAGAATCTAAAATTTTGCAAGAAATGATCAAAAGAAAACAAAGCCGGTCATAAACAACCGGCTTTGTTTTTATACCGGTCAATAGCCGGGATTTTGATTTAACACAGCGTCCTTGTTCAACTGAATTTCCGACAACGGAATCGGCAGCAATAAATGTTTTGAGGACAAACCGGTCAGCGGGTTTCGCGGACTGCCGGAATTAAGCCGTACGGCCCGGTCTACAAGGGTTTTGGTTCGCATCAGTGTCATACGACGGTTTTCTTCGCCTACCAGTTCGCGTACCCTTTCATCAAGAATTAAATCCAATGTGATCTCCCCGGCTGTTACCGGTGTGGCACCGGCCCGGTTTCGCAGGGCATTGATGGAAATAGCGGCCTCTCCGGGCTTATTTTGTTTGAACTGGGATTCGGCCTGCAGCAGGTAGGTTTCACCCAGGCGCATGTGAATAATGTCTTTGATCATGGCATAGCCAAACGTGTCTTTGGGATCGAGGTGGTACCATTTGGTGGTATGCGGGCCGATGTTGGCGATGGTATCCTGGCCAACATAGGGCACCGGTTTTCCCATCAGGTTAGGATAATTGGGATGGTTGTACCAGAATTGCCGCCTGAGATTATGGGAGGAATTGCGCATATCCTTTTCTTCGTAAAGTCCATATACTACCCAATTGCTTAAGCGAAGGCGTCCAAGGCCACGGCCACCCAATGAATCGGCCACCCGCATACCCGTGATGTTGTGATAACCCGTACCCCATACCCTGCGCTGCTGCGGGTTGTTCTGGGTACCTCCGGCAACCGAAGCATTGGGTTCCATTTCCTGCACCCAGATCACTTCTTTATTTCCCTGCGATCTCCGCATCTTGCCGTAAACAAACAGGTCGGAAAATGCATCACCGGGCATGCTGGTACTGCCAAACCGGGTGGTATTTAATCCAAATTTCCCGCTGTTGAGTATGGCAGAAGTTTGCTCTTCCGCTTTTGCAGGCTGGTCCATGCGCAGGTAAGCAGTTGCCAGCAGTTGCATGGCCATGTAGCGGTTGGCCCGTCCTGCCGGTTTGCCGGCCGCATTGTTTGCACCCCCCACGCCACCTACTTCCGGCAGGTTGGCCGCTGCAAATAACAGGTCTTCTTCAATCTGCTTGTTTACTTCCGTCAAAGATGTCCGGGTAAAATCTGTTTTGGGTGCATCCAGTGGACTTGTCACCAGGGGAACATCACCAAAACAGGTTGCCAATGTATTATAACCTAAGGCACGGAAAAACCTGGCTTCGGCATTGACCTGACTTTTTGCCGCATCGGACATACCGCTCAGCGAAGGGTCTTCAATGTTTTTGATAATGATGTTGGCATTGTTGATCAGGCGGTACGACCAGCTCCAGGTATAAGAAGCCCCTGCATCAGTGGCTAACAGTTGCGTATAATCGTAA
Source organism: Flavisolibacter longurius (assembly GCA_014163555.1). Taxonomy (GTDB): domain Bacteria; phylum Bacteroidota; class Bacteroidia; order Chitinophagales; family Chitinophagaceae; genus Flavisolibacter. The sequence continues at coordinate 45,596 of JACJGO010000010.1, forward strand.
TAAGGCCGCTCCACGCCTTCGGGGTTGGCCGCGTAGGCAATGTCGGTTCCTACCTGCCACACACTTAACCAGCCCTGCCGGTCGTCGCGGGTATAGAACTGTGAAAAATGATTGTACAAACCCACAAGAGAAGCTTCAAAACCCAAAGGATCCCGAAGCGTTGCCGGTGAGTAGGAAGAATAAACCGTTTCGTTCAGAAAATTCTTTTTACAGGAACCCGCCAGCAGCAAAAGGGCCAGTAATGGGATGTATATTGTTTTCAATTTTTTCATGATCTTCTTGTTTATAGCAATTAACGCAGGGTGATGTTGGCGCCAAATACAAATGAACGCACGGGTGGATAGTTGTTCTCCCATCCATCGGAGCCACGGAAGGTGTAGTCCTGCTCCGGATCCCAGCCAACCCAATCCGTAAACGTATGCAGGTTACGGCCGCTGGCATACAGCGTTACCGAACCAAGTTTCAGCTTGCTCAGGATCGATTGCGGCATGGTGTAACTCAGGGTCACATCTTTGATGCGGGTATAACTGGCGTCCTTCGGGAAGCCATAACCGAGACTGCGGTAATGACCGAGGGCACCATCGCTGAACGAAGGCCGGTCGTTGATTGGATTCGTTGGCGTCCAGTAATCGATTTGTGCCGGCAGGTTAATGCGCCATCCTTCGTCGGCATAAGAATAAACACCATTGTTACGAAGACCACCCTGTGAGGTTTGAATAAATACACTCAGGTGAAAATTGTTGTAATGAAAGGTGTTCGTAATACCACCAGTCCAATCAGGCAGCCGTGAACCCAGGATGCTACGGTCATTGGCATCGATCTTTCCGTCTTTGTTCAAATCGCGGAACTTGATGTAACCCGGTTTGGCAGAAGGATCCACACCGGCTGTGCTCTCCCCTTCCTGCCAGATACCATCCATGGTAAGATCATAGATCACATAGCGTGGCTGGCCAATAAAAAGACCGTTGCCGATATCGCTGATCTCATTGCCGGCGGCATCAAAGTTTCCATACAGGCTGATGATCTTATTGCGGAATGAGGTAAAGTTCAGCGAGGTTTCCCAGCGGAAAGCCGAACCTGTGATGTTCTGGGTGTTGAGTGAAAATTCTACACCGGTGTTCCGCGTAGTACCCAAGTTATCCAGGATACTGGAATAGCCAGTGATGATAGGAAGGCTGCGGTTCAGGATAATGTCATCCGTTGTCGTACGCCAGGCATCCACCGTACCGGTGATGCGGCTGCGGAACAACGAAAAATCAATCCCCACGTTCAGGCCTTTTGTTTCTTCCCAGCGAAGATTGGTGTTACCCAGGTTGTTGGCCAATACACCAATGTTGCTGACACCGTTGAAGGGAAACCGCACAGTACTGGCTGTAGTTTGTGTACGGTTGATGGTAACGGCTTCATTCCCCGTTTTACCATAAGAGCCCCGCAGTTTCAGGCTGCTGATAAACGCTACGTTGCGCAAAAAGTTTTCGTTGTGCAGGTTCCAACCCAATGCAATGGAAGGAAAAACACCATACTTATCGGTATTGGAACCGAAAACAGAGGCGCCATCCCTGCGGGCTGTCAATGTCAGCAAATAGCGACTGTCGTAGGAATAATTGATCCGCCCCATTTGCGAAAGGTTGGATTTGCCATCCTGGAAAGAACTGGATGTTTGTACGGCGCCTGCACCCAGGTTGTGAAACGATAAAAGATCATTTACAAACCCGGTGGCATTTGCCGAATTGCTGCTGTAGATTTTTTCCTGTGCGCTGAATAACCCGGTGAAATCAAAGTGGTGCAGCTTCCAGTCTTTTGTATAGGAGAGAATGTTTTCGATGATCCAGTATTTGGATTCGGAATTGAAGGTTTCCGCACGGCCTAACTGGTTGTCAAACTTGCGGCCTTCATAATAACCGTAGCGGCTTCTAACTAAGGAATAGGCGGCGTTCATACGGTATTTCAACCCGCTGATAAAGCCTGGTTTGATCTCCACATAACCATTCCCGGTGATGTTGTTGTTCCGGTCCAGCCGGTCGTTATAAAGTCCCAACAGTGGGTTTTTGTAAAGCAGTTCCGGCGCCATAGGATAAATGGCATAGTCGCCGCTGGTATTGTTCAGCGATCCGTATGGGCTCATGGTAAAACCAAGCCAGAAGTTAGCCCGGCCGCCATCGGTATTGTTGTTATTAAAGAAAAAAGACGTTCCGGCCGTAAGCCAATCGGTGATGTTGATGTCAAGGTTCGACCGGAGGTTGATGCGCTGGTACTGATAACCGCGAACTGCACCATCCTGTTTCAGGTATTCACCTGATAAATAATATTTGGCATCCTTGCTTCCTCCGGAAATACTGACGTTATGATCCGTGAGACGGCCCGTTTGCGTAACTTCTTTAATCCAATCGACGGTACGACCGGCTGCATAATTATCCCGCTCAGTAAGGTTGGGCAACACGTTGTTGTTATTGATGTTGTTTTGCGATTTGTAATCGGCATATTTCTTCACAAACCGTTCAGGACTGCTGGGTGTTAGCGAGTTGATAATATTCTCCACACCAGTATATACATTGTAACGAATCACAGGCTTGCCGGAAGACCCTCTTTTGGTGGTGATCAGGATTACACCATTGGAACCCCGAACTCCATAAATAGCTACCGCAGAAGCATCTTTCAGTATCTCCATAGAAGCAATATCGTTAGCATTGATGTCGTTGGTGCTCGCATCCGGCGCCAGCGGAATACCATCCACCACGATCAGGGGTGACGTGCTGGCTCCAATGGAGTTTATCCCTCTTACCTGTACATTAGCTGTGCGGCCCGGCACTTGTGAGGGTGTGGTAACGGTAACACCGGGAACCGACCCCTGTATGGCCTGCATTACATTGGTCACAGGAATTTGCGTAAAGCGGCTTTTCGGTACCGAAGCCACAGATCCTGTCAGGTCAGAACGCCGCTGGGTACCATACCCTACTACCACCACTTCATTCATGGCCTGTGCAACGGTAGGCAATAGAATCACCGTTACGGGTCCGCCGCTGGTCGGCACCTGAACTTCACGGGAAACATAGCTTACGTGGCTGACCACCAGCGTGGCACCAGGGGAAGCCTGCAGGGTGAAGTTCCCGGTTTCGTTTGTTTGCGTCATTGTGGAAGTGCCCTTGACTGCAACGGAAGCACCAACAACAGCACTATCGCCGGATAAAACCCGGCCACTAACCGTTTGCTGGGCTTTGGATACAAGCGCAAATGCCTGCAATAACACAAACAAAAAGAGAAACCGTGCCAGCATGGCAAAGGGATGATGACTTTCCGGAAAGGTTTTGGACTGTAAACCTAACAATGGATTTTGCATACAGTTGATTTTGATAAAGGTTGATCGATGTTAGAAATATGGGTGATCTTGTTTTTACGTCTCTACCTTCTTATGCTCTTTGTTCTGAATAACTACTGACCGATGAAAGCGGTTTCTTTTTAGTCTTTCTACACGTTTACTCAGCGCTCAGAAAAACAGGTTTTGGTTTTTCATCCGGGCAAGATGTCGTTCAAAGGCCTCCTCAGTTTCCCCTTCATTTCCCGAATGATTTGTTCCCACTAAAACCTCCTGACAGATACCGGCCAGGCTTTCATCCGCTAGCATCATCATTTCCAATTCGGCCAGCTCATGATCGGTAGCCTGTTGCAGCATAGCTTTTTTTAGGAGCGTTATCAATTTTTCGGAGTACATACCTGTCTGTCACCTTATAAAACACGACCGCTCCTAAGACTCCCCAATCGATACCGGATTATTTTTTTATTGATATTACGCTACATAAGCATTTACCGTCTTCAGCATTTTATGCAGGGCAGTGTTTAAATGACGGTCCACAGTGTTCTCCGAAATCTCCAGTACGGCGGCTACTTCTTTATAAGTAAATCCATCCTCTCTCACCAGTTTATAAACCATCTGGCACCTGGGAGGCAGCCTGGCAACGGCTTTTTTTACTTCCCTCGCCCATTCACCGGTCAGGTAAACGGCTTCGGGGCTGTCCTGTGGAATGGCGTAAACTTCGTCGAGTATGTCCAGGGGTAGAGCCGTGTATTTGCGGTTGTTACGGATAAAATTCAGGGATTGATTGCGGGTAGCCCGGTACAGGTAAACTGTCAGATTGTCTATTTGGCCAAGCCTGTTTTCCAAGGTCCAAATCTTTGTCATAACGTCCGACACCACTTCCTCCGCCGCAAATTTTTCCTTGACAAACCCCAGCGCAAAACGGAAAAGGGGCTTGTAGAAAAGAATGAACAGGTCCTTGTAAGCCTTTTGGTCACGGTGGTGGGCAATCTTGTGCTGGAGGTTTTTTAGCGACAAGCTTTTCATACAGTCAATCGTTTAGGACGACCAAATTAACTTGCCGGGAAAGGAAATATCAGGGGGTCATATTCTTAATATGGGGGTCATTTTCGTCAATTCCGTTTTTTCAAAGCATTTTCTGTAAACGGTTTAAAGCGATGGGTAGTTTACGGGCAGACGTTTTTTTGGTTTGTATCAATCCGGGTTGATCAGCTTTTTGTTGACGGCATAGGCTTCCGTAAAAGTAGAGCGGTATTTTTTACTGTACTCCGAAGGATTCATGCCGAAAAGTTTCTGGAATTGCTTACGGAAATATTTTACATCGCTGATGCCCACCTGGAAGGACGCCTCGTTTACATTCATTCCCGACTTGATCATTAATTCTGCCGCCTTACGAACCCGAAGGAAACGAATGAACGAACTGACAGATTGGCCGGAAATTTCTTTTACCTTCCGGTAAAGATTGGAATGACTCATCCCAATCTCCTGCGCCAGTTTTTTGATGGTAAAATCATCATCCTCCAGGTGCGCTTCCACAATCTGAATGCAGCGTTCCAGAAAAGCTTTGTATTCCGCTGAAATCTTCTGATCGTTTCGCTGCAGCGTTACTTCGTTGTAAAAATATTGCTGAAGGGCAGAGCGACTGGTGAGCAGAGCTTTCACACGGGCCACCAGCAATTCTTTCTCAAACGGCTTGGTGATATAATCATCCGCTCCGCCTTCCACACCCTGCAGTTTTACCTCAGGTGATGAAACAGCCGTTAGCAGGATCACCGGAATGTGACTGGTAGCAGGATCGGTTTTTACTGCCGCACACAATTCCAGTCCGTTTCCGTTTTGCATCATCAGGTCGCTGATAATGATATCCGGTAGCAGTTCCTTTGCCAGCCGGAGGCCTTCTTCGCCGCTGCTGGCTTCATAAACCTGGTAATCCTCCCGGAAAATGCCAGTGATATAATTCCTTATGTCTGCATCATCTTCCACCACCACCAATGATTTTTGATCCGTAATGATCTCCGGCAACTGGCCTGTGTTTGTTGTTGCAGCCTTCAAAGGCAGCTCTTCTTCTAGCAGTTCGGGCAGAATGGTTTTTTCTACTACCGAACCCAAGACCCTGTATTCACCGAGGTGCTCCACTCCTTTCCGGAACCGCAGGTAAAATGAAGCGCCGCCGCCAACGCGGTTGGAAAATGTTATGGCGCCTTTGTGTTTATCAACAAAATGTTTAACCAGGTAAAGCCCGATGCCAAAACCGGGTTTGGCGGCTCCTTTTGTTCCCTGTACCTGGTAAAAGCGTTCAAACAGGCGGTGGCTCAGTTCTTCCGGAATACCCGGGCCGGTATCTTCAATGGCAACAACAACGTCATCATCCTCTTCCCGCAAACTGAAATGGATCTTTCCACCCTCAGGTGTGTATTTCAGGGCATTGGATAAAAGATTATAAAGGATGATCTCGATTTTTTCCTTATCGGCATAGAGCGTCGTGTTTTCGTTGTCGGTAAAAAATTCGTAGGTTAATTTTTTAGCCCTGGCACCCAGTTCAAAATTGCCGTAGACTTCGCGGCACAATTCGGAAAAATTAAGTCGGTTAATTTTAAGTTCTTCCCTGTCGGCATCCGCCCTATGAAAAAGGAGCAACTGGTCAACAAGTGAAAGCATGCGGCGGGCATTACGATACACCACCTGTAAACTATGCGGTTTTGATTTGTCAGTTTGCAGCAGGTAGTCCTTCAGCGGGTTGATGATGAGCGTAAGCGGTGTACGGAATTCATGGGAAATGTCGGTAAAGAACGAAAGCTTTTTTTCATTGAGTTCTTTTTCCTTTTCTGCCTGCAGGTGCGCCAGCCTCACTTCGTATTCCAACCGGGTTTGCCTTGTTTGGTAGCGCAGGTACAAGTACACTAGCGAAGCGACAAACAGAAAGTAAATACTGTAGGCCCAAACCGTTCGGTACCAGGGCGGCAGCACGGTGATGGTAATAAATTTCTCTTCCTTATTCCAGGTGCCTTCCGCATTGGTGGCCCGCAAGCGCAGGGTATAAGTACCCTCCTTTAGGTTGGTATAATTTGCTGTTCGCAACTTGTTGGAATAGTTCCAGTCCTTGTCCCAGCCTTCAAGATAATAGGCATACGCAATCCGGTCAGGAGCTGAATATTCCAGCGCAGCAAAATCAAGGGAAAGCTGGGCGTCGGAATACGGAATGCGCAAAGACCGAATCTCATCCCCACTGGTTTTTACCACGTAGTCGAAAGCGTCAGCCGCAGGCTTGCCGTTGATGCGCAGGTTTGTCAAAACCACAGGTGGCATATACTTCCGTGGCTGAATACTGTCCGGATAAAAAAGGCTAAATCCTTTGATCCCCCCAAATACAAATTCACCCGATGCCAGTCGCAAGCCGGTGCGGAAATGAAACTGGTTGCTCTGCAGGCCATCGCTCTGGTAGTAATTCCTGAATTCTTTTTTCTCCCAGTTAAATTTTGACAAGCCATCAAAAGTGCTCAGCCACAATTGGCCCTTATCGTCTTCCAGAATTTTTAAAATTGAATTGTTGCACAACCCATCCTCTACCGAAAAGCGGCGCACAATTTCTCCTTTGTTTCGGTCAAACAAAATCAACCCACCGCCTTCCGTTCCGATCCAGAAATCTCCTTTTTTGTCTTCGTAAATGCCGCGAACGGGTTTGCTGATTTCGTAATAACGGTGTTTCCTGTTTTTCTTGTCGATTTTGATCAACTGGTTGGTATTGCCGGCCCACAGATCTCCGTTTGCATCTTCGGCCATAGAAAGAAGGTTGCTGAGGCTGTGGTCAAATACTTCAAAACGGTTTTTACCACGATGAAAGCGAAAAAGTTTGCCATTGGCAAACGTGCCGGCCCAAAGATCTTTGTCGCGGTCTTCGTAAAGCACGAGGACAACCTTGTGCTCCTCTCCTGTTCTGTCGTTTATACAGGGATAATATTCAAACGTACCTGTCGAAATCTGAAACCGGTTGATGCCACCGCCATAGGTAGAAATCCAGGTGTTGTTCTGTGCATCCTGCAGGATACCCGTGACGGAATTGTTGGTCAGCGAATTTTCCTTTCGGTCTTCATGCCTAAAATGGGAAAACCTATTTTGCTGACGGTTCCAGATACTGAAGCCGCCGCCGTCGGTGCCAATCCAAAGGTTGCGCTGTTTATCTTCAAAAAACGAATACACAAAATCATTGATCAGGCTATTGGGATTACGGGGTTCATGCGCAATGACCTGGAACTTTGTTTTTTCGGGGTCAATGATGTTTATGCCGCCTTTTAAGGTACCGATCCATTTCCGTGATTCCTTGTCTTCATAAATAGCATTGACTGAGCCGCTGGTAATGTTGTTTTTTTCATCGCCGGGTAAAATGGAAACAACATTGCCGGTAGCGATGCTGATAATATTCACGCCATTGCCTTCTGTGCCTACCCACATCTGTTGTTGCTTGTCCAGAAAAAGACTGGTAATGCTGGATGAAGAAAGATTTTCCGCCGCAGCTATCTTTTTACGTGTAACCGTTGAAGTGAGCAGGTTACAGGCAAACAGGCCGCTTTTTGTACCGATCCATAATTCATTACCCAGTACCTCCAGGCACTGGATCGATTTCATGTCTGTAGTCACAAGTTGTAGTTGCCGGGTTTTATGGTCATACCGATAAAGCCCATGTTCTTCTACAAACAGCCAAACAAGGCCTTTGCCATCCCGTTTGATTGCCGATACCGTGTAATCCGTGACTGCTTGTGCTCCTTTTCGGAGCGGTAGTTGAAAAGCAACCTCCCCGGTGTTCTCTTTTACCAGCAACCCCGCGTTTGCGGTTCCAATAAACAGGTTGCCTGCCTGATCGGTTTCAATGGTGTGTATGTTTGCGGTTATTTTCCGTTTTTCATTTTGACCATGGCGTGAATAAAAAGCCGGCTTCCATTTGGCTGTCAGGTTATGATAGATACCAATACCTTGTCCTGTTCCCACCCACAACTGTTGGTGATGATCTTCACGAATAACATTGATATAGTTGTACGGCAGGGAAGCTGAATCACCCAACCGGTTGCGAAAAACCGTGAATTCATAGCCATCAAACCGGTTTAGGCCATCATAGGTACCAAACCACATAAACCCGTTCCGATCCTGATAAATGCATCGCACCGAATTGTTGGAAAGGCCTTTTTCAATACCCAGGTATTTTAAATGGGGAGATTGTGCCTTTACATCTCCCAACAGCAGGAAACCGCAAAGCCATAAAAGCCACATTCCCATCGTAGCCAACTGTCTCTTAGCAAGGCATCGCATCATAAAGCATACTGCAATTTCATATAGCACTACCGGTTCTGTGTTTCACCAGAACCGTTTAAAATGCGTTTGGGTGCTTCCTTCCGAAACTACCCTGAAAAATGAACATGGTAAAAACAAATTCCAGAAAAGAATTTGACAGCTAAACCATAAAACGAATTAAGAATAGTACCGTCAAACATTCTTTCATATCTCGTAACTCAAGAAGTATGTCAGCAGGTGCGCCTGATCCCGGGTACTGGGATCAAGACGCACGAAATAATTGCCTTACGCTTTCCTGAAAATTCTAGAGTTGTGAAAGCGACTGCTGCAGATCATTTTTGATGTCATCGATATGTTCGATTCCCAGCGAAATCCGTAATAAACCTGGTTCCACACCCGCTGAGCGTTGCTCCTGCTCACTAAGCTGCTGGTGTGTTGTTGTGGCCGGGTGAATTATCAGCGTACGGGCATCACCAACATTGGCCAGGTGGTAAATGAGCTTTAGGTTGCCAACCACCTTGTCTGCCGCTTCGCTTCCACCTTTTACCTTAAAGGAAAGCACGCCGCCAAAACCGTTGCGGAGGTATTTTTTGGCTACTGTGTGATAGCGATTATTTTCCAAACCGGGGTAATTGACATATTCTACCTGGGGGTGCTGCTCCAGCCAGGTTGCCAGTGCCAGGGCATTGTCAACCGTACGTTGCATGCGCAGCGAAAGCGTTTCCAACCCCTGCAGAAAATAAAAAGAATTTTGCGGGGACAGCGAGGTGCCAAACGTACGAAGGCCGCTCACCCGTGCCCGTATGATAAAGGCAATGTTGCCGAACGGGCTAGCATCTCCAAATACTTCCCAGAACTTCATGCCGTGGTATCCTTCATCCGGCTCCGTAAATTGCGGAAACTTGCCATTGCCCCAATTGTAATTGCCGGCATCGACGATAATACCCCCGATGCTGTTTCCATGTCCACCGATCCATTTTGTAGCGGCCTGCACCACGATGTTGGCGCCAAACTCGATGGGACGGCACAGGTAACCGGCGCCGCCAAACGTATTGTCAACAACCAGGGGCAGGTCGTGCTTTTTGGCAATGGCAGCAATTTTTTCGAAATCCGGAACGGCAAAAGCAGGATTGCCGATGGTTTCCACATAGATCGCTTTTGTTCTTTCGTCAATCTTGCCTTCAAAGCCATCCGGCTCATCCAGGTTGGCAAAACGAACTTCCACACCCAGGCGCTTGAAGCTTACTTTAAACTGGTTGTAGGTACCGCCGTAGAGGTAAGACGAGGCCACGAAATTATCACCAGGCAGCAGGATGGTGTGCAGGGCAATAAACTGCGCCGATTGCCCGGAGGAAACGGCCAACCCGGCCACACCGCCTTCCAGGGCTGCCACCCGTTTTTCAAAAACGTCGGTGGTTGGGTTCATGATGCGGGTGTAAATATTGCCGAACTTTTTCAGAGCGAATAAATCGGCAGCATGCTGCGAATCTTCAAACGTAAACGAAGTGGTTTGGTAGATAGGCACAGCCGCAGCATGTGTGGTAGGATCGGGCTGGTAACCCGCGTGTACTTGGAGGGTGTCGAAGTGTAATGATTGATTGTCCATGGCTTCTTTCGCTGATTTTAAATGAGTGAATTGGTAACGATGCTTGTTTATGGTTTTGGCCGGCTTTCGCCGTCTCTGTCTTATTTTCTTTGAAAGTATGCACGTACACCCACTACGCAATCCGATTTGTTTTGTACATACGAAAACATCCTTTCCAAAAATAACCGAATTAATCATAAGGACTGTCCGGTACCTGGATGTTTCGAAGGACTTGGAAAAACTTTTGATAGGAAAAGGCGATACACAGCGAAAAATAGGTGATTACAGGAAGGTAAGTTTGACCTAGCTATAATGAAAATGAAGTATAAAGAGGAATTGTTTAATAATACTTGAAGAATTATATCAAATTATTATGGCCGAATTTGAAGAATAGAAGATTCTTATTTGCCTACAGAAAAAAGATAGAGTTCTTGTAGGCATGACTTATAAAATTCAGAATTCACTTCACGATTGATAAAGGAAGTAAAATGCGCAAAAGCTCCGTGCCGTATTCAGGACGGCCCGATCATTCACCAGTCAAAAAGACGGATTGCATTTTATCAAAAATCTGACCGAAAGGAATCCGTTAGAAACCACTACCAAGGACTTTGCAATCAGGCCTGCAGGCTCATGCGATTGACCACGTCCGCTCCAAAATGATCCTTGGCCACAGCCAGGTCAAAATCCGACAAAGGAGCTCTCAGAACAAGGGTCCGGGTATCGATATAAAAGCTATCCGGCGTTACGGTTTTAATAAACTGGGTCAGGCTTTCTAAGGATTGGAATTTTATACGAGTTGTATTCATCATGGTGCAAAACTGTACAAAACAGGCAATGAAAAAACTGAGGCACATCAAATTAAAAACTGATTAACACCCATTCGTACCCGTTATTCCGGCGCGGATACACACCAGCGTTATTTTTTTATATCTGTCCTGATTCCAAAACGTGTAAACAGGAACGTTCCAACAAAATTTAAAGGGGTAATGAAACTGTAGTGCGGATCAGGAAAAGAAGTATTTCTTTGTTTCGATCCATTTCCTCCTACTCCAATGGAAGCTTTTAAAAAAAGAACGTCTGCCAATATTGACAGACGTTCAGTTTGTTTAGTCGAGACGTAGGTTTAGTTGTACTAGCATGTTTTGATTGCAGGGCAAGATTACAACATCCAATAGCCTCTTTTCGATAGATTAGCCCAGTGCCTAAAATCAATCGGCCAAACCTGAAAATATTGTCCTTAAGAAGAAACGTGACATTGTATAACAGAACATGATTTTTTCATTGTAGCGGTTATCCAACAAAAAAAGCTAACGGAGTAGCTTTTTCCATAAAAAAGAAACGATTTTATTTCTTCAGCGAATCCATGTCAATTACAAAACGGTATTTCACGTCGCCTTTCAGCATGCGTTCGTATGCCTCGTTGATCTGCTGAATGTTGATCAATTCGATATCGGAAACAATGTTGTTTTTTCCACAGAAGTCAAGCATTTCTTGGGTTTCGGCTATGCCGCCAATCATAGAGCCGGCGAAACTCCTGCGGTACGGGATAATGCTGAAAGCTGCTACGGGCAGCGGGTTCTCCGGAGCTCCTACCAGCGCCAGGGTTCCATCCACCCGCAACTGGTACAGGTAGGCATTGATGTCGTGCTGAGCGGAAACGGCATCCAACACAAAATGCAGCTTGCCCGCATATTTTGCCATCTGCTCCCTGTCTTTTGATAAAATAACATCATCTGCACCCAGCCGTTTGGCGTCTTCCACTTTTGAAGGCGAGGTTGTGTACACAACCACTTCCGCTCCCATGGCCTTTGCCAGCTTAACTGCCATGTGACCCAATCCACCCAGACCAACCACACCCACTTTCTGTCCCGGACCTACGTTCCAGTACTTCAGGGGCGAATAGGTAGTGATGCCGGCACAGAGCAAAGGTGCCGTTGCTGCGGGGTCAAGGTTTTCCGGCACCCGCAAAACAAAAGCTTCATCCACCACAATGCTTTCGGAATAGCCACCATAGGTTTGGGTACCCAGGTGCTTGTCCGGCGAATTGTAGGTTTGAATATTTCCCTGCTCACAATACTGCTCCAGGTCTTCTTTGCAATACTGGCACTCGCGGCAGCTATCCACCATACAGCCAACAGCTGCCAGATCACCTTCTTTAAACTTTTTTACATGATCACCCACACGAACTACCCGGCCAACAATTTCATGTCCGGGCACACAGGGATAAACTGTTCCGTGCCACTCGTTTCTTGCCGTGTGCAGGTCAGAATGACAAACCCCACAAAACAAAATCTTTATCTCTACATCATGTGGCGTGGGGTTTCGTCGTGGAATATTCAGCTGTTGCAAAAGGGCATCTGCCGCCTCGGTGCCAAAGGCTTTTACTTCTTTTGCCTGAATTCTTGTTCCTCCTTCTGCTGATGTTCTTAAAACTTCCATAGTTCAAAATTTAATCCCCTATTGTCTGGGTGGGTAAAGGTAGAAGCAGAAAATTTTCCAACCTTTTCATTCCTACCGGATTTGAAAAATTTTCAGGCAATCAATTCCTGTGCTTGCTTCAATTGACATTATAACGAAAGGATGAATTAATGCTAAAGCATTCTAATCTGTTACTATAAACCAAGGAATCTCTAGTCGTCCCCGCCGAAGAAGAATCCGGACATCTTCACCGTTTTGCACACGATGGTATAATTCTTTATCCACGGCCACATCGGATGTATCCTTCTCCGGACCCCAGGGCGTTAAGGTAAGATAATACGTGGTAGACTTACCTGAACTCACCCGTTTGTCGGTAACCCGTGATGCATAAACAGTCGCCGGCGATTTGTCGTAAAGACAATTCAGCGTTACCACAACGCCATATCCATAGGAAAAGCCTAGGACACCAAAAAACAACGCAATACCATATTCCTTGGCCGATTGAAATAAAAACTCCTTGCTCCTTACAAACAGCAGAAACAGGTATATAGCAGTTATTACCAAAGCTCCTTTAAAAGCATCTTCATACGCAAAAATTGAAAAATCTGACAGGGCCCGGATAGCAATCCCAAGGCTGGGAAAAAACAGGCTCCAAAAAACAGAGGGATAAGCACTTCCTTTTTCTTCCTGTATTCGGATAAAACCACCGGAAAACCTACTGGCCAAAATGCATACCGGCGGCAATGAAAGCGCAGCCCAAAACGCAGCCTCGTAAGGCTGAGGGAAAAAAATGATCCAGCCTGTTACCATAGCACCGGCTCCGTTCAGCAGCCTTGCCCGTTTGCGGAAACCTTGCAACTTTTCTTCCCGCTGTTCAACGGTCAACCCTAATTCGTTGTTGGACAGAATTTCCTGGCGCTCCCTTTCCGCCTTTTGTTCATCCAGGTCGGGGTAGCGATGGGAAAGCCATTCCAGGATCTCACCTTTGCCTCCATAATACTGGCTGATCTTGATCCGCTTTTGACCTTTTTCCTGCGGAAGAATATATACGTATTTATCATCGGTACGGTAGCCGGCTATCTGTGAAAAGTAAAGTTCTTTTTTTCCATAAACGCTTTGCGACCACACCCTGTCCCCTTCAATAACAAAACGCCCTTTGACGCCATCGATAAAACCCAGGATAAAAACCAGGATCATGCCCAGCGAAATGGGCAGCATAAACCAGAATTTCTGCAACGGGAATTTTTCCTTTTCAGCCGGAAGAAAAGGCATCAAAAACAAATATCCGAAAGCGAAAATCAGTAAAGGGGTAACGATATAAATGAAGATCCTCCAGCCTTTGGCGAGCTTGTATTCTTTTTGCATACCGATAAGGTGCAAAGAATACCAATCTTTGGCAGTTTGGCAAGTACAGGGTGAAAGAATTTATACGCGGATTTTTTTTCCTCCCATCTCAAAAACAGCCATGCAAGTTATTTCTTTAAAAAACTGACAAATGCTTGCTTTGGTCCTGATGCAACTCACGCCTAAAGAAAAAGGAGGAAAATACTTTTGACCTGTCTGGATGAAAACAGATAAACCGGGTGCTGTAAGGTTTGCCAGTGGCAAATCGTATAAAATAATTAATCAATAAAAACTTGGTATGGGCTTTCTGGAAGGTGTAAAGGTGAGTGAAGAAACGGAGAGCAGTGATCTGCGAAAGAAACCGTTTTATCCGATTGGGGCAGCCCTGCGGCAGTACCTCAAACAGTATGAACGGGAAGTAAGACTGCCGGTTACCTACGACGATCTGTACAACAACTTGAATTATTCCGTTCCGCTGAAGGACCAGAGCGGCAATCCCACTGAATGGGAAAAAGTCATTTATGACATCCGCGAATGGGAGTATATCAGCGAAGGTCTTGTTGACATTTACGCCATCTTAAAAACCAAAGGCGATCCCACCTATGCCAAACACTGGCGGGTAGATTCCATCGACTATTGTCCGTTTGGCAATTCCAATCCCTTTCGGGTTAAGATCGTCAACAAAACAAACAACAACCACGACCTGTTTTATGTAAAAAAAGCCGATGCCTCCCGTATATATGGCCTTGAGCTGGAACACCTGCTGTCTCCCTACCGGATGCGGTATTTTACCCACCGCACTACCCTGATCGAAGAGCACATTCCGGGCATTCCCGGTGATATTTTTATTCAGTCCTACCTGGATTCACCGCATACCGATAGGGTTCGGTTTGCCAAAGAATTTGTGAAATTTAATGAACGTTGCTTTGTGCGGCTTCTCGGCGATATGCGCAGTTATAATTTTGTAGTGAACATCATGCCTGATGTGGAAGGCACGCAGTACCGGGTACGTGCCATCGATTTCGACCAGCAATCCTTTGAAGGCAAAAAAAACTTGTACCGGCCGCAGTTTTTTAAAGACAATGCAACGCTGGTAAAACTGACGCTGGATACGCTTTGCAAAGAAGCCATTGACCAGTACCAGACCGAAGAGCGAACCCTGATGGCGTCCCGGGTAACCATCATACGGCACCGCCTTTATGATCTGCTGAATATTATGGGTAATGATGAAATTTCTACTGATGAAAAAACTAGCCAGTTAAAACGGGAACTGGCCCTGCATTTTGGGAACACAAAATTCCTCCTGTGCCAGTCCATGGGTGAAGTGGTAAAAACACAATTAAAACATACCCTCCAGGAAAACCTCTGCCGGATCCAGGAAGCCAAAAAACGGTATGCCGAAAGTACGGTGCAGAAGCTGGCAGTTGTTGCCTAAAATACAAGCTGGAAATTTCATGCAACAGCTCAATCTTTATAAATTTTTAGTTTACGGGAACAGTAAAAACAGGCTATGAAAAACAAATGGCTTATGGCGTTGGCAGGCATGACCCTGCAGTTATCAATCGGTTCTGTTTATGCATACAGCGTCTGGATCAAGCCCATACAAGCTCTTACCCAATGGGATGCCGGCCAGCTAAAACTGGCGTTTAGTTTTGCCATTTGTACACTAGGCTTAACAGCCGCATTTATGGGTCGCTTTGTACAAAAGATCGGTCCTGTAAAAGCAGGCTGTATCAGTGCCCTGTATTTTGGGTTAGGACTGGCCGGAACCGGTTATGCTATCGCCATACAATCCCTGCCCTTGTTCTATCTTTTTTACGGATTGATAAGCGGCATTGGTCTTGGCTTTGGATACATCACTCCTGTTTCCGTAGTGGTTAAATGGTTTCCGCAAAAACCAGGTTTTGCTTCAGGATTGGTGATCATGTCGTTTGCAGCCGGGTCTATCTTGGCCTCACAGATTATTTCACCGATGGTGCAATCATTGGGGGTTTCGGGTGCATTTTATACGCTGGCGGCGGTCTATTCTTCTATGATGGTATTGGCTTCGCTTTACCTGGCGCTGCCGAAAGTTGCAGCCGTTGTATCGACAAATACTAATTCCAAAAATGCATCCGCACCTGCATTGGTGAAAGATGTCCGGTTTTATGGCTTGTGGCTTATGTTGTTTTTCAACACCACGGCCGGCATTGCCCTGATTGCCGTTGCAGCCCCTATGGCTAAAGACGTTATCAACATCAGTGAAAAAGCCGCCATTGCTTTTGTAGGTACTATCGGTCTATTCAATGGATTGGGACGACTGGCCTGGTCAAGCATATCGGATAAAATCGGACGGTGGAAAACCTTCACCAGCTTTTTTCTTATTGGCGCTTTTTGTTTTTTACTCCTGACACAAACCACGAATGTCCTGGCCTTTGAGGTGCTGGTGTTTTTGATCATCAGTTGTTATGGCGGTGCCTTTGCCACCATGCCCGCTTTCATAAAAGATATTTATGGCGCCGACCATTTAGGAGCGGTCTTTGGCTATGTACTTACCGCCTGGGCGGCTGCCGCCTTTGCCGGTCCGTTGTTGATTGGTATAACAACCGATTATGCCTTTGTTTTTTACCTGTTTGCCGGGTTCCTGGGCTTTACGGCCCTGCTTAGTTTTCTTCTCAAAAAGAAGCTGACACCTGTTGCCGCATAAGCTTTGCTAAATACAATTTCAATATTTTTTCACTTGGAATAGGAATGGTAATAAGCAGTTCCCGGGTTTGAATTGTATTGTTCTATCCTATTGGCCAAAACGGCCCAAAATCAATTTTCCCTATGATAGTACTCACCTTTCGGCAGCAGGGGCAAATCTAAGTTTGCTCCTCAAATTTCAACCATCATGGAAACGATCAACAACGTTATTTCATTCAAACCCGGTGTATGGAACACATCTATCGACGTAGCCGATTTCGTCGTCAAGAACATACGTCCTTACACTGGTGAAGCCGCGTTTTTAGCCGGCCCTTCCCAACGGACCATCCGGTTGTGGGAGGAAAGCAAAAAGGCGCTGCAACAGGAAAGAGAAAATAACGGTTGTCTTGCTATTGATACCGAAACCATTTCTACCATCACTGCTTTTCGTCCCGGCTATATTGACCCGGCAAATGAAGTCATTGTCGGTCTTCAAACAGATGTATTGCTGAAGCGGGCCATGAAACCGTTTGGCGGTATCAAGCTGGTAGAATCGGCTGTAAAAGAACGCGGACTGGAGGTTTCAGAAAAGGTTGTGGAGATATTCAATTATGCCCGCAACCACAACGAAGCGGTGTTTAGCGCCTATGATGCGGAGATCCGCACCTTTCGCTCAAAACATGTGCTCACAGGTCTTCCCGACAACTATGCCCGCGGCCGATTGATCGGCGACTTCCGACGGGTTCCGCTTTATGGCACTACCCTGCTGATTGCTGCCAAAAAAGAAGACTTCGCCAAAACATCCGGTGAAATGTCTGATCACCTGGTGCGCTTACGCGAAGAGATCAGTTACCAGATTGCAGCCTTAAAAGACATGACAGCCATGGCGGCAGAATACGGTTTTGACATTTCACGACCGGCAGAAAATGCCCGTGAAGCTGTTCAGTGGCTTTACTTCGCTTACCTCGCTGCCGTGAAGCAACAGGACGGCGCAGCTATGTCATTGGGCAATGTTTCTTCTTTCCTGGATATATTTATCGAAAGAGATCTGAAATCAGGTTTGCTTACCGAAGAAGAAGCACAGGAACTGGTGGACCAGTTTGTGATGAAGCTTCGCCTCGTACGCCATCTTCGTCCCGCATCGTATGACGGCATTTTTGGCGGCGATCCTACCTGGGTAACGGAAGCCATTGGTGGTATGCTGCACGATGGCCGCACCAAGGTGACGAAAACCTCTTACCGATTTTTACAAACATTGTATAACCTTGGCCCTTCTCCCGAGCCGAATTTAACTGTATTGTGGTCAGAAAACCTGCCGGAACCGTTTAAACAGTTTTGTGCGAAAGTGTCGATTGACACCTCCTCGATCCAGTATGAAAACGATGACCTGATGCGAACCTCCCGTGGCTCGGATGATTACGGGATCGCCTGTTGTGTTTCTTACCAGGAGATTGGCAAAAGCATCCAACATTTTGGGGCACGGGCCAACCTGCCAAAAGTTTTACTGTTGTCGCTTAATGGCGGCCGCGAAGAAGCCGAAGGTGTGCAGGTCATTAAAGGTGTTCCCCAATTATCGGAAGGTCCGCTGCAGTATAGCGAGGTTTGGGACTTATTCAAACATACGTTGAGTGAACTGGCAAGGGTGTATGCCAAAGCCATGTACATCATTCACTACATGCACGACAAATATTATTACGAAAGTGCACAAATGGCATTGGTGGATACCGATCCGCGGATTGACATTGCGTATGGTGCAGCCGGAATCTCCATCATTGCCGATTCTTTATCGGCCATTAAATATGCAAAGGTTACTCCCCTTCGCAATGAAAAAGGATTGACTGTTGATTTTACCATTGAAGGCGACTTCCCCAAATATGGCAATGATGATAACCGTGTAGATGCCATTGCCCAGGAAGTAACCCGTTATTTTATTGGTGAATTGCGCAGGCACCGCACCTACAAAAATGCAACGCCAACCTTGTCGCTGCTCACCATAACCTCAAACGTTATGTATGGTTCCAATACGGGTGCTACGCCTGACGGACGGAAAGCGAAAGAATCCTTTGCTCCCGGCGCCAACCCCATGCACGGACGCGACAACAGCGGTGCCATCGCTTCGCTGAACTCTGTTGCCAAACTGAGTTACGAAAATGCGCAGGATGGTATCTCCAATACGTTCTCTATTATTCCCAAATCACTTGGTGATACCAAAGAGGAAGAGATCGACAATCTTATCGCTATTATGGATGGGTATTTTAGCCAAAAAGCCCATCACCTGAATGTGAATGTGCTGAACCGGGAAACCCTGCTGGATGCGTACAACCATCCGGAGCGGTATCCGCAACTCACCATCCGCGTCTCGGGATATGCTGTAAATTTTGTCCGCCTTTCCCGCGAACACCAGTTGGAAGTGATTGCCCGGACTTTCCACCAAAGCATGAATTAATAAAGCAGTTTTCGCATGTGTTGTTCAAACCAGACCGGTGAAAGCCGGCCTGGTTTTTTATAGTAACAGGTGCAGGTTAACTTGCCTTTATCAAACAGAAAGCTGATGTATTTTCCCTTACAAGACATAGAAGCCGCTCGGTTGAATGTGGATGACCCGGACCACCTGCGTATTCATTCTCTTGAAACCTTGGGTACGCATGATGGCCCCGGTGTTCGCATGGTGGTATTTGTGCAGGGATGCCAGTTTCGCTGTGTGTATTGCCAAAACCCGGATACGTTGGATGTAAAAGGCGGCACGTTGGTGGAGATTAACGAATTGGTGGACCGGGCCATCCGGCAGAAAAATTATTTCCGAAAAGAGGGTGGCGTAACCGTCTCCGGCGGAGAGCCCCTGCTGCAACGCACCAAGCTTCTCTCCTTTTTTAAAAAGCTGCACCAAAACGGCATCAATACTTGTCTCGACACCAATGGGCGATTAAACAATGATGAAGTGCATGCCTTGCTGGAGCACACCGATCTGCTGTTGCTGGATGTAAAACACATCAATGACGAATGGCATCACAAACTCACGGGCCTTTCTAACCGCAATACACTGGCGATGGCTGCCCACCGTGAAGCAAGCGGAAGGCGCATGTGGCTGCGCTACGTCCTCGTGCCCGGATGGACCGACCAGGAAGAATACCTTGTAGAATGGGCGCAGCATTTTTCAGGCTATAAAACTGTGGACCGTGTTGAGATCATTCCCTTTCACCAATTTGGCCGTCACAAATGGGAAGCGCTTGGAATGAACTATCCTTTGCAGAATGTTGATACGCCATCAATAGAAATAAAAAATAAAGCCCTGGCGATTTTTAGCCGGCATTTTGAAAATGTTGTGCTGAAATAGTTGAATGGCGATATCGCTATAAGATTGAAAACAGCTTTACTTCTTCTGTCGTTGTTGTGTTCTTCACTGATTTTGTCAAAATCATCTTCTCTAAATGCTGGCTTTTCGTTTTCCTGAATCGGCTTGTTTATCAAAAACCAGTTCCTAACTTGCAGCCCGGCTGATTCAGGAAATAAGTTTCAGTTATAAACAGATTAATTCATATATGCCTTCAGGATTTTTTGCTTTATTGGATGATATCTCGGCTTTGGTAAAAGCAAGTGCTGCCAGTTTGGACGATGTACCGGCACAGGTGGCCAAAACCACCGGAAAAGTATCGGGAATTGTGATTGATGATACGGCAGTAACTCCAAAATATGTGGTGGGTCTTGATCCGTCCCGCGAACTTTCTATCATCTTTCAGATTGCCAAAAAATCACTGATCAACAAGTTGCTTATTTTAAGTCCTGCTGCTTTGTTGCTGGGCTATTTTGCGCCGTGGGCCATAACGCCTATCCTGATGCTGGGTGGTGCATATTTATGTTTTGAGGGGTATGAAAAAGTGCATTCGATGTTTAGCAAACACCATGATGTACCGGTTGAAGCAGAAGAAGTAAAAGTGATTACACCTGAAGAACTGGAAAAACAACGGGTAACCGGTGCCGTTCGTACGGATATTATTTTGTCGGCAGAAATCATTGCCATTGCTTACAGCCAGGTAGCCGGTAACCCGATCGTCAACCAGATTACCGTTTTGCTGGCCGTCGCCGTTTTTATTACGGTGGCCGTGTATGGTTTTGTCGGCCTGATTGTAAAAGCCGACGACATTGGCGTGCACCTGGCGCAGGAAAGGTTTCACCCGGCCACTCAAAAAATGGGTCGCGGCATCGTAAAATTCATGCCGCATTTTCTCTCGATATTGAGTTATATAGGGACGGCTGCCATGCTTTGGGTAGGCGCTGAAATCATTGCCCATGGCATCCCGTTTACCAGCCATCTTCTGCACGACCTTGAAATTGCTTTTGCCAATATGCCGGCGCTGGGTTGGATCCTGAAAGCACTGGCCTGCGCCATTGGTGGCTTGATCATTGGTTTTATCGTTGAAAAAATAGTGATTCTCTTTAAAAAGATCTTCCGCAAGGACAACGCAAAGCACTAGTGGCTTATATTTCAGGATAACGGCCTTTTCATCTTGCATAAACAATAAAGCAAGAATGAAAAGGTCGTTATCATTTCATAAAACTCCCTGAGGTTGATTCCCTACACGTTTTTTTATTCCATCAATTTATCCGGCGTAATGGGCAATTCGCGTATGCGCTTGCCCGTGGCATTAAAGATGGCGTTGGCAACAGCTGGTGCCACACCAATAAGCGCAATCTCGCCCAGCCCTTTTGAGCCCATCGGGTTGATATAGGGATCTTTTTTATTCACAAACAATACATCTACGGGCGGAATATCGGCATTCACCGGAACATGGTAATCGGCCAGGTTGTTATTGGCAGGCCTGCCAAAGCGGTGATCAAACACAAGGTCCTCCATCAGGGCCATACCAATGCCACCAACGGCTCCACCAATCATTTGACCGGCTGCTGTTTTTGGGCTTATGATAGCACCGGCGTCCGCACAGGATACCACGTGGTCAATTTTCACCCGACCGGTGGCCGGATGCACACGCAGCTTTACAAAATGCACCGAAAAAGAATACAACGAATAAGGCTGTTGCTGTCCCCTCGATTCTTTGGTCGCCTCAAAAGAAGGCAAGCCAGCCTGCTGCAGCAGATCCTGGTACGTTGCTTTCACCGATCCGTCTTTTTTCAAGGCAATTCCTGATTGTGAAAACTCAAGATCGGCGGCCTTTACTTCACTCCCGTTGCCAGTGCGGAAAGCTGATCCTTCTTTGCTGACCAATGCAGCGATTTGCTCTTTCAATGCATTGCAGGCTTCCAGTACCGATGATCCCACCGAAGCCGTCACCGTTGATCCGCCTTGTGTAGGTCCTGGCGGCAAACCGGTGCTGCCCATCTGCACCCTGATCTTTTCTACAGGAATGCCAGTTTCTTTTACAGCAATGGCCGTCATCATGGTAGCGGTACCCGGCCCCATGTCGTTTACCGAACATTGCAAAAGCAGGTTACCATCGGGATGCAGGACAGCCTTTACGGTTGCTGAACTGCGAAAGGCACCAAAGGCACCCGTGCCCATGCCCCAGCCCACAAACCAATCACCTTCTTTTACAGAACGCGGTTGCAGTTTTCGGCCTTTCCATCCAATTTTTTCGGCACCCATTTCGTAGCATTCCCGCAGGTGTTTACTGGACCAGGGCAGGTTGCGTTCAGGATCGGTATCTGAATGGTTGCGCAAGCGAAATTCCAAAGGATCCAGGTTTAATTGTAAGGCCAATTCGTCCATCGCCGATTCCAGCGCAAACGAACCGGTGGCTTCGCCAGGGCCACGCATCCAGATGGGTGTGCAATGGTTTAACGGCACCAGACGGTAACGGGTGGTCACATTCGGGCAGGCATATAAAAACCGCGAAATATTGACAGTGGCTTCCGTGAATTCTTCATAGGGTGATGTGTTGCCGGTGGCTTCGTGTGTGATGCCGTTAAGTTTACCATCCGCCGTAGCACCCAAACCAATCTTTTGCACTGTTGCCGGTCGATAGCCAACGTTGGTAAACATCTGTTCGCGGTGCAAAACCAGTTTCAACGGTCTGCCCACTTTTTGTGCCCCCAGGATCGCTGCAATCTCATAAGGCCAGGTACGCAAAGCCATCCCAAAGGCACCGCCAATAATTTCAGCGTTAACACTGATGTTTTCAGGCTTTAATTGAAAGGCATCGCGGATGGAGCGGCGGGTGGCTTCCACACCCTGCGTTTTGGTATATACAATGACTTTATCCGGGCCGTCCCACCGGGCAACGATATTTCCGAGCTCCATGGGATTGTGCACTTCGATGGGATGATAATATTCCTGCTCTACTTTCACAGCCGCATTTTTATATGCATCCGCTTCTCCCCGCTTGTAATCTTCAAACCGTGGTCCGGTTGGGATTTTCGCCTTATCCAGATTTGCTTTTAAATCCGTTTGGTGTGGTTCTTTTTCATATTGCGCTTTCACCAAACGGGCAGCATGCAATACCCGTTCATAGGTATCGGCAATGACCAACGCGATGGGCTGATCGTAATAAAAAATTTCGTTGTTATAAAATATGCGCAAGGGTTGCCCGGCTGTCGGCGGTTTCGAGGGGTCTTTACCGGTTTGATAGCCGGGAATTTTCGGTGCATTCAAATGCGTGATAACCCCCAGCACACCGGGAGCCCTCTCAGCCGCTTTTGTATCAATGCTTTTGATGAAACCTTTGGCCACCGTGCTGCCCACCAGAAAGCCAAAAACTGTATTCTGCATTTTGATTTCAGCGGGATAAATGGCACTGCCGGTGACCTTGGCCCTACCATCCACACGGTCGATCGGATCAGCCATATCGAAAAATGTCTTGTCCATAAAATGATTTTATGATTTTCCCGTAGCCATTTTCAAGGCCTCCACCACGGTGTTGGGAGCTAATTTTAGTTTGAAGTTGTTATGTCCAAATCCTTTTGCCTTTTGCACGGCCAGCTCGGCGGCTTGCCGGAAATTGGCCTCTGTCGCCTGTTTGCCCCGGAGAAAAGCCTCTGCTTCCGTTAACCGCCAGGGCTTGTGCGCCACACCGCCCATTCCCAACCGTACATCTTTTATGGTTTTACCCTGCATATCCACAGCAGCAGCCACCGACACCAGGGCAAAAGCATAGGAACTCCGGTCGCGGACCTTTAGATAATGTACATGATCTTTGAAAGCATTATCCGGTATTTCCACCCTTACAATTAATTCACCTCTTTCCAACGTATTGTCCTTTTGCGGCAGCTCGCCGGGCAAGCGGTGAAAATTTTGAAAAGGAATCCGTCGATCACCTTTGGGGCCTGTAACAACAACAGTTGCATCCAGGGTGACCAGCGCCACACACATATCGCTGGGATGAACCGCAATACATTTTTCTGAATCGGTAAAAATGGCATGCATGCGGTTATAACCTTTTAAAGCGCCGCAACCGGTTCCGGGCTGCCGTTTGTTGCAGGGCAAATCGGTGTTGTAGAAATACGGGCACCGTGTACGCTGCATCAGGTTTCCACCTACGGTGGCCATGTTGCGGATTTGCTGCGAGGCACCGGCTTTAAGAGCGAGGGAAAGCAAGGGCTGCGTTTTTTGCACTACCTCATTTTCCGCCACCGCACTGTTTAGGGCTAGTGCACCAATGTGCAGTTTGGATCCTTCTTTTTTGATTTCTTTTAGGGGGATGGCCGTAATATCAATCAGCTTCTCCGGCGCCATCACACCTTTCTTCATCAGATCAACCAGGTTGGTGCCACCGGCAATAAAGACGGCGCTGGTGTCCTTGCTCACAGCATTCACGGCTGCTTTTGCTGTGGAAACGCGGGTGTATTGAAAGTTGATCATAATTTTTGTCCTCCTTTTTTGACATCCGCGATGGCTTTGACAATGTTGGGATATGCACCACAGCGACAAATATTTCCGCTCATATATTCACGAATCTCTTCATCGGAATTGGCATGCCCTTCCCGGATGCAGGCAATTCCCGACATGATCTGCCCGGGTGTGCAATAGCCACACTGAAAGCCATCGTGTTTGATAAATGCTTCCTGCAAGGGATGCAGTTTGTCACCGTCTGCCAGGCCTTCAATCGTCGTAATCTTTTTTCCTTCCAGCATCACGGCGAGTGTAAGACAGGAAAGCACCCGCTGCCCGTCAACATGTACCGTACAGGCACCGCACTGGCCATGATCACAGCCTTTTTTTGTCCCCGAAAGCGCCAGTTGCTCCCGCAACAAATCCAGAAGGGTTGTGCGGGGCTCGATGGATAATTTGCGGGTAGTGCCGTTAATGTCGAGCGAAACCGGTAACTGCTCAAAAAAACGGGAGGCTTTTTCATCTAGGCTAGTTTCCGCCGCTTTTACCAAAACAGGCGGTGTAACGGCAAGGGCTGTTAGCAAGGAGGAGTTTTTAAGAAAGTTGCGACGGCTTTCACTGGAACAAGCGTCCGTTGATTGCTGTGTAGGAGATTTCTTTTTCGGCATACATGATTGTTTTTTGCAGCGACCTTGCTGCCTGCTTTTGCTCACAAAGGATTTTACTTTTCTGAAAAAGGCTATCGCTTCCCAATAATGACTTTTTTCATAACCGCTATTATTGGTTAAGATTCTATTTCCAGGTAAAAATCTAATTACTGCCTATGAAAGTTACTGAGATCCTTTCAAGAATGTTGTAGCCCAAATTAGGCTTTCTAAAGAAAAAGAAACCAATTCATTTCGGATGGGATCATTCCAAAATTTGAAAGTGACTGCTCAAGGAATCGTATTGAATTAGCAGAACACACTATGGTTATTGAAAAACAAGCTACAAACTTCCGTTCCTACGAACTTACTGCCGCTGCATTTTTAAAAAAGCTGTGCATGAACAGCAATTGGTAATTGATCGCATTGCTCCAATATTTCCAATTGTGGGCACCGGGACGGATGATAAAATCATGGGGGATGTTTCGATACTGAAGCTGCTGATGCAGGTTCACATTCACCTCATAAAAAAAGTCTTCTTTGCCGCAATCGATCAATAGGGCAAGACTGTTTGGCGTAATCAGGTGAAGCATGTTGATCACCGTATTGGCTTCCCAGCGGGACGGCTGTGAGGCGTAGGTCCCCAGCCGTTTTGCCATGTCCCAGTTATTGGGAAAAGGCCGGATGTCCACACCACCGCTCATACTGCCGGCCGCACCAAACACGTCCTGATGTTTCATGGCAAGATACAGGGCGCCATGTCCGCCCATGCTCAGTCCCGTGATGCCTCTGCCCTTTCGGTCTTTGATGGTTTTGTAACGGGCATCTACCCAGGCCACCAGTTCTTTGGCTACGTAGGATTCGTACCGGAAACTGCTATCAACCGGGCTATCCCAGTACCAGCTTCCATAACCGCCATCCGGACAAACAATGATCATCTGGTACGCATCAGCCGCTTTTTCAAATCCTTTGGCCTTCGTCACCCAGTCGGCATAGTTGCCGCTATAGCCATGTAACAGGTAAACAACCGGAAGCGCTTTTGCCTGTTGATACTGATCCGGCGTTACCACCACAGCTTTGATCTTTTTTTTCATCGCAGCACTATAGGTTTCTACCGTATCAACACTGGCAGAATGGGCAATCTGTTTACAGGCAAGCAAAAGGAGAAAAAAGAAAATACGTGTCATCATAATAGTTAGAAGAACTAAACCAATGTGGTGAATTTATGTAATTATGACAAAAACAAATGGAAAACACAGAGATGTTTGCTATCAGCCAGTACAATAAGAATCTTTTTCAGAAATAGGCGAATCCTGGCAACCTATTAAATTTTCTGTGCATCATGATAGATTCAGTTCTGGTTTTTCACAAGGATTGTACTGCATTTCTAAGTGATAGCAGGTCCTGCTTTTCATAGTGGGGACAAGCGCCGTCATGCGTGGCGACAAAACCCGACAACAGGCTTGCCTGTTCCAGCGATGCTCCTATTGTTTTGCCGCTGAACTTGCCCGCCAGAAAGGCGGCCAGAAAGGCATCGCCGCTGCCTACCGTATCTTTTACGTTTACTTTCAGCGCCTGCACTTTTTCATGCTTTCCCTGTGAATAACACTGAGCGCCTCTGGCGCCCTGGGTAAGCAGAATGGTGTCTATGGATTGAAAATGGCCCTGAAGTCTTTCCAGTTGTTCTTCAACAATGCTATCTTCCTGTTTTAGCCATTCCATGATGATTTGCAGCTCATCTTCATTCAGCTTTAGCAGGTTGGTTTTTTGAAGCAGTTGCTGAATAATCTCCCAACGGTAAAACGGTGCCCGCAGGTTTACATCAAATACCCGGTACCGGCTTTTTTCAAGAAGCGCCATCAACGTTTGGCGGGAAGTTTGGCTGCGGGTGACCAGGCTCCCAAAAACAAACGCATCCGCTTCTGAAACGGCTTGCTCCATCTCCGGTGTGGTTTGCATTTCATCCCAGGCCACGTTTTCTACAATCTCATAATCAACCTGGTGGTTTTCTTTTAGGTGTACTTCCACGGTTGATGTCGGCAGCTCTTTTGAAACGGTACAAAAGGTTGTATCCACCTGCAGCTTTTGTAATTCCGCAAGGATATCCCGGCCATTTCTATCGTCACCGATCCGGGTAATAATGGCACTTTTTATACCCATCTTTTGAAGATGGTAACAAACATTCAGCGGTGCTCCACCCAGACGACGGCCCTCTTTCAGGTTATCCCACAAAATCTCACCAAAACAAATAATTTTCGATTCTTTCATGTTGTAAAATATAGAGGTCTATAGCCAGTCAAATGTTTTTGCCTTCGCACGACTTTCTCATTTTGTAAAATAGGAAAAAGTTATGTCTCCTATCCATCATTTGTGATCGATAGGCTGAATTTGCTTGCATTGAAAACTATGGGATGAAATTTCCTGTTACTGGATTTCTTTCTGCTCTTATTTAAGATAAATGGCTTTCGTAACATTCTGGTTTATCAAATCAAAAGGTGCAATTTTACACAGGCAGTTTTACTACCATCCATGTCTTCATGATTTTCTATACGTAAGGGCAGGTGATAAAATTTCAGAAACGATGTGCTGACAGAATAAGTTGGTAGAAAAGCATGGCTAAAGAAAGAAATTTCAGGTTTCAGTAAAATGAATTAATTGCAGACGCCAACTTAACTGCCGAAACCACAACTAATATTTTGATTTTTTGCTTATATTCAAAAAACACATCACTATGAATCACATCCTGAAAACCGTGCTGCTTTTGTCTTTCGTTTTGCATTTCTCGAATGGCATAATAGCCCAGGGCAAAAAATTTGTCTCTATCAAAGCAGGCAACAAAGTGGCAGATGTTCTTTCCCCGGCTGATATATATTATTTTCCAAAGTTCACAACCGGCAGGGTTTATTTTAAAGACGGCTCAAAATCAGAAGCCAGACTGAATTACAACCACCTTGTTGATGAAATGCAGTTTATCGACCCCAAAGACGACACACTTGCCCTCGCCAACGAAAACACCATTCAGGCCATAGCTGTTGAAAAAGATACGTTTTACTACCACAACGGCTACCAGCGACTCATCAGGCAAACCGGTGGGATCAAACTTACCCTTAAACAATTCTGGGCGATTGGTGATGTCAAAAAAATGGGGGCTTTTAACCAAGCCAACACCTCTGCCTCCATCGCCACTGTCAGCACATTCACAGGGAAAGGCGGCAATTATGAATTGATCCTGAACGAAGATGTGGACCTGCGAAAAGTAGAACAATTTTTCCTTGTTGACCCGTACAATCAATTTGTACTGGCGAGCAGAAAGAATTTGCTGGACCTTTTCCCCAAGCATCAGCAGGCCATCAAAAGCTATTTAAAAGAAAACAGCGTTGAATTTTCCAAGCAGGAAGATCTGGAAAAGCTGGTTCAATTCCTGGCTGCTTTATAGACGAAAAGAAAATCCGTGATCAATTATTCCGACAGATAACTTACGCTTGCTTCATTCCGATCTTTTTCATTGCGGTTACTTCCACACTGTACACGCCAAAATCATCCACCACCTTGCCGCGCAGGTGATAATACCCTTTTCCGGTCAAGGGGTGCCGGTCGGCCACCTGCGGAAAATGAACGCTGTCCAGCCAGTCGCCGGCAGGATCGATAAAGGTTCCGAAATACATCAACTCTCCTTTTATGGTACGCACCGGTTTTTGTGTAATGTAATACGCCATTACCTCTACTTCCTTGTCAACATGATGCGCCAGGCTTTTTGCCGGCACAAACCGGCTTTTGTCAAATTCGATCAGTGAAAACGGATCACATAGCGGAAAGCCAAGCAACTCCATTTCATCCAGCGCATCTTCCAACGCGGTTTGATGAAGTGCCGGCAGCGTGAATGTTTTTGGCGTTTCAGCAAAAGGAATGGTCGCCACCCCTTG
The DNA here is from genome assembly GCA_014163555.1 of Flavisolibacter longurius. Classification (GTDB taxonomy): domain Bacteria; phylum Bacteroidota; class Bacteroidia; order Chitinophagales; family Chitinophagaceae; genus Flavisolibacter. Next base: position 74,550 of record JACJGO010000010.1, read on the forward strand.
TGTTTTCTTCACCCTTTTGTGCAGGAAGTTGGCCTCCCAAAGCAATTCTTTTTTGTTTTTGCCCGTAAAGCGGAACGCTCCTGCGCGGATCAGGATGTTGAGCTGCTCCGGACCCGTTCCGGAGCGTTCAATAAAATCGTACAGGTTCAGGAAAGCGCCGTGCTGCGATCGTTCGTGAAGGAAGTTTTCAATGGTGGCATTCTCCAGGCTTTTGACGTGTACAAATCCCATATACACATCCTGTCCCCGGATGGTAGTGAGCACTTCACTGTTGTTGATACAGGGTGCCTGCACCTTGCCGCCTGCCCTGCGCAGTTCATGAAAATAAAGTTCCGTTGAATAAAATCCGCCAAAGTTGTTGATAACCGCTACCATAAACTCCAGCGGATAGTAAGTTTTCAAATAGAGACTTTGGTAGCTTTCCACGGCAAACGAGGCGGAATGCGCTTTTGAAAAAGAATAACCACCAAAGGATTCTATCTGCCGCCACACTTCTTTTGTAATCGTATCGGGATAACCAAAGGAAGTACAGTTGGCAAAGAATTTTTCCCTGATCCGATCGAATTCTTTTCGTCCCCGGTATTTACCGCTCATGGCCCGACGCAGCACATCGGCCTCTCCCATATCGAGACCTGCAAAATGGTGTGCAATCTTGATCACATCTTCCTGGTACACCATTACCCCGTAGGTTTCTTCCAGCAGTTCTTTCATTTTGGGATGCAGGTATTCAAATTTGTCCGGATTATGAAAGCGGTAAATGTATTCCCGCATCATACCCGATTGTGCTACACCCGGACGGATGATGGAACTGGCCGCAACAAGGGTGATGTAATCATCGCAGCGAAGCTTTTGAAGGAGTTGCCGCATGGCGGGACTTTCAATATAAAAACAACCGATGGTGTCTGCCCGTCTGATTTGTTCGGCCACCTGTTTGTCGGTTTTGAATTTTTCCACCTCACGGATGTCAATCGTTTTGCTCCTGTTTTCCCGCACCAGTTGAATGGCGTCCTTTATATGACCAAGACCCCGCTGGGAAAGGATATCCAGTTTATACAAACCCACTTTTTCCGCAACAAACATATCGATCTGGGTCGTTGCAAAACCTTTGGGCGGCATGATGAGTGCCGTGTACTGGCAAAGAGGTTCATCGGAGATCAGCAAACCACCGGGGTGGATACTGCTGTAGTTGGGAAAATCCTGCAGCAATGCGCCGTATTTTAGAATGTATTGCTGTATTTTATCTTCGCCCAGCTTTGCTTTCGGGTTGTTGGCGATGGCGTCCACTTCGTGTTTGGGCAATCCGAAAACCTTGGCCAACTCCCGCAGGATGGCATTGTACTGAAAGGTATTGAACATACCCAGCAGCGCCACATGTTCGCGGCCATAACGTTTGAACACATAATCGATTATCTCATCACGGTCCTTCCAGGAAAAATCAATGTCGAAATCCGGTGGTGAATTGCGATAAGGGTTTAAAAAACGCTCAAAATACAGGTCCAAATCTATAGGGTTAACATCGGTAATCTCCAGGCAGTAGGCCACAATGGAATTGGCACCGCTGCCGCGGCCCACATAATAAAATCCGCGGCTTTGTGCATAGCGGATCAGGTCCCAGGTAATGAGAAAGTAGGCATTAAAATGAAGCCGGTTGATGATCGCCAGTTCTTTGCGCACTCTTTCAGTCGCCACCCGGTTGCTGGCGCCATAGCGTTTGTGAAGACCATCCATGGCAAGTTTTTCCAGCAGAATCCGATCGTCTTCTGCTGTTGCCGAAAACACCTTTTTGTTTTTGTCGGTGGTGAAGTCCAATGCACATTCGCAACGATCCAAAACATGGAGTGTATTGGTGATGATGAACGGGTATTGTGCAAAGGCAGCCAGCACCTGCGCCGGCGACAGGAAAAATTCATCGGTTGCTGCAATCTCGCTGGCAGTCTGCTTGCTCAGGATAATGTTTTTATCAATGGCACGCAGCAGGCGGTGAAGATTGTAGGTTACTTTGTCTTTATATGTCACTGGCTGCAACACCACCAGCTTATGACGCAGCGCCTTTACATCAACCGCAAACAATTTGTTTACCTGCGAAGGGCGAATACCGACCAGCTCATTTTCGACCAGTGATTGTGGCACCTGTTGCAGCGAGTAAATGATCCACACATCTTCCGAAAAAAACGGTCGGTCGGGAAACGGTTTTTCCCCTTGCAGGTGCTGCGTCAAAAACGTGTTGATGGCCAGCAGGCCACTATTGTTCTTCGCCAACAGCACATAACAAAACTGGTCGCCATTTCGGATTTCAACACCCAGTACCGGTTTGATATTGCTTTCTTTACAAAACGCATAAAAATCCCACCAGTCAGAGGTATTGTTGATATTGGTGAGCGCCATGGCAGAGACGCCGTTATCAGAACCTGCTTTTACAAGTTGTTCGGTTGAGAACGTGCCGTAACGGAACGAGAAATATGTTTTACAATTCAGGTACATGGTAGTCCATTTACAGTAGTCCGCTGGCCCGCATAATCAGGTAACGGCCAAAGCGACCGTTCAACTTGTCGATTGCCTGGTATAATTTGATCAGATCATCCGTATCGTCGAACATGGAGATCTGGTAATTGCCCGGTACAAGATGCGAGAACTTCACGCCAAGCAATCGAACGAGCAGCCGCCTGTCGTAAAGTTTATCGAACAGCTCTTTTACTTTTTCCAGGAGCAGGTGATCAAGGGCCGTGTAGGGAATGATGCATTGCTTGCTAACCGTATCGAAGTTGGCGAAGCGGACCTTTACCGTGATGCAGCCGGTAAGCTTGTTCTGCTGCCGGAGCTCGAAAGCGATCTTTTCGGTCATTTGTACAAGCTGGGCATGCATAAACCGGATGTCGATGGTATCACTTTCAAAAGTGTTTTCGGTGCTGATGCTTTTTCGCTCCTGGTACGGAACCACCGGTGTTTCATCGATGCCATTGGAACGCCGCCAGAGCTCAATACCGTTCTTACCCAAAAGATTTTCCATCATCTCACATGGAATCTCGCTGAGAGTGCGGATGTCATGAACCCCCATTTGTTTGAGCAGTAAACCCGTCTTTTCACCAACCATCGGCAGCTTGGTCACCGGCAGTGGTGCCAGGAAAGATTTTTCTTCCCCAAAAGCTATCTCCATCTGGCCATTGGGTTTGGCCTCATCCGTGGCCACCTTGCTTACCAGTTTGTTGGCCGCCATTCCGTAGGATACGGGAAGGCCTGTTTCCCTGTGAATGGTTTGCTTTAATTCGGCGGTGTACCGGCTGCACCCAAAAAACTTATCCATTCCTGTTAGGTCCACGTAAAACTCGTCGATGCTCGCTTTTTCAAACCGGGGAACTTTTTCCTTTACAATCTCTGTGACCAGGCGTGAATATTTGCTGTAAGCATCCATATCACCAGAAAGCACAATCGCCTGCGGACAAAGCCTGCGGGCCAATTTCATAGGCATGGCCGAATGCACACCAAACCGGCGGGCTTCGTAGCTGCATGCGGCTACCACAGCACGGTCACTTTGTCCGCCAATCAGGAGCGGTTTACCTTTCAGTTTGCTGTTCTTGAGACACTCCACGCTTACAAAAAACGTGTCCATGTCGAGATGAGCAATGGTTCTGTGCGGGGTTAGAAGCATAAGGAGTTGGTTCAAATACAGCGCCAAATTACTAATTATTTTAGCAGATGTTTGCTAAGTTTTTTCACATGGAACATTGGTAGCGATTTTTGTTTGCACTAAAACACAGATGGGGACGGGAAGGAAATGAGTTGTGGTCGTGTGGAAAACATCATCACAATGATGGCCAAAAATGATAGCTCGTTCTATGCAAATAAGAAAACCCAGGTGGCATGAACACTACGATTTTGCCAGTAATCAAAAAATGCATGCAGGAAAAATGGCAACATGGATGGCACGTTTTTCAACCGTTCGATCATAGTTAGGCAGAAGCCTATGTTTTTAAAACAGGGTTTGAAGTGGAGGATTGTTCTCCTCGCAGAAGAAATTCCTATCTTCAGGTTAGAACTTAGCTTTATGAAACAACGCTTAACACTATTCTTTTTTTGCCTGCTTACCATGGCATCCTTTGCACAATCCAGCCAAAAATTATTCAACGGTAAAAACCTGGATGGCTGGACCATTCACGGAACAGAAAAATGGTATGTAAAAGACGGCGAACTTGTTTGCGAAAGCGGTCCTGATAAAGGTTACGGGTATTTGTCGACCAACAAACCGTACAAGGATTTTATTCTTACAGTAAAATTCAAGCAGGAAGCCAACGGCAACAGCGGCGTTTTTATCCGCTCAGGCATTGAAGGCACAAAAATCAGCGGCTGGCAGGTAGAAGTGGCCCCGAAGGGACACCATACAGGCGGCGTGTATGAATCCTATGGCCGCGGATGGCTGATTCAACCCAAACCGGAAGACGAGGCCCACCTGAAAGAAGGCCAGTGGAATGAAATGAAAATAAAAGTGGTTGGCGATGAGTTGACATCCTGGCTTAATGGACACCAGATGGTGCAATTGAAGGATGAAAAAATTGGAGCTGGCAAGGGCTTTATTGCCTTGCAAATCCATGATGGCGGCGGCATCAAGGTCCGCTGGAAAGACCTGGAGATACAGGAACTGTAAGCCTTTTTTCATCTTTCAGCATCGTATAAATTTTCTTTTAGTTTTCTGCCTTCACCGACTCAAACCAATCAACAGTTATGCAAAGAAGACAGTTTCTAAAGCAAGGTGGTACCGCAGCCCTAGGACTTGCTTTGTTACCCGGATTTGCCCGCAAAGCCGTGGCTAGTGACCGCATTCGTCTCGCGATTATTGGTTTGGGCGGCATGGGTAACCAGCACCTGAAATGGTTTGCAGCCTTGCCGGAAGTGGAAATTGTAGCTCTCTGCGATGTGGACAAAGACCATCTGGACAAATCCCTGAAGTCGCTTTCTTCTTTACAACCCCAATCAAAGGCGCAGGGTTACGGCGATTTTCGCCAGGTACTCGACCGGAAGGACATTGATGCCATCAGTTGTGCCACTCCCGATCATTGGCATGCACAGATTGCGACGCTTGCTTTTGAAGCCGGAAAAGATGTGTATGGCGAAAAACCGTTATCGTATGACATTGGCGAAGGGCAAACGATGCTGAAAGCATTGAATCGTCACAAACGGGTTTTTCAAATGGGTAACCAGATCCATGCCGGCGACAACTTTCACCGCGTGGTGGAGATCATCCAATCCGGTGCGCTGGGGAAAATTCATACGGTACGGCTTTGGAAAAAAGGCTTACCACCGGAACTGGGCCCGGCACAGATCCAGTCGCCTCCTCCCACACTCGATTGGGACATGTGGCTTGGTCCCGCCCCTTATACCGACTACACGCCACAACGTTGCCACTTCACCTATCGTTATTTCCTGGATTATTCCGGCGGTGTATTTGCCGATTTCTGGTGTCACATTGCCGATGTGGTATACTGGTCACTTGATCCAAAAGGTTTAAAGACCATCACGGCCCGTGGAGAGGCGCCTGAAGGCATCAACGATGCCCCGAAATGGCTGGATGTTGATTACGAATTTGATGACCTTAAATTGTACTGGACCCATGAACCCCCGGATGTTCCCGGCGCAGCAGAACGTGAGATCGGGGCCTACTTTGAAGGGGAAAAGGGTACGCTTATTTGCGATTACAACTCGAGGCTTATTTCCATAAATGGTGAAACGGTGCAGGACCTGCAACAAGTTCCTGTTCACCTGGAACGTTCGCCTGGCCACCAGCAAAACTTTTTAGATGCTATCAAAAGCCGCAAACAACCGGAGTCAAATCTGGAGTATGCCCGTCGCATGACCCTGCCCATGCATTTGGGTCTTATCTCGTATCGGCTTGGCGGACGAAAGCTGGTGTGGGACAGCAGCCAGGAAAAATTTGTGGGCGACCAGGAAGCAAATGAGTGGCTGCACAGAGAATACCGGCAAAAATGGAACCTGCTATCTTCCTGATTTTTCGGAATGCATCTTCTCTGAGAAGAAAAGAACGTGACCTTTGTTATACGTTTCTTTACCTATTTCCAGACTTGTATCCAGCGAAACAAAACGCAATAGAACCAGGGTCAGATAAAGCTATTTTGTCAGATACAAAAGGAAGAGGATTTACTGATTGCGCAAAAAAATTCTTCCAGCAATAAACTAGGCGAACAATTTTTCAACTTCACGGTCTCGGATATCATTGAGTGTTCTTCTTTCCAGTACCCGTAAAATGGCATCCCTTGCTTCTTTCATAATGGGACTAATGCCGCAAATTTTTTCATCACAATTTTCACAGGGTTTGTAGAAATACAGACTGGCACAACTGAGAAGAGCGATCGGTCCATCAACAATACGGATAATACGGGCCAATGGAATCTTTTTAGGCGCCTCGGCCAACCGGTAGCCACCATTCCGGCCGCGAATGCTGATCAGGATTTCATGATTCCGGAGTTCGCAAAGAATGGCTTCCAAAAACTTGATGGGAATGTTTTTTTCACGGGCGATGGTGCCAATAAGCACAGGCGTTTCGTCTTTGTAATGATTGGCCAGATAAGCCAGGGCCTGCAAGGCATATTTTGTTTTCTGATTTAACATGGATTGTTTTTCCAGCCACAAATATCAGGCATCGGCAATGGATTTACAACGGCACCTCTACGGATTTTAACGAAGTCTGCTCACGCAAAGAACAGAATCTGTTTTTAAACGAAGGAAAAAACAACTTTTCTGCAATCAAGGCAAGTAGAATCAAAATTGATCAGGATACTTTTTCTATCGAATGTGAACAGGATTTTGAAGTGTAAGCACGCCAAATTTTAATATAAGTAGCACAACAAAGTTGTTGTACACGACCACACTCCCGCTTACCTGTATCTACAACAAAACAATTTTCATCATTTTTTTTACCGGATCAGCAACCACTAAATCGTTGAATGGGAATACAAACGGGTTGTTTATACGTATAAAATTATAGAAGCAATCACTTCCTATTAGGAACGCCAACAAAAAAATTTTGTTGGCATTCAAACCAGACAACTATATTTGCCTATATAATTAGTAGGGATTTATTTTTATAACATCTTCGCATGAAAAAGACAACAGTAAAACCAACGATGACAACTGTATGCAAAGCCTTTGAATCTATGGCGTATACTTGTTGTTGTTGCTGTTGTATTACTACATGCTGTTGACGCGAACCCAATTTCAAAGAACAGCCCTTCCACACACGATTGCTTCAGTTAGGTGATTGAATTTGATCAAAAGATTTATTGTGCCTGTACTTACCGGTGCACAGCAAATCCGCAAACAAAACAATTGAAGTAAACCATAGTATATGCCAACGCTCCTCTCTTATCCGAATAAGTGCAGATTAATCTCCTGTTCACTCACACCATCTGCGTTCCGATGTTGTTGATTTCAGCAGTTCAGCAAACGATGCGCTGAAAGAACTATCGAACAAAATTTCTCTTCTCCCATTCCAAATTTTTTCTACTCACAACAAAAATTATGAGAAAGCTCCTGATTTTCACCCTTACAATTTTATCGACCGCCACCTACGCTCAAACGGTTATCACCGGTGTCATTAAAGACAGTTTGGGAAATGCTTTAAGCAGCACATCCGTAACGATAAAAGGATCCAATGCTTTTTCACTCGCAAATGATAAGGGCGAATTTGGCATTCGCACCAAAACGCCACCACCATTCACATTAATCATTACCGCTGTAGGTTTTAAACAACAGGAGGTGCCAGTACAGGAAATTACAACAGCACCAATCGCCATTACCCTGGCAGAAAATACCGAGTTGACAGAGATGGTGATCACCTCCCGCCGCCGGATTGAAACTGCCCAAACGGTTCCGATACCGATATCTGTGATTGGCGGCGCACAGGTCGCTGATGCCGGTGCATTTAATGTAAACCGGCTGAAAGAATTGGTTCCTACTGTTCAGCTGTATTCGTCCAATCCACGTAACACCACCCTGAATGTGCGTGGCTTGGGTTCTACATTCGGACTTACCAATGATGGCATTGACCCGGGTGTTGGCTTCTATGTCGATGGCGTGTACTATGCACGGCCGGCTGCTACCGCACTGGATTTTATTGATGTAGAACGGGTTGAGGTGTTGCGCGGACCGCAGGGCACCCTGTTTGGCAAAAACACAACGGCCGGAGCGTTTAATGTGACCACCAAAAAACCAAGCTTCATTCCTGGGGCCAATTTTGAAGTGAGTTATGGAAACTATGGATATATACAGGCAAAAAGCTCGATCACCGGAGCGTTGGTTAAAAACAAACTGGCTGCACGCCTCTCCTTTTCCGGTACCCAACGCGATGGTGTGTTGTACAATGTGGCTACTCAGCAAAATGTGAATAACCTGAACAACATCGGCTTTCGCGGTCAGTTGTTATACACACCTTCCGATAAAGTAAGCATCACCCTGATAGGCGATGCCACCCAACAGCGGCCTAACGGGTATGCGCAGGTGTTTGCCGGCGTTGCACCAACCCAACGGGCTGCCTACAGGCAATTTGAGCAAATTATTTCGGACCTGAACTACCAGCTTCCCAGCCGCAATCCTTTCGATCGGTTGATTGACCACAACACACCCTGGCGTTCAGGCAATGACCTGGGCGGTGTTTCGCTCAATTTCGATATTAAGCTGGGTGGTGGAACCCTCACTTCCACATCAGCATGGCGTTATTGGAACTGGGACCCTTCGAATGACAGGGATTTTACCGGGCTTTCAATCCTAAGCCTTTCCCAAGCCACTTCCAAACACCAGCAATGGACGCAGGAGATTCGATATGCGGGAAATTTATCTTCCCGATTGAGTGGCGTGGTGGGCATATTTGCCATTGGCCAGGATTTGAAAACCGATCCTGAACACATTGAAGAATCCGGAAGTGATCAATGGCGTTTTTCGCAAAGCACCACCAGCGAAAAATGGAAAACACCGGGACTGTTTGAAGGCTTTGGCATCAAAACACGTTCACAGTTAAAAACCTTTGGCGGCGCTGTTTTCGGACAATTGGACTGGGCCATCACACAACGCCTGCATGTGTTGCCCGGACTTCGTTATAATTACGACAAAAAAGATGTGGACTATCAACGCAGCACGTATGGTGGCCTGCAGACAACTGAGGCAGAGTTAATTGCCCTCAAAAATCTTGTGTACACAAATCAGGCGTTTGCCGCCAATGTGGATGAAAGCAATCTTTCCGGACAATTGACAATTTCGTATAAAGTTTCCTCACGTATCAACAGCTTTGCCACGGTTTCTACCAGTTACAAACCCATTGGAGTTAACCTGGGTGGATTGCCTACTTCCAGTGGCAAGGTGATGGTGGAACTGGCCCGCATTAAACCCGAATATGTCACTCATTACGAAGCAGGAATAAAAACCAATCCTGCAGAAAATGCAACGCTGAATTTTGTGGTTCACAACACCCACATTAAAGACTATCAAACGCAGGTGCAGACGGCTGAAGTTGGTGTAAACCGTGGCTATCTGGCCAATGCAGAAAAAGTACGGGTACGGGGTGCCGAACTGGATGCCACCATTCGTACCTCTCAGCACTTTTCCCTGTACGGTTCAGTGGCTTATACAGACGCTAAATATGTTTCCTTCACCAACGCACCGGTACCGCTGGAAGAAACCGGTGGACCATCCGCATTCAAAGATGTTTCCGGTGGCGCTCTTCCGGGGGTCTCCAAGTGGGTGTCCTCCGTAGGCGGTGAATTTTCTTCGAAAGAAAGCAAGGCACTGGGCCAGGAAGGAAAATATTTTATCGCATTCGATACCTATTACCGTTCTTCTTTTTCCTCCAGCCCCTCTCCTTCCCTCTACCTGAATATTGATGGATATGCTTTGCTTAACGGTAGAGTGGGTTTCAAAGCAACCAAGGGACTATCGTTTTTTGCCTGGGGTCGTAATCTTTTAAATAAAGATTATTTTGAACAGTTGCTGCCCGCTGCCGGTAACGCCGGTCATTATGCCTGTGTATTGGGCGATCCGAGAACCTATGGGGTAACACTGCGTTATGCTGTACGATAGATAGCCTTCCTTTTGTTATTCATACAGCAATCCTGTGATCCCTCACCGTGGTATTGCTGTATGCCTAAAAGAAACGAGCATTCACACAGGATCTTATTGATACATTGCCGTCAGAAACAAAATCAATGGAAGCAAGTACACAAACAAACAAAGGCCAGTTTTCAGAAGATAGTTGGGCAGTTGCCATCGGCAGTACACTGATTGCGTTGACCCTTCTCCTTGCGTTGCTGAATCCGGCCTATAAATTCACGACACCAAACTACAAATGGCAAAACAGTACTGAGCTGTTTAGCAAAGTCTTTTCACCTGGCAATCTGGTGATCATCGTCGGGACCGGGCTTTTGCTGGCGCTAGTGGCTTCTGTTGCCATCCTGTTTTCAAGGGGAAGTGTAAAAAGGTTCCTGCCCGGATTTGCGATCTTGTACAGTCTGGCTGTATTGTCGTTTGTAATGGCCGGCAATCAATCCCTGAATGCTTACGGCATCGAGTATGTGATATTTGCCCTGGTTGCGGGTCTTTTGCTCAACAACCTGTTCTCGCTGCCGCGATGGTTAAAAGATGCTGCACGATCAGAATTTTTTATCAAAACCGGATTGGTGATACTGGGCAGCAGTGTATTGTTTACTGATATTTTAAAAGCCGGCTTTCCGGGTTTGATTCAGGCCATTTTAGTAGTTGCTGCGGTGTGGTTTTTTGCTATGTGGCTGAGCCGCCGTTTGAAAGTGGATGATGAATTTGCTGTGATCCTGGCTTCAGCCGTTTCCATTTGTGGTGTTTCGGCAGCCATTGTGGCCGCCGGGGCCATTGGTGGCGACAAAAAAAAGCTTTCCTATGTCACCACACTGGTTCTTTTGGTCGCGATCCCCATGTTGCTGTTGCAGCCCTGGGCGGTGAAATATTTTGGCATTCCGGAGATTGTTGGCGGTGCCTGGCTCGGCGGCACACTGGACACAACGGCTTCAGTCACTGCTGCCTCAGAAATCCTGGGACCACTGGCCGTGAAAGTGGGTGTTATCATCAAGTTCTCGCAAAACGTTCTGATTGGATTGGCAGCGTTTTTCATTGCGTGGTGGTGGCTTTGGAAAAAGAAAGAAGGCAATCTGCAAACGGGCGAAAAGCCTTCCCTGCAGCTGGTTTGGAGCCGCTTCCCAAAATTTGTGATTGGCTTTATCCTGGTTTCGCTGCTCTTTTCCTTTATTGTTCCTGCTGCCACCACAAAACAAGTTAGCGGCATGTTGAACAGCCTTCGGTCGGCCTGGTTTGCTTTAGCTTTTGTAGCAATAGGCATCGAAGCAAGGTTTGCCGATTTGGTAAGCGTTCAGGGAGGAAGACCCGCCATCAGTTTTATTACAGCTCAACTCTTCAATATAATCTGGACACTGATCGTTGCCTATGTTTTATTCAGTGGACGGTTTTTTTCCTTGCCGGATATCAGATGATTATTAAAGATTAGTCCGTTCATTTCTTTCATTAAATAAAAGATAGAATGAAGCACAGAAAACTCATCCTGCAAGCCATTTTATTCCTGGCGCTTCCGATATACGGTCTGGCACAACGAAAAGAAATTACGGAAGAAGAACAAGTATGGCTAGGCTATTTTAATCAAACGCGGTTCTCAGAAAAATGGGGCGGCTGGACCGATGTTCATCTACGCACAAAAGAGAATTTTTTCACCCAGTTTTCGCAAGGACTTGTAAGGGTGGGTCTCACCTACTACATAAATAACGACACGAAATTGACAGCCGGCTATTCCTACGTTCATCACTTTCCGGCGGATAATCATAAAAATATTTCGCAACCGGAGCACAGGCCCTGGCAGCAACTGCAATGGCATACCCGCTTTCAAAAATTACGGATTATGCAGTGGTTCCGCCTGGAGGAACGCTTTCGACGGAAAATTTTAAACGATAACGAACTGGCCGATGGTTATCACTTCAACTTCCGGGGACGACACAACATACTGGGACAATTTGCCCTGTGCAGCCAACCCTTCAAACCCGGCACATTTTCATTTGTTTTATCAGATGAAGTGTTCCTGAATTTCGGAAAACAGATTGTTTATAATACGTTTGACCAGAACCGGTTGTTTGCAGGTTTCGCATATTATCTCAACGACCACGATAACCTGCAGTTTGGGTATATGAATTTGTTTCAGCAACAAGCTTCCGGCAACCGATACCGTTCCCTCCACGTAGCAAGAATCTTTTTCTTTCATAACCTTGACTGGCGGAAAAGAAAGGAACCTGCAAAATGAAAGATTTGAAGACAATAAAAGGACAATTCTAGTTTTCAAGAAACTCTAATCCGATTCGCGGTCCGCATTGTTGAATTTAGAATGTGCAGCGCTCTACCTATGCTGTAAAGGTTGGCGTTACTTTCTATTGCAGTTAATGGTGCAATGCAGCTGCGTTAAGCAGCTTTAAATGTGCCAGTCTCGTTTCCACCAAAATGGATTATGCCATAAAACCGGACAAGTCCAGCTGCCACTGTCGCAATAGCGCATTTGTAAAGGTGGTTTTGCAGGTTTCAGTTTCCAGGATGGCATTTCGCGCAGCCATCCAACTGTTCACAGCATCATCGGAATACATTTTTCGTATCCGGGTACCATCGACATCAAACATTTTTCCCCAGTGAAATGTATGGGGAATCGCTTCCTTCATCAATATTTCCCAAAAGGCCTGGTAAAAACGCATTGTAAGATTGGAGTAAAATCCATCCAGTTCCAGCACACAGCCTGGATTGAAACGGGTGAAACCAAGTGTAGCCCTTGTACCCTTTACGAAGCGATACGCAAATACACCGGTGAACGGGCCTTCTATTTTATTCAGGCGCAAAAGAATTTCTGTTACCTTTTTTATTTCAGTGATCGGCAAACCGACCGCAGTACTCATCACCTTGCCCTGAATATTGGTATTGTTAAAGAACTCAGCATGCGTACCCATTAATTTTTGAAAGGGCTTATAACTGCCTCCAATCAGGTTATTGACAAGCGTTGGCACCAGGGCGGGAACGGTATCGGTCAGGCGTCCAATGAAGGCCGGGGCATCATCACCCGGCCCAATCCCAGTCGGAGACGGAGGAAACGGTGCATACGGTCCGTATGCCCGCTTGTACATAACATTGAGAAATGCTTGTCGGGAAGCGTCGTAAGGATTCATGAGCATTTGAAAATATGCGGGCCGCTCAGAACCACAAGGCAGATTTGCCTCCGTAAAATTCAGAGTTTGCAAGAGTTGGAAAAGGCTATTTTCAACCCCTACACGTATTCGGTAGGCTTCGTACAGAAACAGGGGTTCTGTTTCCATCATCACGCCATGGATAAATCCAAAGCTACCAAAGCTGATCAAAGCCGCATTAAAAAGTTCATCATCCCGGATAATTGTTGTTTGCAGTTTGGCCGCAAAATCTTCGGATACCACGGGATAGCTTTCCCGTTCTAACCAGATATGTTTGGAAGGACCGGCAATGATATGCAGACCAACAATAAAATCCTGCATGGCGCCTACATCAATGGCCGCACCGTGTGTACCCGTAGAAATGGCACCGGCAATGGTTTGCCCATTACTGGCACCCGTTGTTTTCAGGGATCGATTGTGTTGTCGCAGGCGGTTGTTCAATTCTTTTACAGAAACGCCACATTGGGCAAAATACAGGTCATCAGGCGTTTTGGCATACTCGCCACAAACGTTGCCCTGATGAATGCGAAAACTAAGATTGAGCGGTTTGGTATTGAGCAGAATGCCGTTTGCCGCTGCAACTTTTGTCCACGACCATTCACCCCCCAATGCCCGAAGTTCTGTATTGGAAGCAACACATTCATCAATCAGCTTTTGTATGCCCTTCGTCGCATCATTATAGTCTGCCAATGCGTTGCCTGTATTTTCATTGCCAAGGTCATACAGATCAACGATCGATTGCGTGAAGGTCTGGTGTCGATTGGTCCATGAACGTTGGCCCGTCCGGTGAATGATCATGGTTGAAAGCTTTTACATACTAAAAACAGGTTATCGTATCTCCCCTTCCCGCGGGCAGGGCTTTGGACATTTCCAGGAAAGGGTCATCGGACTCCAGATGCCAAGCGTTGCCACGGTAATTAAAGCATACCCAAGATTGGTGGATACCTTCACTTCGTCAATGCTATTCAATTGGAGCGAGTCGCAGTTGGCAGCAACGACGTCAATGCCATTTTGCCGCTTTTGTACCAGGCCCCAGAAAAACGAATTGACAGTTTTTTTCTGGTACATGGTAGAGGGATCGGAATTTTTTGTGGAGATGCGAAATTGATAACAGCCTGGCAGAATCATCAGGCAACAAACTGTCGACATAACCGGAAGTAAATTCAGCAGTTTTTTCATGTCCTTTGGTTTAGGTGATGGGCGTTCGGGAGCAAACTAAAATTACTCAAGTTTTTTGCTTTGCATGCAAAACGATTTTACTATATACACCAACGGACTGCAATGAAATTAAAGGCGCAACGGGTATTCAAAATTTACCCATCTCTATGGGGAGCAGAACAATTGTAAAAACGGCCGCTTTAGTTTATTTGGCTTCGGGCCGTTTTTTTTGTTTACGCTTTTTACCCCACCAAAAATAAAAACCGGTGATGGGCAAACTGGCAATAATCAGCGCAGCGAAAAACAGAAAAATTCTTCCCGGCAACCCAAACATGGCACCCGTGTGCAGGTCATAATTCATCCGCTTGATATTGTCAGCCAAGGTATGCGCATCTTCATAATGTCCCCATACATAGGAACCCGGCATCTCTTTGCCGGAGAATTGATCAAAGTACCGGAAATCGGACCTGTAAATTGTTTTGGCATTGGGGTTTGCCCGCAGGAGTATTGGACCGTTTTGGACGGTTGGAAAAACAAACATCACAGAAGCGTAGCGCTGGTACAATTCAGGAGTAACGGACTTCCATATTTTATCAATTGGTGGTTCAACTGTTTGAAGAACTGCTGTTGTATCGGAAAGAGGCGGTTTTTTCTGAACGATGGAATGTTTGTACCCGGTTAGGGCATACGTAAAATCGGCAAAGCGCTCAAAGGCAAAGAGCAATCCTGTCAGGGCCATAAAAATGGCAATCCAACTTGTGTAGAACCCTAACACTTTATGCAAGTCGTAATTCAGCCGTTTTGGTGAATCCCGCCACATAATGCGAAAACCTTGTTTTGCCACCCGCTTGTTCTTAGGCCACCAAAGAACCAAACCACTGAAGATAATTAAAAGAAAGATGACCGTTGACCAGCGAATGATCTCATGCCCGAACGGAATTTTCAGGGTTCGGTGAATCTGCAAAATCACACTTAAAAAATCACGATCGTTATTTCGCAGTTTCAGCACTTCCCCACTATACGGGTTAATAAATACCGAATAACTGTAAACATCCTTTTTTCCGAACAAGACCATTACGGATTTATTCCGGGCATCGTAATAAATGCGTTGGATGGTTTTACCGGGCAAGCATTTTTCCGCAATTGTCTTTATTTGGGAGGGTGGTAACAATGGCCCTGCTTTTTCCTCTACATGGCGGTAGGATTGCAGGTTTTGAATTTCGGGAGCAAAACAATAAATAGCACCTGTCAGTGCAATGATGAACACCACCAGCCCTGTTGCCAGCCCAAGCCAAAGGTGAAGCGTACCAAACAATTTTTTCCATTTCATGCGCTGCCCTACCAAATCAATAGTCCCGGCAAGCCGGGACTACTATCATAATTTTTTCAAATTTAAAGCTTCACATTCAAGGTCAGTCGAAAGGAGGCGCCTTTTCCTTTAGTATAACTGTCATTAAAAGCACCCCACTGCGACCGCGCCGTGTAATAATCTTCATTCAGCAGGTTCTCCACGCCCAGGTTTAGCGAAGTGGACTCGTTGAACTGATATCCTACGGTGGTGTTGAATAAATTGTACGCAGTTACCGGTGCTTTGTAAGGATCATAAGAGCCGCTGCTGTTACGGGCAAAGCGGTCGCGTGCCTGAATACCGGTGTATTGCAACAGGAAGTTTAATTTTCCGGGAATCACGGCATAATCAACATAACCAGCGAGTTTAGGTGGCGCAATGCGTTGGCCGGGAAGGTATTCATCCTTTTCGCCATCGTATTTACCGTCGTTATCGGCGTCCAGTTTTCCTTCCACATACGAATACGAAAGGCCAGCCTGTAGATTTTTTGTCAGCTGCAGATCCGCTGCCAGTTCGTAACCATAAATCCGCTCCGGTGTTCTAACCACCACAAAAATGCCATTATCGTAAACGCTGTTAGCGCCCAGACTGGATTTGCTGATATATCCGGTGGCTTCAAACCGAAGCTTTTTGTATTTGCTGACAAAACCCGCTTCATAGTTGTCGACAACCACTGCTTCTGTATTGATTTTGGCAATATCATTTACTCTTGCCGACCGCAGCACCAGCCCGATATCCGACACGCTGAAGCCTTGCGAAAAACTAACATAGGGAGAAAAATAATCCGACAGGTTATACCGAAGGCCAACGTTTGATACCACCGCATCGTATTTCAAGTCGCCACCGGTAACATTCATGGAGGGTGTAACAACGCCGGTTGCTGTGTTTCGTGTAGGCAGGGTTGTATAATCATCCACACCAATCGTTGCTGTTTCGTAACGAACACCCCCTTTCAAAACGAGCTTTTCAAACAGGGTTAATTTTGTCTGAACAAACGGCGCCAGGTTCAGCATGTCCATTTCGGGTACCCAGGTTCTGCCATCCACAAGCGGTTGTGATGTTACATCCCGTTGTGCATCCAGCCCGTAGGTGAAATTAGCATCGATGTTCTTCAGCAAAACAGGCGTATTTAACACCAGGCGGGCACCGTTCTTTTTGGAAAGCACACGGGATATGCCGCCGCCCACAAAGGTTTCGGAATAGAAAAATACATTGTCCACGCTTTGATAATATATGTCGGCATCATAGCGTGTATTGGCTATACCGGTTTGCCCGGTAAATTGCAAGGCGAGGTTATGATTGCCTCTTACACCCTGGGGTATGCCTTTGTTTTGTCCCAAGGCTGCAGAAGTCTTAATGCCATTGCGGTAATCTCCATTTACCGTCAGGTAGTTTGTGGTTTGACGGCTGCTATAAAAATTGTACGTAGCCTGCACACTATGATTATCATTGAATGCATATCCCAGTTTGGCAAATGCGTTGTATGAATCGGTTTCGCCCAGTCCATAAACGGGCGGCAATACATCGCCATCAGCATCTTTTTGCTCGCCTGTTTGTTCGTACACACCGCTCAATACGTAACTGAATTTGCCTTTGTCACCATAAAACAATTGGCTGACGCGGCCGCCCATACTGTTGGATGCTTTTACCAGCGAACCTGTGGTAGCCACCGAAGTTTGGCTGTTAAAAGCCTTGTTGCTTCGCGGTGCCCGTGTAAAGTAGTTGATTAACCCGCCGGCAGCACCATTGCCATAAATCGCTGTAGCACCTTTCACCACTTCAATGCGTTCGATCACAGCTGGATCAAGCGCTCGCAGGTCCATGGCGCCATTGCGCAGCGGTGTTGACTGCGGTATTCCATCCACCATAATGAGCAAGCTCCGGCCACGGAGGGTTTGCCCGAAATTGCTGCTCAGCCCTGTGCTGGGCGCCAAACCTGCTACGCGGTTTTCAAGAATATCACCGAGGTTGGGTGTGATGTTAATATTTTGTTGCAGGGTTCTGATTCCCACAACCGAAACCGATGAAGGCACTTCATCGATCGTTTCGCGGTTTCGACCTGCTGAAACAATCACCGAGGCAAGTTCGCTTTGCGATGAAGTAATTTGAATGGAAACTTCAGCCGTTCTGCCACCTGTTACTTCTACCATTCTATCCAGGGTTTGGAAGCCGATACTCGTAATTTCCAAATGATAGGTTCCGGCCTGTATATTTTCCAGGGAGAACACGCCATCTTTATCGGTTAGGGTGGCTTTTTTTGTTTCCTTTATTCGTACCGTTGCAGAAACAACCGGCTTTGTGTCGGTGCCGGTAACAATGCCGCGAATGGAGCCAGATGTTTCCTGGGCAACTAAACCAAGTGAGAACAGTAGCAGACAAAATCCTAATAACAATTTCTTCATCTTCCTTGCGTTGGTTATTTGGCCGCAAAATTGACGCTTTCAGCCTGCGTAAAGCACATTGTGCCGGTAAAAAAAGTTTACGAGATGCGGAATATTTTTTCGCAAACAATATAACAATAGTCCGAAATCAATGAAATTGATTATAGCAGGGATAATCGAAATTATCCATGGATTAGTGGAACGCTGGAAGTTTATAAAAAGGGATGATCGAATATATAAGTCCTTGCTTCATTTTTTTCAAAAGTTTCAAACCTCTTTATACATAATATCTAATGCTATAGGCTTTGATTCTTTACATACATTCTATATTCCAGATGTGATAAGCAAAGAAATTGATATTACCATTGACTAATGTCAATGGCATTTCTTGCCTTTACGCAATGCTTCGCCAATTTGTCATCAGTAACTTTGCTTACAATAAGGACCAGTAACGAAAGCATTGCCCATTACCTAATCACTGGCTGATTACTTCCATAAAGCCGTTCTAGTCTTTCATGGTTCTGGCTACAGGGCGTGCAAACAAATATTGTTTTTCACGGGTAAATAATCCCATTTAATAAAATAACCAACGGCTGTGATGGCGGAAATACTGTCATCGCAACCGCATTTCATAACCTTTAAAAATTTAAGACATGACTACAAACTTTGCAATCGTATTCCTGATAGGAATTATACTATCAGCAGCACTAATTGCGATATTGATTCAAAACCTCAAAAGACATGATTATACCGGCAAAAATGATTTCCGGAAATTCAAGCATCGCCATCAGGCACGTGCCTGATTATTCGTACAGGAAAAATAAATGGTTATGTACTTTGTTTACATAACCATATTGGTGTGAAATTTCATGACTGGCTGGAAAGCAATCCATCCTTACAATATATATTATAGCGGAAAGTTTCCTTCTTGACTATAACTACTAAGGTGGTTTTACCATTAATCCTGTCTCCAAAAAAAGCTTACCACATAAAATCCGCCTACACCACCCACACTACTTGCTTACTGCCTTCCGTTTGAAATCCAGGAAACCCAAAAGCAGAAAGAAGGCTGTATAGCCCAGGGAAATCAACTGCACTTCCTGGAGATGGGATTTAAATACAGAAACAATGGGAAATGCCTGGTAGGAATAGGGAAAATAAACAGACAGGTCGGACTTGTATTCCATGGTTAAAAATGTACCCGTCAGCCACATTACAAAACCAATTGCCACCGGAACAATAAAATTTTTCGACCGCATTCCGATCCAGAACTGGATGGCAGAAACCGCCAACAGGCACACATACAGGTCGAACGCATTTTGCAAAACAAGCAGTCCGTTAAAGGGTTGCTGCAAAAGCTGAAGATCCGGCATGGCAAAATGAATAATTATAATTACGACTCCCAGGTAAAGAAGCGATGTTGCCAGAAACAGGAGAATCAGCGCCTGTATATTGAGAAATTTTGCTCCGAAAACACTGGCTCTTGTCAGCGGTGAGGCCATCACCTGTTTCCATGTATGGTTGCGGTATTCAATCTGCGGCAACAGTGTACACACCAGTATCACAAACATCGGGAAGAAAATAAGTCCACTCCTTTCCAAACCCAGCTCAAAGATGGCATTCAGCGGGTCGTTACGGGTATCTTTCAGGTCGCCACCACCCGTGAGTACATTAAGCAGAAAAATGGCTGGCACAGGAGCAGCCCCCAAAAGTGTAAAATAGAAAGAAGCCGTCCGTTTTGTTTTGATGATTTCGGAGCGAAGTGCAATCAATAGGCTCATGCTTGTACCGTTGTAAGGTCAATAAATAATTGTTCAAGGTCGGTTTCTTTGGGGTGCAACAGGTATACATCCAGATTATGACCGGTGAGAGTGCGGTTGATAGCAGCTACCTGATCTTCGCTATTAAAACCAACTGCCAGGGCTTCACCAACGATCTCCGGACTATGTGCTGAAAGAATTTGATGCGCCATCCGATTGTCGGAGGTTTTGATAAAAAGCTTTGAACCTTTTTGCTGAAATGTATAGAGATCGGCGAGGGGTCCCTGGAAAAGCATCCGGCCATTGAAGATAATGCCTACATGACTCACCATTTTTTCAACTTCGCTCAGCAGGTGACTCGAAATCAGGATCGTCATGCCATAGTCTTTGTTCAGCCTTTTGATCAGTTCCCGCAGTTCAATGATGCCGGCCGGATCCAGGCCATTAGAAGGCTCGTCCAGGATCAGCAGTTCCGGTGAAGGCAGAAGTGACAGTGCAATCGCCAGTCGCTGCTTCATCCCTAATGAAAATCGTTTGACAGATTTTTTACCCGTGTTGCGCAAGCCAACAATTTCCAGCACTTCGTCAATTCGTTTTGTGGACGCTCCGTAAACCGTACGATACACTTCCAGGTTTTCTTTCGCTGAAAGATGACCATACAAAGACGGCGTTTCAATCAACGAACCCAGTTTTTGGAGGATGGCAACACGATTGGTAGCAAGAGGTTGCCCGAAAATTTCAATACGACCCTGCTGGTTTGGGAGCAACCCCAATAATAAACTCAGCGTGGTGGTCTTGCCCGATCCGTTAGGTCCCAGGAAGCCATAAATGCTTCCCTTTTCCACCTCCAGGTTAATGTCGAACAAGGTTTGTACGTCTTTGGCATAGTGATACGAAAGGCCGGTTGTTTTGATAATAGAAGAATTCATATTCTGTAATTCTTTCTTGATTTGTTATCTGTTTATTGTTCGATACGTCCCTGCTCTTCTGTAGCACTGCCGGCTGTTCTTTTTACAGGAGCGATCTTTTTTCCTTTGCTGAAATTGTAGGTAAACCCAAGGGATACAACCTGTGTTTCACCAACCTGCTCGATCCTGAAATCCACATTGCCATAGCGACTGTTGCCTTTGGGTTGTTGTGTACGGAAAATGTCGCGGGCCGAAAGGCGAATGGTTCCCCGGTTGTTTAAGATCTGCTTGCTCAGGCCTGCACCGATCATGCCGAAAGACTCCATTTGAATCACACCGTGGATACCACCGTTCCGGTACATGCCATTCAATTCAGCTGTCAGGGTCTGGCTCAGCTTAAACTGCTGCGTGCCGTTCAGAGCAATCACCGTAGCAGAAAGATCCAACGGCGCATTGTTGATCACACCTTTTTGCTTTTCGTGGTACGCATTGATGAAAAGATTGCTTGTCCACCACTTGGTGATGGGTGTGTTGGCACTGATGGAAAGGCCAAACTGGCGCTGGGAAGCAACATTGCCCGGCATGTTGTAGGCTTCTTCTCCCCTTTGTTCGGTGATTTCGCTCAGGATATCTTTTACATATGTGTAATTCAGCGTTGTGGTGATCTTGTTTTTCCAACTGTGCGACAATTCAAAATTGTTGCTGGTTGAAGGCTTCAGGTACGGATTGCCTACCTGGTAAGTGTACCGGTCAATTAACCGTACAAAAGGATTCAGGCTTTGATAACCCGGACGACGAACCCGGCTTCCGAAGTTGGCACCGAAGCTATTTTTCTCGCTGGCTTTGTATTGAAAATACACCGTTGGAAAAAGCTGTGTGTATTTCCGGTCAAAGGTTTCACCAGTAGTTTTTTGGCTGCCGGTTGCTACCGTATTCTCTAGTCGCAAACCCAATTGTGCAGACAGCTTTTTGGATAGCGGCGTACTGAGGTTTACATACGCTGCATGAATGGCTTCTTCGTACACGAAATGATTGCTGCGGTTGCCATCCCGAACGATTCTTCCGTACTGGATACTGTCGTAAATAGCATTGTTGTCGGTTCGCACAAAACCGCTTTTGAAACCGGCTTCCCATCGTGCACCGTTTTTCAGGGGGTGCAGGTAATCGATCCGTGCACTGTACACCGCCAGGTCTTGTGGTAAATGTCCCAGCAGCGTATCCGATTTCCGGTAGGCATTGCCGGCTGCATCCCTGTACGAGTTCACCAAAAATTGATCGTTGGTGGAGCCATATGTAACATAGTCGATGTCTGCCGTTATCTCTTTTCCTTTTGCATCCAACAGGTGACGAAAATTCAGGTTGGTGTTTACGCTGTTCCAATCCACGTCGTTATAAAGGTCGGCAGACGTGATACTTTCCAATTGTTTAAAAGGACTGAATATCCGCGTGGTTGTCGGACTGTTGGACGTCATGGGCCGCGAGTTCAGGTTGACAACCGCACCGATCGTTGTTTTTTTCGTGGCAAAAAAATCAATGCCGGCTTTGGCGCTGTAGCCATGACCGACGCCAATACGACGGTTCTCCTGCCGGAAAATATGGGCGATGGAAGCCGTACTGCCTTCATAAATATTCCTGTCAATGTTGAGGTCTAAAAAGCGTTTTTGGTAGTTATGACTCAGATTGGTGAATAGGTTCACCTTTGCATTGCGGTAGTTAAAGTTGAAGGCTTCTGCCGTTTTAGGGTACCGTCCTTGGGAAAAGGTCACATTTGCAGAACCATTGTAGCCGGCAGTGGTGATCTTTTTGGTTTTGATGTTGATGATGCCCGATGTGCCTGCGGCATCGTAACGGGCCGGCGGGTTGGTCATGATCTCCACCTGGTCCAGTTGATTGGCCGTCATGCCCCGCAGCAGGTTGGCCAGGTCAGCGCCACCCAATTGGGTAGGACGACCATCGATCATTACCAAAACACCTTCTTTTCCTTTGAGGCTGATATTGCCATCCCTGTCCACCGAAACACCCGGTGATTTTTCCAGCACTTCCAGCGCCGAGGCACCATTGTTGGTGATGGAAGCATCCACATTGAGGATGGTTCTATCGATGCGTTGCTCTATCAAAGCTCGTTTAGCCGTCACCGTTACATCGGTTAGGGCTGAGGTTAGCGGTACCAAAGTTATTGTCGGCACCTGGTAATGGCGCTGCTGTGCATCTACCTGAAATGGCTTTGCATAAGACTTCTGGTGGCCTACAGCCGTTACCGAAACCAGGTAAGCGCCATCCGCTACGGTTTCAAAATTGAATTGCCCTTGTTTGTTGGCGACGGAAAGTTTTACCGTGGCCGAATCCTTTGCCCGCAACAAGGCAACAGTGGCGCCTGCTGCCGGTTGTGCATTCTGAACAACAGAACCCGAAATGTTTCCAGTTTCCTGTGCAGTGGCCGTGGTGAGGAGTAAGACCAGTGCGGCGAGTAAAAATGTGATTTTCATACTTTAAAATTTTAAGTGCGTAGGGGGCCAGTACGATTGCCGTAAGAGGCATCGCACATTGTTGGCAAGGTTTGGGCAAAGCGGTAGCTGGCGCGGTTGCGTAGAGGGCTATCCTGGCCTGGCCCCTGCCTGTTTTTATGATTTAATGATCTTCGCTAAAGACGATTAATGGAAGTTTTGTTTTTTAAACGATTCGTACCGTGTCTGAAGTTCTCCGACATCCATTCCCAACAGGTACATGTTCCGGAATATGGTGGGCAGTTCTTTTTCGATGAATTCTGTTTTGCGATACTGGGTGGCGTTTTTAATGGCATCGGGACTAACAAAATAACCGATGCCCCGCTGGTTGTAGATGATGTTCTGGCCCTGCAAAAATTCATAGGTACGCATCACCGTATTGGGATTGACTTCCAGTTGCACTGCAAGCTCCCGCACAGCCGGAATTCGTTCGCCGGATTTCCACTGCTTCAGCAGGATGCGTTCGCAGATATAATCGGCAATTTGAAGATATATGGCTATTGATTCTCTGAATTGCATGGTAAGATTTTTAAGGCCTAAACTTGTTTTGCTTTGAAGCGGCGGTAAGCCACGGTCCAGAAAAGGGGTGCAATACCATACATAAAAAGGGTGAATGCCCATTGCAAAACCATATTGGGTTTCATCGGCAATAGTTCATCCTGTGGATCCACTATTTTATTAAACAGAAAGACCAAACAAACAATTAGGAAGAAAACAGCAAAGCCACTGATGATGGTTTTAATGAAACTGTATTTCTTAAAATGCACAGATCCCAGCAGGAAAATCGACTGTATGGAAAAAAAGAACAGCAAAAAAGGAAGAGCAGACCCATCCTGAAACTTGATCAGTTTCGGCAAGAATACATTGACCACGTTTGCTTTTGAAGCCGCTCCCGACATACTGTTGTACAACATCACCATTAAGCTATCTACAGCGTAAAAAACAGCGGTGAACGCAAGGAAAAACAGCACAACCGTGTACAGGAGACTGCACAGGAACTTTTCGAAAGAAGACGCCGGCACCAGCAGAAAGTTAATAGCCTTGGCCCGCCATCCCAGGTCTTTGAAATAAAGGCTGGCATAAAAACAACCGACAATAAAAAGAGAAACATAATAGGTACCGGTCTGTACGTCTTCCGCCATATCTTGTTCATCACCGATAAACATGGCCAACACAAACCAGCTTGCCAGCAACCCGGCAAAAGCCAATATTGACAGGCCATAACGTTTTTTATGATCTACCCAGTGTTTGGCAACCAGGGAGCCAAAACGTTTGGCACTAAAAAATTGGTTCATAATTAAAATTAGGATTGAAAGATTTTGGTGATTTCCGCTTTGTTGGTAACAATGGCCTTATAGAGCAGTTCCAGGTCGAGTTTACTTTCTTCACCGCTTTTGTTGGGCAGTACCACTACACTTCCTGCCAGGGAGGATTCGCTGTAAATGGCGCCTGAAAGGTCTTCATCACGATGCGCAAACCGGAAAGACAATTTTTTAGCTATGGTTTCTGTGTGCTCATCAAACAAAACTTTTCCCTCATCAATCACCGTTATATGGTCAATAAGGTTCTCAAGGTCTTTTACCTGGTGTGTACTGATCAAAATACAACGTTCATCATCCATGGCTTCTGCCAGCACTTTGCGGAACTGGCTTTTGCTGATAATGTCCAATCCATTGGTAGGTTCATCCATCAATAAAACCCTGGCGTTGGTAGCCAGTGCAAACGAGATGAGCACTTTCTTTTTTTGTCCGTAGCTCATGTTTTGCAAGGTGCTGTCTTCAGGGATTGCAAACGAATGAATATATGTTTTGAACCTGTCGTTGTTAAAGCGGGGATACAGCGGGGCATAATACTCGATAAGCGCCGGCAGCGGAATATCAGGCAGGTAAAATTCTTCGGGCACCATAAATACATCCTGCAGGAAAGAAGGTTGCCGCTCAAACGGATTAAATCCATTCACCTCAATGCTGCCGCCTTTCGGACGGAGCAGCCCTGCAATATTGAGCAGGAGGCTTGATTTACCGGTACCGTTTCGGCCCAGCAGTCCGTACACATGCCCTGCATTGAACTGCAGATTCAGCCCGGTAAAGACAGGCTTTTTTTTGTAAGCGAAGGCCAGATTTTGAACACGAATCATACTGTCTGGTTTAGTGTACTACTTAACTAGTACACTACGAAGATAGAAAGCTTTTTCATTTCACCAAATCTTTTCTTCAAATAAGTTTTTTAAACAGGGAAACGGTTCACTCCCTATACCTGACCGTAACTACACCAAATGACAATACTCATTTGATGTAAGCATTGCTTAGGTAGAAAATGGGAAGTGGTTTCAGAACGTCAACAAAAAAGTAGTAGTCTATCACCAAAAACAGGAACGTTAACCTGAAATGAGGAAAGGTTCTGTGGTCTTGTTTTTACAATCAATCCAGGAATTGTATACCTCTTTTTGCAATTCAACTCTGATTTTTAATTGATCGATTTATTGCAAATAAGCCTCTGTCAATCCTACCCAATATGCAGCGCCAACGGGTAATATCTCCTGGTTAAAAGTATACTGTGGATGATGCACCATCGGCGTATCGCCATTGCCTAGCATGCAATATGTACCGTTTTTCTTTTGCAGCATAAATGCAAAATCTTCGCTGCCCATAAAAGGATGTAATGTATCATCCACGGCTTCTTCGCCGAAAATGTTGCGGGCAACCGCCGCCGCCCACCGGGTATTTTCAGGGGTGTTCACCAATACAGCACCCGGAACACCCTCCCGGATCTCGTACCGGCAATTGAACGCTTCCGCTTGTGCCCTTGTGATCGAACGGATCTTGTTCAACACCAGTTCCCGCAGTTGTACATCCATGTTTCGAACGCTCAGCCGCAGGATGGCATTCTGCGGTACGGCATTGCCGGCATTCCCCGATAGAAAAGCGCCAACGGAAACAACGGAATGCTGCCACGGCGAAACATTTCGGGAGACAATGGTTTGCAAGGCCATCACAAGAGAAGAGCCACAAACGATGGGATCAATTCCCAGTTCGGGCATAGAGCCGTGACTGCCCTTGCCGGTTAGTTCAATTTCCCAGTTGTCAACAGCCGCCATCGTTTCGCCTTCCCGAAAATAGAGTTTGCCCCTTTTTAGCCCCGGCATGTTGTGCAAACCATACACGGCATCCACCGGAAATTTTTCAAACAACCCATCCTTTATCATGGCCGGGCCACCTTCCATGGTTTCCTCACCGGGTTGAAAAATAAGTCGTACCGTTCCGTTGAAGTTTTTTGTTTGCACCAGGTATTTGGCAGCACCCAGCAACATGGTGGTATGACCATCATGACCACAAAGGTGCGACCGGCCCTCGACCTTGCTTTTATATGGCAGGTTGTTTTCTTCCTGGATAGGCAAAGCATCAAAATCTGCACGCAGTCCGATTGCTTTATTGCCATCACCAACGGTTAACGAAGCGACCATCCCGGTTTTACCAATGCCTTCAGCAACATCAAATCCGAAAGACCTCAGTTTCTCTGCAATGAATTTCGCAGTTTGCGTTTCTTCCATTGCCAGTTCCGGGTGTTGGTGCAGATGGTCCATCCACGCTTTCATTTCATTGTGGATGGCTTTTGTGCCTTGGATAAGGGTTGTGTTCATTTTCAATAGTTGAATAGGTAATATCGACAATACCTGACAAGTGGTTTATTCAGGTTTTATGTCACCATTGAAAGTACACAATGTTTCAGGATCGTTAGGGCTATTTGGTAGCAGCAAGCATTGCGCACGGAGCAGCGCAAGAAAGTGTAAATTCAATGTTCAAATGCTACGATGAATCCTATTAACGTTTTGTTTCTGGCCTGCCTGTATTTTGCTTCCGCTTCTGTTTCTATAAAAAGTTGCAGCAACCGAGTTAGGGCAACGAACAACGCTACCACCCCCATCACCAAAATAACCTACAGTACAACAGGTGGCAGATCGGGAAACTACGAAAGCCTGTCAGTTTCAGCCGACTCGCTGATTTATCTCCAGGCAAGGCGTGGCAATGAACAAGCCATACAACAGAAAACAGAGGAGGCATTCTGGCACAAATTGACAGGTTCGATCAATCGGGAAGACTTTAAGCGAATTCAGAGTAACCCGGGCCGTTCGTTATACGATGGCATCGATTCTACCGTATCGATTCATTATGGAGAAGAAATCCATACCGTTGTCAATGGAAGTGAAGATACCACAAACTACAAAAAAATAAAACCGCTTACCTCTTTATTAGAAGAGAAGTTGGCAGGCCTGAGAACGAAAATTGTTTGGTAAGAAAGGCCAGTTTCACCCAACCCATAAATAAAATTTTGGTTAGGAAAAATATTTTATATTTAGTTTCTATCGCGTCATGGGTCGGCAATAGCCAAACGCTTCCTGCTTATAAAGGCGGGCCTTTCCTAAATAAAATCAATTCATTCAGGCACCTCTTAAACATCCATTTATTCACGAGAAAAAAAAATTATGAGAAAATTTTTACTCCTTACTTTTTTGTTGGCTGTCATCTCCACGTCTGCTTTTTCACAAGCCGACAGGTTCTGGTCACCAAACAACTCCAATCGTAGTCGCATTGTAACGGATAAAGCGGTGGCGCGGCTGAGTTATCCAAAAGACTTCAGATTATTCAATTTGGATCTCCCCTCCTTACGGCAGGAATTGATGTCGGTTGTGGGAACAAGACGGGTGAAAACATCCACCATCATTACTATACCGAACGCTGATGGCGGCATCGAACAATTTGAAATAATGGAAGCGTCGAATTTTGAACCCGACCTGCAAGCCAGGTTCCCGGAGATCAGGGCCTATACCGGCAAAGGCATAACGGATAAGTATGCCACTCTGAAGCTGAGTATTTCTCCCGCAGGGGTTCAAACCATGGTGTTCCGAACCGAAAAGGAAAATGAATTCATTGAGCCTTATTCGCAGGACCATACGGTTTATTCGGTGTACAAAGCACAAAGGGAGAAAGGAAACCTGCCCTGGACCTGCACAACGGATGACAAGCAGATGATGGAAGATGTAAACGCAAAAGTTTCGGCGAACGCCCTGGCAAGAGGATCGTCAACTGGACAATTGAAAACCCTACGCCTGGCACAATCCTGTAATGGGGAATATGCCAACTATTTTGGTGCAACCAGTTCTGCGGATGTCAGTAAAGTATTGGCTGCTTTTAATGCAACGCTTACCCGTTGCAACGGCGTTTTTGAACGGGACCTGGCCTTGCACCTGAATCTTATTGCCAGCACAACGTCCGTTATTTATTACAATCCCTCCACGGACCCATACACAACGCTTTCAAGCTGGAACCTGCAACTGCAAAGAACCCTGACTAATGTCATCGGGAATGCCAATTATGATATTGGCCATATGTTTGGCGCTTCGGGCGGCGGAGGCAATGCCGGATGCATCGGCTGTGTTTGTGTTGATCCCGCTACCAGCAATTCACTGGGAAAAGGGTCCGGAATTACCTCTCCTGCTGATGGTGTTCCCAAGGGTGACAATTTTGATATTGATTACGTGGCACATGAAATCGGCCACCAGTTGGGCGCCAATCATACTTTCTCCATGTCGCTGGAGGGTACCGGGCAAAACAAGGAAGTAGGTTCCGGCATTACAGTTATGGGATACGCAGGCATCACCAGCCAGGATGTAGCACCGCATTCCATTGACATTTTTCATGCCACCTCCATTGCACAGATACAGGCCAATCTTACCAACAAAACTTGTGCGGCTCCTTTAGACATCACAGCAAATAATGCAGCCCCTGTGATTGGTGCGGTAATCAATTACACCATCCCGATCAGTACGCCTTTTGCACTAACCGCTTCCGCAACCGATGCAAACGGCGATGCGCTGACCTATTGCTGGGAACAAAATGACAATGCTACTACTTCCGGCACCAGCAGTGTGGCTTCACCGACAAAAACAACAGGTCCGAACTGGCTATCCTTCCCTCCTTCACCTTCCCCGACGAGGAGTTTTCCCAGGCTGTCGACCATTCTTTCCGGTTTGATGGTGACGCCTCCCCTATCGGGTGGTGATGCGGGAGCCAACATAGAAGCCCTGAGTTCTGTTTCGCGAACGCTGAACTTCCGGTTAACGGTCAGGGATAATCATCCCTACAGCTCAACGGCTCCAGTTGCTGTGGGTCAAACAGCGTATTTCGATATGGTGGTGAATGTGACTAACACGGCAGGCCCGTTCCGGGTAACAGCACCAAATACAAATGTTAGCTGGCCTGCAGGCGGTTCCGCAACCGTGACATGGGACGTCAATAACACCAATACTGGTACAGTCAATTGTGCCGCAGTCAATATCTTACTTTCAACCGACGGCGGAAACACATTTCCTACCGTTTTAGTCGCTTCTACACCGAATGATGGTTCGCAGGTTATTGCAGTTCCTTCCACACCGGGTGCAACCAACCGGGTTAAAGTAGAGGCCGTTGGAAATATTTTCTTTGATATTTCCAATACAAACTTTACCATTGGCCAAGCGGCGGCATGCGGAGATCCTGTAGGATTAACGGCAACCTCAATCACGCAAACTTCTGCCACGGTAAGCTGGAACGCAGTCAACAGTGGCACGTATACGGTAGAATATAAATCCGCATCTGCTTCTTCGTGGACGACAGTTATCACAGGTTTAACAACGACGTCAATTAACTTAACGGGTTTAACACCCAATACCGAGTACGACTGTCGGGTTAGAGCAACCTGCACATCCGGGACCGGAAATTATGTGGTGGCGAAATTTACCACAGCCAGCGCGGCATCGACCTGTCCTGGTTCACTTGATGGCATCAACAATGGAACAGTGTCAGATGCCGCCACAATACTCCTGAACACGGACGTTTATGGCCTTATCAACGTGAAGGGTGATAATGATTATTATAAGTTTGTGCCAACTACCAGTGGTCCCATCACCATTTCCCTGGCGTCATTGCCTGCAGATTACCAGTTGAGTTTATTGGGTAGCGATGGTAAAACTGTTATCCAATCATCAACGAATAGCGGAACGACCAGCGAGAGCATTATTGAAGATGTTGCTGCCAACACCACGTACTATGCAAGGGTTTATCCGAGAAACAACGGGGCAATGAACGCAAGTAGTTGTTATACATTACGGGTGCAGTCCGGAACAGCCGCCAGGATGTCAACTGAAAGTGTAGTAACCGGCAATGGGTTGAATGTATCGCCAAATCCTGCAGGCTCAAGAGCAAGACTTGCCTTTACAAGCCCAGCGAGTGGAACGGCTACCCTCTCCGTCTTCGATCAATCCGGTGCTGTTGTATTACGGAAAAAACTTGCAG
Organism: Flavisolibacter longurius; assembly: GCA_014163555.1. Lineage (GTDB taxonomy): Bacteria > Bacteroidota > Bacteroidia > Chitinophagales > Chitinophagaceae > Flavisolibacter. The sequence goes on from JACJGO010000010.1 coordinate 105,193, forward strand.
TGAGTCCAGGAAACAATAACCATGATCTGGATCTGAGCAGCCTTGCAAACGGTTCCTATTTTATCAGACTGCAATCTGGTGCAACCGTGCAAATGACCAGACTTGTGGTTGCGAAATAAAGCAGACAGCAATAAAGCAAAAGAGGTTGCCCTGGCAACCTCTTTTGCTTTTATGTCTATTTGCTTGGGTTAGCAACACCAGCGATGATTGTTGAAAACTTAGTTTTCTTTCCCGTTTATCATTCGCTCAGCACCATTGGAATAATAGATCAATGAAACACAGCTTGTATAGCAGGTTATATACGTCACCACTACGTTGTCTAGTAATTTTGAATTCTTATTAAATAAATAACCAGATTTCCAACGTTAGGTTGAGGCTATAAGTATCTGAAAGTTGTAGGAATTTTCGCCGGTTTTAGCAACACCAGTTCTTTACAGGTTGAGAGTTTTATTTGTTATGATAATAGAATTCTTCAATTGTTTCCATGGTGACCAGCCGTTCATCCAGTTTGTCAAATTGTTTTTGGTTACCACTTACCTGTAGAACAGCTAACAGTTTACCACCGCTTTTATTCATCATCACTCGTTTGTACTTGATGCCGTCACGTTTCAATCCTTCTTCCAATTGGTAAATCTGGTTGACTTCTTTACCTGTAAAAGTCAGGGTAATGATCTTGGTGTGTTTTAACTGCTCAATTACACCTTCTATCCTGCTAAAAACAGTAAGGACCAATAAGGTAAGAAGAGTGAGACAAAACGCAAGCAGATGATAGCCTTTCCCAGTTGCCATTCCAATGCCTGCTGTGGTCCAGATGACGGCTGCTGTGGTTAAGCCCAAAACCGAAAGCCTATCCTTAAAAATAACACCGGCACCAATAAAGCCAATACCGGTAATGATATTGGCTGCTATGCGATCATCGCTTCCTGTGCCATGCCGTGAAACAAGCGTAAAAATGGTTGAGCCAAGACAGATGAGAATTATGGTTCGAAAGCCTGCCGACTTGTTGCTATACTCCCGTTCAAAGCCAATGATGCTTCCGCACAAAATGGACACCAGGATGCTGAACATATCTTCGGTTTCAAGCAAGATTTCCATAGATGCCAATGCTCCTTTGGTACAAAAAAATGCTTTTCCGGCAACAAAACGCAATCCTAAATTAACCGGGTTTATTGGTCGTCAATAATTTCCAGTTTTTCCTATACTATCCTTACCAGTTTTTCAAGTCATCTTTTCTTTACATGATTACATTCAAAAGTGAATCAATTCGATTTACCGTCAATGTCATACATGACCACAAACAGTAACGCTAAATCATTGAATATACATTCATTGGCCAGCACATAGAACACTACAAATCGATGATACGAAACAAACCCTCACCGAAATCAGCAACCTCCTCTTTCTGTTGAAAGAAATCGGCAGAGAAGGGCTTTCTTTTTATTGTCCTCAATTGGCATTTTGATTTCAGAAAAGCATTGACTATGTAAGAAGGGCATGTAGAATTTGGATTTGTGCTTCTCAATTTACAAAGTGAACATTCAATTATTGCATCTGCAACCGTAAGGAGCTAGCACCAATACTTTCACAAGGAAGAAGGGGAAACTGGAAAATCATTCTTGCTTTCGAGCCGCCTGCCTGGATTTTGCAATACAATCAAAAACCCGTCTCTCTTAGCAGAGATAATGATTAACAGCGGGTTAAAGCAGGAAGGAAGTAATGATTCAACGTTAGAACAAAACAGTTCTTGGCATCAAGGCAGGAAATTTGCAAAGGCAATCAGTATGAAAAAGTTTACACATATACCAATCTTACTTTTTGTTTTTTCAGTAATGTTTTCTTCCTGTGAACTGATTGGAGATATTTTTCAGGCAGGCCTTGTGGTTGGGATCATCGTAGTGGTCGTTATATTGGCCCTGATCATTTGGCTGTTGAGAAAGATTTTTTAACAGTCTCTACCATCTGGTTACAGCTAGTTATCAAACCACAGATGCCTGGTCTGATTGGAAAAATTGATTCTTTCTAGGCTCTACATGATTTCAGGCAGCAAACCGCGTTGTATTTGGAGCAATGATTTTTAAAATCTGGTGGTGGGCAAGATCCATATAGGTCGTGCCTCATTATATTTGACCCAGCGATTATGATAACAAATACCCTATCAGTTACGGCCTGCCTTGTCAATGGCACTGAATTTCCGATTCTTACCCAATCCCCTCCCGAGGTAGCTTTAGCAGAGTACTTTTGCCCGGATGTACACCCACGAGTGGAATACCTGGTGATTGAAGTGGCTACAGTAGAAGGAAAGCGGGTAAAACTGCAGATATCACCTGATAATATCCAGGCTTTTTTTGAAGGAAATGGGGCTATTTAGCGTCGTATTGTGAAATTATAGCTTGATTGAGCTATATCACTCCTCCTATCAATAAGAATCTCCATTAATACCCTCATTGAAAAGCTGTGTACCGTCCGTTTACGCAGTACTGCCCTTTGATGGCCTCAGGTTCTCGCCAGTCCAGTTGAAGCAGGATGCTATGCAGGGCTGCGGTGAATTCCGAATAGGAAGGCGATTTAAGCAAAAACAGGTGCGCCCCCATCTCATATGCAGTTTGAATATTGGCAGGTCGGTTCGTGGAAGAAAAAGCCACTACTGGCAGGTCTTTCAAAATTTCATTTTCTCTTATTTCAACGAGGCATTCCAGACCGTTTTTGTAAGGCATCTCCAGGTCAAGAAATAAAATGTCGGGTATATAATGTTGAAGAAGGGCCATCAGTTCCTTGCCGTTGGAAACACATTCAACCTTGATCGCAGGTGCAATTTGCCTGACGACAGTGCAAAATACCTCACAATCATCACTATCGTCGTCTGCAAGTAAGAGGGTTTGTATCGGAATGATTTGTTCATTCATGGTTACAGGTATGGACAAATCGGTTTTAATTACGTTTAATAATGAACCCTGCAAATGTAGACAAAATTCAAAATGTGCAGACGCCAAAATCGGATGAGGAGAAATCTGGCCAAAACTAAAGTTTGCAATAGAAAAAGGGTGGCCTTAGCGTTTGCAAAAGATTGTTTCAGCATTTGTTTGATGGAAAATGGGTTTCCATACGATATTAAATTTTACACAAGGCTGCATCTGCATGCGGCTTTTTTGTTTTGATATCCCATAAGCTTGATCGTAGATTTCCGATTGACAATGCACGGAGCTTTTTCTATTTTCACCCCGAAGTTGACTGTACACAGATCCAATTCCTTTGAAAAGTAGTTCCGACTACCCTAGTACTGTTAGAGGTTCCGTCCAAGAACCTTCTTTGCTGTGCAGGACCACCCCTAGCGGTCAACTTTCTTTTCAATCTTAGTCTTGTAAATATTATTTGAACCCAGATTTTATTTTAAACCAATCCGTACTCAAACATGAAACACGTTCAATCCCTGCTAACCGGTAACACGCCACTGAAAACGGCTCTTGTGCTGTTGAGCTTTTTTGCTGCTTCCCTTTTGATGGCAGTCCTTACGGTGGCAGCTGTTGTAAAGTGGCTGGTAGCCTAAAACCCCTACCCTTTATGCACGGAGCATGGTCTGGTAAGCTGGCCATGCTTTTTTATTTCCAAAATAAAAATAGAGCTCTGTTTAACCAGAGAGTTGTAGGTGAAATGCGTACCATTGTTACAGGTGAATTTGCGGATTATTCTTCCTCATCAATATACCAACCTTTGTTGCGGTAAAAGTCTTTCAGATAATGCACAGGGTCTGCGGGTTGGTGCAGCATCAACCGGGTATGCCCGATGGTTTGCAGCGAATCAGAAATCGTGTTATTTACATTGTTATAGGTTGGACTTCGCAAGGGTTTTACTTCTACTTCGTATCCCTGTACCGTCACATGATAAGATGTAAAGTTCTTACTGATAATAAACTGGTTCTCTCCCTTTGTCACTGTGCACGATTTTAGTAAAGATAACCTTTCATTGATGATGGAGAAGTTCTTATAAAATTCGAACCTGGTGTAATCAGCAGCATGTTTATAACCTCAGCTATTGTATATACTGGAATTCTTCACAATGCGTTTAATATGCAGGAAGAAATCGAACAAGAAAGACAGCACCACTAAATCCTCATGCATACAAATACATCTTCAAATACTTTTTCCTTGGATGAGAAGGCGCCAGCATTCGTAAAATTATCAGTTGGGAAATAATATTGCTGTCGTTTCGTGAGATGAATGAGCAGTTGTTACACAGATACTTTCTGAGTGTTACGAATAAGAAACAATCAGTACTGCAGCCAGATTGGTTATTCTTGGCGTTATAATATCAGCTGGTTTGCCAGGCTAATCCAAAGCGCTTTCCAGGATGTATTTAAAATGGAAATTGATTTAAGCACTCTTTGTAGAAGTCCTCACGGTTTGCTTAGCTTTACCAATAAATCTTTTATGACCTTCCCTGTACATGTATTCTACTTAAATCAGGACAACACCTATGATTGTGAAACCACTGACGGTCTGCATTTCATTTGCCGGCTCCGTTCCGCACAGCACAATGAACCATCTGGTGCACCACCGGAAGAAGTTAGGTTGACAAAAGGAGCTGAAGGCCATCATGGTGAACCTGGGCATTATAAAGTGCAACTGCATGCGGATTTAATGGCAGGCATTGAAGACTTTCTTCGTAAAGATGTATAAGGGGGCAGAAACCGGGATGGCTCCATATGTACTACCATAAGAGGGAGGTTAAAAAATTCAAAATCAGGTACACTGGAATGGCCGTCAAAATGACCCTGTAAATTGGCAAAGGGTAGTCTTTGCCGTATTATTTTTCGCTACTGACTGCAGGCGATTTCTTGCCTGCATTTTTATGAAAGATTCGGTAAGAATATTTTATTCGTGCTTTGCTTTCTGATCAAAAAAGACCGGTGAAACTTTCCAGACCGGCATGTGCAGATAGCATTAATCGACAGGCAACAGCACTTTAAAACTAGATCCCTTTTCCAGTTCGCTTTCGGCCCAGATGGAGCCGTGGTGGTTTTCCACAACCTTTCTTGCGATGGCAAGACCAATCCCTGTTCCGTCATAGGCTGTTCTTCCATGTAACCGTTGAAACATCTGGAAGATGCGCTCTGCATACACCTGCTCAAAACCAATTCCGTTGTCTTTCACTTCAATCAGGTAATACACTTTCTCTGATGGAACGTTTCCTGGTGCATCTTTTCCTTTAACCGTGGTTGCTGTAATGGCGATTTGTGGAGCGACATCAGGTTTGCTGTACTTCAGGGCATTGCTCACCAGGTTTTGAAAAAGCTGCTGGAGTTGCCGGCGATATCCTCTTACAACCGGAAGGTGTCCAACATCGATTCTTGCATTTTTTTCCTGAATTGCCACTTCCAAATCAGTAAGCACCACGGAAAGTTTTTCGTTCAAATCCACCTGCTCCATCTCCACGCCTGTCATACTCACATAGGAATACGTCAACAGATCATCAACCAAAAGCATCATGCGTTCCGTCGCATTTTGCATGCGCTCGAACATTACCCCTTCTCCCTCGTTCATCCGATCGGCCAAACTGGCCTTCAACCGCTCAGCAAACACCCGCACCTTTCGAATGGGTTCTTTCAGATCATGGGAAGCTGCGTGGGCAAACTCCTCCAGCTTGCTATTGGACTGTTGCAATTCGGTGACAAGTTTTTCCAGTTCAAATTGCGCTTTTTTGACGTGGGTAAGATCGGTGAACGTAACCAGGACTTCGTCCTGAACTTTGGAGCTCATTAGATCAAGATACAGATCGTGTTGGTCAACGTTGTAGTGAACTTCCTTTCGAAGGGTATTGCCGGTCAGATAGGTTTCCTTGTACATGGCAAAGACTCCGTTGTGCAGGTAACCAGGAAAGAAAGTACTTCCCAACTCCCCACGCAGAACGTCCGGCGTCTGGCCAACATAAGCCGCAAAGGTTGGATTGGTGATCACAAAACGAAAGTCCGTCACCTCCCCCTGCTCATTTGTTACAGGTGAAAAAATGAACATCCCGGATTGTGCAGCATTAAAGACAGCTTCGAGTCGCTCGGCCGCCTGTTCGACCCTGATTTGTGCCTGCTTAATTTTTGTTACGTCGGTAAAAATATAAATCTGGTGTTCCTGATCCATCCGGGAAACCGAAACTTCCATCCACCTGTCGGCCCCCTCCAGATAGTATTGGGTAACGACCGGTTCACCGGTTTCCATACATTGAACGCAAAGAGCAAAGTAGGGCGAGCCTACAAAGTTAGGATCCAGTTCTGAAGCGGTCTTTGACAGGTACACTTCTTTGGGAATGCCGGTGTTTCGCACGGCAGCCTCATTCACCAGCAGGGTTTTCATGTCAATGATCGCTCCACTTTCGTCACGTATCATTTCGCTTACGGTGATGGCATTGGACGATTGCGCCATAATGTTATCCATCAGTCGCTTTTGTTCTTCCAGTTGCCGGGTCATTTCGAATTCTTCGGTTCGATCCTGAAGAACCGTAAGCACACCGCCTTCCACGCGGTTGCGGGTATAGCTGTGATATTTGTTCAGGAACGTATTATGAATCCATGCTTTTGTCTGGTAACCGTTTTGGTAACCATCCAGCAGTTCATGAAACAGTCTTTTCCTGGCAGCCGGGTCGGAAATTACAGGACTGGTGGATACGAAGTTGCCAATCACGCTGTCAGCAGATATTCCTGTGTAGCGATAAAACTCTTGGTTACAATACCGGTATTCAAAATCAATGACATCGTTTTTGTGGTCAAAAACCGGCGTCATCCAAAAGGCAGGCTGTGGTTGTTGGTCAAAAAAAGATACAACAAGATGTGGTTCCGTAAGCACCAGGTTCATACGCAAAAGGGTGAAAGGCATCGAAGATACTACACTTACCAAAGCCGGGGAACAATTGCTGAGGATCCTGGCTTTTGTGGATGCAAATTTTTCAGGGCGCACTTACACATTAGAAAAGATATTTAATGTAAATGGGACAAATCGTTTGTCTGCTACAACCTGGGAGGCAAATTATTGGCTTCCTGAAATTTAAGTAGCCATCTTGATAGATAGCATTGCTACTCCAATTAATCGTGCTTTTCTAATGAAGAAAGACTCCAAGCACGCTGCCATACAACATATGTGCGGCCAGCGTAACCAGCGGAGTGCCTTTTCCATAGTTTAGCGCAAAAAATCCGGGTGGCTGCAATTGCTTCGTGGGAGTTGGCCCCTGGAAAGGCTGCGCCATTCGCGGATGAACAGATGTAAGAATCTGAAGGCCTGCTGAAAGCACATAAGCACCGTGGACGAACCCCATTGCAAGACCAAACCACCAGCGGTGCAAATCTGCCAGTTGAAATGCGGCCGCATAAATTAAGGTAAATAACCAACCAATGAGTACATGAACCGCAAATCCAATAATGGGGGCCTTGTTGCGGTTAGCTGTAAAAAGTGTTCCCAGCAGGAAGGGCAGATCCATCCGTGAAAGACCCAGCGGCTTGGAAGCGGACATGATCAAAGTGAGAAGTACCGTAGCCCCAAAGCCCCAAAGTAATAGCCCACCAATCGTTATCATACACCTTCGTTTTCAATCGTTTCGTTGATGGATAGAGCTGCGTTGATTAATCCGATGTGAGAAAACCCCTGAGGATAATTTCCCAATGGCTCAAACGTCTTGGGGTGAATTTCTTCTGCCAATAACCCAGTGGGGCTTGTATGAGAAACGATGTTTTCAAAAAGCCGGACGGCGTCAGTCAATTTACCTGACCTCGCCAGGTTTTCTACCAGCCAAAAATTGCAAATGCCGAAATAACCTTCTTCACCTTTGAGGCCATCATTGTTTTTGCGGTACCGGTACAGAAATCCTTTTTCTGATAGCGAACCACGAATGCATTTAACTGTGGAGCACATCCTTTCGGATGCAGCCTCACAATACCCAACCAAAGAAAAAACAAGTGAACTGGCATCCAAGGAGTCTTCATTAAAAGTTCGGGTGTAGGCATGCAACCTTTGACTGAAACCCTTTTGCTCAACCAACTGCCGAATGGCCACTTTATATTTTGCATATTTGTCGGGAGATCCATCACGCCATTGGTATCTTCTGCAAAGTTTTTCCAATCTATCCAACCCTACCCAAGCCATCACTTTGGAATGTGTGTGGTGTGCCGGTGCTGAGCGAATCTCCCAAATGCCATTATCGGGTTCTTGCCATCTTTGGCAAATCACCTCACCCAATCCTAACATGAACTTGTGGGTAGTCTTGTCAAACCCATCTACCAAACTGGCATAACTAAAATAAGCATCCAAAACTTCACCATACACATCCAGTTGAAACTGATTGTCTGCACCATTACCAATGCGAACAGGTCTGGAATTTTCAAATCCTTTCAACCAGCTAAGCGCCTGTTCGGGTAGTTGCTGCTGGCCATATACGGAATAAACAACCTGCAACTCCGGACGGGTAAGCTGTGTGGCATGTAGTATCCAGTTCATATAAGCGTGTACCTCATCTTCAAAACCTAGCTTTGCCAATGCTCTGACGGTGAAAGAGGCATCACGCAGCCAGCAATAGCGATAATCCCAATTTCTTTCCCCGCCAATTTCTTCAGGCAACGAGGTGGTCGGAGCCGCTATAATGGCGCCCGAGGGAGCATGTGCCAGCAGTTTTAATACCAATGCACTTCGACGCACCTGCTCTTTGTAAACACCTTCGTAGCTGCAGGGCTGCAACCATGTTCTCCAAAACGATTTCGTTTGCTCCAACCGGTGCAATCCGGTTTTATACAATTCGGGAAGAATGGCTGGTGATTGGCAGGAACAACTAAACGAAAAGATCACCTTCTCCCCTGCTGTCAAACGAAAGTTTACGGCAGCTTTGTTTTTAATAACAGCCACTTCTTCTTCGCGAAGTGTGCTTTGCAGAAAAAAGGTGTTTTCCTTATAAAAAAACTGGATGCCCAGCTTTTTGGCATCCAGCAGTGTGGCTGCCGATCTCCCATAATAGCGTGTGGGTTCAAATTCCATCTTCATAGGAACCGCACCGCGACTGCAATGCACTATACGAAGTATTTCATGATCCGGAAACAAGCTATACGCCTTTTCAGTTTCAGTTAGGGCAACAAAGCAGTCTGTCAAGACAACCACACCGCCAGTAGTTGCAAAAACGGTTTCCACCACATTGGTATCAGCAATATAGCGTTGAAACGAGCTGTAGTTTTCCACGGGACAAAGACGAAAGTACCCGCCCTTGTTTTTGTCCAGCAAAGCCGAAAAAATAGCAGGCGAATGAAACTCCGGAAGGCAGCACCAATCAATGGAACCATGTTTGCTGACTAGGGCTGCCGAACGGGAGTTTCCTATCAAACTGTATGCTGAAAGGCTGGGCATGATTGCGGGTCCAATTTCCAACAAGTGGATTCAAAAATCTACTATAGAATTGTTGCTGTTAAGCATCCTTTTTCTCTCTGCACAAAAGGAACAAACAAAATGCGCCGATAGCCATAACCGTATCTCTTACGGCAATATCAAAGTACTGACCAGTCATAAGAAGATTAAGTGCTATGCCCAAGAGCCAAAGCGCTACCACCAGGCTTCCGATTTTTGGCTTAGCAAGCACCAGAACACCAGCCGCAATCTCGATCAAGCCGACAATAGACATAAAACTCTGTGGAGACAAAGGCAAGAGGTTAGCCAGGGAAGGCGCCAGGTATTTGTCCCAGTCGGCTAGCAGGTGCAAGAACTTATCAGCGCCTGCAACAATGGGAACCACCCCGTAGGTCCAACGCAGGATCGTACTTACTTTTTCTGTCTGGCTGAGTGTGCCTGCCTGCGTATGTGATTTTGCATAATCTGTTGTGATGTCCATAACCAATGTTTATACTCGTAGAGTCACAACTTCAATTAAGGTTACAAAAAAGCAAGGATTTTAATTCGTATAAAATGAAGATCGGGATATAGAAACAGCAAAATCTTGAATAGACAATTTAAACCGCAGATGGGAAAGCGGCTCCATCACTACCTGGCTTGTTGTTTTCGATGGCGTTGATCGTTGCAAACACACGGTGAACGATCGCATCACAATAAATAAGGTTAAACGCATAGAGTTCTGTATGCGAATAAAATTGTTCGATCTTTTTTTGGAGAAGTGCTTTTGCCCGATTCAGCCGCACCTTAACATTTACAGGAGTTATCTGCAGGAGTTCTGCTGTTTCCGCCACAGAAAAACCTTCGAGTTCCCGCAATACAAATACGGTTCGATAGTGCTGGGGAATCGTTTGCAAACTCCGCTCCAGGATCAGGGTGAGCTCCCGGTTCAGCAGGTTTTCTTCGGGCTGGTTTTCTTTTGCATACATAGGCTGGTGCGTGGTTTGGGAAAACTCATGTAATATTTCCTTTTTGAAATACCCGTATTTAAGCTTGTAGATACATTTATTGACCATGATCCGCGAGAGCCAGGTTTTATACGAAGACCGGCCTTCGAACCCGTTGATGGCCAGGTAGGCTGCCACATGTGTATCCTGCATCAGGTCTTCGGCATCCTGGTGATTGAAGTCATAGCTTTTTGCAATTTTGTAAAGAACCGGATTGTATCGCCGGATCAACACTTCAAACAAGGCAATATCACCTTTTCGTATTTTTTCTATGACAGCAATGTCCGGATTCACGGCTATATCGTCAGTCGGGTTGTGCATCTTACTCAATTTACACTATTTTAAACGGGTGCTGATATCCTCAACTTCTATGGAGTTGTTATTCCCTGAAAAGGTTACAAATCAAGAAAATAAAATTGTATCGATTTATTTTATCCTTTGCAATTAAAGTGGCAAGCCGGCCCATCTTTATTCCATAGTATTTTGTTTCCATGTTCCCATAAAACTTATTTCTGGCCCATTGTTATTTAAACCTTTGGGCTTCTGTAAGCCAAAAAAAACACAATGCCTTCCACACGAAAATCGAATATCAGAAGTATGGAAAAAGCATAAACAATTTCCAGTTTACCAACATAGGTTTTGAGTTCATACTACAACATCCATTTTGGCTTGCTTTTTTCTGGAGTAGTCGGGAGTCAATTTTAAAAATGCAAATGATAGATAGGTGAATAATGTAGTCAAGCAATAGCCGCTGTTATTTACAAGCATGAAAACACTGTATGGAAACAGAACGCATTATCTATACAATTGGCCAATCCAGCAGGGCTTTTGAATCGTTTGTTGAAATGTTACTGTCCTTCCAAATTGGAATGGTGGTGGACGTAAGGCGATTTCCCGGATCCCGCAAATACCCTCAATACAATCAACAGGAATTGAAATGGCGACTGGCTGAACACACCATTGACTACTTGCACTTGGAAAACCTGGGCGGAAGAAGAAAATCGGTTCCGGAAAGCAAACACACTGCCTGGAGGCACCCGGCATTTCGTGGGTATGCTGATTACATGGAAACCACTCCATTCAAAGAAGGGATCAAATCACTTGAAGAAGCAGGGATGAAGTTTCGAATTGCTTACATGTGTTCAGAAGCGGTTTGGTGGCGATGCCATCGATCAATGGTTTCAGACTATTTGAAATCCCTTGACTGGCAGGTATGGCATATAGTGGATGTTGGAAAAGCAAAAGAACATCCTTATACTGCACCAGCTAAAATCGTAAATGGAAAATTATGCTACACATTGTGACTTACCATTTACGATGAACAGTAGCTTTTCTCCAACCTCAGTGAAGGCTGATATAATTTCATAATCCTATTTCGCCTTAATCGTATGGCATCTACTGCTTTGATAAAATAGAAATTTATGTATAAGATTGAGACTTGCCTCTACTACCTTGCATTTTTCACTACACTTCTCACTGCTGATCTCAACTAGCCCATCCTAATAACTCATTAACTCAATAACTACTAAACCATAAGGAATGCCCCATTTTGTTTTTTGTTGCGGGTATGCGGTACGGCACCCGTGATAAAAAAAATAAAGACCACGGTTGGTTTCAATATAGGCATCAACACAGATTACAAAATCATCACCTTCACCAGCTGTTGGTATCTCTTCCATCTATGACATGCCCAAATCACTTGCAGTGCTATCCGACAATGCGGTTTTAATTGGAACACCGTTTTCACTGGTGACAAGAAGGATGGTTGCACCTTCCAGCGGACGCTGAAGAGAATCAATAACCTTTCCTGAAACAGATCCTGTTGATTGTGAAAAGGCAAACAGGCAACTAAACAGCAGTAACAGTGTACCAAGCGCAGAACGTAACATTCGATCGTATGGTTTGAAGAGGATCGAAACTAAAAAAATACAGTTATCGTTCGCGATCGAATTGGTGAGCGGCGTAAAAACGGCATTATCGTTTGTGAATCTATCCTGGGGGTTAGCACTTGCTTGCTGTCTGTTTTTTACACAAAGACAAAACAAATCCTGTCAAAACCGTAAGGGCCTAGAATCAATCCTTGCACGAAAAGTGCTTCCATTTCAGGAAATGTGTAAACTTAATTTTTGGAACTGTTTCAACTAATGGAAAGAAGAACGGTAGCAGGAAATTGAGCCCTTTTTATATTTAAAAAATCACGCTATTAATTGTAAGGATCCAGCAAATCCAAACCTGAAACCCTGTAAATAAATTGCTTTAGGCTGTTCAGGCGTATATTAAAATTTTGATGGATTGAAAGTACAGGTTATCATTACGTGATTCTTCGATTTAAAACGAAATGTATTCGGGATCTGTGAACGTAAAAACCTGCTATTGTTTCAGGCTGGATGCAATTCTGAAACCACCTTTTCCTCTAACGATTTATACGAAACATCTGGCCTTTAACAGATGTCATTTTTTCTTTCGAGAGAATTCGCGTTTGAAAAAAGCCCAGGATTCTATAAAAACATCAATATCCTGCGGGAATGCATGTCCACCGCCGTTTACTTCTAAAAGCGTGACTTCCGGCTTTCCACTCTGCTGAAATGTGTAGCGGGTGATGGTTTGCTTATTGGTCGTGTCCTTGTCAGGCAACAATTTAACCACCGGCTGGCCCTTGTATCCAGCTATCCCTGCCCAATACTGAAAAGAACGTTGCGTGGAGCGAACCTCGCCCCAGGATGCGCCACCCAAGATCATTTTACCGCCACCGTGCGGATTGAGCTGATCCTCTGTACCATTGGTGATTATCACGGCTACAGGTTTTTTCGATTCCATGCAGTCCAAGTTTGTTGTATCGGGCACATTCGCCACAATGGCACTGATAGCCCTGCACGTTTCAGGCATGGTCATGGCAAGTTTGTAAGCCATATGTCCCCCACCGGACAGACCAATCCCAGAAAAGCCTTCCTCATTTACCCCGTAGTTTTTGGCAAAATAGCGGAGCATGGCCGCAAAAAAAGCCTGTTCATTGACGTCTTCTTTGTTTGCTTCTGATGTGGCGTGTTTGCGGCATTCGTTCCAATAACGCTTGTAGCCATCAGGATACACCAATAAGATGTTTTCCTGCCCTGCAATGGCTTGCAGGTTGGCTGCAGGTTTCATCATGCCTTCGCCGTTGCCGCCGGACCCGTGAAGAATGAAAACAAGGTTACTCTTTTTTGCTTTCTGCAAAGGTTGATGAAACCGAAAGGTTCGGTAATTCCCTTCTATTAACACTGAATCTACCACAACCTGGCTATACGCCTGAAAAAATGAAACTGCGGCAAGAAAAAGGCAAAGACAACTCTTCATTTATTTCGGTTTACGTGTTATACAGATGAAAGAATTTTATTTTGAAGTCAAAGGATTGCCTGCCGTTGATTCATCCGCAGGAGTAGCTCCCATTTGCAGGATCAACTTACCACCTTTTATTATTTTCTCCCAGGGGATAAATGGCTGTTGAAGAGATTTGCCATCCAGGTTTATCGTTTGAACATATTGATTGGCTGCAGTGTTGTTTTTTGTTTCAATAACGAACGTTTTGCCCGAATAGTAGCGAGGGCTCAATTTGATTGTTATTTTATTAAATAAAGGACTGCCAATACCCATCTGCGGCTTTGGTTCGGTCAAGCCCTTTACATCAAACAAACCGATGGCCGACAGTACGTACCAGGCGCCCAACTGTCCCTGGTCTTCATCCTGTCCAAAGCCATAACCGTGTACGCCTTCGGTACCGTAAAACTTATTGCAAATGGCCCGCACCCATTTCTGCGTGAGCGATGGTTTACCGGAAAAATTAAACAGCCAGGACACATGCAGATTGGGTTGGTTGCCATGATTGTAGATGCCAGCAATGCCTGCAAACGCATCGATATTTGCGCCGCCACCAAACATAGCTTTTTCGGCAATGGTAAAAACGCTGTCCAAACGCCGGTTGAATGTTTCCGCACCCATTTTTTTCACCAGTTCCTGTGGTTCGTGTGGTACAAAATACGTGTACTGCCAGGCGTTACCTTCCTGGAACCCACGCCAGGGTTGCGAAGGATCAAAGGGTTCAATAAACTCGCCGTTGGCCAGTTTGGGACGCACCAGATCCAGCTTCGGATCATATACTTTTTCCCAGGCTTTGGAGAGCCGTAACAACTCTTTATAATCTTCCTCTTTTCCCAACAGCCTGGCCCACTGGGCCACTGCATAGCTGCTGAATGCATATTCCAGCGTGTGCGAAACCGAAAACTGCCAGCGTTCGCCGCCACCGCTTCCCGAATCCAGGTGGTTCACATAACCATATTTACGAAAGCGATCAACATCCATTTTACCTGCCCCCGCCGGACGGTCTTTCCATTCCAACTCATTTTTGCGGGAAGCTTCGTAGGCCAGCGGCACGTTAAAGTCGCGGATGCCGGCCATGTAAGCACCTGCAATGGCTATGCTGACCATATTGGTACCAACACCCGATACATATTTGCTGTTGGCAATTCCATCCCCCAGCCAACCGGCATCTTTATACACCAGTAATTGGCTTTTGATAAAATCAGAATAGTATTCAGGATAAGCCAGGGCCCACAACTGGGTCAGGTTCCAATAGCCGCCCCAGATGGCGTCTGTATTGTAATGATGGTGCAAAGGCTTACCATTTTTTCCAAATGGAATTTGCCCAACAGCGCCGTTATTTTTTGGATAGGCGCCATTCACGTCGCTGGCCAGGCCACGTCCCAACACCGCATGGTAAAGTCCTGTATAAAATTTTACCAGGTCGTCCCTTTTTTTCCCTTCCACAGCAATGCGGCCCAGGTAGTCGTTCCATACTTTTTTTGACTGTTCTCTTGCTTCATCAAACGAAAGCGTCGGTGCTTCCGCCTGGAGGTTTTGGCGGGCATTGGCAATGGAGGTATAGGAAAGTCCTGCCTTGATCGTGATAGCTTCTTTTTCTTTTGTCGAAAAGGTAAGGTAAACCCCGGCACCATTTCCGGTGGCCGCTGGTTGACCCGCTATAACATTAGCACCGTTAAATATACCGAAACCACTCGGCTTCTTGCTGATGACAGCTGAAAAATACATTGTCACTGATGCCCCCGGTTGGTATTTCTGGATGTATTCCGGAAGTGTTGTTACCCAGCCTTCCACCCGCCCGTTGGACAAAAGTTTCACCTCAGCATCTTTCACCTGGCCGCTTTCGCCCTGCCGGTTACCAATGTCAAAAAGGATATGAGCTTCGGTGCTGGCAGGAAAGGTGTAGCGATGAAAAGCAACGCGTTTGGTTGCTGTCAATTCCGCTCTGATGCCATAATCCTTAAGCAGCACCGAATAATAACCGGCCGTGCTCACTTCATCCTTGCGGTCGAACCGGGAACGGTAACCTTCATCCGGTGTTTCCAGCTTTCCTGGCGTTGTTTGCAGTTTGCCTACCAGCGGGGCAAACACCACACCGCCCACCTGAAACTCATGAAAATTGGGAAAGCCTTCAAGAGAGGTATGACGGAAATCATAACCCGTGGCCTCCCAGCCCTGCGCATTTCCATAGCTGCCATTGGTAGATGGTGCCGGCTTGGCCATGCCAAACGGCTGTGCTCCCGGTGTGTAGTGAAACCACCGGCAATGTGCCGTGCCGATATTGGGGTCAACATACTGTGTAAAATCTTTTTGCGCCGTTGCTGAATCACAAACAAACAAAAAGTAAAAAACGGCCGCAAGCATATATCGCATTGGCACCATCCTCAAAGCGTTCATATTTTGTCGGCTATTTGGAAAATCCCATTGGGAAACAGTAATTCCGGATTTTTTAAAAAATGACATTGCATCATACATGGTAATCTCTATGTCACGGAAATATGAATGATCCTCTATTCAGGAAAAATTAAATTCTTGTAAGTACCAGAGCTGGCATTATAAATGAAAATAGGATACCTGAAAGATCATGATACAGGCTATTAGGATAGCAGCCAAATGCATTTGCACTAAACTTCCAACGATAATTAATGATTACAGTTTAAGAGGCTGTCTAAAATCATGTGATTAGTTTATTTGGTTATATGTGAATAACGGTCATTACGAGCACGGTGCCGATTTAAGGGGAACGGCTCCTGAATTGTTGTCGCTGGTGTACCAGGCCAGCGCCACCACGGTGAATCAAAACACCCAAACGCTGTCGGTGCAAACCACGCATTTCAGCGACTGGACCTGGTGCGAGATGATGAACATTTATACCGACAAGACGGCCCTGAAGCCGGGTGAATCCACCGAGTTGATCCTGAAGTACTACAACGGCTATTCGGGCAATACAAAACTGGCCGATCCCCGGCTGGGTACGCTGCAGGAGTACAATGTAACCCGGTCGGTTGATGGCCTGAAGTGGCGCCTGGCTGCCGGTGGCGGGTCTATTCAACCCGCTGCGGCCCGCTGCACCTACCAGGCACCCGCTTCCGTGCCGGCTGAGAACCCGGCACTTATCAGCGTTATTGTACCCACCTTAAGCCCCGTCACCGGTGATTTCAGCATCGAAACCATTTTGACCATCCCCATTGCCGTGCTGGAAGATGAATACGTTACCTATACCGTTGATGGCGTGACGCATGTCAACGAACCGGACGAGGAATTCGGGATCTCAATGCGCCCAAGCAAGAGTTTTTCCATCTGGGCCAATATGACCAGCGGCGATGGCATCACCCTGCTGGTACACGGCGACCTGTCCGCAGGTGCTTACCCCTTTGGCCATGGCGACTACAAAGCCTATATCGATGTGCGCATTGGCGAAGGCGATCCTTTCTTTTCGCTTACCCATGCCTGTGACATGTGCGACGAAACCCAATCACCGGGTGCCATCACCATCACCAAAGTGGGGGCTGTGGGCGACTATGTGGAGGGGGCGTTTTCCGGCACGGTCTGGCGTCAGGGAATATCCGGTGCACCGGGCCATCCCATTAAGGGCAAGTTTCGGGTAAAGCGGGAACCCTAGTAACCGGAGGCTTTGAGCAAAACTATGATAGAATAAATGCAATAGTGTTCGATCTATTATTAGAGAAAGAATAGCGAACTGTGTTCTGTCTTAATATGCCAGGTTGTAATCTGTTATTTGCTTTGCGAAATAAAGCAGATAGGAATAAAACAAATGAGGTGACCGGGGCAGCCTCTTTTGCTTATACATCCTTTTAAATGCAAAGGGCACATAATCGTGTCCATTTTTGATTAACATTCACTGATTGCAAAAATCCTAAATACCAAACAGGAAAGCGAAAAAAAGCCCGCATGGAAAATGCAGGCCGTAGCTAACCTATGAAAAACACCAATCTCAAATATAAATCCTTATACTCCTCAGAAAATCGCATAAATATGCTATTTAATTATGCCAGGTGGTAGTTATACCCTCAAAACTGACATGCAGGTAATACCCCGGCTAGTTATTCAATGCCCGTTGTTTTCTTCACCCTCGCCTGAACCCCCCTGGTTAAATCAAACGCCAGGAACTTCAATACACCGAAGGCGGTATCCCTTACTTCTGCGTCGTGATACAGAAGGGAGAGAAACATTATTTCGCAATAAGCCGCGTTTTAAATTGAAGGCAACATTCTACTCTAAAAGGTAGTGTTCTAAATTTCGCCTGCACTATACCAGCTACTTCTCAGGATAGCAAAGTCGGGTTCTCTACCCTATTTCACCCTCCTAAAAAGCACGTTCCCGTAATGTTTTTCCTCCTCTCTACCCGCTGCGATAGGTTTGTGTGCACAAGGAAAAACACCACGTATGCATACAAAATTCATTATCCTGCTCCAAATCTTTTTCAGCCTTAGCATAGGCGCTCAAACCATAAAAGGTACCGTTAAAACCAACAAAGGCACAGTCATTAGTGGTGCCACTGTTTCCCTGATGCAGGCAACCGATTCCTCTCTTGTCAAGCTTCGGGTGTCGGCAGAAGACGGCTCCTTCCATTTTGCAGCGACTGATACAGGCGGCTATCTTTTGTCAGTTTCGTCTGTGGGTTATGTTACGACCTATTCACCCATTTTGCAAGGAAGAAACGGCGAGCAGGTGATTGAACTTATTTTACCGGAAACGCAGGCTCAAATGGGTGCGGTTGTAATCACAGCCAAAAAACCACTCATCCAGGTAAAAGCCGATAGAACAGTGCTGAACGTCGAAGGCACCATCGCTGCAACCGGAAGCACGGTGCTGGAACTCCTGCGCAAATCACCAACTGTCACTGTCAACAGCGAAGACCGAATCAGCATGGCTGGCAAAAACGACGTACAGGTGTATATTGATGGCCGACCCCTGCCACTGTCGAGCCCTGATTTGGCAGCCTATTTAAAGTCCATGCAATCGTCGGAAGTGGAAGCCATTGAGCTCATCACGCATCCCTCGGCCAAATTTGAAGCAGCAGGTAATGCCGGCATTATCAATATTCGCATGAAGAAGGCCAAATCCTATGGCACCAACGGATCGGCTACTGCCGGCTATAACCAGGGTATCTATGGCAAAAGCAATGGAACCATTTCACTTAACCACCGTACGGCCAAGCTGAATGTATTTGGAAACCTGGGATATAACAGCGGCATCACGCACAGGGCGCTCAAGGTAGACCGCTTCCTGCAGGATAGCCTTTTTGCACAGCACGGCACCCAAAAGGAGAATAGCCAAACCCTGAACGGGAAAGCCGGTGCAGACTTTTTTATCAATGCAGAGCAAACCATCGGTGTGCTGATAAACGGGAACCTTGGCACCACTTGGTTGACCAACAACAGTTACACCGAAATCAGTGCCCTCCGCTCACCCCCTTCCCGCATACTGAAAGCCGATAACCGGTTTTCCTCGGAAAGAGATCACCTGGGACTGAACCTGAATTACCAGTATACAGCCAAAGCGGGCCGCAGCCTTAGCCTGAATGCCGACTATGGTTATTACCATCTGAAGGGGCAACAGTTCCAACCCAACTTCTATTACGATGGCAGCGGCCGCAACCTGCTCAAGACCGTGACTTATGAAATGAACACACCCACGATGATCAACATTTATTCGGCAAAAGCCGACTACGAGAAGCCCTTTGCGAAAGGTAGGCTGGCAGTGGGTGGCAAATCATCGTATGTAACCACTGACAATGAC
Source organism: Flavisolibacter longurius (assembly GCA_014163555.1). Lineage (GTDB taxonomy): Bacteria > Bacteroidota > Bacteroidia > Chitinophagales > Chitinophagaceae > Flavisolibacter. Next base: position 124,658 of record JACJGO010000010.1, read on the forward strand.
TTCCAGCGCTACAATGTAAACCCTACAGGCAATGCCCTGGACTATGATCGCAGCAACCGTTTTGTTTACCGGGAAAGCATTCATGCGGCTTATCTCAACTATAACAGGCAATGGAAAAACCTGCAGTTGCAGGCAGGGGTCCGGGCCGAAAACACGAGCCTGGACGGAACCTCTACCGGTCAGAAATGGATAAACGGCGGTTACCAGCCCTATGATTCCACCATCAACAGTCGTTATCTTAACCTGTTTCCCAGTGTAGCGTTCACCTATAGCCACCATGAAGTTCACCAATTCAGCCTGACACTGAGTCGTCGTATTGACCGCCCGGTGTACCAGGACCTGAACCCATTTGAACTGAAAGTGGATGATTACCTGGTGCAAAGAGGCAACGCCTGGCTGCGTCCGCAATACACCACCGGGGCCGGCGTGGGGTATGTGTACAAACAAAAGCTGAATGCTTCACTCCATTACAGCCTGGTGAAGGACCTCTCCGCCTGGCTGCTGGATACGACCGAAGGTTCCCGTTCCGTAGCGTCGAAACAAAACCTGGCTTCGCAAAAGCTCTGGACACTAAATCTTAGCTATCCATTCCAGCACAAGGCATACGCATTCTTTGCCAACATGACTGGAACCTATGCGGCTTACCAGGGTGATTTTGGCCCGGGCCGCCGCATTGACCAAAAAGCATTTGGCATCAACCTATTTATGCAGCATAGCCTGAAATTTGCAAAGGCATGGACTGCGGAACTGACAGGGTTTTACTATTCACCGTCGCTGCAGGAAAGCAACATCCGGGTACAGGGCTTTTGGTCGGCAGATGCTGGTGTGCAAACCAAGTTGCTGCACGACAAGGCTACCGTGAAGCTGGCGCTGAGTGATGTGTTCAACACCCTGCAGTTCCGCAGCAAAAGCTCGTTTGGGGGACAGGTGGTGCACTATAACACAAAGAACGAAACAAGACAGGTGAAGCTGAGTGTGAGTTTCCGTTTAGGAAGCAATGATGTGAAAAGTGCGAGACAAAGGAAGTCCGGTGCGGAAGAAGAAATGAAACGGGTAAATTAATGAGTGAAAAATGATGAGTGATGAGTGGGTGGCTGATTGTTTGTTACTCATTACTAAAAATTCAAAACTTATTATTCATAAATGATAACTCATTACTGATCATTCATCATTGTATAACATGAAAAGCATATTGAAAACAAGCGGTAACCGGTTCAAATTGGGAAGCGTGGCCCTGGCGGTTTTTGGCGGTGCTTTTTCCCTGGTCGTTTTCAATTATGCCATCAAGTATATCAGCAATGAACCATTCAACTGGGAACGTTTCTGGGAATACTTTCCCAACCTGCTTTTAGGCGCTGTTATGACAACTGTTTTCTCTTATTTCACACTGAATTATTTTCATTCCCTGTTCATCCGGCGCAAAGGGTTTGTTCATTTTATCATTCCGCTCTCTGTTTGCCTGTTGATCATACAGGCTTACAATATCCTTGTTGATCATTACCTGCCATTAGAAGCGAATCGCAACAACCCCATGCCGCTGGACCGGCAAATCGTGGGCAACCTGCTGGTGGGTGTTTTGTACAGCCTCTTTATCCTAGTGCTGGCCGTAATTTATTACCTGCGGGATGTGCGGCAAAGCCACAAAAAGCTGGAAGAACAAAAGCTAAAGCTGGAGGTAGAGAAAATGCAGGCTGACCTGAAGTTCCTTAAATCACAGATCAATCCGCACTTTTTGCACAACACCCTGAACTCTTTTTATGCACGGTCCCTGCCGCTTTCGAAAGAACTGGCAGACGGGATTTTAACCCTCAGCGAAATGATGCGCTATGCCTTGGGAGAAGCGTTTACAGCCGATGGCAAAGTGCTGTTGCGTGATGAGATCGAGCACTTAAAGAATTTTATCAAGATGAACCAGTTCCGCTTTCGTAACAACCTCCATGTAGAACTGGAGGTAAAAGGAAAAGCAAATGGAGCGGTTATTCTTCCTTTTGTGCTTATTACGTTAGTGGAAAATATTTTTAAGCACGGCGACTTGTCGGACAGTGAATTTCCGATCAAAATTTATATCGAGATAAATGACTGCGGTCTGCGCTATTACAGCAAAAACAAGAAGAGACCGGGGCCAAAAGAACTGTCGACGGGTATTGGACTGGACAATATTCAAAAGCGGTTGCAACTGGCGTATGGCGACGACTATGCGCTGAACGTAAAAAATGAAAATGATTGTTACGCTACAGAACTAATAATACAAAAATTATGATCTCCTGTTTGATTGTTGACGATGAATTTGATGCCATTGATGTAATGGTGCACTACGTGCAGCAAACACCCCAGCTGCAGCTGGTAAAAGCCACCACCAACCCTCTGGAAGCCTTGCAGGTGATCGCTGTGGAAAAGATCGACCTGGTGTTTCTGGATATCCAGATGCCGCAGCTGTCGGGCATTGATCTGGTAAAAGCCATTGGGGGCAAAACAAAAGTAATCTTAACAACCGCCTATAGTGAATTTGCAGTAGAAGCTTACAACCTGGAGGTAGTAGATTACCTCTTGAAGCCCATCCCCTTTCCCCGCTTTCTGGCAGCGGTACAAAGGGCCGCAAAACAATTGAACGAAACGGGAGCCGCTGAAGAACAGGAGGCAAATGAAGACTACATTTTTGTAAAAACAGAATCGAAGGGCAAGCTGCTTAAAATCGAGTTAGCTGATATCGAATACATTGAAGCGGCGAACAACTATGTTGCCGTTCACCAGGGTGGGAAAAAAACACTGGTTTACACAACCATGAAAGAGATGGAAGAACGATTGCCAAAGAAAAGTTTTATCCGTGTGCACAAATCCTATCTTGTTTCGGTGGCACAGATCACCGGCATCGAAGGCAACAAACTGCTGCTTAAAAACAGCAAGGCAGACATTGTCATTGGCGAAAGTTATAAGCCAGCCCTCATGGAGATCATCAGGAGCAGAATGGTGGAGTAAAGAACATACCTTTTCTTCAGCCCATTACACTCCGCTTAAACTAAGTTCGGAATCCTGTATTGAGCTCGGCGAAAGAATGAATAATAGGCCAAGTGTTTCTCTTCACGCCGGGCTATCAGGCTGCTACTTATTTTCTTTTCCTAGTTCTGTTCAAATTTTTCTTCGCGATAGCAGGCTAAATACCTGTTGTTCTGGCTATTAGCCACTGTAAATCAGAGCTACAAGGCACTAATAAAAGGATTTTTTCGATCGATAAAATTTTAATAATGGATTTGCCGTTCAAATAATTCTGGGATGACCAACTCCATTTTACAGGGCAGCTGTACGGCTTTTCAGGCTATCAAAAAGGCGTTGCAGGCCCTTTTTAGTTTGACTTGTGGGCACGTGCTCGTTCCTATATTTTTCTGCAGCGCTGATTCTTTCTTTGGTCAGTGGGTGACTGCTGATAAAGGATAGGTCATGCGCCAGATTTTCTTCCGCTTGTAAGGTTTGCATAAGTCCTTTCATCCCTTTTACATCAACACCATTGGCCACCATCAGATCCATTCCTTTTTTGTCGGCTTCAGTTTCTAAACTACGGGAATATTGAAGGCGATACAGGGTTTCGGCCCCACTGATCAATGCCCCGGAAATACCGCTGGCATCACCAAATACAACAGAAATTAAAATCCCGTTGGCCGCACTTCGCAATAGTGAACGAAGGCTGTGGCGTTCGTTAATGTGTGTTGCTTCATGTGCCAAGAGCGCAACCATCTCTTCTGGCGTTTCTATTTTGTTTATAATACCACTGTACACAACAATCTGCCCGCCTGGCAAAGCATATGCATTTACCGTATTGCTTTCGACCAGAGTTACCTCGATAGGATACTCCTTGCTGAGCGCAAACTGCCTGGCAAATCCCTGCAATTGCATTGTACCAACACTATCCACAGTTTCGCCGAGAAGAGCCGATTGCTCCAGCATGGCTTCTTTGAGCTGGTTGCCAATGGCCACTTCCTTTTCCACACTAATCATGCGCATCCCCAAAAAAGGCACCATGCTTACAAAAAGCAAATAAAGTCCTATTCCCAACCCAAGCATGGTGAGAAGTAATACAGAAATACGCAGCGTCGATAAGCGCTGTGCCCAGCTACCCTTCCTGCTGGATTGTTCATGTAAAAGCTGATTTGCTATGGGGTGACCGGCATCAAACTGCAGGTAGCGTGTGCCGGTAGAATCCAGATAAAAATAGATGGTTCTTTCAATCTGGTTCCGGGCAAGGGCTGTCGCAGGAAAGCTTTCCGCAAACGCATCATCTTCCTCTTTTCGCAGGTGAATAGTTCCATCCAAAAGCAAGACCCGCACCGGTGTGGGGCGGGCACTGCTTCCATCGTAATATAAAATATCTTCTGTGTTCATTAGATAATTCCAATATCCATTATGTCGGCCATGTCTTCAGCCGTAGCATCGCTGTAATCATGCTGCGATTGCACCAGGGATTCAAAAGAATAATATCCCGATGCTTCAATGTTATTCATGACAAAGCTCATGGTGCGGGTAACCGTCCAGGCATATCCCAGGCCAAAGGTAAAAATCAGGATCAGAAGGTTAACGATCATCAGGGAGGCAAATCCGCCGCCGGTGGCTATTGAACGAAAGAAAACGGCATCCTCTTCCTGCTCCAGGCGGGTATTGTTTACAAAAAATTCAAACTGGTCTTTTTGCCACCAGAACATGTATATACCCAATGTAAGTACCGTTAAAATATAGCCTTTTACATTCATCCAAAAATAATCACTGCCCTCGGCGTCGTATACAAAGCGGGCATTGCCGACGTTTATATTGGAAAGGAGATAGCGGCGCAGGCTAATGGTAAACCAGGCACTGTAAAGACCCAACGTCACTAGTGTAAGAAGCAGTCCTTTTACAAAAAGGCCCACCAGTTGGCCCCTGTCACCCGTATACCCAAACCGAATTCCTTTCCAGCTGGTTTTAGCCATGCGGTAACGGTAAGCGCCGTGAAGCGCCACTGGCACGATGGCAATCAAGCTACCATACAGCAGTAAAATGGCGGTAACCGGGGAGCCATTCAGGTAGAGATACAGAAAAGCGGCATACAGCAAAATGAATAGGCCAAATGCCCGGATAAAGCCCTTAAACATTTCCTTGCCGGTGCCGGAAAAAACAAAGGGAGTTTCTTCAAAGGTGTTTTTGCTGTAAAGGAATTTGAGTTTGTGCGCCTTGGCCCAGGGATAGTATAAACCGAGGGTGATGGTGGTAAGAATGGTGTTAACAAGCAGAATTTTAAAATACTCACTGCCGCGGCCGTGAAAGGCCATCGGGTACGAACGATACGCTTTCATTTAGTTTTGGTTTAAGGCCCTAAATGTATAGTATGGATCTGGAAAATACAAGCTATCGTACCGGATAACGCTTTGAGTGTAAATCAAAAAGGACTTAGGATCAATCTTTTTTTTAGAAATTCACCTCCCTTATTGTTGGTAAGCCGCGAAGTTTCTGTAATGCCATTCTTTGACAAGTCTGAGGGAAGGATTGCTCCATTCATATTTGCCGGCCTGCATAATCATCGAATATCTCCGGATTGTCAGGACAGTTTGTAGAATCACATATACGGGAGTGCTTCATACAGGCTGGATCCTATCAAAAGTAAAATGAAGCGACCAGCGATTCTGTATAAGGAGGTCATATTCACATAATTTCCCTTCGAAATAAACAGGTTGCAAGTGGAGAAGAGCAAACAGTTATCGAATTCCTTATTGGTGGGTTCCCGCTCAATGTGGTCTTATACGTCGATGTTGGGACACTTACCTAGCTTTCACTTTTTGCACCTGTGTTTGACAAATGTCCGGTCAACTATCAGGCCGTCACACACCAAGCAGAGAAATAAGGAACAAACCTTCGATACACCGAAGGTCCAAGCGCTCGATTTACCCTCTATTAATGGCAATTTCAGGTCTGGAGCTACTAAGAAAAATCCGGCACCCTGTATTCAGCCAAGTGGCGAGCTAAAACTGTTCTGATGGGTTACTTTGCAAGAGCCTCGCAAAATGGAACAGCAAATAGGCCTGCAAGTATAACCGTGTCGTATTGTTGAATAGTTTACATTGTTGCGGCGAACCTCGCAAAACTGGATAACTTATCATTAAGATAATTCCATCAAAAAAGCCGGTAAAACACCGGCTTTTTTGATAAGATAACTTAGTTTACTCTTCTTCGCCAGCAGCCTGATAATTGATGTTATTTTCAGCAATATCAGTCAGCAACAAGTCAGTTTGCTTTTCCTCGTCAAGTGTTTGCTGTAGCAATTCAGCGGCAGTGGTATACCCAAGGGTAACAGCCAGTTGGCGCAACCCGCCATAAGAAGCAATCTCATAGTGCTCCACCTTTTGTGCACCCAGGATCAACCCAACGTCTCTTGTGGCAGTGCCTTCATCCGTATCTTCAATGATACTTTCCGCTTCTTTGATTAATCCTTCAATGGCTTCACATTTTTTACTGCCCACTTTTTCACCAATTGACTCAAATACCTGTTCCAGCCTTTCTACTTGCCCCTTTGTCACCACAAGGTGTTGCTCAAAAGCAGTAACAAGTTGCTCGGAAGTCGCTGCCTTTTGCATTTTTGGAAGGGCTTTTACAATCGCCTTTTCCGCATAATAAATGTCTTTTAAAGAGTCCACAAACAATTCCTGTAATAACGAATCATCTGCCCCGGCCCCGGCATTTTTTGGAGCCGCTGTTTTTGAACTTGCTTTTGCCATACGAATCAATTTACCTATTCCTATAAAATAACGTGCCCTTTTTCCGGTGATTCGGCAGGAACAGAATACTTTTCGTTATCTGGGTAAAGATTTTCCACTCGGAAATCCAAATCAGGATGACTGTTCGTATACTTTCGCTTACAAGTCGCACAAAACAAGGTGGAAGCGGTGAGTTGAGTCAGTATATAGGTTATTGTAGAGACAAGCATTAGTTTCTATCAGCCTCTACCGTATTGCTTAGCAAAGTAGACCCTATAAAACGGGTATTGTTTTCGACAGTGTAAAGTGTAATTTTTCTGGTAACGTTTGGTGCCAGGGAATGGCGGGTGCAACCCACATCTCATGAAGTGCATGGTAAAACTAACGGGGGAACGCTGATATAGGGTAGGCCACCTAGCAAACCTTTGGTACTACGAACGCAGAAGCACCAGATTCTGTCCAAAGTTATCGACTTCTTCAGGAGCTGGTATCACAAAGTGAAAAAAATCGTTCTTCCATACGTACACTGGGAGTCAGCCAATGTGAAGTAAAGTAAACAAGGAGCTGCAGACAGCATCAATGGAATTTTTAGGTAGGTCATTGTGTCGGTTCAATGAGATGTAACTTGGCGTGTCTTCTCAACGTCCTATCAATAATAACGAATGACATGAAAAGATCTTTGGTCATAACCACCCTGCTCCTTGCCCATTATATTGTATGGGGCCAGATACCAGCCGACAGTATCAAAGCGATCCTCAAACAGGAGGTTGCTGCCAAAAGAAGTAAGAGCATGGTTATTGGGGTTATTGATGCTGGTGGCAGGCAGATCTATTCCGAAGGCATCATGAGCAATGAAAAGCCTGTACGTCCCGATGGCAATACCGTCTATGAGATCGGTTCCATCACCAAGGTGTTTGCCTCTGTCCTGCTGGCCAAAATGAATTTGGAAAACCAATTAAATCTCACTGACCCCATTTCCAAATACCTTCCTTCAAGCGTTAAATCCCCGGTGCGGAACGGAAGGGAGATTACCTTGCTCAGCCTCTCCACCCACCGTACAGGTATGCCACGTTTTCCCTACCATCCCTACCCAAAAGACATAGATAATCCCTATGCCGATTACACCGAAAAGGCCTTGTTTGATTACGTCTCTGGTTTTCAACCGGAGTACGATTTTGATACCCGGTGGCGGTATTCCAATGTTGCTTATGGACTGTTGGGCAATATACTATCCAGGATCGCAAAGAAAGATTTCGAATCTATGACGCTGGCCATGATCTGCAGGCCGCTGAAAATGACGGCTACTGCCATCAGGAGTTCGAGACAAATGAAAGCAAATACAGCAAAAGGACATGCCATAACAGGCCAGCCCACTGTCTCCCTTGAATTGGGTGCTCTCGAAGCCGCCGGTGCGCTACGTTCCACTGCAAACGATCTGCTGACCTTTGCAGCGGCCAATATGGGACTCACCAAAACGGATCTCCTGCCTGCCCTTCAGCTCACGCATGTGCTCCGGGCAAAAAAAGATGGCAATGATACGTATACCACGATGGGCTGGACACTTGCCAATGACAGCGGAAGAGAACTCCTTTTTAAGGACGGAGGGACTCCTGGCTACCGTACATTTCTTGGATTCGACAAAGAAAAAAAGATAGGCGTGGTCGTATTGTCCAATACAGACAATTCAGTGACCGACATCGGCTGGCATATCCTCGATCCAAACCATAAAGTGGAGCCTTATCGCTATCCCTGGACGCTGCTCGATACATTGCGCAGCACCGCCCAAACCCGTGGTGCGGATGCTGCCATAAAATTGCATGATCAGTTGAACAATGAAAACAATGCCGCCTTTCAATTCAATGAACAACAACTCGATTATCTCGGACATGAGTTAAGAAGAAGCGGAAAAATAGAAGACGCCATAAAGATCTTCGAACACAATGCTAAGGTTTATCCAAAGGCAACGATTGTGTATGTCAGTCTCGGTGAGATTCACCGACGTACGGGCACTAGCGAACTGGCAGCTATTTATTTTGAAAAGGCGCTGGCGCTGGAGCCGCAGAATGAACATTTGAAACGCATGGTTAGCAGCGTGAAAAAGAGGAAAAACAAATAAGTGCCGATCGATCTTTAACTCCGCTAGGCAAGTTATTAAATCGTTTAACTTTCTTCGTCTCAGAAAACACTAATGGCAAAATAAAGGGAAGGCATCTACGGTGTAATAAAGGCCATAGTTCGACTATCTCATTGGCACAAGGCAATTTCATAAGCAAAAATGAACGGGGTGGAAAAAATTACACATTGTCGTTAGCCGTATAAGTTGTTCTGTATTTAATTCCCGACTCTATTATTCCATTGCGCTTCAATAGCACGATCGTGCAATACAACCAACAGTGAACGGAAGATCGCATCTCAAAATTTCGTCTTGCAGGGTAATGGAAAATGAATGGCGATAGACTATAATTTGCACGGTAAGTTGTTGAGTTCATAAATTTACCCTCTACTTTTCTAAGGTCTATCTAAACCATTGGCAGAATAGAGCGATAGCGCTTCCGTTGTATCGAAGATTATGAGTTTTAGCAAGGTGGTTATCCTATAATAAGTTCTTGGAACGGGCCAAAACAAACCAAATCGAAACCAGCTCACCGGTTTGTCACCTATAAACCACTTGCTGCTTAAAGAACTAATACCCATCCGCTTATTTCAATCAATTGGAATCTCTCAGGATCTTTTGAATCATTTAAAAATCAGTCAACCATTTGCAAATCAGCGGTGTGTCTTCTTTTGCTGGGCATAGGGTCAGGATTGCTGAGTTTTTTACTTGAGTGGATACTTGTCAGCTTCAGTTATGAAAGATTTAAAACAGAATTTAAATGTTTTTTATATATTAGTATGCCGCTATATCTAATTTCCAAACCTCTTCAAAACAACGCTTCATGGGAGAACAAGCTGCAAATGGCAAAACTGCAATTATCAGTGCTGCTATTACAGGGATTGTTAGTATTATGGTAACCCTGATTTCAACAAAACAGGTGAATGTGACCTCGCTGTTTGCCGGGGCTTCAGCATCAGAAAGTATTGTCGACACAACAAGAAAGGAAAGTGCAAGTGATCCAACAAATGAGACAACACTGGACCTACAGGTATCAGGCATTTGTTCAGATGTGGTTGATGTCTTTAATGAGATGGAGAACAACTTTGCCAAATACAAAGCCACAAAAGACGTGGCGAATTCCACAACGGACACAAATCATTATCTAACCAACGTAAAATTTGAAAACTATGATTCCCATATCGAAGAAACAACCAATACGTCAAAATTTGTCGTTTCGCTTTACGAAGGCAAAGATTACGAACAATCATCCACTGACCTTAGTTATTTCAATGGTAAGTTTGATGAGTGTCTGAATCAATTCAAAAAAACTGCGAAGGAGGCAGATGGAATAACAGAATCCATATACACGTATGGTAATAAACATGTCGTTCTCCAGTGGTATCAGAATGAAAAAGACAACGAAACGACCTACTTTATAGCCTTGGTATTTTTAGTAAACAGATAATTTCTTGAAGTGAGTGATCTCTTTCTTAGTACAGAAGTATGAATTGGAAAAGATCAAAGAATAAGTCTCTTCCCTATTAATTTGCTTTATTAAGGATCACCCGTCTTTAATCTGCTTGTTCGCAATTCCCCGACCCTCTTTTCTTATCTCCTTTTTTAAAAAATTATGATGGAATCAATTCGGGTCATGGCAATTGGAGTTCTACGCAAAACAATTTTGGTTGTTTTTATTTGCTGCGCATTACCCCTTTGGTTAACAGCGCAGAACAGTCCGGGCATAAAAAAGCCTCTAAAGCCAGCATTTCAAAAGCAAAAAATACGTAAGCCACCTGCTGCTTTAAAGCTTGATCCTTTTTATAAAAAGTATGCGAATGCCGACGACATAGCAATCGTATCTTCTGAAAAAGTACCGGATGATGCATTGTTGGTAGCCCGTACAATTGTTAAGTACATGCTACTGAAAAGAAAGGATATAAAAGCGGAATTGATAAATCGTAACTGTATGGTACAGGTGATGGCAGCAAGTGAAGGACAAACGGATCTGCCCGAGTACAACGATATGGAAAAGCCATCCAAAGATGACGAGAGGTTAACAGATGAGGAGCGGGAAACGTATAATAACCCAGGTGGCATTGGCAGCATGACTGACAGGGATTATTGGAATGAGCGGGCCAGGGGTATGGGTGGATATGACGGAGCTTCTTGCGCCGAAGAGAATCTACTCGGCTATAAAGACGACAGGTATTATGGGGAAAATATTTTAGTGCATGAATTTAGCCACACTATATTTTCTGCCATAAAAACAGTAGATCCTGACTTGTACGCCCAGGTAGAAGACGCTTATGAAGCGGCTAAAGATAACGGGAAGTATGAAGGTCAGTATGCCATAAACACGTTAGAGGAATATTGGGCAGAAGGCACCCAATGGTGGTTTTGGTCCAACCTTGAGTTTTATGATGGTGAAACTCGTGTACAATCACCGCAGGACCTGAAAGCGTATGACCCTACACTTTATCATCTTCTTAAAAAAGTGTATGCAGTGCATGAAATTCCGGCAGATGTCTACTATCGGCAGAACCTGAGACCAGCCCGATAATGGTAAAAATAGCCTTGCTCTTAAGAAGGCAATCAGCTTATTGTAATCTTTCCGATGGAGAACGAAAATTGGAGGAAACTTACAGCCCTTACATTGGTTTCATTTTGTGGTGAATACGCAAGGTTATAAATTCAGTGGGGCGCACCACAGCCATGCCGATCTCCAGGATCAGCCGTCCTTCCTGTATATCTTGTTGCGTCATGGTCTTGCCGAGACCCACCGCCAAATAAAAAGCATGTTCCGGTTTGGTTCCCTGCAAGGCGCCCTGCTGCCACAGTGCAACAAGGAAGTCCTCTGTTTGCGCTTTTACCTTCACCCAAGTTCCCGCATCATTGGGCTCAAAGACAACCCATTCTGTTCCTTTATAAACCGACTCCTCTACCATGAGAAAGAAGCGTCTCACCGAGATATAACGCCACTCGTTGTTATTGCCCATAAGGGTTCTTGCGCCCCAAACCAGCACCCCTTTTCCTGGAAACGTACGGATGGCATTGATCGACTTTCCTTCCGCAGCATCGATATTCAGCATGTCTGTATCATCCTTGGTGAGTGCAACCGTTGGTGCAGCGACACCTGCCAGCGCAACATTGGCCGGAGCCTTCCATACACCTCTGTCACGATCCACGGATGCATATACGCCTGCCATCGCTCCACTGGGTGGCAACACCACCCCGCTTGCCACGACGGCCTGCATCACCACATCGTACAAGGGACGGTGTTGGTGATAAAGAGAATGGCTGATATCACCACCTCCTTCTTTTCGTAAGACCATCTTTTTGGCAATCCCCGAACCGCCGCGGATGCGCAGTACCGTTGCGTCGTCGGGGCGAATAAAAGGAGCAAGCGTTGTTTGAAGCCAGGGGAAATAGGCGGCCCCAAATCCTAAGTGTTCACCCCCTATGCCGCTGCGAAATGCCGCCACACTGGAAAACCGGTCGGTTATGGGCATTGGGTATGGCTGCCACACATCCAGAATGGCAAAGCGGTCCCGCCTCTCAGCACATTGCTTCAGCGCTGCCTTGAGCAGCGTGTAATGGGCTTCTGTGCCTTTAAACAAAGCAGCGTCGGGCAGTACCAGAAGGGTGATCATCTCCTCGCTTGCTGCGCTTTGCAGGCCGCGTAGCAGCTGTCGGAACTGCAGGGCGCTGTCCATCCGTGCCTGCAGAAAAGACCCCACAGCGATAATGTAACAAGGCCCGCCGCCATTTTGAAAATAGTGCTGTACTGCATAGGGCAATTGAAACGGAGAGGGCACTACGATCGGCGCAGCGCACAAGGTATTATCTTTTTGGAGCCTGAGTTGCACCCTGACCGAAGGCATGCCCCCATACGTTGCTTTGTATTCTGCGGGTGATGCAATGCGAATGGGTTGGTAGCGTATTGACTTATCACGGTCACCCCTTTCAGTATAGCCAATAAAACAAGGAAGAGCCGTTTCAATGGCTGTAATGGTCCTTGGGTGATGGGGATCCGAAGAATGTTTCATATCGCAGCTGTTTCAAAGCAGAATAAAGCTACGCCATTCCGGTATGCTTTGATACCTGCCCTATGACCGATTCAGTTTTTATGGTTCCTCGTTAGGCTTCACGCGTTCGCTATCCAACCGAGGCAAAGTGGCTGTTAGCAACCTTGATTTCCAAGTTCCAACGATAGGCTACTAGGTCCCCACCTTTGGCTATACAATAATCCAGGCCTATGAAATTGTCGGCCAGATTAAGTTGAAAGGCATCTTCCTGCCAATAACAGCCAAAGAATACCAGCTTGACGTCCTTTGGAGGCAACACGTAGTCAATCATTTTCTCCACCACCTTGTCTAAGAGTTCCTCCGGTCAGTTGAACAGAAACTCACCATTGCTAGCTAGTTAGGAATCTTTTCATTGGGAAAGGTGGTTCTTATTAGCAAAATCCACCGTTCAAAAAAGCAATCCTTTTCGTCACGGTCTGGGAGGCAGAGGCCTCAAGCTCTTCGTCTGGTAATCAATCAACATTTTGTACTCTTTATGGAACGCTAATGTATGTGCAGGCGAACAGTTCTGCCTCTGACGTACGTAATGAAACTAAAGTAAGTATGCGATTTAATGGTCCTTATTCTGCAAGTAGGCTGGATAAAACAAGCAGCAGCCAGATGCTGCTGCCTGCCAAACTCCAGTTTAAAATGCAAGGGCTTCTGCTACCAGGTCAATCGTCTTCCAATTTGATACAGAAACCACAAGGTCATGGTTAGCGGGCAACACTACACTGGCATTTTTATTGACCGGTGTACTGGTAGTTTTGTCAATACTAAACGCCTGCACGTTTACATTTTTTACAGTACTCCGGTTGCCCAGCCTGAACAGGCTGAGATCCGGCGCAACTGTAATATCGATCTCGGTTGCTGGCCCTCCGCCCACGCCATTAAGAGCCAGTGACCGTAACTCACCACCGACAAGTTTGGAAAATGTAACAGTGAAGTTTTTCTCAACATGTGGAGCGAACCGCAATTGTGAAGCATCGGCGTTCACCATCAGCACATCAGTTTGGCCGGGTGCCGTGTCAATGTTTTCAATCTTAATGGTTGTTCCATCCGGCATAATGCTGTTAAAGGTGTACTTGCCATTTCCATTGCCCACAATTTTCCGTGTAAGACTTTTTCCCACCGGTAAAAGGTAGGCACCTTTCATTAAATAACAGGGATGACTATCCGTGATTTCACTGTAAATTTTGCTGCTGAAATTGCCAGTGCGTTTTCCTTCTTCGTCTGTTATCTCGATGTCAGCAGGGCTCAACAAAAAATCAAGAATAAAACTCGTCAATCCAAACGGTCCGCTAAAAGGCAGATCATGATCGGCTAACAGATAAGCGCCATTGGTCCAATAGCCAAGGGTTATGTTGTCTTTGCTGTCGAACACGGTAGTGTTGTTCACCAGGTAACTGTAATGCAGCACCCCATTCTCCTTGCGGAAGTGCAGACGGCAATTGGGATTGGTGTCGTTATTACAGTCCCAGCAATACAATTCCACACCTTCCAGGTCATTGATGGTAGTGTTGCCGTCGGCACTTAATTGGGGACCGGTATGGTTCTCGGGGTAAGCAAACCGGTAAGGAAAAATGCAGTGGGAAGACCCCAATCCGTCGATATACCCGGCGTCCCAAACAGCACCGGAAGGAATAAAAAACAACAAGGGTGCGGTATTCCGGTCACAGCCGGTAAGAAAAGCACGTTCGATAAACCTGGCAGTGGTTTCTACATTAGCCACTTCCCGGCGGCTTTGATCGTGAAAATGAAGAAGGGATTCCCGGCTTAACAGTTTACCATGCACACCAGTTATCCACTTGTGAATGGAAGCCTTGGTTATGGAAGTAGCATCCGTTTCGCCTTTCCATAATTTATCGGCTACCAGCGAAGCCAGGGAGGTACAGAAACCTGTTGCCAAACCACCGTTGTCTTTTCCAAGCAGGAAGTAATGATAAAAACCGTAGTAGGCTCCAGTCAGGACCGGGTGGCCAAAGACGGGGTCTAGAAGTTCATGCCATACCTCGGCAGCACCGAACGTAGCTTCATACGTATCCCAGGACGGAATGCCATCCGTTGGATTGCCGATCGTAAGGTTATGCACACCATATTGGAATGGAATCTCCAGGATTCTTGGCATGGAGGCTGTTCTGCTGTTACTGACAAGCCCATCCGGGTTCCTTACTTTTACCGTCACACTCCTTCCGGCACTGCCCGTGCCGCCGGTTCCGGGCATGGTAAATCGTAACTCTGTAGGCCCAAACACCGTGGCTGGTACTGCATCGCCATCAATCAATACGGATGCCCCACTCAGGAAAGCTTTACCGGTTATTCTTACTTCTACGCCAGGGGCAAAAAGGGTGCGATCCATGACGTCAATCTGGGGCTTTATCCGGATAGAGATTGGATTGCTTTCAGTTCCATCTGATGCTCTTCTTACCGACACAGACCGCGGACCGCCGCCGGTTGTTGCTGGAATGGTAACGGAAATGCTTTCGTCGGGATTCACCCTGGGACTCAGGGCAATGCTGCCCACCATAACCGTGTCGGTGGTGGTAAATTTTGAACCTTTGATGGTAATGTCGTTGCCGGGAAAAACCTCCGCCGGAGCAATCTCAGTAATAAATGGTCTGGTCAACAGTTCATTCCAATCTTCTTCAGAAAACTGGAAAAACAGGTCAGCACCATCTATTCCCAGCCTGCTACCATCAGTTCCCACTGTACCGGGTTGCGCTTGCGCACCGTTGTGTCCATTCCGTGCACTTTGGCAGGTTTCACCGTTTCCGCTACGGCCACCAAAACCACCCAGTCCTCCATTGCCGCCGGGTCCTCCCCTTCCCTTTTGTCCGCCTTGATTTTTCCATTGAAACTGTCCTGCTGATACCGTGCCTGCCAAAGTTCCATCCAGCACGCCTATAACAATTTGTCCGCCGCTGCCGCCATTTCCACCGCGGCCACCATCGCCGCCACGTCCCCCGTTTCCTCCGTTGCCACCATCACCCGGATCGGTGCTGCAATGCCATCCGAATAACCAATATCTTTCGCCGTTTTTTCCATCGGCACCATTTCCTCCCCGGCCACCGTTTTGACCTTTTCCGCCTATGATGCCGTCTTCGCCATTTAGATCAATACCAGGCAGGTTGCTTAAATTTTTTACCCACATCTCAATAGAAGGCGCCTTTCTGCCATCACTTCCATTGATACCGCCCTCTCCTGGCTGTCCATTACCACCATCCTGGCCATCTCGGGACCCTGGCTTTGTATGCACACCGTTCCAGGTTCGACCATTCAAACTCGGGTTTTCCATGCGGGCCGGTGTGGTTCCGCCTGGCCGCCGCCAGGTAATTTTTGCATTGGGTCCGCAAATGACCTGTTCAGCAATCACGTAAAGCCGCTCCACATCGGGTTCAATAATGAGTTCTGTATTGGTAAGATCCAATATCCCGGCAATGATCACCGAAGTATTGACGGGAATTTGGTTGCTGGTGAATGGCGTGGGGATAAAAGATATCTCCGGCCACGCAGCAGGCAGTTTTGATGCAAGATTTTTTAGCAATAGTGCTTTGTTCCGTACTGTTAGATCTGGCTTATCCACCCGAATAATATCATCAATTCTCACCCGATCAAACGGAAAACCGGTTTTGCCCAGTGCCTTCAAGCCGGTATTCCTGCCAATGACCGGACGATCAACCGGTGTGTTTCGCCCCGGGCTTGGAAGAGTATTCTTCTCGTCAGCCGCATTGTTTAATACATTGGTGCTGTTTCGATTGGTAAGAAAGGTTGCGAGCTGCTTTTTTTTCAGTTCTGGCGTTGCGGTTCTGTACCGATCAACGATGTCCTTCCAGTTAATGACACCCCCACCTTTTTTGGGAGCAATCAGCACCTTTCCTTTTGGTATGGTTGTAGGAACTTTTATTTGCAGGGTAGCTAAGTCACTGATTTTCTCCACCCCTGCTGCCTGCATGATTTCTTTAACCTTTTGCAGTCGTTGGTTGCTTTCATCAAGTGCTGGGAAAACGGTTATAGGCGTTTTGAGCCCGATCTTCGTTTTTAGAGCACTTTCGAGCAGCTTTGCTTTTTGCCATTTTTCATTTTTAAGGGCTGTTGTTAGTCCGCCGGATCGCACCTGTACATTTCCGATTTTGCCGGTAAACTGATAGCGGCTGCCATCAACCCAGGTGCCGATGCGAAAGCCTTCTTCACCCACTGGAACAATGTCGCCAGGCAACATCGCCATCCCCACATTTTGATCGTTGATCTCGAGGTTGAGGTTGCCCGCCGTATCTCTTGAAAAGTGTACTTTCTGCGCACGGCCCGGCTGCAGCGGAATCCGGCTTTTTACCCCTTGCCAGCCGCCCTGCAAATGAATGGTGCCTTGGAGAAAACCACCATCATCTATAAAAAAAGCAACAGCAGGTTTCTGCGCCTCCATAATGTTTTGTCGGCTCCCGGTAATGGTATCCGGGGTGATCAAGGCTTCGAGGGTAAAACTTCTGGCCTTCTCCAGTTCGGGAATCCGGCCGATGTGAAGGCCTCCCTTTACAAACTGGAATTCGTTTTCAAGCCGGGTGGGGCGCACATCGCCAACCGTCTTGATTGTTGTCCCTCTGGTAGATCCGTCAAATAAGGTTTGATTTTCTGATCGGACAAAAAGAAGCGTTTTTACTTTTTCCATAAAAAAAGCGTTTACAATGAAGAGATAGTGTTGAACGGGTCTTCTGTAGAGCGGATCACAATTTCCAGGTGACGAAACGTAGTAAAAACAGGGTGCAGGAAATGAGGATAGTTTCAGTATACTATATGCAAGCTACCCAATTCAACTTGATGTCCTTCCCGTAATTCTACGGGACAGAAGACAGGAATACTACTGTGGAGTTAGCGCAAAGGAAAGAAGCCATGAGGCAAGGATGACAAGAGCATTGATGAGGTACAGGCCTTGCAGGTGTAGTGTGCCAGGTAAGCGGATGCAGACACAGTCAGTTCTGTTGCGAGAAACAAAGCAATAGATAAATGGATGAACAAAAATTACCTTTCCCCTTCAACAACACCCATGGCAAAATAGAGAAATGCCATCTTCGTGTACCAAAGGTTGAAGCACTTAATTTTGCCATTGAGGTAAACCCTTGAAGGTATTTGCAGAAAGCAAGAACAATAAAGGTGTTTTTAATTTAGCTGGGCTGCTGATTTGAGATAGACTCAATCAAATCTGACAGTTGGGATTAACTTTAAAGTAACCACACTTATTGTCAACCCCTAAAACCTGTCAGATTATGAACACACAAGTTAAAGTAATCAAGACAAAAGTAGGCCTGTTAAACCTTGCAGAACAACTGGGAAACGTCTCACAAGCCTGCAAAATCTTTGGCTACTCCCGGGACAGTTTTTACCGCTTTAAAGAACTCTATGAGGAAGGCGGGGAACTCGCCCTGCAGGAAGCGAGCCGCCGTAAGCCCAACATCAAGAACCGCATTGAAGAAGCCATTGAAAAGGCGGTGCTGGAACTGGCCGTTGAGCAACCGGCCCTGGGGCAACTCCGGGCTTCCAATGAGCTCAAAAAGAAAGGTGTTTTCATCTCTCAATCAGGTGTTCGCTGTGTATGGCTCAGGAACAACCTGGAGACCTTTTCCAAGCGCCTGAAAGCTTTGGAGAAAAAAAGCGCGGAGGAAGGCCTTGTCTTAAGCGAAAGCCAGCTCACAGCCCTGGAAAAGGCCCGGGAAGAAAAGCAGGCATTGGGCGAAATTGAAACCCACCACCCGGGCTACCTGGGTGCGCAGGACACCTGCTATGTCGGCACCATCAAAGGCGTGGGCCGCATTTATCAGCAGACCTTCATTGACACATATACCAAGGTGGCCTTTGCCAAGGTCTATGACCGGAAGAATGCGCTGGTGGCAGCTGATATGCTCAACGATAAAGTGCTGTCCTTCTTTGACGAGCACCAGATCCCACTGCTGCGCATTCTCACCGACAGAGGAACGGAGTTCTGCGGCGCCAGAGAACATCACGAGTACGAGCTTTACCTGGCGCTGGAAGACATTGACCACAGCAGGACCAAGGCCAAGCATCCGCAAACCAATGGCATTTGTGAGCGCTTTCACCGCACCATACAGGAGGAGTTTTATTGTGTGGCGTTCCGAAAGAAAATCTATGAAAGCCTGGAGCAACTGCAAATGGATCTGGATCGGTGGATCGACGACTACAATCAAAACCGTACACATACCGGCAAGTATTGCTATGGCCGCACACCCCTGCAAACCTGGTTGGAATCCCTACCTTTAGCCAAAGAAAAAATGCTCAGTGAACTACCACCCGCAGCATGAACAACTAATCCGTTTCCCTAGAATTACTACCAACTGTCAGAGCTTATTGAATCGATCACACCTACTCCTTTAATCAGCCCACCCATTCATCTCCCACATCGCAAAACAGCACCTACGATCCATCGTAGGTCGAAGCGCTCGATTCTGACCTTATTAATGAA
Organism: Flavisolibacter longurius; assembly: GCA_014163555.1. Taxonomy (GTDB): domain Bacteria; phylum Bacteroidota; class Bacteroidia; order Chitinophagales; family Chitinophagaceae; genus Flavisolibacter. The sequence goes on from JACJGO010000010.1 coordinate 143,999, forward strand.
GGATCCTGGGTTCGAGTCCCAGCGGGTTCACAGAGTAAGTTTCAAAATCAGTCAATCCCTTGCACGGCAAGTTATTGAATACCTGAATTTACCAGTTACTCCGCTCCTATTCTAATACGCCTATGGCAGCATCGAGAAGGCCAACCTTCGGTGTATCGCGTAGGTTGTCCTTCTCGATTGCACAGGGATGGAGGTTCTTTTTGAAAAGCCAGTACCCTTGCAGCCTATTTATCGGTTGTGATTCCGGCTCTTAGTTTTCGTTCGCTGCCACTAACGACAATACTCCCATTATACACTTGCATATTCGTGATGGCAAACTGGTGGGGCAATCCGCGACTGGAGTGTTTCCAGACCTCATCGTCATTGCCTTTTCTATAAACACCATCCCACTGTCCGGCAAAAACAGCATTTCCGTTTTTTATCACATTAAAGGTATAAAGCTGAGCAGGCAAACCCTTTTGAATACTTTTCCAACTCCTCCCTTTGTCAAGGGACAAAAACAATTCATTGTAGACCATTGCATAGAGTGCTTTGTCGTCTGCACTAATGTTGTGTAAGGCACCGCCCACAAAAATATTCTGCCAATCCCTTCGACCAATTGGGGTAGTGAAGGCGCCCTGATTGGTAGCAATGTAAAGATTGCCTGCAAAGACTGTGATGCCGTTTACTTGTAGTGTAGGACTTCCGTATTCTAGACTCCACCTGTCAAGTAAATTATTGTAGGCATAAAGCCCTGCATTTGTAGCTGCGTAGAGTTTACCGTCAATCTCGGTAAGTTTGCGAATGGTTAAGTTGCCAAGCCCTGTGTTTAGCTTTGCCCAACTCTTCCCGCCATCGGAAGAGTTAAATACACCGCCATATTGCGTTCCAATGTAAATACGGTCTTTGTAAAACGTCAAAGCGCCGAGATTGCTTTCAATTACCTGTCTATCGGTGGGCGTTTTCACCCAACTCCCTTTCCCAAAATCAAAAAAATAAAGCCCGCTATCTTTTGAGGCGAGTGCAAGTCTGCCATTGGAAACGGCTATGCCACCCGGTGCTATGCTGATTTTGGAAGGTAATCCTGCACTTTTATTTTCCCATGTCAATCCATTATCCGCTGAAAAGTAAACAATGCCCTCTGGTGCATTACTTGGATTGGTATTGAGAGTGGATGGGATGCCACTTCTGCTTAAAGGTGCTTTGGTATCCTTATTGGTTTGCCCACTACTGGAACTTAGAATAACCAGGAACGGTATGACAATCAGGCTTCTCATCTTATATGCTATCAAAGGAGCTGTTGCCATAGCAGGCTTTTAAGTTGCACATAACGGAATGAGGCTTTATGCAGTACAGATATTCTGTGTTCTATCGCCTCACTCATTTATAAAAGCAAAATAGTATTTATTTCGTTGAACCCATATTCATCTGCCTGTATTGCATGAAGCCTTTGTTATGCGCCAATCGTCACCAAAAGCGCCACCAAGGCTTAGCCGTTGGTACTTGTTTTTGTTTTGGAAGTGCAGGACTAAACACTTCAGTTATCATTTCCTCATCGTAAAATTCGAAGTCATCCCCTTGAACCCTAGCATTTAGCTTATCAGCAATCTGAAGCATCTTACGAACTGTGGGTTCATCAGGGTTCTTTGCATCGATTGCTCCGCGATAGAAAGCAAACCAAGGCCGGTACCTTGGACGCTTCTCTGTTGGGTGCGCATTCCATTCGCAAAACCCTTCTCCATACTCTCCGGCCACAGCGCTTTGGTCAAACTCTAGTTCGGAGTCAGCATTTACATATTGTTGCCACTCATTGAGTTGTATGTCGTCAAATCAAAGTGGACCGGTTAGTTGTGATTGTTAGCGAGGGTTTTGTTTGTTCAAGTTAGTGTTTTTTGTTTTTAGTAATTCTAGGGAAACGGATTAAATGAGCCGTTTGTTCAGGAGGTAACGTTTCCTTCTTTGCTTGATTGTTTGCTGTTTGATTTTTTCTCTTCGTTTCAAGATCCCTTCTCGTTTTCCAAAGTACACATCGGCCGGCGTTACGTTGTCCAGGGACTCATGATAGCGCTGATGATTGTAGTAATGAACAAAGTCTTTCAAGGCTTGGTTCAATTCTTCCGGACAGTAATAGTGATCCAGCTTCACGACATTTTTCATACTGCGATGATAGCGTTCAATTTTACCTTGGGTCTGTGGGTGACAGAGCTTTCCGTGAACCTGCTTTTCACCAACAGTTTTGAGGTACTGCTTCAACTCCGAGGCTACATAACAAGCGCCGTTGTCTGATAACAATCTGGGACGTTGTCCATCCCCCAGGCCGGCTTTTAGCATCGCTTGCTCAACTGTACGCTGCACGTCTTCGGCCCGCATTGTTTTACAAAGCTCCCAATGAACAATGTAGCGACTGTAATCATCCAGGATCGTACTGAGGTAATACCAACCCCAACCCAGGATTTTAAAGTATGTGAAGTCTGTCTGCCACAGTTGGTGCACAAACATAGTTTTGTCTTTGAACTCATTGGATGCCGAAAGCAGGATGTGCCCGGGCGTAGTCACCAGTCCTTTGGCTTTCAAGATGCGGTACACGCTGCTTTCCGAGATAAACACCCGTTGTTCGTCAGTCAGTTTAACGGCCAGCTCTCTGGGCGAGAGTGCCGGATGTTCCAAGGCTACTTCCACTACCAGACCCTTTTGTTCTTCAGGGATGGTATTCCATTGCTGACGGGTCCTGCGCACCGGTGTAAGGCCCGAGCTTCCCTTCTGTAGGTAAGCCTTGTACCAGTTGCAGAACGTGCTTTTGTGGATGCCTAGCTCTTTGAGTGTTCTACTGGCGCCAAGTTCGGAATGTTCAACTAAACGGATGATCTCTTCTTTTTCTTGTACTGTTAGTCGCATATACTTCCTCCACTTTTCGCTTAGCCCAAGTATTGATCGGTTTTTTTTAGAATATCGTAGCGCAGGATCAGGTCTGCTACTATTTCCTTCAGCCGCTGATTTTCTTTTCTCAGCTCTATGACCTCATCACTGGTTGCTTCCCTGGTGGTGTCGCCGGCCAGGCGCTTTTTACCAGCTTCCAGAAACTCTTTGTTCCACTTGTAAAACACAGATTCTACAATGCCGTGCTTGCGGCAAATGGCGGCCACGGAGTCCTCACCCCTGAGGGCCTCCATGACAATTAATATCTTTTGTTCAGAAGAGAAAATGCGGCGGGTCTTGCGACGGATGTCTTTTACAAAATTCTCTGCAGAAGCCTTTTGAGGTTTTGTTTCCATGACGTTTGTTTTTTGAAGTGAGTGAATGGAAACCCTCTCTTAATTTACAACCTTATCGGTACACTTTACGCTGACGATTTACAAGTGTAGGCGTTTACCTGCTTATTCAATGCACACGAAACCCAATTATTACTTTTATTTGCTCCTGTCATTTTTACATTAAGGGTAACAAAAGGCTGCTGTGGACACAGCGGCCTTTTTCTCAGCCCCAACCGGATCGAACACCTTCGCCACGCCGCACTTTCTACGAAGACTAAACACTCCGCAGGGATTCCTGAACTTTTACTTCAACCAGATTGAAACGGCAGCAGAGCCTTTCTTTCATGTTTGCGTTGTGGGAAGGGACCGCAAAACGTACATCTTCCACATGATACCGGTTGAGGAAAAGTGGCGAATCTTCAGCACTGCTAGTTATTCCGATTGGATTTGTGCACTGGAAAACGTGCTTGCAGCAGAAATTCAAAATTATCTGCGATCCTGCAACAGGTAGCTTTGCACAATGCTTGTAGCCGTACCTGTAACATGTTCGATTTATTAAAAGATGATAAAGCAGCTGAACTTGCATTTGCAAATGAAAACCATTATCATTGAGCTTTCATTTTTACTGATCTCGTACCCGTTTTTGATCCGTACCCGCCCCCTCTTTTTAGTCGGGGCGTTTACTTATCTATCTTCCGTTGATGGGCATTGGTAAGCAATTTCAACAGAAGGGCGAGGTAGACGTGTCTTCTGCAATGTCTGTCACCTGCAGGAATTCAGCTACGTAGCAATGGAGAGCCAGTTTTAGTTCAGCCTATGTATCAACACGGGACAGGCTATGTTCTGTGATGGAGGTCGTGTCCTTACAGGTTAGGACATACACCAGAAATTAAAAAGCAAACCATGGAAGGGAATCGAAGTTGAAATAGTTTCACACATCACAAGGTTTTCACGTTTACAAGGATACGAGGTAACCAGTTTTGTAGGACACAATGACTTTTGCAATGTTAATGTAGCTAAAAATAATACCAGCTTCTACATTTCTTTTTGTCATTTTTTTTATATTGGCTGCCAGTTGCTAACCAATGAAAACACCCTTAACCTTCGAAACAACCCCTTTGAAAAAGGCTGCCCTTCACCTTAGAGCTATCAACAATCCTCTTCGGCTGAAAATTTTGTATTACATCGATAATTAAGCAACAACTGCCGTTACACCACTTTGCACTTCTCTTGGTTTGGTACAATCCGTTGCTTCCAGTCAGTTGGCGATTTTTCGAAGAGCGGGGCTGGTAAAAACCTTAAGAAAAGGGAAACAGGTGTTTTATACGGTTAATTATGAACAGGTGAGCCGATTGCATGTGCAGGCAGCAATCCATTTACAAAAACAAAGAAAGTCTTCATAACAAAAACAGGATAGTCAGGTTCCCGATATGGCGAAACTAACAAAGTACGTATGGTTATCCATCCTTTAAAAGAACGGAAGAAAATCGTGCAATGAGTGACCTTTTGCTAACAGCAGTTTCAGTCTATTTTCTGGCGTGCCTGATCATGTACTGCACCCCTGAAAATTTATTCTCCAAAGGGAAGTGTGAAGACAAAATCGTAACAAAGAAGGGCTATTATCGAAAAGTATTTTTAATAGCTGGTGCAGTAAGCATTGCACTCTTGATATTTATAGAGTACATTCTACTGTAACACTCCATATGATTTTCAAATTATTTACATTATCCTCGAAGCGCTAAATTTAGCCTAGCACAATCGAGAACGTGAACCTTCGGTAGACCGAAGGTTCACGTTCTCGATTCGCATCACTATGTACAGATTTATAGGAGGGTTATAGTAAGTCGATACTTTGCTACTAGCCATGGTAGCTAATAAGTATTCTCGGGTACACTTATACAAAACAATAACGTATTTGACTTTTTACTGGTACAACATTATGAGAAATACTGTGCAATTTTTTGCAGTTCTGTTTCTATCTCTTTTTGTTTTCGCTCGCCGGCCAGCAGAAAGGAAGCCTTGGTGGTATTGAGACTTTCCTTTGTGAGATCAACATCCTGGGTCAGGCTATTGATCTCGGTCTTTAATGCATTCATGCGTTGGGCAAGCGCTTGCAGCTCTTCCGCTTTTTTTTGTATCAGGGCTTCTTTCTGCCCTACTTCTTTTTTGTATTGCTGGGCATGGGCGCCCTGAAAGGCGTTCAGGTCCCGCCCAATCAGGTTCAGGTATTCCTGCCCGGTTGCCTTTAGTTTTTCAATGGTGAGTCCTGTGCTTTTAAAAACATTGTAGGCCGTACGGTATTTTAGGGTTTCGTCCTGGATGTCGTCGATATCAACTTTGCTATCGACAAATTCCTTGTAATCGATACCCTGGAAATAAGGGTTGGTGCGGTTGGCCTCGTCAATGAGTTTTTCAAAATACTGCACATGTTCGGGCAGGGGCTCAATAAGAGTACCCGAAGGCGAATACGTGGGCACCTGCGTGGCAGCAACGGATGTAGCCTTGTCTGTAATCAGGGGGTGCTGTGCAGGTCCGGCGGGTTGCGGCGGTGGTGGCGCCTGTGCAGCAAGCTTTTGCGGCGCAGGCGTTGATGCTGCAGGTGCTTTCGGCGCCGGCTGCGGTGGCACCGGTTGCTGTGCCGCCTCCTCCTTTTTATCGGCATCAAACTCAATAAACGGGTTTAGTAACTGCTTTAAAAAACTCATGCTGCCCTATTTTCTCAGACCCAGTAAAAAACCGATGGTAAAGTTGGCGTCCCAGTCAAACACAAACGTATCGGTACTGGTCGCATCAACCATGGCTTTGTAAATGTTCAGTCCCGAAGCCATCTTTTTGTCTTTGGCATTGTAGTCCTGCGGTGCTTTTAAGACGGTATACCGCTCCTCTCCCTTGCGGTGCTGGTTGGCCAACGTGAAAGGCACACCGCCCAGGATAAAGCCAACATTGCGTTTGCCTTCCGGAACCTTGGCCATACCGGCTTTTACCTGTGCATACACGTCTTCATCCGACGTACCCTTTTCGTAATATTTTGCACCGGGCAATTCAAGGGCGCGAATGCTGCCGCCTTCTTCCCAGGAAACTTTTGTATTGCCTGACCCAATGTCCACCATAAACGAATTGTCGGCAAAGGGCGGCGGCACGGTGGCATGAAAAGCAAACCGGGCTTCCTGCTCCGGCGTTACATTGTTCACGACATAGCCCATCTTTTTCAGCTCGTTGCTGATGGTTTGGGTCTTTGGTTCTTTCTGCGCCCCGGAAGAGATCACAAAATGCATGTTGCGCTTGTCAACACCTTTGTCAAACATCGCAGCAAGGTATTTCTTCAGCCCCAGCCGAATGTCTTCGGTGGTGGCCAGGCCTTCATATGCAAGCGATTCGCCAAAATCCTTGGAAACGATCTTCCACCGCCGCTGGTTATCCATGTTAATGACAAAAGAATTAAAGCCTGTGGCGCCAACTTCCACCACGCCACGAAGCTGGCCGTTTTCAGGGTCTTCGGGCGTGTAGTTAAACGCACGGTCATCGTTTCCGGCCGGCTTTGTGGCCGGCGGCGGATTGTTGTTCGTGTTGTTATCGCTGGCAGCGCCGGTGTTAGACGTTGTGTTGGTAACCTCCCTTGAATTTTCATTCCGGATATCGTCGAATTGTGGCTTTAACGCAAAATAGGCAAGCACCCCAATGATGAGGAGAATAATAATGATACCTGCAGGTTTTAGTCTCATTTTGTTTTATTTACTTTTTAAATGCGTTTCAATTTTACAGAACAAAGTTTTCGTTTTATTTACCAGTATTGGCCATGGTGACTACTACCACACGGCCACCATCCTCGTTAGCCAGCAAGAGCTTTTTCCCATCAGTTATATCAACCATTGTGCCCACGGGAATTTCTTTGTCCTCCGTCAGGTCTTTCAGCGAGGAAAGCTTTTGATTGACCAGCACCCAACGGCCGTGGTGAAACGTAAAATAGCCAACGGGCACTTTTTGCGCGGCCGATAGTTTTTCGTTGCGCACAACATTTCTATTTACATGCCATTGAAAAAGGTACTGGTTATTATATACCATCAGGCGATGATGCTCCGGCTTCCACACCGTTGGCTTGAACTCGTAATAAAGATCCAGCACAGGCAATGTGCCTTGCACTTGCGTACCGCAAAAGGGGCAACGGGGCGAGGCCGTATTGTCAAACACAAACCATTTTTGGTCACAGGCCTTGTTGCTGCAAGGTTGCATCAGGTCAGTGGTTTTCAGCAATGCCTGTTCCCAGGAATCAGCATTGGGCCGCTGCAAGGGATGGTGAATCCCGGTGACAAATGCCTGCTCAAACAAGGCTTTCAGGTAAGGACCTGTAATGCTGTAAGGCACCCGGGAAACATCAGCCCAGGGCAGGGCCCATTTAGAAACCTGCGCAAGCTTTGGCCGGTTCGACTTGTCGGTTGGGTGTTCGATGAAAAGTGCCTTTTCACCCATGGAAAGCAGGTCGTCTTTTTCGGTATCCAGGTCATGCACTTTTCCGCCTTTCAGGGGGTGGCGGTAAAGGAGGTACATGTAGATCATTACGGCCAGCGCATGCAAGTCTGTGGTTCGGTTGGCATGTTTACGGGCTGGGTCTCTAAGATCAAGATGCTTTGTGGCCAATACTTCCGGTGCAATAAAATCGGCTGTGCCAATCACATCCGGCGGGTACAATCCCGGCACCACCAGGCCATCAATATCAATGATGGTAGCCGACCGGCTTACCGGGTCGATCAACACATTTTTGTACGAAAGGTCGGAGTGGGAAAGACCTGCGGCATGCAGGCGTTTGACGCCTCTTGCAATTTTGACGCAGATCTGGAAATAACTCAGCCAGTTACCCAGTTCGCTTTCATCGAGCCGCAGGCTAAAGCCCTTGTTGCGAAACTTGGCTGAGGCAAACCAAAGGCCCTGCTTTTCCTTTCCTTTGATGCCCTCACTGGTAGCATATCCTTTTTTAAAGAAAAAATTGGAGTTGTAGGTGGGCACCACTAGCCCTACTTTTCCATCCAATTCTACCATGTCTGTTGGCCAACAGTACAGCTCTTTGTAATAGTCGCCGCCTTCCCTGTTAAAAAAACTATCGTAATACTGGGTCACGATCTTTTTTAACCGCTCTTTTGAGTTGAAGTCCTGCTTGTCGCGGTAAAAAGCAATGACATAAGACCGGTCGGGACTGAAATAAACATCCTTCATACCGCCGCGCATCGGCTCGTTGTTATCCTCGTACTGGTAAGTCTTACCGGGATGGATAACCGAAGTTGCCGATCGCACTGTTTTCCCCGGGGGGCCTGCAAAATTTTTCAGGTAACTCAAACCTATCCTTTTTGTTTGTTTTGTATAACGTTTCCTCTTAAAAGAAGACAGTTTTGCCCCGGGCTAAAATACAATCACCAGGGTGCGGTCGTCGTGATTGCCCGGGCTCCAGAAATCCATCCATTGCGAAAGCTGCTGTTCAATGTCTTTGTTGTCTGCATTCAGTTCAACACCAACCCTTTCTTCATTATCCCCCTGCAGATCAGCAAAAAACTCCTGCCATTTTTTGATGTTTTCCAGGTTTGCCTCCACCGAAAACTTCGGGTCGTATATTCCATCCGACATCAGAACGAGATAGCCAAAATGGGGCAACAACTGAAAACTGAAACGGCTGGCAAATTTTTCACCCTGGAAAATCTCCGGCATGGTAATAAACCGGGTACCGCCACTAAATTCACCAACATCCAGCCAGTTTAACAACACCACTTCTTTCAGGTCTCTGTCCAATACAGCCATGGGGCAATCGCCCACGCCAAACGAAAGAAAGGCATAACCTTCCCCGATCTTTTTAAACAGCGTAAACACTAGTGTTGCACTGAGGTCCTTCATGGTAAGGCTGGCCTCCTTTGCAAATTCGTGCAGCTTTTTATGGACGTGATACGCTGCCCTTCCCAAGTTGGAATACACCAGGCGGGTCAGGTTCTTTTGCGCTTCTTCTGTCGGTTGCGTCGCATATTGCTGCAGCAAGGCGTCCATTTCAGCCATGCTGTCAACAGATGCCTTTTCTTTAAAATAAGCAATGGTTTCGCTGCAGGCAATGGTAGAACCTTTCCTTGACGTGTTGGCGCTGCCGGCACCGTCCGAAACGGCAATGAGGCTCCAGCCGTTTGTTAATTCAGCAAAGGCAACATCATCTTCGCGGAACGAACCCACATTGGCGTGTGAGCGGCCTCGCTTGGAAGAAACCAGCAGGTGCCTGTCGGCTATTGGTGCAAAAAGGGTAACGTTATCCTCTTTCCAATACGGGTCTTCCCGATTGCTTTCAATGTTCTTCCAAAGGCTTTTCGGATCGGGATTAACGATCAGCAGAATGCGCTTTTCAGCGTACGGAGCCTCTTCAGGTTGCCCCTCTACCTTAAAATTAAAAACAAGCTGGTGATCACCGGATTGTGTAGGCGTACCGGTGATCTGTCGGCGCTCCTTGTCAAAGGATAAACCCAGGCTTTCCAAGCCTTTGAAATCGTAGTCGGCAATGTCGTTCCAGGCCAGCTTTTCAAAGTCGAGCAAGGCTTCATAGGGTTTACCAACCGTGCCATTTAAAATACGGACAGGTTGCTGAACAATGTCGGCGACCCTGTCTTCCTTTTTCCATTTCGCCATAAGCATTTGCTGCTGTTGGATGATAATATCGAGCATCTCGCTGTTCTCACTATTGTTTACAAACGTTTCGAACAGCGCCTTCCTGTTTGCGGGCACGGCAATCCCATTGCTTTTGAAAATTTCCGAAAGCACTTTCTGCTTTTCATTCATGCTGCACTGTTTTCATGAACCACGCACAAATTCCGTTTGTATCAGGCAACAATATTCAGCTCCGATGGCGGTGGTGGTAATTCCCCAAGTCCGGTAACTTCTGTTCCCTTGTCTTCCACCTTTGTTGAGGTGACGCCGATAGAAGCCGATACCCAGGTAAAGAACTTGCTGATGCTCTGGCTGTCGGCCGTATCCAAGCTTACCACGTTTTCGGTGATCTGTTTGAGGAGGTTGCTGTCGGCGCCGCTGCCGGCTGCGCAGGCTACGGTAAAGGCTGTTTTGCGTTTTTTGAACTCTTCCAATCCTGCCTGCCAATCATCAGTTGGAATGCCATCCGTCATGATAAACACCAACGGTTTCCAGTCACCTTTTGTTTCGGCCGTTGTTTTGGTCACTTCATTGTCGATGCTTGTAGACACCAGTTTAAGCGCTTCACCAAGGTTGGTAGTGCCTGTTGCTTTGATGTCCACCATCTGGAAAGAAGCAAGGTCTGTCAGCGGCACAATTTGCCTGGCCATACTGTCAAACGTAATAATGCTGATGTAGGCTGTTTCAATTGCTTGCGGGTTTTGCCGCAGCGAACTGATCATAACCTGTACACCGTTTTTAACAGCCTCAATGGGCTCGCCGGTCATTGACCCGGAGGTATCCAAAAGCAAATAGACGGGTAATCTTCTCATCTGTAAGATGTATTTAGTTGTAATGAACGAATAAAATGGAAGTAGCCACACAAACGGCGCTTCCGGCAGAAGAGCCATGCAATTCTTACGCCGATAACATAAAAACAGACTTCCCTCTTTTAGCTGCCAATAGAATCCCTCTAGGCGTCTCTCCTATCATAATAGAAAGTGTCATTGTAATCCTTGGCGTAATAGCAGAACAATAAATAGCTTGAGTGTCATAAAAACGCTCCTAAACCGCTGAATTCAATGGCAAAGCCATGTCAAGATTTGGTTAGGAGCCAATTGGTGTCTTTTGATATTCCTGAGTCCTAAAGAAGGAAAGATAGTTTTAAAGAGCCTGTAAGAGAACTTTTTGACCAACCCTTTTGTGCGGAGCAAGTTGTTGCGTACTGGATTTTCGCTATTAGCTCCCATTTTCAACATGTCACCTTTGGTAGGATTAAGACCGGAAACCTACGGTCTATCGTAGGTCGACATGTAAAAATGTGCCTTTTCTCATATTATAGGAAAGGCAATACACTGTTACTAGCCCGGTGATGTGGAGCCAACCGGACAATTATCGAACCACATATTAGAGGATTTACAATTGCTTACTCTTGTAATTGATTGATTTTCAACATATTAGTCAAATCAGCTTTTCCTCGAAGGTGGTTCGACTTTCGTCCGGTTGTCTTTCCTCCTCTCCCGCCCGCCTACGATCTACCAAGGGTCGAAGCGCTCGATTCCGCCATTGGTGCAATTGCTGGCTTTGTCGATCGTTACTATACGATTGAAGTTTCTGGATCAATCCATCTTCGCCACACGTTGTATGTGTTCAGGCAATTGCTCCATGCTATCTAACACGGATGACATTTGTTGAAAACCCGGTACTCTACACTTAGCCCGGGTAATCATATGATGGCAAGCCGGCGGTTCGCTTTGGGATGGAGGGATAAAAAATGACAAATATTATATTAACTCAAGTTGCCGCTGTGAGTCTAAGGTGCCTGGCAATATCAAGAAGGCCAACCTTCGGTGTATCGTAGTCCTCATTTCAGCTTTGCTAATGTTTTATGTAAAATAACTTGAGTTCTCTAGCACAACCAGGCGTTCATCGGCAGTAGTTTTAAGGAAAGCGCCTTGCAGCGAAACCTTGTCGACCAATGGACATTAGTTCACACCGTAGTATGGTTCTGCCCTTCCTTTATGTTTTCAATTGGGCGTTTAGAGCCCGTATAGAAGAGTAAACGTTTTCGAAGGACGGGCAAGGTGCTTTTGCTTTAAACCACTGAAGATGAAACAAACAAAAGCTCCTCCAAAGAAGAAGGCCCATGCTGGTCTTCCACTTTTGACTGTTGAGTCCTTAACGACGCGTAGCGCTTTTTTCCCTTTTATCTTTTCCAGGGACATTGACACATCAACCGCCTGAAGGCGACCCTCCGTTAATTTAATCTTCTGTGCATTCATGGTTGTTGAACCCAATACCACAAAAGCCAAGAGCATTGTTTGTAATCGTTTCATACACTACCATTTTACATTGATCTGAGACGCCAGGGCAACCTCCTATGGCTTTATATATCCCAGAAACCTCCCATAGATAAAGCAGCAACGGGTGCTGGCAGGTTCAGCATTTTGCTTTATCTTTTGAAACATCAAAGTGTTCCTATGCAAATAAAAGAACTGCCCTTTTATGTCAAGGTCACTATCATCTTATTTGGCCTTATACTGGCCACCTACATTTTAATAAACCTAGGCGACATCCTGACTCCTCTGGCTTTTGCCGTTATCATTGCTATTTTGCTAAACCCTTTGGTGAACAAACTGGGCTCGTATAAATTAGGAAAAGTCCCATCCATCATCGTTGCCATGTTGCTAGCAATTATGGTGGTGGGAGGAATCCTTTATTTTTTATCCTCTCAAATTGCAGGCTTTGGGGAAAATCTGCCTGTATTAAAAGCAAAATTCAGCAGCCTGCTGGCAAGCCTTCAGAATTGGCTGCAACAGAAGTTTGGTCTTTCTATCGAAAAGCAACTGGCTTTGATAGACGAAGCTGCCAACAGCAACAAAGCCCTTATTGGCGGCACTTTAAATACTGTCCTAGGTACACTGGGCGTTCTCTTATTGTTGCCAGTATATGTATTTCTGTTTCTTTTTTACAAAACCCTTATCCTGAATTTCTTTTACAAAGTATTTGCCGAAGAAAATGCCGCCAAGGTATCAGAGATACTGGGACAAACAAAGATTGCCATTCAAAGCTACATGGTGGGATTGCTGATGGAAGCTGCAATAGTAGCTGTGCTGAACTCAACTGCTCTACTAATTATCGGGGTCAAGTACGCATTTCTTCTGGGTGTTATTGGTGCTATTCTGAACATGCTGCCTTATATCGGTGGACTCATCGCCATCGCCCTGCCGCTCCTGATGGCCACTGTCACCAGCGAAGGCTATTCCATGCAGTTGTGGATTGTCATTGCTTACCTCACCATCCAATTTGTTGACAACAACTTCCTGGTGCCTTACATTGTATCTTCCAAAGTAAAAATAAATGCGCTGATCTCCATTGTGGCTGTTTTGCTGGGCGGGGCTCTATGGGGTGTGGCGGGTATGTTCCTCTCTATCCCCTTAGTAGGCATCTTAAAAATCATTTTTGACCGGGTGGATGGCCTGCAACCATGGGGTGAGTTGCTGGGAGATGAAGTGCCAACCGCGTTTAAATCCATTTCCTTTCGCAAGAAGAAAAAACCTTCTGTAGCGGAAAAGGTGGTGCAAAAATCAAAAGAGAAATAAAAACCAGTGATCTTGCTGCATTTTCAGTTATTCGTACAGCACCAATAACAAAGCTTTCTCAGGTTATTCTGCCTACCAATCTGACGGTACTCAACCCTTGGCAAAAAGCAGGTGGGGAAATCTCAGGGCGTTTCCGTTAACCACCTGTAATTACAGGCTTTTCGTTATCAGATCTTTTTAAATAACAACTTCTGAAAACAATTCAGCCTTCAGCTTCGATAGCCTCGCATTCTCAGCGATACCTTCTTTTGTAATGGAGTAGGTAATTGGAGTGCTATGTTCGAGGACGCAGATATAGCCGCTGATAGTGAGCTGGTGGAGAAGATATTTTAGTTGGTTTGCATCGGGTATGAAACCAAGTTTTTCTTTTTTTGCCAATTCCTCCGCTTTCAATGTTTTGAACTCTGTTAGTGTCGCAAGAAGTATGTTTCGGGTAAGAAATTTCATTCTACTCTGACTGAGGTTAAAAAACCAGCCGACGGGTACTGCGGCTGGCTTAAAAGGTATCAACTAAGATGGGATTAATTTTTTAATACGGTGTCTAAGGAATAAACAACCCCATTCGAGCTGGCTATTTCCCGGTTGGCAAGTGTTGACCCGCCGACTGTAATTGCACCGGCAGCTACATGAACAAGCAGCTCTTTTCCATCAATAGTTTGCAACTTGTCACCTTCCTTAAAATCTTTTAGCTTAACCTTTCCCACAACAACATGTTGACGAAGGAGTCTCGTCAGCTTAATTTTACTCTCCGGTTTTAGCAACTCGTCCACTATGCCGCTATCCAGTTTTCCGAATGCCATATCGGAAGGTGCAAAGACAGTAAACGGTCCTGCGCCACTCAATACCTGGTCCAAGCCGGATGCAATCATTCCTTTCTTTAAGGTTGTCAAGTTTTTTTCATCATTGACAACTTGCGTAATATTTGACATTAGTATGATTTACGTACCCGCAGAATAACAGGTACATATGTAATGTAAACCTTTTCGGGGGGCTCTGGTGTTAACACTTCGCTTTAGCCTATAAAACAATAATCTATACTAGAGAATATATATAAAACCACAGAATAGAGAAGGCACAATCTTCAACTTAGGTTGATTGGTTAGGCATACAGCTTACCATCAGCGAATCGATCTAGACGATACCCAGGATATAAGATAGTCGCAGGAGTAAATAATAAGCCGCATAGAAATGCGGCTTATTAAGTTGAGATGGAATAACCCGCTAAAGCAGTTACTCTGAAAAGCGGCGCTCTGTCATTGATTACTAGTTAAACTTCGTAGAAATAAAAGCCAGAAGGCTTTCTTCACTCATTTTATTTGTTGTACTATGTTGAGCCACTACTTTTTTAAACTGCGGTGTTTCTGCCATATAGCGGATAAACTGTTCTTGTACCTGACCGGTGCCAGTCACATATAGCTCGTCAATGTTTTGCATATGGGTCGCAATACTTTTGAAATAAGATTGACGCAATGTTTTTTCGTTGTTGTTGGCAGCATTTTCATTTGAATTGCCTTGCGATCCGGCGTTCATCTCATGACCAAGGACAACAAACTCTCCTGTCTCTAATTTCTCTCTGCCGATGATTGTGGCCTGATGAGAATCCATCCAAATACCAAACTGCTTTTTGTTTTTATCTGACATAACTTTTATTTACTGTTTATTATATGTTGCGAGCCTTAGCGTGGTGGAAATTTTCTTTCCCCTTACTTCTGCGCTTCTGTTTTGGCTTCCGCCTTCATCTTTTCATTCGCCGTGATCACAAATTCAACACGCCTGTTTGATGCACGTCCTTCCTCGGTATCGTTCACTGCAATCGGGTCCGATTCGCCCTTTCCCACTGCGGTCAGTCTTGCTGTGTTTATCCCATTTTGGCCTGCATAACTTGTGACTGAACTTGCACGAGCCTTAGAGAGTGTTTGATTGTAAGTATCCGACCCTTTGTTATCAGTGTGACCAATGATGGTGATATTGGTTTCGGGATACTTTGTCAGAATACTATTCAGTTTATCAAGATTAGTCTTGGCCGTTTCGTTCAGGTCTGAACGATTGTAGGCAAACAGCACTTTTTCATTAAATCGGATAATAATTCCCTCTCCTTCCCTAATGACTTCCGCATCCTTCATTTCTTTGGCAATGGCTTCGGCCTGCTTATCCATGTTTCTACCGATGACAGCACCTGTACCGCCACCCGCTGCGGCACCGATGATTGCACCCATGGCCGTGTTACCCGCAATTTTACCAACAACAGCACCTACAGCACCTCCGCCAGCAGCACCTATCACAGCTCCTTTTTGTGATCGTGTAGCCGTACTGCAGCCTGCAGCAATCACCAAACAAAACGCTATCAATAGTGTGGTGAATAAACTTTTGCTCATCATCTTACCATTTTCTAAACTGAGATTCTCATTCTTTTTTATCATCTTTTAATTTGTCTACTGGCAGAATAGCCAGCAATAGTGTAATGTAGGCTTTCGTTATGGTCATTGGTGTTAAGGGGTAGCTTTCGAGCAGATATATCTTATGGAACAAAGAATGCAAGTCAGTTCTTATCTAATGACAGTTTGTTATTATAAAAACTGTTCGAGAACTTTTTAAAACCTGGTGGTGTCTTTCACAAGCAGCGGCTTTAAACCCTGGTTCATTTCTTCCGACAGTTTCTTTTCTGCTTTTATTTTAGCATCAGCAGCCTTCTTCTCATCTGCCTTCAGCTTTGCCTCTGCCTTTTCTTTTTTCTTGAAAAATCCTCTCAAAAGAAAATTGCTCTGCAGGGCTTCCATATTTTCATCCAGTTTTCTGGTAGCACCCTCGAGATTGATAAGTGTCTTATCCAGTGTGTTGCCTACTTTCTCATCGGTTACCAGACGAGACAAAACTCCCTTGTCGCTGTTCATTTTTGCACTGAACGTTTTAAATTCATCAGAAGAGTTTTGCAAGTTGGCAACGGTCTGCCGAATATTGTTGGCCATCACTTCATCGGTCATCAGTGCAGACATAGCCCCTTTGTCGCTGTTCATCATCACTGCAAACTTTGCGAATTGTTCTGAACTGCCTTTCAGATTCGTCAGCGTAGTCTCCAGGCTATTTGCAAAGGCTTCATCACCCATCACTTTCGAGAGCAGCCCTTTGTTGTTATTCATGTTATAGGTGAACTTTGCAAGTTCTGTTGAAATAATGGCTGCATTATCTACATTCGTCTTCAGGCTGGCCATGATGTCGTCCATATCAATGGGTTTCCTGGTTGAAATGATGTCGCCATCTTTGACAAAGGCAGTATCAGTTGAACCGGGATTAATAGTCAGCACCTTGTCTCCCATCAGGCCGTCCGAACCAATAGTGGCAGTTGCATCGGTCTTAATAAACTCCTGCACTTCCTTCCTGATCATCAGTTCCACTATGACCAGGGTATCCGTCAAGGTAATGGTGTTCACGCTGCCGATATTGATGCCGGAAAAACGAACATTGTTTCCTTCTTTCAAACCACCAGCTGACTTAAAGTGGGCGGTTAAAAAGAAGGTGGACCCGAACAGGTTTTTCTGCTTGCCTACAAAATATATCGTACCGGCGAAGAGCACCAATCCGATAATCACAAACATTCCTAATTTCCAACTTGAACCTTTTTCTTTACGCATAAATTTTTTTAAATCAGATTAGATAAAAAAGGACCTGATCCAGGCATCGCCGCTTTTTTCCAGTTCATCGTAACTTCCTTCGGCAACCATCACTCCTTCCTTTAAGATCACTAGCCTGTCTCCTGTCTGCTTTGCACATGCCATGTCGTGAGTAATAATTACGGCCGTTGTTTTATATTGCTCCTGCACCTTTAGCATCAGTTCACTGATCTCCCTGGAGGTGATGGTATCCAACCCAGTGGTCGGTTCATCGTATAAAATAATTTCCGGCTTTAGAATGAGGGTACGAGCCAGCCCTATTCTTTTACGCATACCGCCCGACAGCTCAGACGGCATTTTATCAATCGCCACAGCGAGGCCTACACTTTCCAGCGCCTCTGTCACAGCCAACTCCACTTCTTTTTCTGTCAGCTTTTTGAAATGGCGCCGCAGCGGAAATTCCAGGTTTTCCCGGACAGTCATCGAGTCGTACAACGCTGCATTTTGAAAAAGAAAGCCCACCCGTATTCTCAGCTGATTTAGTTCTTTGGCGTTTACCATGGCAATGTCCTGGTCAAACAGGCGGATCTCTCCTTTGTCTGCTTCCACCAGTCCCACCATGCATTTAATGGTAACGGATTTTCCCGAACCTGATTTACCCAGAACCACCAGGTTCTCGCCTTTTTTTACCATCAGATCAACGCCCTTTAATACCGGGTTCCTTGCGCCAAATGATTTATAGAGGCCTTTCACCTTTATTACTGGCGGCGATATAACCGCAGCTTGCCTGCTTCTTGTTTCTGTCAGTTGTTCCTGCTTCATATGAATTAATAAAATAGATCAGTGATCTGCACCGCCAGCATGTCGATGATGAAGATGGACAGGGATGCTACAACGACGGCCGCATTGGCGGCCTTGCCTACGCTTTCTGTTCCGCTGGCGGCAGTATAGCCTTTGAAGCAACCAATCATGCCAATAAAAAATCCGAAAAAGAAGGTTTTAATCGTGGCCGGGACGATGTCAATAAAATCGAGTGACTCTAATACCTGCGAGGAATAGCGAACCATGTTGACATCGCCGTGAATATTGATGCCGACAAACCCGCCTAAAATACCGACACCGTCTGCAAACACGACCAATATCGGCACCATTAGCGTGGTAGCCAGGATCCTGGTTACCACCAAATATTTAAATGGGTTGATGCCTGAGACTTCCATTGCATCAATCTGTTCTGTTACTTTCATAGATCCCAGTTCTGCACCAATACCGGAAGCAATCTTTCCGGCACAGATTAACCCCGTGATGACCGGGGCTATTTCCCGTATTAGAGAAAGTGCCACCATGCCTGGTAGCCAGGATTCTGCGCCAAATTCAGCCAGTGTGGGCCGGGATTGAATGGTGAGCACCAGGCCCATGATAAATCCTGTTATACCCACCAATGGCAAGGATTTGTAGCCGATGGAAAAACATTGCCGCACGAACTCTTTTCCTTCAAAAGGAAAGGAAAAGAGTTCTTTAAAAAACCTCCCGATGAATACCGAAGCATCTCCCGCGCCATCAAGATTGCGCTGAATGGTTATGTTCAAAATAGATAGTTTATAACCTGATACAGGGCAAATAAATCGTTGCACCAGGGTCGTTAGTAGAAAAATATTTGTAGTTAGGTTTGTGAGAAAGGTGTATTGTAATTGCTCCTTTGATGGAAGAAAATGGCTGGCAACAGGCCGTTGTAAAAGCCGTTTTGATCGGCATTGGCGAAAATGCTTGGCTTGTCGGGGTGGAGAGATTCCTTCGCTTAGCTGGTGGGCTAAACGATTGATAATAGGCGAAGCCTAGTCCGTACTTAATTGAATTCTTATCCCTTCATCAATACCTTTTTGTGTAATGGTGTAGGTAATCGGTTCTGCACCGGAAAGCACCTGAATATGTCCGCTTAGAGTAAGTTCACTTAGGAGGAAACCTAGCTGCTGTTTATTGGGAACAACGCCGAGATTTTCCACTTTTGCGATATCACCTTCCGTCAGCGTTTCATGTTTAATGAGGGTATCGAGAAGAATTTTTCGGTTAACCGGCAAAAAGGTTGAAAGCTTCTGATTGATTTTTTCCGCCTCTTTAATTTTTGACATGTAGATGATTGACCTGCCAGTGAAATAACCGGCAATAGTGTAATCTAAGCTTCTTTGACCAGCTTCGGTGTTAAGGAGTTGCTTTGTGCTTCTACTAATTACCCAAAGCATAAATAAGAAGTATATTTTCTCTAATTAGAGGTATGCGGCCTGACTATTGAGGGTAAGGGATATGGGTACGACAAATGTTTTCATCCAATTGGCCAATAAAGTGCAGTTTGAACTTTTCGGCAATTTTCTGAAAGGGAATCTAATCACTTTCCTAGTGCATGATGCTGCTTCATTAAGCTATAAATGTGTGCTTGACGATTACCAAATAGTAATTGCTAAGACGCAATTCAAATCAATTGTTACTGAGTTATAAAGCAATAACGATTAAAATTCTGAAGTTTAGTTATTGCTTATTAACCAATGGCTTTACTGCGTTTTACTTTGCCTCAGACGTAATGCGGTACCTCTTGTAATGAAGAGAATGTATTATAATTGGTATCACATTAGATACTCAGCCCGTCCTCTGTACCGAAGCAGGTCCATCGGTCGTTAGTAGTTGCCTGTTTACTTTTTCCTGACTAACCTTTTTGAGCAGAAGTGCATAAGAAATTTTGAGCATCTAAGTTTTCATGTAAATCCCTTTCACTTTCCCAAACTCCTTGTGTTTAAGAATACTTTCAGTGAATAGGGTTTCTCTTTCTGAAATAAGTGATGCTAAGGCTATCAATTTTGCTTCTAAGTTTTGTTCTAACATGACAGAAGGTTTTTTGTGGTGGCAAAACCTATTAGTCGTTAAGTGTGGAGAGAAAACACATAAGATGATCCCTTGTTGCCGAGGGTTTCGTTCGCTCTGTTCAGAGGTGGCTAATAGCTGAGTTGCGAATGAACGTTGTAAAAGATGGGCGCACTGTAATTATCGATGAGACCGCCAAAAAAATCTATTTGAGATAAGTTCGAAGTAAGTACACGAATACTATTTTCTCGGAGAGCGACACCTTAACACCGATGTCGGTTCAATATGGCTAGCTTACAGTGCGCCGTTAGTTTGCCGGTTCAAACATCTTCAAAGTTCCATGACAGACAAAGCAAATTTTTAACAGATAAATCATGAAAAATATTACGGACATAAACATCGATGAAGAAACAATCAACCAAATAGGACTACGTCCGGCGGACAAGGTAATCAACGCACAAATCTCACCTGACGCCAGGGTCTTTATTTATCCTTTCCTAGAGGATGTCTACGTGATGGAAAATGACCTTTATGGCAACAAAATGCCGAAAGATTCCTGCTTTCTAGCCTTTATAGGCCACCACGGAATGATGGGCAGGCATTTAAAAATTGAAACATTAAAAAACGCAACGATTGAAGAAATTAAAGAAATGGTACAAAGTAATAATGAAGGGTAAATGTTGTTTGATCGTTTCCTTTCATCACTTGCAAAAAATATTGTTGAATCATAGCAAGGATTTGTTTGTTGCAACCAAACCTTGTAGCCCTAAGACCGAGCCAGTGTAATCTTTTGCTGCATTACTTGCCAAAGTAGACTTCCTTGAAAGAACGCTGCTACGGGTTTCAATCATCCACAACAATGATTTCAATCGATCTTTTGGGCTAATCAAATCCTTCTCATCTTCCAAATTAGATCCACATGCGTTAGACAAGGATTTCTAAATTGATACCGTTCGGGATTGAGATAGCTTTGAAAGGTGCCTGCACGAAATAAGTAAGGTAAATTTCCTTACCGCCGACAAAGAGGTGCAACTGGCAGGCCTTATTCGTAATCGGGATCAATCTGCCATTGATATTTTAGTAAAAGCAAACCTGCGTTTTGTTGTCACAGTTGCCAAGTAGTGTCAAAACAACTAGATGCCACTTGCTGACATCATTAGCGAAGGCCATCTGGGATCGATAAAAGCGGCGCAACAATGGATATGGAGGAAAAAGATATTAGCGAATACCTTGAGAAGATGGCGCCATCAAAACAGGTTAGAGGTTATCTCAAAAATATCTTAACAGCATAATGATGGCAGCGAGGTAGATAAATGCCTGGAAGTTTTCTTGCTTTCGCTCCCACCTGACTAAACATCTCCTGAAATTTTGCAACCATGCAAAGA
>JACJGO010000011.1 GCA_014163555.1 Flavisolibacter longurius
TGGAAGCAGATCGCTTACCGCTGCCCATTCACCATCGCTCAACCAAACACCACCTTGCATCACACACTTTTCCATCCCTATCCACAAAGCCCATACCTATTCAAAACCATTTTTGAGATAAGCTCTAGTATAATATTGAATAACCAATATCTCCCCCGCCCTTATTTTTGAAAAAATTTGCTGTATGTACCAAACCCTTTTGACCCAAATAGAAAATGGCATTCTCACGGTAACCATCAACCGCCCCGATAAACTCAATGCACTGAACCGCGATGTGATGGCCGACCTGGATTCCGTGCTGAACGAAATTGAATCCAACAGCGAGATCAAAGCCGTGATCCTCACCGGAGCCGGGCAAAAAGGGTTTGTGGCAGGTGCTGATATCACCGAATTTCTTGGACTGAGCAAGGAAGACGGCATGGCACTGGCAAAAAAAGGACAGGACATTTTCTTTCGCATTGAAAACAACAGCAAACCCATTGTAGCCGCGGTAAACGGATTTGCCCTTGGCGGCGGTTGCGAACTGGCCATGGCCTGTCATTTCCGGATTGCCAGCGAAGGCGCAAAGTTTGGCCAGCCCGAAGTGAACCTGGGCCTGATCCCTGGATACGGCGGCACCCAACGCCTGGTTCATCTTATTGGAAAAGGCCGTGCCCTTGAGCTATTGCTATCCGGCAATATGGTTGATGCACAAACAGCTTTGCAATATGGATTGGTGAATCACGTAGTTCCGCAGGAAGAACTCCTGAACAAAACAAGATCGATCCTGGACATAATCACGGCCAAAGCACCGTTGGCAATCAGCAAATGCATAACGGCAGCCAACGCAGCCTATACCCCCAATGGCTACCAAACCGAAGTGGAAGCCTTTGGCGATTCCTTCGCTACCGAAGACATGAAAGAAGGAACAGCCGCTTTTTTGGAAAAACGAAAACCATCTTTTCAAGGCAAATAAATAATAGCCTGGAAGGCGGCAAGACGGGAAGGCTTTTACGAAAAAATTTCAACAGCATGTAATCCTGAATAAAGGCCATGAAAGTTGAGAGTTGGTGCAGGTACTTGTTACCTACTGCCGACTGCCAACTGCCTACTTTCTTCCTTCCCACCTTCCCGGCAAAAAATCATCCCGGGAAAATGCGCACTGTTTTTACATACCGTCCCTGGTAATAGGCGTTGAGAGGTGTAATGGTTACGCCGTTGGCCTTGCCCGATGTAGAATGAATGAATTGAAGCGTATCGGTATTGGCAACCACAATGCCCATGTGACCCACAAACCGCTCGGTACTGTCGGTACCGGTAAACAGGATGAGGTCACCCGGCCGGGCCAACTTTGCATCCACTTCTTTCCCAACATTGGTAAAATCAATGGACGACCTGGGCACGATAATACCAAAATGGTTAAAAACATAAGTAATAAACCCGGAGCAATCGAAACCTTTTGCCGGGTCGGTGGAGCCATACAGGTAGGGCACACCCATTAGGGTTTTGGCATAACTTACCACCTGCTCGGGGGCAACGCCTTTGGTATCAATGGACCCTGGCAGGGTTACTGAAGTCTTTTGCACGGTGTCCAGTTGTCCGCCCATCCTTACCGTATCAATGCTATCCCCGTCAGCCGCACCGGTGCTATCACCAACCGGCTTTTTGGCCAGCAACGAATCGGTTACTTGCAGGCTGGCACTCTCCCCGTTATTCTTATTGATAAAAAGACTGGTTACCTGCCAGCCAATAAATAACACCGCCAAAACAATGATTACCCGTATCATAACCACAGCGGTTCAAAAAAAGGTCCAAATTCCAGTAACGCAGTCTTTCCCAACAATTGTGGCACCCTAACCTCAAACCACTTTCTTAAGACCTTCCCTGAAACCAATATCCCAATATCCCAATATCCTACTATCCTATCATCGAATATCCAATATCTGCCCTCCAATCCCCACCTCCCACAACTATCTTTGCGCTCTTTAAACCATTGCTATGTCAAATTACCGCATTGAAAAAGATACCATGGGCGAAGTGCAGGTGCCTGCTGATGCCATTTATGGTGCACAAACGCAACGTAGTATCGAGAACTTCAAAATTGCCCAGGACATCAACCGGATGCCCAAAGAAATTATCCGTGCCTTTGCCTACCTGAAAAAAGCCGCCGCCATTACCAACTTCGAGGCGGGTGTGCTTCCCGAAGAAAAAAAAGCCCTGATCAGCCAGGTTTGCGAGGAGATCCTGGAGGGAAAACTGGATGATTCGTTTCCACTGGTAGTGTGGCAAACCGGTAGCGGTACGCAAAGCAATATGAATGTGAACGAAGTGGTAGCCTATCGTGCCCATGTGATGAATGGCGGAAGCCTTACCGACAAAGACAAAGTGCTGCATCCCAACGACGATGTCAACAAGTCGCAGAGTTCCAACGACACCTTCCCTACCGCTATGCACATTGCGGCCTATAAAATATTGATCGAGACCACCATCCCGGGTATTGAAAAGCTACGCAACACCCTGGCTGAGAAAAGCAAGGCCTTTATGAACGTGGTGAAGATTGGCCGTACGCATTTTATGGATGCTACCCCGCTTACGCTCGGACAGGAATTCAGCGGTTATGTTTCGCAACTCGACCACGGCCTTAAAGCCATAAAAAATACCCTGGACCATCTTTCCGAACTGGCACTGGGCGGTACGGCGGTTGGTACCGGCATTAACACACCTCCCGGTTATTCGGAGAATGTGGCCAAACACATTGCCAATCTTACGGGTCTTCCTTTCCGTACAGCGGAGAATAAATTTGAATCACTGGCAGCTCACGATGCCATCGTAGAAGCCCACGGTGCCCTGAAGACAGTAGCGGTCAGCCTCATGAAAATTGCCAATGACATCCGCATGCTATCCTCCGGTCCGCGTTCGGGAATTGGTGAAATTTTTATTCCCGACAACGAGCCGGGATCTTCGATCATGCCGGGCAAGGTAAACCCCACGCAGTGCGAGGCGCTGACCATGATTGCAGCCCAGGTGCTGGGCAACGATGTGGCCATCAACATCGGCGGCTCGATGGGCCATTTTGAGCTGAATGTGTTCAAACCCATGATGATCTATAATTTCCTGCACAGCGCCCGGCTCATTGGTGATGGCTGCGTTTCGTTTACCGAAAAATGTGCGGCGGGCATCGAACCCATTAAAGCCAATATCAAAAAGCATGTGGATAACTCCCTGATGCTGGTGACTTCGTTGAATACAAAGATTGGTTATTATAAGGCTGCCGAAATTGCCCAAAAAGCCCATAAGGAAGGAACCACGCTAAAGGAAATGGCTGTAAAGCTGGGATATGTAACCCCCGAGCAGTTTGACGAGTGGGTGGTGCCTGAAAAAATGGTGGGCGACCTGCCAAAATAAATCAAACATATAAAGTGTCACCTAATTATATATTCCGCTGGGTGAAGGACTTAGAAAAGGAATTGTTTCATTCTTATAAAACAAGCTGCCTGTTTGGCAGCTTGTTTTATGTAATGCCGTATTGAAAAAGATTAAAACGAGTATTAGCTGACTAACTGCTGTACAGAGCGGCCTGAGCCTTCCAGCTTTCAACCGCTGAAATGCAGGCCACGCTTGCATTCCTTCATTTTTCAGACGTACCGGACTGTCAATAAATAATGTTATGATAATATTATTTTTTGGCCCGCAATCCGCACCTTTGCAGCAAATTTTACACTTTTATGTTGAGAAGAATCTTATTCATGCTGACAATTAATTTATTAATTGTACAGTATTCACAAGCACAGGTGACTACAAGTAGTATCACCGGTACCGTAAAATCTGGTACCAATGAGCCCCTGGCAGGAGCCACTGTTACGGCTACTTACCAGCCAACGGGGACTGTTTACACAACCACCTCTACGCAGAATGGTCAATTCAACATTCAAAACATGCAGGTAGGCGGACCGTACACCATTACGGTTACGTTTGTGGGTCAGCAACCCTCAACTTTCCGCGATGTATTCCTGCGCTTAGGTGAGCCTTTTGTGCTGGATGTTAACTTATCTGGCCGTGAGGCGGCACTGAGCGAGGTCGTGGTAAGTGCTACCGGTCGCAATTCGATTCTGAATGCAAAACGTACCGGTGCTATCACAAACATCAATACCCGCCAGTTAAGCACATTGCCCACCATTACCCGCAGCCTGAACGATTTTGTACGGGTAACCCCGCAGGCGTCTTCCACCAGCACCGGTGCCATTGGTGGTGGTAACTATCGCCAGAACTACATCACAGTAGATGGCGCTGACTTCAACAACACCTTTGGTATTGGTGGCAACCTGCCGGCCAACGGTTCGCCCATTTCTCTGGATGCCATCGGCGAAATCTCTATCAACGTAACGCCGTATGATGTCAAACAATCCGGCTTTGTGGGTAGTGCCATCAACGCTGTAACCCGTGCCGGTACCAACAGCGTTTCCGCTTCGGCTTACACCTTCTGGAGAAACCAAAACCAGCAGGGAAACAAAGTAGGTAACAACACGCCGTTTGCCCGCCAGAACCTGCAGGAGAATACCTATGGTTTCAGAGTAGGTGGCCCTATCATCAAAAACAAACTGTTCTTTTTTATAAATGCTGAAAAAGGAGATAGAACACAGCCAGGCCAGACAAGGGTTGCGGCCACGCCTACGGCTCCCTTTGGCAGCTCTCCTGATGTATCGAGACCTACTGCCGAATTCCTGAACACAGTAAGAAGCTACCTGAAAAATACCTACAACTACGAAACCGGTAACTACCAGGGATATGACAACGTTAGCGATAATACCCGCTTTGTTGCCCGTATCGACTGGAACATTGCCCGCAACCACCGATTCAACATTCGTTACAGCCAGGTAGAAAGCAAGTCGCCCAGCTTTGTGAGCACTTCCAGAAGCCCGCTGTCGGGTTACGGTTCCGGAAACGGTCGCCAGGGTAACAACCACCTGTGGTTTGAGAACACCAACTACTTCCAGGAGTCTAACTTCTACTCTCTGGCTGCCGAATTGAACTCTACTTTCGGCAAGTTTGCCAATACGTTCCGCGGTACATTCACACACCAGAACGATCCCCGCAGCTCCAACAGTACTGTCTTCCCATTGGTAGATATCCTGGATGGAAGCAATGCCGCCGCGCCGGGTTCTGTGTTAACCACCTTTGGCTATGAGCCGTTCACTTACGGAAACCTGCGTGACGTAAGAACCACTTCGTTTGTTGATTACGTTACCTTCCAAACCGGTAAACACAACTGGACCGTTGGTGGCCAGTTTGATATCAGCGCTACCAAAAACGGTTTCCAGCGCTTTGGTACCAGCTACTATACCTTCCGTTCCTGGGATGATTTTGTAAATGGTGAAAAGCCCGTTGATTTTGCGGTAACCTACCCGCTGAATGCAAACCTGGAGCAGGCTTTCCCCCGTTTCAAATTTGCCCAGTTTGCCCTGTATGCACAGGATGAAATTGCGATGTCAGATAAGTTACGCCTGACTTTAGGTTTGCGTGCCGAACTGCCTTCTTACCTGGACATCCCGGAAATTCAAACACACCCGCTAGTTCAAAACCTAAACTTTGAAAATGGATTAAAACTGAACACCGGCTCGTTGCCGAAGAACCGCGTTATGTGGTCGCCCCGCGTTGGTTTCAACTACGATATCAAAGGTGATCGTTCTCTTCAACTGCGCGGTGGTACTGGTATTTTTACCGGCCGTGTACCAACGGTTTGGATTGTAGCCCAGTCTGGAGACGCAGGTATGCTGCAGTTCACACAAACATATGCAACACCAAATGCTGACCGGAATAACCCGGCGGCCTTTGTTACACCCGGACCATTCAACCCCAATCCCTTCTATTATGTTCCTGGTCAGGAAGGTAACCCCGGTCAATCTTTCCCGAAAGCCGGTACAGCAATCCCAAGCACCATCAGTGCTATCGATCCTGATTTCAAATTTCCGCAGGTTTGGAAATCAAGCATTGCCTTGGATGCCCGACTGCCATGGGGTATGGTGGGTACTATTGAAGGTATCTACAACAAAGACATCAACGTAGCTTTTGGCAAAAACCCCAACCTGGTGGCGCCACAGCCGCTGAATATTGCCGGTTATCCTGACAATAGGGTGATTTATCCGGTAGCGGAAAGCGATCGTTACCTGAACCCGATCACACGTGCAGGTCAGCCTGTAGCAACGGGTGCAGCTAATGGTACCCGTTTCGACCCTGCTTACCTGACCAATGGTTCAAAAGGCTACTACTGGTCGTTAACGGCCCGTCTGGATAAGCAGTTTGCCGGTGGCTTCTCTGGTACCCTTGCCTATACCCGCAGCCAGGCCAAGAACCTGTACGACGGTAGCGGTGACCAATTGCTGAACACCTGGTCGCTGACGCAGATCATCAACAACCCAAACAATCCGCCGCTGAGTTATGCCAACTACATCGTTCCCGATCGTATTGTGGCAGCACTGACCTACCGCAAAGAATACCTGAAGCACCTTGCTACGCAGATTTCAATCTTCTACGAAGGTTCTATCCAGGGTCGCTTCTCGTATACCTATTCATCTGACTTCAACCGCGATGGTCAAACCAATGACCTGATCTATGTTCCGAAAGATGCTTCTGAAATTCAGTTCGCTGACCAGTCTTACGGTTCCGGATCATCTGCTGTTACCTATACGGCCCGTCAGCAAAGTGACCTCTTCTTCCGCTTTATCGAGCAGGATCCGTACCTAAGCTCACGCAGAGGACAATACGCTGAGCGGAACGGTGCCAAACTGCCCTGGCGCAACCAGTTTGATGTGAAGTTTGCACAGGACATTTTTACCAACGTTCTGGGTAAGCGCAACACCATTCAGTTCACAGTAGACATTTTCAATTTTGCCAACCTGCTGAATTCAAACTGGGGTGTTTTCGATCAAATCAATGCAGCGGGTATTCTGGTTCCAAGAAACACAACGCCTTCGAGCAATTCGACAACAGCGAATCTCACCGTAAATGGCGTAGCTACACCGGTACTGCCTTACACACCTGGTGGCAACACCAAGCCTTATTTCAGCCTGGCTAACGACCGTAACCAGCCTGCTACGGTTTCGTACAGACAGAACAACACGCTGACATCTACGTATTACATGCAGTTTGGTCTTCGTTACATTTTTAACTAAGCCTTTCTGTTCCTGATAAAAAGCCGCCTTTATAAGGCGGCTTTTTCATTTAGCGTCAGCTTGGTGTAAGAACGCAGCAACCGTGTAGAACTATTTCTACAAGGATTGTTTCGCTTTGTCACTTCAGTCGTAAATTCTTCGGTTTCAGGGAGTAGTACGTTCAGCCCGATTCGAGGAATAGTCTTTGCGAGCATTTTCGTATCCAACGCCTTAACACCTATCCATGCAAGAACAAGAAGAAAAAACAACCATCATAAAAAAGAGAGGCTGGCCGCAACGTGTTGCAAGGATCTTCCTGAAGACCATCCTTTTTCTCCTTTTATTTATCCTTCTCGTATTTCTGCTTATCCTCACCCCACCGGTACAACGCTTTCTGACCGTGCGGGTAGAAAATTTCCTGGAGAAAAAACTGCAAACTAGAGTAGATATTGGCCGGATTGGTTTTGGCCTTTCCGGGAATGTATATCTAAACGATGTTTATGTGGAAGACAAAACAAAGGATACCCTTCTTTCCGGCGGAACAGTTCGGGCCAATATCAATTTCATGAAGCTTCTTTCCAACGAAGTAGAAGTAAAAGACATTGAACTCCAAAATATCACGGCAAAGATTAAACGTGTTTTACCCGACACGGCTTTCAACTATCAGTTTATCGTGGATGCTTTTGTAGCCGATCAAACAAAAAACCCCGATACGGCGCAAACCGCCCCCATGAAACTTTCTATCAGCGATATTACGCTGGACAATGTAGCCTTGCTGTACCGCGATGCCATCACCGGCATGGATGTCAGCGGCCGCATTGGTTATGCCACCACTACTATTGACAAACTGGATCCCTATACGCAAACCTTTGACTTCCCCACCCTGATCATACGCAACAGCCGCTTGCAAATGAAACAGGTAAAGCCCCTGTTGGAACCCAAACCGCTTTCGCAGGATATTGCCGAAGCCCAGGCGCCGTCACCACTGAACCTCAGTTTTGGGGTGATCGATATCAGCAAGGTGGCAGTGCGGTACGACAACGATGTTTCTTCGTTTTATACCAACGTCAACATCGGGAAACTAAAGGCAGACGGACGCCTACTTGACATGGAAAACAACCGGGTGCACCTGGACGAACTAACCCTGGCCAATACAACGGCGGCTGTTCGCTTAGGGAAATCACAAGGCGCTAAAGTGGTGAAAGAACAGGCAGCGCAGGAAGTGGTTGCCGAAAGTACTGCCGGCTGGGACTTCAGGGTGGCCAAACTGCGGCTGGATAACAACAATATTCGCTATGACGATGACAACATGCCGCAGCTTTCGTACGGTATGGACTATGCGCATTTAAAAGCAGATGCTCTTACCCTGCATGCCGACAATTTTGTTTTCAAGCCGGATTCAACTGCCCTTACTGTGCTGAAAGGATCTTTCCGCGAAAAGAGTGGTTTTGTGCTGAATGATGTGAAAGGCGATCTTCTCTACGGTGCCACCCAGGCCCACTTAAAAAACCTGCTGATCAAAACACCGGGTTCCGAGATCAAACGGAATGCGGTGCTGCAATATGCTTCGCTGGAAGAACTGACCAACCGTTTTGAACGGACCGTGATGGACATTGAAGTGGTGGACAGTTATGTGCAGGTGAAGGATATTCTCACCTTTGCGCCGCAGCTTCGCAACCAACCGGCCTTTCGCAATCTGGATGACGTATGGACAATGGAGCTGGTAGGCGAAGGAACCATGGACCGCCTGCAGATTGCGCGGCTGCAGTTCGACGGCTTTCAGGACACAAGGATAAATGCGGCCGGTACGCTGGTAGGCCTTGCCAACCCGCAAAATGCAGGTGGCAATTTTAGCATCTATAATCTGCACACCACAAAAGCTGATATGGAGATGCTGGCAGGCAACAGTCTTGCCGGCACCGGCATCAACCTGCCACAAACCGTGGATGTATCGGGGCTGATCAGCGGCAACACCGGCCGATTGAATACAAGACTGGACATCAATACCACCGATGGTAATCTGGACCTGCAGGGCAGCTTTGCCAATCTCACTTCACCCACTTCACTTTCCTACGATGCTACCATCAGGGCTTCGCGGTTGCAACTCGGAAGGATCCTGGGCATGCAGGGTCAAGTGGGCACCTTAACCGGCACTGTTTCCGCCGATGGCCGCGGGGTTACTCCGGAAACCATCAATACTACGTTTAATGCGGCCATTGCCAACGTAGGCTACAACCGGTACAACTACCGCAACATTAAGGCAAGCGGTTCGCTGCGCAAAACAGCCTTTCGCATCAATGCCGATGTGGCTGATCCCAACATCGATGTAACGCTGACGGCTAGTGGCGATTATGCCGCCTATGGCCCTTACGCAATTGATGCGGATGTGGACAGTGTAAAACTGCACAATCTCAACTTCAGCGAACAGCCCATGAGTTTTCGTGGAAAGGTGGTTGGAACGGCCGATAACCTCAATACCGATGCCATCACTGCCGACCTGACGGTAACAGAAGCCTTACTGGTTTCGGGCACCAACCGGTTACCGATTGATTCGCTGCAGGTGCTGGCCGGTAATGATGGCGAGAAATATGTGGAATTGCGAAGTGATTTTGCTACGGCAGAAATCCGGGGGCAATACAACCTGATGCAACTGGGGGACATTATTCAAAACAATCTTGCTCCTTATTTTTCAACGGCAGCCACCGCTCCTAAACCTGTAGACCCCTACAACATTCGTTTCCAGGCCAACCTGTTTCTCTCACCGGCACTACAGGGTTTTGTGCCGGATTTAAAAGAAGCCGATAGTGTTTACCTGCAAGGAACGCTGGCAACAGGCGAAGGCCTGAATGCGGAAGTGGCCGCAGCGGAACTGGTTTACCAAACCAATACGATACGAAACTTAAGGGCGACGATTAATACCAATGACAGCGGTTTGCATGTGAATGGGATAGTAGGCCGTTTGCAAGCCGGCGGACTGGATGTGTATACCACCCGCATCAATGCCACAACCCTTCAAAACAACATTGCTTTTTCGGTGGGCATAGATGACCAGCGGGAAAAATTGCAGTATTACCTGAGCGGAAATGTGGCCCAGCAGGAAGATGGCAACATGGCCATCCATCTGAACAACGACAGCCTCCTGCTGAACTACGACCGCTGGCAGATTAACCCAAATAACAGCATTACCGTAGGCACCGGCATTATAGCCCGGGATTTTATCCTCTCGCAAGCCAACCAGCAATTAAGTGTGCAGAGTTTGGGAACCGGCGCCGATTCGCCACTGGAAGTAAAGCTTACCGCATTCCAGCTCAGTACATTGACATCATTTTTGCAGGCCGATTCGGCCCTGGTGGATGGTGTGGCTAATGGGTCGGTGACCTTCACCAACTTAACGCAGCAACCGCTGTTTACCGGCAACCTTACCATCAATGATCTGGCGATTCAGCGGGATACGGTAGGCAACGTAAATGCGCAGGTAAACTCAAATGGGAGCACCTACACGACAAACACAACCATCATCGGCCGAGGTAACGACATTGCCCTTACTGGCAACATCACTCCCCGCGGAAATGACCTGGCCTTGGATCTTGACCTGAATATCCGGCGGTTTGCCCTCAATACCATGCGGGGAGCAATGAAAGATTTTATTACCGATGCCAGCGGCAACCTTTATGGTAGTGTCAGTATTGAAGGCACCTCCACCGACCCGGATATCGACGGCAAGATTAATTTTGACAATGCGGTGATCACATCAGTTGCCATCGGCGGGCCTTTTCGCATCAACAACGAAAGCTTGGTCCTTGTCAACAACGAAGGCCTTATCATTGACAGGTTCTCCATCCGCGATTCGGCCAATAACGCTCTTACGTTTGATGGCCGTGCAGCCACCACTAATTTCGCGAACTATAACTTCGACATCAATATCCGCGGCCGTAATTTCATGGCGGTCAATAATACCAAAAAACAGAACGAGCTTTTTTACGGAAAGCTCAACATCTCCACCACCTTGCACATTGGCGGCAACGAAACCGCACCGGTGATTGATGGAAACTTAACCGTGAATGAAGGCACTGATTTTACCGTGGTGATACCCCAGCAGGATCCGGGTGTGGTATCCAGGGAAGGTGTGGTGCAGTTTGTGGACTTCAGCAATGCGTCCAATAACGATTCGTTGCTGATGGCACCATACGATTCGCTGAACCGGTTTTCACTCACGGGTTTTGAAGTGTCTACCAACATCTCCATTGATAAAAAGGCCGTCTTTAACATCGTCATTGATGAAGCAAATGGCGACTTGGTAAATCTGCAGGGCGAGGCTACTCTTTCGGCAGGAGTTGATCCGAGCGGAAAGATCAATCTGACCGGTAATTATGTTATTGAACAAGGCTCTTACCAACTGAGTTATAATTTTATCCAGCGCCGTTTCGATATTGAAAAGGGCAGTCGGATTGAATGGTTTGGCGAACCCACCGCAGCCGAAGTGGATATGACGGCCATCTACATAGCCAACACCGCCCCGCTTGACCTGGTGTCGGATTACATATCTACTTCCAATAAGGATCTCCGGAACACGTACCTGCAAAAGCTTCCCTTCCAGGTAATACTGAATATGGACGGCGAACTGCTGGAACCCCAGATCAGCTTTGACATTCGGCTCCCAACAGACCGGAACTATAACGTTTCATCGGATATTATTTCCAATGTGGATATTCGTTTGACACAGTTGCGGCAGGAGCCATCGGAATTAAACAAACAGGTATTTTCTCTCCTGCTGCTGGGTCGTTTTGTAGGCGACAACCCGTTTGAATCAAGCGGTGATGGTTTTAGTGCGAAGTCCTACGCCATGCAAAGTGTTAGCAAGCTGATGACGGAACAACTGAACAATCTGGCTGGTAACCTCATTGCCGGTGTGGACCTGAACTTTGACGTCACCTCAAGTGACGATTACACGACTGGTACCCGGCGCAATCGCACCGATCTGAATGTGGGCCTGAGCAAACAACTCCTCAGCAACCGGCTGACGGTTTCGGTAGGCAGCAATTTTGCCCTGCAGGGGCCGCAAAACTCCAACCAGCAAAGCAGCAACCTGGCTGGCAACGTAGCCCTGACCTATCAGCTCAGCCGCGACGGCCGTTATCTCCTGCGGGCTTACCGCAAGAATGAATATTTCGGTGTGGTGGACGGTTATATTATCGAAACCGGGTTGCGGTTTATCATTACGCTGGACTACGACAGGTTTATGGACCTGTTCCGCAAACGGCAACCCAGGGAAGGAATCAGAGAACGGCAAAACGAACCGAAGCAATGATGAGAAAAAAGATCATAACAGGCATGGGCATTTGTTTTTTACTGGTTGCCTGCAGCCCCACCAAGCATATTCCGCAGGGCGATGCCCTGTACACCGGTGCCGACGTGACACTGAATGCGCAAAACGTCAAGTCGGGTCAGGAAAAAGTACTGCAGGCCGACCTGGAAGGCATGACAAGACCACGGCCCAACTCCCGCTTTTTGGGTATTCCTTTTAAGCTGA
Organism: Flavisolibacter longurius; assembly: GCA_014163555.1. Classification (GTDB taxonomy): domain Bacteria; phylum Bacteroidota; class Bacteroidia; order Chitinophagales; family Chitinophagaceae; genus Flavisolibacter. Next base: position 12,658 of record JACJGO010000011.1, read on the forward strand.
TGTTCTGGAATCTTTTTTATACTGAAAAAGAAAAAGGGTTAAAAAAGAACCTGCAGAACAAACTGGGCGAACCGCCGGTACTGGCCAGCGAGGTGGACCTGGACGCCAATACCCAACTCCTGGAAAACTACCTGGAAAACAAAGGCTTTTTTGCCGCCAATGTTACTTCCGATTCCACCTGGAAAGGTAAAAAAGCCAGTGTTACCTACACGGCCAATGCCGGTAATCAGTATAAGATCCGGTCCGTCATCTTTGAGGAAGACAGCAGTTCGCAATTAACCAACGCAATCCAGTCACTCAAAGAAACCACATTGCTCAAACCGGGTGAACCCTATGACCTTGACCTTATCAAAGGGGAAAGGCTACGGATTGACGCCCTGCTGAAAGAAAAAGGCTTTTATTATTTTAGTCCGGAGCACCTGCTGGTTCAGGTTGACAGCACCGTTGGCACCCACGAAGTGGACATGCGATTGGTGATCAAACCGGAAACACCGGCGGAAGCCAGGAGGATCTACTACATCAACGATGTATACATCTACAGCAATTACAGCCTCAACACGGCAAGGGTAGATACCAACCGTGCACAGGGTATCTTTCATGAAGGATACTTTGTCATTGACAAAGAAGCCAAATTCAAGCCCAAGCTTTTCAGCAAAACCATGCTCTTTAAGCCTGGCGAGGTATATAACCGCACTGACCACAATCAAACGCTTCGGCGGTTGATGGACCTGAACGTGTTCAAGTTTGTAAAAAACCGCTTCTCACCGGTGGAAGCAGATACACCTAAATTGAATACTTTCTATTATCTCACCCCGCAGCCTGAAAAAGCATTGCGGGCTGAGATTGGCGCTAATACCAAGAGCAATAACCTCAATGGTAGCGAGGTGAGTGTAGGGTTTACGCATCGCAATACCTTTCGGGCGGCCGAGCAAATGGACATCCGCGCCTATGTGGGAACGGAAGCGCAGTTCAGCGGATCGTTTCAGGGTACCAGCACGTACCGTATTGGTGGTGAAATCAATTTCAGCATACCGGGTTTTGTAACACCTATTTTCAGCTTCAGCCCGAAGAGCAGTTATATCCCGCGAACCAATATTCAGCTGGGATACGAAGCCCTGAACCGCAGAACCCTGTATACGCTGAACTCATTCCGTGGCGGGTTTGGCTACCTCTGGAAAGAAAGCATTGCCAAGGCGCATGAATTTTACCCTATTGCCATCACCTATGTGCAGCCGCTGAATGTTACCCGCAAGTTCGATACATCACTTCGGAACAATCCCACCCTGCAACACATTATTGATACGCAGTTTATCCTGGGCTCAACCTACCAGTACACCCTTAACCAGGATGCCCTGGGTTTGCAACGGCGCAACACTTTTTATTTTAATGGACTGGCCGATATTTCGGGCAACGTTGCAGGGCTGCTTGTAGGAGAAAACAGCGCCGGCGAAAAACGCCTGTTCGATCTTCCTTTCTCACAATACCTGAAGCTGGAAGTGGATGGACGGTGGTACCGCCGCATAGGTTTGAATAACACCTGGGCCAACCGCATTGTGCTGGGGTATGGACTTCCGTATGGCAACTCCCGCCAACTGCCCTATATCAAACAATTTTTTACCGGTGGCAACAACAGTATCCGTGCCTTCCGCAGCCGCACCGTTGGACCGGGTACCTATCTGCCACAGTTGGTGCAGGGCTTTATTCCGGACCAAACCGGGGATATCAAACTGGAATTGAATACGGAGTTCAGGCCCAGGATTTCCGGCCCGCTGTATGGTGCCCTGTTTGTGGATGCCGGTAATATCTGGCTGGCCAATACAGATCCCAACAAGCCGGGCGCCACCTTCAGCAAAGACTTTTTAAAAGAACTGGCGGTTGGTGCCGGTGTGGGAGTTCGTCTCGACATCCAGATTTTCGTGATCCGCCTGGATGTAGCCTTCCCGCTTCGCAAACCCTGGCTGCCGGATGGCCAACGCTGGGTCATGAACCAGGTGGATTTCAGCAATGCAGCCTGGCGAAGAGAGAATGTGATCTACAACCTCGCAATCGGTTATCCTTTTTAGTTAGCTGCTTGTCAATTCTGCAACAGTCATTCTGAAAATTCATTCCGGATATTTTCGTTGGAATGAGCAGGTTAGAAGTCTTACGCAATAAAAACCCGGCTTCTTTTCGGACAAGAAGCCGGGTTTATCCACCTTATGAAACGTATCGAATTACCGTCACTTCATTCCTTTCGCTTTGAAACGATAATCATTGAAAATGGAAGAGATGGCACTCCGCACTTTGGTTTCATCATTGATCATATCCGGTTTGAGGATACCCGATGCATAACCACGCCAAACCATTTCACCCGATTTTTTATCAATAAAATTAACCATGACAGTACCTGCCTCCACTGTTGTTTCGTTTACGTTCTCCTCTGTCCTTACGGTGTCAAGACCATTATACAACAATCGGTAGCCGTTGTAGGTAACAATCTCAGCCGGCTGCTCCAGCACGTCGAAATGCACAAGAAAGTCAGGGTTTTGCTCTGTTTGCTTATACCCCCTTGCACTGAGTTCGTAGGCCACCGAGGCCTTAATCTTACTACGAACCGTTTCATTATTGAACACGGTTACACCATTGGGGCCAATAAAAACGGCATCTGTGGGTATCTGGTCTACTTTGTTCGTCCAATCATAGGTCTGGTAAGCTTCTATGTTGGCATCCAGTTCCCTGTCTACACCAATGTCCTGTGCCCCTGTACTAAGGCAAAGGAAAAACAACCCGCCTGTTAACATTGCTATCTTTTTCATAGTATCTGATTTTAAAGAATGAAATAATACAGTGAGGTTCACAGATACTGTACCAGCGAACGAGCTGATGCGGTTAGAAACCAATTAAAAACAACGTACATATGAAAATTGCCTGCTACGCGATAGTAAACATAAAGACAAAGAAAAGCATTGCGGATTCCTGATTTCGAAGCCGGAAAATTGCAGTGGCTGCTCTTCTCCTTCAACTGGTTGTATAAGGGTAATGAGTACTTGAAAGATTTTGGAACAGGACGTACCACCTACTGCGCCAGCAATGCCTCCAGACTTTCCTGCACCTTGGTTGCATTGGGCAGCATGGCTGCTTCCAGCCCCATGTTCAGCGGTACAGCCGGAAGGTCCAGTGCTCCCAGAGCGTCAACCGGTAGATCCAGCCAGGGAAAGCAGGCTTTTGAAATGCGGCCGGCCAGGGCTTCGGCAAACGAATTGGTTTGCTGCTCTTCGGTCAGCACCAGGCATTTACCATGCTTTTTTACCGTGGCAAAAACCAGCTCTTCATCCAGTGGCGACAGGGTTCGCAGGTCAATAATCTCAACCTGCCCCGGAAAGTTTTTGGCAGCGGCCTTGGCCCAGTACACACCCATGCCGTAGGTGATCACACAGGCCGACTCGCCACTGAATACGGCATCGTCACCAGCCTTCAGCACTACAGCGGCCTTGCCAAACGGAAGTATGTACTCACGGGATGGCTCAACCGTTTTTGCTTCTTCGGTTCCCTGCACTTTGCTCCAGTAAAGTCCTTTGTGCTCCAGCATCACCACCGGGTTGGGATCGTAAAAAGCGGCCTTCATCAGCCCCTTCATATCCGCTGCATTGCTGGGATAGGCGATCTTGAGTCCTTTGATGCTCAGCAGGGTGGTTTCCACACTGCCGCTGTGATAGGGCCCGCCCCCATTGTAAGCACCGATGGGTACCCGAATGATGGTGGAAACAGGAAACTTGCCACAGGAAAGGTAACAAGACTTGGAAATTTCCGTTACCAGTTGGTTGAACCCGGGATAGATATAATCAGCAAACTGCACTTCCACAATCGGCTTTAACCCTACGGCACTCATGCCTACGGTTGAACCGATAATATAGGCTTCCTGGATAGCGGTATTATAAACGCGGTCATCGCCAAACTGCTCACCCAGGGTAGCGGCTTCGCGAAACACACCGCCTAATCTTTTGCCTACATCTTGCCCATACAACAAACATTCAGGATGATCTTCCATGATTTCGCGAATGGCAAACAGGGCCGCATCCACCATGATCACTTTGCTGGCACCGGAAGGCGAACGTTCGCCCCTTTCTTCCGTTACTGGTGTAGGTGCAAAAACATGGTGCGAAACGGTGGCAGGATCCGGCTCCGGTGCTGCAACAGCTTTCTCAAATGCATTCCTGATGGCTTCCTCCACTTCAGCTTCCAACTGCCGGATGAAGTCTTCTCCAAAATCACTAACCACGTAATTTCTGAATTTTACATACGGATCGCTGTTGGCATGTTTGGTCAAGTCTTCTTCGGAGCGGTAAAACTCCTTGCGCACCCCGCTGGTATGGTGATTGAGCAGGCAAACCTTTGCATGCACCAGCCAGGATCGCCGGTGTTCCCGTACATCAGCAATCACCTTTTGCATCACCGCGTAGCTCTGGAAAAAATCGGTACCGTCAACCCGCACCTTGTTCAGGCCTTTGAAACCTTCAGCATATTCGTAAGCATCCATAGCCCGGCCTTCTTCCGCCGGTACACTGATGCCCCAGTCGTTGTCCTGTACCAGGTAAATGATCGGCAATTGCTTTAGCGCTGCAAACTGCAGGGCTTCCGAAACCTCGCCCTCGGTAACAGAGGCATCGCCCAATGAGCAAATGACAACCGGCTTCTCTGTACTGCCGACTGCATACTGACTACTGCCTACTCTTTCCTTGTATTGTATGCCCTGTGCCACACCGGTAGTTGGAATGACCTGCATACCGGTGGCGCTGCTTTGATGGATAATTTTAGGTTTGTCTTCAGCAAGGGAAGCCGGGTGCGAATAATAACTCCGGCCACCGGTAAACGGATCGCCGGCCCTGGTCAGCAGTTGCAGCATCAGCTCATAAGGCGACCATCCCATACCCAGCAACATGCTTTCGTCGCGGTAATAGGGGCTTACCCAGTCCTGCGGCTGCAGGTGAAAAGCGGTGGCCAGCTGAATGGCTTCATGTCCGCGGGAGGTTGAGTGAACGTATTTGGTAATTGGCCGGTTCGCTTCGTAGGTTTCCGCCATCACCTTCACGCTGTGCATCAGCCGGAACACTTTCAGTAAAAGATTCCTGTCGATCCCTCCTGTTCCGTTGAAGGTGAAGGTTTGTTCGTTGTTTTCCGTTCTTTCCGCAACCATACATTTACCTCAGTTTTTATAGCAAGCAAATAAGATTCGTGCACAAAATAAAGAAAGCAATCCCTTTGTCAGGAATTGCTTATGTAAAAAAAATTGCAGCGGGAAAACAACGGTCGGTTCTTTGCCAGTTGCTTGTTGCAAATTGCCGATTGGGATTACTTCACCTCCAGCGCAAACAGGCTTTGATCTTCCATAAACCCTTCCAGCTCATCCCCCACCACGGCTTCGCCAACGCCGGCCGGCGTACCGGTAAAGATCAGGTCACCGATGTTGATGGAAAAGAAATTGGAGATATAGGAGACAATGTAATCAAAGGAAAAAATCATTTCGTCGGAGTTGCCTTGCTGCACCAGCTCCTTGTTTTTATACAGGGCGAAGTTGACGGCATTTTTATTTTTTAACCCGGTTACCGGAACCCATTTGCCTACAACAGCCGAATTATCCCAGGCTTTGGCCCTTTCCCAGGGCAGTCCTTTTTGTTTTAATTCGGTTTGAATATCGCGGGCAGTGAAGTCAATGCCGACTGTAACCGCATCATAGTATTTGTTGGCAAATTTTTCCTGGATGTATTTCCCGTTTTTGGCGATGCGCAGCACCAGTTCGGCTTCGTAGTGCAGTTCGTTGGTGAATTCGGGATAATAAAAGGGAGTGTGAGGTTGAAGCAGCGCACTTTTAGGCTTCATAAAAATCACAGGTTCATCAGGCACTTCATTGTTAAGCTCCTTGGCATGGTCAGCATAATTCCGTCCTACGCAAAAAATTTTCATATTTCAATGGTTTAAGTGAAATAACAAAGGATACTGACACCGGATTGGGTAGTTAATCCTTCTTATTACGCGGGTTCATCAAAAGAAAATCGGATTTTTTTGCAGGCAACCTGCTGTGGTTAGACGTTCAAAGTAAGTAAATAAATTTTTATCCTCATAGACTTATCTCAATATTATTATATTTATTCATCGTGTTGTTGATACCGGCTGCAGCAAACGATTCAATCACTTCTACACTGGTCTCTATTTTTTTCATCACCAACGGCTCTTCTTCCTTCATCCACTTCCCTAAAACAAAATCTACCTGTGCGCCTTTGGGATAGTGATTGCCGATGCCAAACCGCAGTTTGGGATAGGCCGTCGTGCCCAACACTTCCTGCAGGCTTTTCAATCCATTGTGGCCGCCATCGCTGCCCCCGGCCCGGATGCGGATGCGGGAAAGCGGCAGTGCCACATCATCCACCACCACCAGGATATTCTCCAGCGCAATCTTTTCTTTATCCATCCAATACTTTACTGCTTTGCCACTCAGGTTCATATACGTGGTGGGACAAATACAGACAAAAATCTTACCCTTCCATTTTAGTTCAGCAACATAGGCCAGCCGGTCCTGCCGGAGAGTACCGCCATGCTTTTGCACAAAGGCCATCACCACATCAAAGCCAATGTTATGACGGGTATGCGCATATTCATTCCCGATATTTCCCAGGCCAACGATCAAAAACTTAACCACAGACTACCCAATTTTTAAAGGATTAAAATGATTCTTTTTACAGCTAATCCACCCTGTTATTTTGGACGCACCAGAGGGAAAACGCAAGTAAAACAAATATTTAGTTCGACTACGCAACGAGGACTCTTTTTCTATTTAAACGAAATAACTTTCAGTACCGCCGGCCTGAAGGGTTCAAAACAAAACAGGATTGAATCTTTCGAAACAATCCTGTTAATCCGTTCAAAATATCCGGAAAATCTGCGGTTATTTTTTCTTGGCAGGAGCAGCAGCAGCAGCTTCTTCCTGACGCAGCGCACGGGTGGTTACTACTGATACGATGGGAATACGAGGCGAGTTTACAATCTCGTAGTTCTCGTCTTTCACATCTTCCACACGCAGGTTCTCACCAATTTCAAGCGCTTCCACATTCACCTCGATCTGCTCACGCAAATGCTTGGGATACGTTTTCACCTTCAACGCTTTCATCTTCGGAACCAGACGGCCACCGGCACGAACGCCAGAAGCTACACCGGTGAATTTCAGCGGAATTTGAGCGATCACTTTTTTGTCTTCAACCAGTTCCAGCAGGTCAACGTGAATCAGTTGATCGGACACTTTATCAAACTGCAGGTCTTTCAAAATGCAGCGATAGGTTTTGCCGTCAACGGTTACTTCTGCCAGTTGGAAGTTTGGTGTATACACAAGACCTTTGAAAGCCTTGGCCGGAGCAGAAAAATTAATTTCCTGTGCACCCCCGTAAATTACACCAGGCACCAGTTCCTGAGAGCGAAGCTGGCGGGTGGCTGACTTGCCATGTTCGGTCCTCAGTTGTCCTTCGATTGTAATTGTCTTCATTTTATGAGTGTTTGTTAATAAACGTCCACGTGTTCACGTGTTCACGTGTTCACGAGTTAGTTCACCAACTTGTGAACTCGTGAACAAGTAAACTTGTAAACTTATTTATCCCTCCGCTGCGAGTGAAAAAAGAGGTTATTAATGCTCTTGTTTTCGTACGCATGGCGAATGGCCACAGCAAAAAGATCGGCCGTGGTAATGCAATGAATTTTGGACAGTTCCTGTTTCAGCGGAATCGTATCGCAAACCACCAGTTCTTCCAGCACACTTTCCTCAATGTTTTGGTAAGCGTTACCACTGAGCACCGGGTGGGTGATCATTGCCCTTACACTACGGGCACCTTTTTCCTTTAAAAGAGCGGCCGCTTTTTTCAGCGTCCCTGCCGTGTCGCAGATATCATCGATAATAACGATATCGCGGTCGGTTACGTCACCAATTACCACCATGCTGGAAATTTCATTGGCCCGCTTGCGGTGCTTGTCGCAAATCACCATTTCGGCTTCGAAATAAGAGGCGATTTCACGAATCCGGTTGGTGGCGCCTACGTCAGGGGCCGCAAAAGTAAGGTTTTCGAGGCGTAAGTTTGTTATATAAGGTATAAAAACGGCCGAAGAGTCGAGGTGATCCACCGGGATATCGAAATAAGCCTGGATCTGTGGGGCGTGGAGATCCATGGTAATGATCCGGTCGGCTCCAGCTGCGGTCAGCATATTGGCAATGAGCTTCGATCCAATGGCTACCCGGGGCCGGTCTTTCCGGTCCTGTCGGGCATAGCCATAATAAGGCATCACCACGATGATTCTTCCTGCCGAGGCCCGGCGGGCTGCGTCGATCATCAGCAGCAGCTCCATTAAATTGTCGGAAGGAGCATAGGTGCTTTGCACCAGGAAAACAAAATCGCCGCGGATGCTTTCTAAAAAAATGGGCTGAATTTCGCCGTCGCTGAACTTTTGGATATTGATCTTACCCAACTGGCAGCCGTAGCTTTTACAGATTTGCTCTGCCAGGTTTTGCGAGCCGGTGCCCGCAAAAATTTTGGCGTTCGGAGTTATCATAACTGAAAATGTGCGGCGAAGATAGGCAGAAGCCTAGCAAAGATTTTCAGCACGTTGAGAAAATTACTTCAGCGCAGTCATGCTTTCTATTTTCGGCTCATCCCCATCGGCCAGCGTTTCGGCACCGTGCATACTGTTGTAGATAGTGGTGCACACAAAAAAGGCCAGTACAACGGAAATAATGTAAACCATCACCATGAAAAGGAAAGGATGCAGGGCACCAAAAGAAGCGTAAAATTTGCGGTTCATAAGACTCGGTTTAGGTATTCAAAGGATTGTTGACAAAGCCAAAAATAAACACTAAACTTGGGTGATGCAAGGCCAGAACTACTCAATTAAACAGTGGGCAAAAGACGATAGACCCCGCGAAAAACTACTTGAAAAAGGCGCTGCGGTTTTGAGCAATTCAGAACTGCTGGCCATTCTGATCCTGAACGGCAGCGGCGGAAAGAGCGCCGTGGAGCTGGCACAGGACGTTCTGCGCCTGGGCAAAGACAACCTGAATGAATTGGGCAAACTGTCCATAAAGGAACTGACGAAAATCAAAGGAATCGGCGAAGCCAAAGCCATCACCATAGCCGCTGCGCTGGAACTGGGCCGCCGCCGGTACGCTGCCGCCTCCCTGGAGAAGCCGGTGGTGAGCAGCAGCCTGGATGTAGCCACTTACCTGCAAACCAAACTTCGCGATTACAAGCATGAGGTTTTTGCCGTTCTTTTTTTAAACCGGGCCAACAAGATCAATGACTTTCGCATCATCAGCGAAGGCGGAATCACCGGAACCGTGGCCGATCCGCGGATTATTTTAAAAAGAGCCCTGGAAGAAGATGCTGTGAGCCTGATTCTTTGCCACAACCACCCTTCCGGCAGCCTGAAGCCCAGCCGGGCCGACGAAGAGCTAACGCTGAAAATAAAAGAAGCTTCGCGTTACTTCGACATTAAAGTGCTGGACCACATTATTGTCAGTGAGGACGGGTATTACAGTTTTGCGGATGAAGGGATTTTGTGAACAGTAAAATTGTGAACCGATAAGTTCAGATGAACGTCAATTTCTATTTGGAAATCTTCATTCTGTTTTACTTCCCAGAGTCAGGAGTAATATATCCTCTTACAATTTTATGCCTGTGCAGTAGGTCCACCAAATGACAATGGAATTTGTACCTCTTCCAAATCTTTAATAGCACCATTGGCGGCTTCATAGCGTTGTACATTTTCTGCCAAGGCCTTCATAAAACGTTTGGCATGCTGGGGAGTGAAAATAATCCGGCTTTTGACTTTGCTTTTCGGTGTACCCGGCATGACATTGACGAAGTCGATAACAAATTCTGCGTGAGAGTGGGTGATAACAGCAAGGTTAGCGTAGGTACCTTCCGCTACTTCTTCTGTAATCTCTATGTTGATTTGATTTTGTTGTTGTTCCTGCATAATCAAAACTACTGAAACATACCAATAAAAAAATAACCCTGCTATTATGCAGGGATATTTTCTAATAAAAATCATTTTTGATTAACGTGGACCCGTGTATTGAAAAACCAAATCAAATGAAGTTCTTGGACCACTAGCTACGGTGTTCGGCTGATACATGAAAAACTTTACCCGCAAAACGCCATTCTCCCATTTATTTACGCCACTTGGGTCTATTTCAGCACTACGTGTATTGGAAGTATTAGGTTGTCCGTATGCATTAACAACTTTAACAACCCGATCATTTGCGTCAAATTCAAACTCGGGCAGGAAACCACCATAGGCTGATTCTGCACCAGCGTTCAAAATCGGGAAAAGAAACAAAAAGCTGCTGCTGGATGTACCCGCATTATACATTTGCACTTTCCGTTCGCCAATAGTTACCAAGTGCACAGTTGTCGGTGACTTTGCCGTGATACCTGAACTAGCAACATCTACAAGCGTACCTGTCATCCGGTAAACGCCATCGTACTTATTTTTCAAGCCAACCTCTGTAACAAGATTGTTTAACTCCGAAGAAATTTTTGCTCCTTCGGCCGACGCAATTTTAAAACCCAATGCATAAGAATCATTCGGATCCAATACAGTAGCATCAGGTACTGTGAAACGAATATTTTTTGCAAACTCACCAGGGGCGAATGTAACCGTAATATTGTTTCCGCTAATCGGTGTGCTTTGATCCAAGGTATAGCTTGCAGTAGGAAGCTGCACATAGCTTGTACTGTGTGCAGTATTGTAAGCTGTTAATACGGTGGGATCCAAATTCAGGACAACAGTCAAAGGCTTGTTCAGCTCAGACTCATTTGGAACATCCCTGCGCAGATCTACTGTAAATGCCTGCGAGGTATTGACAAGATCCAGTGCAACCAACTGGTAGTCGCTTTCGGCCAGTTTCACAATGGTTTGGCCTTCATCTGTTATAGAGTCAACGCCAGGTTTTTTACAGCTAAAGGCTGCTCCAAGCAGTGCAAAGAATAAAACGAATCGGATCGATAAATTTATACTCTTCATATAAGTATTTTTTTGATAATGGAGCAGCACTCTGCTGCTCCGTTTTTAAATTATTTATGGCTTGTCCCACCAAACTCTTGATGTTTCAACGTCACCACCTTGCAGTCTGGAAACCGCTTCATTAACACCAGCCTGGTTCAATGAATATTCATTGCTGCCATAGGTGTATCTTCTTGGTATCTGCTTACTTGAGTTTAAGGCATTTACCGTTGGCGTAAGTGTTGGCACACCTGTTCTTCTCCAATTTGCCCAGGCTTGAATACCATCAGGATACCAGGCAATATATTGCTGCAGATGGATCTTTTGAAGGTCAGTCGCCTCGCCTGTTAACGCCACTGAAGTTTGACTCATATACGTATTAATCGTGCCTGAAACACCCCACTGTGCCCACGACTGCTCAATACCAGCCCTGTAATTAGCTGCCACATCTGCAGTAATCCATTTTCTGAATGCTGCTTCAGCAATGGCCAATCGTACATCATCCGCACCAATAACGGTTAGTGGGGCATTTGTAGCACGCCAGGTAGAAGACAAGATCTGTGCGTAATTGGTAGGTCGAGCAATCGCTTGTTCCCTAGTCAAACCATACGGAAAACCATTTGTATTTGACCCGAAAGCTGTTTGACGTGGATCGCTTAGGGAAGCCATTAGGTCGGTCATAAACTTAGATTCTGCAAAATCCGTCCGTCCGTTATACAAAACCCAGAATGGATTTCTGAAAGCATTTACTGAACCGGTATAGTTGATTGTCAGATTGTCGGCGTTGGTAGCAATGTAACCATCGGTATCATTGTAAGCAGCAGCAAATTCAGTAGCTGCCCATTCGCCGGGATTGGGATATACTTTGCTGGTACGCAGGGATATTAGCATGCGCAAAGAATTAGCCACTTTTTTCCAGCTGGTTGCAGAACCCGAATAAACAATGTCGCCCACTACAGTTGCCCCTGCGTCAAACTGGTCTGATGCTTCACGCAATTCCTTTACCAGGTCTTTATAGATAAGTTCCTGCGGATCATATTTCGGGCTAAGGTTCTCATTTCCCTGGAGTGCTTCAAAATAAGGCACATCGCCCCAACGGTCTGTAATTGTCCAGAATATGTAGGCTTTTAAAATCCGGGCAATGGCAATCTGGTTGTTATTTGAACCAAACTTGATAGCATTTCCTTTTGTTGCATCATCGGTATTTATGTTGATGATGTTTTGCAGGTCATATAAGGCTCCCGCATAAATACCATCAAAATCCAGGCGCGGCAAGGCATAGAGAGAAACCTCTGTGTATTGTGTCTCAGAAAACTGCTGGGCATAAAGTCCTCCGCGGGTTTGTGATGCGAAGCCACCCACCTGGGAAAGCACATTGGTCAACAAAGCGGCAGTTGAGGGAACTTCGGTTCTGTTGGGATCAACATTTACATCCCCGAAATCCTTTATTTTATTACAACTCACCATCCACAGCGAAAGCGCTGCAGCACTCATCAAAATATATTTTCTCAATTTCATAATATAAAAATTAACAGCATGAATGAATTAGAAACCAATTCTGAGATTGAAACCAAATGAACGGGAACCCGGAAACTGTCCGTTTTCACCGTAAACGTTTGCGATCTCAGAAGGATCAAAATCCTTAGTGCTCGCATAAATCAACCAGGGGTTGCGGGCAACCAAAGAGATAGACGCATTTTGAATGACTTTACTCAGGTTGCCGATACGTGTAACAGGGATTGAATAACCCAGGCTTACTTCACGCATTTTCAGGAAAGTCAGGTCATAAATAAATTCATCATATACGTTGTTGCTCACCATGCTATGGAAGTAATCCTGTGCATCGATGTATTTATCAACAACATTTTTGTTAGCATCAACACCGACTACATGAACACCACCACCGTCAGCAACGGCATCGCGGATTGGGTTTCCTTTGTCATTCAGCACAGCCGTTCTAGCCAACAGACCTGAATATGATCCCCACATATCTGACAAAGAGAAAAATTTACCACCCTTCTGAAAGTCAATGTTGACATTCAACGTGAAGTTCTTGTATGTAAATGAGTTCTGCACACCACCCGTATAATCAGGCAGTACACTTCCAAACTTTACATTCTCAGATTTCACATAATGTCCATCGGCATCCAATACTACCTGGCCATCGATATATGTTTTGCCACCACCGATCAGCATTCCCCATTGTTGGCCAGCCTGATGCACCACGAATGGCGTGGTAATACCGCTGAAACTTACACCACTTGATACGGTGATTTGATCAACCCCCGGGGCAAGCTCCACCACTTTGTTGTCAATGATCTTGGAGAAGGTGGAATTAATGTTCCAAGTAAAATCACGGCCTCTCAACGGTTGGGCAAAGAATTGCAGATCCACACCCTTTTGCGTGATCAAACCAGCGTTAAGTGTTTGGTTGGTAAACCCGCTGGCACCGTTGATCTGTACAGTAATTGGAGAATTTTTTGTTTGCTGATCGTAATACGTTGCACTAACACCCAGGCGGCTGTTTACGAAGCGCAGGTCAAGACCCAGTTCTTTTGTTGTTCTTACGGCACCTCTCAAATTGGAGGAAACAATGGTGTTTGGTGTACCCATAACAAAATTGCCGTTCCACTGATCTGCACCAACGGCATATGTCAATGCCAAATTATAAGGGCCGGGTGCCTGTGGAACTTCACCCCATGCGGCTCTCAGTTTTCCATAGCTTAACCAGGGAAGAGCGCTTCTTGTAAAATCACTAAACACAAAGCTTCCACCGAAAGACTTCACGAAGATGGCGTTATCATCTGCAGGCAGGGTGGAGTACCAGTCATTACGTAACGTAAATTCACCAAAAAGGAAGTTTTTATAGCCAATAGTACCTCTTGTAAATACAGCCCGGCGTCTTTCTTCTTCTCTCGTGTTTGCCTGTGTGATGGCGTCAACAGAGTTGTTCAAAGAAAAGAAGTCTGGAATATATAAACCATTACGTGTGGAGGCAGAAAGGTCACGTGATGATATTTTAACCAATTCTGCACCGGCTAAAAGGTCGAGGCTGAAATCCTGAATTTTACGGTTGTAGTTACCAGTCAGCTCATAACGGGTATCATCAAAAATTGTTTGACGGGTGCCATAAGCAGCTCTTTCACCGGTTTGCGTGGCACTGGTTTCAATAATATAAAACTTCTTATTTTCTGTATTTGTATTTACATAATTCTTGCGTACTGCTGCTCTAAACCGAAGATTCTCATTTGCACGGAAGTTAAAGTTAACATCACCAAACAAACGGTTGCGATCAAAGAGGTTCTCAATATTATTAAAATAGCTGAACGGATTGTACCAGTAGTTACCCTTATAAAAGTTTTCTGGCGCCCCGGGATTAAAGTTGTTTGGGTTTGCGTGGTTCCAGCTCGCCAGGTTGTTGCCCGGTGATCTTAAATCTGACAGCTCCCGCATAATATCCATATCCAGATTGCGGTGGAACCACTGGTTAAATGAACCCGTAGAACTATTGGAGTAGGCATCGTTGTTTTCCGCTTGTTGGCGCTGTGCTACATATGTGAAGTTCGCACCGATCGAGAATTTACTACTCAGATCCACACTTGCGTTTGTTGCCAGCGTGTTTCTGCGCAAATATGAATTTGGAATCAGGCCCTTAACATCCAGATTGGTGTAAGAAACCCTTGCATTGAAGTTTTCACCGGCTCTGGAAAAGTTGATGTTATTATTATGCGTAATGCCAGTATTATAAAAATCACGGGCATTGTTTGGTTTCGGTGTTAAAGAAGCTGTTTGATAAGATCGGCTATGTCCGCCATACCATGCATACCAGGGAATATATTCCTGACCTGCCATGCGCGGTCCCCAACTGGCATCATCAGTGTAATCATGATAGAATTTGCCATTCAGCGCTTGCCATTCAGTTGGCATACCGGGTCTCCAGTTAAACTGCACAAGATCGCTAACACCTCCTCCGGCATAAGCATTCTGATAATTAGGCATGATATAGATGCGATCAAACTGGGAACCGGAATTAATTTCAATACCCACACCTCGTTGGTTTCTTCTTGCTTTTTTGGTATTGATTACAACCACCCCATTTGCAGCCTGCGGACCATAAATAGCCGCGCCACTAGGTCCATTCAATACAGTAAGATCTTCTACATCATCTGGGTTGATATCAACTGAGTTCACAACGGTACCATCAACCACATATAAAACGGTTTGACCAGAGATACCACCCTCGCCTCGCAGGCGGATGGTTGCATCACGACCTAAGGCAGCTACTGATTGGCTGCGCACCTGTACACCAGCAACTTTACCCGCTAAAGCGTTGTTGAGGTTAGGCTGACGAATTGTGGTTAATTGTTCAGAATTTACTACCTGTGCGTTGGATACAGTGGACCGCTGTGTTCTCCTGGTGTTGTAACCAGTAGAAACGACCACCTCCGATAAGGCCTGATTTGTTCGCTGCAACTGAACTGTATAGGAATTTTCTGCTCCTACTGTGACTTCCCGTTGTGCAAGACCTTGGCTGGATACAATCAACACATTTCCGGTGTTGGCCCTGATTGAAAAATTTCCGGAAGCATCCGCTGATGTTCCTTGGTTACTTCCACGGATAACCACACTGGCGAATGGAACAGGGTTCCCATTTTCATCGGTAATTCTACCGGTAATTGTTCTGCTTTGCGCAATTGCTGTTACGTTTAAAAGTAATAGCAATGCTAGCAAGAATTGCATTCTTCTCATGTGTACTGTTTGTTTTAGAGTTAAGTTTCCAGAACGAAAGGCTGAGAGCCTACTGAACACACTAAGAGACAGCGTCCGCCGTCTTTGTGCTGCGCCAAGTTATGTTTTTTTTAACACCGCCAAAAAAAATTCACAATTTTTACGGTCGGTTTTGAGAATTGATGAGTGGAAATAATTAAAGCTGCCATTGAATTTGGCACTTTACATCCGATCGTTGATTACCATCAATTGTGTTTAGGCCTGAGCCAATTTCTGTTTTATCCTTATACAGCGTTTGCGCAAACCGCAACCAGATGGTCAACCTTTTGCCGGCACGAAGGGAGGTTGTAACATAGCAGCGGAAACCCCTGTCGAAAAAGGCAGGAGTGGAAAAACTATACAGCACATCGGATTCATATGCATAAATGCGACTGTCAAAGCTGCCCGTTTCAAAATACTGCAACCGGACATTTGCCTTCAGTTTGAGCAAAGGCTCCCAGGCAGTTTCGCCGTATACCAGAAAACCTTCTTCTTTGGATGCCAATCCCTTCTGAAACCAAAGCATTTCCGTACGGGCTTTCCATGTCAATTTTGAATTTACCTGCGTTACCCAGTGCAACCGCAGGCTGGTGCGGCCCTGGTCAACCGGATAATTAATTACGCCATCTGTTCCGTTAAGCGGTTTGTTTTCTTTACGAAAACGCAGGTAAACCTCGGTCTTTTTGTCCGGTGTATGGGTTAGTTGGGCCAAATAATCCCAGCCTCTGGTGGGTGCCGACACCCTGTACTTGAGAAACGGGAACTGATAAAAATCCCCATAGGCGCTAACCTGCCACCCATGAGCCGGGCGAATCTGTAGCCCTGTAAACAAACCGGTTTCATTGGAAGGCAGTGTGCTTTCCATAAATGCATTGCCAAACGGAGATTGGTATTCCTTTGAAATGGCCCGGTAAAACAGGGAAAGGTCTACTTTCGGATCGATACTTATAAGGACACCCTGCACCAGGGCCTTGTGTAGTTTGCCATCTAAAGCCCATTCTCCAAAAAGGTGTATGTTTTTGTAAGTATAGCTGTAATCAACGCTGGCAAGGAAATGGTTCCGGCCGGAAAGGGCAAACCGGTTGTAAGGCTCATCCCGTTTTTGTAACGGCAAAGAAAACCGGTGGGTGATGGCATTAAAACCAACCTTCCATCCGGGTTGTTGCCAGGAAAGATTGCCTCCGGCCGAAAAATGGGTTATGCGATACCGGTCGTCGGTTTCGGTTTTTGTGCGGTAATAGCCCGATGTACCAAAAGCTGTAAACCGGTCTATGGAATCGGATTCCATATTACCGCTTATCTTTTTATAGGAAACAAAAGCAGTGGCTTCCAGTTTTCCTAACCGTACGGTGGCAGCCCCTCCCCTGCTGAAATAAAATTCACCGGCCGAACGATACGGAAGCAAAACCGGCAACTGCCGCTTGCTGTTAACCACATCGGCACTTTTGCCAAATGCCAGGGAGTTCCACTGCGTAAGGCCCTGTCCCAGGTTTACGGCATAATCACCCAACGCCAGGGCTTTGATCTGACCAAGGTTACGGGCAAAAAAATGAACCGAATAAAAATCAAAACCCAGCTTTTGTGCTCCCCTAAAAAATTGTTCACCGGCATCTTTGTCTGCAACCAGTCCGTAATACAACAGGTTTTTATATTGGTAATTCAGGCGAAACTGCATTTGATTACGGTCGCCCAGGTAATGCGTAGGCTTGCTCCTGTCAAAACCTTTGGCTTTTTCCAGAACGCGGGCCACCCGAAAAAGTGCCGTATGCGTCCCTCCTTGAAAGCGGGCTGCCAGCGTCTCGCCAATGCTTTGCGTATTGCCAACCTTTATATACGGAAGCAGTTTAGCAATCGTAATATGGTCAAATCCCGGTACGGCCTGCAACTCGTAGATCGAAAGAAGGGCACCAAACCGGTTCCGGTACTGCAGCAGGTTTTGAATCTGCAAGGCACTCAATATGCGCAGCAGTGTCAGTTCTTCAGCACCGGCTTCATTCAGGTTTAAAGGATGCTTTTGGTAGTAGGCCAGTTGCTGTAAAAGGGCATCGTCCTCCAGCGCTTCATCATCAAGGTTTTCCAGTTGCTGTTCGGTATTGATAGGCACTTCCTGCGCGGAAATGTTCATGGAGCAGACCAGTAACCATATCACGAACAGCGCTTTCATTTTTTTGAAGAATAGAGTAAAAGCAATCCCGGCGTAGTGCCCAGGTAAGGATGAACAGAAGCTGTAACATCGAAGCGAAACCCTTTCAATTGAAAACCCAGACCCAGGTAATAAAGCGCAGTGGCCGAACGAACCCCGGTCCTGGCCACCAGCTTTTCAGTCACCATGTATTGCAAATTGGCATTCATGCTTACGGGCTGCTCTTCTGCTTTTTCAGCTTCCAGGCCAAGAAACACCTGTGGCGAAAGATCATAACCAAGCCCCATTGTGAATACGGAGGGTATTGACTCCAGCCGGTTTTTCCCCCATGAAACACCTACAGGATTGGACGCTTGCAATCCGGCAGAAAGCTGGGAGGTTAATTGCAGCAATAGGCCGGCATCAAAGCCAACCGTGGCAGCCTTGCCATAGCCGGCTGTTTTCAGGGAAAAATAATTGAATTGAACACCCAGCGCCACCTTGCTTCCCAGTGAGCGACCATAGGCCAGGCCGGCAGAGGATTCATTGTAAGAAGGCCCGCCTAAATAATCTCCCTTCCAGGCGAAATTTCCCGAGCTTGTGGGCAGCACAAGGGCGGCGTTAAAGCTGTTGAGTGCTTTCAGGAAAAAGCGTTTTTCTGTATACAACCCGGCAGAAAAGGATTGCTGTTTGCCCAGTGCACCCAGGTTGCCGCTGGAAGAAAATGCATCCATGAATTGGGAACTATAGCCTGTTAATCTTAGGTAAGATGACGATACGGGCTGTCGCAGGGTTTGTGCATCAGCGTTGGTATGCAATAGCAAAAATGCAAACAGGTAACGGCTGTAGGGCATAAGCAATTAGTCTTTTTGAAGATATAAAAATTCTTACAGATATAAAAAATATATACTCCCTATTCTGAAAGGAATGTTACAAGCAAAAACGATGGAAGGCATCCTCCTATCTTTGCGGCATGCAAATTTTGAACGGCAAGGAAACAGCACAGGCAATTAAGGATGCATTGAAACTGGAAGTGGCACAACTCTCCTCCCGGGGCAACCCGGTACCCCACCTGGTGGCGATTCTGGTAGGCAACAACGGGGCCAGCGAAACCTATGTGGCTTCGAAGGTAAAAGCCTGCGAAGAAGTGGGTTTTCGCTCCACACTGATCCGGTTGGAAGAAGAGATTTCCGAATTAAAACTGCTTGAGATTATCCGCAACCTGAATGGCGATCCTGAAGTGGACGGCATCCTGGTGCAACTCCCCCTGCCGAAGCATATTTCTGATGAAGAAGTGATCAATACCATCGACCCGGCGAAGGATGTCGATGGCTTTCATCCCAACAATGTGGGCCGCATGGTATTGGGACATCCCACCTTTGTTCCGGCTACGCCTCACGGCATTATGCTGATGCTGGAACATTATAAAATTGAAACGAAGGGCAAGCATGCCGTGGTCATTGGCCGAAGCAATATTGTAGGACGCCCCATGAGCATTTTGCTGAGTGGCGCCAGCAACCCCGGCAACTGCACGGTTACCATCTGCCATTCCAGCACGGTTAACCTGAAAGAGATTTGCCGTTCGGCAGATATTGTTATTGCTGCGCTTGGACGCCCCGGTTTTGTTACCGAAGACATGGTAAAAGATGGCGCCGTGGTGATTGATGTAGGAATCACCCGGGTAGAAGATCCGTCGAAAAAAAGTGGTTATCGCATCAGCGGCGACGTGGATTTTGCTAACGTAGCGCCGAAGTGTTCTTTCATTACGCCGGTACCGGGTGGTGTTGGTCCAATGACCATTGCAGCCCTGATGAAAAACACGTTCCGTGCCTGCGCTTTAAAGCATTATGAATAGGAATGCGATCATGTGACAATACGATAATGTGGTAATGAAAGAAAATTTTTTACAGGAAAAAAGTATTCTGGACCCTCACAGGGATATACAAGCATTGCCGGTGATGGAGCATTTTTATACCCTGCAGGGCGAAGGTGTGCACCAGGGCAAGGCGGCTTATTTTATTCGCCTAGCCGGCTGCGATGTGGGCTGCTTGTGGTGCGATGTCAAAGAAAGCTGGGAGGCCGACAAACACCCGGTCTATTCTATAGAAGAATTGTTGCAATTTGTAACGGCCACACCGGCCAGGATCGTTGTCATCACCGGCGGCGAACCCCTGCTCCACGACCTGACACCACTTACAGAAGCCCTGCACAGAGCCGGGCTTCGCACCCATATTGAAACCTCGGGCTCCTCGCCTCTTTCCGGAGAGCTGGACTGGATCACCCTTTCGCCCAAAAAATTTAAAGCGCCGCTGGCAGACGTTTTGCCATTTGCCAGTGAGCTGAAAATCGTTGTCTTCAACAAATCTGATTTTGCCTGGGCCGAAAGCTGGGCGGCTCAGGTTTCGCCGGAATGCAGCTTGTTTTTGCAACCCGAATGGTCGAAGCGGGAACAGATGACACCGATGATCGTCGATTATATTAAAGCAAATCCTCAATGGCAGCTTTCCTTGCAAACCCATAAATACATCAATGTTCCCTAAATGCGGGAACGTTAAATCTTCCTTACCGTTTACAGAAAAAAGAACTCTTGGTTATCTTCATTTTATGAAGAACCGCATCATCCTGTATTTCTTTACCCTTTGTTTTGCGATTACTGCCAATGCGCAGGCTGATATTACCAAAGTCGATAAAAAAGCCGTAGCGCTTTACGAACAGGCCCTGGCGCTAACCGATGCCGGCAAGTACAGGGATGCACTGGTGATTTTGCAACAGGCCATCAACCGTGACGACCGCTATATTGATGCTTATCTTTCAATGGCCGGCATTTACGGTCAGCTAAAAGATTACAAGCAAAGTGCGGCTACCTATGAAAAAGCCATGGCAATGGATGCCGCTTATACAGCAGATTATGCATTACCTTATGCCATCAACCTGGCCGGCAGTGGTGCGTTTGAAAAAGCACAGCAGGTGGTGACCACACTTCTTCAAAAGCCCAACCTTCATCCTACTACCAAAAAAGCAGCTGAGTACCGCCAAAAGACCTTTCAGTTTGCCGTGGATTATGCCAAAACAAAAGGCAACCAATCGTATGTTTTCTCACCACAAAATTTAGGTGATGCTGTTAACTCCCCCGAATCGGAATATTTTCCCTCCATGCCTATTGATGGCAAGTTGCTGGTGTTTACACGGCGCCTGAACAATTTCAACGAAGATTTTTTTGCCGCGGAAAAGAGCAGCAGTGCCTGGGACAAATCGGTTCGCCTGCCGGGACAGATCAACACGCCGCAGAACGAAGGCGCCCAGAACATTTCGCAGGATGGCAACTGGCTGGTATTTACCGGTTGCAACCGTCCCGATGGACAGGGCAGTTGCGACATTTATATTTCGTACAAAACACCGGAAGGCTGGTCGCCGGCCTTTAATCTTGGCGGCCGCGTCAACTCCGACCAATGGGAATCGCAGCCCTCTCTTTCACCTGACAAACGCGACCTGTATTTTGCCAGTCGCCGCCACGGTGGCTTAGGCGGCAGTGACATTTATGTTTCCCACCTGCTGCCCAGCGGCAAATGGAGCGAACCGGAAAACCTAGGCCCCGGCATCAATACACCGGGCGATGAATCCACGCCGTTTATTCATGCCGATAACCAAACCCTTTTCTTTGCTTCCAATGGCCTGCCGGGATATGGCGGCGAAGACCTGTTTGTTGTACGCAGGGGTGCAGATGGCCAGTGGGGCAAACCCGAAAACCTGGGCTATCCGATCAATACCATCGATCATGAAGGCTCGCTGTTTATTGCAGCCGATGGCAAATCTGCCTATTATGCCAGCGACCGCAGCGACAGCAAAGGCGGACTGGATATTTATTCGTTTGAATTGCGGGAAGATGTTCGCCCGGCAAAAACACTTTGGGTAAAAGGAAAAGTGTACGACAACAAAACAAACAGCGGTTTGCCATCGTCGGTAGAGTTAATTGACCTGGCCTCAAAGCAAACGATCTCCAAAGTGCAAACTGACGAAACCGGGAATTACCTGATTACGCTTCCCGTAGGAAAAGATTATGCATTTAACGTAGCCCGCAAAGGCTACCTGTTCTTCTCCGATAATTATTCTCTGAAAAACAAATCAGCAGATTCTACCTACCAGAAAGACATTCCGCTTCAGCCGATAGAAGTGGAAGCCGGCATTGTATTGCGCAACCTGTTTTTCGAAACGGCTAAATACGATATCCAACCCGAATCGGAAGTAGAGCTGAACAAAGTGGTAGAGTTTCTGCAGGAGAATCCAACGGTAAAAATTCAACTGGAAGGTCACACGGATAATGTAGGCGCTGCAGCCGACAACCAAAAACTTTCTTCAGCCCGTGCATATTCCGTGGTAAATTATTTGGTACGCAAAGGCATCAAAGGTACCCGCCTGGTGGCCAAAGGATTTGGCGCTACCAAACCGGTTGCGGATAACAAAACGGAAGAAGGAAGGGCGCAAAACCGCCGTACGGAATTGCGCATCCTGGAGAAGTAGTTGGCGGTTGGCAAGTGACGGATGACAGTTTTTTTCTATCTTACTGTCATCAGTCATCTATCATCTGTCATCTAAACCAAATGCATTCCGAACTGCTTTATCAACTGGCCCTGACCCTTGTTCCCAATATTGGTGATGTGCATGCGAAAACGCTTGTACAACATTTTGGCGATGCCACTTCTATCTTCAAAGCCAAACAAAGTTTACTCGAAAAAATAGAAGGCATTGGGGAAATAAGAGCGAAGGCTATTAAACAGTTTGATGAATACCACATCGCAGAAACGGAGCTGAAGTTTATCGAGAAGTACAAGATCCGGCCCATCTTCCTGAACGATGAAGCTTATCCGGGGCGCCTGCTAAATTGCTATGATTCTCCCACGCTACTTTTCTACCGGGGCGAAGCTGATTTGAATGCGTCGAAGATGGTGGCGATTGTTGGTACCCGCAGCAATACAGATTACGGGAAAGCGTTTACAGAAAAATTGGTGCAAGACATGGCTTCGCAAGACATTACTGTTATTAGCGGATTGGCCTTTGGCATTGATGCCATTGCCCACAAAGCAGCGTTGAAACACAGCGCACCCACAATAGGGGTCGTTGGACATGGATTGAATAAGATTTATCCCTCACAGCATGCCGGCCTGGCCAAAGAGATGATCGCGGCAGGGGGTGGATTGCTGACAGAGTTTTTTCATGATGTAAAGCCGGACAAACACAATTTTCCTCTGCGCAACCGGATTGTCGCCGGCATGAGCGATTGCACTATAGTGGTGGAAACTGCCGTCAAAGGCGGAAGTATGATCACTGCAAAACTGGCCGACGGGTACAACCGGGATGTATTTGCCGTTCCCGGCAGAACGGTTGATAAAGCCAGTGCCGGCTGCAATCATCTTATCAAATACAACAAGGCCATTCTGCTGACCGATGCGGATGAATTGCTGGATGTAATGGGTTGGCAGGAAAAGAAAGTGGCGCCGAAAAAGCAGCGGCAACTCTTCATTGAGATGACATTGGAAGAAGAAACCATTTATCAACTCCTGCAACAAAAAGAAACACTCCACATCGACGAGATTAACTGCTTCAGCAATTTTAGCAGCAGCACAGTTGCAGCCGCCATTCTCAACCTGGAGCTACAGGGCATTGTACAAAGCCAGCCGGGGAAAATGTATAAACTGGTTTAAAGCCCACCTTTCCCTCCCGGTGGGAGGGCTCAGGTGGCACACACTGCTTTTTCCATAGTCAGTTTTTATCATCCGTTGCTGACTCAAATAATAAATGATTTGTGCAAACAAGATTAGGGTCTTCGATCTGAGCCCTCCACTGGAGGGGAAGGGGGAGGCCGTTCTTCCCCTATCTTTGCCTATGGCAACAAACTCCACTCCCCGAAACTTCATTGAAGGCTTAACATTCGACGATGTTCTTCTTGTACCGGCATATTCCGAGATCCTGCCGCGGGATGTTGACATCAAAACAAGTTTAACGAAAGACATCACGTTGCACATACCCATGCTTTCGGCTGCTATGGATACTGTTACCGAAGCTGCCATGGCGATTGCGCTGGCAAGAGAAGGTGGTCTGGGCATTTTGCACAAAAACATGACCATTGAAAAACAGGCCGACCAGGTGCGGAAAGTAAAGCGCAGCGAAAGTGGCCTGATCGTAGACCCCATCACGCTGACTGTAGATGCGACCATTGGCGATGGTTTGAAATTGATGCGGGAAAACAAAATAGGTGGTATTCCTATCGTTGATGGCAAGGGCAAATTGGCCGGTATTCTCACCAACCGCGACATGCGCTTCCAGGAAAACCTGAACCGCCCGGTGAGTGAAGTCATGACAAAAGAAAACCTTATCACTGCTCCGGAAGGCACTGACCTGAAAGCAGCCGAAAAAATTCTCCGGCAAACCAAGGTGGAAAAACTTCCCGTGGTAGATGACGATGGCAAACTCATTGGCCTGATCACATACCGGGATATTCTGCAGGTTACGTCTTATCCCAATGCGGTAAAAGATGCGTTTGGCCGTTTACGTGTAGGTGCAGCCATTGGGGTAACAAGAGATCTTCTGGACCGTGTAGCCGCTCTGCAAAATGTAGGGGTGGATGTGCTTTGCCTCGACAGTGCCCACGGTCATTCCAAAGGCATTATCGATGCACTAAAGGATGTCAAAAAGAATTTCAAAAACATCAATGTCATTGCCGGAAACGTTGCCACTACGGCAGGTGCAGAAGCGCTGGCCGATGCTGGTGCCGATGCCGTGAAAGTGGGCATTGGTCCTGGTTCAATTTGTACCACCCGTATTGTTGCGGGTGCCGGCGTACCCCAGTTGACAGCTATTATGCAAGCCAATGCCGCCCTGCAGAAAAGAGGCATTCCGCTGATTGCGGATGGTGGTATCCGTTATACCGGTGATATGGTAAAAGCTCTTGCAGCGGGTGCTAGTTGCGTGATGATGGGAAGCGTGTTTGCCGGCACGGAAGAAAGTCCTGGCGACACCATTATTTACGAAGGAAGAAAGTTCAAGGAGTACCGCGGTATGGGTTCGCTCGGGGCCATGTCAACGGGCAGCAGCGACCGTTACTTCCAGGACCCCGAAGCCGATGTAAAAAAATATGTACCGGAAGGAATCGAAGGCCGCGTGGCGTACAAAGGCATGTTGAAAGAGATCGTTTACCAGTATGTAGGCGGACTGCGTGCCGGCATGGGTTATTGCGGTGCCAAAAGCATTGCCGATCTGCAGCAAGCTACATTTGTTAAGATCACCAACGCGGGTATGCGGGAAAGCCATGCACACGACGTAGAGATCACAAGGGAAGCGCCGAACTATTCGAGAAAGTAGGGCCCCCAGTCCCCCTAAAGGGGAGACTTAGGTCTACCTGAATCCTTCTTCTGCAATCATTCTTATAGCAATAACATCCTCTTAAGAAAAATGCCTGTCGTTAAACAGGCATTTTTTTATGTACCAAGCTGTAGTGCTACTATGAGTCGTCTGTTGCGTCGTACACTTGTACGTTCTGTATTTCTATTAAGCGGAAAATAAAAACTTACTGCTGTAAGAAAAGATCAAGGCCTAAAAGCATGATTGATCTAAGTCTCCCTTTTAGGAGGACAGGGGGCTATTCTTCCTCACCAAAAAATTCATCCATCTCCCTTCTTTGCTTCTTGGTTGGCCGTCCCACTTTACTCGGACGCTTACCGGTATAGAAGGAAGCTGCCTGGAATTGTGTGCGGTCGATTTCTTCGGCTGGCGTGAGGTCGATATAATAGTTGATGGCTTCGGAATACGCAACCCGGTTGTGCAAAAAGCCTGTCACCTTGATGATCCATTTTTTGGCTTCTGTTTTCACTTCGTATTCATCACCGATGCTGACACTCTTGGCCGCTTTCACACCGGTACCATTCTGCTTTACTTTGCCCGTATCGCAGGCAGTTGCCGCCAGGGTGCGGGTTTTAAACAGGCGAATGGCCCAGAGATATTTATCGATCCGTAATTTTTCTTTTTCTTCTTTTTTCACGCCGCTTCTTTTTGGCTATTCTGCAATCGAAAGAGAATGTCCTGATAGATTAATTTCCGCACTTCTCTTTCCGTTTTCCGGAACCGGTAAAACAGGGAATAATACGCTGTCACTACAAAAAACAGGAGCACCATGCTGCTGATCAGCAAAAGGCTTATTGCCGCTGCCCACCAGTTCTCTGCAAATTTATCGGCATAGTCGCTGGAAATAAACACAACGGTCAGCGAAAGAAGAAATGCATCGACCCAAATCCAGCGCACCAGTTTCTTTTTTTGCTGCACCAGATCTTTCCATGCCGGGAGGTGTGCATAGGTAGTAGAATCAATGCCAAACGAAAGCTTTCCTTTTGAGGTAATTTCCTGTAGGTCCACTTCTTTTTCCAACGCTGCTAACCGCTGCTGTATGTATTCTTCCAATCCCGGATGCTGTTTCATATGTTCTGGATGAATTCACTAAATTAGAGAAAACTTTTGCCATGAAACGGCTGCTGACCATACTGCTGACAACATCATGCCCGATTCTGTTAATGGCCCAAACAGAAGGCATGGAAACACCAAAAACAAATGATAAAACTATGCCGCCAATTGTGCCGCAGGATAAAGCCACACCGGACGAAACCCTTCAGCAAAACGATACGGATTATTCAACCCTGCGCCCGAAAAACCTACAGCCCGGCGTGAACCGACTGCCATTAGACGGAACGCCTTGCATTGTTCCGGATGCCGATAAAACAGTTCCCATGCCTAATGCCTGGAAAGGCCCGTTGCGGGTACCCTTCAAAAAGAAAAAGCCGGCAGCATCGTACAACGAAACGGCCAACAGCCCTGTCTTATTTTAAACCAAACGGCTTTTTACGCTACTCATCTTCACCTAAAAATTTTTGTATGAAACGGCTGCTCTTTTTTCTTTCCTGTTGCGTTGCTTCTTTTGTCAGCAAGGCACAACTGCTTTCCGGCGACGTAGAAAAATATGAAGAGGATGCTACCTATCAGAATAGCGTCATTCAAAAATTATATGCGTTGCGAAAGCAAAGCGACACCAGCATTGTAAAGCCGCCAACACAACCTTATTATTTGGTGAATCCCAAACCCGGCATTCACCGGCTACCGCAGGACAACATGCCCTGTATTGTTCCGGACATGAATGCAACCGTAGCCATTCCCAATACTTGGAGGGGTGAAAAAAAGATTCCGTTCCGTGGCGCACAGCCCCAAATACCCAACCCTGCAAAGCCGTTCCGATTTTCACCTTCGCGACCACTTCTAACCTATCCCGATACAGACAAAACAAAATAATTCCTATAAAAAAAGAGACTTGCCAAAAACAAGTCTCTTTTCCCTTTTGTTCCTTTCCTCTCTTAGCCCTGGGCAAAAAACTTATGGAAGAAAGGAATGGTTTCAATGCCCTTGTAATAATTTTCCAGGTTGTATTTTTCGTTGGGCGAATGCAGGTTATCGTTATCCAACCCAAAGCCCATGAATACAATCTTGATCCCCAATTCTTTTTCCAGGATAGAACAAATGGGAATGGAACCGCCACCGCGAACAGGGACCGGCTCTTTGCCGAATGTAGTTTGAATGGCCTTGGCCGCTGCCTTGTACCCGGTGCTGTCGATGGGTGTCATATACGGTTCGCCGCCATGATGCAGTTCTGCCTTAACGGTAACCGAATCCGGAGCATTCTTCTCGAAATAGTCAATCAGCAGTTTGGTGATTTTATCCGAAGACTGGTTTGGCACAAGACGGGCGGAAACTTTTGCATAGGCTTTTGATGGCAGCACCGTTTTAGCGCCTTCGCCGGTGTAACCACCCCAGATGCCATTTACTTCTATGGTAGGACGAATGCCTGTTCTTTCGTTTGTAGAAAACCCTTTTTCCCCCCAGAGTTCTTTTACGCCCAGTTCATCTTTGTATTCCTGTTCATCAAACGGAGCTTTGTCCATTAATTCCCGCTCTTCTGGTGTCGCTTCCACCACATCGTCGTAAAAGCCAGGAATGGTGATATGATTGTTCTCGTCATGAAGACCGGCAAT
This sequence comes from Flavisolibacter longurius, assembly GCA_014163555.1. Lineage (GTDB taxonomy): Bacteria > Bacteroidota > Bacteroidia > Chitinophagales > Chitinophagaceae > Flavisolibacter. Next base: position 40,627 of record JACJGO010000011.1, read on the forward strand.
CATCTGGCAAAGAATGGTGATAGGATTGGCCACCGCACCGCCGTAGGTTCCGCTGTGCAGGTCGCGGTTGGCACCGGTCACTTCTACCTGGATATAAGAAAGACCACGAACACCAATGTCCAGCGAAGGATTTTCCATGCTGATCATGGAGCTGTCGCTGATAAGGATCACATCGGCCTTCAGCATGTCCTTGTGCTGGCGAACAAAATCGGCCAGGTTGGGCGAACCCACTTCTTCCTCGCCTTCGATCAGGAATTTTACGTTTGTTTCAAGGCTGTTGGTCTTCACCATTGTTTCCAATGCCTTTACATGCATATAAAATTGTCCCTTGTCGTCGGCACTGCCGCGGGCATACACTTTTCCTTCTTTGATCACAGGCTCAAACGGGCCGCTGTGCCAAAGCTCCAGCGGATCGGCCGGCTGCACATCATAGTGACCATACACCAATACGGTAGGTTTTGACGGATCAATTATTTTTTCGCCATACACAACAGGGTGGCCGGCGGTTTCCATAACGTCTGCTTTGTCGCAACCGGAATCGAGGAGGCGTTGCTGCACCAGTTGCGCACATCGGCGCATATCGTCTTTGTGTTCGCTTTTGGCACTCACCGATGGAATGCGAAGAAGTTCAAGCATTTCATCTAGGAATCGTTTTTCGTGTTGTTTCTGATAATCTTTCCACGCTGTTTGCATATCGATAGAATTGAGGGCTAAAATTAGGGATAGTTCGTTTTGTAAACCGCAGAGAAAGGAGAAGCAGAGGTTTCGCGGAAGAAAAGGCCTGAACCACGGAGACCAGGAGGCACAAAGTAACACTGTGAATCACCGCGTTCCTGAGCCCCAGAGGTTCAAAAAAAGCCCATTAGCAATACGGAACGTTGAAGAGTGCAATGCAACGGATGTCCAATGGATATTCTTCCGCCGGTAACCATAAGAAAAAGCCTCCGTCAAAAGAATGACGAAGGCTCAATTTCGTATTGAAAATAACAAAACGGTTAAGCGGGCTGTAAGCTATGGTTCACTTTGATGACCCCCAGTTTATTCAACATCAGGATCAAAGGATAGCAGGGATCAAATTCACCTTTCTTCGCAGCAAAATTGCTGCGACTGGGATACACGTGGTGGTTGTTGTGATAACCTTCACCAAACATCAGCCAGTCGATTTTAAACAGGTTGCGGGATGTGTTGTCGGTTTCGAAATTCACGTCGCCATACTTGTGTGCATACCAGTTAATGATAACACCGTGCAGAGGACCCATTACAGCGTGAATGGGAACCAGGATCAGGAACCAGGCCGACGGTGCAAACAGAAGATACAAGGCAATGTAAACTCCGATCCAGAAAACGCGGGAACCCCAACTGCTGGCAAACATATCGAAGCCCTTCCAGCTTGGAACGTTCTTGGTAAAGCGCGGCTCTATGGCGGTACGCTCGTATAAGATATCGGAGTAAATGTTTTTGGTGCGCCACATCATGGCAAAAAGGTTCTTGTCGTACGAAGGTGAGTGCGGGTCAAGCTCCGTATCGGTATACGCATGGTGCATGCGGTGCATAATACCATAGGCCCGCGGACTCAGGTAAGAAGAGCCCTGGGTTAACCAGGCAAAGAAAAAGAAAAACCGTTCCCAGCCCTTACTCATGTCAAACGCTTTGTGGGCAGCATAACGGTGTTGAAAAAAGGTTTGCGAAAACAGAGAAAGGTACCAGTGGAGTAAAAAGAAAAGGATAACAAAAATCACGGCTGAAACAAATTAACGATTAACATTCATCTACAAATCTTGCGCCATCCAAAGCGAGGCAGATAAGAGAAATTAACCCCGCAAAAGTAGGCCAACAAGGCCAATGAAACTTGTTAAGACTGAATTTTTCGGTAACCTTTCCTTAACAAGATAGATTTCGATGGGTGATTTTATTCTCCTAAATTTGCCCTGTTATTGAGCATCGCATTAGGTTAAGTGTTGAAATCATCTGCTACGATTTTTCCGCTGTACGTTTCACCCTTTGCTTTCTTGCCTCGACTCAGATTAATCAATTTTATTAAAAGAAAGTATGAACATTTACGTTTCCAACTTGAGCTTCAACATTCAGGATGAAGACTTGAGAGAATTTTTCGCCGAGTATGGTGATGTTACTTCTGCAAAAGTTATTACCGACAAATTCACTGGCAAAAGCCGCGGCTTTGGTTTTGTGGAAATGAGCGATGACGAAGCAGCGAAAAAAGCCATTGCAGAACTGGATCAGGCTTCTGTAGACAACAGAACCATACGTGTAATGGAAGCAAAACCCAAAGAAGACAAACCGAGCCGCAGCGGCGGTGGTGGCGGCTTCCGCAGCAATGGCGGTGGCTTCAACGGCGGTGGCGGCGGTTTCAAGAAAAGATATTAATCGTATCCGCTTTACATAAAAAAAGTCCCTGCTTCGGCAGGGACTTTTTTTATGTCAAACGTTAAATGTGAGACGTGAAACTGTGAGTTCATTTTATCTACAATCAGTTTTACAATAGTTTGGCAGGAGCTTTCCACTTGTGAACATGTGAACCGTGAACTTATGAACTCTCTCCCGTTTCACGCCTGACGTTTGACGTTTCACGTCCTTAAAACCTGTAAACAAATCCCGGCGTTAATACACCTTGCTGAAAAGCGACCGTAGGATGAATGGATGGTATTTTCTTTTTTGCGGCGGCCATCCCGGCAAATCGCCGATAGTTTCGCACCGCTTGTTTTCCTGATAAATACCCCAAGGCCGCACCGGCTACCACATCGGTAATCCAGTGCTTGTTTTCGGATAGCCGGCTCACACCAACCAGCGATGCAGCAGAATAAGCAATAAGGGGTATCCAGGATTTGTTTTTGTATTGCTCGGCAAATACCGTGGCTACAGCAAAAGCCGCCGTGGTATGGCCTGACGGGAAGGAGCTGCCAATGCGGTCTTCCCTACTTTCTCGAAACATATAGAATGGTCCGTGGAAAAGCGGCTCAGGACCACCTTTTGACGAGCTGTTGATGAAGGGCCGCTGCCGGCCAGCCACCAGTTTCAGGGTTCTTTCCAAAATTCCGCTGGTAATAAATGCCTGCGCCGAAAGCAGGGTTGCGGTTTGCAGCTTTTCTTTTTTAAACAAAAAAGCATAGCTACCAATGGCACCCATGGCATACACCACGTAGGGACCACCAAACCGTGTTACCTGATGGCTGATGTCCACTAAACCACTGTTACTGTTTCGCATGTCCGCAGCAAATTGCTGAACGGGCCTGTCGGCGAACGACAAGGCTCCCATGACCAGCGCAAACTTGCCCACATCACCCCAGTTGCGGCCCGACATGTTGAAGGGTTTGGCAAACGCTTCTTTGAGGCTAAACACCTGCAACTGCACAAATTCTTTTGGAGTGATGCGCAGGTCTTCGGTGATTTTTTCCGTTGAAATTTGCTGAGGTGTGGTATCAGCCAGAGGATGCGTTGAAAGCGTATCGGGCAGCACTGGCAAAGAATCCTGCTGACCGAAAGCGGCAGCAGAAAAGAAAAGGAAAGCAAGCAGCGGAATACGTTTGCGCATACAGAGGATGGTTTTCCATGAATGTTGGACGACGACAATAACGGTCTTCTAGCAATCACCGTCAGCCTTATAACGACGGAAAATACAATTTCTTGCCCTTACTTTTGAAAGGTGAACCCTCCCCTGCGCTTTGTTGCCCACTTTGACTTGGATGCATTTTTTGTTTCGGTTGAAATACTGAAAAATCCTTCGCTACGCGGCAAACCCATCATTGTGGGCGGCGATGGCCAGCGGGGTATTGTGGCCGCCTGTAGCTATGAGGCCCGGAAATTCGGTATTCAAAGCGCTATGCCTTCGCTTACGGCTAAGCGTCTTTGTCCACATGCGGTATTTGTAAAAGGCAGCTACCAGGAGTACAGCCGTTATTCACGGATGGTAACCCAAATTATTGCCGATGCCGTGCCGCTTTATGAAAAAGCCTCCATCGATGAATTTTACGTGGACCTTACGGGAATGGACAAATTTTTTGGGGTCAGTCAGTATACGAAGGAGTTACGTGAAAAGATTATTCGCGAAACTGGTCTGCCCATTTCTTATGGCTTGTCGGCCAATAAACTGGTAAGCAAAATAGCCACCAACGAGGCAAAGCCAAATGGCTTTCGGGAGGTAACACATGGCAAAGAAACCGACTTTCTCTGGCCGCTTTCTGTGGATAAGATACCCATGGTTGGCAAGCAGACACAGGAAAGTTTACATGCTATTGGCATTTACCGCATTGAGCAATTGGCGCAAACGCCAGTACAGCAACTGGAGTATGTGTTTGGCAAATGGGGACGAAAACTATGGGAAAAAGCGCATGGGATTTACGATTCGCCGGTAGAACCGTACAGCGAACAGAAATCGCTTTCGCATGAAAACACGTTTAGCGAAGACAGCAATGACATCCCATTTCTCCACAAAGAACTGGTGCGGCTTACTGAAAAAAGCGGCTACGATCTGCGAAAAGACGAAAAGCTTACAGGTTGCGTTACGGTCAAGATCCGTTACGAAGATTTCACCACGGTTTCAAAACAGGAAATGATTGCCTATACGGCGCTGGACAATATCTTACTTGAAAAAGTAAAAGACCTTTTTACCAAATTGTACAGGCGGGGCCAAAAAGTGCGGTTGCTGGGTGTAAAGTTTAGTCACCTGGTGCCCATGCCTTTTCAGATGAATCTTTTTGATAAATCAGTGGAGAAGCTGCAGCTCTTCAAAGCTGTTGATACCATTAAAGATCAGTTTGGAACGGGAATGATTATGAAAGCTTCCGGTATCAATGGCAAAAAGAAAGAAACCTAACTACCACCTAGAGATTTACCGTTTATACTATTCCCTATGCTTTAATAAAAATGCATTCATGGTTACCGGCATTAAATCCGGCGTCTATGAATGCATTTTTATGAAAATAGTTTCAGGTAAGTTGGTAAAGGTTACGACGATAACTGGTAGGTCAGGTTGGTCAGGTTGATATCATTTACCAAACCGTAAGAATTCACCGTTTCTTCCGCGTTTAAGATAACAGCATTGAAATCATTGCAAGCCATTCTGGCTTCTTTTTCAGAGCAATTGCATAAAACAGTCAGCTCATTAAGATTTACTTCCCAATGAGTGGCTTTTGAATACTTCCTGAAAGCAAGCAGATAAATAGAACTGGTAAATTTCAAAAGGGTTTTTTTCATGTCTTTAGCTTTTTTTCATAAGGTTCACCGTGGATATTGAAAGCTAAAAGACTTTTCAGTGGATAACTTGGACCGGGTAAAGGGTAATGAGCGCAAAGATAATCGTTTCGTTGGAAGCCGCAACTGTTTCCCTGCCTTATTTCCCGTTCTTTATTACTATGCAAACCGCATGCCTCTATATAGTTGTTGCACAAAACTTTGCTGTCATTGTTTTTTTTCTTTTGATACAGGGCGAAAACAGCTTAAAACGAAACGGCATAGGAACCGAAAAAAACGGCCATTCTATCAATTGTGAACAAACTGCTTTATTCTGCGGACAAATTGTGAAAAACATGCCTCACTCCTGTTTTGATCTGGCACAGAACTGGTTTATCAAATCAAGGCAAAGGATCCGGTGCAGAGAATAATAGAGCAGAGCAAATGCCGTTAAAACGAAGCTATATGAAACCAATGCAGGAACATGCCGGTTCAAGACAGGACAAGTCCGCTTTCAGGATTCTCCTCATCTTTTTGATTGTTTCACTTCTGGCAACATGGCTGATTGTTTATTTTGTCAACTTTTTGCTACGGGCAGGTTATTGATACATTCATCTTTTTGGAATCTGCCATTCGAAAGGCACTGTTTTTACTGCTATAGATTGGAATTTTCTGAGTCGGATTGCTTCATTCACACTAGTTCCCCTTCCGGAAAGGTTAACTAGTGAGAATAGATTCGTTTTCTAAGAGATGTTCTTTATGCAAAGGTGATCTGAGTGAAATCCTGCGGCATAAAAAAGAAATAAGCCAAAACGGGGAGGTTTTGGCTTATTTCTTTTTAGTAGCCCCTACGTTCCAATTATCGAACCAAGTAAGGGAAAGATTTAAGAAGATATACGAGTTACGGGCATTTATACCGGTTGTAGAGCTAAATGGAAGGGGCGCCAAAGTTGTTCAACTAAAGGCAAGCTAAGCTATTTACCTCCCCAACCACAATCAAACCATAAGTAAAGGATCTATAAATACCTGTATTAGGTAGTCTTTCAGTTATGCTCTCAGCCTTTCTTTAACTGTCTGAGAACACAGTCCGGTGTAGTGGCAGAACTCATCGATGGTAATAAACTGATGGTCCTGTTTACTGAGGGCTTCCTTAATTTTCCTGATAAGGTTACGGCCGTAACGTTCACTTTTCCCAGTTACAATTTGAATATCCTTCGGATAGATACACAAACGTTCCATTTCTTTTTACTTGTTTAATACATTATCCATACTTCAACCATACTCAATGTATGGCGATGTCATACAAATTTACCAAATAAAAAGCAGTGAATAAAGCGCATTCGATGGAATAATCGGCACAAACGACAAGTAGCGGAAGTGCTGATTTGGCAAGGGTTTCAAGCTGATTTAATTTTAAAATGACAGCTGAAAAAACAGCATTTTTTTGATCACGTACCCATTAAAAACAAAATAAGAAATGGCAAGGCAAAAAGGAATTATCAAATTAGACGGCACCATCGGTGACATCACTTTTTACAAATCGAAAGACGGCTATTTAGCCAGAGAAAAAGGCGGCGTTCCTGCTGACCGTATCGCCAGTGATCCGGCCTTTCAAAGAACCCGGGAGAACGGTGCTGAATTTGGCCGGGCCGGTAAAGCGGGAAAGGTTTTGAGAACAGCCATCCGTGCCATGCTGCAAAATGCAGCGGACAGCAAAATGGTTAGTCGTCTAACTACGGAAATGGTGAAAGTAATCCAGGCAGATGCTACTAATCCAAGAGGCGAACGAAATGTGATTGACGGCGAAGCTGAACTTTTGGAGGGTTTTGAATTTAACATCAACGGGAAGCTGGGCACCACGCTTTATGCACCTTACACTGCCACGATCGACCGTACTGCCGGTACGCTTGCCGTCAACATTCCGGCCTTTGTTCCGCTGAACATGATCGCTGCTCCTGGCGGCTCGACCCACTTCAAGCTTGTTTCAGCCGGTGCAGAAGTTGATTTTGAAAACGGAACGTATGTCATGGATGAAAGTTCGTCTGCGGTGCTGCCCTGGGATCCAACTACAACCGCCGTTCTCAACTTGTCCAACAGTGTCACGGCAAACAGCACCCACCCTTTGTTCCTTGTTCTGGGAATTGAGTTTTACCAGGATGTCAATGGTCAAAAGTACCCTCTGAAAAACGGAGCGTTTAATGCACTTGCCATCGTGAAAGTAAGCGGTTCCTAATCTCTGGGCATTTCGCTTCAATTTGTCAAGGTCCTGCAGTTGCAGGGCCTTTTTTTGTTCAGCAAAGCCCTCAAAAGGGCAATGCTGCAAGCTGACGACGGCCTGAGGGAAAACACCAGATATACCAACCGGAGGAAAGCCGGTAAACGGAAACGCCGGGGAGAATGCTACAACAGGAAGGAAGCCGGCGAAGATGCCGGCCGAAAACCAAACGAGGGACAGAAGGAACCGGGAAGCATGAACTACTGAGTGGGCAAACTGCCAAACGGCGACTGGTGATGATGCGGAGCTGCTTTTGCATAACAAATGATTTTTATGAGCGTCTCACCAGCGGAGGCAGATAAAAAACCAAAAGGAAGCTGTATAAAAGATGGCTTGGCGTGCCGGGTCTTGTGTTTATGCAGAACACTTTTGGTTTTTTTGTTGGATCTGTGCGGCTGCCTGCCGAAGCTAACTTGGCTTATAAAAAACATTCTGCAAAAGCCGCCTTCATTCCAGGCGTTGGTAGTTATGCAAAAGCAGCCATCGCTGACTGCTTTCCTTTCTTAGTATTCTTTCGGGAGCATCAGGCACCCATCGACTAACCATATGGTAGCAAGGTCATATGGGAAGTCGCTATACGTTATTTCTTGACTTGCCAGGTCCTTACCTTTTCCATCATTGCAAACTATTTGAAAACGCTCACCTTCCACTCTATTCAGATCCCATACCTGAAAAGGTTCAACGCTAACAGTTCTGTTGGTTTGATGACTTATAATCAGGTCAATCAGCCAATATGCCTGACAACCTTCTGCCATCTCTTTTACACCATCAGTGTACAAAACTTTGGTCAGGTTTTGCCGGTAAAAGTTCTCTGAACCCATGCTGCTTCCGAAGTAGTGATTTGCATTTTTCATCGCTTTAAAAATTTTAAGATTTAAAAGAAAAAAGAGAAAAAAAGAAAGCCCTACCGTCAGGCGGCGTGGCTGGCGGCAAAGAAGCAACGCAATAAAAGAAGGCATTGTGCAGCAGGCGTTGTGTTTATGGCGGAATTTCTTTGCCGCCATAAAAAGGAGCTGTGATAGCCGCCTACCTTTGCGGCTCTCTTTTGCTTTTTTAAAACTTCGGCTTTGGTGTTCGTGCCGGCTGCGGTACGCTGCCGGTCTGCGGGAGGACTGAAATTGTAATGAGCAGGTGCAGCGGCTAAAATAAAATTAGAAACGCTGCTCCTGCGAACTCCGGAACCAGTAAAAATCTCGTCGTATAATTAAAGGCTGAACTACTGCCAAGCTTTCGCAAATTCAGCATTAGAAGCAGATTTATCAATTATGCACTCAAATATGTTGAATAAAACATCGTACATATTAAAGCGAGGTGCAGAAGGATGAAAGGAATTATATAAAATCATATTACCGTAAGAAATGCCGCCTCTTTCATTTGTAATTGAGGTTTTGTCATTTATCAATCCCGTGTCATTTACTAATGAATGCCATGTAACAAGACCGCAACAAATAATAATATCTGGTGAAAGATATTTAATCTGCTCAGTTAGAAAGCCTGCATTTTCCACTGAGTGCTTTCTAATTTCAACATCATTGCTTTTCACATCACCTGATGTCTTTTTTACCTCTACTACAGCAACATTAGAATAGTATTCTCTCAACGAGCACTTGCTAATAATTGGAAGGCCATCTACAACTTCATCTATTAACTTAAATAAATCTTGCGCCGTAAGGCTCTTGCATTTACTTCTTCTAATTTTAGAAAAAAGTTGGTTGATACAATATGAAAGTTTTGAGATATTCAGATTGGTTTTTGATGCGCTGTACCCGTCTGGGCTTTCCATGATTGGACAAATGGAGCAACCGTCATGGCCGTATGTCTCTTTGGCATAGAAAAGAATTTTTACATTATTGATCTTTTTATTGTTCCACCTCTCTGGAACTATAGGTCCATCATAAGCAAAGCCACAATATTCCCCATATTTCTCTTCTACTTTTAATCTATACTTCTCTAACATCCTTTTATATACCTCAATATCGAACATCTTTAAGCCATTTTAATTTATTGTAAGTAGCTATCATTTTGTTTTTTCAAACGTTATTATATTTTCAACTGAAGCAAGAAAAAGTGGATTCAAATTTAATCGGCTTATTCCACATCAAGAAGTAGATGAGAGGTTGAACAATGCGGCTGCAGTACGCTGCCGGTTTGCGGATGAATTGTGGTCAAACAAGGCGCTGGAAAGGCCCGTTAAATTAGAAACTTGCATGCGCTGACCGGCGAGACCTGTAAACGAAACCGGAGCGGTGCAGACAGGCAGACAACCGTGGCGAGATTGCCCGAAGAGCCCCATCGGAGTTAACAGCTATCGGAGTTCATCAGATAGGCAGAACCGGCGCAATGCCACAGGGCTTCGCCGGAGCGGCGAGATTGCCTACTGAAGCTCCATCAGGGTTCGCACGGACATGGCGCCACAACAGCCCCGAATAAAGGAAAGGTCATGCGCCAATGGCCGCACGGTTACGCCGTTGAACCTATTCATTTCGGGTTGAAACAAATCTTTCAAATAGAAACCACACGTTGCTTATTCATTCTTGTCAAATGCCCAGGCATATTCATCAAAATACAATGCCGGTAAGCGATAACGTCTTGCAACAATTCTTATTTCCTCTTGCAAGTCATAGTAGGATACTTCCGTAACATTCTTAATTGATGGTGGTACGTTTGGTATTGAACATGCTTTTAATGCATCGAATACTTTCTTATCTAAGGGTACGTGTAAAAACTTCTTGACTTCCCTCACTTCTGTGCTTCTGAAGTAAGGGCTATAAAAAATTAAGTGTCCAATGAAAATGTTGAAGATTTTAGTGGCATGACCGTAAAGCAAACCGGTATGGCCTAAACGACCTACGTTTCCTCTCTTTCTTCGCAAGCAGTCATATATAATCTGAACTTGTTCAAAGTGCCATTCGTCATATTCAGCTTGGCTCATTATCGTTGTGACTTCTTCAACTGGAAGATTTGATAAACACCCAATCAGAGCAGTCTTTGTTGTTTTTACAAATACCCGAATAACTGAATTGCCCAATGTTATTTTGATAATTCTCGTCTTTGTCCAATCTCTATATGTATCTGCATCCTGAAGACACTCAAATATTTCATTCAATGATGTTAAGTGAGCCATACAGTTTTCTTTCAAATGTATATCCTTGTACCCTGTGCGTTGGCAGAAAAGGTAAAAGCGCCTGCGGCAAAAAGAAGCGTCAGCTGTGCCGGGTAGTAACCGGCACTGAAGGGTGGCAGCGTAGCGAGCCGTTAAAGCCGCCGGAGAGAAACGTAGGCGGCTGCGAGTGCCTGCCCCGGTGCTGGCTGAAAAAGCTGCGAAGCGGCGTCAGACAGCAACAGTGAGACGCAAGGGTTTGGCGTGTGTTTTTTATTTTGTTTGGACGCTCTGTGCTGTGGCACAAAAACCATGACAAACCCGTAGCCGGGGCAGGCCGCAAGGCGAGCAAAATTATTGGCAGTGGGTGGACTGAAGGCGACCGAAATGAATGTAGGACGTAGTGGAGCGGAATGGAACCCAGTGAGTATTGTAGCGTGGCTTGCGAAAAGGTATGTGCATCACTTGTGCTTTTGCTTTGTGTGTTGGATAGTGTGCCATGCCTTGCAGCAAATGGTCAAGCTGCGAACGTGGTGTAATGTAGCGGAACGAAGGACGAAATGAATGAGGTGGCATGAAGGACACAGGAGCTGCCGTGACGAATGCCGTATGAGCTGCAAGTAGTGTGACAAACTGCGAAGCGTAGCGAAGCACCCGAAGGGCAATGCAGTTGTGCCAATACCATACAAGTATCATAAACGGCTTTATTGGCACTGCTGCATTGGTTTGGCGCATCTACTTGCCGAATAGGCATGAGGAACACCGCTTTACCTTGCAGCGTGGGCATTGTTGATGTGAGAAATCCTATCGCTTGGATTTGCACTGAAGCTGACAAGAAGCGTTGGCAAAAAGCAAGTGCCATGAGGAACGAGTGGCTCTTGCTGTGGGAAGCCGAAGGTGGCTAATGTTCTGCCTTGTGTGTTGGCTTAGCTACCATAGGCTGAAGCCAAGTTGCTCAATGGAATTATCGAACGTAAAAGTTATGGCACATCCGGAAATCACAAAAAAGCTGATGTCAATTTAGACCGAACCTAAAAATGAGCTGTAACAACAGGAGCTTGTTCCCGTTCTGACAATGGTTCCTCTTTCGCTTCCGGTTCAGCAATAATGGAGTAAGAGATTAAGACGTTATTTTTTATTAGAAAAGCTAAGCTGTCAGGTGTTTCTGTTGTAGACAGGTAAACTTCGTTAGGTGCCGAAGTTGCAGCATTTGTATAATTTACTAACACGTTCGGAGTTGGGTTGTTAGTGAGATAGGTCATAGCTTCCTTGCTTTTGCAAAATAAGTAAATATATATTAAGCCTGCAAATCTTCATGTTTCCAGCCCTCAAACTTTCTATTATCTTGGATGGCTGTCTGCAATATTGGTGGAGCACCTGGTTGGGTTTGCATTTGAACCTGGCTTTTTACCAAGCTACCTTCGCTAACGAAAACATCAGTGCCGCCCTCGATACTCTCTATCAACGACCTACGAACAGAATAGTTCGCATTATTATTATTGCCCAATACTATGTTGGGGTCGAATATTCGGTTCATTTCCATTTCGTCTACGATGCTATCATACACTCCCTTGATTACATTGTAAAAATCCATAGAAGGTGTTTCAATCTTCAGTCCTAAATAATCACGCCCTTCCCTTCTATAGATGGGGTAATCATGACTTCCACTGTCAGAGCAAAGGAAATTGATGATTTTTGCCATCTTTTCGGGGTCATTACCGAAGTGCTTGCTTAACAAGTTTGTTGCCAACATCTGTATCTGCTGGCGAGAACGAAAAACGTTGCCGATAACCACCGGGTGAATTTGCTGTGAAAGTGTTGAAAATATTTTAGTTAGCTCGGTTTCGCTATGTATGTTAAGCTCTTCTTTTGCATAGTTAAAATACCCCTTTATACTTTCAACGCTTACCGGCACCCGAGCCTGTGGATTTTGTGGAAAAGCAGGGTTTTGTGGATTTAAATGACTATTCAGGGTTGGGTCAATAGGACCTAAAGTAGCCTGTTTGGTCATTATGATGTTATTGGCACCAAGACACATCAGGGTGCCGGCACTTCTCGCCTTTGACGGCACTATTACTTCATATTCGTTACAGAACTGCTTTAGCAAATTGATTAAACCCCAGGCAGCCATCGTGTCGCCACCTCGTGTATATAAATACAACGTGATTTTGTCTGGAAGGTTAAACTTGTCTAAATGGTTCACATACAAGTCATGTACCTCCTGCGAGATTTGTGTTTCCATACCAGGCTTGTCGCCCGTGATATAAACCAGCAATTTTGAATTTCTCTCTTGCTCAATCTGCTTGTATAATTCTAACCTTTCTTTCAGCATAATAGTTTGATTTCGATAGAAATTCCAGCAATATAAAAATTGTTATTGATATAAGTGACCCTGTCCTAAAGACATTTGCCACCAATAATCAACTCCCAAAATCTACCTCAACTCCTCATCCAATTTCAATCCCAACTGGCTGGCAGCTTCTTTTGCATTTTTATATTGCTGCTTGTTCTCGTCCAAAGGATTGCTTTCGGAAGATTTAATTCTGAACTGCACTTCGATGTCAATCTTATTGCCATTCATGGCAAAGGGTGTAATGAAGTAATTGAATAACTCATGATACCGCTCCAGCGGAACTTTACCGGAAATGATAATTTCCCGGAAGGCCCTAACAGCCGCCGGCTCTTCTTTACCACCGGGTTCGGGGGTAGGCTCCGACACACCGGAAGGCCGCTCCTCACCACCGCTTGGCAGCGTGGTGGGTTGTGCCGGCTGTGGTTGGGGTTTCAAAGATTTATCTACCAGCCAAAAAAGGCTCTCCGTTACTTCAAAAAAAGGAACGATTTCTTTCAGGTAATACTTCTCAAAGGTTACACCATCACCGGAAGCAATGCAGAATTGCCCTTCGTTGCAAAAACGTAATAGGCTTTTCGACACGGCTTCTTCACCGGTTATCATTGGCTTATCATCATAGCGGAGAAAGGCTTCGTAAACGTCCTTTGCTTTAATTGGTTGCTCCAGTGTCGGCAGGAGATTGTTATTGCGTAAAGTATTTAAGCCAACAGCATTCAGCAGCCATTCTTCTTCTTTTAGCGCATCAACGATATTGTTGTTTACCTGGCTGTCCAAACTGTCTTTAAACTGCTTCAGGATGATTTTCTCAACGCCATTTTTTACCGAATACTTTGCCAGAATAGAATAGGCCGTAACAATGGACACATCGGATTGGCGGGATGCTTCATCCATCCTGCGCTTGATGTCATCTTTCTGGTCTTTTTCTATTTGCCCGCCGTAGTCGAGCCCAATTTTTTGGCAGGCCAAAAACTCCCTTACATCGGAATGCAGCTTGCTGATGCCAATTTCTGAACACAACAGGAAGAGTATGGTGTTGCGGTAAATCCGTTCGCTGTTGCCTTTTTTAGTGGCCAGCTTTTCAATCACTGGTTTTGTTTTCCCATTGACTGTATCAGGGTTAGCAAGATACTTTGGGCTTAGAATTATCAGCGTAGGCTTTAGCTGCTCGGGGATGTCTGACAAAGGGTCAATCAGCACGTTAAAGCTGTGCATGAACCTTTCCTTTTCTTTTATCCTCCGGATTACTTCGGCTTCAATATCAGGCACCTGAATGTCAGATTTTGCCTGATTAATCAGGATATTGATATTGGGCTTGGTGTGAAACCAATACCGTTTTCCTGCACCGCCTGTCTGTGCATAGTACAGGTAATAAGCCGAGCTTTCTAATTCGTCTAATGCACCATTAATGCTATTGTGATTGAAACCATCGGGCACCAGCAAATGGAGCTTAATGTCGGGTATTGACAATCCTTTGTTGGCGCCATCGCTGCCAAAAGAGTTCATCAGAATAACGGTAGCTATGGATTGGGTTAAGTACCATTGCCCGTATTCCCTTTTATTGCTATCTACTTTGAAGGCATTGGACGAGGAGCCGGAAACGTCGGCAGATATAACAGCATCGTAACCGTTTCCATACAGCCTTTTCAATTGGCCGGTCAGCGCATCTAAATTGGAAAGATTAATGTGACCCGAATGAATGAGCAGATTAGGACCTGTCAGCGATTGTTGCCGTTTCCAAAGGTCGCTTACGATAGCTGCCAGTAGGCGTAAAACACCTCTGGTTCTTTGAAAGTCGTGGTGACTTGCCCAGCGTACTTTAAAGATGTCTATCAGCTCGGGATGGAAAGGGTACGATTTAATAATCTTTTGCTTGTATTCCGTTTTGTTGGCATTGCCCGGAAGCTCCGTCCACAACTGCTGGTACAGTTCCAGGTATTTTGATGCAGTGGCTTCCAGTACGTTTTCATCACCCACTTCTTCAAACAACCTCCGGCGGATTACTTCATAAATCTCTTCGTCTGCCACGGGCTGTGTATCGGCACCCACACGGCTTACTCTTTTTTGCAGACTGTTTAGGATTGCCTGTGCTTCTGGTGTATTGCCCACTTCCTGCGGACTGGCCGGCAGCGTAATTAGGGCTACACAATTGTTGGTGCCTGCTACCGCTTCGGTCAGCTCCTGCATAAAAGAAATGGTTTGGTCGGCTAAGCTGCTATTGCCCACCTTTCTGCCCGATGCCTTCACGCAATAATCTGCCAACTCGTCTATGAGTATCAGGGCCGGTTTGCACTGCTCCAATACTTTTTTAAACAATCCTGCCGGTGCGATTAATTGCTCGTCGTTCTTTCTAATGATTTCATAAGCGGCCACACCTCCTAACTGGTAAGCCAATTCACCCCAAATGGTTTGAATTAAAATGCCTTCTTTGGTGGTTCTGCCGTTTGCAGCATCGTTGGTGGTGTTGGTAAACACGGCAATGTTAGCAGTGTCAAATTCGGGTAGTCCGGTGTATTGCACTAAAGCGGCAGCTTTGGTTGTTTGCTCTATGCTACGACCCCGCTTGCACACATGATAGAGCGAAATCAGCGTATGGGTTTTACCGCCACCAAAGCCAGTTTGCAGCGAAATGACCCGGTTCTCTGCATCTTCTTTGCCATTAAGACCTTTTATCACAGTACGGGCAACATTTTTCAATCCTGTGGTAAAAAAGGTTTTTTCAAAAAACGCATCGGCATTGTTATAAATTTCCGGCCCGGTATTCAGGGCAACATCGGCCAGGTTGGCGGCAAATACACTTTCATCAAGCCGTCCCTGCTTTATATCAAAATGCGGAGTTACCACCTGAAACCAGGGCTGTAATCTGCCTGAATGCTGCGGTTTTGCTTCTACTACGTGTGGAACTGCTTCGGCGGGTTTAGCATCCTGCAGACGGGTTAGTTCGGCTTCCAGGTCAGGCATTTTAATCAACCGGGCAATGGTTTTCATGTGTATCCATGCCTTTGTTGCTTCATCGGCTTCCAGGTTGTCGTAATGCGCCACTACGTTTCTCACCTCCGTAATTTCGCCCAGCCAATTGGGTAAATCATTTGCTTTTTTTCCAAAGTCGGCTTTCAACAAGTCTTTGTTTACAATAGAAAATGATTTGAAATGTTTATAATCTATCATTTCTACCGGCTCTCTGCCACTTCGCAGGCCCTCGTTCCAATACCGCTGCTGGTCGTAATTAAGACATTTGAAAAATTCAGCCGGCCATTGGTCGCCTGATTTTTGCATCAGTAGCGAGGCTACATAAGGGCGAAAGCCTTCGATAAAAAGAGAGAGTGCTTTGGATAAATTATCACGTTGTTGTTGGTTGATTTCCATACAAGCCAGAAAAAAGAAGGTTATTGATTAAACAGTGCTGTCTGCTCTGCTTTTGGTAATTCGGTGGTTTTGCTTTCCCTGATTAAGCTTTCTTTATTGGTCAGCAGGCCAATGGCTGCTTTGTGCTCATCGCTGCCGGCGGGTAATATTTCTGCCAGCGAGGTAAGCACCCGCCAAAAGCTGCTTTCGGGAGAAGCGGCTTTTTTGGCAATGTACTGCAGCAGGAGATTGCGCTTGGTGCCCTGAAACAGTAGCATGGCCTTGTGTACCTGGTCTATCAAAAAGCTGTCGGGCTTTTCGCCGAGGTTCTTATTCAGTTTCAGTCGTTCTTCTGCCGTGCCTAAGGTTTGCTTGTTGCCGTTTTTTATTAGGATATGTTCTGTAAACAGTTGCGCCACGTTGATGCTTAACCCTACCCGGCTTAATTTGGCGGCATCATCAAAATCGCTTTCAGCAAAACCATATAGTTGAAGCCAACCTATGTAAAACTTGGTAAAGTCGTCGCCATCAAAACCCTTCAGTAATGCATCAAAGGCGCTTTCCCTTGCCATCTTTAGCAATTCGGCTACGGTCACTTCGCTGCCATCGCCTTTTTCCACTTTTTCGTACTTGCCAAACTCACTGACTGCCTGACCGAAACAAGCGGTTAACAAGTCGGCACCTCGGAAACCAAGTTTATAAAGCTCTTCAACTTCTTTTACTACCGTTTTTTCAATGGCTTTCTTGACTTCCTTAAAATCACCCAAACTACTTCTTTCAGATGGCCTACAAGCAACTGTGACAGAGGATGATAAAAAAGATTTGTTTTGTTTCAAACCACCTTTCTTTTCAGTATCTATTGCCCAACTACCGGTAATATTCATTCTTGCTCCTAAAATGGAATTGCAGAGGGTTGTCCATGCTTCGGTGCTTTGATGAGCAAACATGATGCTTACTATGTCTTTTGTTTGATATTCTATAGCATCAAAAATTTGCAACAACTTTTTCTCAAAATGCTGTTTTGCTCTTTCCTTACTTCCTCCATGGTGATGTTTCAATGCTGTACACTCTTCGCTTTTCGGAGTTTGTGGAGTTGCGAAATTTAAAGGGTATTCTCTACCTAAAGTTTTTTTAAGCCATACATAATAAAAGTCAGAAAGGTCAGCATATGCCATTGCATCGTAATAAGGAGGGTCTGTGATAACGGCATCAATACTCTTGTTTTGGAACTGATTTTTTTCACCGCTGGTTGAATTATAAACTTTGGAATGATTAAATAAAAATCCCTCGGAATTGATATATCTTACAATCCATGAAATTTGTTCTAATCGAAATACGTTGACTTCTGGATAATCAAAAACCATAGGAATGGCTTGCCTTCCAAACAAATCAACAACTTTCTCGCCTCCTAAATCAATTAAGCCGAAACTTGTAAGACGAGATGCCATTCTATTTATCCATATACCTAAATATGTTTGAAGTGCCAATTTATAATCAGTAGTCAAAAACTTTACATCGGATAGTACCTGGATAGTTTTTTCAACAAGCATGTTTAAAGCAACCAATTGTCTATCTGAAAAAAGTTGTCCCCATTCAGTGATACCCCAACCAAATGTATCGCCCCCAGCAGAGTTACGTTGCATCTTTTCTCTTGGGCGGTCGCTGACTTTAACTCTATTAAGAACTTCTAAATCCTTGTCTGTCGGCAAACGGTATTCTTTACCTTTTTTTCCTTCATATATGACAGCTAACATTCTTTCGCCTAAGCCTCCAGTAATGTTTTGTTCTTTTATTTGTTTTACATCAGTGAGATTTTGACAAACAGGGCATTTCAGATTGCCGCTACTGTTCCACCCTTCAAGTTTCTTTTCATCATATTTTCCCTGTCTTATTTCAAATTCTATTCTTTTTCCACGAATTAGCGGATTTAAGTAGACCTGTTTTGACTTTGTATTTGCAAGGTAAAAGCCTCTCAAGAGCGGGACTTCAGCTTTACAACTTGGATTGTTGCAAATCCCAACTCTCGCCCAGTAATACGCTAAAGGTTCATTGCCGTTATCATCCGAAGGATAATATTTACCTATTTCTTTCTTTGCGAAGGACAAGACTTGGTTTGCATAATATTCAAAGTCAAAAGAAAGCTGGTTCTCAATTCTAACAGCGATTACTTCACCGTTTGAGACGATGTGATTGCTTAGAGGTAATTGCATCAACACCTGTTTACCATATCGGGAAACAAATTCGTCCTTGCTGTAGATGATAGGCTTGCCATACTTCTGCGGAAATTCTATACTTCCTTTTTGTATGATATGGGCAACCGGGTTGATGTCGTTGCCAAACGTCCGGCAGCCCAATCGTGCTGCTTCCAGCGGTATGGCACCGCCACCAGCAAAGGGGTCAAACACCTTTGGCATTTTGGCTAAAAATGCTTCAATGGCTCTTTCTAAGTTGTCCGTTTTCTCCTTAACCGTTTCAGTATGAAGGTGCCGGTCAACAATGCTATACAGTTCTTCTTCGGCCCTTTTCATGGCGTTGTAATGAACATCAAAATCGGCCAGCAAGGCTTTTGCTGTTGCGGTATTATCGGCAGCACTGTTGTAGGCTACCCAAATCAGCTGGCGGGCTTTGTTGATGATGATTTCGTTGTTCTTACTATCCCATTTAATCAGGCTAAAGTCGCTAAGCTGGTTTGCCGCACCTGGCTTCGGTTTTTGGTGAAGCAGGTGTTGCTGCATTTCTTCGGTAAACTTGCCAATGAACATTTGCAGGCGGTTCCGGAAGTTAACCTCCATTGGGTCGTACACGGATGTCCACGGAATATCCAGGTAAGGTTTGTAAGGGTCACCTGGATTGTTCTCTTGGCCTAAAAGTAGATGGATAGCGTCTTTAAAAGCCTGTGGGCAATGTTCATCCAGCGGGTCGGGCACCAGGGAGGCAAACACCACTGCCCGGCATACCGGCAGGGGACGGCGTGCCCACCACTTATGCAAAGAGGATATATGACCATGTTGAATACGGTCGTCTCTAACGCACTCTGCCGATATTTCCTTAATCGGCATGGCTACTTCAATTAGCTTTTTTGGTTGGCTCATTCGGTATCTTTTATTCCTTTTATTGTTTCCAAAACCAGTTTGAACTTCAGCACTATGTCATCGTTTCTTTCCCGCACCCCAAACATCCCGTTTATCTCCTCTTCATTAAATCCTCTTAACTGGTGTTGTAGTATATTAATTACTTTTTCTTTCAACGTGTCATTCTTATTTAAAATGGGTTTCATATGCCTGCCCAGCATTCTTGCAGCGGCAATCTGCAGGTCAAAATCTCCCTCCAGCAGGTCGTCATAATTGCCACTAAACAACACCTCCCCTGCTATTTCACCATAATGCTTTACTAAAAAGTAATAGTCATCCAGGTCTTTTGCCCGGCGGTCCGGCTTTTCATCATAGGCAATCAGCTTCATTACACATAACCCCGGCAAGGTGACAACTTTGAAGCTGCCTTCTATTACCACCGCTTCTTCTGTTACTTCTTTACAGCCATATACCGATAGCTCGGTGGTTGGATTTTCTAAAACCACCTCACCATCTCTTTCAATACCTCCAAACGGTATCAGGTCTACCGTTCCTCCAAAATAAAACCGGTAAGGTTCTTTATTATCTCTTTCAAACCCTTCCTCATTTACCAGGTATTGCGTAAGCGTATTCCAAGTTTCCCGGTCTTTTATATACACACAGTAATCAATATCCCGTGTGGTTCGTTTGTCTAATGACAAGTGATTGGTCCAAACATCACGGGATTGTGCGCCAATTAAATAATAGTCTATATCAAATTTCATAAAGGCCCGTTCCAGCGCATCGAAGATGCCTTTATATACTTCTTTTACTTCGTCAAAATTGGTTTTGTAAATATTGCTCATATAGTTTTTGCGCTGTTTCCATACACCTGCGGTCGGCTGTGTTCATCAAATCGGTATAGGCCAACAAGGGAGGCACTACATTATCATTTACCTCATCGTAGTGCCAGAATTTTTTAAACACCTTGATATTTCCATTGTCATCTGGCACCATCCGGTAGTTTTTAATCAGGTCGGCCCTTGTTTCAATTGTGTACAAGGTTAATTCAGCCGGCTTCAGGTATTCTGTAAATATGTCTCCTGCCGGTTCGCCGCCCCACCAGGTTTTACCATTTTTCAGTGGCAGGCTTTTCCACTTTCCAAAATCTTCTTCTTTCAAAAAGCGGAAGGTGCCTACTTGTAAGGTTGGCTTTAGACGTTCAGCATAGGCTGCCATCCATTTTTCTAACAATCCTTTTTTATTGTGCAGCTTCCATTGGTCTTTGGTCAGCTTTATCAAAAAATCTTGCTCTTTAAGGCCGGTTATCACATAGTTGATGTTGCCGAGAGCAACCTCTGTCAACTGGGCAATTTCCCGGTAGGGCATATTCAAAAATTCTTCGTTCAGCAAAAAGTGAAAAATCACTTTCAAGCCAGTCTTGGTAAAAGCCCTGTTCACTTTCTCCACCTTAGTTGGCAAAGGCTTTTGTACATCTAACCAAAGAAGCAAGTCGGGTTGCTTTAGGTAAATGTTGCCGTTCGTTTCGAGGTAAGCCACACCCTTTTCACGTAAATCCTCCTTTACTTTTGGAAAAATATGATTTGCCACAATCAGGAGTGGGTTGAACCTTTCAGCCATTTTAAATAGCTCCGGCAGTTGATAATTGCGCACCTCTTTCTTTATTTCTGTAATCAGCTTGATAGTATTGCCGTTAATTTTCAACTCTACCTGTCCATCCATTTCTTTTGGTCCTGCGGCTGTCCATTTGCCTTTAATTCCAGCATTCCTTTCCAGATTTTCAAGAGCAATATGTATGGCTTCAGCTTCTTGCATGTTCATTAATTTTTGATGTACACGAAACGTGAACAATGAAAATTTGTGAACACAAACCTAAGAATTAAGTTTGGCTTTCCATTCAGCCATTGGTAAAAAATATTGTATTCCCTTGCTTTTCAATTGGAAAGAGAGATTTTTTGCCGGGTTTTGAATGCGGAATAAAGCTGGGCTTGTTTTGCAATCAGTCACAATGTAGAGCCAGGCACATTCGCCCAACTGGGCCAATCGGTTCATCTCGTTTTCGCTCACCATCACGCTGCCATCTCCGCCGCTACGCCCTTTAACTTCAATGTACCGTTTCAGTGCAAAAGGGCTTACGCTTCGTATATCATAGCCTTCGTTGTTGGCAGATACATCCTGGGGCTGCCATCCGTCATTCTGTTCATACTCCATTGCCACCTGCATGGCAATTGCTTCGGCTTCGTCGTCCCGGCTCATTCCATAATGACCTGCATACTCCACCTGTGTAAGTGGCACGACGTAAGCACAGCCAAGCACTTCCGGCGCTTTGGGGCTTAACTGCATCATCAGTTCTAAATTGGCCAAGCGGCTATTCTTTTTGCTTATCAGCTCATTAATGCGCTCCTGCTTCTTGAATATCTTTTCCTGCACTTTGGTATCGCCATAAAGCACCTTTGTTTGCAGTTCCTGGATTTGGATTTGCAAATCCATGATGACTTGCGTAAAAGCCGTTTCAAGGTATTTTTTACGGTCTTGCAGGTCTTTTAGAATATGCTGCCGGGTATGTTCAAACTGCTGTTCGGTAATGTGCTCAAAGCTCCATTGCACCACTTCATCATTATTGATGACCGCCGGCGGGTCAATGGGCTTTGTAAAATCGGCCGGCGCATGAAGGTCAATAAACTTAGCAGGAGAAGTAACATGAAAGTCTCCGGCTTTGTCCTGGTACACCATTACCAAATGCTCGTCAGCAATGCTATCGTCTTTTTTGCTGGGCCGGTTGTCAACTATCTGCGACTTTACAAAGAAGGCGAAATAGTCTTCTTTGTCATCGGGAGAAATCAGGATAGTGCCTTTCAGCATGTCTTCCTTGTATTGTTTGCGAACGACATTTATCAAACTATCAAACACCGCATTGCCAGGATTGATGTAATGCACTTTACCTAAATCACCAATGTTCTGGTAATCCAAAAACACCTGTTTGTCGAAGCAAAACAAGAGGGACTTGATAGCATCGTAGTGTATACGATACGTGTCTCTTAACTCCGCAATAATTGCATCGGGCATTTTGTCAATGCGGTAAATGGACTGCCGCAATTCTTTGAACTGACCGCCTAAATGCGCAAATGCTTTCTCGAAAAACAGCCGGATATAAATTGGCTGCAGCCGCTTTTCATCGGAGTTTTCCTTCAGGGTTTTAGCATCCCGGTAGTCAACGGAACTGTGGGCCAGCTTCTCTTTTTGCTCTTTGATTTTTTCGGTAAACTTTAGCTTCAAGGTTTCATCATCCTGCGCCAGAAAGTCATCCAATGCTGTGGACTTACCGTTGAAAACAGAATTGATAATGGCATCAAGGCTTACGTTTTCCAATACGTCCTGAATAACATCATAAACCCTATCGTCGCCCATTCCTTCACGGATAATATCCAGCTTTGTAAGAAGGCGTTCCAACACTTTCCCTTCTTTGGTATTGCTTGCCACCATATTAAACACCAACACATTCTGTTTCTGTCCATACCTGTGTATGCGTCCCATGCGCTGCTCTAACCGGTTGGGGTTCCAAGGAATATCCCAGTTAATGAGCAAACGGCAAAACTGCAAGTTGATACCTTCCCCTGCGGCATCTGTCGCTATCAGGATTTGTGTTTCCGGCTTGGCAAACGCCCATTGCGCCTCTCTTCGTTCATCAACGGATTTCCCACCGTGAATGGTTGCCACGTTATATCCGCCGCTCTTTGTTAAACGTTGTTCCAGGTAAACCAAGGTGTCTTTATGCTCGGTGAATATGACGAGTTTTTCGCCATGCTCCAAAACACCTTGTGATTTGAGTAAATCCTGCAATTGCTGAAATTTCTTTTCCTCCTGCTTCCGGTTGTACAGGTTCTCTGCCATCTCGTACAGCTTTTTTACTTCGTTTGCTTCCTGCTGTATCTCCTGCAAACTTTTGGCAGTGGTAAAGAGCTTGAACTTCCGTGGGTCGGAAAGAATATTTTCCAAGGCGTCTCTTTCTTCATCTTCCAACTCTTCGTAGTCTTCAATATTGTCCACATCAAAACCTTCTAATTTGTGACGCTGCGACCAGAGGTTTGGATTTTTGTTTACCTCATCTACAATACCCTGTAATGCCTGCCATCTGCGGAACAACGTGTTTTTAATGGCGAATATGGAACTCACCAATCTCCGCTGCATCACCGTTAAGGCTAAGGAAACGTGTATGTTTTTTGTCTCCGATGCTTCCTCTTTTTTCTTGGTCAAGTACCGTGTTACGGCATCGTATAACTCCTTCTCTTCCGGGGTTAATTCATAAGCGACCGTTTTTGTAAAACGCTCTTTGTATAGAGGATTGCCCTGCCAGTCCTTCATGTCTTCTTTAAGCCTTCTAATGAAGAACTTATTTATGCCATTGTGCTCTAATTCTTTTACACGGGTAGACGCTATTTCATCTGTAGCAAAAATGTCTTCGTCTAAAAGCTGAAGCAGCTTTTTAAACGTATCGGTTCTTCCCCTGTGCGGCGTAGCGGTCAACAATAAAATATGTTCGCATTGTTGCGAAAGTATCTGTGCTGCTTTATAGCGTTGCGATAAGTATTGTTTTGCGCCGTAATCGTAAGCGGAAAGCTTATGACACTCATCAAATACAATCAAGTCCCAGTGAGAATTGCTTGCCACATTTAAAACATCCTCCCGACACATAAAGTCAATTGAAGTCACAATACGTGACGTGGTGTGAAAAACGTTGGGGTCGGAAGAAAACAAACTTCGATTGACCAATGTGAATGGGATGTTGAATTTGATTGCCATTTCATCTTCCTGCCATTGCTTTGTTAACCCGCCGGGAGTGATAACCAAAATCCTTTCTACCAGGCCACGCATGATAAGTTCTTTTATGAGCAAGCCGGTCATGATTGTCTTACCGGCTCCAGTATCATCCGCTAAGAGAAACCGGATTTTTGGCAGCGGTAACAGAAATTTATATACAGCTTCAACCTGGTGCGGTAATGGGTCAACGATACTACAATTAACAGCAAACAAAGGGTCGAACTGATAGGCCGAATTGATACGTTCCGCTTCCGCAAACAACGAAAACTTTACAGGGTCACCTTTGAAATTGAAAGTTCCTTCTTCAGTTAACACTTCCAGGTTGTCAAACTCTGCTCCGGTGATAACTTTTGTATTGGCCCGATTGGTACTGACACCTGTAAATGATATGGAAACGCTTGCCCCAAGCTTTTGAACCTTATTAATCACAACGGGTTCCGAAGGGATTAAATTCTTTATAATTTGGCCAGTTTGTACAGGCATATATCAGATAGTTTTGGCTTTAGATAAGTATGTTCTTAAACTGTGCATTCAACTTTTCAAAGTCCACATTGCCTTCAATAAGATGTTTGTCTATATTGAACTCTTCGGGGCTTTGTGCTGTGTGCAGTAGCTTTCTTTTCCCGTTCAGGCCAATGGAAATGTTTCCACCACCATCGGCGCTGTAATCTACAAGACTGTTTACAAATTTGCTTTCTTCTTTTATTTCCAGGTAGCCGTCTTTATCGGCATTAAGCTGCACCTTGGTTTTATGGGTGTTTGTATCCTCATAAAGCTGCTTCAGGTTCAGTTGAAGGTTCTTGGAAATAGTCGCCATATTGGGCGAAATCAAATCAAATGTGACCTGCTTTATTTGTTTTGGATATTTACGAACTAAATTCCAAAACTCCTTTTTATCGTAAATAGGTTCAGTATAAAAGGATAGGTTGTACTGCCGCAATTGTTCTTCCAAAGTTTCTTGGATGATGTTGCTTACCGTTTTAATTTCCTTAAAAGCAGCAGGATTGGTTTGTATAGCAATCTTTTGTACATCAGGGTCGTTGTTGAACGCAATCAGCATATTGGGATATGTGTCCTCCGTATGCGGCGAAAGGTCTTTGGAGTAAAGTGTGGTACTCCGTTTCACGCCAAGACGGTAATAGGTCATTACTCCATCAGTGTACAAAAACTTCGATGTAAGTTCGGAGGAGCCACCTTTCAGCCGGAACTTCTCATTGGTAAGTACCCGCTGCAGTATATTGTTCTTGTCTGCCCGTATCTGGTCAGCCGTTTCGTACTTCTCAAACATGTTAATGGGCAGTGTCTTATCTACCAGCAGTTGGTAGCGGAATACCTCAAAAGAAGCAGTTGAGTTGGTTGGTTGTGCTTTTGCCATACGTATATGGAAAATTAAAGAAACGAATGTAAATAATTATTCAGTAAAAACTTACCGAACGGTATAATTTTTTGTATCTTTGTTAGAGCCTCCTCACCATTCTTCGACCGTATGCAGCAGCACGAAAAAAGCAACAACAATGTGGTTTCCCTTTACCGGAACGAGGCATTTGATAATGGCTTTTACCAGTATTTCGCTGACGTGCAACAAAATAAGATTTCCCGGCTATTAAATGATACTGACAGGAATATAAAGTTTGATACTATCACTTACCGGCAATTGAATAGTTGGGAAAAAGAAGGGTTACTAACCGTTCAACGGGAAGGAAGGGAATGGCGTCGCTTTAGCATTATTGACGCTCTTTGGGTAAAAATTGTAAAAGAACTCCGGGACTTTGGTATGAGCCGGGAGCAGTTGCGCAATGTAAAAAGCTGCCTGGAATTTGAAAGTGCCAGGTGCGGTGTCTCGATGCCGATGCTGGAGTTTTATACGGCTTTTGTGATTGGTGCAAAAATGCCAGTGTTGATTTTGATTTTTAAAGATGGTGTGGCAGTGCCTTGCAGTTATACGCAATTTAAGGTGGCGAAGGAACGGGTAGGCATGGACAACCATATTCAGCTTAATCTGAACGACCTGTTGCAGGAAATGTTTCCGGATGTGGATTTAAAACCCTCTATGAAATTGGATGCGCCCTTGTCAGTAAATGAATTGGAATTGCTGGCATATCTCGGTTTGGGCAAGTTTGAGACCATTACGGTTAAATTCAACAATGGCAAGATGGAGCAGTTTGAAGGCGTACAGCGGATAAAGGCAAAGCGGCGCATCCAGGAAATTATGCAGGAACACAAGTATCAAAACATTATGATACAAGAAGAGGATGGCAACATAACAGCCATCTTTCAAACGATAAAAAAGAAGTTTAGCAAAGGGAGTAACCCTACGTAATTGCAGATTGCTTAACGGACCGGAGTAACCGGCTGAAGAGCCAAGCAATTTGAAATGCTTAGTATTGAAAAGTGCAAGAAAATTCTTGCACAAAATGGAAAACAATGTACCGATGAAGAAGTAAAACAAATTAGAGAACTCCTTTACAAGGTTGGACACTTAGACTATTTATTGTTCACGCAAAAACTGAAGAACGATGCCGAATGCAATCATCTACACCAGGGTGTCAACGGACGAGCAAGCCGATAAGGGCTACAGCCTACGAGACCAAAAGGACAGGCTGGAAAAATACTGTGCTATCAAAGGGATAGAGGTTATTGCTCATTTTCAGGATGACCATTCGGCAAAAACGTTTGACCGTCCAGAGTTTATTAAGCTCTTAGACTATGCAAAAAAGAACAAGCAGGATATAGACTATGTGTTTATCGTGAAGTGGGACCGCTTCTCCCGCAACACTACAGATGCCTATAACATGCTAAAGACGTTTAGCAAAATAGGCATAGAAGTAAATGCTGCAGAGCAGCATATTGATTTTAGTGTGCCGGAAAACAAGTTGATGCTTGCCTTTTATCTAACAGCACCGGAAGTGGAAAATGACAGAAGAGCGTTAAATACGTCAAGTGGTATGCGCCGGGCAAAGCTGGAAGGAAGGTGGGTAGCAACGGCGCCTTTTGGATACAAGTTCGGAAGGGATGAAAGCAACAAGCCTATTTTAGTCAAGAATGACAAAGCCGAAATCGTAAAGGAGGCGTTTGAAATGTACGCCACCGGTGTATATGACCGGGAAGAAGTAAGAAAAAAGCTGAAGCCAAAAGGAATGACCCTAAGCAGGGCGGCTTTCTGGAAAATGATACATAATGTGGTCTACTGTGGGCTAATCAAAGTGGAAGCCGACCAGTATGGGCCAGAAAGCACCGTAAAGGCAGTACATGAGGGAATTATCTCTGAAGAGCTGTTTGAAAAGGTACAGTTTGTTGCTTCCGGAAAGAAAATGGTAAAGGCGAAGCCTAAAAAAGTAACAGAAGCTCTGCCCTTGCGTGGTTATTTGGTTTGCAAGTGTTGCGGAATGAATATGACTGGAAGCGCCTCAAAAGGCAATGGCGGCAAATACTTCTACTATCACGGTCAGCCGGGATGTAGGGAAAGGCACAAAGCGGATATAGTGCATGAAAGCTTTTCTTCCTGGCTGGACAGTCTGACTATTGACCCGGCAATTGCTGAATTGTATTTGGCTGTCATGCAGGATATTTTTAAAACAGAGGAAGGTGACAGGAATAAAGAAATAGGCAGATTGGACAGGGAGATTTCTGAAAAGCAGCAAATGCTGGCGGCAGCTACTGAAAAATTTGTAAATAATGATTTGGATAAGTTCAGCTTTAATGTGCTCCGTGAGAACACTAACAAAAAGCTCAATGGGCTAAGAAGGCAAAAGCAGGACCTGCTGGAAAATGATGATGCTTTTGGCAAGTACATGAAATACGGCATGAGCCTTCTAACCAACCTGAAGGGGTATTATGAGGGTGCTTCTCTGGAAGGAAAGCAGAAATTCCTTGGTTCGATATTTCCTGAAAAACTGATAATTGAGGACGGAAAGTATCGAACCACTACACCAAGTGATTTCCTCTCGCTAATATGCAGTATTGACAAGTGTTTCAGCGGATTGGAAAAAGAAAAGGGCGGCATTTCTGCGCACCCTTCTCGTAAGGTAGCCTCGACAGGAATCGAACCTGTATCTGGAGCTTCGGAAACTCTTATACTATCCATTGTACTACGAGGCCAAAAAAAGCAGTTCAACACCTTGTGCTCATAGTCCAAAATCCTTTGAAGGGTGAACTATTTTATTAACCCTTGGGCGTTGGTAGCAAAGATCTTTACCGCAATGGCGAGCAATATTACGCCAAAAAATTTTCGTACCGCAATTAATCCTGCGGGGCCTAAAATCCGCTCAATAAATCGGAGTGATTTTAACACGATGTAAATAAAAATAAGATTGGCCAGAATGGCGAATAACATCACCGATTGCGAATAGTTTGCTTTTAAAGAAATGATGGTTGTTAATGTGCCCGATCCGGCGATCAGCGGAAAGGCTATGGGCACTACGGTTGCCGCCCGCATGTTGCTTTCGCTTTTAAAAAATTCTGTTCCCAATACCATCTCCAGTCCCAGAATAAAAATCACAATCGAGCCACCCACCGCAAAGGACCCTACATCCAGCCCCAGCAAGTTCAGAAACGGTTCGCCCAGGTAAAGGAACAGTACCATCAACCCTCCGGAAATCAGCGTCACCATGGCTTCCCGAATACCACCCATTTTACTTTTCATCGAAATCAGAATGGGAATGGTGCCGATAATATCAATTACGGCAAAAAGGGTGAAGGTGACCGTCAGAAAATCATTGAGCTTGAAATCCATGGTTCCGGTTTGTGCAAAAATAGGCGCACGTTTCTTATAGGGGTAAAAGGTCGCAAAAATAAAAACCACTCAACGCTTCTGGCTTTGCAAAACATTCATCGCCGGTTTTCGGCGCAGGGTATTCCCTGAATACCACTTCTCCCACCCGAAAATCAACTGGCTTTGCAAACAGCGGCCCATCAAAAACAAAGCTGTGGTATTCGCCATTCTCTCCGCAGGGATCCACGCCTGCTGGCAGGTCCTCGAAAAAGCTTTCATCCAGCAAGCGTCCGCAAAAACGCTTATCCAGAGAAGCGGCGTTTACACAAACCACAACCGCTTGGAAACCGCTTTTCAAATATTGCTGCACAACCGTTTCGCTATTTTTTTTCCAAAGAGGAAACAGCGCTGAAAGACCATCCCGGGCCAAAAGCGTTTCCCGATACTGCTTGAGGTCTTCCAGAAAAATATCACCGAAAATACCGTGGGTGAATCCTTCCGTTTTCAGATCGCTGTGAAGCGAACGGATAGCGGACTCGTATGCCTCCATATTGGGTACGGCGGACAGCTCAAGAGTGCGCAGCGAAAACCCCATGGCCACTGCCTGCTGCTTTAGCAATATGCGGCGTATGCCGTGCATGGTAATGCGGTCTGTTTCGCCGTTGACAGTTGTAACCAGCGTTTCTACAGGTATTCCTTCCTGTTGTGCTTTGTAAAGAGCAAGAGCGGAGTCTTTACCCCCGCTCCAGTTCATGAATGCTCGCATCCAGTCTTGTTTTTTTCGGGTTATTTAAAAACGGAAGCGTACACCACCGTAGGCGGCAAAGCCGGCCGTATTATACCCATAAATATCCGAATAGGTTTGATCCAGTACATTCCGTGCATCGGCAAACAGCTTGAGCCGGTTTTGCAACAAGCCATATTCCGCATACACATTGATCAGCGTATAGGGTTTAAGCGTGACAGGTCGGGAAGCAAAGGTGACGGGATCAAAATACAAATCCTGGCTTTCACCCACTGCATTTATATTAAACGAAGCAAAAAGCGACGGAGTTGCCTGCCATCCCAGTGTTGTGTTCAGTGTATGCCGGGGACGACGCAGCAGGTTGAAATAGGTCGTATCCTTCCCTGCTTGTTTTGTTGTTACCTGGCCATCTACAAAACTGTAAAAGGCTCGCAGCTGAATGCTCTCTGTCAGTTGCAGGCTTCCGTCGATTTCAAGCCCATAGTCGTTTTGTCTGTCCTGGTTGATATAGCTGGAACGAAAGGTTGCCGGGTTATAAAAAAACGCAATCACATCCTTTACGGCACGATCGAAATACGTCACACGAACCTGGCCTTTGCCGTCCTCAAAAAAGAACTGCGCTCCCCCTTCCATGTTCAGCGAGGTTTCCGGTTTCAGGTCCTTGTTTCCATAAACAGAAAATAGCTGGTAGAGGCTGGGCGTTTTGTAGCCGGACGAAAGATTGGCAAACAACTTTACCTCCTTGTTCAGCAGCACTGATGGATTAATGTTGAAAGCAACGTTGCTGCCATATTCTGAATGATGATTGAACCGGCCGCCGCCTTCAATAGAAAAAGCATCGCTGGTAAAGTTGAGGGCCGCATACAGGCTCGATTGGTTTTGCTTTACGCTGTCCGCACTTTGTGCAGCTTTTGAGGCGCCAAATGCACTGATCTGTGTGGCGGAATAGTCGGTACCGGATGAACGGAAATCACCGCCGGCTGTCAGCTTAAAAAACGAGAAAGGATACACTACAAAGGCTTCGGCAAAATGCTCCGTAGCCTTGTACGCACTTTGATTGAACCTGTAAAAACCATTGCGGCTTTGCGTGGAATCATCAAGATAGTTACGGCTTGTTTTATTGAGCTGGTACAATACATTCACCTGCGCCCTGCCAATGGAGATGATGTTCTTAACACCGGTCTGTAGGTTCTTTGCGTCGTATTCAAAATCACGTTCATCTGCAAACGCATCATTGTCCAGGGCACCGCTGTTTTTGCTGAAGCGAAGAAAAGGTTGGATGCGCAATCCTTTTGCAGCCTGTACACCAAAATTGGCCTGTACACTGTTTTGTTTATACCAATCCCTGTCAAATGACTGGGTGGCTGTTGCCGGTTGCTGGGCTTCCGAAAAACCATCGGTACGATAATGCGAAAGTGCCAGGTTGTAATCAAATAATTTTATAGCACCATTGATACCTGCATTGGCCCGCCAGGTGTTGAAGCTACCATAGTTGACTACACCGTTTCCCGAAATTGGTTTTGTCCCGCCTTTGCGGGTAATGATATTGATTACACCAGCAATCGCATCGCTGCCGTACAGGGTGCTCTGGCTGCCTTTCAGGATCTCCACTCTTTCCACCGCGTCAACAGGAATGTAACGGATGTCGAAATTGCTGCCAATGCCCGACGCATCATATACAGGAATGCCATCAACAGTGATCAGGGTATAATCCACCTTGCCGCCCCGCAGGTAAATGCTTTTATCCTTGCCGGCATTGTTGGTGTAACCGTTAATAAATACACCTCCCAGTTCCGTGATCACCTGCGAAAGATCGCGGCTGCCCGCCTTTTCCAGTTGCTGGCGGCTGATGGTCACAACGACTTTCCCGGTTTCGGTTGTTTTGGTGGAAAACTTGCTGGCGCTGAGGGTTAGATTTTCTAACGTGTCTTTTCCTTCCTGCGGAAGGGTTTGGGCTTGTAGCTGACTGCTTGTAATGAGTGCAGTCACAACAAAAAGTCTTTTCATTTTACTGTTGCTTTTTTGTGACTGCTTCCGAAAAATAGTTAGAGAAAGATAACTGCAGTTTTATCTTCTCAGCTTTTCCTCCGAAAGCATGAATGATGAAATAGGCAACCGGCAGGTCTTCTGGCTTCGGTAATGCACCTTCCCGTCCGCCTTGGGCGGACAGTGGTTGTAGATTGCAAAGCTTGCAGTGGCTGGAAATTAACTAGCGTTTGTCAGCACACTACCGGCTTACCGTTACAGCTACGGGGATAGCGCCGGACTTTCACCGGCTTCCCTTTTAATGGTCCACCTGAGGCGGACCAACCTGTTGCGAGCCGCAAATGTAGGGAAACAAAAGAAGGCACAATAAAAACTTACACACGTGTTTTTAAGAACGTTGTTTTTTTGTTACCGGCAACAGGAAATCGATTCATCGTCCGTTGCGTCGCACTCTTGTGCGTTCTGTAATTCTATTCAACTTTTTTTCCAAACCACAGAGACAGGGAGGACACAAAGGTTCACAGGGATCATCCGTGCCCCTGTACCGGAGTTTAACCTGACGAAGGAAGGACGGTTAAGAAAACACGGGACTCCTTCGGAGCCGTTTTCGTCTGCTGAATCTTTTTCTATAAACACGCTACTCCTCCGGAGTAAATACAAAACGATCCGTTTCTATCTTCAAACGTTTACTCCAAACTCCAAACTCCAAACTCCAATCGAAATACGTTTGCCACTTATCTTCACCACATGATGAAAAAACAAAAGCTGCAGCTTTTTGACCTGACCATGATCATTATCAGCTTTGTCATTGGGATGGGTATTTTCCGTACACCTGTTAATGTTGCTGCCGCTACTCCTACACCCTTTATTTTTTATCTCTGCTGGATCGCCGGCGGCCTCGTGGCCCTTTGTGGCGCACTTACCTATGCCGAAATCGGCTCCCGCCTGCCTGTCACCGGCGGTTACTACAAGGTGTTTGCGTATGCCTATCACCCATCGATCGCCTTTGCCATCAATTGTATTATTCTTGTTTCAAACGCCGCTTCCTGTGCCGCCGTGGCCCTGGTGGGCAGCGAGTATATAAGCAGTGTCCTCATCCCCGCTTCCAAAGACGCTGCATATCTTTCTGTTGATGGCAATGCAGACTATATCCGAACCGTACAAATGACCATCGCCATTTTGGCCATTGCGCTTTTTTATGTGGTCAATATGCTCGGCCTGCGCCTCAGTGCCAAAACACAATCGGCCCTGATGATCATCAAAATCGGAATGGTGCTGCTGCTCATTGCACCACTCTTCTTTGCCACCAACGAGGCCCCTGCCGTTTCTACTCTGGCCAACAGTGATATGAGTCCGGCCCTGCGGGAATACATCAAAGCTTTTGGCATTGGACTGGTTGCGGTAAGCTTTACCTATGGCGGTTACCAGCAAACCATCAATTTCGGCGAGGAAGTGGAGCGACCCAACCGCAATATTCCACGCGGCATATTCATTGGCATTTTTGTGATCATTTTGCTTTACCTGCTGATCAACGTGGCGTATGTGAACGTGATTGGTTTTGAAGAGCTGAAAAGGAGCACCAACATTGCTGCCATCATGGCCTCGAAAGTGTTTGGCGCACAGGCCGAACGAATCTTATCCGTGCTCCTGTTCCTGGGTGTACTGGCCTATGTGAATGCTGTGCTGCTCAGCAATCCGCGGGTAATGTATGCGATGAGCGAAGACAAGATTCTTCCTGCTGCATTTTCGCGGCGCAACGACCGCCAGGTACTTACCTTTTCCTTAACCGTGTTTGCCGTTATGGCTGCACTGGTTGTTTTCTGGGCTCAGGCCTTTGATAAAATTCTCAGCTTTACCATATTCCTCGACAGCTTTGGAATGGCCTTATCCGCCGGCAGCATTTTTATGATCCGCAAGCGAACGGCACATCTCAACGGTACCGGCATTTTCAGCATGAAGCTCTATCCCCTGCTGCCGCTGATCTTTATTGCAGCCTATGCCTTTGTAGCCGTCAGCATTGCGATGGACTACGAAGCCAATGATTATGCAGCCCTGGTAGGAATGGCCGTACTCATATTTTTCACACTTTTGTATTTTATCGTAAAAGCTATCCGCAAACCCGGAGCAAACAACTAGCATGGACACTTCTTATATCATCAACGAACTGGCCGAAGACCGCGAACATTATTTCAACGCCATTGCACCGCCGATTGTACAAACCTCCAATTTCAAATTTGAAACCGTAGCCGATCTGCGCAAAGCTTTTGAAGATGAAATGGGTGGTTATGTGTACAGCCGTGGGTTGAACCCAACCGTAGACATCCTGCGCAAAAAACTGGCGGCGCTTGATAGTGCCGAAGACTGCCTTGTCTTCAACAACGGCGCGGCTGCCATTTATGCTGCCGTGTTGTCCAATGTCAAAAGCGGTGATCATATTATTTCAGTGAACAAACCCTACTCCTGGGCGCAAAAAACCTTCGACCTGATCCTGACCCGTTTTGGCATTACCACCACCTATATTGCGGGTACAGATATCAGCCAGTTTGAAGAGGCGCTTCAACCCACCACTTCGTTTATTTATCTCGAGTCGCCCAACTCGTGGAACTTTGCCATTCAGCCGATAAGAGAAGTGGCCGCCTTTGCAAAAAAGCATGGGATCATCACCCTTATCGATAACAGCTATTGCACTCCGCTTTACCAGCGTCCCATTGAAATGGGCATTGACCTAAGCATGCAAACCGCCACAAAATATATCGGTGGCCATAGCGATACCCTGGGCGGCGTATTATCCGGTTCGCACGGGCTCATGAAAAAAATATTTGACCTCGATTACCTGGCCATCGGAAGCGGCATTCAGCCGTTCAATGCCTGGCTCCTGATTCGCGGACTGCGAACGCTTCCGGCACGACTGGATCGTATAACAAATACCAGCCGTGAAGTGCTCGCATTTTTAAAACAGCATCCGCGTATCGACAACATTCTTTTCCCGCTGGATGAATCCTTTCCGCAATACACTCTGGCTAAAAGCCAGATGCAGGGTGCCTGCGGATTGCTTACGATCACACTAAAGAACGGAACCGTTGAAAGCATTACCCGCTTTTGCGAATCGCTGAAACATTTTTCGATGGCTGTAAGCTGGGGCGGACACGAATCGCTGGTGATTCCGAAATGCGCCGGCATTCCTCCGGTTCAATTTGACCCAGCCAACGAGGAGCACCAGTACATTCGTATTTATACCGGTCTGGAAGACCCGCAATACCTGATCAACGACCTGGCACAGGCACTCGATAATTGAATCAACGCCCAATGATTATTTTTAGGGCCAAATCCTACCACCCCTTCAAAGGCAGATGCACGTATGAAAAAAACAACCCGGTGGATATTACTCTTGTTAGGCGCTCTTGTCCTGTTTATTCTTCTTACAAGGACCGTGTTCAAAAAAGACGGTGAAGGCACAAAAGTGACGGCAGAAACCATCAAGCGACGCACCATTGTTGAAACGGTATCGGCCAGCGGGAAAATCTACCCGGAGACCGAAATCAAGGTGGGGTCGCCTGTTAGCGGCGAAGTGGTGCAATTGTCTGTGCAGGAAGGCGACACCGTGCAAAAAGGAAAGATACTGGCCCGCATTCAGGGCGAACGAAACACAGCGGCACAACGGATTTCCGTTCCCAACGTGCCACCCGGTTTTGAAGGATTATTACAAAATATGCAGCCGCCACGAAGCAGCGGCCCTTCTTCAGCTACCATCAAAGCGCCTATCAGCGGAACGATTACAGCACTGAATGCAAAACAAGGCGAACGGGTTGGCGCTATGCAAATGCCGGGATCGGAGCTACTACGCATAGCCGACATGAACAACATTGAAGTGCGGGTAGATGTGAATGAGAACAACATCATTAAGATCAGTATCGGCGACTCGGCCGACGTGGAGGTGGAAGCCTACAACAAACGAAAATTTAAAGGCATTGTGACTGCCATTGCCAACGGCGGCACCAAGCGGGAAGCACAATCTTTTTTATCGAACGACATTACCAGCTACGAAGTACGCATTCGCCTGCTGCCTGCAACCTATGCAGATCTCTACGACAGCACAAAGCCGCGTAGCATGCCCTTTCGTCCGGGCATGAACGCAAGGGCCGATATCAAAACCCGCAAACGGGAAGATGTGCTGGCGGTGCCGGTGGGGGCAGTAGTATCAAAACCTAAAGGCGAAGAGGGCAATAGTTCTATGGCCAAGGTAGAGGGCAAAGAGGATGTTGCTGGCGAAGAAACCGGTTTTAGTGAAGAATTGGAAGAAGTGGTGTACGTTATTAAACAGGATGGAAGCGTGGAAAAACGGGTAGTGGTCACCGGCATACAGGACATCAACTATTTTGAAATCACCAGCGGCATAAAAGAAGGCGAACGGGTGGTGTCGGGGCCGTATTCGGCGGTGAGCAAAACGTTGCGCAGCGGCAACAAAGTTAAGGTAGTATCAAAAGACAAACTATTTCAAAACGAGTAACATGGAAGGATATAGCATAGGTGTGATTGGCAATGGCAGTTGGGGAACGGCTTTGGTAAAGATCTTAACCGATGGCGGACAACCGGTAAACTGGTGGATCCGTAATGCTTCGAGTATTGATTACATTAAGCGCCGCCGTCATAACCCTAATTATTTGCACTCCGCTTATTTTGATGTAACGCTGCTGAACATGAGTGACGACATCCGGGAGATTGCAACCACATCGGATGTGCTGGTGATTGCGGTGCCCTCTGCCTATGCAGAAAGTGTGCTTGCAGGCATCGACAAAGAAATCCTGAAAGAAAAAAAGATCATCTCTGCTATCAAAGGGTTGATCCCCGGGCAGGACATTCTCCTGAACGAATACCTGCAAAAAGATTACGGCCTGCCGTTGCAAAATTATTTCGCCGTGCTGGGCCCCTGCCATGCCGAGGAAGTGGCCGCAGAAAAGCTTTCCTACCTCACCATTTCCGGTGTTGACAGCGAAGAAGCCGAAAAGATGGCGGCCCTGTTTCAAACGCCGTATATCAATACGATCGTCAACCCCGATATCCTGGGCGTACAGTATGCGGCCGTGATGAAAAATATTTATGCCTTAGGCGCCGGCATCGCTCACGGACTGGAATACGGCGACAATTTCTTAAGTGTTTTGATCGCCAACAGCGCCGATGAAATGGCCGGGTTCCTCCGCAAGGTTGGCGTGCAACATATTGTAGTCGGTGAACACGAAACTTCAGACCACCGCAAAGACATGAACTACGCCGCTTCGGTTTACCTGGGCGACCTGCTGGTAACCTGCTATTCGCTGTATAGCCGCAACCGCACCTTTGGCAACATGATCGGTAAAGGTTATACGGTACAATCGGCCCAACTGGAATTAAACATGGTGGCCGAAGGGTATTATGCGTCCCGCTGTATTAACAATTTCAACAAAAGCATTGGCGCCGATATGCCCATTGCCGAAACCATTTACCAGATTTTATGGGAACGCCTGCAGCCGCGAAAGGGATTTGAAAAAGTGGAACAGGTGTTGGTGTGAGGGAACGTCAAATGTGAGACGTGAAACGTGAAACCCGAAAGAGTATACAAGTTTACGGGTTCACTCGTTCACAAGTTAAAAGCTCCGGCAAACTATCACAAAAAAGATTGAATCTATAGTGTCGCTACGGTTTCACGTCTCACGTTTGACGTTTCACGTCCTTCATTCTTCCAGCAGATCGGGTCTGCGCTCTTTTGTGCGCTGCACGGCCTGTTCGTGCCGCCACTCTTCAATTTTTGCGGTATGACCACTCAGCAAAATGTCGGGCACTTTTTGACCCCGCCACTCCGCCGGCCTTGTATAAACCGGTGGCGCCAGCAGGTTATCCTGAAACGAATCGGTGAGGGCTGACGTTTCATCATTGAGCACACCGGGTATCAATCGTCCGACAGCATCTACTATAATAGCAGCTGCCAATTCACCACCACTCAGCACATAATCGCCTATTGAAATTTCTTTCGTTACATATTGTTCGCGGATGCGCTGATCAATGCCTTTGTAGTGCCCGCAAATGAGTAAAAGATTTTCTTTTAAAGAAAGCTGATTCGCTGTTTTCTGGTTGAAGGTTTCGCCGTCAGGCGTGAGAAAGATGATCTCGTCAAACGTCCGCTCCTTACTCAGTTCATCAATGGCGTTGGCCAGCGGCTCGGGCATCATTACCATTCCGGCGCCACCACCATATTGATAGTCATCCACCTGCCCGTACTCATTTACCGCCCATTTGCGCAGGTGGTGAACCTTCACCTGCAACAAGCCCTTGTCCTGTGCCCGTTTCATGATCGAATGCGACAGGGGACTTTCCAACAACTCCGGCAAAACCGTAAGAATATCAATGTGCATGCGGCAAAGATAAAGGGGGCAAAGGGGGAGAAAGCAAAAAGCCTCCTCAGGGAAGCTTTCTTATTTATTCCTTACTGGGATTTACCGTCCTTTTGAAAATAGATACCATTGGCCTGCTGCGTGGGTGTTACCACCAGGTCGTTGATACAAACATGCGGCGGCAGAGTGGCGCAGTAATAAATAATGTTGGCGATGTCTTCGGCCACCAAGGGCTGATAACCTTCATACACCGAATCGGCCGTTTGCCGGTCGCCCTTAAAACGCACCAATGAAAATTCCGTGTCGGCAGCGCCGGGATGGATTGCAGTCACTTTTATGTGGTGCGGCAACAAATCGATGCGCATGCCTTTGCTGATGGAATCGACGGCAGCTTTGGTAGCACAATAAACGTTGCCTTTTTCATACACGTCTTTGGCAGCAATCGAACCAAGGTTAAAGATGTGGCCCGATTTACGTTTAACCATAAACGGTATCAAGGCTTTGGAAACATACAACAAACCTTTTATGTTGGTGTTGATCATGGTGTCCCAGTCATCAAGACTTGCCTGGTCAAAATAGTCGCGGCCAAGGGCCAGCCCGGCATTGTTGATCAGGATATCAATAGTTTGCCAATCTTCCGGAAGGCTGCTGATGGCTGCTTGCACAGCTTCCCTGTCCTGCACATCAAATGGCAGAAGGTAACAACTGGTGTTGTATGCCTGCTGTAGTTTTTCCTGCAAAGCAGCCAGCCTTTCTGCACGGCGGCCATTCAGTAGCAGGCGATAACCATTCTTTGCAAACACTTCGGCACAAGCTTCACCAAAACCAGCGGTAGCGCCGGTGATAAAAACCGTTTTCATGCGGCGAAGATAGCACTCCCCCTGTCCCCCTGAAGGGGAGACTTAGATCGATAAGGCTTTTTTATTTTCACCTTTTCTGACAACAGAATGGTTTGGTTTAATCGCTGAATTGAATTACCAGTCGTATAAGTGTGCGACGCAACGGAAGATTCATAGTAGTACTTCAGCTAAGTACATAAAAAGAAAAATGCCTGCTATTAGAACAGGCATTTTTTTATTGAAAGAAAGGTCTTGCTTGCTGAAAGATTGAGGATATAAAGTATGTCAAACCTAAGTCTCCTCTTTAGGGGGACAGGGGAACTATCGTATCAGTGTCACCGTTCCTTTTTCAAAAACCGTTTTACCGGTGTAATCCTGCCCTTTCACAATCCAGGCATAAGACTCGGTGCCCTGCGGCTTGCCCTGTATTTTTCCATCCCATCCCTTGCCGTTGATCTTTGTTTCAAACACCAGTTGACCCCAGCGGTTGTAAACACGGAAGTATTCAATATTGGTAAGGCCTACGGCAATGGGCCGCAACACATCGTTCCTCCCATCATTGTTTGGAGTAAAAGCAGAAGGCACAAAAACCCGGGGTGCCGTTTTAAAGATCTTGACGCCTATGCTGGCCACATCGGTACATCCGATGGCATCCTGCACCGTCACAAAATACCGTATGCTGTCGAAGCTGCCGTTGTACTTGCCAATTGGGTTGGAAATGATTGTACTGCTCAATCCGTTGGGCGGCCACCAGTCATATACTTCGCCACCGGTAGCACTTAACTGAAGCTCCTGCCCTACCACGACGGCCGTATCCCTTCCGGCAAACGCTACAACTTCGGGATTTACCACTACCACCACAGTGTCGCTGCCGGCTTTGGGACAGCCCCTTGTATCAAAGGAGTACAATACATAAGCCGTGGTAGCGGTGGGCCTTGCCACAGGCGTCAGTGTATTGGCACCGGAAAGGGTGCCCACCGGCGACCAATTAAAAGTGCTGCCGTTATGACTGCCGTTGAGCTGCGCAGTCGAATTGTAACAGATAACCGTATCAGTACCGGCATTGACGGCCGGATATGGCACAAGCGTCACAACGACATTATCGGTGGCATTACATCCACCAATCGTGGACTGTATGGTATACGTGGTTGTTGCAGTTGGCGTTGCCAATGGCTGCAGCGAGGAAGGATCGTCGATAGTAGCCGTGGGGCTCCACTGGTACTGCAAGCCGTCTGTATTGGCATAAAGACGAAGGTCGTCGCCGGCGCAAATGATCGTATCCGGCATGGCTTGCAGCGTGACAAAATTAACCACCCGTACGTTTACGGTATCCTGCGCCAGACAACCCTGATCGTTCAGTTCAACGAAATATCGGGTGGTAGACGTAGGGAACACGGTTGGTGTGGCCGTATTGGCATTGGCAATGTTGGTACCCGGCGTCCAGGTAAAATTGCCGATGCCGATGGCCTCCAGTTGCAGCCTGTCGCCGTTGCAGATTAAGGTGTCCTTGAAAGCTACGCTCAGTGGTGGTTTGGTAAGGATTTCCACTGGCCGGGTAATAGTTTCTTTACACCCCTTACTGGTAGTAACGGTGACCTGCAGGTTATACGTTCCTTCCTGCGGATACGTATAAGTAGGATTTTGCAGGCGGGATGTATCGTTATCCACGGTCGTATTTCCAAAATCCCAGCGCCAGCCGTTCACAACACCAAAGTTGGTTGTAGACGCATCGGTAAACCGGGTAGGCTTACCCGCACAAACGCCGGCAAGGGAAAAATCAGGTGTAAAGCCCGGGTAAACTTTCAACGTGGATGTAGCTTCAGCACTGCAGGGTTCACCACGGTTGATGGTAAGCTTTATTGTATAAGCGCCGGTATCGGCAAAAGTGTGGGTGGGATTGGCCACTGTATAGGTAGCACCATCACTGAACTCCCAATAATAGCTATGGATCGCAGGATTTGGCGGAACATCGTTGGCAAAGCTGTACGTAAAGCTTCGGCAACCGGCAACACCCGGTTGCATACGGGCACCATTGATATCAAACACCACCGGAATGGCCTGGGCCACATTGCAATCGCCGATCTTGATCTGAAGGTCTTTTCGTTGCGTAGCGATCAACTTTCCGTTACGGTATTCCGCCACACAAACTGTCACCACGTAAATACCGGGCGCTGGTGCTATACCACTGACTTCGCCGGTTTGCGGATCGATGGTAACATTGCCTCCAAGTGGCTGCGACCCATTAAATGGTCCCTGGTACGGAATAGACGTAAACGGCGGCGCCGATGGAGTTTGCGGAACCGGCATGCCCTGCGAACCACCGATATAAGCATTGCAGAATGAATAGCGAAGCTCATCGCCATCGGCATCAACAGCGCTGAAATCGTACTTGAAAAATGTGTTGGCACAAATCACCACGAGGTCATTTCCGCCAAACTTTGCGCTGTTGTTCACCGGGGCGCCGGTGGTTGCACCGCTGCCGGGAATTTCGGCTGTATAGGTTGCACCATGCTGGTTGGAATTGGGCGCAATGTTATTGATGCCGATAATGCGGCAGCAGCGCTGGTAAACGATGGTATAGCCATTGGTTGAAGCCGGAAGCGTAGCTGTAAACCGATAATAACCGATTTCGTAACAAACAGGTGGCGGATTGGTGATGCAGGGATCGGGATTGGTTAGTGGTTTCGATTCAAACAGGGTTTGTTGTACGGTAAACGTCTGCATCGAGCCCGTCGTTTTATTATAAATGCCGATAACCACAGAAGGGTCTAACTGGGCGGAGCCGGCCGGTGCATAGCAGTCGCGATAAAGTTTGAGGGTGATCTCATAAGTATGTTCGCCGTTGGCATTAACACCATTGTGCACATAGTACATTTCGCCACCGGTAATATGATTGGCAAAAGAGACCACGGAAAGCAGGATCAGGCTGGCAAAAAGAAACTGTTTTTTCATCAGGTTAGGCAGTCTTTTCAAGCGTGAATACGAATGCTGATAACAGTTCAGCGGTTTTGTTTTTCTCTTCAATCATTCCCATATGACCGGCCTCGTCAAGGATATGAATATACGACAAACGCGGCAGGTGGCATTGTTTTAAAACATCCTGCAACGGAGCAGCCGTATCATGCCGACCCATTACAAACAGCACGGGCACGGTGCTTTCCTGCAAAACGGCGGTTCTGTCCGGACGATCGATCATAGCCATATAATAACTAACGAGGGTATCCGCAGAAAAGTTGTGTGTAGCCGCCAGGTGTTCCGTTATCCATTCGGGGTGCGCCTCTTTTGATTGGGGTGCGTAAAGATTAGTAGTAGCGGTTTTTAAAAATTCGGCCGGCCCGTGTTCCTGAATAAAGCGGATGCCTTTTAGCCTTGTTTCTTTTTTCTCCTCGCTG
Source organism: Flavisolibacter longurius (assembly GCA_014163555.1). Taxonomy (GTDB): domain Bacteria; phylum Bacteroidota; class Bacteroidia; order Chitinophagales; family Chitinophagaceae; genus Flavisolibacter. The sequence continues at coordinate 82,811 of JACJGO010000011.1, forward strand.
TCGGCAAAGGCCGTGGAATGAAATAGCCCAAAGGCTTTCAACGCACCAGGATATTTTTCCGCAAAGGCAAGGGTAATATACCCGCCCATGCTGTGCCCAATCAGGACTGCTTTTCCACCGCCTTCGGCGTCGATCACTGCTTTCACCGCCTCTGCCATGCTCTCCATGCTCATTTCATCCAGCGCTTCGCTCTCGCCAGTGCCCGGCAGGTCAGGAACTACCAATTGGTGTTGCGGGAAAAGACCAAATTGTCCTTTCCAGACGTCACCGTCTTCGCCAAAGCCATGCAGCAGCACCACCAACGGACCTTCGCCCTGAGTACGGTAGCAGATCGTTTTTCCCTTATGCCCTGTTCTTTTGATTTCCATACGTCGTTTTTGAAAGCATCCAGCTTCTTAAAACTATTAAGAAAAGAAGTGGAATCAAAGCTATGTTAAGCTGTTGCGGCAGAAAAGCCCACAGTACCAATAAGGCTATCTGCAGAAAAAATACGATTCGAAAATATTTCGGCACCCATCCTCTCCTGCCAAATAGCAAGAAGGCAACCACGACATGCGTTGGCAGGGCCCAGAGCAGGTTGTAGTTGTTGGCACACAGCGCATGATCGGTACCAAACCACATGAACAGGAGCAATACGCCTACGGCACCCAGCACAAAAAACAGGAAAAAGTCAAATGCGGCTACTGCTTTTTTTGCCCATCCTTTTTTTATAAACGACAAACCGCCAAAGCAAAGGAGCAACAACATAAACAGTACAAAAGGTGTGATCAGGTAACTTTCCGTGGCCACCGATGGCATTACCAGCAGGGGCGTTTCTTCGCTGACAACCGGCAGGCCACGTACATGCGTACTGTCAAATGCCTTCATCAGGTTATCGGGCAGAAACGTGGTTTCCAGGTTGGTGGCCTCGCGGTCCAGTTTCGCTCCTAACAGGAGGTCAATGCCAAACTTGCTCCAGTCCTGGTGAGCCCTGTTCAGGTATCCATGTATAAGGTTACGAAAACTGGGTTGCTCTCCCGGAAACAGGCCCGGGTAGGTTACATCACCTCCGCTGTTCTTTGCAATAATGTCGCGGGCCCGGGTGGTGCAGTTGTCGAACAAAAAATCATAGCGGTAAAAGCGGTTCTGCGGCAGCGCATTGGTGCGGAGGGCCGCATACAACAGGCTTTTTTGCAAACAGTTTATGGTGAGTTCCTGTTCTACAATCGAGCGGCTTTCGGCCTGGTATTGCAACACAAAGCTGGAAAAATCTTCCACCGATAACTCGTACAGAAGGCGGCCTTTGACAAACTTGTAATAAAAATCATCGGTAAAGGCAAAAGTGCCATAATTGTACACTTCATCCATACCGGAAGCGGCATCCGTTACCCGGATGGCAGTGTGCCCGAACGTGGAATACAATTCAGCCCCCGGCGAGCAGGTAAGCAGGGAGATACGCAAACCGCAACTGTCCTGTGCGAGGGAAGTTTTACCATACGAAAAGATCCAGCAAAGCAGGAAAACAATCTTCTTCAAAGCAAATCCAATGTTTGCGGAAAGATAGAGCAGAAACGTACTGAGCCCACAGGCAGACTGTTAAATAAACAATGGGAACAACGCACTGTAATCTAATGGATGCGTTTCACCAATTGGAAAAGTATTTATTTTGAGCAAAACCTAGTGATGAGTGATCCAGGCCAGATACGAAAACTGGAAGAAGAAGTAGAACGGCTTGCGGAGCAGTTGAATCAGCAACAGCATACCATCGATCATCTTCGCCGCCAGTTGCAATCCCTTTCGCCGCAGAAAACTGTAACCACGGCCCCGCGTCTTCAAAAGCCCCTGCAAACGCATTTGTCTCTGGAAAACCTGATCGGCCTTCGTCTGATTCATCTTATTGGCATTATTGTGCTGGTAATTGGACTTTCACTGGGTGTGAAGTATGCGATTGATGCCAATCTTATTTCCGAAAAGCTGCGCATCCTGCTGGCCTACCTGGCCGGCGGCCTGCTGCTTTTCTTTTCCTTCCGATTAAAAGGTCTCTATCCTGGGTTCAGTGCCATATTATTCAGCGGTGCCATGGCATCGGTGTATTTTACCACGTACGCTGCGTTTGTATATTATGTTCTCTTCTCTTTCACGGCTACCTATATCCTGATGGTGCTGTTTACCCTCTACACTGTGTACGAAGCCATTCGCTACAACCGGCAGGAGATTGCCATCCTTGGCCTGGTAGGCGCCTATGGCATCCCGTTCCTGATCAGTCCCAATAGCGGCAACCCGGCCATGCTCTTCCTGTACATGGCCATCATCAACGGCGGGATTGTGTTCCTGAGCATAAAAAAAGACTGGATCCTGATGGGAAGACTGGCGCAGGCTATTACCTGGCTGATTTTTATAGGATGGCTTGTGATGCAGGAGGTGGTAACGGCGCAGGGTACCGGGCTGCTGTACATGTGCGTTTTCTTTTTCCTGTTTCTGGCAAACGGCGTTTCGCCCAAACTCTTTCGGCAGGAAACCCTTGGCCGGGCGCACAGCTATCAATTGCTGACCAATAACCTGGCCCTTTCCCTAGCGGCACTCTATGTATTTGGCTATTCGTTTGAGAATGCCACGCTGGCGCTGGTGGCCCTTTTTCTTTCCCTGTTTGTGGCAGCGCAGGCGGTGCTGTTTCATACCTGGCACGAATGGTACACCCGCAACCTGCTGGCGTATTATTCGCTTTCACTTTTTGTGCTGTTTATCGGCTTCCAATGGAGCGGTATTACCGTAACGCTGCTTTGGCTGCTCACCGCCGTTGTGTTGTTTGTGCTGGGTGTACGACGAAAATCAAACCCGCTGCGCATGACCGGCATTACATTGATGGGTGTGACGCTCTTGAAGCTGGTGGTGCTCGACAGCCTGACATTTTCCACCATCCAAAAAGTAATTGCCTACCTGGTGCTGGGTGTGTTGCTGCTCCTGGTTTCTTTCTTTTACCAGAAGTTCAGAAAGCAGTTATTTGAAGAATAGGAGGATTGAGAATGGATATTGGAGAGTAGATATTAGAGATTAGTTCCTGTGTTTAAGGGACTGCACTTCTATACGGGTGAAGTATAATGAAGAACAAAAAGACACCCTGCTACCTTGCAGAAGGCAGTCACGCTTAAATTGGTTCAGCTGAAAAGCAGGTTCAGGAAACCGGCTTTTCTTCTTTTTCGTCGCGGATCAGGGTACGTAACGTTGCGGCCATTTCCGGTGTTACTTCTACCTGGTGAACTTCACGGGCATGCTTTGCCGCCTGGGACAGAACGTCTTCTTCGGTGGCGCCTTTAATAACACCCTGGCAATCGAAACCGGCATCGGAGCAGCGCAATGTTTTCATGCTGTTTTTGTTTTGTGTGAAGAAAGAGAGGTGTTCAACGGGCAGGCAGATTCTCTTTCAAGTTACAGTATTCCCATAAAATAAAAACGACAGCCAACAGCCAATCGCTAGCTATAGTCCTTTCATCCGCTTATCCCGCCGCTTTTCATCCCGGCATTTTTCTGTTGCTTAATTGAATAACTTTAAGAACACACATCCTTTTTCACTAAACATGCATATATGAAACGACTCTGCTTGTGGAGTGTTGGCCTCCTGTTTACTACAATGGGCTTTGCCCAGATTGATGCCCGCCTGTTCCGGTATCCCGATGTTTCGCCCACGCACATCAGCTTTGTGTATGGCGGCGATATCTGGATCGTTGCCAAAGCCGGCGGCACTGCCAACCGATTGACTTCGTCCACCGGTGAAGAATCCTTCCCCCGCTTTTCACCCGATGGAAAAACCCTGGCTTTCAGCGCCACCTACGATGGCAATACCGATGTGTACACCGTGCCGGTTACCGGCGGCGTACCCGTTCGGCTGACCTGGCATGCAGGCCCTGATCGTGTGGTGGACTGGCATCCCGATGGCAAGCGCATCCTGTTTGCATCGGGAAGAGAAAGCGGTACGCCTGCCTACCGGCAGTTATACCTTGTGGGCACCAAGGGCGGCCTGCCCGAAAAACTTTCGGTGCCCTATGGCGAACTGGCTTCCTTCTCCCCCGATGGAAGCAGTCTTGCGTATGTAACCAAGATCACCGAGAACTATCCGTTCAAACGCATCCGCAGTGGGCTGGCTTCGGATGTGTATGTGTTTGACCTGGCCAAAAAAACAGCCGAGAACATTACCAAAACCGAAGCCACCGAGGGCAAGCCGGTATGGATCAAAAACAAGATCTACTACATTGGCGACAACGGCCCCGAAAAGCACCGCAACATCTGGGAATACGATACGCAGAAAAAGGCGCATCAGCAGGTAACCACCTTTAACCAGGCGGACATCAACCATATGTCGGCCAGTGCCGATGAAGTAGTGTTTGAAGCCGGCGGCCGTCTTTACCTGCTCAACTCCGGCACCAACAAGTATGCAGAAGTAAAGGTCAACGTGGTGGCCGATATGGCTACGCTGATGCCGCGTACTGTGAACGTAGGCAATACCATCACCGGCTTTGATCTCTCCACCGATGCCAAGCGTACTGTGTTTGAAGCCCGTGGCGAGTTGTTTAGCATCCCAGCCGAAAACGGTGTGATCATCAACCTGACAAACACCAGCGGAGCCTATGAACGCTATCCTGCCTGGAGCCCCAACAACCGCTGGTTGGCCTACTGGAGCGACGAAAGCGGCGAATGGAACATTCACCTGCGGGATAACGTCAATGCACAGGCGAAAAAACTTACCAATTTTACCAAGGGCATGGGCTGGAATCTTTTCTGGTCGCCCGACAGCAAAAAGATTGCTTTTATCAACGACCAGCAGGAGATCTCCTTATTGAATATTAGTACCGGCGAAACTGCAACCATCGACAAAACTACAGCCCTTCCATACGGAGGCCTGCAGGGCTTTAATTTGGCATGGTCGCCGGACAGCAAGTGGGTGGTGTATGCAAAAGGCGGCCCCAATATCAACAATGCCATTTACCTCTACAGCTTCGACAACAAAAAAGTGTACAAGGGCACTTCGGGCTATTACAACGATAACAACCCTGTGTTTGACCCGACAGGCAAATACATCTTCTTTACTACCGACAGGAGCTTTAGTCCTTCGTACAGCAATTTTGACAACACTTGGATCTATCCTAACAGCACGCAACTGGCAGTGACCACGCTGAATGCCGCCACACCTTCGCTTCTTTTTGCCAAAAACGATGAAGTAAAAATTGATACCGCGGCCGCTGCACAAAAAGAAGAGAAAAAACCTGCGGCAGAAGGCGACAAAAAACCAAAACCGGTAGTGGCCAGCAATTCGGGCAGTGCCGATCCGGAGTCCCTGGAAGCCCGGATGGAAATTTTGCCGGTACCGGCAGGCAACATCGGCAACCTGACAGCCGTGGAAGGCAAGCTCTTGTTCCAGCGATTCCCGAATACCGGTGCCACACCCGGTCCTCCCTCGCTGTTTGTATACGACATAGAAAAACGGGAAGAAAAACCAGCCCTGACCGGCGCTACAGCTTATGTTGTTTCCAGAGATGGGAAGAACATCTTAGCCCGCAACAATACCGGTTTCGGTATCATTAAGCCAATGCCCGATCAAAAGCTGGACAAACTGTTACGCACAACCGAAATGGAGATGGTGCTGCAGCCCAAAGAAGAATGGAAGCAGATCTTCAACGATACGTGGCGGCGCTATCGTGACTTCTTTTACGATCCCGGCATGCACCAGGTGGACTGGAATGCTATCCGCAAAAGCTACAGTGCCCTGCTCGATGATGCCATCACCCGCTGGGATGTACTGAACATCCAGCAGGAAATGATCTCCGAGTTGAGTGCTGGTCATACCTATGCCGGCGGCGGCGATGTGGAACAGCCGAAAAACCGAAACCATGGCCTATTAGGAATCGACTGGGCGGTGGACAATGGTGCCTACAAAGTAAGCCGTATTGTACGTGGTGGAAAATGGGATCATGAAGTGCGGTCGCCGTTTGACCTGACAGGTATCGGTGTAAAAGAAGGCGACTATATTCTTTCCGTGAATGGCCGTCCGCTTGACCCGGCACTTGACCCTTATGCCATGTTTGAAGGATTGTCCGGCAAAGCCGTAGCCCTGCGGGTAAACAGCAAACCCACACTGGAAGGCTCCCGCGAGGTCGTCATCAAAACCTTAACCCCGGGAGAGGATGCCCGGCTGCGCCACCTGGAGTGGATTGAAGGCAACCGCAAAAAAGTGGAGGAACTCTCCGGCGGACAACTTGGCTACATGTACATGCCCAATACCGGTGCACAGGGACAAACGGAACTGATGCGTCAGTTTTATGCGCAAATTGACAAGAAGGGTTTTGTGATTGACGAACGCTTTAATGCCGGTGGGCAACTGGGCGACCGCTTTATTGAAATGCTCAATCGCCCCGTGGTTTATAACATTGCCTGGCGCAATGCTGATGTTACCCACTGGCCACAACGGGGCAACAATGCACCCAAGGTTATGCTGATCAATGGCTGGGCCGGTTCGGGTGGCGATGCCTTTCCCTGGGCTTTTCAGCAACTGAACATGGGCCCCGTGATTGGTGAACGCACCCTGGGAATTTTGGTAGGCCCTGCCACCGGCCACCGCCTGATTGACGGCGGCAGTATAACGGTGCCGGATGCCCGTTTATATGGTGCCGACGGAAAATGGTTTGCCGAAGGCTACGGCATTAAACCCGAGGTTGAAGTGTGGGATGACCCAGCGCAGTTGGCTAAGGGAACCGACCCCCAACTGGTGCGTGCCGTGCAGGAAGCCTTGAAGCTGGTAAAAGAAAAACCCCGTGTGATTCCGGGCCGCCCGGCGTTTGAAGACCGCAGTGCAAAAGCCTTGCGGACGTTTTGACTGGATAGTAGATACTGAAATAATATTTCTTTAGGATTGAAAAGGCCGCTAGGTTAGAAAAGAACAAACTGAAAAGCTCGTCGAAAGACGGGCTTTTTTTATGGGATGAGAAAGAGAAGCAAGAACAGAAAGGCCTTGTCTTTTGTAGTGATTAATACTGTTTGTGAAAACCCAACCCAATGATAACACCCAACCCAACAAAACTGTTCCGGGAGAGATTGCCGGTGAGGCGAAACCCGATGCTGCCGCCCAGGCCCGTGGGCCGGCCGATGGGAAACAAGCCGTAAAGCCGTAGTCGCTCTTTCCTGGATTTGAACCAGTGGATGTCGGCTTCAAAGGGCAAGCCCAATGTAGTACTGGTCTGGTTTTGCGGCACAGTCGCCGTGTTCATCAGTTTCCGGTGCGTGCTGTGGGAAATACCCAGCGAAAAACTCACCGCACGACCATTATGAATAAAACGGCGGCCATACAGCAGTCCTACTTCCTCTAAGCTGCTGCGGTTCTGGAACAATGGAATAGGAATCAAGGGTGAAGCCAGTTTGGCGTGCAGGCGCATCGTACCTGTATACCGTAGCGTAAAAAGGGATTTGTTTTGTTGAAAACGAAGCGAAGCACCAGCGGTAAAGCCACCCGCTTCGCCGCCGGTATGGCCAAGCAGCATATCGGCAAAAACAATCGGGTTGGTTGCTTGTTGTTCCTGTGCGGCCGTACGCAACGAGCAATAAAAAAGGGCGACAAATGCAAGCAGGTATTTTGGTATCATGGGTCTGAAAATCTGTTTCAAGGTACAGATTTTGGGCAAAGCGTACCAGCACTACTATCGGCATTTGGTATCGGCTCTGCTGCCGGTTGTAAAACTTTCGGCAACAGAAACGGAAGGCGGCTACCTTTGCATTTCAATCACTACAAAACCATATACCATGTTGAAACGGAACTTGTTTTTTTGGGCAACGCCTGCGTTGCTCCTGGCCTGCAGCCCTTCCACCCCCAATAATGGCAACAACAACACTGCCGCCACGGATACCACCGGCACCAACCTGCCGCCCGTGGAAACAAAGCCTGCAAATACTTCGTATAAACCTGCTTTTGCCGGTCAAACCCGCATAGGAGGCGTACGCACCACCACGCCGTATGCATCGGCCCTCCTTACCAGCAACCTGAAAAATCCGTGGGGCATTGCCAACCTGCCCGATGGCCGTTTTCTGGTGACAGAAAAAGGTGGCACTATGCGGATTGTAACCAACGCTGGTGCCGTGGGCGAACCCATTGCCAGCATTCCGACCGTAAACAGTGCCGGACAGGGTGGCTTGCTGGGCATTACTGTCGATCCTGATTTTGGAAGTAACCGGATGGTGTACTGGGTATTCTCACAAAAGACTCCCGATGGTAACATGACGGCCGTGGCCAAGGGTGCACTTTCAGCAGATGAAAAGCGGATGGAAAACGTAGCGGTCATTTATCAGGCGCCACCGGCCTACAGCGGCACATTGCACTACGGCGGCCGCATTCTGGTAGCAAAGGACGGTAACCTGATTGTAGGCACCGGCGAACGTTCGGACCTGCAAACCCGTCCCCTTTCGCAGGACCTTAATAGTGGTTTGGGAAAGCTGGTGCGCATTACCAAGGATGGCAAGCCGGCCGAAGGCAACCCCTTTATTGGCCGTGCCGGGGCTAGACCCGAGATTTGGTCGTATGGTCACCGCAACGTACAGGGACTCGCCTTCCATCCCGAGACCGGCGACCTTTGGGAAAACGAATTTGGTCCCCGCGGCGGCGATGAGTTGAACCTGATCCAGGCTGGTAAAAATTACGGCTGGCCCACCATCACCTACGGCATTGAATACAGTGGCGGCACCATTGGTGAAGGCATCACCCAAAAAGAAGGCATGGAGCAGCCGGTGTATTACTGGGACCCAGTTCTTTCGCCCAGCGGCATGACCTTTTACAGCGGCGATGCAATCCCCGAATGGAAGAACAATCTTTTTCTTGCCGGTTTGAACAGCAACCACATTGCCCGCCTGGTAATTCAGAATAACAAAGTGACGGGAGAAGAACGCCTGCTGGCTGACCTGGGCGAACGTTTCCGCGATATCATCCAGGGTACGGACGGTGCGCTGTACACCGTTACCGATGGCGGAAAGATGTACCGGATTGCGAAGAAATAATTTTCGCCAGGACAATGGACACGATGTGATAAGATAGTCTCGCAATTTTATAACGGCCAGCAGTTTGTAGAAGCCTGCTGGCCGTTTTTATTTATAAAGAAACCGATGAAGGCTTCTTCGATCGAAACAGGGTTTGCAGAACTGAGGCAAACGCAGGCAACAATCACTTACCTACATGAAAACGAATTCTTTTTATACATTGGATTTAGCTTACGCCTTACAACAGAAGATTTCTGTACATAGCAAAAAGATATTTTACATACGAACAGAAAATTAATTTGAAGAAAGTAGTGCAGTGAAGATAACGAGATAATATTCTGCCTGCATCAGGTAAGAGTGTTTGTATTGGCGAATTCTATTATTACAAAAAAGCGCAAAACCTGATGGTGAGAATAAAGACGTTTGAAAAATTTGTAGTTTCGGATTATTCGTAAATACACAGGTCAACTGCCAGCTTAAACATCCTACGAATGGGATCTGCTTTTACATATACCAAAGAACAATATGGCCTCGTTCGGGAATCAAGAAGAGTGCTTTTTGATTATTGCAAAACAATAACATCAAGTGACTTTTTAAATGAAAATAGCTCATTTGGAAGAGGCGGCAGTATACGAAATTTATTAACCCACATCGCTAACACCTATGAATTTTGGATTGCCAAATACGGGTTAAATATGGCTGTTGTATTTACACCCTATGATTCAATACAAAGCATTGATGACGTGATTGAGCTTTTTAAAAAAATTGACGCGTTTATATTCGAGTTCCTTTCGTTACTTAAAAGGTCTGAGAAAAGGCAAATAGAATTTGAAATCAATGGTATCAAAAGCAGCGCTACTCCCTTCAAATTGTTTACCCATGTAGTGACACATGAATTTCACCACAAAGGGCAAATACTTTCAATAAGCAGACATTTGGGTTATACGCCAGTTGACACAGACATTATGCGATAGGACAGCAGCCAATATTTGTATGGCCAATAGCGGGGCTCAACATTGAAACCATCAGCAGCGGTCATACTGTTGTACTTGAGTATGATGGTTGACGAATATAGCCAAGCTTTTGTTCTTACGATTTAACTTTATCAAAATCCAGGCAGCAGTTACAAAGTGAATACTACATAATTTTCCACCATCGACAATGCTTGCCAGTTTGCCACTATTAAACCAAAACAAATTGCGACTAAAACAAAGTCCTTATCATTTGCTTATACTGGCCGGCCTCTCGCTGGTTCTTACGGGATTTTTACTTGACAGGGACAGAACGATTGACATTCACCTTCACGATACTTTCTTTGTGATTTCAGAAGGATATATCTATTACCTCCTGGCTTTTTTTGTGTGGATATTGTGGTGTCTTTATTTGGTAACAAGCCGGGTTCTGTATTCAAAACATCTTACCTGGATGCATGTATTGATCACGCTCCTGACCATATTAATCTTACTCATTCTTTTAAACTTCCGCGGTAGTTCTTTCAGCGCATCGTCAAACCGCTATCTTGATCTTAGCTATTGGCACGCAATCAACGAATACAGCCAGGGCATGCGGTGGATGGTTTATAATTTGATTGTCCTGCTGATGGGACAGTTACTTTTATTTGTGAACGTTATAATCGGGATCATCAAGCAGATACGATACTAAACAGAGCGGTTCACAAGCGTTTCATTCTACAGAGATGCATGGCCGCAGGACAACGTCAGCTTTCCATGAAGCCCGATCGTTGCGAATTGCACAAACCATTAATTTTATACCATTCTGACAAATTGAAAACGATCCATTATGACTGTTCCTGATTTTCCCAATGGTTTTGAATCCTGGCAAAGAACACATTTTGAAGTGGTAGAAGTCCTGTGCTACCTGAGAGATTTGGAAGAAGGCAAAAAACCCAAAAGTTTTTCCGAATGGGTTGACCGCTCTGCCACGGAAGAACTGTACAACCTTGCACTTCACCTTACCAACAAGTATGAAGAGGAGACGAAAGGAAAAGTGAGAGAACAAAGCCTTTTTGATGCCATAGAAGACTTTGTATGGAGCGAAGTGAAGACCCTGTAACGGAACTTTTCCTGCTGTTTCACCAGTATAAATTTACGTTTGCTGATAACTGTTGCCCAGCTGGTTGTTTAACGACAGATAGTCTTGTGCGCCAGTGCTGAAATAACGCTGTAAGTAAAACAATCAACGGTCTTCACAACAATTTCCGCTGCGGATAGTTTTAGCTGGCATTGCTGTCAAACATCAACCCATTTCCACCATGCAAACTCTCCCGGTAACACTCAGGCCCACGGAAAAAACGGATCTCGTTTATTTTTTTCAATTTCAACAGGACAAAGAAGCAAATCATCTGGCGGCTTTTACTGCCAAAGACCCCGACGATGAAAAGGCCTATTTTGAAAAATACACAAGGCTTTTGCAAGACCCCACCATTCTTATGCAAACCATCCTAGTTGATGGGACCATTGTAGGCAGCGTTTCCTCATTTACCCTGGAAGGCGACAGGGAAATCACGTATTGGATAGACCGGAAATTCTGGGGCCGCGGTGTGGGCACAACAGCGCTAAAAACCTTTCTGGCAATTGAAAAAATAAGGCCCATTTTCGGACGGGTAGCCTTTGACAACGTTGGCTCACAAAAAGTTTTGGAGAACTGTGGTTTTAAAAGAACCGGTACGGACAAAGGTTTTGCCAATGCCCGGGGAACGGAGATCGAAGAATACATTTACAAGCTGAACTAGGATAAAATACTGGCAACTTTTGACATAACAAAAACACAGGTGAACATTCCCAAATTTTTCTTCTGCACAAACGCACTTCAACAGATTGGAATCGTTCCCAAACCTGAATTTCGCCGCTGGTCAGAAAATCTTTGTGAATACGAATTTGTCTCTTATTATCGCGGAAATTCTGCTTATGTCCGTACTGTCTAAATCCCTCTGCTTTGTGGCGCTAGTTTTTCTTCTTGCCTGTTCAAAATCACCTGAAGAAAAAGAAGGCAAGTCATCGGGTTGCGCCGCGGCTTCGCTGAGTGAGATCTTTAACGGCACCACTACCCGGGCTTTCTACTACACGTACGACAACCAGGGACGGGTTAGCCGCATTGATTTTGATACCAAACCTTCGGCCACGTATGAAACCTATACCTATTCTGCCGACAGGCTTGTTGTAAGCGGAACCGCCCTCGGAAACGGCACTGCTGTTTACGAGTTGGATGGAAACGGAAGGGTAGTGAGATATGGCAGTGCCACATTTACTTATAACGCCGAAGGATACCTGACCCGGTTTGTAGAAAGCAACGGACCTCACACCACCACGGTTTCTTTTACCTATCAAAATGGGAATATGGTCCGCGTTGCCCAGGTGGGCAACTATGGCGGCCCTCAACCCGTTACCAACAACTTGTTATTGGAGTACGATGAAGCATTGGCAGTGCCCTCCATTGCTCCCGGTGATCCCCTCCATCTATTTGGAGCTACGAGGGGTGTGCTGGCTTCCTATTTTGGCAAAGGCTCTAAAAACCTGGTGAAAAAAGAAACCGCACAAACCAACACGTCTGCCGACGAAACAAGAACCCACTCATACACTAGGGATGATAAAGGAAATATTACGCTGGTAAGAACCGTGGTGTCTGATGGAAGAGTTGGCGAAAAACGGTTGACCTATACCTGCCAGTAGATAGATTTGCTTTTCCGGACAGGCCTTTGAAAGCCTGGTTTATGATATTGGATTATCGAAGCTATCCGTTTAGGCGGACAACAATTTCATTTACAGTTTTTCAGAACGAATCCCGTGTTCTTTGTATGGCACTCTCTTGTTTACGCAGGCACTGCAGCCTGTAAAAACGCCTTTTTCTTCAGTATTACCTTTTGTTGTAAGTGCTTTTGATCACCGGCAAAAAGGTTGTATCCACTTCATGTTTGGGTACCGGAAGAATCAGCGGAGCAATGGCTGTATTGGCGCTGGTGTTTTTTAAAACGTCGGCCTGTTTTGTGCTGTTTGATTTTTTTTGCGTTTTCAGGTCGTCTGCTTTACCTGTTTGTTTTATTGGTGTGACTTGGGCACTGGCGGCGAAGTTGCAGCCTGCTATTATGGCTGCCATCAGAATGATCTTTTTCATAGTAAATAGTTTGTATTTGTTGACATGCAACAAGACCGCAAAGGTCGACAAAGGCCGCAGCAAACGGGCATTTTCAGGGGTGATCTTGCTCAGGAAAAAGATCCAAGTGGCATGAATTCTATCATAAAAATGCTTCAACTGAACAGTGGTTCCCCTACCGGTTATATTTTTCGAAATCCTCCTTTTATATCCCGCCAGGAGCAACTTTACATTTTTCCGTCAGGTGTGGTTTGCAAAAACATTTTCCAGCTTTGCAGAATCATTTGCTATGCTAAAAAATCAGCAAGAACCGGATTTTTCATCCGGCTTTCACACCAGATATTTACATTCTAAAACGGCTCTATATGGAGGTTTCCGATACGTTGAATTACGAACGCATTGCCACTGCCATTGACTATATCCATTCTCATTTCAGAGAGCAACCTTCACTGGAAGAAATTGCCGGCCATGTGGCCGTAAGCCCGTTTCATTTTCAGCGACTGTTTACCGAATGGGCAGGAACCAGCCCGAAAAAATTTCTGCAATACATCAGTGTAGAGCATGCAAAAAAAATCCTGCAGGAATCACAGGCTACTCTTTTTGATGCGGCAGAAAGCACCGGGCTTTCGGGAACCAGCCGGCTGCATCACCTGTTTGTAACCATCGAAGGCATGACGCCTGCAGCGTATAAAACAGGCGGGGCCAGCCTGGTCATCCGCTACAGTTTTGCGAAAAGCCCTTTTGGGAAGTTGATCATTGCTTCCACGGACAAGGGCGTTTGCCATATGGCTTTTTGCGAGGAAGAAGGAATTGGCTTTGCCATACTTCAGAAGAAATTTCCCTGTGCTGATTTCCTGTCACAAACCGATGCGCATCAGCAAAATGCCCTGCTTATTTTTAATGACGACTGGAACCAGATGGACCGGATCAAACTTCATTTAAAGGGCACACCATTCCAGTTGAAAGTCTGGCAAACCTTGCTATCGATTCCCTCCGGCCGTTTGGCTACCTATGGTGATATTGCACGGCATACGGGATTTGCCGGTGCCAGTCGGGCCGTAGGAACTGCCATCGGAAGCAACCCGGTAGCCTTTCTGATTCCCTGTCACCGGGTGATCCAGGCCAAAGGCACCCTTGGGAATTATATGTGGGGGCACACAAGAAAAGCGGCCATTATTGGATGGGAGCAATCGAAAGTTCTGTAAACCCTTCAAAGCAACTGATACTATGCGAATAGAAACGTGTACCCTGCACGATGTGGACGCCATCCTGGAACTGTACGAAGCGGCACGGATGCTTCAGCAGGAAAAACAAATGGTGGTGTGGCCCCGGTTTGAACGGGCCTTTCTTGAAAAAGAAATTGAGGAAGGCCGGCAATGGAAACTGGTGCAAAATGATATGATAGTTTGCAACTGGGCCATTGCGTTTGAAGACAAAGAAATATGGGAAGAAAGAGACCAGTCCAATGCCATCTATATTCATCGCATTGCTACGCACCCTGCCTACCGGGGACAACGCTTTATTGATGCGCTGGTAGACTGGGCAAAGGCTTATGCAAAATGGTTGGACAAACGGTATGTACGGCTGGATACGTTAGGCAACAACACAAAACTAATCTGGCATTATACATCGGCTGGTTTTGCATTTTTAGGAATGGTGAAACTAACGGAAACGGTCAACCTGCCGCAACATTATCAGGCAGAACCCAATTGCTGTTTATTTGAAATTGATCTGCAGGCAAATCATCCTGGCAAACAAAAAAGATGATGGTTGCCTTTTATAAAAGGTAACCATCATTTAATTTTTTTCTACGATAGAAGTTGTAAAATACCAATCACCCCACCAAATGCTTTCTCTATACGTTGGTTGTGCGGCACTGCTTAGTCTTTCTCCTCCTTTACCCACCGACCATGATCCGGCACGGCCTTTTCGTTCCAGTTTGCAAGCAGATCTTCAAGCCCCTGCTTCAACTCCGCTCCCTGCATGGCGGTTCCGTGCCCGGGAATTAAGATTTCGGGCTTTAGCAATTCCAGGCGCTTTACCGAATCAAGAGCGGCGTCCCAATCGGTGGTCAGGTAAACCGGCGGGCCGCACACTTCTTCTTTTTGCACCAACACACGGTACATGGAATCCTGCTTTACCGTGATCAGTGCATCGGCCGAGATTAGCAACCTGTCGCTCTGCCGGAAAAAGGCAACCTGTCCCGGCGAGTGTCCGGGAACATGCACCCACTGCCAGTCGGGCAGTTCGGGAACGCTGCTATCGGGTGGCAATAATTGCAGGGCTTCATGGATATCAATCGGTTCATTTGGATAATACGAAGAGATTTTCGCCAGCATACCACCTTCCACCGAGGTATCGGGCTCGGGATAGGCCTGCTCGCCGGTTAAAAACGGAACTTCCATAGGATGTGCATACACGGGCACCCGCCATTCCAGGATCAGGTCAACAATGCTGCCCACATGATCAAAGTGTCCATGCGTAAGAAGGATCGCCGATGGCGGGTTGCTATCGCCATATCTCTCAGCAGCAATTTTAATGATCTCGTCACCCGAATTTGGTATCCCGGCATCCACCAAAACCCACTTGCCGCCGGGCTTACCAATCATCACCAAGTTTACAATCTGGTTGGTATAATAGGCAACGTCCGGGCTTACTTCACGAAGTTTACCACTGTTTACAGAGGTCATCGGAATCACTTTGTTATCCTTGCTTTGCTCCATTGCTTTTTATTTGGAAAGAATTCAATCCCAAAGTTTATGCCACGGGAAGGCCATCTGTAAGATACCAACTACCAACAACCGACATGCATCGTTTTACTTGCAACCTGCTCTTGCGTTATCTTTCCGCCTTTCAACTTTTCAGTACTATGCAAATGAAAAAATGGCTGCTGGCGGTTTGTACCCTGCTGGTGTTGATTCCTGCCCTGTCTCAGGAAAAGAAAAAATGGGATGTAAGCAATCCGGAAGGTGAATACAAGAATGTGTCCTTTACCGTAAACGAAGGCACCTGGATGAACCTCGACCTTTCGCCGGATGGCAAAGAGATTGTTTTTGACTTGCTCGGTGACATTTATACAATGCCTGCCAGCGGCGGTACAGCTAAGGTTCTCCGCGAAGGACTGGCCTACGAAGTACAGCCCCGCTTTAGTCCCGACGGCAAAAAGATCCTGTTTACTTCCGATGCCGGTGGTGGCGATAACATTTGGGTGATGGACCGCGATGGTAGCAGCGCCAAACAGATCACCAAAGAAACTTTTCGCCTGCTGAACAATGCAGCCTGGTCGCCGGATGGCCAGTACATTGTTGCCCGCAAGCATTTTACCTCCGGCCGGTCGCTGGGCGCCGGCGAAATTTGGATGTACCATATCAGCGGCGGTGCCGGCATACAGCTAACCGCCCGAAAAAACGACCAGCAGGATGTGAACGAACCCACCGTATCATCGGATGGCCGCTATGTTTATTTCAGCGAAGACATGTACCCCGGTGGTGCTTTTCAATACAACAAAGATCCCAACAACCAGATCTTCGTGATCCGCCGGTTCGACCGCGAAAAAGGAACACTGGAAACTGTTACGGGTGGCCCCGGTGGCGCCGTGCGGCCACAGTTGTCTCGGGACGGCAAAACCATGGCCTTTGTAAAACGGGTCCGCACCAAATCGGTGCTTTACCTGCGCAACCTGCAAACCGGTGAAGAATGGCCGGTGTACGACAACCTGTCGAAAGACCAGCAGGAAGCCTGGACCATCTTTGGTGCTTTTCCGGGATTTGCCTGGACGCCGGACGACAAAGCTATCGTGACTTGGAGCAACGGCAAGATCAATCGCATTGATATCAGCAAGCCGAATACGTTTGCAGAAATTCCGTTTACCGCTACGGTCAACCAAAAGATTGCCAACACCGTTCGTTTTCAGCAAAACATCAACCCCGATGAATTTACGGTGAACGTCATCCGGCAGGCTGTTACGTCACCCGACGGCAAATGGCTGGTGTTTAATGCCCTCGGGTATTTATGGAAAAAAGCACTGCCGGAAGGAAAACTAGAACGCATTACAAAGGGAAACGATTTTGAATTTGAACCCTCCTTTTCTGCCGATGGCAAATCCCTGGTGTACACTACCTGGAACGATGTAAACGCTGGTGCCATTTATACGGTCAATCTGCAGGGGGCTCCGCGTCCGGTTAAGGTGACAGCGGAAAAAGGAATCTACCGCCTGCCGTCGTTTTCACCAGATAGGAAATGGATTCTTTTTCGAAAGGAAGGCAGCAGCGATGTGCTGGGAAATGCCTTTACCGCACAGCCGGGGATTTATACAATGCCGGCTAACGGCGGAGAACAAACGTTTATCACAGCCCGCGGCGACAACCCACGATTCAATAAAAGTGGCGACCGTATCTATTACCAGGTGGGTGGCGGTACCAACCGCACCTTTGCCAGCAGTGATCGGAAAGGCCTCGACGAACGGGTGCACCTGAAAAGCATGTACGGCAGCCAGTTCACCGTTTCGCCGGATGAGCAGTGGATTGCCTTTATCGACCTGCACAATGTGTACATCGCCACGTTTCCTGCTGTTGGAAAAACCATTGACATTGGCAGCACCACGGCCGATTTCCCGGTGAAAAAAGTATCTCGCGATGCCGGTATCAACCTGCATTGGAACAATAACGGAAAGCAGTTGCACTATACCCTGGGCGACCAGTATTATACCATCAACCTAGAGGACCGCTTTGAGTTTGTAGCCGGAAGGCCCGACAGCGCTTTTGTGATCCCCGAAAAAGGGATTCCTGTAGGCCTTACCGCCAAAGCCGATAAACCCCAGGGCACGATTGCTTTCACCAATGCCCGCATCCTTACCATGAAGGGTGGAGAAGTGATCGAGAACGGCACCATCGTAGTGGAAGGCAATACCATAAAAGCGGTTGGCCGTTCGGGTGAGATTACTGTTCCCGCCGGGGCCAAAGTGATCAATGCCAGCGGAAAGACTATCATGCCCGGCTTTATTGATGCGCATGCCCACGGTGGTCATTTCCGCACGGGCATCACGCCGCAAAAGCACTGGCCTTATTATGCCAACCTGGCTTATGGCGTCACCACCATGCACGACCCGTCGGCCAACTCCGAAATGGTGTTTGCCCAGAGTGAGCTGGTAAAAACCGGCCAGATGGTTGGACCAAGAATATTTTCTACCGGTACCATCCTCTATGGGGCGGAAGGCGATTTTAAAGCGGTGATCAATACCATCGACGATGCCCGCAGCGCCTTGCGCAGAACAAAGGCCTTTGGCGCTTTTTCGGTGAAAAGCTACAACCAGCCGCGCCGCGACCAGCGCCAGATGATCATCCAGGCTGCCCGGGAGCTGGGTATGGAAGTGGTGCCCGAAGGTGGTTCGTTCTTTTTTCACAACATGAGCATGATCCTCGATGGCCATACCACCATAGAGCACAACATTCCTATTGCCAACCTGTACAAAGACGTGGTGGAGCTGTGGAAGGCTTCCGGCACAGCCTATACGCCTACCCTCATTGTTTCATACGGTGGTGTCAGTGGCGAGTACTACTGGTACCAGCATACCAACGTTTGGGAAAAAAGCCGTCTCTCCCGCTTTACGCCGCGGGGTGTGCTGGATACCCGCAGCCGTCACCGCACCATGCTGCCCGAAGAAGAATATGTAAACGGCCATATCCAGTTATCGAAGCAGGTGAAAAAGCTGCACGACGCCGGCGTAGTCGCCAACATGGGAGCGCATGGACAGTTGCAGGGACTGGGGGCTCATTGGGAAATTTGGATGATGCAACAAGGCGGCATGAGCAACATGGAAGCCTTGCAGACCGCTACCATCAACCCGGCAAAATCGCTGGGCTTCGACCAGTGGATCGGTTCCCTGGAGGTAGGTAAACTGGCTGACCTGCTGGTGATGGATCGTAACCCGCTGGAAAATATCCGCAACACCGAAAGCATTCTATACACCATGGTAAACGGCCGGTTGTATGAGGCTGAGACCATGAATGAAGTGGGCAATGCAAACAAACCCCGCCCGAAGTTTTACTGGGAAGCCCGGAGAAACTGGGAGGCATTCGGCTTTCAAAGCGAAACGCATACCCAGGAACATAGCATTCATTGTCTTTGCGGGAAACAGTAGAGCGTTTGATAGTGGATATTAGATATTGGGATATTTTCTGTTTCCACTATAGCAAGCAAAGCGATTCATTTCAAAAACGCAGTACGGGTTTGTACTGCGTTTTTCATTATGGGAACAATCTTACTAAACCGCCGATATCTTTCTTTTTTGCCTATTGCACATTGTCTTTTGCCCACTGGCTGTGCCTGCTTTATCCCTGAAAAACGCTTCGGGAGCACCTCGGCAGGAACCGCTCATCCTTTCTCCTTTCGGATAAAACAAAACTATTATCTATGTTTGAGTATGGCTGATCTAATCCTCCTGCTGTTAGGCCTGGCAATTTTTGCCGGCTTTTTTGTTCTCCTGTATCTCTTTCTCGACACCTATGTGAACCAGAAAGCAGAGCTGTACAATGAGCAGGTGCGGCGGAAAATCGACGCCATCGTCAGCGAACGGCTTGACCTCCTGAAAAACATCAGCGACACCAGCCGGCCGGAAAGTGTCCGCAGCCGCATCCAGGCCCTGCACCGGTTTACGGCAGAAGTAAAAAAATTCTGATCGGCAAAACATGCCGCTGCCGTTTTAAGAAATCGCCACAAATTCCGGGAAACCCAAGTTTGAACGGTTGCCTTCCTGCTACTTATCGTAATGACAGAACTTTCTGCATTGATAAAAACGTCTTCTGCTTAGAAAACTACCTTAAACTAATAGAAAGAAAGAAAACAGGCAGCCCTGCTACGGCAAGACTACCTGTTACTCCTATTATCAGGTGCCTTTTACAAATTCTTTTGGGAGTGATCAGTGAAGCAAGTAGCCTTACTGACCACTTTCCATTCTTACCGCTGTAAAACTGAATTCTGGCAGCATTACTCTAGCATGTGAACTTCTCAGCGCATCACCGTTACCCTTAAAAAACTGGCATCGATCAGTGTCGTATGCGGTGAGCCGCTTTTGTTTTCCCTATGGAAAAGCTCTTCCAGTTCCCGCTGCAGGTCAGCATCCTTTCCTGTCTTCTCTGCCGCTTCGAATGCATTCATGGTAGGCCCATAAAAATGCCGGAACCGGCTGAGGAATTCCGTTGGCGAAAACGGCGCCTGGAACGTATAGGTGTCCCGCACAAAACGGATAGAACCCGCCGGGATGCCGGCGCTTCCAAAGCGTTCGATCACATGTTCCTCCAAGCCCCAGAGCATGGGAGAGATAAACCCTTCCGGCGGCGGGGGCGCATAGGCTGTACTGATCTTCAGCAGTTGCGCCACAAAGGTGGGATCACCGGGAATCCAGTTACCCATCACAATGCGTCCACCGGGCCTTGTTACCCGAACCATTTCGCGGGCCACATCATAGGGCCGCGGTGCGAACATAGCACCAAAAATGCTCACTGTGAGGTCGAAGCTGTTATCGGCTATGCCCTGCAAGTTGGTGGCATCGCCTTCTTCAAACGTAATGTTCTGTAGCCCTTCCACTGCCACCCGGGCCTTTCCGGCTTCTACGAGATTAGGAGCTATATCCACTCCTCGCACACGGGCGCCAAATTTTGCGGCGGGAATAGCGGTGGTGCCGTCGCCGCAACCAAGGTCCAGTACATCCATGTCGTTGCTGACACCAATATCAGCCACCAATGCGGCGCCACTTTGGCGCATGGTTTCGGCAATGCGGGTAAAGTCGCCTTTTTCCCATAAGGCTTTGTTGGGATTTGTTGCGGGCAGTGAAGCAGAGGTTTGCAGTGTTGTGGAATCGTTCATGGCTTATCGATTTAGATTGTTAAGGAATGCGGCTTCCAGGGTGGGAAATGCGGGGTTTACAAAGGCGGGCGGGAAGGAAAGGTACCAACTCTTTTGCATTCTTTTCACTACAAGATGCCATCTTGCTTCTCCCAGCAGTATGAGTGGTAGCGACTGGAAAACGGCAAGATTACGCAAGGCTGCTTCTTACGAAACAGCCTTGCGTAATCAACCTACTCTCCTTTCTACCGGAAGACCTTTGTGGTAATGTTCTCACCGGCGACATATGCTTTTAAAATATAAACACCCGAGGCCAGTTCAGGCAGATCGATGAGAAGGAGCGGCACACCGGTCCTGCGCATCGACAGGTTGCACTGGTAAACCAGGCGTCCGTTTACGGTCAGCAGTTCGACTTTGTCCTCACTCCGTGGCGCTCCCTGCGTGGTGATGGTCACGTGAGTGTTTTGACAAAGGGATTTGGGAATACCCTGAATACGTTCTCTGTTTTTACTTCACCGATGTTGATGCGAACAACGGAGGAATAACTGAACTTCTCGTCGACATCCACTTGCTTCAGGCGGTAATACAACAGTTTTGCATTTGCGCCAGCGCTTCGTTATCGGTAAAGTTGTATAACGGGTTTGTGTACTGTTGCCGGCGGTTGCCACTTGCCTAATCTTCTCAAACCGCACACCGTCCACCGATTTCTCCACGTTAAACGGTTTGCTACTGGCTTCATTCGCGGTAGCCCATGTCAGCACCACGGCTTCTCTTACCTGCTCGCCTTTAAAGCTGAGCCATGATACCATCAGGCCGATTGCACCCACCATGGTTACGGCTTCGCAGGCATTCTTCCTTTCTTCCGCGTTCAGTACATTGTCGGTGGCCTGAGTAAAGAAGCAGTACGTGCTTCCGGGTCTGCCAATAAAGACAATCGCCGAATCCAGTATATTCTTCTGGTATAACGTGAAGGCACCACCGTTTTCCGAAACATACACGGCATATTCCCGTACACCGCTGCCACCGGCATCATCCGCACCACTCCACTGTAGCGTGATGGCCGTATCGCTTACTTCTGGCAGCGCAATCCTCTGGTGCTACCTCGTTAATGAAGCTGTTGCGGCACCTGCTGCATAGTATGTACGTTTATAGGTATTGAAAATTATTTATTAATGTAAATGGGAAAATTCTTGCGTAAACTAGCGGAGATCCCTACCCTTTTTCGGGCACTTTCTGGTAGGTGTGCCGGCTTCCGCCATCGGTGGGAAAATAACCGGAGACCAAGATCAGTTTATCGCCGTTACGCTGGAAAAAAGTTTTGGGAGCTGATGGCTCATCTTCGAAAATAATCCGCTGGGTAAATTCGCCGGGAGGCAATTGCAAGCCCACTTCTTTTTGAACGGTGGAATCCATTTCTAACCGGTACGCACCGCTTTTTTCGAGGGCACCATTCCGGTACCGCTCATAGGTTGTGGCCGTAAACCGGTAGCGATCGCCATTGCCTTCGGCGTGTTGCCGGGTTGGGATCATGCCGCTTTGGTCTTCCCGCAACTCCCAGGTGCCAATCAGGGCTGTGGCATCGGCCGCCTCCGTGTTTACCTTCCGGTTGCAGGCAAAGACGGCTGCCAGTACAGCACAAAAAAGGAACAGGAGACATTTATTCTGCATACAATTGGATTAAGGAGACAAGAAAGTTTCAGCGAACTAAAGATAGGGCAAGCTTGTAATCTGTAACATAACAACGCAACAGAAATCAGCGCAACCGTCCGCTTTTGAGTAAGGCATCCAGCAGCCGCTTGTCGTTGCGCTTGTCAAAGGCATCGGCATCGGGCCTGTTATCGATCCGGATATAGTCGATCTTCAGTTGGCGGTCCTGCACAAAGTTTGGATTGATGGAGGCAATGCCGTAAACAACGGAACTTAAATAAGCCGGCCGGAACTCACCAACATAGATGATCTCTTTGTTTACCGTCACCGCAAATGCTTTATCAGGGCCAAAATCCCTTATGGCTGGCGTAATGTCCTTACGCAGGTAAAAAGTGGTGTGCAAAGGATTATATCCCGCAATATCCTTATCTGCCAGCAGGGGTATTGCCGACAAGCTGATATTGCTGTACCGGGTAATGGCTGGCGATGCTGAGACATCCACAGTACGGGTGTAGGTCTGTAACTGGTAGATCTCGACAGCATCCGAACGATTGTTATCTTTTTTGCAAGCAGCAAAAATGAAGAACAGCAGGGAAAGTGGAATGGCTTGTTTCACGCCTGTTTTTTCTGCATGACAACAGCACCTGTTAAAACGTTGCACCCAACTTTGCGCCATCCCCGCAACAAATTTCTCTCCCGAAGGGCAAATCCGGAGATGACAAAATCGCTATAAAAAGCACAAAACGACTCCTTTAGAGAATAGACAATAACAAGAATAAAGCAGAAAAATTGCCATCTCTTGCGGTTTTTTCTATATATGTGCGTTTTTATGCAGGATTTCCTACCTTTATCCGGTTCTAAGGAAAAGGAAAGGAAAGATTTCAGCACAAAAAGAGAAAAACCGAAGAAGTTTTTAGTAGAAAAAAGATTGCTTGTTACCAATTCAAACGCCCTTCTGCTTTGGGACCTAAATCGACTCATCTAACGCTGCCTCTATATGTTTAAAAAAGAACGGCAGGCCTATATTCTTCGCCAGGTCAATCTGCATAATAAGGTGATCATTGCAACCCTGTGCCACGATATGGGGGTATCGGAAGATACCGTACGGAGGGATTTGCAGGAATTGTCGGATGCCGGCAAACTGATCAAAGTGCACGGCGGCGCCCTGTCCACCGCCTTCAGCGGACTGCAATTCAACCCTGACAATGTGTATTCGCAATCGCAGAAAAAGATCATTGCGTTTAAAGCCATTAACCTGATCAAGGATCACATGTATGTGATCACCAGCGGCGGCACCACCATCCTTGAAATGATTCACAGCCTGCCACCGAGCCTGAAAGCCACCATCATTACCGGAAGCATTCCCGTCATCAATGCCTGTATCGGTTATCCCGGAGTGGATGTGATTGTTGTGGGTGATAAGCTGTCGAAGGATTCCAAGATCACGGTGGGCTCAAATGCCATTCACCAGATCCAGGCACTGAATGCTGACCTGTGTTTCCTTGGCATCAATGCCATAGACGTACAGCATGGGGTTACAGACAGCGACCGGGAGGTGGTGCAGGTAAAAAAAGCCATGATCTCTTCCGCTGCCAAAGTGGTGTGCATCACCATTGCGGAAAAGCTGCAAAGCTATCAGCCCATTCAGGTTTGCGACCTAACAAAAATTCATTACCTCATCACAGAGCTGGACCCTGGTCACCAGGATCTCCGGCCTTTTGTAGATGCCGGTATCACCGTTTTATAATTTTAAAACAGAAAGTATGAGAAAGTTGTTCTGCTTAGGAGTATCTCTGCTGGTTCTCTTGTTCTATGCGCCGGGATTGTCGGCCCAAACAAGAACCATAACAGGTACTGTATCATCCGCCGATGGCAAAGGTTTACAAGGTGTCACCGTTATGGTCCGGAATACTGCCCGGGCAACCGTAACCAATGAAGCCGGGTCGTACACCATCAATGCCATACCCGGCGAATCCCTTGTTTTTTCGTACGTTGGCCACCGCACCGAAACCATTGTGGTAGGCGCCAGCAACCAGATTAATGTAACCATGACACCCGGCTCGGGCAATATGGACGAAGTTGTGGTGGTGGGGTATGGAACCCAGCGCCGTGGCAACGTAACCGGTTCCGTGGTGAATGTAAATGTGGAGTCGCTGGGTAGCCGTCCGATTGCTGATGCCGGCCGTGGCCTGCAGGGTGTCGTACCGGGTCTTTCGGTTCGTATTCCTTCCGGTGAAGTAGGATCGGACCCGCTGCTGCGCATCCGGGGCTTTATCGGCTCTATTCAGGGTTCCAGTGAGCCGCTAGTGCTGGTTGACAACGTGGAAATTCCCAGCATCCAGATGATCAATCCAAACGATATCGAAACCATCTCTGTTTTGAAAGACGCTTCAGCGGCCTCTATCTATGGTGCCAAAGCGGCGTTTGGTGTGATCCTGATCACCACCAAAAAAGGTTCCCGCACCGAAGGCCTGACCCTGAATTATTCCAACAACTTCTCGTTTCAGTCACCCTTCAAGAAAATTGAGATTGCCGGTGTGGATGGTTTGCAGTACACACTGGATGCCCATAAAAACATGAAACAGGCCGGACCCGCCGGTGGTTTCTGGCGCATTGATGATGTGAGCATGGAGCGGATCCGCGAATGGCAGGCGAAATACGGAAATACCGTAAAATGGAATGACCCGGTTTTGTATGGCCGCGACTGGTATTTTGACGGCACCGATAAATATGGTCTCCGGATTTTTGACCCCGTAGCCGCTATGGTGAAAGATTATGCTTTTAGCCAGATGCATAACATCTCAGTAAACGGCATGTCTCGAAACACAAGGTACAACGCCAGCTTTGGCTACTTGGGACAGGAAGGAATGATGAAGCCTGCTAAGTATGATGATTTTACCCGTTACACGGCTAACCTCGGCATGTCAACCAAGGTATCGGATTTGGTTACCATCCGGGCCAGCATGTTGTTTTCCGATCGAAACAAACGTTATCCCAACTCAACAAACGCCAGTGGTTTTGGGGCCGATCCCTGGTTGTACCTCTACCGCTGGAGCCGTCTTTTCCCAACCGGTGTAATGGAAGATGGCGAACAAATCCGCGATCCGTACTGGGATACCTACAATGCCCATACCGCTACTCTGGGACAGCGTTATATCAACCTGAATTTGGGAACGACGCTTGACATTACCAAAAACTGGAGCATCGTGGCCGATTATACTTTCGACACCCGCCAGGAAACTTCCGGTTCTTCCACACCGGCCATTACGGCCCGGGAGCCCTGGTACACACCGGTGGCGTGGAGAGATGCCAATGGCAACCAGGTTTATGTTGACCAGGAAGGAAAGATCACCCAAACCGGCGGCGTTGCGGGTTACAAGTTCCCAATCGTGAATTATGTAACCAAAGAGCAGAGCTATATCTACAAATCAAACCTGTCCGCCCAGCGTCATACTGTAAACGCTTATTCAACTTACAACCTGAACCTGACTTCTCAGCACAAGTTCAAGATCATGCTGGGAACAAACATTGTGGCCAACAAATGGAACAGCCAGTGGGGCCGCAAGACCAACCTGATTAACAACGAAAATCCCCAGTACAACTTTGCCGTGGGCACCGAAACCACCGGCGGCGGTGCCAACTGGGACGGACAGGTTGGTTATTTTGGACGGATCAACTATGCCTTCGACAACAAGTACCTGCTGGAGGGTAACCTGCGCTATGATGCCACCTCCAAATTCCCAGAACACCTGCGCTGGAGATGGTTCCCTTCCTTCTCTGCAGGATGGGTATTGTCGAACGAAAATTTCATGAGCGACATCAACCACATCGTGAGCTATGCAAAGCTCCGTGGTTCCTGGGGTTTTATTGGCGACCAGTCGGTTTCCAACGACCTCTATATCTCTTCCATGGACATTACAAAAAACTCCTGGATAAATGCAGCCGGCGAACAGTTCTTTACCATGGGTACGCCCAACCCGGTTTCTGCTGGAATTACCTGGCAGGATATCGAAACCCTGAACCTTGGTGCTGATCTGCGTTTCTTCCGTAACAAGTTTGGCGTGACGCTGGACCTGTTTGAGCGCCAGACGAAAAACATGATCATTTCAGGAAATGCCCTGCCGGCTACCTATGGCGCATCGGCCCCTCAAGGCAATTATGGTAATTTAAAAACAAGAGGTTGGGAACTGGCCCTTGATTTCCGCCATCGCTTCGGTAGTGGCCTGGGTATCAATGTCAGCGGAAACCTGTCGGATTCGTATACCGACATTACCAAAGCTGCTGACTGGAATATTCCTTATGAAAACAGGCTAATCGATAACACGTTTACCACCGGAAAACGCTATGGTGATATTTATGGTTATGTAACCGATCGCCTTTACCAGAAAGATGATTTCGTATATGATCAGAACGGAAAAATTCTGCAGGAAACAATTGTATGGCAAGGTACCAGCAAGCGCACCAACAAACTGGCTGGCAACAACCCGATTTACCAAACCTTCTTTGAAGACGGTAACCAAATCCTGCTGATCGGTCCTGGTGATGTGAAGTTTGTGGATGTGAACGGCGATGGCTACATCACTCCCGGCAAGAGCACTTTCGGTGACCCCGGCGACCGTGTGGTGATCGGCAACGTACTGCCGCGTTATGAGTACGGCTTCCGCATTGCCCTCGATTACAAATCCTTTGACCTTGCTATCATAGGTCAGGGTGTGGGTAGACGCCATATCTGGGGAGCTGGTCAACTGGCGATTCCCGGTTTCCACGTAAAAGACGGTGCCATGCCGCAGGCATTTGCTGCTGATTACTGGAGAGAAGACCGCACCGACGCCTTCTACCCGAGAGCCTGGAACCTGAACGGCGCCAACTCCGGTTTTGTAATGGTACCCCAAACCCGTTACCTGCTGAACATGGCCTATTTCCGGATCAAGAACATTACGGTTGGTTACAACGTACCTACCAAGATCATGGACCGCGTTCGCCTAAAGCAGGCCCGCATTTACGTATCGCTGGAAAACATGATCACGTTTGACAAGCTGCGTGGATTGCCGATCGATCCTGAAACCATTTCCGGCCATTCCATGCTCTCCGGCAATTATAACCTGGGCCGCACGGGTACCGGTACCCCTACATTCAAAATTGCTTCGGTGGGGCTGAACATTACACTGTAATCCTTAATAAAAATGAACATGAAATATATATTATCCTTTTTTATCGCCTGCATGGCCCTGTCCTTTTCCGGCTGTAAAAAGATCCTGGACAGGCCGCCACTGACAGACCTGAACGATGAAAACGCCTGGACAAGCGAGGTCAATGTTCGGCTGTATGCCAATAAATATTATCCTTCATTCTTCACCGGCTACGGCTCCGGTTTTGATTATACCGGTGCTGCGCTGATGGGCTACCAGTTCAGTGATGATGTTTTCCTGATGGGCAACCAGGGCAACTTTACCCGTGCCCTGCCAAACAGCAGTATCTGGAGCATGACGCAGATCCGTTCCATCAATATTATGCTCGACAGGATTGAAACCAGGATGAAGGGCATTTTATCAACAGAAGCCTATAATCATTGGACGGGCATTGGCCGCTTTTTCAGAGGAATGGAATACGCTGAACTGGCTACCCGCTTTGGCAATGTTCCTTATTACGACCACGTGGTAAGTGACCTGGACCTGGATGATCTGTACAAACCGCGTACACCCCGCAACGAGGTAATGGATGCTGTATTTGAAGATTTGAAATATGCCATGGAGAATGTACGGTTGTCGGATGGCGACCAGTACGTAAACCGATATGTTGTAGCCGGCTTTGTATCACGGGCGGCTTTGCAGGAAGGCTCCTGGCAGAAGTATTATTACAACAATAACGAGCGGGCCACCAAGTTTTTTCAACTGGCCGAACAAGCCGCCAACATGGTAATCACCAGTGGCCGGTACGACATTGTAACGGACTTCCGTACTCTGTTTACGTCCAACACGCTGGCGGGTAACAAGGATGTTGTTTTCTACCGTCACTATGATGCGGGTGTGAATGTTTTACATGCTATCGCTACCAACAATAACCTTTCCGAGTCTATTGCCTTTGGTCCGACCACAGACCTGATCAAATCTTTTATTGCTGTGGATGGTAATGCGTGGCAAAATTCTGCTGAGCCCAATGCCAGTGACTTTAGCCTGTCGAACATGATCAAGACCAGGGACTCCCGCCTGGAGGCTTCGTTTTACGACAAGCCCATTAACCGCAACAGGGCTTCTTACTGGTATATCAATAAATTCCTACCCCGGAGTGTTGCGGCAGCCTTTGATGCCGGTGTAGCGCCGCCAGCAGAATTTACCAGCAATAAGAACCAAACCGATTACCCCGTTTTCCGTTATGCGGAAGCCCTGCTGAACTGGATCGAGGCCAAGGCCGAACTGTCCACCATTGGCGGCGGTGCCGTAACCCAGTCTGACCTGGATCTGTCGGTTAACAAAATCCGGAACCGGCCCCTTGCCCCGGAAGCCGTTGCTAAAGGCGTGAAAAAAACAGCCCCGCTGACCCTGGCTGATATGCCGGATGATCCGGAACGCGACCCCAGCGTACCGGCCCTGTTGTGGGAGATCCGGAGAGAGCGCCGGATGGAATTTGCGTTTGAGTATGGCCGCTATGAAGACCTGAAGCGCTGGAAAAAACTGGACTACATGGATACGGAAACCAACAAGGAATTGTTGTCAGGCGGATGGGTGAACTTTCCCACCGAACTGCCTGGTGAACTGACCGCTGCCAAAATAGGCCAGCTGTCTGTTGTTAATGCCAATGGTACCATTGTTACGTACGACGGTACCAACGGTGCGCAGATGAGAGGATTCTTTCGCAGCCCCAACACCAACGGTCGCCTGCCGTTCCTGAACATTCCTAACGTTAATCCGTACCTGTCACCGGTGGGAAGAGTACAGATGGATGATTACCGGAACCGTGGTTATGTGCTGGAGCAAACCGAAGGCTGGCCGCAGCAGTAAGGCAGATCAATTCATTTACAAAAGAGAAAACTGTAAAAAATGGTAAACTTTATAAAGCGATACTGGATCATGGTAGCAGCCGTGATGGCCGTATTCATCTCATCGTGTAAAAAGGACTTCCCCAGCAACGTGGAATCGGCGGATGAAGTCGTCTTAAAATCAATACGCATCACCAATGCAGGTGCCAATGGCAATACCGTGGTAACCGGTGTGATTGATGAAAACAAAAAAACAATTTCCTTTCCACGTCTGGATACGCTGACTGATTTTAGCAAGATCCGCTTTGAAGGCGAATTGTCGAATGGAGCCTCTTTCGATCAGCCTACTTATGCTTTTGAATTTGCCGATGGCGAATCGGTAAAAACACAGGTGATAAAAATTGTGAACAACAAACGGTTCCGTGAGTACCTGGTAACACTGCGTTTACTGATCCCGGTGTATGGTGCCGATTTCGGGAAGCCTACCATCTCTGACTATACCAACAATGCCCTGGGCAATCCGGTGTATCCAACCTTTGTTTCGCTTAATACCCGGGGAACGGGTTTTGATGGCGAGCATGTGTTGATCGTTACACGACATGCGATGGGTTCGCACCTCTTAAAAGTGAGCGACCTGAAACAAAACGTTTCCACACCGATTCCTCTTAACCTGACGGGAGTTTCCGGTGGTACATTCCCGGTGAATGTGGGCGCCCAGGTAAACGGGCATACCTACATTGCCAACTTATCGGGCAACACATCAGCCTCGCCATTAAAAATTTACCATTGGACAAACCCTTCCGCAGCACCTGAATTAATTGCCAACTTTGGCCCTGTTGCAGGTGCCGGTTCCCGTCATGGCGATAATATGTCGGTTAACCTGGATGCAAACGGAAACGGGTTTATGTATTTTGGCGACAATGCTGTTAGCAAGATCATGCGCCTTACCGTTACCAATTACACTACCATCTCCGATCCCACAGTGTTGACCAATGCCACCGGCTCAAGCCTGGCTATGTCGTTTAACCGCGTAGGCAATACAAGCGATTACATTTATACCGGCTTTGATGCACCGATTCGCGTAGCCAACGAATCCGCTGTTATTTCGTATTCACTGAGTAATACGGCTGTGCCTATTCGTGGTGCAGATGCACGGGTGATCACCTTCAACGGTGAACGCTACCTGATTATGACAACTGCTGCCCGCAGCGGATCGGATGCTGTGGTATTGTATGTGTATGACATTACCAAAGGTGACAATACGGTGGATGCCCTGAAGCTGTTTAACGAAAGAGCTGACAAGTCTCCTGTTTACCAGTATTCGCTCCTGGGTCCTGTAAATACAGCTCCGGGTACGCAAACCGGCTGGCATATTACCAAAGATGCGGAAGGCAAAGATGATAAACTCACCTTGTACACCGCTTCGGCCGATGCCGGCTTTGTGCTGATCGAATTCCCGAAGAAAACCCTGACAGATTAGTGATAGAAACCCGTGCAGCAAAAATCCTGCACGGGTTTTTTGTTCCCTGCCGTATGCTTTCTTAAAGAGATTGATGATGACAATGAAAATGATTCGCTACAGTTTGGCTGTTCTCCTGTTCTTTTCGCTCAATGCCTGCCGAAAAGACGATGCTCCTCCCCCACCAACACCGCCGCCCGTCGGCACGGATGAACCCATCTATCCCAAAAAAGAAATGCGGGCCGTTTGGATGGCTACCGTTTTTGGGCTCGACTGGCCGGAGGGAAAGTATACAGTGGCTGCGCAAAAAAAGCATTACACCGACTACCTGGATAAGTTCAAAGAATTGAACATAAATGCGGTGTTTGTACAGATTAAGGGTATGGGCGATGCATTCTACAATTCGCCTTACGAACCCTGGAGTGCTGCCATCACCGGAACACGGGGTACCGATCCCGGTTATGATGTGCTGAAATTTATGATTGATGAAGCGCATACCCGTGGCATGGAGTTTCATGCCTGGATGAACCCGTACCGCATTGCTACCCGGACGGCTGTTACCACCTCTTACCCGGCGCTGCACGCTTCGGTGAACGCCGACTGGGTGGTGAGCCATGAAAAAATCCAGATCTACAATCCTGCCCTTCCGGAAGTGCGGCAACGCCTGGCGGATATTGTGAAGGATGTGATCACGAAGTATGATGTTGATGGCATTCATTTCGACGATTATTTTTATCCGGATCCTTCGTCTGCCGGGCAAATGGTATCGGATGATGCCGATTACCAGAAATACGGCGCCGGCACTGCCACCAAAGAAGATTTCAGGCGGTCGAATGTTGACAAAGCCATCAAAGGGGTATACGATGTGATTGTAGCCACCAAACCCCAGGTAGTGTTTTCAGTTTCGCCGGCACCCGACCCGGATTATAACTTCAAAACACTTTTTGCTGATGTCAGAAAATGGAACGAGCAGGGTTGGCTGGACGTGGTGATTCCGCAGTTGTACCAGGAGATTGGAAACCGTTTCAACGATTTCCAGACAAGGCTGAACTGGTGGTCGCAATACAATTACAAAGCGGCCCTGATGGTAGGTCATGGTTATTACAAATTTGGCGACGGCACCTCTCCGGCTGCCTTTCAATCGACGCTTGAACTGGAGAAACAGTTTGAGATGACCCGCCGTAACCAAAAAGTAGTAGGCAATCTTTTATACAGCGCCAAGTACATCCCGCTGAACAAAATTGGAATCACCAACAAGCTCGCCGACATCTTCAAGGCGCCGGCAGTGATCCCGTTTTTAGGCCGTAGCGTTGCACCCGCTCCGGCTGCAGCTACCAACGTAAGCATCTCTGGCAATACGCTGAAGTGGAACACAACCGGAAATGTTCGGTCGGTAGTGTATTATTTTGCTGATCTGAAAAAAGAAGGTGTGGTGCTCGCGGTTACCACGGGCAATGAACTGCCGGTTACAGCGGCCGGGCATTACAGCGTTTCAACGATCAATGTCGATAACCTGGAAAGCAAGCCATCGGCAGTTATCAAGAAGTAGCAGTCTACAATAAACGTAAACACTTTAAACCTGCAGGGCCGCCTTGCAGGTTTTTTATTTGCCGAGAAGCCGGTAGGACAGAAAGGTATTTTGAATGTAGTCAGCTGGCCTATATCAACGATCTATGTTTTGTCCTGCGTATTTTCCATTGTAAATGATCTTACGACAAATCCGGGCAAAAGAGTAAGGATGGCACTCCATTGAAAAACAGATCACACAGATTTTCCTCACCTCTTTATCAAAAACAAAAATGCCGGTTGTACACCGGCATTTTCGAACTATTTATTACTTGTTATTGTGCTAACGAAATCCGTACCTGCACACCGGCTCTTGTATTGGTAACTGGCGCAGTGGTGGCAATTTTCGGAATAATCTTGTTCTGCTCAAAATAGAACTTCAGATTAATGCGCTGGTTCACTACGTAATCAATAGCCGGTGCCAGGCGAATCACTTTCTGCCCTGAGGTACCAAAAGCGGTATTCTGATCCAGCTTACTGTTGGCCGTGGCATCATCCCGCAGGCTGAAATCAACGCGGATGGTTACGTCATTGTCCAGCGGCTTTGCATTCTTTCCAAGCTTCAGGTTCCGAAGGAAGGGAAAGCCCTTGCGGCGCCAATCCAATCCAAACGTCAACTCTGTGGAACGGTTCTCCGCCAATTGGTAGTCAATCAGACTTAGGCTCAGCGTACGCGACTTGCGATACTCGAACCGGGTTGACAACTGGTTGGTGAAGGTCATGTCGGCAGCAATCAGCGGACTGAATTGTTCATTGATGGTTACGTTCGGCACCAGGAAGTAAGGGATAAAGTTCCCTGTACCCGTATCACGGAACGAAGGATACCCTACACGGAACGGATCCTGGAACAGGAGGGCCGTGGTAAAACTGTTCATGCTTAAGGTACTGTTGTACCCATGTCGCAGCGTAAAATTGGTAAATATCTTATCCATACCCGGCAGCCTTGTCAACCCATTATAGGTCACCGCCCAGTTGGGCTTTGGCAACAAACGGGAGAACGGGTTTGATCGCAGGTTGGGGTTGGAGTTTTTTACCAACTCCACCGTTGTCGGATCTTTTTTCGTATACGCTGCAATAAAGGCTGGTATTAATACATCCTGCGCATAGCGACCGTAACCTTCTACGTAGCCATCCGACGTGCGGTTGGCCGGGTTTGCGTACAGTTTATTATCCAGCCCCAGGCGGTTTGACAACACCAGGCGGTTGGCCTCAAACTGGCGGAAGATCTCCGATACTTCGTTGGGATCAAAACGGCTGAACAGGGTTTGGTAAGAAATGTATGAGATACTAAAACTACCCGTTGCATATGGATTGTAGCGACGGATGCCGGAGTTGTTGCCGGTATCTTTTTGCAGTTCCGAATAATCTTTGGAGAAAGTCCGCGTCAGGTTAATGTCGATCATAAAATCACGGAAGGGCTGCACCTGTGCGGTCAGGCTCAGGTTATTCGTGTACCGCTGCTGTATCAGGGCATTGAACAGGGAGTCCCGTGAAAGCAGGCCGCGTTGTGCCAATCCATTAATGTCCGTGGTATCCGGTTGATACCCCAACACATATTTCAATCCCGGGTTGCCGCTGCGGGGATTCATGCCCAAAAAGCGGGTGCTATCCATGTACCCAGGCAACAGGGTGCCCATGTCTTCATTGTATTGAATGCCGATTCGCTTGAGCGAAGTAGCCAGGCGCAGGAAGAACTTTGGTATGGGTGCTATATAAGGCGGTTCGCCGGGTGCCCGTTTGCGTTTTGCCGCCGTATCTCCGGGCTGCCGTTGGGGCTGTGGTGTTTGCGGAGCATCGCTGTTCACGGCCTGCAAAAACCGCCATTTGTTGTAAAGACGATCAAAATCCAGGTCGGCAGTTGCATTGCGGGTTTGCCCGGTAAACAAGGTATTACCCAGTTCACGAGCCAGCAGCGATCCGGCCAGCCAGTCGTACTTGGCCGTGTAGCTTACCCGTACCTGCGTCCAGTCGAGCAGGGGCAGTTTGGCTGTTGGCACATTGTACGCGGCCGTCAGCGTTTGATTGTAATGGGTGTTGCGGCCACCCTTCCAGAAATTACTTTTCACCGAATCTTTTTTGGCTTTGTTATCCAGCCGCCCATAGGGCTCGTCGATGCGGGCATTGTTCTCGGCGTTAAAGTCCAAGGTAAGAGAACGGGTCAGTTCCCAGCGCAGGGAATAAAAACGGTCGAAGGTGAAGAACTTGTCGTAGTACTCAGGCAACTTGTAAGGCGAACCAACGTTGCGGTTGCGCAGGGCTCCGAACTGGCGAAACACATCGGCACGGATCGAGATCAATGATGGCTTATAATTAAAGTTGAAATCACGGATCAGGGCTAGCCAGGGTGATTGGGATTTGAAGAGCTTTTTCAAAGGCTCCACAAAAGTCGGCTGCGGCGCAAAATTATACCCGATAGCGGCACGGGTCCGTTTCACATCATCATATTCAATAATGGGGTTGCTCCGTGTTTCGTGGGTGTAATTGTAATTGATATCGATGTTGGAGATGTCCCAGATCTTCGGTTTATCCCCAAATGGTTTGGTGCGTTTTACCGAGGTAAAATTCAGTGTTTTGATGGTGCGCTCATCCACTGCATCGTTACGGATCGAGTCGCGTTTGTCGCCGGGTGCATCGTTTAATTTATCCTTCAACCGGATGTCCAGGTCATAGGGATCGTACTCGGGATTGGAAACTGTTTTGCTCACCGCCGCATACATTGGGATGCTCAGGGCTGCATCTTTCGGCATCAACTTACCCAGGTCAAGATTGGCTGCGACATCGTACTGCTTGAAATCTTCACGGCTGCGTTCATTCACCCGTTGCTCCAGCGTACCAAAACCAATGCTGCGAACACTACCACTAAAACTCAGACTACCCAGGTCGGCCAGTCGCAGGTCCACACGGCCCAAGGCTGCATAACCGCCTTTTTCGTCTAAACGTTGCAGGCGCAATTCATTGAACCAAAGTTCAGCATCCACCAGGTCCTGTGCGGCATTCTCTACCCCCAGGAAAAACCCGCGAACCTCTCCCAGGTTCGGGTTGCCCATTACGGCGTATTGTTTGCCATCGATCGTTTCCTGGAAAAACTGCGAAGGCGGCCCACCGCTATTGTTGCGCCGCGATTTCAACGCGGTCAAAATATCCATATCAAAATCCAGGTTATTGGCTTCTGGCCAGATGGTCAGCGAATCGCTTGCTCCCCATGGCGTTATCTTCAGCGGCACTTTTACTTCGTAATAGTTGCTCACATAATCGTTCCCGATGCGGATTACTGCATTAAGGTTATTGTCGGCAATGTCAGTTCCGCCCGGCTTGGTCGACTCGGCATGAATGAACATTGCAATGCGACCGTACTGGCGCAGGTCCAGGTTCATGGCTTTAAATAAACCCCGGCTTTGGTTCCTGGCCAGACCGGCCACTCGAAGGCTCAACGACTGTTCATTGAGAAGCAACTGCACGTTGTTGTTGCTGATCTGCTGCTGGCGCTGGATGCCTGGAGGCTGGCGGTAAACAATCGGCTGACGACGGTCGTTTTCTTCAATGTTCACGGCCAGGATGTCCACTTTAGTAGGATCGTTGGCCGGCAGCCGTACATAGTTGCCCGTGGTGTTGATCTCGTAATCGAACTTACGCCACTGGTTGCGCACCAGTTCCAGTTTGGCAAAACGCAGCACGGCCGTGTCTTCCCAGTTCGTCATAAACATCCGGATAAAACGGATCGACTTAAAGTCTGGAATGTTACCCACTTTGGCCTGGTATTCTTTAATGGGAATCCGGAACAGATACCAAGTTTCCGTACGGGATGCATTGTTGGCCAGCCGTACCGTTACGGAACGTTTGTCGGTAATATAATTGGTACCCACCTGCATGTTCGGACGCAGTTGCAGGCGGTACTGGAAATATTCTTCCACCTCGTTAAGGGTGTTGTCGCGGTTCAGCTCTTCCCCATCGGGGTAAAGCGTAAAGGCATTGGTAAACTGGTCGTTGGTGGCTGCCACTGGCGAGTTGCCGTGCGGGTTGTTGATGTCTTTATAACGCTCAAGGATGCCGGCGTCATCGCCATACGAAGGATCGCGGTAACCGCGGAAATTATCGCCGGCCGGATCGGTCGCCGCCCGCTGGTAAGTTGGTGAGTTTGTGCCAACGACTGACCCGAGTTGGTTCAGGAAAGGCTGGAACTTGCGCTGTTCAGCCGTGTCGGTCATTCCATCATACCCCACGTCTTGGAAGGGTCGGTCGGCGGGGTCGTTGCTGAACGCATTGGTTACCTGGATAGGGTTGCGGGGAACTTTAGCCCATGCAGTTTCATCCAGCGGAATGCTTTTTTGCGTCGGCGTGGGCAGACCGTTTTCGTACTGGCGTTTGCCGTCGCGCAGCACATCTTCCGAAATATTTCCTAGGTTAAAATACAGTTCGCCGCCAGCACTGTTGGGCCGCAGCGTGAACGGATCCTGCAGCCAGAATTCAATGAATTCGATGTTGGCCGTTTCAAAATCTGTCTGGTCGATGTTGCGCATCAAACCACCCCAGGAATTGCGGGGTTGGTTTAATTGGCCGTTCGGTCCAATGCCGGTTGTATTAAAATTATAGGGACCGCGTTCGCGGGGATAAAACGCAAGGTCAAAGGTGTTGATCAGGCCCTGGCCAAAATCGTTGGTGCGCTGCGGAAAGATTTCCTGCGCCAGCACCTGGCGGGTTTCGGGCCGCGACAGTTCTTCGAGGTTATTGCGCAACGGATTATTCTGGTTGCGTTTTTCCTGCAGTACCGGCTCAATGTTGTACCAAGCAATTTTAGCCCGGCGGTATCCGCTCGACAGGTCGTTGATACGCTGGGCTTCGGGGAACTGGTCAGGCACGGAGAGGCTGGGTGAGTTTTGGGGAACTGAAGCCATTGTCCAGCTAATCAGCGGAAAGCGCAGGTCGATAGAGCTGCGGGTGCCTTCAAAATCGTCAATAAAAATGGCGCCTTGGTTGCCCTTGCCTATTTCCTTGGCGTGCCCAGGGTCCAGCACGGCAGCTTCACCATAAGCCGTAATGGACGACATCACTTTTGAATTGTAAAATGGCAGTTTGTTCAACCAGCGGGTCATCCGCGGAAAATCGCTGCGGTAGTCAAAGTCCATCCCGTACATGGTGTTGCGGATTGGATCTTCACCATAACCCTGCTTAATAAAGAAAGGCCGTTCGCCCAGCCGAACGATGGTACCGCCAATGGTGAGGTTCTTATTATATAAGTAGTCGAGCCGCAGGCCCATGAAGTTTTTCTGTTGCAGGCCAAAGCTGGCGTTGTTTTCAAACTGTACCTGAACTGGCAGGCCGGCATTGATGATGGCCTGGTTAACCACCCGCAGGGTACCGAGGTCGTAGTTGATCTCGTAGTCGATGTTTTCCTGGAGGATCTGTCCGCCGGCGGTTACGGTTACCGAACCTCGCGGAATGTTGAAGCCTAACTGGTAATCGCCGGTGGAAGCCGACTTGGAACGACCGATGATTTTAAACCGGTTCAGGTTAGCAAAGTTGGAGGCGATGGCTTTGATGGTATCGTACAGCGGGGTAAACAAATATTTTTCTGCAGTTGCCGCATCGGGATAAACATATTCAAGGTCCCTGCCAAAGGGTTCCAGAAACGGAAAGATGATCCGGCTTTGGGGTGAGATGACCGTATAGCCCTCCAGGTAATCGAAGCGGCCATCGGGCTGGGGGTCGTTCTGGTTGTTCAACCGGTCGAGGTTCACCAGCGTAAGGATAGGAATGCCCTTGTATTCCTGGCGAACATCGGCCTCCGGCAAAAAGCGCTTGTCGCCTTTGCTGGGTTCTTCGTATGTCACCTGCAGGTCGAAACCATTGCGTTCCAACTGACCAAAACCAACGCTGTACACGTTCTTCATCATCAGGTCCCAGATCGGCAGGTTGGTCCGCTGCGAGGTAGCCTTCAGCAATTTAAGGTAAAGTACTTTGGTGGTGTTACCGCTGCTGTCCGGCGGAACATCCTGCGAAAATTCACCCACCTGGAACACCCGTCCATTGAAGGTATACTGAAACGCCACACCCAATACTTCATCGGGCTGCAATTGCTGATTTAACGACAAAAACCCGATCTGCGGGTTGAAATAATAATCGGTAGGCTGCAGCTTTCGGGCAAAGGTTTTTTCAAAGTCCTGCACCGGCTGCAAGCCCAGGCCACTTAGGATGGTTTGCACATCAGAGGAGTTGCGGGCACCCGGTGTATTCACCACCGTTCGGTACAAATCGTTGGCGTCGTTGCTGGGATATTCCTGAGCGCTGGGCGTCCAGCGGTTGTTGTAGGGGCGATTCTCCCCTAGGTCCATAAAGCCCACCACATCCCGGGCATCGATGGTAGCGCCAGTGCGGTTGGTCACCCAAACTTCCACCCGAAGGATCTGTACATTGCTCTGCACCACAGGCAGGCGCTGCATGTTCTTATTATAATTATTGCGGAAATACTGGGCTAACAAAAAGTGTCGGTTCTCTTCGTATTCGTCGGCACGAAGCTGAAACTGCTGAGTGGCCGAGCCGCCCTGCAGGCCCAGTGACTGGCGGTTGGAGCGTTGGTTAGCCAGTACACCGGTCACAAACAATTTCCCAAACTGCAACTGCGATTTCACCCCGAACAGGGATTGGGCGCCGGGAATCAGCGTTCCCTTGGAGGCAAAGTTCACTGTACCGGCCTGAAAGGTTTTCAGCATTTCATCTTCCTTACCCTGGTAGTCGAACTTGAGCTGGTTTTCGAAATCGAAGTTGGCGAGAGTATTATAGTTGATGGGTAGGTTGATCTTGTCGCCAATCTTAGCATCCACCTGCAACTGGGCATTCTGGTTAAAATCAAAACCACCCGTACGGCGGGCCCGTTCGGGCAGCGTAGGGTTTTTGATGTGCTGTCCCTGGTAACCGGCGGCAATATCAACATAGCCTGTGGGACGGATCTCCACCTTACCGTTACCGGTAATGCGGTTTACCCAGTCTTTGGAAAAACCAAATTTAGGCTTGAAGTTCCGGCGGTTCAGGTCCGAAAGCAAGTTGGCCCGCTGGCGGAAATAATCCCGCTCGTCTTTCCGGCCCTGCAGGTCCAAAAACTCTTTCATGGAAAAAGTGGCTGGCGTGCGGTAATACCGGTCGCCTACTTTTTCTACAACAAAATACTGATTGGTCTTTGGGTCGTACTCAATGGTTCGTTTGACAAAAGATGTATCGGAAAGAGAGAACGGGTTGCGATTGGGATTGGTGATCGGGTCACCGCGACGGTCAGCGATGGGATATTTCAAGGTGTCTCTTCTGGTGGTATCCCTTCCGGTCTGGAATGGTGAAAAACGGGCATTAACGGGTATGAATATGGCGGACAACACGATGGCTGCTACCAACGGCAGAATTCTATAGGATAATATGGTTTTCAAAGTCTTTTTCCTCAAACAATTAGTTATGCAATCATCATGGCTTACAGCATCTGCAGTGCTTTTTTGATCAGAATTTCCACACTTGCCTCCGGATCTTGTTGCAGCACTTTCTGAATGGCACCATCGGCGACCTGACGGTTAATGCCAAGAGCGACCAAGGCATTTAACGCGTCGGTTTGCAAACTATTGCTTTTCCAGGAAGAAATATTTACGTCGGTTTCTACGGGATGCTTGGCCAGTTTATCGCGTAATTCAACCACGATGCGTTCAGCAGTTTTGCGTCCAATGCCTTTGATGGCTTCGAGAGCTTTGGCATTGCCCTGCACGATGGCGCGGCTCAATTCATCAGGCTTGAGATAAGAAAGCATGACCCGGGCCGTATTGGCGCCAACGCCGGATACGGTAATCAACTGCAGAAACAGCGCCTTTTCAGATTCGTCGGCAAAGCCAAACAAGATCTGCGCATCTTCCCGCACTATGAGGTGGGTTTGCAGCGTAGCCGATTCTTTGTCCTGAATTTGCGTGTAGGTATTCAAACTAATCTGGACTTCGTAGCCTACGCCGTGTACATCGATGTGAACGTAGGAAGGGGTTTTTCGGGCAAATGAGCCGGTGAGGAATGCGATCATGCTGCAAGATACGTCAAACGTGAAACGGCAGACATGAAACCGGAGTGCCAGTTAAACACAATCTTTCATACGATTGCAGGAGTAAATGTCAACGGTAGGAATCGAACCGTTTTACGTCTCACGTTTCACGTTTGACGTTCCTTATCTTTGCCCCCTTAAATTCAATATTAAATGCCGCATACGCAAAAAATAACCGCAGCCATCACCGCCGTGGGTGGCTATGTGCCGGAGACAAAACTGACCAATGCCGACCTGGAAAAAATGGTGGAAACCAACGACGAGTGGATCCGGACACGAACCGGTATTGAAGAACGCCGTATCCTGAAAGAACCGGGCAAAGGGACTTCCGACCTGGCGGCACCGGCCATTTTGCAGATCTGCGAAAAGCG
Organism: Flavisolibacter longurius; assembly: GCA_014163555.1. Classification (GTDB taxonomy): domain Bacteria; phylum Bacteroidota; class Bacteroidia; order Chitinophagales; family Chitinophagaceae; genus Flavisolibacter. Next base: position 123,829 of record JACJGO010000011.1, read on the forward strand.
TGGCATCTCTCCCGAAGAAATCGACTGTATTATTTGTGCTACCGTAACGCCGGATATGGTTTTTCCCGCTACGGCCAATATTATTGCCGATAAGATTGGAGCCAAAAATGCCTGGGGTTTTGACCTGGAAGCCGCCTGCTCGGGCTTTTTGTATTCGCTGACGGTAGGTGCTTCGCTGATCGAAAGCCGCCGCTATAAAAAAGTAATTGTAGTAGGTGCCGATAAAATGAGCGCCATTATTGATTATACCGACCGCACCACCTGCATTCTATTTGGCGATGGCGCCGGGGCTGTGCTGCTGGAACCCAACTATGAAGGTTATGGCGTATTGGACAGCATCCTGAAATCCGATGGAGCCGGCCGCGACTTCCTGCACATGAAAGCCGGTGGCTCACTGAAACCGGCATCGGCAGAAACAGTAGCGGCGAAAGAGCATTTTGTTTTCCAAGATGGGCAACCGGTATTTAAAGCCGCCGTAAAAGGCATGGCCGATGTGAGTGCCGAACTACTGGAACGCAACAATCTCACCGGCGACGACATTGCCTGGCTGGTGCCCCACCAGGCCAACAAACGCATCATCGATGCCACGGCCAACCGCATGGGTCTTTCGCATGATAAGGTGATGCTGAACATTCACAAGTATGGCAACACTACCGCCGCAACCATTCCGCTTTGCCTGTGGGAGTGGCGGCAGGAGCTGAATAAAGGCGACAACATCGTACTGGCAGCCTTCGGCGGTGGTTTTACCTGGGGAGCTACCCTGGTGAAGTGGGAGTACTGATATTTGAACCAACTATTTATAAGGAGTAAGGCAAAGGTCTTGCTCCTTTTTTGTTTAGTGAGTAAACAAATTTTCCGTTGTACATTGTTTGAAGATGTCATTCGAAATTATATCCGCAACGCCTGACTGTGAAATTATAAGCGCAAAAATTGTAAACGCAGCAAGAGATGTGGCGTTTGCCGCCTGGACGGATCCGGACCATTTACTAAACTGGTGGGGACCTGCGGGCTTCACCAATACCTTTCACGAATTTGACCTTCGTAAAGGTGGGAAATGGCGTTTTACCATGCATGGGCCGGGTAAAAGAGCTTATGAAAACGAGTGTGTATTTATCCAAATTGAAAAGCCAACGCTTCTTGCCTGGAAGCGCATAACAAAACCACTCTTCCAGGTTGTTGCAACATTTGAAGAAGTTGCGCCCAACCGCACAAAAATTATTTTCAGGCAGGTGCTTGACTCCGCTGAAACCTGTAAAAAGGTAAAAGCATTTGCAGGCGACAGAAACGAAGAAAACTTTGACAGGCTTGAAGCCGAACTGGCTAAAATGGCCCAGAAAACTCGTTAAGCAAACCATTCGTAAACTGATCATCCACTAACAATACTAAAAATGAATCCACAAGTCACCGACTACATCCAAAATGCACCGGAGGAACAAAAAGCGATTATGGAAAGCCTCCGGGAGCTGATTTACCAGCAGGTTCCATTTGTGCAGGAAAGTTTCAAGTGGAGCCGTCCCGTATTTTCCATCAATAAAGACATTGCCTATTTCAAAACCGCAAAGTCCTATGTAACTTTTGGTTTTATGCAGGCAGAAAAAATAAAGGAGAACCTTCACCTCCTGGAAGGCACCGGCAAAGACATGCGTCACATCAAAATCAAAAAAGTTTCGGAGATCGATGCAGAACTTCTCACTGGTTGGCTGAAATCCATGGTTGACCAGTAGCACCAGAGCGTCTCGCTATTAGCCGATTGCTAACATTTCATAAAAAGTAACAATTGGCTTACAGGCATGCATCCACATATCCGCACATTCACCTTTCCGCACATCATTTCTTCCGGCTCCACACGATAAAATCTGTCTGCGGGATTTTTTCTACCCCCAATTCCCGCAGCATGGTTACCAACTGCCCGCGGTGATAGGTACCGTGGTTGAAAATGTGAAGCAGCATTTGGTACACAGGTTGCTTGAACCGCTCTTTGCGTGAATTGTAATAAATGAATTCGTGTTGCAGGGCAAGTTCGTTGGCGCCGGCAATCCATTCCTGCCAAGCCTTGTTCTGTTGCAGCAGTTGCTGGCTCAGGGCCTGCATGGTACCGGAAAACGTGTCGCTGGGCCGGTCGATTTTTTCCTGCAGCTTCATGCGCTGCCACCAGATGCTTTCGGCATCCAGCATGTGCAAAGCGGTTTTATAAAGACTGGGAAAACTGCTGCGCACTTCTGTATGGTGCTGCTCTTCGGAAAGAGATTGGATAGTGCTGAATAACAGGTTGTTTGCCCAAACATGATACGCGGCGTATTGGAGAATTATTTCCTTCATCGGTAAAAGGAGGCCTATTTTTGAAAGAACGAATTAACGAAAAACCTTCGTTTACCATGGAGAAAAAAATAACCCCGAAAGGATTTGGATCAACAGCTATACATGCCGGTCATAAACAGGACCCCAACTATGCCCACCAAACGCCCATTTACGCATCCAGCACCTATGTTTTTGATACGGCCGAACAGGGCATGCGGCGTTTCAGCGGCGAGGAGGAAGGCTATATTTATTCACGCTATGGCAATCCTTCCATCACCGAAGCCGAAGAAAAAATAACCGCACTGGAAACCTTTGGCCTGGGAATAGAAGCCAAGGGTATTTTGCATGCATCGGGTATGGCAGCCATTTCAACGCTGCTGCTTTCCACCTTAAAGGCCGGCGATAAAATCCTTACGCATTTTTCACTGTATGGCGGAACGGAAACCCTGATCCAGAGTGTGCTGCCCCATTTTGGCATTGAAGCCATCACCGTTGATCTACGCAACTTGGATACGGTAGAAAGCATCATCCAACACGACCGCCATATCAAACTGATGTACCTGGAAACACCGGCCAATCCTACCATACAGATCGTAGACATCGAAAGCCTAACGGGGATCGCTAAACGCTATAACCTGGCGGTAGCCTGTGATAATACCTTTGCCACCCCTTACCTGCAACAGCCGTTCCGGTTTGGCGTGGATTTTATTGTGCACTCCACCACCAAATTTTTAAATGGGCATGGTACCGCAATTGGTGGAGTTCTGATCGGTCGGGACGTGGAAGTCATGAAAAACCACACCACCAAGGTGCACCGCATTTTTGGCGGAAACAGCAACCCCTTCGACGCCTTTCTTCTGACACAGGGCATTAAAACGCTGGAGATCCGCATGGAACGCCACTGCAGCAATGCCGCGGCCGTGGCGCAGTACCTGCAAAATCATCCGGCTGTAGCACAGGTGAATTATGAAGGGCTGGCCTCCCACCCTGCCTTTGCCATCGCCCAAAAGCAAATGCGCAAGCCCGGCGCCATGCTTAGTTTTGAATTAAAGAATGGTTTCGATGCCGGCGTGTCCTGCATGAACAAGCTACAGTTTTGCACCCGGGCGGTTTCACTGGGCACGGTGGATACCCTGCTCTGCCATCCGCCTTCGATGACGCACTTCACGGTTCCCAAAGAGCAGCGGGAACAATATGGCATTACCGATGGCCTCATTCGTATGAACGTGGGCATTGAGAATGTAGAAGATATTGTGGCTGATTTGGAACAGGCGTTGGGCTAGTGGATATTCGATATTTGGATATTGAGATATTGTTATAAACATTTTTAGATTTTACGTACACAGGACCAATGGAAAATAAAACGCATCCTGCAAACCCCCAAACACCAGACGCCAAACCCCAAACCCTCATCCGCCGTGCAGTGCGGGAAGATTGCAGCCGGATCCTGGAACTGGTAAAAGAACTGGCGGTTTATGAAAAAGCGCCGGACGAAGTAACGGTAACCCTGGAGCATTTTGAGGAAAGTGGTTTTGGCGAGAAACCAGTTTGGTGGGCCTTCGTGGCCGAACAGGGCGGCCGGGTGGAGGGTTTTGCGCTTTATTATATCCGCTTCAGTACCTGGAAAGGCCAGCGCATTTACCTCGAAGATTTTCTGGTTACCGAAAAACTTCGCGGACAGGGCATCGGCAAGCTGCTTTTCGACAGGCTGGTGATAGAAGCCAAAGAGCGGGGACTGAATGGCATTGTATGGCAGGTGCTGGAATGGAATGAACCCGCTATTAACTTCTACAAAAAATACAAGACAAACTTCGATGCCGAATGGATCAATTGTGCGGTTGCTGTAGAATAAGTTATAACAACGTGTAAAATAAAGGCGAAACACCACTGTTGCCTGTTGTTGATTGCCCATTGCCTGTTGACCAATCACTCCCGGCAAAACATTTGCAACGGTAGAGCAAAAGGACGGGTATTTTTTGCTATGGGAATAAAAAGATGTGTGTTTTTGCTTTTCGTTTATGCGTTGCAGTGGCCTGTGAAAGCGCAAGTTAGTCATCCGCCGTATCGTTTTGTGGGACCCGATTCGGTAGAAACCATTGTAAGCGACCGGTACAAGGCGCAAAGCTTTTTGCGTCATATTCTCATGGGAAAAAACTACCGCACCGTCTGGCGCCAACCCGTGACCTTACCTGTTTTTCGCCTGTCTCAATCGGGTCTCAAGATTGAAGAACTGGGTGGCGGCATGCAAACAAAATCTTTAAAACTGGAAGATGCGGAAGGCCGCGAATGGGCCCTGCGAACCCTGGACAAGGATGTGGGTGGCGCTTTATCAGGCTTTCTGGAGGGCACTCTTGCAGAAAAAGTTGCCCAGGACCAGGTATCGGCCGCCATGCCCTATTCGCCGCTAATCATTGGCCCGCTGGCCAAAAGCGCCGGTGTACGAGCGGCCAATCCCCGGATATATTATGTTGCGGAAGACACAGCACTGGGTGAATACAACGCCATATTTGCCGGAACCATTTGCATGCTCGAGGCCCGTGATGCCGGTTATGAAGACACCGACAACACCGAGGACATGCTGCGCAAGATCATGAAAACAAACAGCCACGTGGTGGACCAGCGGGCCCTGCTCCGGGCCCGGTTGCTGGATATGATCATTGCCGACTGGGACCGGCACTTTGATAACTGGCGTTGGGGCGAACACGATTCGGCTGGGCTTACGTATTACCAGGCCATTCCCCGTGACCGCGACTGGGCTTTTTATTTCAGCAATGGACTGGTGCCAAAGTTTGCCCGGCTGGCGGCCCTGCGTTTTATGATCAATTTCAGTAAGAATTTAAAATACATCCACAGCGTCAACTACAAAGGACGCCGGCTGGATGAAATTTTCCTGCATGGCCTGGATGCCGCCACCTGGCGGGAAACCATCCGGCAAGTGCAGCGTGACCTGGATGACAATGCCATTGAAAACGCTGTCCGCAACCTGCCCCCGCCTATATTCAATCTTATTGGTTCTTCATTTATAAAAAAGATCAAAGGCCGCCGCGATGACCTGGAAGGGCAGGCCATGAAATATTACCGGTCGCTGGCTAAAACCGTGCAGATCGAGGGTTCCGGCGATGGGGAATGGTTTGCCTTTACCCCGGCAGCCAATGGCTTTCGCCTCCGGATTTTTCAATTAGGGGCTAACGGTGAAAAAGGCGCAAAGCTCTACGACCGCACCTTTGTGCGTTCCGAAACGTACCAGGTTACGCTGAACGGTTTGGGTGGAAATGATCGCTTTATCATTGATGATGGCGTTCGTACGGCAATCCGTTTATACCTGAATGGCGGTGAAGGGGATGACCGTTACGAACTCAATGGAGATGTAAGAACCCAGGTGTATGATGATGAAGGGAAGAACAGTTTCCCTGGCAATAAAAGCAGTTCAAAAATCAGTTTTCGCTGATCCTAGGCCATATTTGCGTCTTTATTTGCCGGAACCATGATGCAATTGAAGAAACCCGTTTTTTTATCTGCCCTTTTTTTCCTGACCACTTTCTCTGCCATTGCCCAACAGCAGTTCAGCGGCTGGGTCGGATCGTTCAATACGTTTAAGCTTGATAACCGTTTCAGTCTTCATTTTGATGCCCAACTTCGTTCTACCGATAACCTGGAGCAGGTGGGTGCCATCCTGTTACGACCCGGATTGAACTTTCACCTGAATAAAACCTTTGTTTTCACGGCCGGCTATTTACTCAATAGCAGCCGTCGCAACGCAGCCGGACTTTCTTCGTTGCTGAACGAACACCGCATCTGGCAGCAGGCCCTTGCCAACCAGAAAGCAGGAAAAACCGCCATTGCACACCGTGTACGTTTCGAGGAGCGTTTTATTCCGCGGGCCAAGGTAACCGGCAACAGCCTGGAAGCCGATGGTTACGACCAGGCTTTTCGCTTTCGTTATTTTATCCGCAGTGTATTCCCCCTCACATCCGGTCAAACGTTTTCTTCCGGTCCTTTCCTGGCCCTGCAAAACGAAGTTTTTATCAACACCGGCAACAAAACGGCTGTCAACGGAAAAGCGTTTGACCAAAACCGTTTGTACGGCGCTGTGGGTTACCGTTTTCCGGGAAAAATGGATATTGAAGCGGGTTATATGAACCAGTACAGCAACACCCGGACCTCCTTTATCAACAATCACATTGTTCAACTGGCTGTTTATAAACGGTTATAGTCGGAAAGAGCAAGAATTTTTTTGCATTTTTGCAACCATAATCTATGCGGATGAAGTTGAATGTTTACCCCTCCCTTGTGGAAAGAAAACAGCGCGGCCGGAAATCGTTCGTTGTTTTGATTGACCCTGACCACGTCACTTCATCCTCGCTTTCTTCCCTGGTGGCCATGGCCAACAACGCTTCTGTTGATTATTTTTTTGTGGGTGGAAGCCTGGTGGTTTCCGATCACCTGGATAGCTGCATTCAACAGATCAAAAAAGAAAGCAACATCCCGGTTATTCTTTTTCCGGGCAGTCCGGCACAGGTGAGTCCTTCAGCGGATGCCCTGCTTTATCTTTCCCTCATCTCGGGCCGCAACCCGGAATTGCTGATTGGCCAGCATGTGATCTCGGCCCCTTTTGTCAAAAAAAGCGGGCTGGAAATTATCTCCACCGGTTATATGGTGATTGATGGCGGTGCCCCGACCACTGTCTCCTACATTAGCGGCGCGGCGCCCATCCCGGCAGATAAAGCCGATATTGCCCTTTGCACGGCCATGGCCGGTGAAATGCTGGGCAAAAAGATAATTTATATGGATGCCGGCAGCGGCGCCAAAAAGCCCATCACCGAAGAAATGATCTCGCTGGTATCCCGCAATATCGAAGTGCCGCTGGTGATTGGCGGCGGCATTCGGGATGCGGAAAAAGCCTACCGCAACTGTACCGCCGGTGCCGATGTGATTGTAGTGGGCAATGCCATTGAAAAAGACCCTTCGCTTTTGGAAGAGATTGCTTCGGCCGTACATGGCGTGAGCATGGTGAAATAACCAGCTCACGTTGGTTTTTCTGCATTCAACTCATAACCTCAATTGTTATAACCTTCCTGATATAGGATAACCTATCCTGTCTTGCCAAGCTTTCTGTACGGCATTATTCTTTTGCTTGCCAACAGTTTTCATCAAGCGGGAGAACGAACATTCTTCGCATTTTATATTATATTTAAAGCATACTTGTATCCTTTCTTGCCAACATGCTGCCGGGTCATGTTTGCCAATTGCCGTAAGCTTATAATTTTTTTTATGAAACTAACTGCCATCCTTCTCCTGCTGTTGTTTACATCCGTTGCATCCTTTTCACAAGGCATCACCCTGCTATACAAAGGTGGTGGAAGCGGCGGCTGGAATAATGCCAGCAACTGGGTACAAATCAATACGCCTGCAGGACAGACACCTATACAAAGAGTACCTACCGAATTTGATCACGTTATTTTTAGCAAATCCATGTCAGGGCTTTCAAGTGCAGGTATTGGTGTTGCTCAAATAGAAGATACCATTACAGTAGGTGTCAATCGCACAACAGGAATTCGGTGCCGAAGCATGCGAATCAGCAATATTCATTTTGGAGTTTCTGCTCAAAATGGTACGGAATCGTATCCATGGGTTCTCGTCAGCACGGAAAACGGTGGCTATGTCCTCATTGATTCCAATGCTGTCATTGAGCCTGCTAATTTTCATTTGCAGGGTGGCAACTCATCTATTTATGACTTACAAATAATAAACAGTTCGTATGGAGCCATCAAAGCGCACAATAGGGATATGGGCTCAGTATCTATTGGGCTCAAGGGAAGGTTGAAAATAGTAAACAGTACATATGGCAGCTATTTCTTTGGAAGCAATGGAGAAGGGGGAGAATTGTATGCAGAAAACAGCAGCTTCAATGTAAACAGCTTTCGGTTGGGAGCTTCATCCAAAACGACTCTCCTGGATTGCAGCATCACAGATCATGGTTCATCCTCAGGATACCTTTTTTTTGGAATTGGACCTGATTCTGATTTCACTTCCAGGGAAGTAGAGATCAAAGCTTTTTCTATGTTAGAATTCTATACGTCAGGGTCAATTTTCAACGGCAATATAAGTACGACCGATGTTCAGGGAGGGCTACGTTTAAAACAAGCTGATCCCGCACGCCCATTACCCAATATTATTAATGGCAACCTAAAAATATTCGGGCAAGGGATAGACCTGAGCGGAGGATTGAAAATTTCCGGAGACTTGATCAATTATGCCCACGAGTTGGATATGTCGGATACAAGCCATGTGTATTTAAATGGGAAACATATTTTTAAAATTGGAGGAATTGCTAACTATGACAACAGTACTACCCTCGATCACTGCACAAAGCCAGGGTGCCATTTTTCATTGGAATTTTTTGGCGACAAGGACAGCAAATTTGTTTGGCCGGTAGGAATGCCGATCGATACTCTTGTTATTAAAAAATCCAATTGCGCAAAAGTCAGCTTTCAAAACTCTTTGTATGTTTCAGGGGAAACGCGAATAGAAAGTGGTCAGTTACAACTCGACCCCAATGCTGGCATCCCCTACAAATTCGTCTGCGTTGGTGATGTTACGATCGCAAAAGGTGGCGGCATTTTTCTTCGAAAGAACAGTGATGGCGTTGTAGCCAATATGGCTGTTGCTGGCGATATCTTCGATCAAAATACAGCCAAAGACTCTGCCTGTGCCGGGTTAAGCAATCCTTATTCAGGAACCATATTCAATGGAGAATTTACAGGCATTACACTTCTGTATAAATACAACAACAATGGCGGATGGAATAATCCATCAAACTGGATACAAATCAAAACACCAGCAGGAAAAACACCCATTCAACGGGTGCCAACTGAATTGGATGATGTTGTTTTTAGTAAGTCGATGTCGGGTTTATCCAACGTTTCTATTGGTGTTGAAAACATCTTTGATTCCATACTTGTTGGAACAGATCGTACAAACGGTATCCGTTGCAGAAGTATGCGTATCAGTAATACAACAGTTGATTTTTTTTCGCATGACTTTATAGCAAATTTTCCTACTGTTTATATAAACACTGCATTTGGCGGGTCTATTTTAGTTGATTCTTCCGCCGATATCACTTCGGGATTCTTTCGTTTATTGGGTGGAAACCCCGAAATGATTGATCTGGAAATCATAAACAGCAATTTTGGATATCTACGTGGGCACAATATCAATCAAGGTGGAATCATAATTGAACCAGAAGGAAGAGCCCGCATGATTAATAGCACGTACGGAGAAATTTCTTTTGGAAGTTTCTCTACAGGAGGTGAAATTTTTGCAGAAAACTGTAAGTTTAATGTGACCAATTTCAAACTAGGCGCTTTTTCAAAAAGCACACTTTTAAATTGCGCTATCAATGATGGCCCTGTAGTTGGCTTCTCATTTGGAATAGGTCCAAATTCTGAATTCGTCTCCGATAAACTGGATATAAAAGCTTTTAATAATGCCACGGTTTATACATCAGGGTCAGTATTGAAAGGGAATATAACTATTCTAACAGAAGGTGGGGTTACATTTTCACAGTTCGACTTTGCGAATCCAATTCCCAACATTATTGATGGCAATGTAATTTTCAGTACGGGCCAAATGAATGTAAAGGGAGATTTAAAGATATCCGGGAAGTTAATCAATAATGCTAGTGACTTATTAATGTATTCAGACACAAACCATGTATTTATTAACGGCAAGCATATTTTCAAAATAGCTGGCATTCCATCCTTTGGAAGCTCTACAAATCAAAATTGCACCGGCGATCATTGCCGCTTTAAACTGGAACTATTTGGGAATACGGATACGGAAGTTGCCTGGCCTGTCGGCTTTCCGGTGGATACACTGATCATTAACAAGACCAATTGTGCGAAAGTCACTTTCAAAAACTCGTTGTACGTAGCAGGAGAAACACGTATACTGGGTGGCCAATTGGCACTGGACCCCAATGATACCATTCCCTACAAAATGGTTTCTGCCGGCGATATCAACATATCACCCGATGGCAGCCTTTTCCTTCGCAAGAACAGTGCTGGCCAGGTAGCCAACATCGCGGTGGGTGGCGCCATTAATGACGCCAATACTTCTGTTGATACCACCTGTTCCGGCTTCGCCAATCCATACGATGGCATCGTTGGTTTTTACAGCGGGCTTCAACAAAACGGTGGACTAAAACCCCTTGCCATCCGGAGCAACTCGACGATCAGCAATCTTGTGTTGCATGGTGAAGCGGGAACAAATTTTTTCCTGGAAAAAGACATAACCGTGAAGGAGCTACGTTTTTCCGGACAGGCCAGCTTGCTGCTGGGCAACCATTCCTTAACTGTAACGGATTCGTTGCTGAACGTTGGACCCTCCAGCTTTATCGTTACCAATGGCACCGGCACACTTCGCCGAACCAACATCGGAAGCAAGGAAACCGTTTTCCCCGTTGGCACGTCAATCACGTCTTACAACCCACTTATCCTTACAAATTCCGGAACGGCTGATCATTTCCGGGTGCGGGTTCAACCAACAGTTTTTAGCAGTGGCACCACCGGAACAGCCATTGCTAACAATGCCGTCAACCGCACCTGGCTGGTGGAAGAAGAAAACCCCGGGGGCAGCAACGCAACCTTAACACTGCAATGGAATGCTGCCGATGAATTGCCCGGCTTTTCCCGAACGGCAGCCTTTCTTTCTCATTTCACATCCGGCAAATGGGACGAAAGCACACCGGTGGTTGCCACCGGAACCAATCCCTATTCGATGACAAGATCTTCGCTGAGCAACTTCTCCCCATTTACGGTATTTAGCACTATCGCCAGTTCTGTTTCTTCGCCATCGGAACTGTCTATACAAGTGTATCCCAATCCTGCAAAGAACAGGCTGTATGTGCAGATGAAAAGCCGGCTTGTGAAAACAACCTTGCAGGTACGAAACAACCAGGGAGTCACCCTGAAAACAATGCAGATTAAAGCCGGTGAAACAGTTACAGAAATTCCTGTTGGCGATCTCCCGGCCGGCATTTATAACTTAACATTAAGCGCTGGCGCCTGGCAGGAAACAAGAACATTTCTTAAACAGTAATGGGGCAGGAAAATCACACCAACTTATTGTATCCTGTGTGGATTTATCCGCGTTGGCGTATCCGCCCCGCTGATGATGGTGGCGCTGCCCTGTGCAATGGCACGAATTAATCGTGTCATGTTTTCAATATCAATTCGTTTCACATCATCACAGGACTGGTGATAACAGGCATCATCGTCATCGCTGGCCATGATGGTGTGCGCAGGAATCCCTTTCTGCGCAAATGGATAATTATCCGAACGGCCGAATAACTCTTTGCTGTAATCCGGCTCACGGCGAATTTTATAAGTTTTGCCAAGATTCTTTTTGAAAATCTCCTGCAGGTTGGAGTACCCAGCGCCGGTAACATAAAAAGCATTCTTGCCTATTGATGTTATGCCGATCATTTCCATATTGATCACCGCTAAAACACTGTCCGGCTCCAGCGTTTCGGCAAAGGCCATCGATCCTAACAGTCCCATTTCCTCTCCGGCGAAAGCGCAAAAAACAAGGGTTCGTTCGTTATCGGCCCTGCGGGCAAAATAATCGGCCAGCAAGAGCAAAGCTGTTGTACCGGAAGCATTGTCGTTGGCGCCATTGTAGATAGTTCCATCCTCTTCACCAATATGGTCGTAATGCGCAGAAAAAACCACCATCTCGGTAGCCCGGCTTTTTCCCGGTAAAACAGCCACCACATTGTACAATGAATCGACACGGTTGTGTTGCCTTCGGCTCTCAGTCTTGCGGGCTGAAAAGGGCAGAAAAAAAGATCCTGCTTTGTACAGGGGCAACAAGCCTGCCTGTGCAAAGCGGGATCCAATAAAATCAGCGGCCAGTTGGAGTTCCTTTGTTCCGTTGCCTCTTCCCTTCAGTGAATCCGATGCCAGAAATTGAAGAATCGCACCGGCGTCACTTGTCTTTATGCTGTCAACCGGATACTGTGCTTTCGCCAGCACCACGGTAAACAGGAAGGTAAAAAAACACAGGCATCGCATCATGAGGCACGAATCCCTTCGGGTTTCACTCTGGTGGGTGTGTCCTTTCCGCTCACAATGGTTTTGCTGCTTTCTGCAATGGCCTTGATAATTTCGGTCATGTTCTGCAGGTCCAGCGTCCCTACTTCATCACTGGGTTTGTGGTAGTGCGGTTCATCTTCCATCTTAGCGGTGGAGATGGTATGTGCCGGCACTCCCAGGCGGGCCAGGGTTGCATTGTCGGAACGGTAGAACAACTGTTGCTGCGTATACGGATCGGGGTGAAATGTAAAGGCTGAACCTTTCAGGTTGGATTGTAATATCTCACCCATATTCGTTTGTTCATAACCGGTAATGAAGGCCGAATTTTTTCCCCATTTGCTTTCGGTACCAATCATTTCAATGTTGAACATGGCCATTACATTCTCCGGCTGAAACTGCCGCGAAAAATACTGCGAACCAAACATGCCCGTTTCTTCGGCTGTAAAGGCGGCAAACACGAGGGTGCGTTCGTTGTTGCCCAGCGTTTTAAAATGATTGGCCAGCATGATCACTGCTGTGGTACCGGCCGCATCGTCGTTGGCGCCGTTGTAGATACTGTCGCCGGCTACGGGTTTGCCAATGCCCAGGTGATCGTAGTGCGCAGAAAAGATAACCTGTTCTGCCTTTTTGCTTTTGCCCGGCAACACACCCACTACGTTTGCAAGCTTGGTTTCATCAAAGGTATGATCGGCTTTGATCTTGAATTCTTTTGGCAGCGCTGTGCCCAGGAAGAACACCGTGCTGTGGTCTGTTTTGAATTGCTGACGCTTTAACCGGCTTAACGCGGGAAAGCTTTTGGAAAAACTGGTATCCACAACCACCAGCAGGTTCTTTTTTGTTTGCAGGGCCTCCACAGCTTTGGCGCCAAAACTTTCACCGGCTTTTATGTAGGTAACTGCATACCCCGATTTTTCATCCAGCTCCAGTTCCGGGCGGCTGGTAAACACCATCACATTTTTAATATCGGCGTCTGCACCATCGGCTTTAAACTTCAGTTCTTTCAGCCGGGGCCGAACCACCACAAACTCCTGTAAATAACTTCCACCCTGTAAAGGCTGCAAGCCTGCTTTTTTAAATTCAGCCGCAATAAATGCTGCGGCTTTTTCGCTGCCCGGCGTACCGGCTGCACGGCCCTGCATATCATCGGAAGCCAGCGCCGTTTCAATTCTTTCCACTTCTTTTACGGTAATAACATTGGTGCTTTTCTGCGCCAGGCAAGAGGCCGACGTCAAAAGCAGGATGCCTGATGCGAACGAAAGAAAAATCTTTTTTTTCATTGGTCTGTATTAAATCAAACTAAAATTTCGGTTGCCCATACCCGGTATGTGGCTGGTAAAATGCCCTTTCTTCCGGAAAGGGCATTGTTATATTTTTTGAATCCGCAACGGCTGTTAAAGACTCATCATCTCTTTGAACTTGACGGTTTGGCGGCGGCTCACTTCAATCTTTTCGCCTCCCTTCAGTTCCAGCAGCAGGCCGCCATTGAAATACGATTCCACTTTTTCAATGGCCTGCAGGTTGACAATATGTTTGCGGTTGGCCCGGAAGAAGGTTTTTGGATCGAGGCGCTCTTCCAGAGCATTAAGCGATTTTAAAATGAGCGGCTTGTTGTTCCCGAAAAAAACCTTGGCGTAGTTGCCCACGCTTTCAAACAGCCGCACTTCCGAAAGACGAACAAACCAACAGCGGTCGCCATCTTTTACAAATACCTGGTCATGTTCGCCCAGCAAAGCCGTTCCACCGTTGGCCGACGCCGGGTAATCGGCTGTGCCGTTTGTTGCCTGCAGCTTTTTTACCTTTTCTACCGCATCGGCAAGGCGCTTGGGCTCGATGGGCTTCAGCAGGTAATCCAGTGCATTGACCTCAAATGCTTTTAGTGCATAATCATCATACGCGGTCGTAAACACAACGGTTGGGGCATGATCCAGTTCCTGCAACATTTCGAAACCGGTCTTTCCCGGCATTTGAATGTCCAGGAAAATCAGGTCGGGATTGTGACTTTCTATTTTCTGAACACCTTCTTCCGCGTTGGAGGCTTCGTCCACCACTTCCACTTCCGGAAACTCCTGTAACAGCTTCCGAAGCTCTGTACGGGCCAGGCGTTCATCATCGATTATGATAGCTCTCATGGTTTATTTGTTTTCCCCTGCTCGCTGCCAGGGGCAGAAAACAGGAGTCAATAATACGTTTTTTCACTTTATAATAGAAACAGCAATGCCTGCCTGCAGCTTTTGTACTGTATTTTATGGATGCCGTCTTGCCAGCTACCGGCTTTTTCCTTCGCTTATCGGCATCCGCACCCGGGCTTCTACCAGGGTTTCAGCCACCTGCCTGATCTCAAAGCTGGCCTTGTCGCCATAGAGCAGGTGCAGCCTGTCTTTTGTACTGGCAATACCAAAGCCGCCGCCGTGTTTTGCATACCCGTTAAGATGGCCGGTATTCTGCACCAGCAGTTCATGCTGGTTTTCTTTTACATCGGAAACAATCTTGATTACGCCACCTTTCATTTGTCTGCTGATGCCGTGCTTGATGGCGTTTTCCACCAGGGTTTGCAGCATCATGGGAGGAACCGGGTTGCTCAGGGTTTTTTCGTCAATTTCAAAATTGACGCGAAGACGGTCCTCAAAACGCATGCTTTCCAGCGCCAGGTAATCCTTTACAATCTTCAGTTCTTCCTGCAGCGGAACGGTTTCCGCTTTTTCCGCACTCAGGCTACTGCGTAAGATATTGCTTAATTCGGTAATGGCCGTACGGGCCCGGGCCGGGTTTTCATCAATCAGGGCCCGGATGCCGTTTAGGGCATTGAAAATAAAATGCGGGTTGATGTGTGCCTTGATGGTGTTGAGTTCCAACTGCCGTACCAGGGCCTCCAATTTGATGGTGTCCATTTCCTGCTTGCGGGTCTTCATGATAAAATGGTACATGAAGTAGATGGCATTCCAGATGAGCAGCAGTGGAATAAAGGAAATAAGATTGGTAATAAACAGGGAGAGGTAGGAAACCGGCCGCCCCTGCGCATTGAGCCGCAGGCGGAACAATTGTTCGAACGGCGAAACTACGCAGGTGATGAAAAACGAAAAGGCGATGGTGAGCAGAAGGAAGGTGAGAATCTGGTACCGCAGGTCTTTCATCAGCAGCGACGAGCGGTGAATCACCTCCCGCATAAAATGGGAGAAGATGATGCCGACTTCCATAAAAAACAGGATCCGCTGCAGGATTTTGGGCTCATAGCTGTTGAAAAGCAGCGCAAAAAACACGTTGATCAGGGCAAAAAGGCCCCAACCGGCAAACTGAAACACCCAATACCGCGACAACCTGAAAGCCTTCATCGGACAAAACTATACGTAATCTAACGAGCAGGAAGCTCGTAAATATACCAGTGGATAATAAGTTTTATAAGTGGATAAACTTACTCCCAATTTCCTGTATAAAAAAATCGGGACTTTTACGTTGCTTTTCAGGGGGGAGCGCCGTAATTTGGGCCCCAAATCCAAACCATTGAAAGCAAAAATTATCCGTATCTGTATTTTACATGCTGGCATTTTGCTTCTGGCAACCACCGCTTTTTCCCAAATGGGCGGACGGGTTGTGATCAATGAATACATGCCCCGCACTTCCAACTCCTGCGGCACGACTTCAGAATTTGTTGAACTCATGAACTACGGTCCCGGCCCTGTCAATATAGGTTGTTTTATCCTGACTACAGGCGTTTATGCCATTACCATTCCGCCTAATACGGTTTTGCAACCTGGAGATTTTTATATCCTGGCCGGAAGGGCTTTTCTTCCCGGGACTTGTGCTAACATTGACAGTGCAGCCACCGGTGTGAACGTACACCTGAACTGGAACAGCGGTAATTATGTCAACAAGCCCATTCCGCAAACTGGCGAAGGGCTGATGGCCGAAGATGGCTCCACACCGCTGGTGCTTTTAGATCCCAACAAAAATGTGGTGGATGCAGTGATCCGGCAACTACCGGCACCGGCCGCAGAAACGGTGACCTCCTCTAACCTGGGTGGGACCTGTACCAGCCAAACCTTCAACATCGGCACCATGAACCTCAATTATGAGGAACTGGGCATGGCTCCGGGTAACCAGAACAGCTTTGCCCGTTCACTGGACGGTGACTGTAACTGGCTGAAACAACCCAGCCAGAGCGGCAATGCTTCCAACAACAGATCGGGCAACGGCACTGATATTTCGTATGAGTTTGATATGGTAAACCCCACCAGTTGCGATGATGTACCCAGCGGCAGCGTAAGCATTTATGTTAAACACAGCAATTATGCTGCGATTTTTCCCATGAGCTATACCATTGTTGTGGACTCTGACAACAACGGTGTTTATGATTTTACCGATCAGTACACTACCGTAATTGATTATGATCCGCCGTTTATTGAAATCGATAACCTGCCTACCGGCCGGTTCCGTGTAACGGTGGCCTCTATCAAAGGGTGTTACCTGCGAAGCTTTGATTTTACCATCATCCCCTGCAACCCCGGCACCCTTCCCGTAAACCTGGTTTATTTTAAAAATAGGGAAGGCCAGAACGGCCAGCAGAACTTGGAATGGCTGCTGCAGGATGTACAGAATGTGCAAAGCATCGTGGTGGAAAAGGCAAAGCCGAACGGAGAATTTGTGGCCGAAAACGTGATGGCCGGCGACAACGGAAGGGGCAGCAAACTCTTTGCGCTTCCGGTTGCCACTACCGATGCCAGCTACCGCCTGAAGATCACCCAAAAGAACGGCAAAACCTTTTATTCACCTGTGGTGTACCTCGGCACGCCCCGTACCACAGGCACTCATCGCATTGGCCCCAACCCGGCATCGGATAAGCTTAACCTGCAATTATGGAGCAATGAAGGTCAAAAAGCCGGTTATGTTATTTATAACAGCAGTGGCGTGGCCGTTCAACGCGGAACACTTTCACTGCTGGCTGGCGAAAATAATTCGGTTTTAGCCGTACACTCCCTACCAGCAGGCAGCTACCTTTTACAGATCACGGGCATTTCCGGTTCGGCGCAACCTATTTCCTTCCGGTTTGTTAAGCATTAAAACAGCTTCAGCCGATTGGTTGAAATAGAATAATTTTACCGCCTAAAAAACCTTCCATGCAAATACCTGCAGGGCCCTTGCTGCAATCGATCAATTCACCGGACGACCTGAAAAAGGTGCCAAAGGAAAAGCTGCACCAGGTGTGCGATGAGCTGCGCCAATACATCATTGACGTGGTAAGTGTGCACGGTGGTCATTTTGCTGCTTCCCTGGGTGTAGTGGAACTGACCGTTGCCCTTCATTATGCATACAATACGCCGTACGATCAGTTGGTGTGGGATGTAGGTCACCAGGCTTACGGGCATAAGATCCTTACCGGCCGCCGGGATAATTTTATGTCGAACCGGAAGTACAAAGGCCTGAGCGGTTTTCCTAAACGAAGCGAAAGCGAGTACGATGCTTTTGGCGTGGGCCACTCCTCTACTTCCATTTCAGCGGCTTTGGGCATGGCCATGGCAGCGAAATACAAGGGGGAAACCGACCGCAAATGCGTAGCCATCATTGGTGATGGTGCCATGACAGCGGGGATGGCGTTCGAAGCCATGAATCACGCCGGTGTGGCCGATACCGACATGCTGGTAATTCTGAACGACAACTGCATGAGCATCGACCCGAACGTGGGTGCGCTGAAAGAATACCTGACGGACATTACGACCTCTCAAACCTATAATAAGTTTCGCGATGATGTGTGGAACCTGCTGGGTAAATTACCTGTGGGCAAGCGGTTTACCCGTGATATGGCTTCCAAGCTGGAAGCTGGCGTAAAAGGCATGGTAACCAAAAGCAGCAACCTGTTTGAAGCGTTGAACATGCGTTATTTTGGTCCCATTGATGGGCACAATATCACCAAGCTGACCGATACGTTAAAGGATCTGCGCAACATTCCCGGTCCCAAGCTGCTGCATATCATTACCACAAAAGGAAAAGGTTATGCGCTGGCCGAACAAGACCAGACCAAGTGGCATGCACCCGGCCTGTTTGACAAGATCACCGGTGAGATTTATAAAAAGAAGTTCGAGGTTCCGCAGCCGCCTAAATACCAGGATGTTTTTGGACACACCATCCTGGAGCTGGCAGAAAAGAACGAAAAGATCATGGGCATCACCCCTGCCATGCCCTCCGGTTCTTCGCTGAACATTATGATGAAAGCGATGCCGCACCGGGCTATTGATGTAGGCATTGCCGAACAGCATGCGGTAACCGTGAGCGCCGGTATGGCTACGCAGGGATTGAAGGTGTTTTGCAATATTTATTCATCCTTTATGCAGCGGGCTTTTGACCAGGTGGTGCATGATGCCGCTATTCAAAAGCTGCCGGTGATCTTCTGTCTCGACCGGGCCGGTTTGGTGGGCGAAGATGGGCCTACCCACCATGGCGCTTACGACATTTCTTATCTCCGCTGCATTCCGAACATGATCATTTCATCCCCGATGAATGAAGCCGAACTGCGTAACCTGATGTACACGGCACAACTGGACAGCACAACGCTTCCCTTTGTGATCCGCTATCCGCGTGGCGAAGGCGTAATGCCGGAGTGGCGCAAGCCGATGCAGGAAATTAAAATCGGTACTGGTCGCAAGCTGCGGGATGGAAAAGAGGTGGCGATTCTTTCTTTTGGCCACCCGGGCAATTTTGCCGCGGCCGCCATTCGCGAATTGAAAGCCGAAGGCATTGAGCCGGCGCATTACGATATGCGGTTTGCCAAGCCCCTGGACGAAACGCTCCTGCACGAAGCCTTGTTGCAGTACCCAAAAATTGTAACCGTTGAAGATGGCACCGTAGTGGGCGGATTTGGCAGCGCTGTGGCTGAGTTTATGGCGCTACATGGTTACAAAAATGACCTCACGGTATTGGGTATCCCCGACCGTATTGTAGAACATGGCACATTGAAAGAACTGCACCGCGAATGTGGTTACGATGCGCAGGCCATTGCCGATGCCGTTCGGCAACTATTAAAAGAGCCGGTTTCGACGATCACGGTTTCAGCATAATTCATCCATCAAATATTTAGTACAGCATCCAATAGCTGCTGTTTTTGTTTTGGCAGGCTGTGATTCTTTTGCCGTTTAGAATACCGCTTCAGGCGAATACTGTAGGTTCTGTATTTGAAAACCCAGTTTTTCACGACATCTTTGCAACGGACCAATCTGTAAACAGTTCTGGCCCTGTCCCATGAAAATGAAAAACCAACTTACAACCATCTTTCTGGTACGTTGCATTCGTAACAGCTTTACCTTTTTCCTGCTGCTTTTCTCCAACGCTATTCTGCAACCAGCCCAAGCACAAACGGATTCCCTTTCAGACCTAGACAAAGTATTTGCGCTAGCGAAAAATCTTGCTTTTATGGGGCAGAGAGAAAACGGCCGTGATTTGGCCTTACGTATTTTGGAAAAAAATCCGCTTTACCTGGATGTGAAAACTTTTGTAGGTCGTACCTACGCCTGGGATGGTGATTTTGAAAAAGCCCGGGCTGTGTTTGCAACAGTGGCCGCAGCCGATGCAAGAACCCTTGACAACTATATTGCCTGGATAGATGCAGAGCGGTGGGCCAGAGAGGAAGCCAGTGCCCTGACTGTTGCCGAAAAAGCACTCTCCTATTTTCCGGACGAACCGGAGTTGCTCTTTCGAAAAGCAAGGCTTTTAGCCAATACGGGGAAAATGGCTGATGCCAAACTGGTGGTGCAAAAGCTGCTTCGAAAAACCCCAAAGCACAAGGAAGCCTATGTACTGTTGCAGGATCTGCGCAGCCAGTTGCTCGACAATGAAATTGCGGCCGGTTTTTCTTATGAAGGATTTTCGGATTATTTTTCACCGGCCCAGTTTGCCTTTATCCAGGGAAGCCGTGCCACGCCCCTTGGCTCCGTTATCGGTAGAATAAACTATACGAATCGTTTGGGTAAACAGGCCATTCAACCCGAGATTGATATCTATCCCAAGCTGGGCCGAAACATCTACGCATATTTGAATGCCGGTTTTTCTGATGGCTCCCTTTTTTCCAGGCAGCGTTATGGCGCTGAAATCTTTGCCAGTCTTCCAAGAAGTTTTGAGGCCTCTGCCGGTTTGCGCCACCTTTCGTTTGGTCCCGAAAGCAAAGTGACAATTTATACCGGTTCCGTTGGATATTACACCGGTAATTATTGGCTTTCGCTACGGCCCTACATTACACCTGGTGATGCGGCTACCAGCGTTTCCGCATCGGCTACCATTCGCCGGTATTTCTCCAACCCTGAACACTATTTCTCGGTACGGATCGGTGCCGGTTTTTCGCCGGAGCTGCTCAATACGCAAACCACATCGGGTTTCGGAACCAAAGATTTTTACACCCTGAGATCGCAGTCGGTTGCTATCGGTTACCAATACCCGCTTTCCCGGAAATGGGCGTTGAACGGAAATATCATCGTTGGCCGGCAGGAAACAATGGTTGACATTGGCCGCTATACGGCTAACACGGCCGCAGCCCTTACTGTAAAATACCGTTACCGGTAGGGCCAAATCTTACGAGCCTTTAACTGAAACAGCAAAAAACGTATATCTCTACCCTGTAGCTTGAACTTCCAGCGGCTGGATGGTTTTTTTCCGAAGCGAAACATATGCAATCACTGCACTGGCAATCATAAATAGGGCACCGAGCAAAAACGGTGCACCGGGGAAATACACAGGTGCCGCTTTGCCGGTGAAATAGGCAAAAATATTGGTCATTACCGGCGGGCCAATGATGGTGGTCAGGCTCATGAGGCCAGTGAGTGACCCTTGCAGTTCGCCCTGCTCATTGGAAGGAACTGAACCCGCCATGATTGCCTGCAGCGCCGGACCGCAGATACCGCCCAGACAATACGGTATCAGGAAGACAAACATCATCCAGCTTTGTGAGGCAAATGCAAACAGTAGCATGCCCACCGCATAAAGCGCAAGCCCCGTGTACACGCTTTTTTCATTCCCCAATTTTGGATTGACCACCCGTGTGAGGCCGCCCTGCACTGCCCCTACCAACAGCCCGACAGCCGCCAGCGAAAGCCCAATCATACCTGGGCTCCATTGAAAGCGTTCAATGGCAAAAAAGCTCCAGTTGCTGTGTACAGCATGCGAACCGATATAAACGAGAAAAAGAGAAAATACCAGTGCCGTCAGGGAAGGATAGCGCCGCAGCTTCAGCAGGCTAACACCCGGTATAGCCCGCACCCATTCGAAGGGCCGCCGGTTTTCCTTTTTCAAGGATTCGGGTAAAATAAAAAAACCGTATAAAAAATTGAGCAGGCAAAGCCCTGCCGCCACCATAAATGGCATCCGTGTACCAAAGCCGCCAAGCAGACCGCCAATGGCCGGACCAATAATAAACCCAAGACCAAACGCCGCCCCGATCAAACCAAAATTTTTCGCCCTGTTTTCAGGCGTGCTGATGTCGGCAATATAAGCAGAAGCGGTGGTCATACTGGCACCTGTGATTCCGGCCACAATACGGCCCACAAACAGCCAGGCCAGGGTTGGTGCAAAGGCCAGGAAGACATAATCCACCGCGAAGCCAAAAAGCGACGCCAGCAGCACCGGCCTTCGGCCATACCGATCGCTAAGGTTTCCTACCAGCGGCGAAAACAAAAACTGCGTAATGGCAAAGGAAAACAGCAACCAGCCACCAATGCGCGAAGCATGACTCAGGTCTACATTGCCTAACTCCTGAATCAGGTCGGGCATCACAGGAATGATGATGCCAAAGCCAATGACATCAATCAGCAGTGTGACGAAAATAAAGCCGATGGCAGCATTGCGGTTTTTTGCCATAAAAAATTGTAAGCTGCAAAAGTGCTGTTTTTTGGAGTGGCAGCAAAAGAATAGAGGAATAGCGGTTCAGCAAAGCAATGCTTGCGGCCGTAAGGCCTGATTTGAAAAACTCCGCTCAATTTGCAGTTGAAAGGTCTTGCAATGGATTACTGATGAATTATTCCCTTGTGCTGCTAACAACTGTACTGATAGGTTTTTTGCTGGCCTGTTTCTTCAAAAAAGGTTTATCCCGCTTTTACAGCCTGATTAAGGGAGGAAGATGATCTATCATGATATTTTTGCAGAAACTGTTGTCATTACCAGATAGGAAAGCGACAAACAAATTAAGCGCTGAAGGATGGGAAGAACCCTCAAAAGTTCCATAGCAGGGCATTTGCTGCATGCACTCTTCTTCCTTTTCATATTGTTTTGCTACATTGGCAAAAGAAATCCAGTTCATGTTATTCAACCGCCTGCTGTTTATCGTTTTGTTGCTGCTGCCTATCACGACCCTGTTTTCACAACCTGTTTATTTGCGAACAGGCTATGTTCAGCCCAAAGCCAACATTACCGAATCTGATCTTGCTGTATTTACCCGGTCAGCGCCGCGTTTTGAAGGTTCGTCATTTGCCGTTATGCAATTCGATGCCCTTCCTACACCGGCAGAAAAAGAAAAGCTGAAAGCGGCTGGCATTACCCTGTTGGACTACTTACCGCAAAATGCCTTTACTATTTCAATCAGCACCCAGCCATCTGCCGTGCTATTGCGAAGTGTGAAAGCAAAAGCCCTCTTTCAACTCAGCCCGCAACAAAAAATGCCTTCCCAGTTAGCGCAGGGAAAGATTCCTATTTGGGCGGTACAAAAGGCCGGCACCGTTGATGTTTGGATCTCTTTTTACAAAACCCTGAAGGCAGAAGCGGTGCTGCAGCAACTGAATACCCTGCAGGTAGATATACTGGACATGGACCATCTTGCCTATCGCATTATACCGATGCGAATTACCACGAACCGCATCAGCGAAATCGCTTCCCTGCCTTTTGTAGAATTCATACAACCGGCGCCACCCAAAGACCACCCGCTGAATGAAAACAGCCGCATTTTGTCAAGGGCTAGCGTGTTAAATGCTCCAGTTTCAGATGGTGGCCGCGGTCTCAACGGTGAAGGAATAACCATTGGTCATGGCGACGATGCCGACCTTCAGGCACATGCCGATTTCTCCGGAAGACTGATCAACCGTAACGCATCTCCCTTTAATGCACACGGTGTACACACAGCGGGTATCATGAGCGGTGCCGGAAACATCAATGAACGGTATCGCGGTTATGCACCCAAAGCCACTGTCATCAGCCAGTCTTTCAGCGGCATTATTGCACAAACGCCTACCTATGTACAGGATTACGGCATGGTGATCACCAATAACTCGTACGGAAATATTATCGAATGCGAATACCACGGAACCTACGATCTTACTTCCCGCATTCTTGATCAGCAGTCGCTGGACTACCCATCGCTGCTGCATGTGTTTTCTGCAGGCAATAGCGGTACCAACACCTGCGCACCCTACCCAAATGGTTACCGAACTGTTTTGGGCGGTTACCAAGTAGCCAAAAATATTGTTACCGTAGGTGCTACTACTGACTCTGGCATTATTTCCGGCTTTTCCAGCCGTGGGCCGGCACTTGATGGAAGGCTAAAACCTGAAATCGTTGCCATGGGACAAAATGTTACCTCATCTTGGCCTGGCAATACTTATCTCACTAATAAAGGCACCAGTATGTCGGCACCAGCCGTAAGTGGTGGCCTGGCGCTGCTGTACCAGCGTTATCGACAGTTACATAATGGCGCCAATCCAAAAAACGGGTTACTGAAAGCCCTGCTTTGCAACAGCGCTACCGATAGGGGAAATACCGGCCCCGATTTTCTTTATGGGTTTGGCGGCATGAATCTTCTGCGCTGTGTAGAAGCACTGGAAGCAAACCAATATTTTACCGGCAACAGTGCACAAGGCGCAACCACTACGCACAGCATTTCGGTACCGGGCAATACAGCGCAATTGAAGCTGCTGCTTTACTGGAATGATCTTCCAGCATCGGTCATCAGCACCAAAAACCTGGTGCACGACCTGGACCTGGAAGTGGCGGACCCATCGGGCAATGTTGTACTGCCCCTAATTCTGGATACCAATATTGTGAAGCTAAATGTGCCTGCTGCTACCGGTGCCGACCATGTCAATAACATGGAGCAGATTATCATCAAAACACCTGTTGCCGGCACCTATACCATTCGGGTAAGGGGAACAACTGTAACCACCAGCAACCAGAAATATTTTATTGCCTATGATCCTGTTCCCGTTCACCTGGCCATTACCTCCCCTGCCGGTGGCGAAAGCCTTGTGCCGGGTGAAAGCACAAAGGTTAGCTGGGACAGCGATGGCCTATCGGGAACGGCCACCCTGGAATTTTCACCTGATGATGGTACAACGTGGTCAACTATCGAAACGGTTGACATTGCCAGAGTGGTTTACACGTGGACAGTGCCGGCAGTTGCCACTTCCCGGGCAAGGATTCGCCTGACAAAAACCGGCAGTGGCGAACGCTTCACCAGTCGGCCGTTTACCATTCTTGGTGTGCCTGTTGTTTCCTTATCGCCGGTGCAATGCGAAGATTACATTGCCATCAACTGGACGGCAGTTGCGGGGGCTACCGATTATGAAGTAATGCTGCTCCGGGCTGATGAAATGCAGCCTGTTGCCACAACAACGTCCACCAACTATATTTTCAGCGGGCTATCAAAAGACAGCTTGTATTTTGTAAGTGTACGGGCAAAACTGCAAACAAAACCCGGACGCAGAGCCCTTGCCATTTCCCGCACACCAGCCGACGGTTCTTGTACAGGTAATCTTTCCGATCGTGATATAAAAATTGAGACGCTTCTTTCGCCCCGTTCGGGCAGAAAAGAAACGAGCACAGAACTGGGTGCCGCAGAAGAAATACGTGTTCGTATCAAAAACCTGGACGATGCGCCAGTATCAGGATTTACGGTTGCTTACTCGCTTAACGGGCAAACCCCTGTTACAGAAACCATAGCTGTCACCGTTGCTGCAGGGGCCACCTTCGAACACCGTTTTGCAACACCCGTCGATCTTTCCACTGCTGGCACGTATAACGTAACCGTCTATGTAAGCAACAATGGTGATCCGAACAAAGCGAACGACACCATTCGCACCATTGTTCAGCATATTGAGAATGCGCCACTAAACCTGAATAACGTATTGCTGGATGATCTGGAAGCAGCCCTGCCGGTATCCTACTTACGCGACACATTGGGCATAAGGGGTGCAGAACGTTATGACTTCAGCCGGAACACGGCATTTGGCCGCCTGCGCACATATGTCAATTCTGGGATAACAGCCTCCGGCAGCCGCGCCTTTACACTGGATGCTTCCCGTTATACGCCGCTTGGAAATACTAACTACCTGTACGGCACGTATAACCTGAAAAATTATACAACGGCTACCCATGACCTGCGGTTTGATTTCAGGTACAAGCAACACGGGCAGATACCCAATCCTGCCAACCGCGTATGGATCAGGGGCAGTGATAAGGATCCTTGGATACCCGTTTACAATCTTGACTCCATTTCAGCAGAAAACCGGTTTCAGAAATCGTCGAGTATTCCGGTTTCCAGCCTGCTGGCAGCTCATGGCCAAAACTTCACGAGCAGCTTTGGCGTACGATGGGGACAATGGGGTATCTGGCCGGCCACGGACATAGAAAGTGCGGCCGGTTATACAATCGATGACATAAGGCTTTATCAAGTGTTAAACGATATTCAGATCGTCAATATCGCATCACCTGCCGCCAGCAACTGCGGGCCATCAGCAGCCACGCCGGTACAGATAACGATTCGCAACAACTCGCCCCAGGAAATTACAGGTGTTCCTGTCCGTTACCGTGTTGGGGGTAGTGCCCTCATTACCGAAACCATCGCCGCCATTCCGGCCCGCACAACGATCACCTACACATTTGCGGCAACAGCCAACCTTTCTGCTATGGGCCCGTTCACGATAGAGGCCGTTGCCGATTTACCCGGCGACAGCTTCCGGGAAAATGATACAGCTATAGTGGTTATTTACAACCAACCGCTCATCACTACGTTCCCTTATCTCGAAAATTTTGAAACCAACAATGGCCATTTTTATACCGCCGGTAACCGAAGCAGTTGGGACTGGGGTACACCAAGCAGCCGCAGGATCAATGACGCAGCTTCCGGAACCAAAGCCTGGAAAACCAACCTGCAAGGCACCTACAATGACAGGGAATTGTCTTACTTGTATTCTCCATGCTTTAACCTAGCCGGCATGACCACTCCTACCCTGAGTTTTAGTGTGGCACTGGACATTGAAGACTGCGGTACGGCTCTTTGCGACGCGGCATGGGTGGAATATTCAACCGATGGCAACACCTGGCAGAAACTGGGCACGGCGGGCACCGGGACAAACTGGTACAACAAACCTTCGCCACGCAACAACTGGAGTGTGCAGAACTATACGGCCTGGCATGTGGCCACACAGGCCCTTCCAACGGGAATAACCAGCCTGCGTCTGCGCTTTGTGTTTTCCAGTGACCCGGGAGTAAGCCGGGAAGGCATTGCGATTGATGACATCCATATTTACGATAGCCGCAACGGAATTTATGAGGGCCCCACTGTTTCTTCACCGGTAATACAAACGGTTAGCGGCAATGGGTGGAACCATTTTACAGCCAACAATCGGCTGCTGGCCTCCATTCAACCCGCAAATCAAAATATTGGTAGCACGGCCGCTCATGTTTATATACATACAGGCACAACGCGGTTTGCCAACAACCAGTATTATCTGAACCGGAACATTACTCTGCAACCACAGAACACTCCTACTGACTCTGTTTGGGTACGTTATTACTTTCTGGATAAAGAAGTGGACTCACTCCTGAAAGCAACCGGTTGTCCTTCCTGCTATCGTCCTGCGAGTGCATACGATTTGGGCATTACCCAATACACGGATCCTTCAAGGGCGGTGGAGAATGGCATCCTAACCGACAATCATCTTGGTCTTTGGAATTTTATTCCGCCTTCTGCTGTAAACATTGTTCCCTTCGATAAAGGCTATTATGCCGAATTCAAAGTGGCTTCGTTTTCTGAATTCTGGATGAATGGCGGTGGCACCGACAGGCTTACACCGCTGCCTGTAAAACTGATGCACTTTACTGTGCGCCGGCAGGGCCAGGATGTGTACGTGCAATGGAATGTAGGAAGCGAATCCAATGTCACCCGGTACGAAATAGAAGTGGCCAGGGGAACGGAAGCAATGCAGGCGGCACAGTTTGAAAAGCTGGGCGAAGTTGTGGGAGCAGGCCCTACTACAACCGTAAGAACATACAATTTCACCGACTCAGAACCTGATAAATTCGGGATCCGGTATTACCGGTTGAAGATTGTGAATGCGGACGGAACGTTTCAATACTCGCCGGTACAAATGGTAACATTTGAAGAAGCCATTCTGTGGCAGGTATATCCTAATCCCGGCACCGGACTTTTCTCACTGGCTTACCAGCTAAACAGCAATGCCCGGCTCGATGGAAAGTTGTATGACGCAAGGGGACGTTTGGTGAAAGAATTCAGCAGTGCCGCAACAGGCTTTCCCCAAAAGCTAAACATTGATATTTCGGCAAATAATTATGCCAGTGGAATGTACCTATTGCGGGTACATACAGGAGAAAAAGAACAGGTGTTCAAGTTGTATAAACAATAGCGTTGAGCCGTGAGTTGAGAGCAAAACAAGCCTCACAAAAGGCTTCCGGCTCTAAGCTCACGGCTCGCGGCTTTTTTGCAGACGGTTACCAGCCTTTTTTGGCCATTCCTGCATTGATGGCTGCCATTGCCTTTTCTTCGTTACACAAGGTGGTCAGTTTGTTACCTTTTCCATCATGCCCCTGCACCATATAAGCGCCTTTGGCGGTTTTGGTGATCACGGCATCCTGAATGGGAACGTTTTTTTCCTTTGTTTTTACATTATAAGCGGTAAGCTTTACGTCTGCCATATTAATTGGTTTTTGGGTGAGTGATAGAATAATATTGTTGATTGCAGGCAAAATGAGGGCCAAGGTGACCAAACGCAGAAGAAGGCACTCTCGGCTTTGAATACGTAATTATTCACAGCACCAAGTAGGCCTTGATTCATATTCCTTATCACTCCGGTATCAATCCTTGTTACGAGCGGTTCTTTCCCGCCTGCTGCCGAATGGCACCAACGTTCTTCAGCCTGCTACTATATGATCAATGGCTAACAGTTCTTCCTCCGAATAATGATAGTTGCGCAGGCACTGCACGGAGTCCAGCACCTGTTCGGGTTTGCTGGCGCCGATGATAACCGAAGTAATGCGCTTGTCTTTCAGAATCCAGGCCAGTGACATTTGTGCCAGGGTCTGGTTTCGCTGTGTGGCCACTTCATT
Organism: Flavisolibacter longurius; assembly: GCA_014163555.1. Taxonomy (GTDB): domain Bacteria; phylum Bacteroidota; class Bacteroidia; order Chitinophagales; family Chitinophagaceae; genus Flavisolibacter. The sequence continues at coordinate 152,523 of JACJGO010000011.1, forward strand.
CAACTGTTGAATTCTTGCAATTGTTTCCGGTGTAATGCTGCTGGCATCCATGGCGCCATTGCCACGTTCACTGGCTGCACGGGAATCCTGCGGAATGCCATTAAGATATTTGCTGGTCAGCAGTCCCTGCTCCAGCGATGAGAAGGTGATACAGCCAACACCTTCCTTTTCCAAAACATCCAACAATCCGTTTTCCACCCATCGGTCCAAGAGAGAATACCGCGGTTGATGAATGAGCATGGGTGTACCCAGGGATTTGAGAACGTCAACAGCGATAGCCGTTTGTTCGGCCGAATAACTGGAAATGCCTACATACAGCGCTTTGCCCTGCCGCACCAGTAAGTCCAGCGCAGCCATGGTTTCCTCGATTGGCGTTTCAGGGTCGGGACGATGGTGATAAAATATATCCACATAATCAAGTCCCATGCGTTTCAGGCTTTGGTCAAGACTTGCCGTCAAATATTTTTTCGAACCGAAATCACCATAAGGACCCGGCCACATAGGCCAGCCCGCTTTTGTTGAAATAATCAGTTCATCGCGGTACGATCTAAAATCCTGCTTTAGAATCTTACCAAACATTTCTTCGGCGCCACCGGGCGGTGGACCGTAGTTGTTGGCCAGATCAAAATGTGTGATGCCGCTGTCAAAGGCCGTGTGAAGGATACTTCTGCACCTTTCGTAATCATCGTTGCGGCCGAAGTTGTGCCATAAACCGAGAGAAATAGCGGGAAGTTTTAACCCGCTGTTGCCGCATCGCCTGTACTCCATATACGCATAGCGGCCGGGAGAAGCCTGATAAGTCATTGAATGGTTTTAGTTGTAAATCTGTGCACCTGAAATTAAGCGGAAAATCAATAAAACTTTCAGGGTGAAGGTTTGAAATCAAAGGGCAGCATGGTGGCGATCTTTTCAGACCATGCCCAGTAACCGGAACTGATCACATCCACCGGGTTATAGAACAAACCATTGGACTGAATGGCGATCGTCTGCCCGTTTAATAGTTGGAGGTACGATAACATTGCTTGCGCTCCGGAAGGATACCTCTTCGCATATTCTTTGGGCACCTTGCCGTTTTTGTAATGGACATAGAGATAATCGGGAAAGAAAAGACCAGCTGTCAGGCTATCGATTCCATAAGCAATGCTGTCGCCTACCAGCACGTTCCGCCCAATCACATCATGAAAATCCGGCTGCCGCAATACGCTTTCGTAATAGTCCATGCTGTCTGAAGCCACCGCACCCACCACCATATGATTACCGGTTGTGCTGCTTCGAATAACATTGGCTTTATACGCCTCTTTAACCCGTTGCTTTTCCCGGTTAGGAATCTTTTGCAAATGCCGCAATTCAAAGCCCTCCTGCAACAAGGTATTGCGGTAAACCGACCGCATAAAATGCATCATGGAGCCATAGTACATTTCGGATCGTTTTTGTTGCCAGGCTTTTTGCTTTTTTTCCTTTCCTTCCATCGGTTCAAAAAACGGGTAGCCAATGTACAGCAGGTAATGGTTTTGGAAATTGTATTCAAAAGTTTCTAACTGGTAATGCAAGCGGTAACCGAGGGCTTTGTTTTCTATCAGCAACGGTTCCAGGGCAAGTGCGGTGAGCTTTTTTTCTTTTTTGGAATGACGAAAGCGAATCATGTTTTTGTTCAGGATCCTGCAGTCTTCGGCCAGGGCCGATGTGCCGATAAAATTTTCCAGAAAAAACTGTCCCCATTTCTCCCAACCATCTTTTTCATAGGGTTCAATTACAATAGCATCGAGCTCCGGCGCTTTTAGGGTGAGCCTGATAGTTATATCATCCGACAGTTCGCTGGCAACAACCGGTTGATTGTTGGTTACATACCCTACGGAAGAAACGATCAGTTCATATTTGCCGGCGGGGATCAGCAGTTCAAACCGGCCCTGTTCATTGGCCGTTGTACCAACCGACATGTTGTTCAGAAACACGCTGGCCCGGGGAATAGGGCTTCCTTTTTCCGCATCGAGTACAACACCTTTTACCAGTTTTTGTGCATACCCGTTTTGCAACCATACCACCAGTAACAGAAAGAATACACAACGCATAAAAACAGTAAATTATAATTTCTTCTGTTGTCAATCCATTTCTTTTTGCCAAGCGGAAACAAAAAACCCGGTCGAACGACCGGGTTTTTATTCTTATTCTATAATTCGTTATACATCAATGCGGGCATATTTTGCATGGCTTTCGATAAACTCGCGACGTGGCGCCACTTCATCACCCATCAACATGCTGAAGATGCGGTCAGCTTCGGCAGCGCTTTCAATGGTTACCTGCTTCAGCGTTCTTGTTTCAGGGTTCATGGTAGTGGCCCAAAGCTGTTCAGCGTTCATCTCACCCAAACCCTTGTATCGCTGAATGTTGACGGAACCTTCGTTGCCGCCACCAAATTTTTCCACCAGGGCACGGCGCTGTTCCTCATTATAAGCATAAGCTTGCTCTTTTCCTTTTTTCACCAGGTAAAGCGGCGGTTGTGCTATGTACACGTAACCCTGTTCTACCATCTCTTTCATGTAGCGGAAGATAAACGTCAGGATCAAGGTAGCAATGTGGCTTCCATCCACATCGGCATCGGTCATGATGATCAGCTTGTGATAACGAAGCTTTGTCAGGTTCAGTGCCTTTGGATCTTCCGGCGTACCCACCGTTACACCAAGAGCGGTGTACATGTTGCGGATTTCTTCGTTCTCGTAGATCTTGTGCTCCATCGCCTTCTCCACGTTCAGGATCTTACCCCGAAGTGGCAGAATGGCCTGGTAGCTGCGGTCGCGACCTTGTTTGGCCGTACCGCCGGCCGAGTCACCCTCTACCAGATAGAGCTCACATTTATTCGGGTCTCTTTCCGAGCAATCGGCCAGTTTACCTGGCAGGCCGCCACCGCTCAGTACCGATTTGCGCTGCACCATTTCACGGGCTTTCTTAGCGGCCGCTCTTGCCTGCGCCGCCAGGATCACTTTCTGAATAATGTTCTTTGCTTCTTTCGGATTTTCTTCCAGGTAAGACTCCAGCACACGGGCCACCGTTGTATTGACGATACCGGCCACTTCGCTGTTACCCAGCTTTGTTTTCGTCTGGCCTTCAAACTGCGGCTCAGGAACCTTTACCGAAATGATAGCGCTCAGTCCTTCACGGAAATCATCGCCTTCGATGGTCACCTTAGCTTTTTCAAACAAACCTTGCTCATCGCCATATTTTTTAAACACACGGGTCAGGGCACTGCGAAAGCCAGATACGTGTGTACCCCCTTCGATGGTGTTGATGTTGTTGACGTAGGAGTATATATGTTCGTTGTAGCTGGTATTGTAGGTCATGGCTACTTCCACCGCCACATTGGCCTTTTCATCGCGGCCTTCCACGTAAAGTGGTTTTGGCAGGATGGGCTGACGGCCGCCGTTGCTGTCCAGCATTTCTACAAACTCGGGAATACCCCCCTCGCTGTAGAATGTTTTCGTATAGGTAAGGCCAGCTTCTTCATCTTTTTCCCGAACATCGTTCAGCGTAATGCGCAGACCTTTGTTCAAAAAGCTCAGCTCACGCAGACGGCTTTCAAGAATGTCTTTGTTGTAAACCGTAGAGGTAAAAATGGTCTCATCAGGCCAGAAGTGAACGGTGGTTCCCCGGTTTTCGGTGACGCCAATCTCCCGAACGGCGTATTGCGGCACTCCAATACGGTATTCCTGCTCATATATTTTTCCTTCGCGGAACACGTTTACATGCAGCTTGGCACTCAGGGCGTTTACGCAACTCACCCCTACACCGTGCAAACCGCCGGAAACCTTGTAAGAATCTTTGTCAAACTTACCACCGGCGTGCAGTACGGTCATAACCACCTCCAGAGCCGAACGGCCTTCCTTGGCATGAATACCCGTTGGGATACCACGGCCATCGTCTTCTACCGAGATGGAGTTGTCTTCGTGTATGGTAACAATGATGTTTTTACAATGGCCGGCCAAGGCTTCATCGATGGAGTTGTCCACCACCTCGTATACCAGGTGGTGCAAGCCCTTCACGCCAATGTCGCCAATGTACATCGCGGGACGTTTCCGTACGGCCTCCAAACCTTCCAAAACCTGAATCGAATCGGCACCATAAGCGGGAGTTGTAACGGGTGCCGGCGTTGTGCTCAGCGTATCTAAAATATCACTCATTTTCTTGCCTTGATTTGTGCACCGTCGATGGTGCCTGTCTATTCGGGCAAATGTACCGAAAAAGGCTGGTTTAGCCAATGGCAAAGACGTTAAAAACAGGCCTGAAAAAGGCTTGGGTTACTGACAGAGGAATTACCGGAGTTTCATCCCAAATGGCTTTTTCGCACAGAGGAAGGGAGGAAAAGAGAAGAAAATAGGGAAGTTATGTAAATGCATCGCGGTCCCTTGCTTATTTGTACTATGGAACCATTTCCCTGTAAAGCAGGTAAGTCCTTTTTGTGTGAGGGATGTTGAGATAGTAGATTCGGAATATCTCTTTTCTCACCTGGGGTAGAAATGAAAATGGGTACGCTGCGCATACCCATCTTGCGAACTATAAATTATGGAAGGCAGGTAATCATCGCCAAAATGGCGAAAAGGCCTACACCCGTTCCGTCATCAACTGCTTGATAATATTTTCCAGTTCCTGGATGCGTTTTTCCAGTTGCGGCAGGTTACGAAACACAGCCTGGCTGCGCAGGGCACTGGTATAATCTGCTGCCGGCGAACCGGTAACAGCGCTGTAGGGTTCTTTCAGCGATTTGCTGACGCCACTCTGTGCATTGATCTTGGACCCGTCGGCAATTTGAATGTGCCCAACTAACCCGGCTTGTCCGCCGATCATGACATTGCTGCCAATTTTGGTGGAACCACTTACCCCCGCCTGGGCGGCAATCACGGTGCTGTTGCCTACTTCCACATTGTGGGCAATCTGGATAAGGTTATCCAGCTTAGCGCCTGATTTAATACAGGTCGATCCCATGGTTGCCCGGTCGATGGTGGTATTGGCGCCAATCTCCACATGATCTTCAATAACAACATTCCCGATCTGGGGCACTTTTTTAAACGAACCGTCGGCCTGCGGCGCAAAACCGAAACCATCCGAGCCAACCACCGTACCGGCATGAATGGTCACATGGTTTCCAAGCACACAGTCGTGGTAAATTTTTACACTTGGATGAAGAATGCAGTTCTTACCAATTACCACATTGTCCCCAATAAATGCATGCGGGAAAATTTTGGAACCTTCGCCAATCTTCACGCCTTCCCCGATGTAGGCAAATGCACCCACATACACATCCTCAGCAAGCTTGGCTGAATCGGCAATATAGCTGGGCTGCTGAATGCCTTTGAGCTGCTGCGTCGCCATCTCCTGGTATTTACTCAGGAGCTGGGCGAAGGCGCTGTACGCATCCCGTACGCGGATCAGCGTTGGCTTGACCGTGTTGCGCAGTTCGTACCCCTCGTTGATAATGGCGATGGAGGCATTGGTGGAGTATAAAAAATCTTCGTATTTGGGATTGGCTAAAAAGGTAAGCTGCCCTTCTTCTGCTTCTTCGATCTTTCCGAACGAAGAAACGATCACCTCGGCGTTTCCTTCTACTTTTCCATTCAGCAGTATTGCTATCTGGGCGGCTGTGAATTGCATAAAAGTCAAATAAGTCAAATGGTCAAACCATCAAAAAAACAAATATCACGATCAAACTGTACAAACGTTAACCGCTTACCAGTTATTATGAGATTTTTGACTTTTAGGGCCTGTAACCTTTTTATTTAAGGTAGCAAAGGTAATATTTTTTGAAAGGGGCAGAGATTTGCTCCTGAATCAACGCATTGTCTACCCGGGAGATATCCGAAACCGTTCCATCCTTAAACAAAATACGGATGTGCTCATCGTAAGGGTTATAAGTGGTATTCACCGCTTCGCCGGTAAAGACAAAATAGGTTGCCTCAGCTTCGGTAATGTCCAATTTTGCGGCCGTATCCTTGCGCAGGGCTTCCAAAAGGGTTTCGTCAAAAGGTTCTCCACTCAGCTTAATCTTCAGGAGTTTTCTTTCCACCAAGCTTTTGCTGAGCCGCGACAGAACTTTATCGTAATGATTGCACCAGTTTTTAATGGTGCACATGACGTCGGTGTCGTCCAACTGGGCAAATTTTTCAAGGTGGCGAATAAAATTGCCATCCGGCTTGTGCTCCCGCAAAAAGAAGTTGAGATTTGGGGATACCATGGGCAGATCAATGCCGGCGGCCAACAGTTCATTGGCCCGCTCAATAATGCGAACCAGCATTTTTTCGGCCGCCATCACAGTTTTGTGCAGGTACACCTGCCAGTACATCAGCCGCCTCGACACCAAAAACTTTTCAACGGTGAAAATGGCTTTTTCTTCCACCACCAACTCACCCTCATGCACGGTGAGCATTTTCAAAATGCGGTCGTAACCAATGGCACCTTCGACTACGCCGGTAAAAAATGAGTCGCGGGTGAGATAGTCCATGCGGTCCACATCCAGTTGCCCGGAAACAAGTTGGTGCAAAAAGCGTTTGGGATAAACATCCGTAAAAATCTCGATGGCGATTTGCAGTTGTCCATTCAATTTCTCATTCAGCAATTGCAGAATGAGAATCGAAATATCTTCATGATGCACGCCTTTTATCAGTTTTCGTTCCAGCGCATGCGAATAAGGCCCATGACCAATATCATGCAACAGGATAGCGATCTTGGCACCCTGCTCTTCTTCGCGGGTAATCTCCACGCCTTTATTTCGCAGTTCGGTAAGCGCCAACCCCATCAGGTGGTAAGCACCCAGGGAATGATGGAGGCGGGTATGTACGGCCCCAGGATACACCAGTGAAGCAAAGGCCATTTGGTGAATGCGACGAAGGCGTTGGTAATACGGGTGTGAAATAATTTCGAAAATCAGGGGATCATCAACCGTGATAAAACCATAAACCGGATCGTTGATAATCTTGCGTACATAAGCCATGCGAAAAAGGGATAAGTTGCCTCAAAAATAAGCCCGGAGCAGATCAACCACCTTGGTTTCTCATTTGCAGGAGTTACATTTGAATATAAACGTGAAACGTCAGACGTCAGGTGGAGTCCGTTTCAAAATGGACTCTGCTGTCTCGCGTTTCACGTTTGACGTTTCACCTAAAAGAAAGAATTATGTCCCTTGCCAAAATATTATGGGTCGACGACGAGATCGAGAGCCTCCAATCGCAAAAGATTTTTTTACAGAACAAAGGATACGATGTACAGACGCTAACCAACGGTTTTGACGCCATCGATTTTGTAAAAGAAAATGCCGTGGATGTGGTATTGCTGGATGAAACCATGCCCGGCATTACCGGGCTGGAAACCCTGTCAAAAATCAAGGAAGTGAATGCCCAGTTACCGGTGGTTCTCATTACAAAAAATGAAACCGAAAACCTGATGGATGAAGCCATCGGCAGCCAGATTTCCGATTACCTGATCAAGCCGGTAAATCCCAACCAGGTTTGGCTTTCGCTGAAAAAGATCATCGACAACAAACGCCTGGTGGCAGAAAAAACAACGACGGCTTACCAGCAACAGTTTCGTAACCTGTTTATGGCGCTCAACTCCAACCCGGACTACAATGAGTGGATGGGCATCTATAAAGAACTGGTGCATTGGGAATTGAGCCTGCAACGCAGCGATAGTCCCGAAATGCAGGAAGTGTTTCAAACCCAAAAAGGCGAAGCCAATACCGAGTTCTTTAAGTTTATTTCCCGCAACTATGCTTCCTGGCTAAAGCCCGGCGCCAAAGAAAAACCCACACTTTCGCATACACTTTTCCGTGAAAAAGTGATCCCTCAGGTAGAAAAAGGCATCCCTACTTTTTTTGTGCTGATCGACAACCTGCGTTTTGACCAGTGGCGTAGCATTATGCCCATCTTCCTGGAAAGTTTCCGCCTGGTAGAAGAAGATACGTTTTACAGCATTCTGCCAACGGCCACGCATTATGCCCGCAATGCCATTTTTTCGGGCATGCTCCCCATCGATATTGAGAAAAAATTCCCGCAACACTGGAAGAACGATGATGATGAGGGCGGCAAAAATTTAGCCGAAGAAGAATTTTTACGGGCACAGGTAAAAAGCTTAGGGAAAACTGATCTGCGGGTTTCCTACACCAAGGTACTGAATAACCAGGCCGGTCTTGACCTGGTGAATAACGTGCATAACCTGCTTAACAACGATCTGAATGTGATCGTGTACAATTTTGTGGACATGCTTTCGCATGCCCGCACGGAGATGGAAGTATTAAAAGAACTGGCTGGCGACGAAACCAGTTATCGCAGCATTACTACGTCCTGGTTCGAACATTCGCCGTTACACCAGGCGCTGAAAAAAATTGCCGATAAAAATATCAAGATCGTGGTGGCAACGGATCATGGCAGTGTGAAAGTAAAAACACCAATAAAGGTGATCGGTGACAAACAAACCACGACTAACCTTCGTTATAAACACGGCCGCAACCTGAATTACGACCCCAAGGAAGTACTGGCCTTTCGCGATCCGAAAGAGATTGGCCTGCCCTCGCCCACTATCAATTCATCATATATATTCGGTGGCGAAGATGTGTTTCTTTGTTATCCCAATAACTATAATCACTACGTGAATTATTACAAAAACACCTTTCAACACGGCGGGGTAAGTTTGGAAGAAATGATTGTTCCCGTGATACAGATGGTGAGTAAGTAAAAAAAAGTAAAGCTGTTCTGTTTTATAGGTTATTTATTCCCCCAGATCAGTACAAGCAGCAGCAACACACCAACCATAACGCCCAGGCGAATGGCCTGCCATTTCAATCGTGCATATTGCTTGTTGCGGTACAATGCATAAAACTGGTAAAGGATGCCTAGTGCTACAAAGACAAATCCAATGACTGTTACCGGCCAGTTCCATTCACCTGTAATACTGTTTTCACTTATTAGGTACGGGTATAAGGGTATTGGCATAGTTGAATAAGGAGTTTTTTGTTGTGGTAGTATTTATTAAGCACCCGGCACAAGTGGTTCTCGACGGATTTGATGGTATGGCA
>JACJGO010000012.1 GCA_014163555.1 Flavisolibacter longurius
ACAGAACAATAACTAAACCGCTAACTTTAGCCTGCCAGTAAACAATCCCGCATGCCTTCTTTCTTCATACAACTTAGGGTGGTCAATTAGGAGCGAAATAGAGTGATCAGTTACAGCGAAATCTCCAACCTGGTAGTCGGGTTAACCGGAAATATTGACAATGCAGCACACATTGGCGGACTTATCGCTGGTTTTATCAGCGGTGCCGTTATGCTATTTCTTGGCGTCGTTCGTAAAAAACGAAAAAGAAATAACACACATCGAAAGCGTATCAAAAGCAAGGCGGCTACAGTTGGTGTCGGGCTAACCGAAGATATTCAACTAAAGTAATCTTTCTGTCATCTGCAACAAAAAGAATGCGCTCGTAAAAGAGCATGTTCGCTGTTATTTCCGAATTACCGTAATTCTTCACAACGAACGCCTGGAGACTGTTTATTATTCAGGAATGGATACCGGGCTTCCCGGCGCATCCTGGTGATGGGGGATCAATACTTTCGCGGTCTTATCGTAGCACTTCTTGCTGGTGCCCTGCTGTCTGTAGTGTTGGCCAAATAATCGAATTGCTGGTGTGAGACGCTGTCTCACCTCCGTGTAAGCAACCTGTTGATAAAAGCTACAGTCCCGAAAAGAAAACGTTCTTCGCTTACAGGGAAGAACGTTTTCGCTAATGGAGTGAAAACTTATTTTAGCTTGAACCGCATTATTTCTGCTCGTTTATCACTCTGTTTGATTTCAATCGAAATCTCTTCTGCCGTACGGGTAATTTTTATGCTTTCGTCATCCAGTTGCGTACCGTACTTACGGCGAAAATGATCCCTTACCTGCGCGTCGGTCATGCGGCCAAAATCCACGGCCGGGCTTTCGCCGGTTGTAGGCCTGCCGGTTAGGGTTCTCTTTTCTTCCTGCAGCACCATCCTGGTGCCCTTGTCGTCAAGCGACATATCAATAAAATAATTAGGGGCGTCTTTGGTGGGGTGAAGTTCAAGCATACGAACGCCGTTTTTATTGCGGGTAACGGTCACCGTAATGTGGTGAAAGCCTTTCTCTTTTAACTGCTGGTTGACAGTTTTTTGCAGGGCAGCATCGTCCAGGCCCGACGCTGCCACATGGGTGCTGAAAATTTTGTTACCAAGCTGCGACAAGAGCGACTCTCTTACCTGGGCATTTACCGGCACCATGGTCAAACCGGTAATCCCCTTTACCCCTTTCAGGCCGCTGATCACCGCATCGGCAGAACGGCTGCCTTGCGCAGGAAGAAAGGTGGTATAAGAGAGATAACCCGGCCTGTCCGGCGAAATAACCGTTTGCAGGCCACCAATGATCGGCTCCAGGGCTTGTATGGCAGCGCCGTCGCCTATGGGCACGCTGAACGTAACCGTTTGTCCTACCGCTTCGGTACGTTCGGTTTTGGTACAGGCCAATACTACCACTGCAGGCAATAAAATAGCAAGCACCCATTGCCATTTTCGCAACGGCTTTTTGGGCCGGCGGTGGGGAAGCTTGTCCCTGTTTTCTATGATAAAACCTTTTACGCCATGAAATGAAGCCTCGTAGCTCCGTTGACGCAGGGCATCAAAGTAGTGATTTGTGTTGCCCCCATCAGAATCCGGCTGCGTTGTTTTTAAAATCATACGTTCCTCCTTGTTCGTTGAATTGTTCGAGTTGAAGAATTTTGTGACGCAATTTTTCACGGGTACGACTGAGTCGCGACTTTATAGCAGAAAGACTTTTTTCGCCTTGTATCCCTTGTATTTCAGTAAGGGAAAATCCGCCCAGCTCAAATAACAAAATGGCTGCCCTTTCTTTTTCCGTCAGCGAATGGAGGGCTTCCATCAACACGGTTTCTTTGGCGGAAAGAACATCATTGTCATACACAGCGGGGAAAGCCGTGGCTTTTTCCGTGAGCACGGCAAACAGTTTTCCCTTTTGGGTTTCCCGGCTTTTGGCGGCGTAAAACGTGCGGGTGATAATGGTAAAAAACCAGGAACGGAACTTTTCCGCTTCCTTCAACGCACCAAACTTTTCCATGGCAGCAAGAATGGCGTCCTGCAGGCCGTCTTCCGCATCTTTTGTTCCCCCAAACAAGGCGCGGCAATACTGCGCAGCACTGTTGTAGTGCGGGCCTAATAAAGCAATAAATTCTTCGGTGGTGCGGTGCATGTTCTCCTCTTTCGCTAATAAGAGGCAAGAAAGAGAAAAAAGTCGCAGGGAGACGGTGAAATTTTTTTGGAGACAGGTTACCATATGTCGGAAACCGGATAAGCGGTCGGGATGGCGCTACCGCTGCTGGCCGTAGCGTTGTTTACATAATAGGATCGCTGGCCTGAGACCTTGTTTAACATCCCTGTGATGGCTTGCTTATTTTATATCGTCGATTATTTTCCCAATAAACCTTGTAACTTGTAAGAGGTTCTCTCCCCAAGTGGCCCGGGGCCAATCATCTTCCCTTTGCAAACAACCGCTATCGTTATCCTGTCATTGATAGGCACCAAAACAAATTATCCATTCATCAAACAACAGCAACATGGAAAAAGTAAGCGAGAAGGTCTACAAAAAGATCGACAATGAGCTTTACAATGCAAAGGGCGACATCTGGTGGTCGGGCGACACCGTATTGTCTATTCTCAAATCTTCCGTCAATCCCTGGCGGGTAGGCTATTCCAGTCGTATCATACAGCAACTGGGCATCGACCCTAATGGCAAGGCGGCCCTGGAAGTGGGTTGCGGTGGGGGCATCCTCACCGAAGAAATCCGGCAGATGGGCTTTGTTACCACCGGCATTGATCCTTCGGAAGAATCGCTGAAGACAGCGGCCGGTCATGCCGCCGCCGGCGGACTGGCTATACAGTACGACCACGGCACCGGGGAGAATCTTCCCTATGCCGATGAGTCTTTCGACTGCGTGTTTTGTTGCGATGTGCTGGAACATGTGCAGGACCTGCCCAAGGTTATCTCGGAAATTGCCCGGGTGCTTAAACCCGGCGGAACCTTTTTCTACGATACCCTCAACCGCACCTTTGTGAGCAAACTCGTAGCCATCAAGATCTGGCAAGAGTGGAAGCGCTGGGCCTTTATGCCGCCCAACCTGCACCAATGGAAGATGTTTATCAAGCCCACTGAGATCAGGGAGCTTTTGGAGCAGAATGGCCTGGCCTGGAAGGAGCACAAAGGCTCTTCCCCCAATGTCTCCATTCCCACCATGCTGCGCTACCTGCGCAAAAGGGCCAAAGGCGAATGGACCTTTGCTGACCTTGGCAAAAAGTTCTGGCTGGTAGAAAGCGATGATATGAATATTCTTTATGCCGGTTATGCGGTGAAGAAATAGTGCCGGTAGTGTTAAGGTAACCTGTGGCTTTTCAATAAGGGGTCTGTCTGTTTACTCGTTTCCTGCTTTCGGGCAGAAGACATTCCTGTATGAGGTGATATCCCTACCACTTATGGGTAACCGTTTTTTGTAGGAGCAGGGAAGATGAGCATACAACAACACGGAAAGAACGTTTCTTCTAAACAAGGAGTTGCGTTCTTTTTTTATTGGATACAACAAAAGGGCACCATCGGAGTTGGCAACGGTTTACCCCGACGGCTGCACACCGGTGATTTCCTATTAGATAAAAAGAGGCCCCTGTGAAAACAGCGGCCGGTTGAGAGGATGAGAAAATCGAATATAGAATCCAGAACGGTCGTTTTACATTCCACAGGAGCAGTTTTTGCCGGGGGCATGAAAAACGCTGCCTGGAGGATGAACACAGAACTGTAAAGGCGGAAAATAAAAAGGAGCCCCCTCTAAAAACAGGGGGCGGCAATCATCAGAATAGCTTCCAACGATTGTTTATGCACAACAAAGGTCACTTGTGAATGCAGGCGGATGGCACCGTTCATCATAATTAATAAAGCACGCCCGCCCGCCGGGGTGTTTGCCTGCAGCAGAGGCCTGTTTCCATAAAGCAGGATTGAGAAAAAATACAGTTGTCGCCGTTGAAATGTTTATAACCTCCTGATCAACAATAGCCGAAACACCTGCCGACGGCTGGACGATGATGGGGAGGAAAGTTGCCTGGGCCTTTCCGCCGCTCTATCCGTCTCCACTACCGCTAAACTATTTTTACCACCAGCGTAGGGGTAAGCCCTTTTTCAGTTGTTATTCGCTAAAGTATTTTTGACCGGTATTGCATATATCAAAACTTCAGACCATCCGCACAGCATGGAGGTAAATGAGAAAGGGCTAATTGCGTTATTGGGAAAAGGCGACGAGAAGGCGTTTGAAGACGTCTTTAAGACCCACTATCGCTCCCTGCATGCCTATGCCTTTACCTTGCTGAAAGACGAGGCGGTGGCGGAAGAAATGGTCCAGAATGTTTTTTACAAGCTTTGGGAACGCTCCGAAGGCCTTACCATCAGCGGTTCGGTGGCGGCTTACCTCTACCGGGCCGTTCACAACGAAAGCCTGAACTATCTCAAACACCTGAAGGTGCGCAGCGAGCATCACCTGTACGTCAGCCACCGGGCAGCCGGGGATCGGGAGTCGGCCTCCAAAAGCCTCCACCTGAAAGAGCTGGAAACCCGGCTCCGGCAAGCCATGAACGACCTTCCGGAACAATGCCGCACCATCTTCCAGATGAGCCGCTTTGAAGAATTGCGCTACCGGGAGATTGCCGACCGCCTCGATATCTCTGTCAAGACGGTGGAAAACCAGATGGGCAAGGCCCTGAAGATTCTGCGGTCCAAACTGGTTGAATTTTTAATCCTGGCTTTTTTATTCTTCCGGCCCGGTGCACCGGCACCAGATAAATTGTCTGGCAACGAATTATTCCAGGTCACCGCAAACACCATTCACACACACCCAAAACAATCCACCCTTGCATCCAAATAGCCACCATATCACCGATGCGCTGCTGGTAAAATACCTGCTGAGCGAAGCCAGTCCGGAAGAGGTACGGACGGTTGAAGCCTGGGCCGGGGAATCGGCTGAGAACAAGGCTTACCTGGAGCAGTTCCGCCAGGTGTGGGAGGCCAGCCGGAAGCTGGTGCCGGTACTGGGCGCCGATGAAAATGCCGCCTGGCAACGGTTCCAGGCAAGGGTGGAACAAAAGCGAGCACCCGTCAGGCCGATACGTAGGTCTGGGGCCTGGATGCGCATCGCCGCCCTCTTTATTTTGATAGCGGGTGCCGCCCTGGTTTTTTATCTCGGCAACCGGGAAACTCCCGTGCAATACCTGACCCTGCAGGCGGCGGGCAGACCCCTGGCGGATACGCTTTCCGACGGCTCTGTGGTGACGCTGAATAAAAACGCAACGCTTTCTTATCCCGACCGCTTTACCGGCGAGCAAAGAGCAGTTACCCTGAAAGGGGAAGCCTTCTTTTCTATCACTCCCGATAAAGAAAAACCCTTTATCATCACCGTAAACGACGTGACCGTAAAAGTGGTGGGTACCTCCTTTAATGTGCGCAGCGAAGGGGGGAAAACGGAAGTGATCGTGGAAACAGGCGTGGTGGACGTGATCCGCAACAACAGCGTCATCCGCCTGCGGCCAAAAGAAAAAGCCGTGGTGAAAAAGGACAGCGCCATGTACAAGGTGGAGGAAACCGAAAAGCTGTACAACCACTACCGCACCCGCGAATTTGTTTGCGACGGCACGCCGCTGTGGAAGCTGGTGGCCGTGCTGAACGAAGCCTACGATGCCCGTATCGTCATCGGCAGGGATGACTTGCGGAACCTGCCCCTGAACACCACCTTTCACAACGAATCGCTCGACCGTATCCTGGAAATCATTGGGGCCACTTTTGATATAACAGTTACACGCCGGAACGACCAAATCATCTTACACTAATCAGAAGAAAAAGAATCGACTATGAATCGAAAGAATTGGAGCCGTTATTGGCTGCTCCCGGCCGTATTTTGTTGGCTGCAGCTAGCCGTACACGGACAGGCTATGTTAGACCGAAACCTTTCGCTGGACGTCAGCCGCCAGCGGCTGGACCATGTACTCGAGATCCTGAGCAACAGGGGCAGCTTTTATTTTTCGTACAACAGCAATATCATCCGCAGGGATTCCCTTGTCACGCTTTCGGTCAGCAACAAGCCGGTGCGGCAGATCCTCAACCAGCTGCTGCCCGATCATTACGAATTTGTCGAAAGCGGCCGGTATATCATCATCCGCAAAGCGCCGATCCGGATCACCCTGGTCACCAACAAAGCCGCTGCAGAAGACAAGTTTTACACCGTCAGCGGCTATGTGCTCGACGATGAAACCGGCCACCAGATACCCTATGCCAGTGTGTACGAAAAAGCACTTTTGCTGTCGGCACTCACCAACACGGAGGGCTATTTTAAATTAAAGCTGAAAGAGAAGAAAAAGCGGGTAGCCCTCACGGTGAGCAAGGAGTTTTATGAAGACACCACCTTCACCATCGACCCGGGTTACAACCAGCAGATCACGGTAACCATTGTTCCGGTCACCACCGGCAGCGTCACCGTTATTTCGCCGGACGACTATTTTGCTCCCGAACAACTGAAACTGCGGGTGCAAAAAGATTCGGTGGTAACGGAGTACACCTACACCAAAACCGATTCGGCAAAAGTGGAGCGGACCGGCATGGGGCGTTTTTTGCTTTCGGCCGGGCAAAAATTTCAAAGCCTGAACCTGCGGCGGTTCTTTACCACCCGGCCCTTCCAGGTATCGCTGACCCCGGGTTTGGGCACCCATGGCGGCCTGAGTGCACAGGTGGTCAACAACGTTTCCTTTAACGTGCTGGGAGGCTACAACGGCGGGGTGAACGGGGTAGAAGTCGGCGGCCTTTTTAATATCAATAAAAAAGCGGTGCGCTATGCCCAGGTAGGCGGGCTGTTTAACATCAACGGCGGCGAAACCAAGGGGGTGCAGGTGGCCGGCATCACCAATACCGTACTGGATGCCGTGGAGGGAGTGCAGGTGGGAGGTGTGAACAACCACGTTACCGGGAAGTTTACCGGCGTGCAGGTGGGTGGCGTTTACAACCATGTGGCCGACAGTGTAAGGGGTGTGCAGGTAGCCGGCGTGGGCAATTTTGCCCGCAGGGACCTGTCGGGCACACAGGTAGCCGGTGTGGCCAACGTTGGCACCCGGGTGGTAAACGGCGTTCAAATCGCAGGCGTATTGAACTATGCCAAAGTGCTGCGGGGCGTGCAAATAGGCCTGATCAATATTTCCGATACCTCCGAAGGCCTGAGCATAGGCCTGATCAACATTGTGCTGAAAGGTTATCACAAGCTTTCCTTTTCTACCGACGAAATCGTAAGGGCCAATGCGGCCTTTAAAACCGGCAGCCGCAAACTGTACAGCATCCTGCAGGCCGGCTACAACTTCAACGACAGCGCCGAAGTGTTTACGTTCGGCTATGGCCTGGGCAGCGAGATTCGCCTGAACAAGCTCCTGTCGGTCAATCCGGAATTGACGGCCCAACATCTTTACCTGGGATCCTGGGATTATGCCAACATTCTGAGCCGTGCACGGATCAACCTGAACATCCACCTGGGTAAACACATTTCGCTTTTTGGCGGGCCGGTGTACAATGTCTATTACTCCAGCCAGGATGTACAGTTCACCGGATACAAAAAAGCGGTTCCCCCTACGGGTTATGGTGTGCACAGCTTCAGCTCAAATGTTAAAGGATGGTTAGGATGGAACGCAGGGATCAATTTTTTCTAAAACGGCGTAGGGGTAAAAAAGAACTGGGTTGTTATTCCCGCAAAGAACCCCTTTATGCGGAACAAACAAAACCAACAAGCAAAACCTTTTGAGAAAACCCTGACATCAAAAACAACCGGGGCCGCCCGTTTTCACTCGCTGCTGGCAGGCGTGATCGGGGCGGCTTTTTTTATTGCGGGAATGGTCACTACCGTCAACGCACAAACGGGAATTCCGGTACAACAAGTGAGAGGGACAGTGCTGGATGGCGTGCTGCAAACACCGGTGGCCGGTGCAACCGTTTCCCTGCCTGCCCTAAAGAAAACCGTGATCACCGACGGGAATGGAAGCTTTCGTTTTACAGGCGTGCCGGTAGGCACTGTGCAAGTACAAATCACCAGTATCGGCTACAAGGAAGCCGTATTGGACAACATCACGGTAAATGCCGGCAAGGAAACGGTATTGACGGTTGCGATGGAGACGGCGTTTCGCACCAGTGATGCCATTGTGGTAAAAGCGGAAAGCAAAAAGAACAAACCGCTGAACGAGATGAGCGCCGTCAGTGCCCGTGCCTTTACCGTGGAGGAAACGCAGAAATATGCGGCTGCCGTCAACGATCCCTCCCGCATGGCCATGGCCTTTCCGGGTGTGGTATCCACCGATGATGGCAATAACAACATTGCCATCCGCGGCAATTCACCCACCGGGCTGCTGTGGCGGATGGAAGGCATTGACATTCCCAATCCCAACCATTTTGGCAGCACGGGCAGCAGTGGGGGTGGTATCTCCATTCTGAGTACACAATTGCTGGCCAACTCCGATTTCGTCACCGGTGCCTTTGCGTCGGAATACGGCAATGCACTGAGCGGTGTGTTTGACCTGAAGCTGCGGAGGGGAAACAGCGAGAAAAAAGAATATGCCCTGCAGGCCGGTGTGCTCGGGCTGAATGCGGCAGCAGAAGGACCGATCATGCCCTTTTACAAAGGATCCTACCTGGTCAACTACCGCTACTCCACCTTGCAGTTGCTGAGCAAGATAGGGGTGCCGGTGCAGGGCGCCACCAATTTCCAGGACCTGTCGTACAACATTTACCTGCCCACCAACCGCTTTGGCACCTTTACCCTTTTTGGCTTTGGCGGTTTAAGTTCACAGGACGACAAGCCCGAATTTGATTCTTCAAAATGGGAGAGTCGTTCCGAGCGGTACACGGGACAGTTTGTTTCCAACACCGGTGTGGCCGGAATCACCCATTCGATCATGGTAGGCTCCAAAACAAACCTGCGTTCGGCTCTGGCTTATTCGTACAACAAGATCGAAGATCACTACCGGTTTATCAACGATGACCTTTCGCTACGCGATGATTATATCGATGGATTCAAAACGCGTAAATGGACCTTTACCACCACGGTCCATCACAAGTTCTCCAGCCGCAGCACCCTGCGGGCCGGAACCATCCTTACCCGGATCGGGTTAAACTACTTCCAGCGTTCAAAAGAAAACGAAGCCGCGCCGATGGTGGAGGTGATCAATACTACCGGGAACACACACACGGTGCAGGGCTTTGGCCAATGGCAATACAAGCTCACCCCGGCCCTCACGGTGAGCGCCGGCCTGCATTACCTGCAATTGCTGTATAACCGTTCGGCTTCCCTGGAGAAAAGAGCGTCGGCAAGATGGCAGCTAAGCCGCAGGAACAGCCTCTCCGCGGGGTATGGGGAGCACAGCCAGGTACAGCCCCTGGGTGTCTATTTCGCAAAAGTGAAAGGCGCTGATGGCACGGTCCATACTCCCAACAAAGACCTGCGGCTTACCAAAGCGAGGCATTATGTGCTTTCCTGGCAACACTTCGTTCATTCCAAACTGGCGCTGAAAGCGGAGGCCTATTACCAGCAACTGCACGGGGTGCCGGTGAGCATTTACGACACGTCGACTCTCTCGACGCTGAATATCGCCAGCGAATACGTGACCGACCCGCTGGTGAATAAAGGCTCGGGAAGAAATTATGGTTTGGAGTTGTCGCTGGAGCGCTATTTAGACCGGCAGTTTTATTATACCATCAGTACCTCGATCTACCAGTCCAAATACAAGGCGCTGGATGGCGTGGAACGCAACACACGGTTCAACGGCAACTACGCGGTGAATGCGGTGGCAGGGAAAGAATTTGTAACGGCGGATGGACGACGAACGTTTGGTGTCAACATCCGCACGACCTACGCCGGCGGATTGCGTACCACACCGATTGACCTTGTGAGGTCACAGGAGGTGGGCTATGCCGTGCTGCGGGAAAAGGATGCCTACACGCAACAAAACCCGGCCTATTTCCGCACCGATCTGCGGCTAAGCCTGAAGTGGAACCGCCGGCGCCTGACCAGCACCCTTTCGCTGGATATCCAGAACGTCTCCAACCGCCAAAACATCTATGGACAATTCTTCGATTCGGACAAAGGCGACATCGTCACCAGCTACCAATCCGGGCTGATCCCCGTGCTTAATTACAAGGTAGAGTTTTGAAGCAATAGGCAATCGGCAATTTGCAATAGGCAAAGGAACCTGACAGCTTAAAAAATTTTGAAACAAGAAACTATGTCCTAGAAACCAGTTTAAAACAGTCATAAAAAACCAACTCACTCATGAGTAATGAGTGGTCAATGAAAAAAAACGACTACCACTCACCACTCACCATTCACCATTCACAAAATCAATCTAAAAAATGAAAAAGATCAGTGTACTTATCGTTACCGCATTTTCCCTCTTCCTGTTTTCCTGCCGCAAAACAACCGGCGAAGGACCTGTTGTCAACGAAACCAGGTCTGTGGCGGCGTTCACCGGCATCGACCAACGGGTAAGCGCAAGTGTTTATTATACCCAGTCGCCGGACATCAGGGTGGAGGTCAGTGCCCAGCGGAACATCCTGGATATTTTGCAAACCTATGTGTCCAATAACAAATTGGTGATCAAATTCAAAGATGACGTCCGCGTACATTCCCACGAAACCATCCGGGTGGATGTGTGGGCGCCGGCCGTGAACAGCCTGCGCATCAGCGGTTCCGGCAATCTCTATGTCAATGGGCCCTTTGCACCGGGCACGCTGGAGATGGACATCAGCGGCTCGGGTGATATGGTCCTGGCGGAATTGAACACCGGTTATCTCGACGCCAACATCAGCGGCAGTGGCAATATCCGCGTTTCGCAGGGAACAGCCACCGAGGAAAGGCTAAAGATCAGCGGTAGCGGCAACCTGGCCCTGGAGAATGTGACGGCGGCACGGGTTACTACTACCACCAGTGGCTCGGGCACTACCCGGGTCACCGCCACCCAATCGCTGAACGTAACCATTTCCGGCAGCGGCAGTGTTTTCTACCGGGGAGCACCGCAAATCAATCTCTCGGTTTCCGGCTCAGGAAAGGTGCACCCCCTTTAAGCAAGCGTTTTTTCTATTTCCAATTCGAACCGACCCGCAGTTCCCTGCGGGTCTTTTTATCGTTTGTTGGCTGCAGGGTATCTTGTGCAGCGTTCGGTAGCCGTGGGCTGTCAACTTTGAAACCTGGTTTATGAAAATAGGGCCCTGCCTGCTTTTATTACTCGCTGTATCGTGTACAAAACAAGACCTCGAGTCGAATTGCAGCACCCTGAAAGAAGGGATAACCGGCAATGATGTCGCCAGGGTAAAGCTTTCCATTTCCCGGTTTATTGCTGCCTTGCCTAATAAAAAGCATACAAACGAAAACCTACTGGCAATGACGCAAAAAATAGAAGCGGGTTGTTCGGTTATCGTTGATGCCGTTTGTTTTAGCTGCATCTATACCCTTCCAGCCCAAAGTGAGATTTCGGTATCATTTTCTTTAAGTGGAACAACGGTGAGGAAAGTGATTGATATTTCAGAAACGGATGCAAAGGAAATGAGGTTTGTAAACATGCATGATTGATGAATGGCGAAGACGCATCGTAAGACAACATGTAAAACTTTAGTGCCATTGCTGATGTTTCAATGGCGATGGCTTGCACCAGTAATAAAAAGAACAATCGTCAGTTAATAATAAAGCACATGGATCTGAAAACAGAGATGCAACTTCTGCAGGCAAATGACCTGGAAAAACTGGATAGCCTGATTTCCGTTTTTGAGACCGTCTTTGAAATGAAAGATTTCCGGCGGCCAGGTACTGCGCATTTGCAGGCCCTGCTCAAAAAAGAAACCTTTTTTGCCGTAGTAGCCCTGTACGAAGGCAAGATCGTTGCCGGGTTGACCGTGTATGTGCTCGATCAGTATTATTCCGAAAAGCCGCTGGCCTATCTCTACGACCTGGCCGTTTTGCCCCATTACCAGCGCAGGGGTTTGGGCAAATCTCTCATAGCCTTCACCAGAGAGCTTTGCAGGCTGAAAGGATTTGAAGAACTGTTTGTGCAAGCAGATGTACCCGACCAGTATGCGCTCGACTTCTACCGGTCCACAAGACCCACCAACGAAGAAGAGGTGATTCACTTTTACTACACCTTGTAAATTCGATTTCCTGCTGAATAGCCTGTTTCGCTGCTAATGGTGTCCCGGCAGCCCTGTTCGACAACCGGAACACCACAGGAAGGTGGACCTGTAAATAGTGGGAACTTGCAACTACAACAAAAGCATGCAATTTGGCAGGTACATGCCACTCTTCTTACAAGCACTTTGCTGCCCTACTTCTTTCGCCGGTAATGCAACTGCGTAAGCCCGGTGTCAAACGTTTTTGTGCCCAGGAGTTCCAGCACCTGTTCGGGACGGCCATCTTTAAAGAGCCGGGTGCCGGCCCCCACCAGCACAGGAATAACGGAAATGATCATTTCGTCAACAAGATCATTTTTCAGGAGTTCATTAATGACCTCCGCTCCGCCATCGCAGTAGATGTTTTTTCCTTCGCTGCTTTTGAGTTGTTGCACCAGTTGGGCAAGATCACCGGTGTAAAACCGCGTTTTGCCTACGGAGGGCCGCTGCGTCCGGGTAATCACATACACGGCCCTTTCCCCGTTATCGTAATGCGAGGGGCCGATCTCCCGCATCACCCAATCGTAGGTTTTACGGCCAAGGATAATGGTGTCGATCGTTGACGTGAAGGCTGCATAGCCATAATCCTCGCCTTCTTTTTCTACGGTTTTCAGGAAGCTGAGATCATCATTCGGTTTTGCGATATAGCCATCCAGGCTGATGGCAATAAAAAGAGACAATGTGCGCATCGTATATTTATTGTTTTGTTTTATCAATTTCTTTTACAGTCCTGTTAAGCAGTATTTGATATGCTCTCAGGCTGTATTGCTGTAAAAGGTTCTAGTTGTTAGAGCCGCATCGTGCCTGTCCAAGTTTGGTACTATCGATTTTTACCCTATGCCATTCGGTATTCATTTTCCTGTAAATTGTTGTTCCTATCCATCCGGTTGCACCTGCAAGAATATTCCTCCGACTATTTTCAACGGAAGTAGACCCAAAACTAAAATGGGGTTATGACAACAGTATGTCAGGAGTGCATCAGGCAACGAAAGAATTTTTTCTTCTAGGGGGGTGCGTAGTTTCTTCTCTAGGAGTGGTATGAGACAGATGCAACGACAAAACGTACTGCAGGTTATTTGTATCAGCAGGCTTTTCCTATTTTTAACGATGGGTGCAATTGCTGCACAAACACCAAGTGAAACACGGGGTTAGCAGAGGAGCATACTGGAAAGCAAGGCCTCACTACGCTGATAAACCCTGTCCGCAATTCAATGATCTACAGAAATGCAAACATTTAAAGCCAGGTTAGAAATTATAGGCATCAACCCATTTGTTTTTGTGCCTGCATCTATACTTGAAGAAATATTTCGCAAGGCGGGAAAGGACAAGGGGTGCATCCCTGTTTCTGGTACCGTAAACGGCAAGGCATACACCCAAACCCTGGTAAAGTACAAAGGCGACTGGAGGCTTTACATCAACACCACAATGCTTCCGGCTTCGCCGAAGCGCATTGGTGAGGTCATTGCGGTGGAAATTGATCTTGATACCAAAGACCGAACACTAAAACCGCATCCCAGACTGCTGCAGGCATTGGAGGAAAACAGGGACGCCAGGAATGTATTTAACTGCCTTGCCCCTTCCAGGCAAAAAGAAATTATCCGCTACATTTCCCTGTTAAAAACTGAGGAGAGCATCACAAAAAATGTACAAAAGGCCATTGGCTTTTTAACAGGAAAGCACCGGTTTATCGGGCGGGACAAACCTTGATGTGGTGAACTGTTTTGAGCTGTTGGGTTGTTGCGGCTATGTTGTGCGATGTCGCACCATAGAACTTCAAACGTATAATCCTGTCAGGATAAATCGCCTTCTATCGGGGTACAACTGCAGGCAAATACGACAAACATGATATGCCGATGCCGGAGAGAAAGTCCAGCCCAAAAGACAAGTTTTTAGTTTCTTGAATAGAGGCCCGTGGAAAATAAATTTGCGGGTGAAAAGCAATGTATTTTAGCGTATGTACCTGGCTGTGAGCAATGCTGATACTGCAGCGAAACACCAGTATTTAACAAACACGTTTAAGGAATGAAAAATAGTGAGCTGCTTGAAGAAATAAAAAGACTAAAGGCGATTGCTGATGTAGGCTTGCTTTATTGCAAAAACGAGTACGACAAAGAACGGTATACGGCCCTGAAGGACATGAGTTACCGACTCATGAGTGGTGTCAGTGGGCATGACATGAAAACGGTGAAAGCCATTTTCCCCCCTGTTACCGATTACCCGACTGCAAAGGTTGATATCAGAGGTTTCGTGCTTTCACCGGAAAGAAAAATCCTGCTCGTTCAGGAAAGCATTGACGGCAAATGGTCGTTGCCGGGGGGGTGGGCCGATGTCGGCTACAGCCCAAAGGAGACGGTTGTCAAAGAGTGTAAGGAAGAAACAGGACTCGACGTTCGGGTCAAAGCGCTAATGGCCGTTTTCGACAAACGGTTGCATGCCCATCCGCCCCAACCTTTTTATGTCTATAAAATGGTCTTTTATTGCGAGCCGGCTTCTTGGGAGCTTGCAAAAGGGTTTGATGTGCTGGATGTTGAATATTTCACCATCAACAACCTTCCGGAACTTTCAGAAGACAGGATTTTGAAAAGTCAGATTGAACTGGTGTATCAGAAAGTGATATCTTCTGATTTTCAACCCTATGTTGACTAGGGAGTACTGGCCGGTAAAAGAATGGCAGAGCCTGTTTTGTGAAAACCTACGTCGCAACACCAAAAAAAAAGATAGGAGGAGGGTTACTTTTTTGCGGTCGAAGTATTAATAACAGTACTTAAACATATAAACAAGAAATCATGAAAAAAGCATTATTCGTTTTTGTTGTAGCGGCTGGTATGATCGCTTGCGACAATGCTGCTGACGCAGAAGCCCGTGCTAAGGATTCGTTGGATTCCATCGCCAATGCCAGAAAGGATGTAATTGACTCTTCTGCAGAGCAGCGCAAGGATATTATCGATTCCACAACAGAAAATAAAAAGGCAGCGCTTGACAGCATTGATTCCCTGGAAAACAAGGCTGATTCTGTAACGCGTTAAGCAGCGTTCTCCGGACAGGAAATATTGTAATGTTGAACAAAAGCAGGTATTTTGAAAAGAGTACCTGCTTTTTTGTTTTTAGGAAAGAAAAGTTTTTAAAGCTAACACTGTGAAATCTCTATACAGTCAAATGAGTCTGTTTGTTTTCAGCAAATGATCCCAGCACTGATGGTCTATCAGTAATAGGTATAAACGGCCTCTTGTGTTTGATTGAGATGGGGATGATTCGGATAAGTCAGGGTGGTGACTGTTTTATTGATCCGGTGGTTGCTGATGGCATAAACCGTTTCCGTTACCTGTTTTACCTGCTCCGTGTCCGTTCCGGTTTTTATCAGCTTGGTAACTTTTGCCGGTAACCGGTCAAGCTGGCTGAGAAGCGGTTAATTATACAAGCTGTAGTGTTCGCTGATCGAGGCACTGATAAAATGTGCGTAATCAAATTGAACGCGGTCCGACCAGGCATCTATCTGGCGGATAATGATGCTGGTTCCCGATACGGTTTCCATCTTTACAAGAGAACCCGCTGCGTTATAGTGGTAAGTGGTGGTTTCCTGGAGTTGCTTGCCGGCTTGGTTCAGCCGGTAATACCGCAGTGCCTGCAGACGGTTGTTTGCATCATAGGCATATTCCAGGGTATACGAAACGTTGAACTGACCCTGCCGGCTTGTATTGCGGATGGCCGTAAGGCGGCCTTTGTCATCATAAACATATTGGTTTGTATAGAGCGACCGGTCATCATAAACTTCCACCAACCGTCCTTCGTTCCAGGTATAAATAATTTGCCCGGCGGCACTTCCTAGGGCAAATGTGATGTGCGATACGGTGCTGTCCGGGTTGTAATGCATGAGCGATTGCATGCCATTGTCCCAGGCTATGGATTTCAGGAGATGACGGGGTAGATCGTTTTTGGGATCAGGGTTGGGTATAGGATTGTCCTTTTCTTTCTGGCAGGCAGTCAGGGCAAACAGAATAACGAAGAGGGGTGTCAGAAAATGCCTGGTGAAGGAAGTCATGGTTCCGAAGAGTAAGGTTTAGTTTACTGGTTGCCGTTAGTCGGGGGTGTGCAGCGAAAATAAAGAAAACCAAAAACGGCTTTTCCCATCATGTACCGGTTGTTTTTATCCTTTTATGAATGGCCGATTTTGGGGATGAATTGAAATTTCGTTTTTAGAGAGATGTATCTGTAAAATTCAGGTTGCCCGTGAATGGGCTGGGGATTATCTTCAGGGAACAATAAAACAGGCCTTAAAGATTACAAGGATGGCTGCTCCCTAAAATTTTACACGGTGTGCAACCGTTAGGATAGAATAGGTTGAGCGCAGCCAGGTAAAGCTTCAGTGTATGTGCCTGTTTTTAAAAGGATAAAAATTTATGGCAGAAAACAGATTACGCCGAATGGACAATGTCGGTATCGTAGTGGAATCCCTCGACAATGCCATCGCCTTTTTCACGGAACTTGGACTGAAGCTGGAAGGGCGGGCTACCATTGAAGGCGAATGGGCCGGACGTGTTACCGGGCTGCGTAATCAGCAGGTCGAAATTGCCATGATGATTACCCCGGATGGTCACAGCCGGCTGGAGCTTTCCCGCTTTCTCACGCCTCCCGTCATTGCAGACCATCGCACAGCCCCCGTGAATGCACTGGGTTATCTTCGTGTGATGTTCACCGTGGAAGACATTGACGAGATGGTTTCCCGGCTCAGCAAACATGGTGCGCAACTGGTGGGCGAAGTGGTTCAGTACGAAAATGCGTATCGGCTCTGCTACATTCGTGGGGTAGAGGGGCTACTCATTGGACTGGCAGAAGAACTCGGGAAATAATAGGCAATAGCAGCCAGACGCCGGACGAATGTTCAACAATGAGGATCGGTTTTGGTAAGGGCGGTGGATAAGGCAAAGCAGCGGTTTGGTCAAGCCTGAGAGGTTTTCGGTTGATAAAGATTGTAACAGCATACTGCAGTCTCCAGTGGTTTTTGCCGCAAACGCCCTTGTAAATTGTCGCAGGGGCACTTTCAAGCAACAATACAAACAAGCAACTTTGAACCCATAATTTAAGAAGGAAAACATGAGCAGGATTATTTCATTTATGCACATATCGCTTGATGGTTTTGTAGCAGGGCCAAATGGAGAAATGGATTGGATTAAGGTGAATGATGAAATCTTTCGGCATGTGGAGAAACGGATAAAAGAAACCAGCACCGCACTATACGGACGGAAGACATTTCAGATGATGGAGGCGTACTGGCCTACGGCAGCCGACAAACCATCCGCCACCCGGCACGACATTGAACATGCAGCGTGGTATCGAAAAGCGAACAAAGTTGTTCTGTCAAAAACCCTGAAAAAAGATGGCTTGGCCAACACAACCATCCTACGCGACAACCTTTCAGAAGAACTCCAGGAGATCAAACAAAAGGCGGGTATTGAGATCCTTCTTTTTGGCAGCCCGACCGCTACGCATTCCCTGATGCAACAGGACCTGATCGACGGCTACTGGTTGTTCGTGAACCCAACCATTCTCGGGCAGGGCATTCCGCTGTTCACCGGCGCCGAAAACAAAACAAGCCTGAAATTAGTGAACACAACGCCGTTTGCCTGTGGGGTAACGGAGCTGAATTACCTGGTGGACCGGGGTTGATTTTAAGCTGATGCCGGAATACTGAAAGTTGATGGCAATTACTTTTCTTACGAACAGATCATGTCTTAGGTTATCGGCAAAAGACTGATTCGTTACAGGCGAGTGTTGACAAATCTTTTTATGTATTCAGGGCTCTTTTCCGGTTTTGACGTTGCGGAAGCGGATTGACCCCTTCAGGGTCAGGACCTTTCTTCTGTTTTCTCTCCACAGGTTTTCACGCGGGGCTATTCGGATACGTTTATTGCCATGATGTGTGAAAAAGAATCATTCCTGAAAAGTTTGGTAACCCTACTCACCACTCACGCCACCCGGTGCACCGGCCTTTCAATTTGAAGCTGACCTCTTTTTGAAAAAAGAAAGTCGCAGAAAAAACTACTTTCCTAGACACTTCGCCGGCTGCAGATTGCCGGCTATATTTGATCATCGTTTAAAATGGCCACCGTAAAACACATCGTCCTTTATGCAATAGCCATGGCCGCTATTTTCCTGCTGTTGCAATGGATGCAGGTAAAGCTGCTGGTGATGGATCATGCGACGGAAATCTACATTACCGGCATTGCGGTGGTCTTCACCCTTTTGGGCATTTGGCTGGCCAAAAAACTTACCCGGCCCAAAACGGAAATTGTGAAAGAACGGGTGGTGGTGGAAAAGGAAGTGATCGTGTACCAGCAGGCTCCTGAAACCTTTTTGCCGGATGCCGGCGCCATCAGCCGGCTGGGCATCAGTCCCCGGGAACTGGAAGTATTGCAAAAGATGGCAGCCGGGGCCACCAACCAGGAAATTGCCAACGGGCTTTTTGTTTCCCTGAATACGATAAAAACCCATACCTCCCGCCTGTTTGAAAAACTGGAGGTGCAGCGCAGAACCCAGGCGGTGGAAAAAGCAAGGCGCCTCCGGATCATCCCTTAACCTTCACCCGTTCGGGTGAATTTGCCCGCTAGGGGCCGAAATCATACCATTGAGTGAACGGTCCTTCCGGCCGGTTACCCATTTTTGAGGCTTAAATAGTTGTAAAATGAAACGTACTGTTTTGATCTATGGAACCATCGCCGGTGTGGTGGTCTCACTTTTTATGGCCACCACGATGTTGATCACGTCCAGGGGTGAAGCCGTGCATACCGGGGTGTCGTCGATGGTTATTGGCTACCTGGGCATGCTCATCGCGTTTACCTTTATTTTTGTTGCGATTAAATCCTACCGCGACAAAGAGAACGGAGGCATGATCAGTTTTGGAAAAGCCTTGGGGATCGGCCTGCTGGTTGCCCTGATTGCCTCCACCCTGTATGTGGCCACCTGGGCCCTGGTGTACCACAATTTCCTACCCGATTTTATGGATAAATACAGCGCAGTGGCGATAGAGGAGGCAAAAGCCTCTTTATCGGGGGAGGCCCTGCAGGCAAAGATCGATGAGGTCAACAACGCAAAGGCGTTTTATGCCACCCCGCTGGGCTTTGTTCTTTTTACCTATGCGGAGATCCTGCCGGTTGGCATTTTGGTCTCGCTGATTGCCGCCCTGGTGCTGAAAAGAAAAGCGCCAACGGTAGCCGTGGCATAGGAGGGAAGGGGCATCGCCGGTGTCCTGAAAAATGGTAATTTCCAACCAGGTTATGTTGCTGCGCCTTTTCCTTCCCTTGCTCACGATTCTGTTTTCCTTTCCGGTGGCCGGACAGGAGCCCGGCACAGATTATATTGCCATTGGTAATCCACCAGACACCATCCGAATGCATCAACAACGCCTTTCCACCACTACTGAAAAGGCGAAAAAGATAGCTGCGGAAATAAGTGGATTTATGACCACTCCTGTTTTTCAACAGGCATTCAGAGCACTGCAAGACAGTTTGCATACCGGGCAGGCAAAGGAGTTTTCTGTTTCCTTTGGCCGCAACAACAGGGAAGATACCATCCTCTCGGACATCCTTTCCGGCGGGCGGTCCAGTGCACCCATTCCAGCGGTGCAAAGCGCTTTTGCGGATATGCATACCCATCTCAGGAACACACCGCCTTCTTCCGGCGACGTGTACGGCCTGCTAGAAAGGGGTGCCAGGTCTCCCGGTTATACCCGGCGCTTTGTACTAACGGCCTCGGGTACCCTCTATGCACTTTTTGTGATGGATACGGCGGCTGCAGCAGCTTTCCTGCAAGTCTATCCACCGCAGCGGAAGGCTGGCTATTCTCCGCTTTTTCCAACAGCTCTTTTAGATGAATTCAGGGAGCTGCTGTACGGGAAGATGATGGTGGAAGCAACTGCCATGGCCTGCATCCTGGAAAAGTATAGGGCCGGTGTGCTGCTCTTTCGGCAACAAGAAGGCGAGGACCTGCAATGGGTGAAAGGATGCGAATTGGAATTGGTGCCTTCAGTTGTCCCGGTTATTCCGGATAAACTGTAGTGATTTTTGATTGCTCCTTTATGGCTTGGCACCAAACGGAAAGGGATAACCTGTTTTCTTCCCTGCTGAATTTCTTTCATTCCCGTTCTGCATGAAATCTGCTGTAAACGATAGCTGATGAAAGCGCACAAAAAAAGCCTGAAATAGGCTTTTTTGAATTTGTATAAGTTGACGCAACAGCAGCCTTATTATCGACTGATCCGGATCATCAAGGATTCGTAGAGAAAATGCTGGCCTCTTTCACAAAAATCCTTCGGTTCAGCTTTAACTGGGCAATGATCAACTCTGCAAAGTCTTCGGGATGCATCACCCGCTCGGGATCACCTTTGATCAGGTTGGCGCTGTGTGCCATGTCGGTTACCACCGTGCTGGGGGCCAGAGCTGTCACGCGGATATTGTGCTTGCGCACTTCCTGCATCAGGCTTTCGCTGAGGCCAAACACTGCAAACTTGGAGGCCGCATACGCACTGGTAACGGCACTGCCGGTCTTACCGGCCGTAGAAGAAATATTGATGATATCACCGGTCTGCCGTTCGATCATCTGCGGCAGCACGGCACGGGTTGTATAATACACACCAAAAAGATTCACTTTAACCTGGGCTTCCCAAACTTCGGGTTCCAGTTGCAGGAAATTGCCAAAGGTGGCGGTGCCCGCATTGTTAATCAGGATGTCCACAGGACCCAAGTCGGCCTGCAGCCTGGCAACGGCAGTTTCCACTTCGCTGCGGTTGCTGATATCGGCAGTGGCATAGGCCACCTTTACGCCATGTTTTCTGGCATCTTCGGCCGCAGCCTGCAGGTCTTTTTCTGTGCGGGCCATCAGGGCCAGGTGAACGCCTTCAGCAGCCAGGGCAAGGGCTATGGCCTTGCCGATTCCTTTACCGGCACCGGTTACCAGTGCCACTTTGTTTTGTAATGATTGCATACGTGTTGGTTAAAAGAAAAGGATTTGGTTTCCTATTCCGGGGATGAAATGATTTGTAGGTTTGATTACGGCGTATACCGCAAAGTGAGAATCCTTTTAGCAATTCCCGTTGATATCGCAGAAGCCTTCGCCGCCGGTGGCAACTACTGCCGCTTTTTCTTCTTCCCAAACCTGCTGCAACACCTGGGCAAAGGTTTCGGGACTCTGGGCGCCGCTAACGGCATACTTGCGGTTGAAAACAAAAAACGGCACTCCCTGAACACCGATATGATAAGCCTCTTCCTGGTCGTGCTTCACCTCGGCGGCATACTGCTCTTCGGCAAGGGCGGTCTGGGCTTCATCGGCAGGCAATCCCACCTCGGCTGCCAGAGCTGCCAGGGTATCAATATCGGCCACGTCTTTACCCTCGGTGTAATAGGCTTTGAACAGGCGTTCTTTCATCTCGTTTTGTAGTCCCGCTTTTTTTGCAAAATGCAGGAGCTGGTGCGCCTTTTGGGTATTGTTGAGAATAGCTTTATCAAAATCGTACTGCAGCCCTACGGTTTGGGCCATGGCCGTCATCTGGTCGTTCATGCGTTTGCCATCGGCTTCGGTGCCGCCTTTACGTTTTCCGAGGTAAGCATGCACACTCAGACCTTCCTGGTTGTTCAGCTCCGGGTCGAGCTGGAAACTTTTCCATGCAATCTCCACCTGCTCCCGGCCGGCAAAGCCCTCGAGCGCCTTTTCAAATCTTCGTTTGCCGATATAACAAAACGGACAAACCACATCGGACCATATTTCTACTTTCATATTTTCTGTTTGACTGTTATCATAATACCAACACCAAGTAAAGCCGACTGGCTGCAAAGCAGCATTCGGGCTACCTTATTTGAGGTGCTGTTTTGCGGCACAAAGCTACTGCCAAAGAGTGCTTTAGCCTGTTGAGAAAGGATAAGAAAAGAGCTTGACAAATGTCAAGGGAATTGGGCTTTCAGCAGGATAAATTAGTCCAGGATGATTGTATTCATCCGCCCTCCGTAGCTTTGCCCTTTTACCCCTTAAAAATTGAATCATGCGTGAACCCATCACTCCCGGAAGAAAATTCAATGCGAAAGAAAGTACACCTTATGCTGAAGGCTCGGTGGTGAGCAAAACCATCATCAAAAAACCTACGGGAACCGTTACCCTGTTTTCGTTTGATGCCGGTGAAGGCCTTTCCGAACACAGCTCTCCGCATGAGGCCCTCGTGCAGGTGCTGGAAGGTAGCGTGGAGATCACAATTGGTGGAGAACCTTCTGTAGTGGGCGAAGGAGAATGCCTTATTCTGCCGGCCAATGTGCCGCATGCACTGAAAGCCGTGGAGCGGTTCAAGATGCTGCTGACGATGATTAAGAGTTAAAGGATGCAGTGTTGTTCGGACTGTGATTTTTTTATGAAATGAGTAGACTGAAAAAACCGCATCGTCCATCCGTCAATCATTTCAATCAAAGTTCCTGACGGCCAACTGCAAAAATAAGGGCCTGCCGCCCCTTATTTTTGCTGGCTAATACTTTTCCCTGTTGCCTATACCTTCTACCGGAAATATCCCTGTATACCTGATTGATCAGCCGGACCAACTCCAGCAAAGCCTGCAGGACCTGGGCCGCTGTGAGAGTCTGAGCTTTGACCTTGAGTTTGACAACAACAGCTATGGCTATGGGGTCACCCTTTGCCTTGTGCAGGTAGCCATACCCGGTGCCTGTTATTTCATTGATCCCCTGGCCGGTCTTGACCTTAGCGGGTTGTACGACCTTTTTGCCGCTACAGCGATACAGAAACTCGTGCATGCCCCCGGTGAGGATCTTCGCCTCCTGCACAGCCTTGGCTGTTATCCCAAAAACCTTTTTGATACCGAGGTGGTAGCTCGCCTGTTGAATTATGAGCAACCTTCGCTCACCGTTTTGCTGTGGGAAAAACTGGGCTTCACGATGGATAAAAAGCAGCAACGGAGCAACTGGCTGCGGCGGCCGCTAACGGAAGCGCAGGTACAGTATGCGGCAGATGATGTGATCTGGCTGCACCCGCTGAAAGCAGTGCTGGAAAGGGAAGCAGCCGAACGGGGACTGCTCGCCTTTGTGCAGGAAGAACAGGAACTGCTCAGTACCACCATTTATTCAGCAACCGATAAATCCAGTTTTTTGAAACCTTCGGACCGACACCACCTGAGTCCGCAGGAACAATACATAACCAACGAATTGCTTCGCTTTCGCGATGGCCTGGCCCGCAAAATGAACAAGCCGGCGTATCAGGTTATGAGTGAAGACATGGTGCGGGAACTGGCTGTCGGTGCCCGTCTGCCGGAAAGTATAACCGAGGGACCTGGTGTACACCCGCGGTATAAAAACAGCAGTTTTGCCGCCCAACTCCGAAAGCAGTTGGAGGTGGCCCGGAAAGAGGCGGCGACCCAAAATCTTTCGCAGGAGAAAGAAGGCCGGCCAAGAATGACAGCCGCCCAACAGGCCTGGATGCGGCAAACAGCCAATGACAAGGAAACCGTGTTTGCACCTATCAAACAGGCCCTGGAGCAGCGGTTTGGCAGCTATACAACCACCTTCCTGCTAAGCAATAAAGTGATTAACAGCCTGCTGAACCGCTCAATCACCCTGCAGGACCTGAAACCCACGTACCGTCAGGTCCTGATCCGTGAAATTGCGGCGGAAAAAGGCATTAGCCTGGAACGCTACGTAGGCGGTAGCATTTAATGGTATTTTGTAAGTGGGCTGTCACACTATCGGTTCCATAGTCTGGGCTTGCACTCCATCCTTTTTCACTCTATCTTTCTATAACTGGCAATTAGTATTGTAAGGAACAGTTTTTCTGCCGGTAGTGAAGGCAGAAAATTCCTGATATGGGAGCCATCCTTTCTCTGTAAAAGCCAGTAATATTCCTGCCCGTAACAAAAACCACCGCCATGAACGGAACCAATATTCTCATCTTCTTAATGGCCCTGACGGGCTTTTTGCCCCTGGTTGTTTTTCTGTACAACAAGCGGCGAACCGACCGGATCCTGGCCAACGGCCGAACCACGCAAGGATTGATTTACGATAAGCAGCGCAGTGTAAAGCGGAACTATGAGATCGTGTATTATTCCTTTATCGCTCTGGACGGAAGCCAGCAAAAAGGCCGGCTTACGACAAGCCCGGGAAAGTACCGGCGCACCGATTCGATAGAAGTGTATTACCTACCCGAAGACCCCCGCCAGCATACCATCAAAGGAGACTGGAACAGCAATTGGTTTTTGCTCTTTGTTGTCCTTATTGCTGTTTTTGTTTTATACGGCGCCTACCAACTTTACCAGCAGGTGAATCGAGATTGATAGATAAGATTCTGTTGCCTTTCCAACCAATATCACCCCGCCGCCTGAGGCGCATCAGTGCGCAGCAGAGGAGGAGCCGCTAGTTTGCAGTTTCAAAAAACTTGTTATATGGTCCTCTTCCCCTCCGACATCCAAATTGCCCAGGCGGCAAAAATC
The DNA here is from genome assembly GCA_014163555.1 of Flavisolibacter longurius. Taxonomy (GTDB): domain Bacteria; phylum Bacteroidota; class Bacteroidia; order Chitinophagales; family Chitinophagaceae; genus Flavisolibacter. The sequence continues at coordinate 24,647 of JACJGO010000012.1, forward strand.
CGTCACATCAAAACCATTGCTGATAAACTGGGCATCGCCGAAGATGACCTCGAATATTATGGCAAGTACAAGGCAAAACTGCCCCTTTCCCTGATCGATGAAAATCCGCAGGGTCATCTGGTGCTGGTAACAGCCATTACACCGACGCCGGCCGGAGAGGGAAAAACCACCATGAGCATTGGGCTGGCCGATGGCCTGAACTGCATTGGGAAAAAAGCGGTAGCCGTTTTGCGGGAGCCTTCCCTGGGACCTGTGTTTGGCATGAAGGGCGGGGCGGCCGGTGGCGGGTACTCGCAGGTAATCCCGATGGAAGATATCAACCTGCATTTTACCGGCGACTTTTCGGCCATTGAAAAAGCCAACAACCTGCTGGCCGCTATGATCGACAACCAACTCCAGAATAAAGCTTCCACGCAGCGCCTTGATCCCCGCACCGTTGTGTGGAAACGGGTGATGGACATGAACGACCGGGCCCTCCGCCAGATCATTGTGGGCATTGGCGGCAAACAAAACGGTATTCCGCGGGAAGACGGCTTTAACATCACGCCGGCCTCGGAAATTATGGCCATTCTTTGCCTGTCCAAAGATTTTGAAGACCTGAAGGCCAAACTGGGTAACATATATATCGGAACTACTTACGATGGAGAACCGGTTTTTGCCCGCGACATCAAGGCCGTTGGCGCCATGGCGGTGCTGTTGAAAGATGCCATCAAACCCAACCTGGTACAAACCCTTGAAGGCACTCCGGTGATCCTTCATGGCGGGCCGTTTGCGTCCATTGCGCAAGGCACCAACACGCTGATCGCTACCAAAATGGGACTTTCGCTGGCCGATTACGTGGTGACAGAGGCCGGCTTTGCTGCCGACTTGGGAGCGGAAAAATTCCTCAACATTAAATGCGTATCGGCAGGATTGAAACCGGAGGCTGTGGTGCTGGTAGCCACCATTCGTGCCCTGCGCCACCACGGTGGCGTAAAAAAAGCCGCCCTTTCCTTCCCGGATGCGGAAGCTGTAAAAGCCGGCATGCCCAACCTGGAGGCGCATATCGAAAACCTCCTCAAATTCAACCTTCACCCGGTCGTAGCCATCAATGCCTTTCCTGGTGATGCGGAAGAGGAAATTAGAGCCGTAAAAGAAGCCTGTGCTTTCTATGGCGTCAAAGCGATCGTTTCCTCCTCATTTGCTGACGGCGGAAGCGGCGCTGCCGACCTGGCCGCTGAAGTAGCTGCCATCATTGAAAAAGGACAAAGCAATTTTCAGCCGCTTTACAACTGGAACCTTTCGGTAGAAGAAAAGATCCATTGCATTGCCACCGAAATGTATGGCGCTGCCGCGGTGGACTATTCTGTCAAAGCAAAAACACAGTTGAAGCAGATCCGCGACCTGGGATTTGCCCACATGCCGGTTTGCATGGCCAAAACCCCCAAGAGCCTGAGTGATGATGAAAAAAAACTGGGCCGTCCGAAAGGATTTACCGTTACCGTACGGGAGTTTGAATTTGCCTCCGGTGCCGGTTTTGTGATTCCTATTTTGGGCGATATTATGCGCATGCCCGGACTGCCGGCTGTTCCGGCCGCGGAACACTTGGATATTACAGCCGAAGGAAAGATTTTGGGGCTTTCGTAAACAGGTTGCGGCATCATAGCCTTCTTGCAAATACGCTAAATACTTAGGGTTTCAGGGCCCGTTTTGTCGAGTATTCGAAGGTATGTTTTGGTAAGAAAAAGAGGGCCAAAAGGTCAAAAAACGAAAGCTGATTCCGGAGGCTTATTTTTCTGACAGATTTTGCTATTTTGTGCCCCACCAGCTAACTGTTTATGAATTGGAAAAACGCTTTCCTGGGATGGATGACCCTTTCGCTAGGCACCACTGCAACGGCGCAAACCCCGGCGGCACAACAACAGGCCATTGTACTCAAACGTACTATCGAGCGGACACACTACAGTCCGCGGGCTGTGAATGACAGCTTTTCTTTGGAAGTTTTCAACCGCTTGCTGGCACACCTGGATCCGGCGCACCTGCTGCTGACTGGGGAAGAAGTGTCGCAGCTCTCCTCGTTTCGCCTGCAACTGGACGACGAACTGCAGGGAGGGGGATGGGCTTTCCTGGACCGGCTGACCCCAATTTACGGGCAGGCCGTTCGCCGTGCCGATTCGCTGGTAAACCTCCTCCTGCAAAAACCACTCGACCTGGCTTCTCCTGATAAATTGCTGATCGGTACCGGATCGCCCCAAAAATATGCGGCTAATATTGCGGAACTAAAAGGGGCCTGGACTAAATATGCCAAACTCAAATTACTTCAAGCCGCTTACGAGCTTTCGCAGGCACAATCGCCAAAGCTCCTGCTGAAAGATGTGTTGGCAAAACAGGAGCCGGCCTTGCGCCAGAAGATCCGGAAAACAATGCTGCAAACCTTGGAGCGGTACAAAGACCCGGCGGCCCTGCAGGAAATGGTGCAGGAAACCTACCTGGTAACGGTTTCGCAAGCCTTCGATCCGCACACCGTTTATTTATCGCCGGTGCAGAACGACCGTTTCAAAACGGCCCTGAGCAAAGAAGATGCTTCCTATGGTTTTGTACTCGGCGAAAAGGATGGGAAAACAGTGGTGCAACACCTGGTGCCGGGCGGACCTGCCTGGCGCAGCGGCGAGGTTCACCGGAACGACCAGTTGCTGCAATTGCGTTTTGATGGCGGCGAAGTGGTGGATGCTACTCTTCTGGATGCAGAAGAAGCCGAAGAACTGCTGGCAGAAACCGAAGCGAGAACAGTCACCATCCGGGTGAAAAAAGGTGATGGCAGCGAAAAAACGATTATCCTCCAAAAGGAAAAACTGGAAGCCGAGGAAGCCCGGGTAAAGGGCTATGTGCTGAACGGCGAAAAGAAGATCGGTTATATCTCCCTACCGGATTTTTATACCTCCTGGGAAGATGGCGCCGGTAGCAGTTGCGCCGAAGACGTGGCCAAAGAAATTGTGGCCCTTAAAAAAGAAGGCATTGAAGGCCTGATCTTGGATGTGCGCTACAACGGCGGTGGCTCCATGCAGGAGTCGGTGGAGATGATCGGCATTTTTGTAAACGACGGACCCGTGTTTGCCGTAAAGGATAAAACCAAAGCCAGCTTTTTAAAAGATCCTAATCGGGGTACCATCTGGGATGGCCCGATGGTGGTGATGATCAACGGGCAGAGCGCCTCCGCCTCCGAATCGCTGGCCGGAAGCCTGCAGGACCTGAACCGCGCTGTAATTGTCGGCAGCCCCAGTTTTGGCAAAGCCACCATGCAGCATGTATTGCCAATGGATACCACCGCCGGCAACCGGATGGTGAAAAGCCCGTTTGGCTTTGTAAAAGTGACCGTGGGAAAACTGTATCGCCTGGATGGCAACAGTGCCCAGTTAAAAGGTGTTCAGCCCGATGTGTTGCTGCCCGATGCCTTTGCGGCTGTTGATGGCGGCGAACGGCAATTTCCGGCGGCTTTGCCCTCCGATGCCATCAGTCGCAATGCCTATTACAAACCTTTGGCACCGCTTCCGGTGAGTAACCTGGCCGCTGCCAGTGCAGCCCGCATCGGTACCGATTCACGCTTTGTCGGGGTACAGGAGAACCTGGCAAAACTGGCAGCAGTTAAAACAAAAAAAGGTGAAATTCTGCTGCAGCCTACGGCCTACGAAGCATGGCGGATCCAAAATGAATCCCTGCTGCAAAAGGAATCCGCCGCCGGTGCTGCCAGCACCCGGTTTGCCGTACTAAATCATGGGTATGAACAACAGCGTTTGCAAACCAATACCTACGCAGGTGAGATCAACAAGGTGCAACGCGACGACCTGCAGAAAGACATCTACATTGAAGAAACTTACCGCATTGTAGCGGACCTTATTCAACTCACAAAACCTAAATAACTGTATATGAGAAAATTAATGACGTTTACCCTTGGTGCTTTTGTTGCCATGCTGGCAGCCCTGCCGGCGCAAGCGCAGTACGAACACGCCGGGCAATACCTGGATGCCATTGGCAAGAATACCGAAAAAGTGTCGGCCATGTATCTGAGTTACCTCAGCGCCATGGGCCATAACAAAAGTGCCCGCAAGGTGGAAAAGCGCCGCCTGGAAGTGATCGATGCCATCTTGAATGCCCGCCTGGAAGCGCAGGGCATGCCGGCCTGGAAGGGCGACCGCAGTTACAAAGATTCCACCGTGGCCTACTTCAAGCTGATGTACAACGTTTTCAACGAGGACTTTGCCAAGATTGTGAACATGGAAGAAATTGCCGAGCAAAGCTACGACGCCATGGAGGCTTACATGCTGGCCAAGGAAAAGGCCAATGAAAAGCTGAACGCAGCAGCCGATCGCCAGGACCGGATGCAAAAAGCCTTTGCGGCAAAGCACAACATCAACATTATTGAAGGCACATCAGAACTACAGGAAAAATCAAAGATTGCCAGTGCCCTGATGGATCATTACGGTGATGTATACCTGATTTTCTTTAAAGCGTACAAGCAGGAAGCTTACTTACTGGATGCCCTCGAAAAAAAGAATCTGACAGCCATTGAGCAAAACAAAGCGGCCCTGAAAGCAGTAGCAGAAGAAGGTTTGCAAAAGCTGCAGGCATTGACCGGGTATAACAACGACGGCACCCTGATGGCGGCCTGCCGGCAGGCCATGCAGTTTTATAAAGATGAAGCCGGACAGATGGATTTTGCTTCGGACTTTTTGCTCCTGAACGAAACGTTTGAAAAATCAAAAAAAGCAATGGAAAGCAAACCGGCTGCGCAACGGACGCAAAAAGACATTGACGAGTTCAACAAAGGCGTGAACAACATCAACAATGCTGTAAACAAATACAACAATACCAACAACCAGATCAACCGCGAACGCCAGCAGGTGCTGGACGGGTGGAACAACACCGTAAAGCGTTACCTGGATAATTACATGCCCAAGTACAAGGCCTGATCTTTTTCCCTCCCGGTCGCGGTGAAAAGAATCAGTCTTGCGGCCGGGAGGTTTTTTCTTACAAACTCCTCTTTCCAGTGAAGGTGTAATGTGACGATACTTCACAAATAAAAAACCTTCTTATTCTACCGGCCACCGCTACCCGGTTTGGAATCACGATGAAAGCGCACTAAACTTGTGCTGTTTGTATCTGTCAATATCCAAATATGAAATTCTTCCTGTTACTCACCGTCGCGACCTTCGCTCTTATTTCCTGTAAAAAAGAAGCGGACCCTGTAGAGGCCAATACTTCGATCTATTTTCCACCTACCGGATCCACTGAATGGGCCACGACAACTCCTGAAAGCCTGGATTGGAATACCGCCAACATTCCTGCCTTGTATACTTACCTGGAAGCTGAGCAAACCAAAGCTTTTCTCGTGCTAAAGGATGGCAAGATCGTTCTGGAAAAATATTTTGGGCAGAACCTCCAGGGTACCGGGCCTTTCACGCAGAACAGTTTTTGGTACTGGGCTTCTGCCGGAAAAACGCTTACAGGTTTTGTAGTAGGCAAAGCGCAGCAGGAAGGTTTTCTTAACATCGGCAACAAAACATCGCAATACCTTGGCAATGGCTGGACTTCTCTTGCACCGGAGAAAGAAGCGCTTATTACTGTTCGTCACCAATTGACCATGACCACCGGGCTGGATGATGGCACCGGTGACGCCGGCAACACCGCACCGGCCGCCCTCCTTTACAAAGCCGATGCGGGCACCCGCTGGGCCTATCACAATGCGCCGTATACGCTTCTGCAAAAAGTTGTTGCCACCGCCACCGGCCAAAGTTTTGCCAGTTATTTCGACAGCCGGCTAAAGAACAAAATCGGGCTGGATGGCCAATGGATCCTGAACGATAACGACAATGTTTACTGGAGTACGCCGCGGAGCATGGCCCGCTTCGGTATCCTGGTGCAGGCAAAAGGCTGGTGGAACGGCAGCGATATCCTGGGCGACGCTGCTTATCTCAACGCTGCCGTCACGACCTCGCAAAATCTTAATCTTTCGTATGGCTACCTGTGGTGGCTCAATGGAAAAGCTTCGGCCATGCTGCCCCAATCACAAATTGTTTTTCCGCAATCGCTTTGTCCTGCAGCCCCTGCCGACATGGTTTCGGCCATGGGCAAGAACGGGCAGTTGCTGAGCATTGTTCCCTCAAAAGGTTTGATCGTCGTTCGCATGGGGCACAATACCGATGGCAGTTATGTTCCTACTGTTTTTCAAAATGGACTTTGGGAGAAACTGAATGCTGTGATCCGGTAGAAAGCTGGTTGTTTACGGGTATCCCTTCCCGATCCCGGCCTACCTTCGCCGGCGTAAATGCAACAACCATGAAGCTGGATGAAACGCTTTTAAAACGATATGCAAACGTAATGGTGCACTATGCCCTCAACGATGGCAAAGGCATCAACGCTGGTGATACGGTTTTCCTGGTAGGACAGGAGTGTACCCGGGATCTTTTCCTGGCCATTGCCGAAGAAGTATATGCCGCTGGCGGAAATCTCATCACCAACTACCAGCCCGATAATACAAAAGGCACCAGCCTGGCCCGCCTGCTGCTGCAGACCGGCACCGACGAACAACTAAGCTTTTTTGCAAGTCCTTACTGGAAGGGAATTGTAGAGGCTACCGATCATATTTGTTTTATTCTTTCGGAGCCTGATATTCACTACCTCGAAGGCATTCCGTCGGCAAAGATCAGCCGGATGAACAGTGCCCGGGCACCCTATATGAAGATGCGGGAGAAAAAGGAGCAGGAAGGAAAACTTTCCTGGTCGCTTTGCCTTTACGGAACCCAATCAATGGCTGATGAAGCCGGGCTTTCACTGGATGCCTATTGGGAGCAGATCATAGAAGCCTGTTACCTGCGGGAAGAAGACCCGGTGGCCCGGTGGAAAAGTGTTCAAAAAGAGATTGAAACCATCAAGGATAAACTGGATGCACTGGCCATCGACACCGTGCATATCAAAGGAGAGGATGTGGACCTGCAGATAAAGATTGGTGAGAACCGGAAATGGCTGAGTGGCGGCGGGAAAAACATTCCTTCCTTCGAAATCTTTACCTCTCCAGACTGGCGGGGCACCAAAGGATTTATTCATTTTAACCAGCCGCTGTATTATTCTGGTAAGCGCATAACTGGCGTGTCGCTGAAATTTGAGAACGGCATTGTAATAGAGGCATCGGCCACTGAAAACGAAGATGCACTGAAAGAAATGATTGCCCAGGAAAACGCCGACAAAGTGGGTGAATTTTCATTGACTGACCGACGGCATTCACGGATCACAAAGTTTATGGCCAATACGCTTTTTGATGAGAACATGGGCGGCGAATTTGGCAACACGCATATTGCCCTGGGCAATGCCTATAAGGATACTTTTACGGGCGACATGGCGAAAGTGACCGATGAGGAATGGGTAGAGATGGGTTACAACAGTTGTCCAAAAGTGCATACGGATATCATCAGCACATCGGATCGTACGGTAACGGCTACCCTAAAAGATGGATCGGAGAAAGTGATATACAGCAAGGGGCAGTTTTTGCTGGATGCATAAGCACTGAAGACATTCAAAATCGCTTTGCATGCCATGTGCTTTGTGGATGCTGCTCCAACGCTGTGATGCCTTTCTGCCAGCAGCGAATAACCAACCGTAAAAAACAGTCAAACGAATAGCCTCCCGGACCTGTGTCTTCACAGGTCCTTTTTTGAAGACACGCTATGGCGTGCCCCTACGGGTGATGGTATTGTGATGAACAAAACGGTTCTATAACCTCGATCATCTTTTTTTGTTCTTCTCCTAATCCTCAACTTTACTCTCAACCAGAGAGTCCTCCCAAACCGTTGCATTGCGAATGCCCAGTTTTTCGGGATGGAAGACAGGTTCAATGCCTTGTTTTCGCTGTTGCTGGTAATCTTTAAAAGCACTTAGCGCCGGCTTGCGCAGCAGGATGATGGCTACCAGGTTGAGCCAGGCCATTAACCCCACACCCATATCACCCAGTGCCCATGCCGAAGCGGCCGTTTTTACAGCACCATAAAATACGGAGACCAGCAGAACCAGTCGCATGATGGTGAGTGCCCAGCCGGAGGCGCCCTTTTTTTGCAGGTAACTCAGGTTGGTTTCGGCAATGTAGTAATAGGCAATGATGGTGGTGCCGGCAAAAAACAGGAGCGAGATGGCCACAAACCCGGCGCCAAGGGTGGGGAACTGCGTATCTACCGCATACTGTGTAAACTCCGATCCTGCTGCCACGCCGGGCAGGTTCTGCACGATAAATCCACCCGCCCCGTTTTCGGTATTGTATTGCCCCGTAAACAGAATCATCAGGGCTGTAGCCGTACACACAAAAAGGGTATCAAGGTAAACCGAAAAAGCCTGCACAAGTCCCTGTTTCACCGGGTGAGAAGTTTCGGCCGCAGCCGCAGCATGTGGTGCCGATCCCAAACCAGCTTCGTTCGAATAAATGCCACGTTTTACCCCCCAGGAAATGGCAGCACCCACGATGCCGCCAAAGGCGGGCTCAAGACCAAAAGCGGAACGAAAGATCAGCCCAAAAACGCCGGGCAGTTTTTCAATGTTTAGGCCAATGATCACCAGGGCCATGAGGATATAGGCGAGGGCCATAAAAGGCACCACCACTTCGGCTGTTCTTCCAATGCGGCGCACCCCACCGAAGATCACCAGGCCTACCAATACGGTAATGCCAAGGCCCGAATAAACCGGCGGGATGGCAAACGCCTGGCTCATGCTGGCGGCAATGGTATTGCTTTGAACGCCGGGAAAAAGAGCGGTTGACCCAATCACCGTGATCAGTGCAAAAGCCGCCGCATACCATTTTAGCCCCAGGCCTTTTTCAATGTAAAAAGCTGGTCCGCCGCGGTATTGCCCGTCTTTTACTTCTTTGTAGATCTGCGCCAATACTGATTCGATAAAAGCCGAGGCACTGCCCAGTAAAGCCATTACCCACATCCAGAAAATTGAGCCGGGCCCACCAACCGCAATGGCCGTGGCTACGCCGGCAATATTACCGGTGCCTACCCGTCCGGCTACTGCAATGGAAAAGGCCTGGAAAGAACTCACCCCCTTGCTGGACGATTTTCCTTTAAAGAGAAGGACAGTCATTTCGCGGATATAGCGGATTTGTAAAAAGCCCGTAGCAATCGAAAAATAAATGCCGGCACCCAGGCAAAGGGCAATCATGGCATTGCTCCACAACACTTCGTTCACAGCCCCTACGATCCTGTCCATATAATAAATTGCTGGTTTTTAAAAAAGAGGGCAAAATTCCGTCAAATCTGCCCTTTTTGAACAGGCGTTTGTCAGATATTAACGTTTCAACATCAATACTTATACTGCTGGAAATTGTAGGTAGCTGAAGTGGATTTGTATTGTGTAAAAAGAATACAAGCTGTCCTATTTCTTTATGGCTATCCTGAACGAATAAAAAAATGGATGGGATTATGACAATTTGTGTCGACTGCAAACAATACCTACCGGCCACTGTCGTCGTTTTTGATTTTTTTTCCCTGTCTGCCACCATCGGCGCTCAGCTTTCCTGCAAAGGTAAAAAGGCAGATGGTGGCTAAAGTCTTTGGGCTTTATTCATAGATTACCCGTTTCAGGTAAAACCATTGTTCATCCACAACCGGGGTTGTATCCGAAGTCAATTTTACCGGTGTATTACCCAGTTCCATTCGCTGTGTGCCGGAAGAAAGGTGAACGTCCACCGGCAAAGTTCCATCATAGTTCAGCAGGCGGATTGTGTAGGTTTTTTCCGCTGTTTGCCTGACTTCAATCTCCAACTTTTGGGTGGTATAGAGATAAAAATGGAACAGCGGTTTTAAGTCTTTTCCACTGGCGGCGCTGAACAATTTCTCCACGTCGGCTGTGGTAACCATATTGTGATAGGTGTATTGCGGATCGGTAGCCAGCTTTTTCAGCGTAGGAAAAAAGATGTCATCGCCAATTACAAAACGCAGGGTGTGCATGAAAAAAGCGCCTTTCCCATAAATATCTCCCTGGTAGGTACTGTCCGTATCCACTTCTTCACCCCGAACCACCGGAAATTTATTTTGGGTATTCATGCCCGTAATTTTCATGCGTTGCAGGTAGGCTTCCTCGCCGGCCAGTTCCCGGGTGGCCATCGCATCACCAAAGGTGCAGATACCTTCCTGTATCCACATGTGCGCCCAGTCTTTGTTCGTAACCTTGTTGGCCCACCACTCGTGTCCAAATTCGTGGTGCAGCAGCCAGTCGAAATCCTTGCCGCCGATCTTTTGATAACGATACTGGTTACCGTAAGCAATATTGGTTTGATGCTCCATGCCCAGGTGCGGTGTTTCGGACATTCCCATACGCTCTTTTGCCCAGGGAAACTCACCAAAATATTTTTCCAGGATGCGGGCCGATTGTTCATAGAGGTCCAGCAGCCTTTCCGCCTTGTCCTTGTTTTCCTGCAACACATAATAATCCATCGGCACTTTATTGCCATCAACGGTGGTATAGGTGCGTTTGGCCACGGCATAATCGGCCGCATTAAACACTAGACAATAATTAGAAATTGGATACTGCGTTTTCCAGTGATAAGTGGATTTGTTGCCTTTTGTGCTTGTTTTCTGCAGCAACCCTGGCCCGGTGGCTACTAGGCCTTTCGGAACGGTAATGATCATATCGGCGCCTTCATCCGGTTCGTCGGAAGGATGGTCCTTGCAAGGGAAATAAACCTTACCGCCTTCCATCTGGCAGGAAACGGAAATCCATGGTTTGCCCATAGCGTCTTTTTCCCATTGAAAGCCGCCCACCCAAGGTGGACGTTGGGCAATGCCCGGTGTGCCGCCGTAGGCAATCTTCACCACATGGCCTTTCGCCGGCAGCGCAGCAGGAAGGTTGATTCGAATGAGATCATCCTCTCCGTGAGAAAACGATTGTGCCTTGCCGTTAACCCACACCTGGGTGATGGTGAGGCGGTGCCACAGATCAAACAGCAGGCGGTTGGAGGGTTGTTGCAGGTTCAGCCGGATCTCCGTGTAGCCGTTGATGGTCTTTGCCTCGGGATCCACATTCAGGGCAATGGTATAGTGCCGGATGTCCATGTTTGCCTGTTCGGGTTTCAGCACGCCGCCGGAGCGAAGGTTCTGTGCCGAACTGAAAAATGAAATGCACAAGGCTGAAAGGAGGAGGAGTGGTCTCATGTGTTTACAATAACGTTGGTAAATGCAAGTGAAAGATAATAAGAAAGAAGACGGCTGTTGTTTTTGAAATCAGGGATAGGTGCAGGCTGGCACTTAGGGCAGTTTTGCTTTCAGCGTTACCAGCACAGGCCTGTGGTCCGAAGCCTGCGGTTCGTCCATTACTTCCGCATGGCTGACGGTCATTTTGCTGTTACGGGACAGAATATAATCAATGCATTTATCCGGAAGCGGCGCCGGAAAGGTAGGCGCTTCACCACTCAGCAACTGCCAGTCTTTTTTCAGTTGGATTAAAAAAGAGGAAGTGGGTTCGGCATTCAGGTCACCCAAAAGAAAAACCGGTTTCTGAAATTGATCAGCTTCTCGATTGATGATGGCGATGGATGTCATACGGTCTTCTTCGGTCAGCGAAAGATGGGTGTTGAAAACAACGAATTCGTTGAACTCGGCTACCAGCAGCACCCGTTGTTCTTCCCGTCCGGGAAGGGAAACCGTATAATGTTGCAGCGGTTTTTCCTTTGACAGGATGCCCACGCCATACTTGCCACCGCCGTATGGAATAGCGGGACCATAAACCGCATGCATACCCGTTTTTTGCGCCAGCACAGAAAGCACCTCTACACCCTGGCTGCGGGCCGTGCTGCTGTCCAGCTCCTGCAGCGCCACCACCTGGGCCGCTGCTTTTTGTATAACAGCTGCGGTGCGGTCGTAATCGGTCCGGTTGTCCATGCCTTTGCCGTTTCGTACATTATAGCTTACTAACCGCAGATCCGCTTCTTGCGCATCTGTGGACAGTGCAGTGCTCAGCCATAGCAAAACAAAAACGAAGGATTTGAACAGCATAGCTGGTACCGTTGTAAAATGATGATTTGTTCCCGCAGCAAAATACAGCTTTCCGGTAGTTGGTAAGTTTTCGCTATTGGTTGGGACTAGATGCCTGTGCTGTCGTGCCACCTTTTCGGGCCTCTGCCCGTCTTTCCAAAAGATATCCCGTTTTATCTTTCAATTGTAAAAACTATTGTATGAAGAAACGCCTGACCACAGGAATTCTTAGTTTATCCATTATGATGACAACATTGGCACAAACTGGAGCCGGTACAAACAATCCGCTCCTGCAAAAATGGGACGGGCCCTATGGCGGCGTTCCGCCTTTTGACAACGTACAAATTGCGCATTTTAAACCGGCGATGGAAGCCGCCATGGCTTCGCAACTGGCAGAAGTGGAAAAGATTGCCAGCAATCCACAGGCTCCTACGTTTGAAAATACGCTGGTCGCCCTGGAAAAGGCAGGCAAAACCTTCAACCGTGTGCAAACGGTGTACGGGATCTGGAGCTCCACAATGAACAGCAAGGATTTTCACGCTGTGGAAAAAGAGATGGCGCCAAAGCTGGCCGCCCACCAGGACAGGATAACTCAAAATGCACCGCTTTTTAAACGCATAGAAGCCGTGTACAATTCTCCTGATAAAGGAAAGCTCACCCCGGAGCAACAACGACTTGCCTGGCTTTATTACACCAATTTCGTACGGGCTGGCGCAAGGCTCAATGAACAGCAAAAGGTTCGCCTGTCGCAGATCAACCAAAGCCTGGCAGGGCTCTTTACACGATTCAGCCAGAACGTGTTGGCCGATGAAACCACTGAATTCCTGCACCTGAAAAACGAAGCCGAACTGGCCGGCCTTCCCCAAAGCCAACGCGATGCAGCAGCAGCAGCTGCAAAGGCAAAAGGTGTGGAGGGATGGGTGATCACGAACACCCGTTCATCCGTTGATCCCTTTCTGACGTACAGCAATAACCGAAATTTACGGGAGAAGGCCTGGCGCATGTTTGTCAACCGCGGCGATGGCGGCGGGGCTACCGATAACAATCAAATCATCAGCGATATCCTGCAATTACGGGCCGAACGGGCAACGTTGCTGGGCTATGAAACCCATGCACATTGGCGCCTGGAAAATGCTATGGCCAAAACCCCGCAGCGGGCCATGGAACTGATGGAAGCCGTTTGGAAGCCGGCCGTATCGAGAGTGCAGGAAGAAGTAGCCGATATGCAGGCCCTGGCGGACAAGCAAGGCGCCGGCATGGCCATCGAACCCTGGGATTATAAATTTTATTCTGAAAAAGTGCGTAAGGCAAAGTATGACCTGGACGAAACCGAAGTCAAACAATACCTGCAACTCGACAAGCTTCGCGAAGGCATGTTCTGGGTGGCCGGAGAACTGTTCAATTTCAATTTTACGCCAGTGACGAATGTGCCGGTTTATCACCCCGATGTAAAGGTGTGGGAGGTGAAAGACAAAACATCCGGGAAACACATCGGCCTTTGGTATTTCGATCCTTATGCCCGTACGGGCAAACGCTCCGGCGCCTGGATGAATGCCTATCGCCGGCAGGAAAAAGCCGATGGCAACGTGACCACTATTGTATCCAACAATTCCAATTTTGTGAAAGGAGCCGAGGGAGAACCAGTGCTGATTTCCTGGGACGATGCCTCCACGCTGTTTCATGAATTTGGCCATGCCCTGCACGGGCTTTCTTCCAACGTAACCTACCCTTCGCTTTCGGGTACGGCCGTAGCAAGGGACTACGTAGAATTTCCTTCGCAACTGCTGGAGCACTGGCTCAGCACACCCGAAGTGCTGCAGCGTTTTGCCCTGCACTACAAAACCGGCGAACCGATTCCAAAAGCATTGGTACAGCGCATTGAAAATGGCAGCACGTTTAACCAGGGGTTTGCTACGGTAGAATACCTGGCCAGTGCCTTGGTGGACATGAAGCTTCACCTGGCCGGATCACAAAAGATCGACGCCGATGCATTTGAACGCGAAACCTTGACGGCGCTGGGCATGCCAAAGGAGATTGTGATGCGTCACCGTACGCCGCAGTTCCTGCACGTCTTTGGCAGTGATGGTTATTCGGCCGGGTACTACAGCTACCTCTGGTCGGATGTGCTGACAGCGGATGCCTATGGAGCCTTTACCGAAGGCGGTGGACCGTACAGCAAAGCAGTGGCTGAGCGCCTGCGCAAAAATATCTTCTCAGTAGGCAACACCATCGATCCAGCAGAAGGCTACAAGCAGTTCAGGGGCAGAGAAGCTGCCATTCATGCCCTGATGAAAAAACGTGGCTTTTTGCAGGAAGGGGGGAAGTAAGTTTAGGTTGAGATTAAGGTTAAGGAGTTATTTGGTTATTGGGTTATTGAGTACTTGGGTTGATAGGTGAATAGGTTGATAAGTTGATGGTTGATAGCAGATGGGATTGTAGGGACATGCTCCTAGCATGTCCTCTTGAGTGAAATACCATAACTTCAAATTGAAATTTGCCTCCATAAAAAGGCCGGTACTTGCCGGCCTTTTTCGTTTGCATAAAAACGTTAGTGCAATCCTTTTTTGTCACAGATTGCTTTTCGAGGCATAGCCAACAGCTAGTAGTTAGTACCCAAAAACTCACTGCTCACTGCTTCTCTTACCCTTCCGCCACATTAAAAATATACCCTGCACCATACACATTGCTGATGCTTACCACCGACGATGCCGCCAGAATCTTTCGCAATCTTGATATAAACACATCGAGGCTGCGGCCGAGGAAATAATCATTCTCGCCCCACAGCGCTACCAGGATCTCTTCTTTTTTAATGCGCCGGTTTTTATTGTTGGCAAAAAACTCCAGCAGTTCCGATTCCCGTAGGGTAAGCGTTGTTGTTTTGCCATCAGGGAGGGTCAGCGTCAGGCGTTCCTTGTTATAAACAATGTCGCCAATGGCCTGGCCGGAAGGCACCTGGGGTTCGGGTGAATAGCCGTTGCTTCGTTTGATGATGTTGCGGATGCGCAGCACCAGTTCATCAATGTCAAACGGTTTGGTGATATAATCGGAAGCACCAATATCCAGCCCCAGCAAGCGATCCTGTTTTTCGGTTCTTGCTGTCAGGAAAACAAAAGGCGTGGAGGGAGCGATACGGCTGACTTCTTTCGCCAGTTCAAAACCGCTTTTGTTGGGCATCTGGACATCCAGCAGGCAAAGCGAAAACATTTTGGGATTGCTCCTGAATGCCTCCAGCGCATCTTCTGAATCGACATACCAGTCGATGACAAAACCTTTCATTTCCAGGTATTGTTTGGTCAGGTTTCCTAGGTCATAGCTGTCTTCGGCAAACAGTATTTTTTTTATTTCCGTAGTTATTACGCCACCATTGGCCAGTGTATTGTTCAACGTTGCCATTGATTTCAGTTTTGTTGCTCTGAATAAAGGGGCATATAGATCAGAAATTCTGTCCCGACACCCACTTTTGTTTTGACCTCGTATTTCCAGCGGTGTCCTTCCAGACTTTGCCGCACAAAATACATTCCCAGTCCAAGTCCCGGTTCATTGCTGCGGGTAAGAGAAGGGTCACGGTAAAAGCGGGTGAACATATGCTTTTTTACTTTTTCGCTCATGCCGTCGCCGTTGTCGCGGATGGAAAGCGTCAACATATTTTCGGTTGGGTTAAACGATGTAATATGAATCTCCCGCTTCGGCTTGTGATTATACTTCACGGCATTGTCGAGGAGGTTGGTAACGATGGTTGTAAAATGGGCTTTGTCGAGCAAAACGGTATCCGCCACGGCATGGTTTGTAAACGTGATGGTGGTCTTTTTCCCCTGCAGGTTTACCCCGTAGTCCTGCAGTAATTCATCCAGCAGGCTGTTCACGCTGTAGGTGCAGGTGGTAAGGGCAAGTCCCTGGTCGGTGCTGGCACCGGCAACCTGTTTTGTCAGGATATCCAGCCGTTCGCTCTGCCGGCGGATTACACCGGTAAGAAACGATAATTTCTCGCTGCCTAATCCCATGTTCTCATTCTCGATGGTTTTATTGGCAATGATGATGGCACTCAACGGTGTTTGAAATTCATGCGTGATGGTGTTGATAAAATCTGATTTGGCTTCAGCAATCTTTTTCTGCTTTTGCCAGTTTATCAGCGTGGCCAACAATATAGCCAGCACGGCAAGGATGGAAAATAAGGATACCAGGATCGTTGGCAGCATGCTTAGGATGATCTGTTGCAACCGGTGTGGCGTGTCGGTGTAAAGGGCAAAGCTGATGCGGTAGCTGCGTTCCAGCGGAGAGCTTACAATAAAACCCGATGTCTGGTTATCGGCCGTTGGGTTTTTCAGGTTCCCCCCGATACGGGCACCTACGTTTTCCACAAAAGGCACCGAAGTAAACCGTGGCTTTTCGCTGGCGGTGAAAAAGGGGATATAGCGGTTAGCATCAAACGCAAGATCCATCTGCCTTATGGCAATAGCATACTTCAGGTCGGTTTGAATGTTGTTTCTTTTTTTAATAACGGTCAGGAGCGAGTCCATTGTATTGCCCTGGTGCAGGGCCTCGAAAATGCTGTCGTAAACCCGAACGGCATATTGCCGGTAAAGCTCCGGCCGGGTTTGTGCCATCTTCTCCAGAGTATCAATGTGCCGGTAGATAAAGCTGTCGATGATCCTGCTGCCACCCGGAAAAAGTTTGTCGTTGGTAATGCTTTTTTCATAGTCGGCCTGAATGGTTTTTTTCTCATCGAGATTATAATTCCGGCTTTCAACATTGTACATGTTGCGAATGTGCAGGAGCTGTGTAACGCACAACACAACAAAACTCACACCGGCGATGATTTTATAAATCAGGGTGCGATCCATTTTCTTCATTGAAAGCAATTATCCCATAAACCTATTCATTTTTCCCAATCAGCATACGTCCAAAGGGCCAAAAAAGCCCCGTTATATTTTCATTAACATTCCGTTTTGGGTTCATTGACAAAGAGTGAAAAAAATGTTAACTAATCTTATTCCCTCAAATTAAACTAACAATTTACTTATGAATGTGACTGCTCTTTTGAAGGCTCGCCTTCTTCTTGTGCTTTGTAGTAGTACTTTCCTATTGTTTTTCTCTCTGCCGGCGCAGGCGGCTGGCAATCCTGATGGGAAACCTTCTTCAAACGCAAAAACGTACAAAGCCGATGTACGCATTTCCGGTACGGTTCGCGACCGTTTGGGTGTGCCTATACAAGGCCTGACCGTGCAAGTGGCCGGTAACCCTGCACTGTCCACTACAACAGATTCGGCCGGTAAATTCTCCATTACAATTCCCGAAAATTCCAGCCTGCTTTTTACAGCGGTTGGTTACAAGCCACAGACCATCGGCGTCAACTCCCTGAACATGGACGTTGTGATGGATGCCGCGGAAGGTAACATGCAGGAGGTGGTTGTAGTGGGTTTTGGTAAAGCCAAAAAAATCAGCATAGTGGGGGCGCAAGCCAGTGTAGAGGTGGAAGAGCTGAAACAGCCGGTGGCTAACTTAAGTGCCACGCTTTCCGGCCGTATTGCTGGTGTCATTGGTGTGCAACGGTCGGGTTTGCCGGGTGAAAACGCTGCCGACCTTTGGATTCGCGGTATCTCTACGTTTGGCAACAACCCTTCCGGTCCGTTGATCGTGATCGATGGGGTACAAAACCGCGGGCTGAACTCATTTGACCCGGAGGATATAGCTTCCTTTACCATTCTGAAAGACGCTAACGCTTTGGCGGTATATGGTGTGGCCGGTGCCAATGGTGTGATCCTGATCACCACCAAACGCGGCCGCCTTGGTAAGCCATCCATCCTGCTGAATTATAACCAGGGTATAACGGCATTCACCAAATTGCCTCAACTGACAGACGGACCTACTTATATGCGCCTTCGCAACGAAGCGCAAATTGCTTCCGGCCTGGCGCCTGAGTATTCGGATGCAGCCATTGATGCTACCGTGAAAGGCGACCAGCCTTACCTCTATCCAAACGTAAACTGGATGAAGGAAATCTTCAACGATTACGGAACAAACCGCCGCGCCAACTTTAGCGTTCGCGGTGGTGCCGAAGCGGCCCGGTACTACGTGTCGTTTGCTTATTACGATGAAACAAGCCTGCTGAAAACTGATGGCTTGCAGACCTATAACAGCGATACCCGGTTCCGGCGGTTGAATGTAACCACCAACCTGGATATGGACTGGACCAGAACCACCAAGGTAGAACTGGGTATACAGGGAAATATCTCGAAGCTGAATCTTCCGGCCATCAATGGCGATGCGAATATCAACCCGCAGGAAATCTTCCGTCAGGTGATGCAGACCACACCTATCCTGTATCCGCTCATGTATCCCGGCAACCTGGTACCTGGTATAAACGTAGCCAATGCCCAGAAGAGTCCTTACGAAATGCTCACCCAGATGGGGTTTGTCAATACGTTCAACAACCAGTTGTACACCAACCTCCGGGTGACGCAGGATTTGGGAATGCTTACCAAAGGGCTCTCGGTTTACGGCCTGTATTCCTATGACATTTTTAACGTGCAGCGCATTATCCGCAGCCGTCAGCGCAATACATGGCGGATTGATCCTTCCAATCCTTACAATGCCGATGGCACCGTTAACCTGTTACCCGTTATTACCAGTGGTACCGAGAACCTGGGTTATGGCAACGCCAACGGCGGCAACCGCCAGAACTATTTTGAAGCGGCTATTAACTACAACCGCCGTTTTGGTAACGACCACAGTGTGACTGGTTTGTTATTGTATAATCAACGCGAAAACATCAATGCTTCTGCCGGTGATGTTATTGCTTCACTGCCTTCCCGTCTGCAGGGCTATGTAGGCCGTTTGACCTACGGTTACAAAGAGAAGTATTTTGTGGAAGGCAACTTCGGTTACAACGGTTCAGAAAACTTCGCCCCCGAAAGACGCTACGGCTTTTTCCCTTCAATAGGGGTTGGCTGGGTTGTATCCAGCGAACGTTTCTTTGACCCGCTTTTAAATGTTGTTCAGTTCCTGAAGCTCCGTTACTCCAACGGTAATGTGGGTTCGGCCAGTGGTGGCCGCCGCTTCGGCTTCCTGACCGTGGTAGCCGACAATGCCGCCGGCTTTACCTTTGGTAACAACAACGCAAACGATGTTAACAGAGGATTCGGCGGCGTTCGGGTTACCGATTATGGTTATCCGATTGGCTGGTCCACTTCACACAAACAAAACCTGGGTATCGAGTTCAAAACATTCAGATCCCGCCTGTCAGTTATTGTAGACTTTTTCAAAGAGCATCGTACAGACGTACTGATCCAACGCGGAAGCCTTCCTGCTTTCGTTGGTCTCAACAACGTACCGTTTGCCAGTGTGGGTGTGATTGACAACGCCGGTGTAGATGGTTCTATTGAAGGCGGCGGTTTTAAACTGGGTGCCTTTACGCTTGATCTGCGGGCTACGTTTACCTATAACCGTGACAAGCTGATTGAAAACGATGCACCGGTGCAGCCGCACCCTTACCTGGAGCGCAGAGGGTTTAACGTATTGTCGAATTACGGGTATGTAGCAGAAGGCCTGTTCCAATCGCAAAGAGAGATTGACAACCATGCCGACCAGACACCGCTGGGCGGTCGTCCAAGACCCGGTGATATCAAGTACAAAGACCTGAACGCCGATGGTTTGATCAACAACCTTGACATCCGTCGCATTGGTAATGGCGACGTTCCCAACCTGGTTTGGGGTGGCGGGTTTAACCTTAGTTACAAATCCTTCTACTTCGGCGCCTTCTTCCAGGGAATCAATGGTGCCCACCGCCAGTTGGGTGGCGACGGTATCATTCCGTTTAACAACAGCACCGGTGCAGAGCGTAGCAACCTGTTTGCCGTTGCACAGGATCGCTGGACAGAAGAGAACCCAAATCCCAATGCGTTTTATCCCCGCTTAGCCTACGGCAACGGACCGAACAAAAACAATTCGGTTGCCAGTTCCTGGTGGATAAAAGACATTGACTTTGTACGCTTGAAGACCGTTGACCTTGGCGTTAACCTGCCTTCAAAATGGGTGCAAAAAGCCGGCTTCCGCAATGCCAAGATCTATGGCCAGGGCTTGAACCTGCTGTACTGGAGCCCATTCAAGCTTTGGGATCCTGAGTTGAATACCGGTAACGGTTCCGCTTACCCCAACACCCGCAATTTCACAATTGGCATTCAAGCCACCCTCTAAACTTTCAATGTAAAACATGAAACGAATACTGACATTAAGCTTGCTGGGCGCTGTTATCCTGCTGTCCTCCTGCAAAAAATACCTTGATACGGTTCCCGACAACGTTCTTTCACTGGACGATGTGTTTAAGTCCCGTACCAACATTGACCGTTATCTCGCCAATATTTACAATACCCTGCCCAACGAGCACAACCAGCGCTTTGAAGGCAACGAAAACAGCGGCGTATGGATTGGCGCTTCCGACGAGGGAAAATTCAACTGGGACTTCAACTACACGACGGTGATGAACAAAAGCGCTTGGAGTAATACCGACGGCCAGGTGCGCAACTACTGGGTGAATTATTACCGTGCCATCCGCAATGCCACGGACTTTATCCAGCGCATCGATGGCGCCACCGCTACGGACTTTAGTGCCCAGGAAAAAACCCGGTACAAAGGCGAAGCAAGAGCCCTCCGTGCTTTCTACTACTACCAATTGATGCGTATTTACGGACCCGTGGTATTGGTGGGTGATGAACTGGCTGAAGTGACCGCCGGTGCCGGTGACTTAAACAAGGCACGGTCTTCGTTCGACGAATGTACAGCCTATGTAGTAAGTGAATTTGACAAGGCATACGATGAAATTGGTGCACCGTTACCAAACGCTTCTTCCGGTCGCTTTACCCAGCGGGTGGTAAAGGCTTACAAGGCGCAAACCTTGTTCCTGGCAGCCAGCCCCCTTTTCAATGGCAATCCCGACTATGCAACACTGAAAAACGACGATGGCAAACAGCTCATCAGCCAAACCGTTGATGTATCAAAATGGACAAAGGCGGCTGAGGCTTACCGTGAGTTCTTTGCAGCCTATGTGCCGGGTGTTGATCTTTACCGCGTAGCGGATCCCGATCCGTTTAAAGCCGCTTACCTTTCTACCCGGGACGTGATCCTTGTAAGCTGGAACAAAGAATGGATTTTCGGCCGGGCCAACTCCGGCACTTTTATGCGCTACGACCGTACGCCCTACCATGATGGGACCACCGGTAACCAAAGAGGCGCTGGTGCCAACGGTGCCACGCAGGCACAGGTGGATGCTTACTTTATGGCAAACGGCCTGCCTATCTCAGACCCAGCTTCGGGCTATCAGACATCAGGCTTTTCCAACTTTCAATCGCCGGATGATGTGGCTCCCCGCAGCACCTTCAACCAGTGGGTAAACCGTGAACCGCGTTTTTACGTGGGCATCACCTACACCAACAGGACCTGGCTTTACCGCGATGCCAATGGGAATCCCATCATCACCAACATGGAGTTTTCCGGTAATTCCGGCCGCTCCCGCAGCACCTCCGACGTATCACCTACCGGTTACATTATTCGCAAAAACGTGTACCAGGACGATGCTACCCGCGGTAGCCTTTACCTACGCCTCGGCGAGATGTACTTAAGCTATGCCGAAGCGTTGAACGAGTCGAACCCCAATGACCCCGATATCCTGAAATATGTGAACCTCATTCGCGAAAGGGCCGGCATTCCACGGTATGGCGCCGGTGCCAATCCTTTACCGGTTCCTGCAGGACAAGACGCCATGCGGGCTGCTATCCGTGCCGAACGCAGGTCGGAACTGGCGTTTGAAAATGTACGCTACTTCGACACCCGCCGCTGGCGCATTGCGGAGCAAACAGATGCCGGTCCGTTTTATGGCATGGACATGACAAAGAATGGTACTGCTTTTTACAACAAAACCTTGCTGGAAACCCGCATTTTCAGAAAACGTGATTACCTGTTTCCCATCCCTGCCAATGAAGTATTGAGCGTTCCGGCTATCAAACAAAACACCGGCTGGTAGGCTATTCTAAACGTTCATTAAAGACATTAAAACAATGAAAAGAAATAAAGTATTCCCTTTCGCCACTCTTTTCGCCGGCATCTGCGTTGCATTAAGTTGCAACAAGCCGAAAGATGTGGTACTGGAAAATGAAGGCTCTATCTATATGCCGCAGGCAGCCGGTACCCGGTCGGTTGTTGGTCTGCAATTATCAACAAAGCCACAGGAGGTAGCCTTTGGCGCTGCGTATGGCGGTTTGGAATATTCCAAAGCAGAAAATGCCGTGACATTTAAGCTGGATACCAATCTTGTGGCCACGTACAATGCGCAGAACGGCACGGCTTACAAGATTTTGCCGGATAGTGTGTACACCTTGTCAGGCTTGAGCTCTGTCATTCGTGCCGGTGCCACGTCCTCCGATCCGCTGTTGCTGAATGTTGCCACCAGCCGTATGCGATTTGGTGTACGGTATATGTTGCCGATAACGCTTGTCAGTGCAGGCACTGGTGTTATTAACCCACAATTGCAAACGACCTTTTTCCGGTTCGACACCATTCTTCGTAAATCTGTTGATGTAACGGGCCAAGGTACACTTGGCGTCAGCAACGAAAACGGAGGTGGGGCAACCGCTGGGGAAGGGTCTCCTAAGTTGGTGGATGGTGACGTCAATACAAAATACCTGTATAATTATGTGGCGAATAGTTGGTTTGAATTGAAATTTCCAACAGCTGTAGCAGTAGGAGCGTACACCTTCACTTCTGCCAATGACGCCTCCACCCGTGATCCCAAAAACTGGACCCTGCAAGGCTCGAATGATGGCACCAACTGGACCGTCATCGATACGCGGGTAGATGAGAGTTTTGTTTCGCGGTTTCAAACCAAACGCTATGAAATTGCAGGCACGCCGGCTGCTTATACACAGTACAGAGTCGTTGTATCAGCGAATAGCGGGAGTTCACTCTTCCAGATGGCTGAATGGCGTATGTTCCGGTATGAATAATAGAAAGTGCAAACATTTGCTGTTGTACAATTACAATAAGATTCAATGCGTAATTCCGGCTTGCCACCGGAATTACTTTTAATTATAGAATGGTACTGTTAAATAGTAGGCAGTTGTTGCTCATTTGCAAAACCCAGCTTTACTAAGCTAAAATCACTGGAAAGGATCAGCAGCAATAGGGTGCCTTTTCTTTAAAATGATCTGAATGAAAAACCACAATTGCCGGGTCAACGGCGGAGAAAGACTGCCGTTGACGCCTGCAAACTAAACTACCTCCTTACCTTTCAAAAAAATACGTCGCTACACAAACGATTATGGACATGAAAAACACAAAACCGTTCTTACTGTTGTTGGCTTTGGTAACAGCCATGGCAGGACGTGCACAATTGGTAACAAACGTTTCCGACCCGGTGGAATGGGTGAACCCGTTAATGGGAACAGACTCTAAACCTTCGCTCTCTAACGGCAATACCTACCCTTCAATTTGCGTTCCCTGGGGCATGAACTTCTGGACACCGCAAACTGGTAAGATGGGAGATGGCTGGGCCTATACCTATGCTTCGGATAAAATCCGGGGCTTTAAGCAAACCCACCAGCCCTCGCCCTGGATGAACGACTACGGCCAGTTTTCCATTATGCCGGTAACCGGTAAGTTAAAGTGCAAAGAAGACGACCGGGCAAGCTGGTTCTCGCACAAGGCAGAAGTGTCCAAACCTTATTACTACAGCGTGTACCTGGCCGATGCCGATGTGACCACAGAAATTACGCCGACGGAAAGAGCGGCCCAGTTTCGCTTTACCTTTCCCAAGGCCGATAGCTCTTACATTGTGATCGATGCTTTCGACCGCGGCTCCTATGTAAAGATCATTCCTTCCGAAAGAAAGATCGTTGGCTACAGCAGTCGTTATAGTCGTGGCCCGCTGAAGAACTTCAAGAATTATTTTGTTATCTATCTCGATAAAGATTTTTCTTTTTCAAGGGCCTGGAACGGCAACGGCTTGCTGGCCGATTCGGTGGAAACAACCGCCAACCATGCCGGTGCTGCCATTGGATTTAAAACGGTGAAAGGAGAGAAGGTGCACCTGAAAGTGGCGTCTTCTTTTATCAGCATTGAGCAGGCGGATTTAAACCTGAAACGTGAACTGGCGGGTGATAATTTTGATGCAACCAGTCGTAAAGCCAAAGAAGCCTGGAACAAGCAGCTTTCCAAGTTGCAGGTGGAAGGTGGTTCGGTTGACCAGACCCGCACCTTCTATTCTTGTTTGTACCGTGCCTTACAGTTCCCGCACAAACTATACGAGATGGATGCAACCGGTAAAATGCTGCACTGGAGCCCTTACACCGGTGAGATCAAACCCGGTTATATGTTTGCCGGTACCGGCTTTTGGGACACGTTCCGTGCCCTTTATCCCTTCCTCAATTTTGCTTTTCCCGACATTAACCGCGAAATGCAGGAAGGCCTGATCAACGATTACAAAGAAGGCGGCTGGCTGCCCGAATGGAGCAGTCCGGGTTATGCCAACATTATGATCGGCAACAACTCGGCTTCCGTGGTATCCGATGCCTACATCAAAGGGCTGCGTGGCTATGACATTAACGCGCTTTACGAAGCCCTGTTGCATGGCGCCAACAACGAAGGCCCGATGACGGCTGTTGGCCGTGCCGGTGTACGGTTTTACAACGACCTCGGTTATGTGCCGTACGATGTGCGGGTGAATGAAAATGCAGCCAGGACGTTGGAATATGCCTATGACGATTTTACCATTTACCAGTTGGCAAAAGTGCTGAATCGTCCGAAAGAAGAACAGGAACTGTATGCCACCCGGTCGCTGAACTACCGCCACCTGTATGACAAGGAAACAAAACTGATGCGACCCAGATTAAGGAGCGGTGAGTTCTTAAAAGATTTCAACCCGTTGAAATGGGGTGATGCGTTTACTGAAGGCAACAGCTGGCATTACTCCTGGAGTGTGTTCCAGGACGTGGCGGGACTGCGTGACCTGATGGGTGGCAATGCGGCCTTTATCGGTATGCTGGATTCTGTTTTCTCCCAACCACCGCATTTTGACGAAAGCGGCTATGGTGGTGTGATTCACGAGATACGCGAAATGCAGATCGCCAACATGGGGCAGTATGCACATGGCAACCAGCCCATTCAGCACATGATCTATTTGTACAACTACGGCGGTCAGCCCTGGAAGGCGCAATACTGGGTTCGCGAAAGCTTAAACCGGTTGTACAAGGCCACACCGGATGGGTATTGCGGCGATGAAGACAACGGCCAGACTTCGGCCTGGTATGTGTTTTCGGCCATGGGTTTTTACCCCGTGACCCCGGGTACGAACCAGTATGTAATGGGTGCACCGTTGTTCAAAAAAATTACGGTAACGCTGCAGAACGGCAAAAAGTTGGTGATCAATGCGCCAAACAATTCCGATGCCAATCGCTATGTACAAAGCGTCACTTTAAATGGAAGGCCCTGGACGAAAAACTGGCTGCCGCATGATGAATTGCAAAAAGGTGGTGTGTTGAATTTTGTGATGGCTGCTACACCGAATAAACAGCGCGGCACTGATGAAGCCAGTGCACCGTACTCATTCTCGAAAGACGATGTGGCCATGTACAACCGGGTGAAAGACAGGAAGCCTGAGGCAAAATTGCAGAATTATAAAAGACCCGATACCATAACCAAAGACGGACTGACACTCATCTTCCGCGACGAGGAAAGCACCATCAATGCGGCCTTGAAACAACGGCTGGTAGATGCTTATTTTATGCAGTATCCCAAGCTCATTTCCAAATACAACAGCGAGAGCCCCAAAAAGGTGACATTCTTTATTGATCCCACCTATTCCGGCGTTGCCGAAGCAGGTGGTTCCACCGTACGGTTTAACCCGGCCTGGTTTGATAAAAATCCCGAAGACCTTGACGTGGTAACACATGAAGTGATGCACCTGGTGCAGGGTTATGGGTACCGTGGTGTACCCGGCTGGGTAACCGAAGGCATTGCCGATTATGTGCGGGCTACGGAAGGGTTTAATAACGAAAAGGCGAATTGGAGCATGCCTGCGCTGAAACCCGATCACAAGTACACCAGCGCTTACCGCATTACTGCCCGTTTTTTTGTGTGGATCACGCAGAAATACAACAAGGATTTTGTGAAGTTGTTGGACAATGCAGCCCGCAAACGCACCTATTCCGATGCAACCTGGACGGAACTGACCGGTAAGAATGTGGACACCTTGTGGCAGGAATATGTAGCCAATCCGGCCATTCAATAAGAGTCAAAAATGACGGACACAAATTCGACAAAACGTAGTCTTCTCACATAGCAGTCGTTTTACCCGCGGGCCGTTCGTCGGCCTGCGGTTTTTTATTTCTGTTATAAAACAAAAATTATTCTTTCACTGTCATCAGCAACCAAAACAAACACAATGAAAAACTTACTGTATAGCTTTTGTCTTTCCGCAGTAGCCCTCTCTGCATGTTCTTCGGTAAAAACTTCCGGCGCAAAAACGGCAACTGCAACGTCAGCTGGTCAGGAAGCTATAACGGAATACCTGTGTAACCGTACGGTAAAATATTACATCGAAAAGTCCATCATTACAACTGAAACCGGTGTAGAGCGGGAAGACAACACGGCAGTTGAAATAACTGTAAATCCTAATGATGGCCAATTCTGGTTAAAAGCAACGCTAGAGAATAGAGAGAAGTTAGACAAAATGCGCCTTACATTAGACAGATGTAACCTGGTAGCGGGTATGACAAGCGGTGACGCAGTATATGCTATTGCTGGCGAATACCGTGTTGACGAAGAAAAAACCATAGAAAAGAAAGGCACACTGCGTATTGATGCTAATAATGGGGCGACTGTTCTTACCATTCAGGATCCTGGCAAGGCAGGAAATATGAAGTTGATTGCGAAGCATTGGGAGGTGATGAACTGATACGATAACCTATACGTAACAATAATGAATAAAACCAAACTTACTGTATGCAAAACAATGCTTTCCATCTAAAAATAAACTTCTTGTTGGTAAGCGTTACGTTTCCGTCGCGGATGCTTTTATTGAGTTTGCCGGTAATGATGATGATTGCCTGTACTTCAGGGAGTCTCATAAATACTAAGACTGCGGTGGCAGAGGCGAATGCGCCGGAAGCCATGTGCAACCAGATTGTTCGTTATCATATTGAGAAGGCCTTTGTAACGAATGAAAACGGAGGAGAAAAGGAAGACAACACGTCTGTTACGTTAACTGTTGTCCCCGGCGAAAACCATATGCTTTTGACGGATGTCAAAAGTGGCAAGACCCAAAAAACAGTAATGCAAACAAAAAGCTGTAGTCTGACAGCGGGAATGAAGAGCGGTAATGCCGAATATGAATTTATAGAAACGGATCGACTGCCAGACGGAACCACAAGGGAAACAACCTTGCAAATTAAATTGCAGGCCAGCAATGGAGTGGTACAATTTTCCTTTTTGGCTCTTGGAAAGAAGGGAGGAATGAAAGCAGCTGTCACCCATTGGGAGACGCTAAAAGAATTAGATAAAGAAGCAACAGTAGCAGAAAAGCCCGAAGCTTCAGATGGCGGCTGGAGCATCGATGCCAGCAGAAAAATATTCAGTAAAGACTCAATCGTAAAAGGGGATTACACACTCCTGTTTTATGTACAGTCGCCCAATTTTGACAGCACGCTAAAAAGACGGATGATAGAAACCTTTTTCAAAGTTTATCCAAAACAGGTGGCACACTACAACCCACAGGCTCCCAAAACAGTTGTTTTTTTAGTTGATCCAACTTACCAGGGTGTTGCCGCTGCACTTGGTAACATGGTGCGTTTCAGCCCGGAGTGGTTTGCCCAAAACCCGGAAGATATAGACGTGGTCACCCACGAGGTGATGCATGTGGTGCAGGGGTATAATTACGCCACAGTGCCCTTCTGGGTAACCGAAGGCATTGCCGATTACGGGAGGGCTGTTTATGGTGTCAACAATGAAAAAGCAAAGTGGGAATTGCTAAAGCCTTTTGCGCAAAGTCATTTCCAGGATGGCTATAAAATCACGGCCCGTTTTTTCGTTTGGCTGGAAGAGCAATACAAGGTAAAGTTTGTTAAAGATCTAAACGGGATTGCAGCTGCTGGTACTTATACGAACACTTTCTGGAATGCAAGGTTTAGCAAAAGTGTAGAAGAACTATGGGATGAATACCGTTTGGCAAATAACCTTGAGCCGCAGCCACCGACTGTTTCTAAAGTAAATCTAATTGTCATCGACCAAGCGTTGGATAGTGTGCTGAAGGAATATGCAGCCAAGGATGCTCAGGTGAAGAACAAATTTGAGGTTTCCGGTGAAATGGTGTTCGGGCCGAATGTTTTCCTACCTCCCAACTACACGGAGGGGAGAGGTGATTATCTCAGTTGGTATAGCCACCCAGCTTTTGCCGACAGGCGGCATACACTCATAAACCGATCGGTTGGATCAGCCCTGAAATTTGCTTATGGAAATTCTAAAATGGCGGTTGTCTACGACTCTGCCAGGTTGTTTCCTGCACTTGACGAGACGATTTTTAAAAAGCGTTATTGCTTTGATATTATTGTGCCGGGAGAAAAGGAAGATGAACTTGGCAATATTTTCTTTGCCAAAATCAAAGAGCATTTTAAAATTACTACACGCATCGATTCCCTGGAACAAACAGTTCTTGTTTTAAAAAAAGTAGAGGGATTTGTATTTGCTGAACCGGATATGAAAGCATTTCAGAATAAAGCGAATCCGGTTTACGAATTGTTTATGCAGGGGATTATGAATCCACACAGGCTCATTTTCAGCAAACTTAATTCATTTACATCACTGCCGATTATAGATGAAACTGGGTTGGTTAAAGCCTATGATTTCGGATTCCGCTCTGACAACAATGATGGGGTTTTAGCACATGGCACCGAAAGCAAAGAAGTTGCGGAACGTTTGAAACAGCACGGCTTGCGGCTGGAAAGAGCTATCCGGAAATACCCGGCACTG
This sequence comes from Flavisolibacter longurius, assembly GCA_014163555.1. Taxonomy (GTDB): domain Bacteria; phylum Bacteroidota; class Bacteroidia; order Chitinophagales; family Chitinophagaceae; genus Flavisolibacter. The sequence continues at coordinate 53,647 of JACJGO010000012.1, forward strand.
ATCATATCACGCTAATATTAAAAAATACGACATAAATCCATTGAATAAATACAGCGGAACTAAAAACACGAAAATGAGTAAGTTGAAAATGAGGTGCCTGTCTTCTCTTTTGGCATTCCTGACAGTGTCCACTCAGGCCCAGAGCGTTCATAAGAATTACATTCAGTACGTCAACCCCTTTATCGGTACCGAAAAAATGGGTCATACCTATCCCGGTGCCACGGTGCCGTTTGGTGCGGTGCAACTCAGTCCCGATACCGATACCATCCCCTATGAAGTAGCTGGCCGTTACAACAAAGACGTGTACAAGTATTGCGCAGGGTATCAGCACACCGACAAAACCATCGTGGGCTTCAGTCACACGCATTTCAGCGGCACGGGGCATTCTGATTTGGGGGATGTGCTGATCATGCCAACGGTAGGTGCATTGCAGCTGAATCCAGGCGTGGCCTCCGATCCGGCTTCGGGTTTCCGCTCTGCCTTTTCACACGACAACGAAAAAGCGGAGCCGAACTATTACCGCGTCAAGCTGGATGATGATAACATCGATGCGGAGATGACCACCACCACCAGGGTGGGCATGCATCGGTACACCTTCAACAAGGGCGGCCAGGGACATATCTTGCTCGATCTTGTTTCTGGTATCTATAATCACAACAACAAAAACGTGTGGACCTTTGTCCGTGTAGAAAATGATACGTTAATTACCGGTTATCGCCAGACCAATGGCTGGGCCAAAACCCGGACGGTTTATTTTGCCATTGCGCTTTCCAAGCCTTTCAAATCGTTTGGCTACCGCGATGCCGGCGGCAACAACATCTACCGTGGCTTTTGGGGCAAGTTCAATATCCGCAACAACTTCCGCGAAATGATCGACCGGCAATTGCGAGCCTATTTCGACATGGATGTAAAAGATGGCGACCAGGTATTGCTGAAAGTGGCGCTATCTCCCGTGAGCACTGAAGGTGCACTGGCCAACATGCGGGCCGAAGTGCCGCATTGGAATTTTGACAAGGTAAAAAAGGCAGGCCAGGAGGAGTGGAACAAGATGCTTGGCCGCATCGATATGCAACCGATCGATGAAGCGGAAAGAATCAACTTTTACACGGCTATGTACCATGCCTTTTTAGGGCCCACGGTGTATGGTGATGTAGATGGCCGGTACAAAGGGCTTGATCAGAATATTCATACCGCAAAAGGCTTTACCAATTACACAACCTTTTCACTTTGGGATACGTACCGTGCCCTGCACCCACTGTTTACCATCATCAATACAAAACGCAACAGCGATATGGTTCGTTCTATGCTGGAGCATTACCGGCAAAGTGCCCACAGCATGCTGCCGGTATGGAGCCATTATGCCAACGAAAACTGGTGCATGATCGGGTACCACAGCGTGCCCGTGATTGCCGATGCGGTAATGAAAAGCGCCACTACCGTTGATGCACATGCGCTTTTGGACGCTTGTGTAACAACGGCCCGCAACCGGCAGTACGAAGGCCTGGAATGGTACATGCAGATGGGTTATGTGCCGGAAGATAAGAGCAGCAGTTCCGTTTCCAAAACGCTGGAATATGCCTACGACGACTGGTGCATTGCACAGATGGCAAAAAAGCTGGGACGAAAGGCCATATATGAGGAGTTCTTAAAGCGGTCGCAGTATTACAAGAATGTGTATGATGCGTCGACCGGTTTTATGCGGCCGCGCCTTGCCGATGGAAGCTTTAAAAAAGAGTTTGATGTGCTCAATACCCACCAAGCCGGATTCATCGAAGGCAATGCCTGGAACTACAGCTTGTATGTGCCGCACGACCCCGCCGAAATGATTCGCATGATGGGCGGCAAAGAGCAATTTGCAGCGCACCTCGACTCCCTTTTTACCATGGACCTTCCGGATAAATATTTTGCCGAAACGGAAGACATTACCCGTGAAGGGATCATTGGCAACTATGTGCACGGCAACGAACCTTCGCACCACGTGGCTTATCTTTTCAACTGGACGGGCCATCCCTGGAAGACACAAGAAAAGGTGCGGATGATCATCCCGAAAATGTACAAGCCCACGGTGGATGGACTGGGCGGAAACGATGACTGCGGGCAGATGAGCGCCTGGTATCTTTTCAGTGCTCTGGGCTTTTACCCGGTGGCACCCGCTTCCGGCGAATACAGCATCGGCAGCCCACTGGTAAAATCCGCGACCATCAAATTGGAAAACGGAAAACAGTTTTCCATTGAAGCCAAAAACCAAAGCAAGGAAAATGTGTATGTGCAGGGAGTAACCCTGAATGGTGTGCCGCTGAAAAAACCGGTTCTGCTTCACAGCGAGTTGATGAAGGGAGGGAAGATGGTGTTCCGGATGGGAGCAGCGCCGAACAAAACATTGTTCAACTAAATCAAACTGAATATGCATTTTAAATTTCTCCTGCTGCTGCTGGTAAGTACGATGAACACATGGTCGCAAACACCGTTTACGAATTTTTTAAAAAATACGTGGAAACAAAAGGCGTAGAGGTGGAACAGCAAAACATGAACAATCAAAACGTACAAGGCAAAGCCGATAAACCTTCCGTCATTTACGCTGCGATGAAAACGGTTACGGTAGATCATGAATATCCCAGCGTTTTGAAAGCATTCAGGAGAAGTGTGGAGGGCTTGTTGAACAAAAGTTATACCCTGGTTTCGTTTACAAAAGATGCCGACAACGAAGACATTAACAAAGTGTACAAATTCATTAAAGACAGCACCGTAGAAATGGTGCATTACCAAAAAGAGGAAGACCAGGTTACCCTTCATGTATTTGAAATGGTCTTCAGGAATATAAAAGAAACAGAGCTGAAAACTATGCCCCTGACCATTGACGTGAACCAGGGACAAGGAGGAAAGCCAATGAATCTGAATCTTTTTCCATTACAGCAGGGAAATCAAGGCAACCAGTTTGTGCCAAAAACGGATTCAACACAGCGAAGCAGTCAGGGTAGCTTTCGTTGATTATATCCATTGATTTACCCCGCAGTGACGGCAAGTGGAATGGGCCGTGGGTTCAGAATGGATCTTGTCGTAAAATAAAAAGAAGGTGACGATGATAACAATGGCTGTAAACAAGAAAGCAGGATGGGCGCCTGCATATATCATAATCCTTGTCATTGTGGCCTCCTGTTCGTCGGCAAAAAACAGTATGGGAAAAAGTGCAGTTGTACCTGCAATCCCAATGGCCCAAACAAGGAGCCAGGACCTTTGCAACCGCACGGTGCGCTATTTCATAGACAAGGTACTCATTACGAATGATAACGGAAGTGAAAATGAGGTTGCTTTCAGTGGAACGTTGATAGTAGACCCAATGGGGCGAAAGATTACAAATACCCGGACAGAGGGAAAAAGGGAAAGCACAGCGGAGCTAAACCTGGTAAATTGTATCCTCAGTGGTGATATGCAAAATGGCGAAGCGCTTTATGAGGTTGTGGAAAGTATTGAGCAGGAAAACGGAAATACAACAATACAACGGACCAATCTGAAAATCGAAGTTTTAAAAGGGGTGGTTAATCTGTCAGTTACTTCAGACAATAAAGCGGGTGGTGTGACAATGATAGCAACCCGGTGGGAGGTCGTGAATTGAAAAGCAATAAAATTGCCATACACTTATCTTTAGAAAGTTCATTGGTTTTTTCGGATGAAGACGAATTAATTGAAAATTAGAAGTTGATCAAGGTAATAAACAAAACGTATGAAGGTCAAAATTGCATTTTATAGTTTGCTGGCAATAATAGCTGCTTCCTGTGCTAACAAAACAGTGCCGCAATCCGATGGCAAGCAAACCTCCGGTAATCCCATCTTCCCCGGCTGGTATGCCGATCCCGAAGCGATCATGATCAGGGACAAGGCATGGGTCTTTCCCACGTTTTCAGCAGCGTACAGAAAACAGGTTTTTATGGATGCATTTTCCAGCAAAGACTTGGTGAACTGGACAAAACACGAACGCATTGTTGATACCGGCAGCATAAAATGGGCTTACATGGCCATGTGGGCGCCTTCCCTGGTACCGATGGACGGCAAGTACTATCTTTTCTTTTCGGCTAACGATATACAAAGTGCTGCCCGCAGAAAAGCGACTGGAGATTCAAACCCGGTAGATGATACCTTGGGTGGTATTGGTATTGCCGTTGCCGACAAACCCGAAGGACCTTACAAGGATTACCTCGGCAAGCCACTCATCAACCAGTATTACAACGGTGCCCAACCGATCGACCAGACGGTGTTCCAGGATGTGGATGGACAGTATTATATTTTTTACGGTGGCTGGGGGCGGTGCAACGTCGGAAAATTAAATAAGGACTTTACCGGCCTGGTGCCCTTTGAAGACGGTAAGCTGGTAAAAGAAGTGACGCCCAAAGGTTACGTGGAAGGGCCTGTGATGTTTCGCAAAAACAACAAGTACTATTTCATGTGGTCGGAAGGCGGCTGGACCGGTCCCGATTACCGGGTGGCCTATGCTATTGCCGATTCGCCTATGGGACCCTTCGAACGTATCGGTACCATTCTGCAGCAGGATCCCAGCATCGCTACCGGTGCTGGTCACCACTCAGTGCTGCAAGTTCCCGGTAAGGACGAATGGTACATTGTTTACCACCGCCGGCCCATACCCAACGAGGGTCGTGACCACCGCGTGGTCTGCATCGACAAAATGGAGTTCGATGAAAAGGGCTTTATCAAGCCGGTTAAGATCACCAATGAAGGCGTGAAGAAGGTGAAGCTGAAGTAAGCAGTAAGCAGTAGGCAATACGCAGTAGACGGCAGGTTTCTTTACTGCTTACTGCATAGTGCCTACTGCCGGCTTTTCAATCAGGCGGGCAACAATACGGTAAATGTCGCACCCTTACCCGGTTCGCCTTCTGCATAAATAAAGCCTTCATGGTTTTCCGCCACTTTTTTTGCAATGGAAAGGCCTATGCCTGTACCGGCATATTTTTCCTTTCCATGCAGGCGGGTAAACACCTGAAAGATCTTATCCGCTTCCTCCGGATGAAAGCCGATACCATTATCGGCAATCTGTATGCGGTGATACTGTTTGTGAGTTGCTGAAGCTTCCAGCGCGGCAGGCAGCGCATCCGGTCCAACCACATCGGCATGAATATGAACCCGCGGCGGTACGCCTTGGCGGCTGTATTTTAATGCGTTGGTCAGCAGGTTTTGAAACAATTGCTCCAACTGGCGGCGATACCCTTTTACCGTTGGAAGGTTGCCCTTTTCTACAATACCTTCTTTTTCGGCAACCAGCAGTTCCAGGTCAGAAAGTATGCGGGAAATTTTTTCATTCAGGTCGATTGTTTCGGGTTCCGCTGGCGAATGATTGAGGTGAGAATATTCCAACAGGTCATCCACAAGCAAGGCCATACGGCCGGCTGCGTTTTCCATCCGTTCGAAAATCATTTTTTCATCTTCAGTGAGCCGGTTGCCAAGGATCTGGCGCAGCCGGCTGGCAAAGACTTGGATTTTTCGCACCGGCTCTTTCAGGTCGTGCGAAGCTGCCCGGGCAAATTCTTCCAAGGCGGCATTAGAGCGTAAGAGGTCGGCATTCAGTTGCTGAAGGGTTTTGTTGGTGATCTCAAGTTCGGCGGTTCGCTCTGCCACTTGCTGCTGCAGATTCAGCGCATGCTCTTTTTGGGCCGTTACATCCTGAACCACGCCAAACGAACCGGTTATAACCGCTTCGGCGTTTCGCTGAACGGTGCCACGGCTGCGCAACCAACGCACTTTATTGCCGGGCAGGTTCAGTCGCACTTCAAAATCAAAAAAGCCGGTGGTTATACTATCCTCCAAGGCTTTTTCACGGATCGCCAGGTCTTCGGGATGCAAGCGGTTTAAAAAAGCTTCTATCGGCTGCATTTCCGAAAAGCCAAAAATTTCAAGGGCACGTTTGTCGGCCGTTACAGTTTTATTTTCCCAGTTGGTAGAAAGCATGCCCAGCTCACCGGTTTCGAGGGCCAGCACAGTGTGTTTTTTTTCTTCTTCCAGCTTTTGCTGGGCCAGTACGGCTTCTGTAACGTGATGCGCTACGCAAAAAATTCCGGATGGTTTTGTTTCTTCTGGGGTAATGTAATAAGGCTTGAATACAAGGTTGAAATACCGCGGCTCCCGTACACCGTTAATGAGGATAACTGAAGGAAAGTTGGTGGTGTAAAACGACTCTCCGGTGCTGCGTACCCGATCCAGTATGGCCAGTAGTCCCTGTTCTTTTGCTTCGGTAAGTGTTTCGCCAAGCGGTTTGCCCAGGATGGCTTCTGTTCGTCCCAGGAACTGCAGCATTCGCTCATTCACCAGTTCTACGATGTATTGTGGTCCGCTGACGATACAGATGGCAACAGGCGCCTGCATAAACAAATTCGCCAGGTCGGGGGCTTTCATGGTGTGGTGTTTGGTGGAACGAAGATAGGGTGGCCGTGGAGATAATGGTTGGCTGTTTTTGCGGTAGTGCTTTTTAAAAATTGTTTTCTTACAACAGGTTCGTGTAGGGTGTAAAATGCAAAGATGCTTTACAGTCTTTGGTTCTGTTCTGCCTCTTTAAGCAGGTGTAAATACAAAGCTGATTACTTCTTCGGACCCGAAAACCAACAGGTGTGGACTTAGTTTTTTTCGGGTATAATAGAGATGCTGCCATCTTTTTCCAGTACCGCGTATTTGATCTGTTCCATTCGTTCCAATCCATGGGTAAGACGGGCTGCTTCCAGCACATCTTCTTCATCCACCTTGGATTTTTCCATTCGTTTGCGCAGCGGCGATCCTTTATCAACAATGATGAGCGGTACGCCGTCACTTGCTTTTTCAAACCATCTCGATTTGCTTTTCAGAAAGGACATCAGGATGTCTGCCGCCACCAGCGTACTTACCATAATAAAGCAGGCCGCCAAAGAGTAGTCCTCACCAATAAGCGCATCTGTGGTTGTTTCACTGATAATAAGCAAGAGAACAAAATCAAACGTAGTTGTTTCTTTCAGGCTGCGTTTGCCGGTGATACGGAAAATCAGAAAAACAAACAGGTAAACGGCCAGGCCGCGAATAACTGGATTCATGGTTAGGGGTATATAAAGTGAGTAATGGGAAATTGCTGGTTGTTGACACCAATAGCTCCCGACAGGAAACCGGAGGTTTGGGGAACGAGGTGAAAGGTAAGGGTCATGGAGCCTTCACCAGGAAAAATATAATGGGTACTGTTGTCACGAAGAAAGCTTTCTTTGGGCTCGGGCAAGATGGACTCTATCCGGAATTGCTGCAGGTATTTGGTGGGAAAGGAGACGGCCACCTGTGTGCTTCCCGGTTGGTGGACGTCTATCGTTAATTCCATCCGTGCTTCATGTCGAAAAAATCGTTGGTACTCTATGGTCGTTCCGCCTTTTTCCTGGGTTTTTTTACTCAGCAGGCCATTGCCAAATAAACCAGCTGCTGCCAGTGCGACCAGTAAAAAAATAAAGATCCAGCCGATTCGCTGAAACACCCAACCCTTCTCGTGCAGGTTGATATCTTCATCTATATCAAGATCCGTGTTGACTCTTTCAACGGTTGATTGTTGCGCCATAGGGCAAAACGTTGGTTATTCCTGCGGGATGCAAATCTTCTGCCAACTGTTGAAGAAATAGGATAAGCTGAGCCTTCAGTGTAAAACAAAAAAAGTTAGGGATGAAGTCACTGGTGAAATGAATGAAGCGTACGATACGTTTTTGTTTCATGGTTTTCTAAAATGCAGACAGAGTGCCTTGCATTTTTTTATATGGGAATTGGAAGAATTCCGCTGGACATAGGATGAGAGTTGATCGTTTTCTGACGGGTTTTTGGCAAGGTTAATGGATGAAGAAGGGTTGAACGGCCTTCGCAAAGAGTTGTTGAAAAAAGAAAGACCGGTGTGATGATCCGAGGTTATGTTTAAGGATCCTGGGCAAAAGAGACAATAACTCGCAAACTTTATTTATAGATTCGCTAACCGGTACGTATAAACGCTTTTTGATATAAAGAACGTTGCACGTATTCAACACGCTTTTGACACGATGAATGTATCCAACGATCCCCGCCTGATCTCCTACCTAACCTTGCGCAAAACCATTGGCTGGCTGGGAATTTTGCTGCCGGCTGCCCTGATTGCCGGCAATGCTGTTTTTGGGTCGTGTACTACCATTCAAAGTTCTGTCAGCCACTATTATTATACCCTTACCGGAAACTTGTTTACAGGCATCCTCTGTGCTGTGGCCTTTTTTCTGATAGCCTACAAAGGATACGATAAGCTGGACCAGCTAACCAGTTCGCTGGCAGGAGCCTTTGCCTTGTTGATTGCTCTTTTTCCGACCAATACCGTAACGCTGGCTGCTGTTGGTACGGATAAACGGAGCTGTGTCATTTTTCAACTGCCGGCAAATGCGCTGCGCAATGCGGTTCATTACATCAGTGCCGGGTTGTTCTTTCTTACCCTGGCCTTTATTGCCTGGTTTTTGTTCACCAGGGGCGATGATTTTCCGACACAGGAAAAACGGCTACGCAATCGCATTTATCGTATGTGCAGTCTTGTCATTCTGGTTTGTGTGTTGTTGATTGGCGCCTATGGAATTTGGGGCGAAAGAGAAGGGCCGGTCAGCCGGCTGAAGCCCGTCTTTTTTCTGGAATGGATAGCCTTGCTTGCTTTTGGAATATCGTGGCTGATAAAAGGTGAGTTGTTTTTAAAAGACAGTAATCCTGCTAAGGACAGGTAGCCACTGTAAGCGTTCATTAAACTTGTAAATACAGTTAAATTATTTTGCCGTTTCGATCCGTGCACAATACAGGGATGTGGCCAAAGTGATTTCTTCTTCGGTGCAGGTGCAGGTGATGCGCTTTTTGAAAATGTTCGTATGAATAGGCCTTTTGTGCAGGATCTGCTTAAAGCTCCACAGCTTGAGAATAGACGGAAAGGCAATGGTGACTTTCATATGGAAAACCTGTTCTCATTTTAGGGGCAGGAGGGAAAAGAAATTTGCCTGAACGTTTTCAAAAAAAAACGATTGAATCTGTAAACGCTATGGTTTTTTGATTATTGTATCAATGCTGGTAAAAAATCGGCTTTCTTACCATTGTAAAAACATGTATATTGTTGGTAGCTGCTGACGTTTTTTTTGACCACCTAACCGCACATTATGGGTACGCAAAAAAACACACCCGAACAGAATGCGCCCAAGCGCACCAATGCTGACTATTTAGGCCCATCCCGTTGGGAGTCGGTCAGCCACCTGAAGACCGAACTTAAAAAGAAACCTACGTATACGGCGAAAGATTTCCTGGGCAAGATGGTCTGGAACTGGATCTATCATTACGTCAAAAGCCGGTTCGGTAAAAAATATCCCTACCCGGCTTATGGTGCCGGTGATAGTGGTGTATATGAACTGGCGCCGGCGGAAGGAGAAGCCATCCGCGTAGCCATTGCAAGCGACTGGGCCACCGATACTGATGAATCCTTTGCCATTGCCGAACGCATGGCGTCTCATGATCCGAATTTTACCATTCATGTTGGCGATACGTATTATGTGGGAGCACCACACGAAGTGCGCAGCAACTTTACTGATGCGGGAGCTCCCTGGCCCAAGGGGAGTGCCGGCAGTTTTGCGGTGCTGGGCAATCATGAAATGTATGCCAAAGGAGATGCCTTTTTTGAAACCCTGCTACCGGCAATGGGTATCCGAAATGGCGATGGCAACTATACCGGCCAGAAGGCTGGTTATTTCTGCCTGGAGACAAAATACTGGCGCATCCTTGGCCTGGATACCGGTTACCATTCGGTGGGAAAACCAATACTGGAATTCCTGCCTTTTTTTAAACCCGATTGCAAGTTTGACGATACGTTGATGGATTGGTTGAAGCAAACCGTTCGGCTGAATGATGCCAACGACAAACGGGGCATCGTAATTCTGACACACCACCAGTTTATCAGTGCATTTAATAAGGAGTCGGAGTATATGAAACCAGCCTCGCAACTGGGTTCCCTGCTTGGAAAGGAGCGAAAAATATTATGGCTTTGGGGACATGAACATAAACTGAGTTTTTTTTCCAGAACGCAGTTAAAGGACAGCCCACAGGTTTATGGCCGTTGCATTGGCTTTGGCGGAACGCCGGTAGAGATTGCCGGTAAAAGTTTCCAGCTAAGCAGCAAGCTAAAAGGTTATGATAAGCTGGTGGCGGTTGATCGTCGCCGCAACAAAAAGGTAGAAGACGTGGAAGTTGGGTTTAATGGCTATGCGGTGATGAAACTGAAAGAAGATTTGCTGACGATTGAATACCACGACAGCGATGCCAACGACAAAGACAATCCCGGTGCTTTGGTGGTAGAAACCTGGAAGGCTGATCTTGCTACCGGTGATATCCAGGGAAGCATTTTGGAGTGCAAAAAAGGCTTGCTCACGTTCGCCGAAGGCAAAAGGCTGGACGATGCCGTTAAGTAAGAGGGAAGGTTGAGCTTTAGGTTAAGGTTTAGTTTTAATCAGAGTAGGCAGTCCACGAATCGGTAATAGTCGTTAGATTATTGCCATTGGCTGTATCTTACAGAATCATGAAAAATATAAAAATTGCCACGGCCCAATTTGAAAACAGGAGCGGTGACAAAACGTATAATCTCTCGATCATCGATCAGTTAAGTGGCCGCGCTGCCGCAGAAGGCGCTCAGGCCATCGCCTTTCATGAATGTTCCATTACAGGCTATTCCTTTGCCCGTAAACTGTCGAAGGAAGCCTTGCTGGAAGTGGCCGAACCGGTTCCCGACGGCGAGAGTATTCAGCAGTTGATCCGCATTGCACAAAAAAATAAAATCGCCATTCTTGCCGGGCTGTTTGAAAAGGATGAAGCAGATAAGATCTACAAATGTTATGTCTGTGTGAGTGAAAACGGTCTTGTCGCCAAATACCACAAGCTGCACCCGTTTATTAACCCGCACATTACCCCTGGCAACAGCTATTGTGTGTTTGAGTTGCATGGCTGGAAGTGCGGCATCCTGATCTGCTATGACAATAATATCATTGAAAACGTTAGGGCCACAGCCCTTTTGGGCGCAGATATCATCTTCATGCCCCATGTAACCATGTGCACACCGTCCACCCGTCCGGGTGCAGGTTTTGTCGATCCTAAACTTTGGGAGACCCGGGAGGCTGACCCAACCTCATTGCGGATAGAATTCGATGGGTTGAAAGGCCGTGAGTGGCTGATGAAATGGCTGCCAGCAAGAGCGTATGACAATGCCATTTATGCCGTGTTTTCCAATCCCATCGGGATGGATGACGACCAGTTGAAGAACGGTTGTTCCATGATACTGGATCCGTTTGGCGATGTGATTACCGAATGCCGCAAACTGGATAATGATTTTGTTATCGCCACCCTCACACCGGAAAAGCTAACCCAAGCCGGAGGGCATCGTTACCGAAATGCACGGCGCCCAGACTTGTACAGGGAAATCGTGGGTCAGCCGCATACGCCGGAGCAAAAGGTTGTTTGGCTGCACGGGCCCGAACAAGAGGAAGGGGAAAGCCAAAAAGAAACCCCTGTAAAAACAGGGGTTGTTTAAAAAATCAATTTTCTGCTATATGAGAACTTTAAATTACGCTATTTTATGAAAAATCAAAAATAGAATGCAACGGTATTGTGTTGATTAGCCATCATCACAAATTCCGATTGCAACAAAAACAATATCTTGACCTCCTTCTCCTGAAATACAAACCTTATGGCTATGCTGAAAAATCTGTTCTTGACTTCTGCATTTTTACTGATTTTAACCGTATGCTGGGCACAAACGTCCAGGCCATTGCCTGTGGCTATTATACCCGAACCTGTCTCTCTACAAACCAAAACCGGCAGTTTTGTGCTGCCAAAAACAGTTACCATCCAGGCGCCGGCTGGTGAATCCATGGGTGCTACCGTTTCTTTCCTGAAGGAGCGACTTTCGGTGCCAACGGGCTACAAAGTAACTGTGGCTGCGTCTGCGCCGGCAGCCGCCATTAAACTGCTGCTTAATCAAACGGCCGATCCCGGAATTGGTGAAGAAGGCTATCGCCTCGCGGTTACTCCCAAAGCCATAACCATTAAAGCCAATAAGCCTGCAGGTCTTTTTTACGGCGTGCAAACGCTTTTGCAACTTTTTCCCAAAGACATTGAGAATGATTCTTTACAAGTCGGAGTACGATGGGAAGCGCCGGCAGTTGAGATCACCGACTATCCGCGGTTTGGCTGGCGGGGGTTGATGTTTGATGTAAGCCGGCATTTTTTTACCAAAGAGCAAGTGAAGGATTTTATTGATAAGATGGTGCGGTACAAGTACAACCTGCTGCACTGGCACCTGACCGATGATGAAGGCTGGCGCATTGAGATTGCAGGCCTTCCCAACCTGACAAAAGTGGGGGCATGGAATGTAAAAAAAGAAGGGTATTTCGGAACCTTTTCGGCACCGGGACCGGATGAACCACGCAACTATGGCGGCTTTTATACGCAGGATGATATCAGGGAAGTAGTGCAATACGCCAAAGAGCGGTTTGTGGATGTGTTGCCCGAGGTTGACGTGCCGGGACACAGTCTTGCAGCTATTGCCGCCTACCCCGAGTTGTCCTGTACCGAAGGTGCTGATAAATACGTGGTGCGTTCAGGTGAGCCCATTATGGACTGGAGCCGAGGTGCTCCGCCCATTGCCCTTGTGGACAATACACTTTGCCCGGCCAACGAAAAGGTGTACGAGTTCATGGACAAAGTAATCACGCAACTGGCGCAGTTGTTTCCGTTCGAATACATTCACCTGGGTGGCGATGAAGCACCGCATAATTTCTGGGAAAAGAACCCGCAGGTAAAAGCCCTGATGGAAAAGGAAGGGCTGAAAACCATTCCACAGGTGCAGGAATATTTTACCCGCCGGATGGAAAAGATCGTGGCGTCCAAAGGAAAAAAGCTGATTGGCTGGGATGAGATCCTGGAAGGCGGCGACCTGCCGAAATCAACCGCGGTTATGAGCTGGCGCGGCATGAAGCATGGCATTGAAGCGGCCAAAAAAGGCCACGAAGTGGTGATGAGTCCTACCACCTATGCCTACCTCGATTATATGCAGGGTGACCCCATCGTGGAGCCGCGTATTTATGCCAGCCTGCGCCTGAGCAAGACCTATGAATTTGATCCTTTGCCGGAAGGTGTGGATAAAAAATACATCAAGGGCGGACAAGGTAACCTGTGGACGGAACAGGTGTACAACATGCGGCATGCGGAATATATGATTTGGCCACGAGGCTGGGCCCTGGCCGAGTCGTTATGGTCGCCCAAAGCAAAAAAGAACTGGAAGGACTTTTTTGGCCGCGCTGAAAAACATTTTGCCCGCTATGATGAAGCCGACATTAACTATGCGCCATCGGTGTACGATCCTATCTTCAAAGCCACCCGCGGAAAAGATAGTACGCTCCGTATAGAACTGGCAACCGAACTGGAAGACCTGACCATTCATTACTCTTTCGATAATACGTTTCCGGATCATCATTCGCCGAAGTATACCGGTGTACTGACACCTCCCAAAGACGCCGTGCAACTAAAAGTGGTAACGTATCGCGGACGGGAACAGATGGGCCGCATGATTGCCATACCTATCGATGAACTGAAAAAGCGTGCCGATACAAAACGGAATTATGAATAAACGTTTGCTGCTACGAATTAAGCCACCTGGAAACAGGTGGCTTTTTTTATGCGGTATGCCTTAATGCAAGGAATCAAACGGCAAGGAATAAACGTATTATGGTTGGTTGGAATTCTTGTTCTGCCAGCAGAAGCCTGTCGCAGATTTTTGTACCTTACCCTTCATTGAAGCCGGTATGAAAAAACTTTTTACACTGAACCTGATTTTGTTGTTTTCGGGTTTTCTGTTTGCACAGAAAAAATATGAGGCAAACTGGGCCTCCCTTGACAGCCGGCCGGTGCCGCAATGGTTTACGGATGCCAAGTTTGGCATTTTCATTCATTGGGGTGTTTACTCGGTGCCAGCCTGGGCACCTACCGGAAACGAATGGCCGCTGTATTCGAAATATGCGGAATGGTACTGGTACCGGTTGCAAAGCGACAGTTCGAAAGTGGGAGATGCCTTTCGTGCTTTTCATACAAAAACCTACGGGCCGCAGGTCCGCTACCCGGATTTTGCGCAGCAGTTCAAAGCTGAATTGTTTCATCCTGACCAGTGGGCTGACCTGTTTTTGCAGTCCGGTGCCAGATATGTTGTGCTGACCTCGAAACACCACGAGGGGTTTACCCTTTGGCCCAGCCAGCATGCCAACGGTTGGAATGCGCAGGACATAGGGCCTCGCCGCGACCTTGCCGGTGACCTTTCCAGGGCAGTGAAAGCAAAAGGCCTGAAGATGGGCTACTACTATTCTCTTTATGAATGGTACAACGACCTGTATCGTACGGATGTCAACCGCTATGTGGATGCGCACATGTTGCCGCAGTTAAAAGACCTTGTCATGCGTTATCAACCGGATATTGTTTGGCCCGATGGTGAGTGGGAGCACCCCAGCAAGGTATGGCGAAGCGAAGAATTTCTGGCCTGGCTGTACAACGAAAGTCCGGTGAAAGAAACGGTAGCCGTTAACGATCGCTGGGGAAAAGAAACCCGCAGCAAGCATGGTGGCTATTACACCACGGAGTACGACCATGTGCACGAAGCGGTGGGCAAAGATGTAAAGATGGCAAAACCTTGGGAAGAGTGCCGGGGCATTGGCGGCTCATTTGGCTTCAACAGAGGCGAGAACCTGTCTGATTATGCAAGCGGTAAAGCGTTGGTTCACCTCCTGATTGAAAAAGTAGCCAGAGGCGGCAACCTGCTGCTGGATATCGGTCCTGCTGCCGACGGTACCATTCCGGTGATCATGCAGGAGCGATTGCTTGAAGTGGGTACCTGGCTTAAGCGTAATGGAGATGCTATTTATGGAAGTGATGTGTGGGAATCAGCGCCACCGGTAACGGCCGAAACAACGCACTATTTTACAAGGAAAGGAAAAGACCTCTATATCTTGAGCACAGCCTTCCCCGATCAACCCATCACCGTTCAACTACCGGGAAAGCCAAAAAAAGTAATGCTGCTGGGAAGCAAATTGGCGGTACAAAGTAAAACGGCTGATGGAAATATCGTGATTGTGCCGCCAGGCTTATCATCGGTTGAACTGGCGAAGCAGCCGGCCTGGGTGTTTAAGCTGGAGGGTGTGTTGTAAGAATGCGAAGAGTTCATTTTATCAGGTAGAATATTTTTCTTTTTAAGAAAGTAAACTAAAATAAAGCACAAACGCCTGATCCAATAAGACCAGGCGTTTGCTTTACAAATGCCTCGAAAGAGCACTTGAAGTATGCTGCTGTATGTAACGCAGTTACAAGTTGCCTTTCTTTAATTCGCTCACCGCAAAATCGGCTGCCCGGGCCGACAGTGCCATGTAAGTAAGAGAAGGATTTTGGGTAGCCGTAGACGTCATACAGGCTCCATCGGTAACAAATACATTTTTGCACAGGTGCATCTGGTTCCAGCCATTTAACAACGAGGTTTTAGGATCGTGTCCCATGCGTACGCCACCCATTTCGTGTATGTCAAGTCCCGGAGCCTGTTTGGAATCTGTTGTTTTGATATTGGTGAAACCGGCTTTTTCAAACATCTGGGTCATCTGATCAAGGTAATCAGCCACCATTTTCTCATCGTTGTCGTCGTAGTCCATACTAATTTTCAGTAGCGGCATGTCCCAACTGTCTTTTTTGCCATCCAGCGCCACATAGTTGGAAGCTTTCGGAATGGTTTCGCCCATCATGTGTGAGCCTACTTTCCAGGTTTGGATCTTAGGATTGAGAAGGCTTTGCTTCAACGGCAGGCCAAAGCCTTCCTTGCTGCTTTCCACATTGCGGCTGGCGCCAAAGCCGGCAGCATATCCGCGTAAAAAATCAGTTTCCTGTTTGGTAATATTGCGAAACCGGGGAATATAACCCGAGGTAGGCCGGCGGCCTTCGGTGGTCCATTCACTCAGCCCTTCGTATTCGCCGGAAACGCGAGCCCGGTAATTATGAAAGGCCACGTATTTGCCTAACAGGCCATTGTCATTGCCCAGGCCATCCGGAAAGCGGGATGATTTTGAATTCAGCAAAATAAGGTTGGTGTTCAGTGCTGCGGCATTGACAAAAATCACCTTTGCATAAAAGTCAATCGCATCTTTTGTTTTGTTGTCAATAACCCGTACGCCGGATGCTTTGCCCTTATTCTCATCGTATAAAACAGAATGCACAACCGAGTCGGGTCGGAGAGTCAGATTGCCGGTTTTGGCTGCCCAGGGAATGGTGCTGGCGTTGGAACTGAAATAACCGCCAAACGGACAACCTCTTTCGCAAATGGTACGGTTCTGGCATTTGCCGCGGCCCTGGTCCAAATGAACCTGTTGCGGCTCCGAAAGGTGTGCACAGCGACCACTGATCACATAGCGTCCGGGGTATTCTTTTTCTATTGTTTGCTTAAAATGTTTTTCCAGAATGTTCAACGGAAAACCGGGTAGCGACTCGCTGTCGGGTAACTGCGGAATGCCATCCCTGTCACCGGCAATACCGGCAAACGTTTCCACATGGCTGTACCAGGGCGCAAGGTCTTTGTAGCGGATCGGCCAGTCTACCGCAAAACCATCGCGGGCCGGTCCTTCAAAATCAAAATCGCTCCAGCGCTGCGTTTGCCGTGCCCACAAAAGGGATTTTCCACCCACCTGGTAGCCACGTATCCAGTCGAATGGTTTTTCCTGTACATAGGGATGTTCATTGTCCTTTACAAAAAAATGATCGGTGGCTTCGCCAAAAGCATAACACTTGCTCACCACAGGATTGGCTTTGGTGACTTCCAGCGGCAACCGGCCGCGGTGCTCCAGTTCCCAGGGCAATTTTGAGGTTGTAGGATAATCCTGGATGTGTTTTACATCGCGGCCCCTTTCGAGCACCAATGTTTTCAGACCCTTTTCGCAAAACTCTTTGGCTGCCCAGCCGCCGCTGATGCCCGAACCAATGACAATGACATCAAATGTTCTGTCTTTAATCGTATCGCTCATAGTTGATTATGCTTGAAGAATAACCGTTTTCACCGGAGTTGCGCCAAGGTAGCGGCCCGGAACCAGTTCATAATGAAAAATATCGCCCATTACCGGTTTAGAGGTCAGGTAGCCCTGGATGGTAAGGTTTTTCGCCAGTTTGTAAAAGGCCAGTACATCTTCCGGCGCCTGTTTGTTTTCCAGTGCTGTCAGTACCTGCGCTCTTTGCGCAGCGGAAGCTTTTAGAAAGGTTGTCCCGTGTTTTTCTTTTACCAGGTCATCGAGTGCTTTGAGTCCTTTGGTAAAGGTTTGCTGGTCTTCTTTTTCGTAACAGTCGTCCAGCATGCGCAGCGCAAATAGATGCGCATAGGTGTCTTTTGCTCCCGGAGTGGCTGAAGCGGGTAGAATGGTTTCGGCCAGTTCGGCCAGCGTTTTTTCCGCTTCCAGGGAAAGTTTCATGTTTTTTAGCAGAAAAGAAGATTTGCTCTCCTGTTCCCCGCAGGAGGGTAGGATTGCTGTTCCTGCTGCCATGACAAAAAGGTATTTTAAAGCACGTCTGCGTTCCATATCAGTTTTCGAATAAAGTGGATGAACAGGTTCGATGATAAACGATACCGATGAATGTAAGAATTCTTTGCAATACTGTTTTGCTATACAATTTCGCGTTGGCAAGCTAAGGCAACGAAAAATTTGCTGCTGGTATTTTTTTCACCGACTTCAATATTTTTTTAGTTTGTATGCAGCAACTAATAGCTCATTTTTGTCCATTTCTTTATATGTGGATAAAACTTTAAAGCTTTTTTTTGAAAAATCTTTGTTAAATAAAAAATGAGTTTTACCTTTTTTCTGGTTTTGGTTCACATTCCTCCATTCAATTAATTAAAAACGATTGTTTATGCACTTCAAGCCAACTGCTCCGCGGTTATGGTTGACAATGTCCCTTCTTTTTCTAAGTTCTCTATTGCTTGCACAACAAAAACGGGTAACGGGTAAAATCCTGGGTGAAGACGGGAGGCCTGTTGCCGGTGCAACTGTAACGGTAAAAGGAACAACCAGTTCTACAATTACAAGTGAAGACGGAAATTTCGCTTTCACGGTTCCGGCCACGGCTACAACCCTTGTAGTTACCTCTGTAGGATTTGATGTTCAGGAAATACCGATTGGTTCCGGTGAAAACCTAAGCGTTTATCTGCGTCAAGGGGCCGGAGCGCTGAATGAAGTAGTTGTAACGGGTTACACCAGTCAGCAACGCAGAAGCATTACCGGTGCGGTATCGTCCATCAAGGGTACACAGCTACAGGCTGTGCAAACCGGTAACGTAGAACAACAGTTCCAGGGCCGTGCACCAGGTGTGGTGGTGATTACTTCCGGTCAGCCGGGTACCGGCAGCCAGGTACGGATCAGGGGCTTTAGTTCCTTTACCGATAACTCCCCGCTCTACATTGTAGATGGTGTTCCCATCTTTACGTCCGAGCACCTGAGTGCTTTTGATATTGAATCGGTGACGGTGCTGAAAGATGCCGCTTCGGCTTCCATCTACGGGGCCCGTGCTTCGGCTGGCGTCATCCTGATTACGACGAAAAAGGGAAAGGCCAGCAATAAAGTAAATGTGAGCTATGATATGTCCTACGGCCTTACCGTGCCGGGCAAAGGCATTGACCTGTTAACGCCCCAACAGCAGGCTGACCTTACGTGGCAAGCCATGCGGGCAGCCGGCCAAACACCAACCCATGAACAATATGGCTCCGGGGCAAATCCCGTATTACCGGATTACCTGGTGGTGGGTTCGTCAAATGGTTTATCCGGATTGTCGCCGAACGATCCCCGTTTGAATCCTGCACTTTTTAATACCAATTTTGATAATGGCCCCATCTACCAGGTAATCCGTGCTAACAAAGCCGGTACCGATTGGTACGATGAAATGACGTCCACAAGGCCCATTCAGAACCATACGCTTGGTTTTAGCGGAGGTACGGACAATTCAAAGTATTACACCAGTTTTAGTTATTACAATGAGCAAGGCCCGGTGATCGGAACATTTCTGAAGAAATACATCTTCCGCGCCAATACCGAATTCAAGATCAAAAACCGGGTGCGCATTGGTGAGAACTTCCAGTTTTCCAACCGGCAGAATCCCAATATTGGCGGACCGGCCGGCGAAAATGATATCATGTTTGCGCTGACCATCAACCCCCTGATCCCTGTGTACGATGAAGGGGGTGGATTTGCCGGTACAGTTGCCAAAGGATTCAACAACTCTACCCAACCGGTTGCCCGTCGTCTGCTTTCCCGCGACAACAAAGGTTCCGCCAATTTTATTTTTGGTAATGCGTATGCGGAAGTGGATATCATCGACAAACTTGTATTCCGTTCCAGCTTTGGCGGTTACCTGGGGAATGGAATGAGTCGCTTTATTAACTACCGCACTTACTGGAATTCAGAAAATGTGGGGAACACAACATTTGGAGAGAGTGCAAATGAATTCTCGGGTTGGACATGGACCAACAACGTGCGTTATGAAAGAGATTTTGGTGTGCACAACGTAAAGGCTTTGGCTGGTATTGAAGCCGTGGCGGATGGGAGCTTCCGGGGTCTGGGAGGTCAGGGATTGAACCCATTCACTAATAGCTTCAACTTTCTAACTATTACCAATACAGCCAACAGCGGCAGGGATGTTCAAAGCAATGGTAGGCCAATGACGAAGCTCTATTCGCAATATGCCAAAGTAGATTATGACTATAACAACAAGTACCTGTTCAGCGGTACTATCCGCCGCGACGGTGCCTCTGTGTTTGGCGAGGATAACAAGTACGGTATTTTCCCGGCCTTTTCCCTCGGATGGCGGGTAACGGCAGAGGAGTTTATGAAATCCGCTACCTGGATCACCGATCTGAAAATCCGTGGCGGCTGGGGTAAAATGGGGAACTCCCGCCCGGTAACACCCAACAACCTCTTTAACACCATCGGTAGCACGGCTACGTATGGGTATGACTTGGGTGGAGCCAATACATCCACTTCTCCTGGTATAGCCATTGGTGGTATTGGCAACCCGGCGGCAAAATGGGAAGCTAAAACCACCACCAACATTGGCTTTGATGGTACCTTCTTTAATAGTCACCTGGATGTGATTTTCGACTGGTACACGGCTGAAACATCCGACCTGCTGTTTCGCCAGGAACTGCCCGCAACGGTGGGTATGGCAAGCTCGCCGCTGGTAAACATTGGCGCCATGAAGAATACAGGTATTGATGTAATGCTCACCTATCGCAACAGGGGTGGACGGAATTTCCGTTACGAAGCTGACCTGATCTTCACCAAATACAATAATGAAATCACCAAGGTCTCCGACATTGTTGATTATTTCGATGTGCAGTTTTCCGGCCGTCTACCGGGCGCCATTGCCCGCAATGCCATCGGAAATCCCGTCTCGGCTTACTACGGTTATCAGGTAGTAGGCCTGTTTCAGGATGCTGCCGATGTTACCCGTTCGGCCACGCAGGATGGTGCAGCCCCCGGTCGTTTCAAGTATGCTGATATCAATAACGATGGCAGAATCACACCGGATGATCGTACCTATCTGGGAAGCCCGAACCCTGATTTTACCTATGGATTTAATACAAGGGTATTCTTTGGCGCCTTTGATTTTGAAGCCCTTTTTTATGGCGTGCAGGGAGGCGAAGTATTCAACCTGACAAGATGGTTCACTGACTTTTATTCTTCCTTTACAGGTATTGGAAAATCATCACGGGTGTTGAATGCATGGACCCCGACAAATACCAATACAGATATACCACGTTTTGAAGCCGTTTCGAACTTCAGTACCAATGGTGCTTCCAACTCGTACTATGTAGAGGATGCCTCTTATTTACGCATGCGCAGTGCCAAACTGGGATATACGCTCCCCTCATCGCTGACCAGCAAGGCCGGTATCGACAGGCTGCGGGTGTTTTTCCAGGCAACCAACCTGTTCACCATTTCTAAGTACACCGGTACCGATCCTGAGGTAAGTGGCGTGGATACAAACTTTGGTATTGACGTGGGTAACTATCCGGCCAATCGCCAGTTTTTGGTGGGTGTCAGCTTAGGTTTATAATATTCCTGGATAACAATTTAAAAAAAGAAAAATGTCAAATAAAAGAATAAAATATGTAGGTTTCATTTTAGGCGTTCCGCTGGCGGCTTCACTCATTTTTGTGGCCTGTAAGCGGGATTTCCTGAACCAGGAAACCATCGGTGTGCTGACCGAAGCGGAAGCACAAAGTGCCAAAGGTGCACGTCAATTTTTAACCAGTACCTACGCGGCCCTGAAAGGCTCGGGTTGGGAAGGCGGCGTGAGCAACTGGGTTTACGGTAGCATTGTTGGTGGTGATGCCAACAAAGGCTCCGATGCCGGTGACCAGGCGGATATTGTACCGATTCAGCAATTGACGGCCACACCAACCAATAACTATTTTAACGTCAAATGGCGGTCGCTGTATGAAGGCATTGCCCGTGCCAATGCCACTATCCGTGTGACGTCTAAACTTACGGATAAGGACATCTCCGCTGCAGAGAAAACGCAGATCCTGGCACAGGCACGGTTCCTTCGCGGGTTCTATCATTTTGAAGCCAAAAAAATGTGGGATAACATTCCATATGTGGATGAAACCATCGAAGCCGCCAATGCAAAAGTGGGCAACTCCAAAGACTGGACACGCATTATGGAAGACCTGGACTTTGCCCGCAAAAATCTGAATGCGGTACAGGACCAGGTTGGCAAAGTGAACAAGTGGGCTGGTGAGGCGTATTATGCCAAAGCACTGCTTTTCCAAGGTAAATATGCAGAGGCTTTGCCAATACTTACCGATGTAGTCAACAACGGCAAAACTTCCCGTGATTTGAAATATAATTTGGCCCCGGCGTTTCATGATCTGTTTAATGCCGATAAGGACAATGATCCTACGGTACGGGCAGAGAGTGTGTTTGCTTACGAAGCTTCTATCAATGACGGCTCTGGCGGTTTGAATGCTAACTACGAACACATTCTCAACTTTCCTTACAATGGAGGCCCGGGTGGCTGCTGTGGATTTTTTCAGCCAACGTTTGAACTGGTCAACTCCTTCCGCACAAGTGCAACCGGTTTACCGCTATTGGATGGTTCCTATAACGTGGGTGCCAACCAGGTAAAAAATGACCAGGGCCTTGAATCTTCCAGTACGGGATATACACCGGATGGCGGTAACCTGGACCCGCGCCTCGATTGGACTGTTGGTCGAAGGGGAATTCCTTATTTGGATTGGGGGCTTCATCCGGGTAAGTCCTGGATACGCGACCAGGGATTTGGCGGTCCATTTGCTCCTAAAAAGAATGTTTATTACAAAGCCCAGGAAGGCAAGCTTACCGATGGCACCAACTGGACCAGCGGTTTGACAGCTACCAATTACAAGATCATGCGCTTTGCAGATGTATTGTTGATGGCCGCTGAAGCTGAAGTGGAAGCCGGTAGCCTGGAAAAGGCACGTGAATATGTGAACCGCGTTCGTACAAGAGCTGCTGTAGGTCGCGTAAAGGATGCTGCAGGAAATGATGCCGCCAATTATGTGATTAGCAATTATACTACTGCATGGACCAATAAAGATGTAGCCAGACAAGCGGTTCGTTTTGAAAGAAAATTGGAACTGGCCATGGAAGGGCATCGCTTCTTTGACCTGGTACGGTGGGGCGTAGCCGATCAGGCTATCAATGCCTTCTTAACGTATGAAAAAACGAAGCTTCCAACACCTTATGGGGCTGCTACGTTTACAAAGGGGAAACACGAATATTTCCCGATTCCGCAACGGCAGATTGATTTGTCAAGCACAGGAGGACAGTCAACCCTAACCCAAAATCCAGGATATCAATAACAGGTTTTCTCTCTTAATTAGAACAAAGAGACTGCGCAAGCCGTCTCTTTGTTCTTTAAATTTATAGCAGTCAAGCACCGGATTACATGAAAAAGGCCACCACCATTTTTACGCTAGCCATCTTGTTTCTTTCCTGCACCACTAAAACATTTAAAAAGCTGGATGGAGACGACACAGGTATCCGATTTGCCAACACCATCACCGAAAACGATTCCATTAATATTCTCAACCTGGAATATGTGTATAACGGAGGCGGGGTGGCCATCTCCGATTTTAACAACGACGGTCTGCAGGATGTATTTTTTACGGGCAATATCGTTGGCAACCGTATTTACCTGAATAAGGGTGATATGAAATTTAGCGATGTGACGGAAGCTGCTGGCATTGCTGCAGAGGACCGGTGGAATACCGGCGTCGCCACGGTTGACGTCAATAACGACGGGTGGATGGATATCTATGTCTGTGCTTCCATCAAAAAAGATTCTGCCAAACGGGCCAATATGCTTTTCGTCAACAAAGGCCTGGATAAAAAAGGGTCCCCGGTGTTTAAAGACGAAGCGGAAGCATATGGCGTAGCTGATAAGGGTTATTCAACCATGGCCGCTTTTTTTGATTACGACAATGACGGCGACCTTGATCTTTATGTGCTGACCAATAAAATGGCGGAAAGGGATATGTATCCCAATCAATATCACAAAAAAATAAGTGACGGGTCTTCGCCTACTACCGACCGGCTGTACCGCAACGACTGGGATACGGCTGCCGGACGTGCGGTGTTTAAAAATGTTTCGGCGCAGGCCGGCATCCTGATGGAGGGCTTTGGGCTTGGTTTAAATATTTGCGACATCAACAAAGACGGGTGGAAGGATATTTATGTTACCAACGATTTTCTGACCAACGACCTGTTGTGGATCAACAACCGGAACGGAACCTTTACCAATAAGGCTGCAGAAAGCTTTAAGCATACGTCTTATTCGGCGATGGGCAACGATGTTGCCGACATCAACAACGATGGTTTGCCGGATGTGATTGCGGTAGACATGCTGCCTGCCGACAATGTGCGAAAGAAAATGATGATGCCGGCCAATTCGTATCAAACCTATATGAACAACGAGGCCTTCCAATACGAATACCAGTATGGTCGCAATACCCTGCAGCTAAACATGGGAAGCCTTCCTGTAAAAGACAGTATTCAGGTGCCCCTGTTTGGCGATATTGCTTTTTTTGCCGGCATTGCCGAAACCGACTGGAGCTGGACGCCGATGGTTGCCGATTTTGACAACGATGGCTACCGCGACCTGATTATCACCAACGGTTTTCCCAAAGACATTACCGACCGCGATTTTATGACCTATCGCGTGAATGCCACCAGCGTGGCGTCGAAAGAAGAGATCCTGGAGCAGATACCGGAAGTCAAGCTTCACAATTATGTATTCCGTAACGAAGGAAACCTGCGGTTTGCAGACAAAACCGTGGACTGGGGCCTGGAAGAACCGAGTTTTTCCAATGGCGGCGCTTACGGTGACCTGGACAACGATGGTGACCTTGACCTGGTGATCAACAACATCAACGATGAAGCGTTTGTATATGAAAACACATCACACGGCAGGGAGAAAGGCCACCATTACCTGCAGGTGAAATTTGTCGGAGAGGGGCAGAATAGGGAAGGTATCGGTGCCTGGGCTGAGATCTATTATGGCGATGGCCTGCAGCAGGTGTATGAAAATTCACCTTACAGAGGATTTTTGTCCACCGTACAATCGCTGGCGCATTTTGGCCTGAAGGATGTTGAAAAAATTGATTCCCTGGTGATACGTTGGCCGAATGGAAAAAAACAGGTATTGCAGGACGTTAGTGTTGATCAGGTGATCACAGCCAATATGAAAGATGCGACGCTTGCCGGAGGTTTTGATGTACCGGTTGTGCAGCCTTTGTTTGCCGATCTTACCGATACACTCCGCATTCCTTATGTTCACAAAGAGCTTGATTTCCCTGATTTTACCGTGCAGAAATTACTTCCACATAAACTATCGGAATACGGTCCCGGCATGGCAGTAGGCGATGTGGATAACAATGGTTTGGACGACATTGTATGTGGTGGTTCATATTCGTATAGTCCTGTTGTTTTGCTGCAACAGAATGGCGGCAAATTTGTTCCGAAAGAGTTATTGCCGGGGGCAAACAACCAAACCAAAACGTCGGAAGACCTGGGCCTCCTGTTGTTTGATGCCGATGGCGACACCGACCTGGATCTTTACATTGCCAGCGGCAGTTATGAAAACAAACCCAATACGGCTTCGTATGCAGACCGGTTTTTTCTGAACGATGGAAAGGGAAATTTTTTACAGGACAGTGCTGCGCTGCCACAAAACTTCACCAGCAAATCCTGTGTACGGGCAGTGGACTATGACAAGGATGGCGACCTTGACCTTTTTTTGGCCGGCCGGGTGGAGCCCTGGAATTATCCCAGGCCGGTTTCCAGTTTTCTCTACCGCAACGATAGCCGGAACGGGAAGGTGCAGTTCACCGATGTAACAAAACAGGCTGCATCGGCACTGATCAATAAAGGCCTTGTTTGTGATGCGGTATGGACCGATTTTGATAATGACGGCTGGACAGACCTGGTGCTTTCCGGCGAGTGGATGAGCATTACGTTTTTAAAAAATGAAAAAGGCCGTTTCAGCGATGTAACACAAAGCACCGGGTTAGCCGGCGAAACGGGCTGGTGGAACAGTATTGCCCCGGGTGATTTTGACAACGATGGCGATATAGATTACATCGTAGGCAATGTGGGACAGAATACATTTTACCGTGCCGATGCACAACACCCAGCCCGGATCTATGCCAAAGATTTTGACAACAACGGCGATTATGATGCCATACCAACACTTTACCTGGCCGGCCAGGACGGGCAGCGTAGGGAATACCCGGCCCAAACCCGCGATGACCTGATCAAGCAAATGATCTCCATGCGGGCAAAGTTTCACACCTACCGTGCCTTTGCCTTTGCTACCATTGACAGCGTACTTTCAAAAGAAGACCGCAAAGATGCATTGATATTGCAGGCGAATCGCTTGCAGTCTTCCTTTGTTCGCAACAAGGGCAATGGCCAGTTTGAGCTGGTTCCACTTCCGGTTCCGGCACAGCTTTCTGCCATCAACGGCATGGTGGTGGATGATTTTAACGGCGATGGCAACCTGGATGTAGTGATGAATACAAACGATTATGGCACCGAAGTTTCTGTTGGCCGTTACGATGCCCTGAATGGTTTGTTGCTGTTGGGCGATGGAAACGGTGGATTTGCAGCCGCGTCTATGGCAAGGAGCGGCATTTGCATACCGGGAAATGGAAAAGCAATGGTGAAGATGCAGATGGGTGAAAACAAGCCTGTGATTGTTGCAGCGCAAAATCGTGGCGCACTTAAAGTTTTTTCTCCCCATACGGCTGTTAAACTGGTTCCGGCTACGCCCGGGGATGTTAGTGCTCACCTACGATTGAAAGATGGGCGGGTGCAAAAGCAGGAGTTTTATTATGGGGCATCGTTTTTATCACAATCGGGGCGGTTTATACCGGTTGGTGCTGCCGTTCAATCTATTGAAATTCGAAATAACAAAGGGCAAACAAGAACAGTCAGCTTATAGGGAATGGGAGAATCCGGTATAAACAATTGCCAATTCTTCAATACCTTGAGCGGAACTGCAGACCCGTTGAAATGAAACGAATGAAGAAAATTGCTGCCCTGCTGGTATTGTTATCCGCAGGTGCCTTTTACTGGAGCGGATGTACGAATGGTGAGGAGGAAGGATATACCCTGGCGAAAACACACTGTCAATCCTGTCACCTTTTACCGGAACCCAGTCTGCTGAATAAAAAAACCTGGTTCAATCATGTTTTACCAAAGATGGGTGGACTTTTGGGATTTGAACGCTTTGACAACAGCGCCTATTTTGAAAGTGGCCGGACACATGGAGCAATGTCGCTCACTGACTGGAACAAGATCGTTTCGTATTATGTTGAAAATGCCCCTGACTCTCTCAAGGGTGAAAAGCCGGAAGCCATAACTGTAGGAATACAAGGCATGTCCGTTTCTGCACCACAGTTTGCCGTTAAAGATCCTGCCACAACATTTGTAGGAATAAATTCCAACACAAAACTCTTGTTTGCCGATGGGGTTTCCCAAAATTTGTACAGGCTATCAACAGAGAGAACGTTGATGGATTCTGTCAAGGGAGAAAAAGGGATTGTACATGTGCGGGAGAAAGATTCAATTGTAGCTATACTTTCCATGGGTGTGCTTTATCCTTCGGATGAAAAAAGCGGTAAGCTCATTGTACATGACCTTCGAGCCGGTGATTCACGCACCTTGCTCGACAGCCTTCAACGGCCGGTATTTGCGGAGTACAGTGACTTGAATACTGATGGACAGGAAGATATTATTCTCTGCGAATTTGGAAACTTGTCCGGCCAGTTAAGCTGGTACCAGAACAAGGGCAATACTACCTACCAAAAACATGTACTCAGGGCCTTGCCAGGCGCCATCCGTACACAGGTGGTAGATTGGAACAAGGATAATCGTCCCGACATTGTGGCCATGCTGGCCCAAGGAGATGAAGGCATCTTTATCTATGAAAACAAGGGCGGAGGTAAATTTGCAGAAAGCCGCTTACTGCGCTTGCATCCTTCCTACGGCTCCAACTATTTTGAGTTGGCTGACTTTAACGGTGACGGACACTCGGATATTTTGGCCACAAACGGTGATAATGGCGATTACCCGCCTATATTAAAGCCTTACCATGGCATCCGCATATACCTGAATGATGGAAAAAACCGTTTTCAGGAAGCCGTTTTTTTACCGGTAAATGGCGCCAGCAAAGCCGTTGCGAGGGATTTTGACGGCGATGGCGATCTTGATATCGCCTCCATATCTTATTTTCCTGATTACGATTCCCGGCCTTCGGAAAGTTTCTTATATTGGGAGAACAAAGGTGGATTGTCCTTCCGGCCGTTTACCATAAAGGAAGCCACTGCCGGCCGCTGGCTGACCATGGAAGCCGGTGATGTGGACGGAGATGGAGATTTAGACATTTTGTTGGGCAATGCCAAATTTACATTGGGATATATACCAGACTGGCTGATGAAACAGTGGAATACTTCTGCTCCTTCTTTGCTTGTTATAAAAAATTTACGCAAAGGCTGACGGTCTGCGTCGGTCCCAACGCCAAATGGATTCATATGAAGCATGTTTTTTTACTGGGCCTGCTATCGCTGACACTTTTCAGTTGCACCGAAAAGAAAACCGCAGATCCGGCTCTGGCTACCGATGTGGATCTCCTGCACCGGAATGAAGACCAGCTCACAAAAGTGATCATATACGATGTGTTTTCGCCACCGGTTTCCAGCCGGATATATGCCTATACCTCATTGGCGGCCTATGAGGCTATTCGCCACCAGGACCCGCAGAGTGAATCCATCGCTGGCCGCATGCAAGGTTTTGATGCCATGCCGCTGCCGGAGAAAAACAAGACCTATAATTACCTGCTGGCGGCAACAAGGGCCTATTTTACCGTGGCCGAAAAAGTGACGTTTTCCATTGATAGTTTAAAGCGGTACCAAAACGGCGTCTATAGGAATTTTAAAGCTTTGCTGGATGAACAGACCTTTCAAAATTCCCTGGCATTTGGCGAAAGCATCGGGAAAAAAGTACTGGAACGCAGCACCAAAGACATGTACAAGCAAACCCGTGGCATGCCGAAATTTATCGGCAGTCATGAAGCGGGAAAATGGCGGCCAACACCTCCTGACTATATGGATGCTGCCGAACCGCATTGGGCCCTGATCAAGCCGATGTTGCTTGATTCTGCAGCGCAGGTTCGTTGTCCTTTGCCTCCGGCTTTCAGTAGCGACAATAAAAGTGCATTTGCTAAATCGGTCGCAGAGGTATATACCATCACCACCAGCTTAACAGAAGAGCAGAAACAGATTGCCAAATACTGGGATGACAATCCGTTTGTGGTGGAGCATTCCGGCCACATGATGTTTGCCAATAAAAAGATCACACCTGTTGGCCATTGGATGGGCATTACCAACATTGCCAGCCGTTTGAAAAAAGCCGACGCCGTGGAAACTGCCAGGGCGTATGCCTTAACAGCTGCCGCTATTTTTGATGCCATCATTACATGCTGGAAAACAAAATTTGAGCTACAACATATTCGCCCCATCACTGTTATCAACGAAACTATCGACCCGGTTTGGCAGCCCTTTCTGCAAACGCCACCGTTTCCCGAACATCCGAGCGGACACAGTGCCATTTCCGCAGCCGCTGCTACAGTGCTGACTGAATTGTATGGAGAATTTCCTTTTGAAGATACAAGCGATCTCCCCTACATCGGAATGAAGCGATCCTTCCCATCCTTCAATAAAGCAGCGGAGGAAGCATCTATCAGCCGTGTGTATGGCGGTATTCACTATAAGGACGGGGTAGATGCCGGTGCCACCATCGGTCGGGAAGTAGGAACGCATGCTATTAAATTGTTCCTGGAAAAAGATGCGCAAAAGGCCGTGGTGGCGAAATAGAATCCAACTTTTTTGGAACAAATGCCAGCGCTAATTGTGAACCAAAAAGAAAACACCGTAACCTACGTTACATACCAAAAGCTGATGAAAGAAATAGCACGGTGGGGCAGTTTGTTCTGTTTTTTCTTTCTTCTGGGATCAACGGAATTGAAGGCACAAACCAAGGATACACTTCCCCTATTTGGCATGACGCTTTCCAATGGCCGCTATTTTCAAAGCAATGCGATTCCCAAAAATAAGCCGGTGGTACTAATTTATTTTGCGCCGGACTGCGACCATTGTCACACACTGATGAACGCATTCTTTCAAAGGGCCAGCGACTTTCAAACTGCTACCGTAGTGATGGTAACCTTCAAGCCAGTGAACGAATTGATCGCTTTTGAACGGTCCTACCAAACCAATCAATATCCGCATGTGATTGTTGGTACGGAAGGTGCCGCCCAATGGCTTCGACGATATTATAGGTTGCAGAGCACACCGTTTACTGCCCTTTATGATAAGGAGGGAAAGCTTGTTGTCAGCTATCGCAAAGACACGCCAGTAGCTAAATTGCTGCAGCAGTTAAACAAGCTGTCTTAAAAAAACGTTTTGATAAGTATAGCTGATTACAACAATGGTTGTTTGGCGCTGATCCAATCCGGTATTTTATCTTTCAGAAATGTTACACCTGCAAAACGTTCATCACATTGCCATCATTTGCTCCGATTACCTGCGATCGAAAGCTTTTTATACGGAAGTGATGGGATTGCAGATCATCCGTGAAGTGTATAGAAAAGAAAGGGACTCTTATAAGCTGGACCTGTCCCTGAACGGAAACTATATCATTGAACTATTTTCATTCCCCCATCCGCCACCACGGCCTTCACGGCCCGAAGCGGCAGGATTGCGTCACCTTGCATTTGCTGTAGAAAATATTGAGGAAACAATTTTTGCCTTGAGCGAAAAAGGCATAACGGCGGAGCCTATCCGTACTGATGAATATACCGGAAGGCGCTTTAGTTTTTTTGCCGATCCTGATGGCTTGCCGCTAGAATTGTACGAAGTGGAAATGCTTCCGTAAAAAGAAAACAGTTTGCGTACATTTAATCCCTACACACCCTGGCATGCAGCAATCCTATGTACTTGGCCTTGATATCGGGACCGGCAGTGTAAAAGCGGTAGCCCTGACCCCTGCGGGGAAGGTGCTTCACAGCGGACAGGTGTTTTATACAACCCCCGGGAAAACAGAACAGGATGTGGAACTGATCTGGCAGGCTTTTCTGCAGTGTATCCGCGAAATGGTAACTACAATACAAACTGCACCCCAGGCAATAGGCCTGAGCAGTGCAATGCACAGCATCCTGGGGGTGGGTAAAGAAGGGCAGCCTCTGACAAAGGCTATTCTTTGGTCAGATACCCGCAGCACCGAAATTGCCCAGGGACTACGCGGCACGCTTCTCGGCGAACAACTTTACCTGGCAACGGGTACACCCATTCACTCCATGTCTCCGCTATGCAAGATCCGGTGGTGGCAGGAAAATGATCCGGCAACATTTTCGGCCGCCTATAAATTCATCTCCATCAAAGAAGCCATCTGGTACCGGCTGTTGGGTGAATACGTGATTGACTATTCCCTGGCCACGGCAACCGGAATGTTTAATCACCGGCAGCTCCGTTGGGATGATGCTGCGCTTTCCTTTGCCGGTATAACACCTGATAAACTATCGCATCCGGTACCGGCAACCTATCAAAAAACTAATCTATCATCTGAAGCGGCCACGTTGTTGGGTATTCCAACCGGTACACCTTTTTTTATGGGTGCCAGCGATGGTTGTTTGGCCAACCTGGGTAGCCTTTGTCTTTCTTCTGACGTAGCGGCCGTCACTATCGGAACCAGTGCAGCCGTACGGATCACGACAAAGAACCCGGTGCAGAAACCGGAGCAAATGATTTTTAATTACCTGATGGAAGAAGGCACATATGTAAGTGGCGGTGGCATCAACAATGGCGGAAATGTATTTCAATGGCTGCTGAACAACCTGTTTATAGGGCATGCATCGGTGAAAACCTATGACGATCTTTTTGAGCTGCTGGCATCGGTAAAGGCAGGCAGTGAGGGTTTGTTGTTTCTTCCGTACCTGCACGGCGAACGGGCACCCATCTGGGATGAAAAGAGTTGCGGTGTTTATTTTGGACTAAAGGCCCGTCATGGCCTTGCACACATGGCCAGAGCCGCGGCAGAAGGTGTGGGCTTCGCTTTGTACCAGATTCTTTCTCTCCTGGAGGAAGCCTGCGGCCCGGTGCGGCAACTCAGGGTAAGTGGAGGTCTGGTGGAAGCTTCCGCTGTTATGCAGCTTCTTGCCGACGTTACAAACAAAGAAGTAGTGGTGCAGCAAACCGATGATGCTTCGGCTATCGGTGCTGCCATGCTGGTACTCAAGGAGTGTGGAATGATTGCTGACTATAACGCTATTCATTGGGAAGATGGTCAGGTTTATCTGCCGGACGCACATCATGCGGACCGTTATCAAAAATTGTTTACTGTTTATAAAAAGCTGTATCCTCTTCTGAAAGACGCCATGCATTCCATTCCCCAATTTTAAAACGATTTCATGCAACTGCTTGTTCTTGGAGCGGCCATCCTTTTGCTGGTTATCCTCATCATAAAAAAATTGAATCCCATGCTGGCTCTTTTGCTGGTGTCGGTGTTCACAGGCCTGTCCCTAGGCATGCCGGTAGGGAAGGCGATCGCATCCATCAACAGCGGTATAGGAGGTACGCTGGGAAGTATCGTTATGGTGCTGGCCCTTGGGGCAATGATCGGCAAACTGGCGGAAGAAAGCGGGGCGGCGCAAAAGCTTGTTTTTGTACTAACGGAATGGTTTGGCATCCGGCACATTCAGTGGGCCATACTTTGCACAGGCCTGCTGGCAGGCATTCCACTGTTTTACAACGCCGGTTTTGTAGTGCTGATACCGTTGGTGTTTGCCCTGGCTAAAACAACAAAGTTGCCGCTCCTGTATGTGGGATTGCCGATGGTGGCGCCGCTTTCGGTTACCCATGGTTTTCTGCCACCACACCCGGGGCCTGTGGCCCTTGCGGGGATCCTGGGTGCCAACATCGGGCAGCTATTGCTTTATGGATTTATTTTGACGGTACCGGTTTCCATCCTGGCCGGAATTGTTTATCCCCGTTTGGTTACAGGTCGTGGTGACGCAACAACAGGCGAATTGTCGCTTCCCCCTACGGAAGAAAAGGTACTTCCTTCCACCGAAAAAAGTTTTATGGTCGTTCTTTCTCCGGTAGTGTTGATTGCTGCCGGAACGATTGGTGCCTATGCTACAACCGGCGTTGCCCGTTCGGCTTTCCAGTTTATTGAAGAACCCACGTTTGCTCTTTTGCTTTCTCTTTTACTGACGATTGGTTTGTTGCGCATACCGCTGTCCACAGCAATGGTGCATTGCATTGAAGGTGTGAAAAGTATTGCCATCATTATTCTTATCATCGCAGCCGGCGGTGCCTTCAAGCAGATCCTGGTTGACAGCAATATCGGGGAAACCATCAAAACCGGAACCGCTTCGCTCCATCTTTCTCCCCTGATTCTGGGATGGCTCATCGCAGCCCTGTTCCGGATAACATTGGGATCGGCAACAGTGGCTGCTCTCACAGCCTCCGGGCTGGTGCTCCCGTTGATTACCACCGGCGTATCGCCGGAACTGATGGTGCTTTCAGTAGGTGCCGGCAGTCTTTTTTGTTCCCACGTAAATGATACGGGCTTTTGGATGTTCAAAGAATATTTCGGGCTTACTATTCAGCAAACCTTTCGCACCTGGACGGTCATGGAAAGCCTGATCTCACTGCTTGGGCTCGTTGGTGTCTTACTGCTTGATTATGTTGTTTAAGACGCTTTCGGGCTCTTATTCTTCCCTTTCCGGAATAATTTTTCAAAAACTTGTTTTTCGTATAGCCATGTTGGTTATGCCACTCTAAATCTGTGATAGCGAATAGGATGCAGAATAAAGAGATCATCCATTTTGTTTAATGTTTTATTCGAAATGGATACTATGTGTTGAAAAAACACGAAGAGTGGATAAAATGGCTTTAAAATAATTTTTCAAGCTTCAAAAAAACCCTAATTTAACACCTCAATAACAAAATCATTTGCTGCTATGCGAAAATTGTCAATGCTTCGATTGGCTACGCTATTGGCCACATTGTTCCTATTTTCCCTCCATCTTTTTGCACAAAACCGCGTTACCGGTACGGTGACAGATGCAACGGGGAAAGGCATTCCTGGTGTGACCGTGACCGTTAAAGGTACCAACACAGCTACACAAACAAATGAAACTGGATCGTTTGCCATCAATGCTCCGACCAATGCTACCCTGGTGTTGTCGGCGGTTGGCTATACCGTTACGGAAATTGCGGTGGGT
The DNA here is from genome assembly GCA_014163555.1 of Flavisolibacter longurius. GTDB lineage: Bacteria > Bacteroidota > Bacteroidia > Chitinophagales > Chitinophagaceae > Flavisolibacter. The sequence goes on from JACJGO010000012.1 coordinate 87,565, forward strand.
GGTCAATCCAGTGTTTCTGTACGCATGAACACACAGGAGTCCTCACTCAATGAAGTTGTTGTCACTGGGTACGGAACGCAAAGAAGACGCGACCTCACCGGTTCTGTAGCATCTGTTTCGGCCCGCAACTTCAACAAAGGTGTGGTTACTGCTCCTGATCAGTTGATTCAGGGCAAAGTGGCCGGTGTACAGATTGTAAACTCCAGCGGGCAGCCTGGCGCCGCAGCTTCTGTACGTATCCGCGGTGTGGCCTCCATCAGGGCCGGTACGCAGCCGCTTTATGTATTGGATGGTGTTCAGTTACCAGGTGTAGATGCCCGTCCGGGTTCAAACCTGGGGATTGGCACCAGCCCTTCTACCAACCCGCTGAACTTTTTGAATCCCAATGACATTGCATCTATTGAGGTGTTAAAAGATGCCTCGGCAACTGCCATTTATGGTTCCCGTGGTGCCAATGGTGTGGTGATCATCACAACCCGCCGGGGCCAGACAGGAGTACCTACGCTGGAACTTAGTACATCGGGAGGTATCAGTACAGTAATGAAGCGCCTGGAAGTGTTGGACGGAAATGAATACCGGGCCGCTCTTACCAAGTATAGTCTTACCAGTGGAAATTTTCAAGGCAATGAAGACGCCTTTGATGCCATTACCCGTAATGCTTATACACAGAATCACAACTTTGGCATTAGTGGCGGTACCGAGGGTGCCCGCTACCGCTTTTCTGGTGGTTACCAGGACATTGAAGGTGTTGTTCGCAGCTCGCAAATGCGCAAATTCACCGGTAATTTCAGCGGATCCTTTACATTCATGGAAAACAAGCGCCTTGGAGTTGATATCAACTTGCTGGGTACAGGCATTCAGGAAAACATTGCTCCCATCTCTGAAGATGCCGGTTTCCAGGGCAGTGTAATCGGACAAGCCTTGCAATGGAATCCAACACACCCTTTGCGCAAGGCAAATGACAGTATCTGGAGAGATCACGGACTCGGCGCCACTACGGTTAACCCCTTGGCGTTATTAGAAGACTGGAATGACCGGGCCATTACCAGTACGCTGATCGGTAGCCTTTCTCCTTATTTTAATATCGTTAACGGGTTACAGTTCCGCACTCTGATCAGTTTGAACAAAGGGTTTGGTAACCGCCGAACAATGTTGAGCTCTCGAACCAATATTCAGGGCCTGGAAGGCATCGGTGCCGCTGGCATCTCTAATAATGAGCTGACAACAGTTCAGTTTACCAATACTTTGAACTATAATAAGCAGGTAACATCCGCTGTTTATTTAAATGCGGTTGCAGGTTATGAATATTACAGCACCAATGCCCGAAATTTCAATGTTTTCGGACGCAGGTTCCCCAATGATGTCAACCTGAATTATACCAACTTTATGCAGTATACCGAACAGAGCTCAAGAGCCATTGGTTCGTACGAGTCGCCTGTTACGGAGTTACAGTCATATTTCATCCGGGCCAATGCCAATTTTAAAGACCGTTATGCCATTACCGCAACGTTCCGCGCTGATGGTTCTACCCGGTTTGGTGAAAATAACAAATATGGGTACTTCCCCTCCGTTGGTTTTGCCTGGACGCTTTCCAATGAAGATTTCCTGCAGGGCAATGCCACGGTCAGCAACCTGAAACTGCGTCTTGGTTATGGTGCAGTAGGTAACCAGGATTTCACCTCGGGTGCTTCTCTTAACCGGATTGTGTTTGGTCAGCAGTCAAGATCGCAGCCGCAGTTCGGTAACCCGGACCTGAAATGGGAAACTTCTGTTACGACTAACGTAGGGTTGGATTTTGGCTTGTTGCGTGATCGGATTACCGGTACCGTAGAATATTTTATCCGCAGAACAGAAGATGCATTGTACGACCAGGAAATTGCCCGTCCGGGCCCTCCCGGCCGTACCTGGATCAACCTCCCCGGTAATATCGAGAACAAAGGAGTCGAAGTATCATTAAATGGGGCCATTGCAAGGGGCGCAAATTTCAACTGGAATGTTGGTGTAAACGGTGCTTTCATAAAAAACAAGATCACCGGCCTTGGCCAGCAATTCTTTGAAACCGGTGCCTTGAGAGGACAGGGTATCTCGGGTGCCACTTCGCAGCGAATTGTGGAAAACCAGCCGCTGAATGTATTCTACCTGGCACGCTATATTGGTATCAACAAAACCACCGGACAAAGCGATTACGAGGGTGGTGATCCTTCGATCAACAAATTTTATGTGGGTAGCCCAAATCCGACAGCCGTCGTGGGCTTTTCTACAGATCTTAGTTACAAAAGGTTGAGTCTGGCCGTAAACATGAACGGTGCATTTGGACACTATCTCTATAACAACACGGCAAACACCGTATTGCCCATCGGAAACATTGGTACCCGCAATATCGCGAAGAGCCTTATCGAGGGTGATGTGGTTGAAAATACAGCCAACCCGGTTGCACCCTCTACACGTTACCTGGAGAAAGGCGACTACATGAAACTGGCAAACGCTACGCTTTCATATCGCATCGGAAACTTCGGTGTCTTCCGCAATGTACTTGTATCACTGACAGGGCAAAACCTGTTTGTTATCACAGGCTTCAGCGGTTTCGATCCGGAAGTAAATACCAATGCAGCCGTTGGTGGCATTACCTCTTTCGGTCTGGAGTACACGCCGTTTCCAACAGCCAGAACAATTTTACTCGGTCTCAACTTTTCACTGTAACGAATTGTCATAAAAAAGAAAAGCATTAAAGATGAAACACGTTAAACGAATATTCTTTCTTTCCACGGCGCTGTTTCTTTTTTCCTGTACCAAACTGGATGAAAGATTCAGAAGCGAACTGGAAAGTGTGCCTGGCGGCGCGGCGCTCAATCCTGCTGACCTGCTGCTGAACGCATACAACACCATGTACAACCCGTACACCGATCAGTCGCGTTTCTGGGCGGCCCAGCAACACACCTCTGACGAAACAGTAGGCCCGACAAGAGGACCAGACTGGGATGATAACGGTGTATGGCGGGTGCTCCATGCGCATACCTGGAATGCCGATCATGGTTTTCTGCGGGATACGTATAACGAACTGCTGGGAATCCAGTTTGCGGCCTCACAGGTGCTGACAGCTAATCCTTCAGCCCGCCAGGCTGCAGAAGCCCGGTTTATCAGAGCCCTTTCCATGTTCTCGGTTCTGGATGGTTGGGACCAGGTGCCTTACCGTGAAAACCTGACCGATTTCCGTGTACTGCCAAAAACGCTGAAAGGAACGGAAGCGGCTGATTTTATCATCACCGAATTAAAAGCAATTATCGATGCTCTGCCGGATACCGGTCCTACGGCAGCTGCAGGTGCCAACCGCAATGCGGCAAAAGCACTGCTGATGAAAGTGTATCTCAACAAAGGTGTATTTGCCAACCGGGCCAACCCGACATTTGCTCCCGCCGATATGCAGGAAGTGATTCGTCTCGGCACTGAAATTATGGGCAGCAACAAGTACTCACTGAGTGCCCCCACCGTAGTGGGTTATTTCGGAAATTTTGCACCGAACAACGACGCCATCTCCACAGAAAACATCTATACATTGTACTCCAGCAATGCCGATCGCCGTGGCGGAAACGTTCGCTCCAGATGGTATCTTGGCTTACATTATAACCAAACCCCCAGTGGATGGAATGGCTTTGCTACTCTGTCTGATTTCTACGATAAGTTTTCGGCAACTGATGTTCGCCGCGGTGGATCGTATCCCGGTGTAACGGACCGTACTGGCCTTCGTGTAGGCTTTGCTGTGGGACAGCAATTTGGTCCAAACAATACGGCGCTAAAAGACCGGAAAGGAAACAACCTGGCCTTTACACGTGAAGTAAAGCTTAAAGAAGATGGAAACGACCTGGAAATTACCGGTATCCGTGTTTTTAAATATCCGCCGGACCTGGATGGCGAAGATCCTTCGGATAACGACTATGTAATCCTCCGGTATGCTGATGTGATGCTCATGCTGGCAGAGGCATATATGCGCAACAACCAGACTGCCCTGGCTACGCCGCTGGTAACTGCTGTTCGTGCCGCTCGTGGCCTGGTACCACTTGCCCCTCTTACACTCGATGCATTGATTGACGAAAGAGGTCGTGAACTCTATTGGGAAGGCTGGAGAAGGCAGGACCTGGTCCGTTTTGGCAAGTTCCTGCAGCCTACACAACTGCGTAGTCAGTCAGACGCCACCCGCCTGTTGTTCCCGATACCGAACCAGCAATTGGCGGTAAACCCCAATTTAACGCAGAATCCCGGCTATTAAGTTTATCAAATTCCTATCTTAGTGAAAGGTCATTTTACAATGACCTTTCTTTTTTTACCATGAGAGCCACCACCATTGTTGTACTGCTGCTTGTTAGCTGCTCTTTTTTCATTTCCTGCAAGCAAGATGCGATTGTCAATAGCAAAGGGGCGTCGCCGCTTTTTCAACTACAGGAAGGCACGGGCATCGACTTTATTAACACCGTTCAGAATACAAAGGATTTCAACATTCTTACGTATCGCAACTTTTACAATGGTGGCGGTGTGGCTACCGGCGATATCAATAACGATGGCCTTCCGGATGTATTTTTTACCTCTAATATGGGCCCAAACAAATTGTACCTGAACAAGGGAGGTTTTCAGTTTGAAGACATCACTGAAAAATCCGGTATAAAAAATGGCGGCAAATGGGGTACTGGTGTTGTGTTTGTTGATATCAACAGCGATGGCTGGCTCGATATCTATGTCTGTAATGCCGGTTACCAACCCGGCGTAAGTAATGAAAATGAGTTGTACATCAACAAGGGTAAAACAGCATTCGCTGATGGAAAGACTGGTAGAACTGTTCAATTTACGGAGGCAGCAAAAGAGTATGGTTTGAATGAAAGCGGTTATACCACCCATGCCGCCTTTTTCGACTATGATACCGACGGTGATCTGGACTGCTATGTCTTGAAGAACAGCTTTATGCCCGTGAACACTTTGAATTATGCGAACAAGCGGGAGTTGCGTGCCGAAGACTGGCCGGTCGCTGATTTTTTGAAGGGTGGTGGCGACAAACTTCTTCGTAACGATGGTGGACGGTTCACGGATGTAAGTGAAGAAGCGGGTATCTATGGGAGTCTAATTGGTTTTGGACTTGGTGTAACCATCAGTGATGTAAACGGCGACCATTGGCCCGACATCTACATCAGTAATGATTTTTTTGAGAAAGATTATCTCTATCTCAACCAGAAGAATGGTTCCTTCAAAGAAGACCTGGAAGGTTGGATTCAGCATGTAAGTCATTCTTCCATGGGTGCTGATATTGGTGACATTAATAACGATGGCCACCCGGATATTTTTACCACCGATATGCTTCCTGATGATGATTATCGACTGAAGACCACCACATCTTTTGAAAGCATCGATGTCAATCGCCTGAAAGTTTCCAACGGCTTTTACAACCAGTTTATGCAAAATTGCCTGCAGGTTAACAACGGCAATGGCAAATTTCTGGAGACAGCTTTTTACAGCGGTGTGGCTTCGTCCGACTGGAGCTGGGGAGCACTCATGTTTGACGCCGACAACGACGGGCTGAATGATATCTATGTCTGTAACGGCATCTACCATGACGTAACAGACCAGGACTTTATTGACTTTTTTGCCAATGATTTGATCCAGCGAATGGTGATGACCGGTAAAAAAGAAGAAGTGGATCAGGTGATCAATAAAATGCCGTCTAACCCTATTCCGAACAAAGCTTTCCGGAATATGGGCAACCTGAAGTTTAAGGATGAAGGAAGGGTTTGGGGTTTTTCGCAGCCCTCATTTTCTAATGGTGCCGCCTACGCCGACCTGGATGCCGATGGTGACCTTGACCTGGTAATTAATAATGTTAACCAGAAAGCCTTTGTGTACAGGAACACGGCAAGAGAAACGGACGGAAACCATTATCTCGCCATCACGCTGGAGGGCAAGCATCCAAACACCATGGCCATTGGCAGCCAGATAAAACTATTTGCCGGGGGCGAGGTGCTGACCCGCGAAGTATTTCCCGGAAGGGGGTTTCAGTCTTCGGTGGAGTACCGACAGCATATAGGGTTGGGTAAAAAAAAGATTGACTCCCTGATGGTGATCTGGCCCGACAGAACCTATTCAAAACTGGTGGCACCACCAGTAGACACTGTCTTGCGTGTTGTACAAAAGGAGGCACAAAAACTGCCTGCCGAAAAGGAGGGCACCACTTCGCCAATGCTTTTGGCACTAAAACAAAACTTCGACAAACACACGGAAGACGATCATATTGATTTCTACTACGAACGAAATGTACCGGTGATGCTTAGCCGCGAAGGCCCGAAAGCAGCGCAGGGTGATGTGGATGGCGACGGCTTGCCCGACTTTTACATTTGCGGGGCCGCCGGTCAGGCCGGCCAACTTTACCTGCAAAAGGGCGAGGGCTTCGTCAAAAAAGAAAACGATGTTTTTAAGCGCTTTGCGCCACTGGAGGAAGTGGCTGCCCATTTTTTTGACGCCGATGGCGATAAGGACCTTGATTTATTTGTAGGCACCGGTGGGAACAATACAGCCCTTCCGTATGAATTGCAAAACCGTCTGTACCTGAATGATGGCAAAGGAGGTTTTACCCTGTCGCCACATCCCTTGCCACCCAGCGGCGTCAATGTTTCGGTAGTAACATCCCATGATGTTGATGAAGACGGCGATTTGGACCTTTTTGTGGGAGGACGAAACGTACCCCAGAATTATGGCCTTACACCGCAAAGTTTTCTTTTGGTCAACAGCGGCAAAGGTGCATTTAGTGATGCATCGGCTTCATTTCCGCAAATCACAAAGGCCGGTATGATCACCGGTGCCGCCTGGGCCGATATTACAGGAGATGGCAGGAAAGATTTGGTGATAGCAGGTGAATGGATGGCACCGAGAGTGTTTGCTGTTGACCGGGGCCGCTTTTCGGAAGTAAAAACAAGCCTTGCCAACCTGCAGGGCTGGTGGCAAAGCCTGGCCGTGGCCGATATGGATGGTGATGGCCGGGAAGACCTTGTGCTGGGCAACATCGGCGAAAACTTTTACCTGCGGCCGGGGGAAGAAAATCCTGTAAAAATGTGGGTGGCCGATTTCGACAACAACGGTACTACCGAAAAAATAATTGCTCAGACGATGGAAGGGAAAGACCGGCCAGTATTCATGAAGCGTGATATGATTGACCAGGTAGTATCAATTCGCAAACAAAACCTGAAGAATGTGGATTATGCCCGAAAAACGGTGCAGGATCTTTTTTCAAAAGAGGCCCTGGAAAAAGCACAGGTAAGCCTTTTTACCTACGCCAGTTCCTGTATAGCATACAACAAAGGCAATGGAAACTTTGCCTTGCAAAAACTACCGGTACCTGTGCAGCTTTCTTCAGTTAATGCCATCTTGCCTGCCGATGTAAATGGCGATGGCAAACCGGATCTGGTAATGGGAGGTAATCGTTTCGGACTGCTGCCGCAGTTTTGCCGGCTCGATGCCAGCTATGGCCATGTGCTGCTGAATAGGGGAGGACAGGCATTTACCTATCTTTCCTCCAAAGAATCAGGTGTAGCCCTGCCGGGTGAAATAAGGGATATCGTTCCCATCCGGCTGCAAGCCAAATCCTGCCTTTTGTTTTTGCAGAACAACGAAGCGCCGGTTCTGTTTGAAATAAAATCAACTAACCTACTCATCGCCAAAAAAGGATAAAGCAGTGTATTGTTCAAAGACCAGATTTTTCTTTTCATTTCTTGTTCTGCTGGCTGCTTTGCTCTTGGTCCGGTGTGGTAGCAAACAAACGTCGGAAGCTCCTTTTCAGGTTCTCAATCATGAGCGTACCGGGCTGAGTTTTGTCAACAAGCTTACCCCGTCGGATACCTTCAATGTATTTAAGTACATGTACTTTTACAATGGTGCGGGCATTGGTTGTGGTGATTTTAACGGCGACAGTTTGCCGGATCTTTTCTTTGCCGCCAACCAGGAAAAGAACCGGCTGTACCTGAACAAGGGAAACCTGAATTTTACAGACGTTACGGACAACGCAAGAGTGCCACATGACGGCGGCTGGTCAACAGGTGTGTCCGTGGTTGACATCAATGGCGACGGCCTGTTGGATATCTACGTCTGCCGTGTTGGAAATTATGAAGGATTAAAAAGTAAAAACCAGTTCCTGATCAACAAGGGAATTGGTCAGGACGGCATTCCGGAGTTTGAAGACGAGGCGCAAAAATGGGGCGTGGATTTTTCAGGTTTCAGTACGCAGGCTGCTTTTTTTGATTATGACAACGATGGCGACCTTGATCTGTTTTTGCTGAATCATTCCATTCACCAAAACGGCACCTTTGCCGAGCGGAGCCGGTTTTTGGGAACCTATCATCCGCTTTCCGGCGACCGGTTGTATCGCAATGAAGGTGATTATTTTACTGATGTTACCAAAGAGTCCGCCATTCACAGTTCTGCCATCGGCTATGGCCTGGGCATTGCGGTCTCCGATATCAATCTCGATGGTTACCCGGACCTGTATATCGGCAACGATTTTCACGAAAACGATTACCTCTATCTCAATCAGCGCAACGGAACCTTTCGCGACGAAGCCAGTGAACGGCTGATGCACACCAGCCAGTTTTCAATGGGCGTGGATGTAGCAGATATCACAAATGATGGTTTCCCAGAGATTATTTCGGTGGACATGCTGCCTGCCGACCCTTACATCCTGAAACGTTCATTAGGCGAAGACGAATACAATACGTTTTACATGAAGATCGGGTATGGGTATCATTACCAATACACTCGCAACAACCTGCAATTGAATTGCCGTAGTGGCGTTTTTAGCGAAGGGGGCCTGTATGCCGGGGTGGCTGCAACCGACTGGAGTTGGGCGCCGCTGTGGATGGATTTTGATAATGACGGGGCAAAAGACCTTTTTATTTCCAACGGTATTCCCAAGCGCTTGAACGATATTGATTATGTGAACCATGTTTCCAACGAAGAAGTGCAGCGGCGCATCAATATGCGGAGCGTGGATGCAAAGGAGTTGGGCATGATTGAAAAGTTCCCGCAGATAAAACTGCCCAATTATTTTTTCCGTAATAAAGGCGATGCAACCTTTGAAGACCTCTCACAAAGCGTTGAAGGAACAATGCCTACATTTTCAAATGGCGCTGTGTATGCCGACCTTGACTTGGATGGGGACCTGGATGTAGTGGTCAATAATATTGACGATCCGGTACTGGTGTACCAAAACAACACCAATACTGCCGGAACAAAGCCCTCGGTAAGTATTCAGTTAACCGGGCCTGCCAAAAACCGCAATGCCATCGGGGCCAAAGTGGTACTTTTTTCAGGGGCGGCAGTTCGCACCTATGAAAAAACACCTGTTCACGGCTTTTTATCCAGTATGGAAGTGCCCCTGCACATTGGGCTTGATAAAACAACCGTGGATTCCTGCTTTTTAATCTGGCCCGACAATACCTATATGTCCTTGCCATTGGACAGTACCAAAAAGGTTTTGTCTGTAAGCTACCGGGAAGGGCTACCTGTTTTTGATTACACGCTCCTTACCAATCGGTATCCCAATACCACCACACCTATCCAGGATGTAACGGCACAAGCGGGACTGCAGTTTCTGCACAGGGAAAATGCCTTCAACGAATTCGACCGCGAACCCCTGATTCCCTTTATGGTTTCCCGGGAAGGGCCTGCACTGGCGATTGGCGATGTCAATGGCGACGGGCTGGATGATTTTTTTATGGGTTCCGCCAAACGGGAAAAAAGTGCAGTCTTTTTGCAGGAGCCTGGAGGAAAGTTTTCCAGAATAATGATTCCGGCACTGGAGGCCGACAGCACTTATGAAGACGTTGCCGCCTGTTGGGTAGATGTAAACGGCGATAAAAGGCTTGACTTGGTAGTGGCCAGCGGTGGCAACGAGTATTACAATGAAGATGAGCACCTGGTACCGAGAGTTTATCTTAACAGGGGTTTGGATGGTTTTCAAAAGGCGCCGGATGCCTTTCGGAATATTTTTATGACAGCATCCTGCGTAGTGCCGGCCGATATTAACGGTGATGGCTATGCTGATCTTTTTATCGGCGGCAGGGCAGTTCCCTGGGAGTATGGAAAAACACCACGTTCTTATCTTTTACTGAACGATGGCACCGGAAGGTTTACGGATGTGACGGATCGCTACAGCAACGAACTGGCGGAAGTTGGACTTGTGAAAGCAGCCCAATGGCTTGACCTTGATAAAAACGGCAAGCCAGACCTGGTGGTAACCACCGAATGGGGCGGTATTTACAGCTTCCTGCATAACGGAGATGGCTTTGTGCGCAAAAGCATCACTGAGGAAAAGGGTTGGTGGAATTTTGCCCTTCCCTGCGATATTAACGGTGATGGCTGGACAGATTTCGTAGCAGGTAACCTGGGCCTGAACAGCCGCCTGAAGGGAAGCAAAGAAGAGCCGGTGCGACTTTACTTCAACGACTTTGACGGCAACGGGAAGAAAGAACAGGTAATGACCTATTACCTCAATGGCAAGGAATTGCCATTTGCCAACAAAGACGAATTGCAAAAACAATTGCCGGTACTGAAAAAGCAGTTTTTGTATGCTGAGGATTTTGCCAAAGCCTCCCTGCCGGATATTTTTTCACGATCCACCTTATCCGGCGCAGAGGTGCTGACAGCCACCAATTTCACCAATGCCGTTTTTATCAATGATGGTAAGGGAAATTTTACTATGCAGCCGCTGCCCTGGCAGGCACAACTTTCATCCTACCGCGACGGCGCTGTTATAGATGCCAATGGCGATGCCTTGCCGGATATTTTGCTCACCGGAAATTTTTATGAAAACAACATTCAAATGGGACGTTACGATGCCGATTACGGCATGTTGTTGCTGAACGACGGAGGGGGTAAATTTTCCTGCAGCCCGTTGAATGGTCTTGCGCTGAAAGGGCAGGTGCGACAAATGAAAAAAATAAGGCTGGGGAATCAGGATGCCTTTTTACTGGCTAAAAATAATGACAGTGCCAGGATCGTGCAGTTTCAGCCGGTAAAAAACTAAGCATTCAATCTTTTTAAGTTGCCTTAATTCCTTACAAACGTTCCGGTTTATCGCACAAGGGTAACTGTTCCCTTTTGTTGTCGTTTTCTTCCGTCAAGCGTTTCCATTTCCAACATGTAAACATAACTGTCAACCGGTTGAAGCGTACCGTTTAATTTACCATTCCAACCTCTTGCCGCTTCCCGGGTTTCAAACAATTTTTCTCCCCACCGGTTAAAGATGGTCAGCCTGATAAGTTTATTTTTTGCTAATGGCGGATACCGGAAAACATCGTTTTTCCCATCACCATTCGGCGTAAAGGCATTGGGCATATAGACAGGAAAATCGCAGTCCTGGTAAACCTGTACCGTATCTTTTGCCAGGCCGCACTGATTAGCAACACTCACCCAATAAAGTCCTGGCGTTCGTACTGTATACGTCGAATCAAAACCTTGGATGTTTTGCCAGTTGTACCGATCAAAGCCGGATGTTGCGGTCAAGACAAGGGAGTCTTTTCCTTCCAAGCAAAGATCTTCACCTAAGCTTACGCTTGGCGATTGATCCAATTGTACAGCGTAATACGAAATGCTGTCGCACCCGTTAGCCGTTTTGTGCCGCTGATAGTAAAGACCAGATTCCACTGCGCTGGATCCATCCGGTAATTGATAAGAAAATTGGTTGCAAAAAGCAACCCGGGTGGTATCGGAACCAATGTTTGTGCAGCAAGAAACAACACAGGAGGTAGTAATGGTATGGGAATAGGGCCGCTGGTTCAGGCCCAGCAAAGTGGTTTCAAATAATTTCATGTTTTCGGGCTCGGTGGTGATGCCGGCTGCTTCCTCGGTAAACTGGTCGCTGACATTACTACTCAGCATTTGGGAAGTTGTTTCCATACAGGCCAGTTCCCCCTTACTTTCTGTTTGCAAAAGGTTTGACATGGCCACCTCACCTTTGCCCGAAGCATAGATCTGCAATTGATCGGGCCGTACAAATACCGAAGCACCCCTTAGGTTACCGTTAACGGCACCATAGCCTCTGTTCCAGGCAATCGTTCCTTCTTTGTCTATTTCCGCCAGCAGGGGCATATCGGTATCATTTAAAAGCAATAAATGCTTGTCGCCAGCGAGGCGTTTCACATCGGCAATTGCACAACCGGGTTTTCCATTTTCAAAGCCAACGGCCCTGCGAAACATACCACCAGGAAAAGTGGTAAGCATTAGTGCTTTTCTTGTATACGGCGGAAGGATAAAACTTTCGGTATCGGAGTAAGAGGAGAACAACGCAATGTCATCGTTGTCCATTTCGCTAATAAAGGGCACAGAAGCCGTTGAAAGAAAACCGGCTTGTAGTTTTGTGGTGAAAAAATAAGACTGGCTCCAGACCGTACGACCATTATCAGGATTGAGACTCATCAAGTAAAAACCCTGGGCATTGATCAGCGGATTGTCAAGGCTGGATTTATACGCCCAACCCGAAACAAGCAGTTGCCCGTTACGCCGCTCTTTAAACGTGACGGAACCGGTTTTGATATTGCTGACCTTCTGTTGGGTACACCATTTTACATTCGCCTCCTGGTCCATGCGGAAAAATAAGCGACCGCTAAAGTTGGTGCCGAAAACGTCTAACGTCCCAACAATATCACCGTTGCTGGTAAGGGTAAGAGAATTTACGGTAGAAAAATACGTTCGGTAGGGGACCAGCATTTTCATCCAGACAAGATTACCGTAAGCATCCAGTTTTCCTATCATCGTCAGGCTGTAAATGGTTTCTATCTGGTTATCAGGGAACCGTCTTTTCTGGTAAGAAAAAAGTCCCGAAACCAGGAAGCCGCCATCGGGGAGTGCTACGATTGAATTGAAGTTGCCGGAGTTATACCCGGATGGCATGTACCGCTTGGCCCAAAGTACAGTGCCGCGTGACGAAAGTTTGTACGCCCACGCATCATACGAAAATCCACCATCCACCTGCAACACGCTGCCTACTGAAACAATATCGTTTTGAGCCGTTTCAACCGTTTGAAAATTATTGTAAGCCGCATTGCCTTCGTACAAAACGGAAAAAACATCCGGCTTGCAAACCTGGGCGTATGCCATCAGGTTTCCGCAAAAGAGCAGAAGGGTGCAGCAAACGTTCTTCCATGCGGTTGGCATAGATTGAAATTAAATTAAATTAGCTTTCTCCTGCTCGAAGAATGAACTAGTGATAAAGAGAGTCCTGTAAAAATTTATGCTCTCCTTGGTTACGAAAAAGCAAGAGGCTGTAACGAGTAACTAGAGCACTGGGTAATACAACCGGGTTATCCAGTTGCTGGTGTCCCGTTCCTGCAGCCGGTTGGTAATAAGGCTTTCAAATGGAATAGCCGGGGAGGTGCGCCGGTGATCCATTACATATTGCTCAAATTCCTGCATGGCTTTTTGTACGGTGTATGGACCACCCCTTACTTCCGTCACCAAAATTTTTCCCCGTATCATGCGCTTGGGTTGTATGGTGCTATTTCCTTGCAGCACACGGTCAACGGGCAGTGCCACCATTACCTTATAAGATCCGTTTTCTGCTGCTTCAGCATTCACCATAGGCGAGCCGGTTTCCCTGGCGCCTTCCGAAGTAATGTATCGACGCAGTTCTTCTACAGCGCTGTACAGGCGGGTAGGGTCAGGATAAGCCGGGCTTTCAAAACGGGTGGCCACAAAGGCCGTATCCTTTACAATTTCCTGTGTAATTGCAAAGCCATAAATGTTTTCTTCTTTTTCTGCAAATGCTTTCAGACGCTGTAGTATGGATTCTGCGGCGGAACCAATCTTCCTGCTTGCAAAGTAGTTGCTGATTTTTTGAAACGGATTGGATGAAGGCGGTAGTGCCAGTTGGAAAATAACACCGGCAGAATCGGCCCGGTACATCACTGTATTCAATTGCGCCGTAAGGCTTGAATCCTGCATAGGAAAGTGGATAACCGCTGCTTTCAGCATTTGTTGTGTGTACGAAAAATTGCCGCTGTCGTATACGATATCCTTTTGTGAAGCGGGCCACCACTGCTGCCATTTATTTTCCTGCGTCAGAAGTTTTACAATACCGTCCTGCGAAGCCGGCAGGTATACCTTCCGGTAAACGACAGGCTGGGAAGGAAGAAAAAAAATAACAACAGCAAGCAGGAAAAGAAAGGCCACAGGCACTATCCAGATCAGTTTTTTCATTGGCAGTCGAATACCTGCAAAATAAACAATCTGGCGACGGAAAGGAAAACTTTATAACATTCGGTCCTTTGCGCTTAAATTAGGTTCTGATACAATTGTCTGCTATGCGAAATGTCATTCTGCTTTTTTTACTGGTTGCCCAATTCTTGTTGAGTGCCAAGGCCCAGGACCCCTGGAAACTGGAAGCCTCCATCATCAATCCTGCCAACTATTACGGCGTTACAGTTGCCAATGGCATGATCGGCATTGTGTCGTCACCAGAGCCGTTTAAAGTGAAAGACGTGGTGCTGGCCGGTGCTTACGATCTCTATGGACGCGGACGGGTAAGCAATTTCATTCGCAGTTTTAACCTGCTTAATATGTACCTGGACATTGACGGCCGGCGGATTGCTGCCGGTGATGTTTCCAACATGAAGCAAACCCTGGACATGCGGAGTGCTTCGTTCACCACAACCTTTGATCATGCCGATAAAGCCTCCGTCAGTTATACATATTACTCGCTGCGGCATCTTCCGTTCACCGTTTTAATGGACGTGACCATCACACCTAAAAAAGACATAACCATCGCCGGTAGCAGCGTGATGGAAGCACCTGACGCCTTGCGGGATGTACAGAATTATTACAACGAGATTGACCGGCCGCATGTGGTTATCAGCCTGCTGACATCCAGTGCCAAATCACCCACCGGCAAGTTGTTGATGTGCGCATCCAATACCTTTCTTTTTTCAGAACATCATGGCGATGAGCCGCGGGTGATCCACGAAATGTGGGACAATAACATGCACCTGATGAAGTTCACCAAAAAGTTGAAAGCAGGGCAGGCCTACCGGTTCTCCATTGCCGGGTCTTCTATTACATCAGCACATCACGACGACCCGCTGAACGAAGCCGAACGCCTGACGGTCTATGCCAAATTGGAGGGCCGCGACAGGTTGCTGCAGTTTCACCGCAGGGACTGGGAGGAGCTCTGGACGAGTGATATAAAAATTGACGGCGATCCGCAGGCACAGCAGGATGTACACAGCATGTTGTATCACCTTTATTCATTTGTACGGGAAGGCACAGCGCTTTCCCCATCACCGATGGGATTGAGCGGATTGGGATACAATGGCCATGTGTTCTGGGACACTGAACTGTGGATGTATCCTGCCTTGTTGGTAATGAAACCCGAACTGGCCAGGAGCATGATGGAGTACCGCTTTCAGCGCCTGGATGCTGCCAGGCGCAATGCCTTTTCGAAAGGTTTTAAAGGGGCGATGTTTCCCTGGGAGAGTGCTGATACCGGCGTAGAGGAAACACCGGTGTGGGCCCTGAGCGGTCCGTTTGAGCACCACATTACTGCCGATGTAGCCATTGCCGCCTGGAACTATTATGCGGTGACGCAGGACAAGGACTGGCTACGGGAGAAGGGCTGGCCCATTCTTTCTGCTACCGCCGATTTCTGGGCGTCGAGAGTGGAGCGCAACGGTGCGGGCCAATATGAAATTAAAAACGTTGTAGCGGCGGATGAATGGGCGGAGAATGTTGACAACAATGCCTTCACCAATGCCGCTGCCAAAGCCAACCTGCAATTTGCGACACAGGCAGCAACACTTCTGGGCATCACACCCAATCCTGACTGGCTGCACGTCGCCCAAAATATCCCGATCCTGAAGATGGAAAACGGCGTGACCCGTGAACATGCCACCTACAAAGGCGAAGGCATCAAGCAGGCCGATGTCAACCTGCTGGCCTATCCGCTCAAAGTAGTAGCGGATCCAAAACAGGTGCAAAAGGATCTTGAATATTATGAAACCCGGGTGCCCAATGAAGGTACTCCCGCCATGACACAAGGGGTTTTTTCGCTCCTCTATGCCCGCCTGGGCAACCGCGAAAAGGCACGGCATTGGTTTCGGGATGCCTACCTGCCAAACCTGTTGCCACCCTTTCGGGTGATAGCCGAAACCAAGGGCGGCACCAATCCTTATTTTGCCACCGGTGCCGGCGGTATCCTGCAGGCGGTGATCATGGGTTTTGGTGGCATTGAGATCACGCCAACCGGCCTGACACAAATCAAAACCGTTCTCCCAAAGGGCTGGACGGGCATTACGCTAACCGGCGTTGGTCCCCAAAAGAAAACATTTACAAATAAATAATTTTCCTATCTTGAACTTGCTTTTGAGACCTGCTTGAGACGTTTGCCTGCCATATTGTTTCTGCTCATCCTTGTATTCAATCTTTACGGATACCGGGTAGTGCTTGCCTACATTGAAAGAAGTGGCGATGTTGCCATGGAGCAAAAGCTTGATAACAACGATTACAACAACGAGGAACTTATCTCCATCAAAACCGTTCTCAATCTTCCTTATTATTCCAGCTCACCTGAATTTGAACGTACCTATGGTTCGGTGAATATCGAAGGTGTGGTATATGAATACGTAAAAAAGCGGGTGTACAACGATACGCTGGAACTGCTTTGTTTGCCCAACAAAACCAAAACAAAGCTGCACGATATTAAAAACGACATCACCAAATCAACTGCGGATGCTGATGCTTCCTTACCCCTGAAAAAGGGCAGCACCACGCTGAAGATTTCTCTGCCCGATTACTGCCAGCAACTGGAAGCATTTCCTTCTTTTGCAACCAATCCACATACACAACATTTGTTGTTAAACGAAACACTCTTCCTTACCGGATACAGTGAACAACAGGAACGGCCTCCCCAGCCTTTTGCTTTTCTATCCTGATTTTTGTTATTCCCATTTTTCTTATCCGAACCAGATATTTCTGTATGAAAAAATTTGTTTTCATGCTGGCGGTTGCAGCATGCTTCTTTTCCTGTGGTGAAAAGGATTATACCAAATACACAAACGATCCCCTGCTTTTTTGCAAAACCGTAAAAAAGCTGAACGACGTTGTGCTATATAACAACTTTTCGCCTGTAGTGGCCTCCCGTAATTATGCCTATGCCAACATAGCGGCCTATGAATGTGTGGCGGCCGGCGACAGTTCGTACCAATCGCTGAGCGGACAAATTCGCCACCTTCCAACCATGCCCAAACCGGAAGCCGGGAAAAAGATCGATTACCGGCTGGCCTCCCTTCTTTCCTTTGTGAAAGTGGGCAATGCCGTTACGTTCCCGGAAGGGGTGCTGATGGACTACTACAATGAATTGAAAAATGGTGCCGACAGCGCCGGCATGCCGGATGATGTATTGCAGGCTACCGTTGCGTTTAGTGATACCATTGTGGCTACCGTTATGAAGTGGAGCAAGGGTGATAATTATGCACAAACCCGCAGTTCCGAAAAGTTTACCGTGCGCCAGGAAGACGGCCGCTGGATTCCCACACCGCCCATGTATTCGCAGGCACTGGAACCGCACTGGTGTACTATTCGTCCGCTGATGCTGGATTCGGCCACACAGTTTCTGCCGGCTGCACCCCCGACCTTTGACATGAAGGATAGTACATCGGCCTATTGCCGCGAAGTCATGGAGGTAAAGCGGACCATCGAAAACCTGACGGATGAGCAAAAGCACATCGCCGATTTTTTTGACGACAATCCGTTTAACCTGCATGTCACCGGCCACGTAATGTATGCCACCAAAAAGTTTTCGCCCCCCGGCCACTGGATGAATATCGTGGGCATTGCCGCACAAAAATCAGGAGCCGACTTTAACAGGACCGTTGCTGCCTACACCGAAACCGCTATTGCCTTATTCGACGGCTTTATTGCCTGTTGGAAAGCCAAATACCAGTTCAATACGGTACGACCCGAAACAGTCATCAACAAAGTGCTGGATCCCTCCTGGCAGCCTTACCTGCAAACGCCGCCGTTCCCGTCCTATGTCAGCGGGCACTCGGTGATTTCCAATGCGGCTGCCGAAGTGATGAGCCGCCATTTTGGTGACAACTTCGCGTTTACCGACAGTTCGGAACGGGAATTTGGCATCTCTGACCGCTCGTTTAAATCGTTCCGGGAAGCTGCCCTGGAAGCCTCCATGTCTCGTTTGTATGGTGGCATCCATTTCCGCAGCGACCTGGAACGGGGCAATGAAGTTGGCCAGCGAATCGGGCAACACATTGTACAGAACCTCCGTATCCGCACAGAGGAAACGCCACTAACTACACATCGTTAAACGAAAAAAACATGAAACAACTGCTCTTTATACTAACGCTGACTTTTTTCATTCAGCAGAATGCTTCTGCACAAGGTTGTGTGGCCATTCGAAGCAATGGCGCCACCTGCACCATGATGGGGTATCATCCAGACAATGACCACTCGGCCATGCAAAGCTCCGGTTGGAACCTGAGTGTCAACAGCCGCTACTTTCGGTCGTACAAACATTTTGTGGGTAACGAAGAACAACACGAAAGAGTGGAGAACGGCACAGAGGTGATCAACCATTTTACGTCGGTGGAATTCGGGCTTACCCGGCAACTGAACAACCGCTGGTCATTGGCATTCTATGCACCCATCATCAACAACATACGCTCCTCTATGTACGAGCACTATGGCAATACCAGCAAAAGCCCACGGGCCCGGAATACCACCCGATCTTTTGGGCTGGGCGATGTACGCCTGGCAGCGTATTACTGGGTAGCGGATCCCGCCAAAGCCAGTAAAGTCAACCTGCAACTGGGTGCCGGCATCAAATTGCCTACCGGTGATTACCGGGTGCAGGATTATTTCTACCGCAACGATTCCACTAAGGTATTGGGCTTTGTTGACCAATCCATTCAATTGGGTGATGGCGGCACGGGCCTGACACTGGAAGCCAACACTTTCCTGAATCTTTCCCGCCACATGAGTATTTATGCCAATGGGTTTTACCTCTTGAATCCCCGTGAGCACAACGGCATCAATACGGCCAGGGGTGGTACGCCATCGCCGGCACAAATTGCCTATGGCAGCGATGTTATGAGTGTGCCCGACCAGTTTATGGCCCGCATTGGTGCTTCGTATACAAACGGTGCATTGAGTCTTTCCGGTGGTTTCCGCATCGAAGGTCTTCCCGCGGAGGATGTATTTGGCGGCAGCAATGGATTTCGCCGTCCGGGTTATGTGATCGCTGCCGAACCGGTGGCTGCCTACCGCGTTAAGCATGCGCAGTTCTACCTGTCAGTACCGGTAGCGCTGGAGCGAAACCGTATCCAAAGTGTACCGGATAAGATTCGCACGGAAAAGACAGGAACCTATTTTAAAGGCGATGCTGCCTTTGCCGATTACAGCGTCAATTTCGGGGTGTCGTTTGCTTTAAAATAGAGGCTTCAACGATTCTATTTCGCATTTCGAAACTGGCTTAGCGTGCTGAGGGGCAGAATGCTGCCCCTCATATTGGCTAGTACTGCCCATTATTGCGAATTACTCCTTTTAACGAACCTGCTTACACGTAAAGACAAGATTATGCAATCCTCTCAAAAAGGCAAGCCTTGCCGGCTGCTCCTGGCGATAGCCATGCTTTTATCAATCGCTTCCCGTGCACAAACGGACCTTGATGCCATCATGATGAACAAAGGCCAGTTTTGCAACGGATTTCAGTATACTCATTCTTCCTGGGATCACTACTGGGAAGGCACACGTAAACGTACCAACGAAAACATCGGTACGATTACCACGCAGTCGGTGATGTATATGGCCAACTATGGAATCACCGACAAACTCAACCTGATGGCCGGGGCGCCCTACGTATGGACGAAGGCATCGGCCGGCACGCTTGCAGGCATGAAAGGCATCCAGGACCTGTCAGTGTTTTTGAAATGGATCCCGTTGCAGCAACGCATCGGCAAGGGCACTTTTACCGCCTTCGCCATTGGCGGTGTTTCGACTCCACTGGCCAATTACGTAATTGACCACTTGCCGCTTTCCCTTGGACTGGGTTCCACCAACCTGATAGGCCGGGCCATGGTGGATTACAATTACAACCGGTTTACCCTCACCGGCTCGGCGGCTTATGTGAGAAGAAGCAACGTAAAACTTGACCGCACGTCGTACTACGATACGGAACTGCACCATACCAATGAGGTGCATATGCCCGATGCCGCCAACTATCAGTTGCGGGCTGGCTATCGCGGAAAACAACTTATTGTGGAAGGCCTGCTCACGAACTGGACAACGTTGGGCGGATTTGATATTACCCGGCAAAACATGCCCTTTCCCAGCAACCGTATGAATGCCACCTCGGCGGGTATTTATTTCAAGTATACAGTGCCTGCGCTTGGGAATAACCTGGACCTGTTGGGAAGCGCCACCACCACACTTAACGGCCGCAACATGGGCGACGCCACAGCCTACAGTGTAGGTGCTTTTTATGCTTTCTACTTCAACAAAAAATCCACCACTAAAAAATAAGCGCCATGAAAAAGACTTTCCTTTTTTCAATTCTGGCACTCCTTCTTTCGGTTGTCATTACCTGGTCGTGCTCCAAATCATTCACCGAACGCACCGAAAATATTGCCCCGCTCAATCCGACCAATTTAGATCTTAATGCAGGCACCTGGAGCCCGATACTGCTTTCCGGTCCTACCGAATTTGCAGTGCCGGCGCCCATTGCCACCGGTACCCCTGAATACACCGCCCAGGTGGCTGAAATCAAAACCTGGCAAAGCGATTTAACAAGAGAAAAAAAAGACCTGGAGCGTTATTGGGCGGCCGGTGCTGTGTTGCGCTGGAACGAGATCCTGCGTGACCTGGTGGCCAAGCACAATCGTCCGCCCTACCAGAATCCAGATGGTACGTATCCTGCACCCAATGCAGCCAATCCGTTGGCTTATCCCACGTTTCCTTTTGCCAACCCGCCGTATGCGGCCAGGGCCTATGCTTACGTAGCAGCAGCGCAATATGATGCCCTGGTTTCTGCCTGGCATTACAAAAAGGCGTACAACCGTCCTGCCCCATATAAAGTGGACGCCAGCCTGAATGTACTGATCCCAAAGTCAGAGCTTCCTTCTTATCCTTCTGAAGATGCTGTGGTAATGGGTGCTGCGGTGGAATTGATGAAACTATTGTTCCCGGGTGACCAGGATTTTATCCAGCAAAAAGCGGAAGAGCACCGAAGAGCCAGGCTAATTGCCGGTGCCAACGTTCGCAGTGACCTGGAAGCCGGTGAAGCGCTGGGCAAAGCCGTTGCACAAAAATTTGTTGCCAGGGCAAGGGGAGATAAGGCCGGAGCGGCCGGCGGCTCACTGGCCTTGTGGGGGCAAATGGAGGCCGATTGTATTGCGAAAGGAGAAACTCCCTGGTTGAGCCAGGAGACGCCCAAGCGGCCACCCATGCTGCCGGTGTTCGGCAAAGTAAAATCCTTGCTGCTCGATTCGCTGACCTGCGTGGCATTGCGTCCGCCGCCACCGCCGGCCACCAACAGCGACAAAATGAAAAAAGAGCTGGACGAAATTTACCAGATGTCGAAAAATCCAACACGGGAGCAAATCCGGATTGTTCAGTATTGGGCAGACGGCGTTGGCACCTACACCCCACCGGGGCATTGGGATGCCATTGCGGCTGAAGACTTCATTACAAAAAACTTCAGTGAAGTCCGGTGGGCCCGCAATATGGCGTTGCTGAACATTGCCATGATGGATGCTGCCATTGTTTGCTGGGACACAAAGTTTTATTACTACAATCCCCGGCCTTCGCAATTAAACCCGGCTATCAAAACCACCACGGGTTTACCCAATTTTCCTTCCTATATCTCCGGCCATTCAACGTTCAGTGCGGCCGCAGCTACGGTTCTGGGTCACCTGATCCCGGAAAAAAGGAGCCAGTATGAAGCGATGGCTTTGGAAGCTTCCATGTCACGCATGTATGGCGGCATTCATTACCGCAGCGATTGCGAAGTGGGGCTGGAGGTTGGGAAGAACATCGGCACACATGCTGTAGCCCGGGCAAAAACCGATGGAGCAGAATAACAGCAGTGGCCACAAACAAGTACGATTTTCAAGTAGCATAAACAACAGGGCCCCGGTTTCGACCCGGGGCTTTCCTTTGTGCCTTTAGTGCAGCAGTTCTCCGTTTGATTTTGTATGCCATCAATGGATGGTTTTAGTGCAAGACGTTTGTTCCGGGTTTAACTTTAAGGAGAGGCATTTATCAAACATCAAATTGCTTGCATGAAAAAGCCGCTGACGTTTATCGCTATTCTTCTCTTTATTTCGGAAGGTTTTGCCCAGGTTACACCCACGCCAGACAGCCTGTGGGGAAAGCTTTTCAAGGATGTGCAGACCACCCGCGCCTTTGGCGACAACAAAACCTTTGTGGATATGGTCCCGCATCAGTCGCCGCAGGTGATCCTGCAGAAATATGCGGGCCTGCGAAAGCGGGATTCTGCTTCACTGCGGCAGTTTGTGCAGGCAAATTTCTACCTGCCGGCCAATCCCGAAACAAAGATTCAAAAAGGCATTTCGTTGCGGCAGCACCTGGCCAGCCTCTGGACTACACTGACAAGGCCCAAAGATTCGGTACGGCAAAACAGTTCGCTTTTACCATTACCGGGAGCCTACGTCGTTCCGGGTGGCCGTTTTCGTGAGATTTATTACTGGGACAGCTATTTTACCATGCAAGGACTTGCCGTCAGCAATCGCTTCGACCTGATAGAAGATATGCTGGAAAACTTTCAGCACCTGATCCAAACCTATGGGCATATCCCCAACGGAAACCGCAACTATTATCTCAGCCGTTCGCAGCCGCCTTTTTTTGCCCTGATGGTTGAACTGCTGGCCACGAAACAGGGCGATACGGTGTACAAAAAATACCTGCCGGCCCTGGAAAAAGAATACGCTTTTTGGATGGAAGGCAGCGACACCCTGCAAGCAGGGCAGGCGCATCGCCGTGTGGTAAAGCTGGAAGACGGCACTGTGCTGAACCGTTATTTTGATGACCGCAATGCACCGCGGCAGGAATCGTATGCGGAAGACCTGCACACGGCAAAGCAGTATCGCAACAAAGATTCGCTTGTTTACACCAATCTGCGGGCCGGAGCCGAAAGCGGCTGGGATTTCAGTAGCCGCTGGTTTGCCGATACCCTGCACCTGGCAACGATTGAAACCACCAACATCATTCCTGTCGATTTGAATGCCCTTCTGTTTTCTTACGAAACAATCCTGAGTAAAGCCGCTGCCGCCGCGGGGCAAAATGAGAAAGCAGCATCATTTAAAGAAAAGGCAGAACGCCGGCAAAAAGCGGTTTTGCGGTATTGCTGGAATGCGGACTTGCAGTTTTTCTTCGACTATGATTTTAAGGAAAAGACAACGACCAACAAATGGTCTGCCGCCGGCGCCATGCCGCTGTTTACGGAACTGGCAACGCCGCACCATGCCATGTTTGTAGAGAAAACACTCCGCAACAAATTTTTAAAAGACGGTGGCATCGTTACAAGTTTGTACAAAACCGGCCAGCAATGGGATGCGCCCAACGGCTGGGCACCGCTGCAGTTTGTTGCAGTAAAAGGCCTGATGAATTATGGCTTTTACGAACTGCCCAAAACCATTGCCGAGCGGTGGATGGCTATCAACGAAAAAGTATTTACGGCAACCGGTAAGATGATGGAAAAGTACAATGTCGAAAACACGTCGCTGATCAGCGGGGGCGGTGAGTATCCCACCCAGGACGGCTTTGGCTGGACCAATGGTGTGTACCTGAAGTTTTTCGAGATGTTTAAATCCACAACAGGGTTTTAGTGCAAGAGGATTTAAAGCAAAGATCAGTTTTGACTTGTTGTTTCGCTAAAAAAATCGTTTATGGATTTTGGACATGTGCCTCTCCGTGAGTTGGATCAAATTGATTTTACACTGGCGGCAGAACCGCTGCTGAATGCTGATGTGCTTACCGGTAGGAGGGTGGCGGATCCAGGCGTTTATATTGGCTGTCCGCGCTGGGGTGTGAAAGAGTGGGTGGGCAAACTCTTCCCAAAGGGAACCAGGGACGCCAGCTTCCTGGAGGAATATGTAAAGCAATTCAACTGCATTGAGCTGAATGCTACGTTTTACAATCTTTACAACGAGGCAGTAATCGAAAAATGGGCGCAAAAGGCCGGTGATCGGGAGTTTCTTTTTCTGCCAAAAATCTTTCAGGGCATTAGTCATGAAGGAACACTGCAGGATAAGATGGCGATGACGCATGCTTTTGAGAAATCAGTTACAGCGTTTGGCGAACACTTGGGACCAGCGTTTTTGCAATTGAGCGACCGCTTTTCTCCGGTACGCAAACAGGAACTGGCGACGTATGTAAAATCGTTTTCTTCCTCCCTGTCGCTTTTTGTGGAAGTGCGTCACCCTGATTGGTTTGCGAAAACAGAAATGGAATGGCTGGTGAAATTGCTTCGGGAAACGGGCAAAGGACTGATTATTACTGACACGGCCGGGCGGCGGGATTGCTGTCACATGCACCTTGCACAGGCCAGCGTGATGGTGCGTTTTGTAGCCAACAATCTTCACCCTACCGATTACCAGCGGCTGAATGACTGGGTCGACCGGATTACTCATTGGATCGAGATGGGTCTGCAACGGCTTTATTTTATCATTCACATGGACCAGGAAAAACATTCTCCTGAACTGGCCGGTTACCTGGTGGACAAGCTGAATGAAGCTGGCGGCCTTACCATAAAGAAGCCGGTGCTTTTGCAGCAGGAACTTTTCTAATCAAAAAAAGTAATGATAAAAAAAGCTCCGGTTCTTCACCGGAGCTTTTTGTTTTCTATTTCTCTGCCTTGGTAGGATAATTGTATAACCAAGGATTGAAAGGCTTAAATCAGGACAGATGAAAAAGATTCTATCGATCGTTCTGCTGGCAGGTTTTGTTGCCTGTAACAGCGACAGTACAACCACCGAAGAAGGAGCATCCAGCGCTCCTGTAACACCGGGTATCGACAATGTCAATGGCAATGTTCCAGACACTAGTGAAACCATTCGCCTGAACAGGCCGCTTCCAACGGATTCGGTAACCGGCACTACGGATAGCACGGATACGTCTGGCCGCCGTTAAGCCAGCCGGAAGGCCTTCATGTAGTCGGCATTGGCCTTTACGGCAGCAAGCGGTGTGGTGCCCTCGTAGGCTTCCTGCTCTACCATAAAGTGCTTCACACCATTTTCAGCCCCTGTTTTCAGGATCTGCGGAAAATTAATGGAACCGGTGCCTAAAACCACAGAAACGTTTTGGCTGGTTTCGCCAACACCTCGTTGCCGGTCTTTTACATGTACCAGGCGGAAGCGGTCTTTGTACTTTCGAAACCAGGCTTCGGGATCCTGCCCGGCGTTCACTACCCAATAAATATCCATTTCAAAATCCACCAGGTCTTTGTCGGTGGCCTGCATCATTACATCCTGCGGCAACTGTCCATCCATAGGCTTGAAACTGTAGTCGTGATTGTGGTAGGCAAAACGAAGCCCGTTTCTTTTACAAATCTCACCGAGTTGATTAAAGCGTTCTGCTGCCCGCTTGTAATCGTCCAGCGATTTCTGCGCACCCAGGTAAGGCTCGATCAGGTAGCTAACACCAATGGCGGCCGCTTCGGCTGCTTTGCGTTCAAAATCCTGACGGGTGTTGCAATGGCTGGCAACAAACTTCATTCCCAGGCCATCTAAAAAGCTTTTAAACTCTGTATTGCTCATGCCCCAGAAAAGTCCCTTTGGGCCTTCATAACCTTCCAGTTCTTTGTAGCCGAAGGAGGCAATCTGCGTAAGTACACCTTTGGGGTCTTTGGGCAGATCATCGCGAAGCGTATAAAGCTGCAGGCCAAAATTATTGTTGATGGTGGACTGCGCTTTACCCGTTGCGCTGCAGCCGGTAAGTGGTCCAAAGGCCAACCCGGCGCCTAAAGCGGCCGTAAACTTTAAAAAATCCCTGCGTTGATAATTCATGTACGGGTTTGATGGAGTTAAACAATGACTTTATCACCTTTTTTGTACGGTACGCACCCTTCGTAGCGGCCTGGCACCGGCAGGTAACGAACGGCTTTTGTCATGCCTTGCTCCGAGGTAAAGAAGCCCAGCAGGGTAAGTTGCT
Organism: Flavisolibacter longurius; assembly: GCA_014163555.1. GTDB lineage: Bacteria > Bacteroidota > Bacteroidia > Chitinophagales > Chitinophagaceae > Flavisolibacter. Next base: position 113,761 of record JACJGO010000012.1, read on the forward strand.
TCATCATGGTGAAATAATGCGGCGCCATGTGCTGCTTCACATAATTCTTGTTGCCTTTGGCAACCTCGTCTTTTTCTTTTTTGTTTTCGGCGTTGTTGAATTCACCCACTTTTTTCTGGTATTCTTTGGCTTCCCGGTCGATTTCCGTGAGCAATTCCGTACGCTGTTGCGGTGTGATGCTCATGAAATTCTTGCTGAACTTTTTATCGCTGGCATCGTTTAACTTATCCAGGCCTTCGCGGAAAGCTTTTTGATCGGCCTCCACATAACAGTCATTCACCATGACGGTCATAAATTGACCAACGTTGGCATCTTTTGCACCCGGCGTGCTGGTACGGGGCAGAATGGTTTCGCCAATTTCATTCAGGTAGGCGACATCTTCCGTCGTCCAGTCGGTGGTACTGCCGGTTTTGGTTTTACAACCGCTTAAAAAGGCATCGGCGCCAATAACAGCACCTCCCAAAAGAATGCTGATGTATTTAACGGCTTCTCTGCGTTCCATATAAAAGTTTGTAGTTTGAAGTTTGATGTTTGTGGTTGTTCAATGTTTGAAGTTGGTTACATAACCTGTACTTCCGTTTCACTATGCCTTAGGTCCATTTCAGCTCGAAGCCTTCCCTGTAATTCCGTTTTACAAACTGGTTCACATCGTCAAAGTTGGTCACTTTCATGTTCTTATTGTCCCATACCAGTTTGATGTTGCGGCCAGGGAAGTTATAACCCTGGCGGCCATCAGTACGGGGCACGCGGATGTCGTGTGCACGGATGGCAAGATTGGCCATCAGCAGTAATTCAGTCAGGGGACCGGCTACTTCAAACGGAGAGCTTACTTCCATCTTGCCATAACCTGCCTGGCAGGCTTCCACCCATTGTGCATAGTGGCCTTCCGCACCACCCGGTACGCGGGGAAGTGAATTCTTCACACCAGGATAAGGATAGGCTACTTCTTCTCTTTCCACCGCTGGTTGATTCGGGTTGTTGGAAGGACGTTTCACCTTTTGCATTTTCGTCAACTTGGTGGGCAGCAGCCTTGGGTTGGTACCGTAAGTGCCGCACATCATTTTGCCTTTGGTGCCGATAAACAGGGTTCCGTTTCCACCATCGCCAAACACTTCATTGGGTTCCAGTTCTTCCGGACGAACGGGCTGAATACCGCCATCCATCCAATGCACTTTTACAGGCCCTTTGGTTTTCGCCGTTTTGGGGAAAGTAAGCGTTACGTGGCTCGAAGGAGGACAGCTTTCAGGAAAATAACCGCGTCTGAATTCATCCACATACACCGAACCCACACTGGCCTGCACATCAGTAGCATACCGCAGGTCCAATACGCGGAAAGCTACTTCCAGCATGTGTGCACCCATATCGCCAAGAGCGCCGGTACCATAATCCCACCAGCCACGCCAATTGAACGGATGGATCTTCTCTACATAATCTTTATAGGGTGCTGTTCCCAGCCATAAGTTCCAATCCAGCTCTTTGGGGACATCGGCCTTTTTTGTTGGCCAGGCAATACCTTGGGGCCATACCGGGCGGTCGGTCCAGGCATAAATAGTATGCACATCACCGATCATGCCGGCATCAAACCATTCCTTCATGGCTCGTGTACCGTCGCTGGAGGCACCCTGGTTTCCCATCTGGGTAACCACTTTGTAGCGTTTGGCGGCATCTGTCAGCACACGGGCTTCGTAAATATCATGCGTGAGTGGCTTTTGCACATATACATGTTTGCCAAGTTGCATGGCTGCCAGTGCCTGCACGGCATGCATGTGATCGGGTGTTGACACCGAAACAGCATCAATATTCTTTGCTTCCTTGTCAAGCATTTCGCGGTAGTCCTTGTAGTATTTCGCTTTCGGGAATGCTTTGACGGAAGTAGCAGCCCGTCTGTCGTCCACATCGCAGAGAAAAGCAATGTCTGCTTTTCCGCTTTTGAAAAAGCTCATGATATCGCTTTCGCCTTTACCGCCCACGCCAATGCCGGCTACCTGGAGACGATCGCTTGGGGCAACATAGCCTTTACCACCCAATACAAAACGGGGTACAATAAAAAATCCTGCTGCGGTAACAGCGGTGTTCCGGATAAAATCCCTCCTGGAGTTGGAAGGCAGCGTGTTCTTGTTTTCGGACATGATATAAGTTTTGGTGAAGTGTCAGATGTCAAACGTGAAACCAAAGTGTTTTTGCATCTGCGGTTCACTGTTTGCTATTTGCCGTTTCACGATTAACATTAAAGATTTCCTTTTTTCAGTTCCTTCACGGCATAATCGGCGGCTCTTGCCGTCAGTGCCATATAGGTGAGGGAAGGGTTTACACAAGATGCCGAAGTCATGCAGGCGCCATCCGTTACAAATACGTTGGGCGCATCCCATACCTGGTTGTAGGCATTCAGCACCGATGTTTTCGGGTCGCGGCCCATCCTGGCAGTTCCCATTTCATGGATACCCATGCCCGGCGCATAATCGGAGTCGTAGGTGCTGACATCTTTGAGGCCGGCTGCCGTCAGCATTTCGGCGGCGTCGGCTGCCATATCCACCCGCATTTTGCGTTCGTTGTCTTTGATCTCCACATCAAACGCCAGCACTGGCAGTCCCCACTTGTCTTTTTTCGTTTTATCGAGGTAAATCCTGTTCTCGTGATAAGGCAACATTTCACCAAATGCTGTCATGCCCATGCGCCATTCACCAGGTTCGCACAAAGCGTCCTTGTAGTCGGCGCCAATTGTCATTTCGGCCACATCGCGGCCCCAGCCCTGGCGGCTGGCACTGCCCTGGTAACCAAAACCACGCAGGTAGTCGCGTTTGTCATCACCAATGTTGCGATAACGAATTACGTAGATACCGTTTGGCCGCTTGCCATATACATATTTGTCCTCGTAGCCTTCGGCCCGGCCGTTGGCACCCACGCGGAAGTGGTGATCCATTACGTTATGACCCAACTCACCGCTGCTGCTGCCTAATCCGTCAGGCCATACATCCGTCGCAGAGTTCATCAGCACCCAGGCAGAGTTCAGTGCCGACGCATTGAGGAAAACAATTTTGGAGAAATAATCGTAAGTCTGGTTATTCTGCGCATCCAGGATGCGAACACCGGTAGCCTTTTTGGTGTTTTTATCGTAGATGATTTCTTTTACGATTGAGAAGGGACGAACCGTAAGATTGCCGGTTTTCATGGCCGCAGGCAAAGTAGCCGATTGGGTGCTGAAGTAGCCGCCGAATGTGCAGCCCAGCCAGCATTTGTCGCGGTACTGGCACTGGCGGTTTTGTTCGGGGCGTGCCTCTGTCAGGTTGGCTACACGGCCAATGGTCATCACCCGCTTGCCGCCAAAATTTTGCTTGATACGGGCCGCCACGTCTTTTTCCACGCAGTTCATTTCCATGGGAGGCAGGAAATTGCCATCCGGCAATTGCGGCAACCCATCTTTGTTGCCGCTGATACCGGCAAAGCCTTCTACGTAGGTGTACCAGGGTGCAATCTCATTGTAGCGGATCGGCCAGTCGATGGCGATGCCTTCTTTGGCGTTGGCTTCAAAATCGATAGGGCTGAGGCGGTAGCTCTGGCGGCCCCACATCAATGAACGGCCACCTACATGATAGCCGCGATACCAATCGAAGCGTTTGACTTCTGTGTATGGATTGTCTTTGTCGCTGGCCCAGTAGTGGAGGTTCCGTTCGTTCAGCGGGTAGTCACGCTTTAGCACAGGGTAATTGTTGATCATTTCCTGTGTTCGGCCACCACGGTGCGGCATTTCCCATAATTCACGGTTGGCTTTTTCGTAACCGGGACCGTGCGGAATGTCTTCGCCGCGTTCCAGCATTAAAACTTTCAATCCTTTTTCAGTCAATTCTTTTGCCGCCCAGCCTCCGCTGATACCGGAGCCAACGACAATCGCATCGTACATATTCTCTGCCATTTGTTGCTTATTTGTTTTAGTTGTTTTATGGTGCGTTGTGCGTGGCCAGTGCTGAGTGAAGAATTTCAAACCTCACCATTCACCACTGACCCCTCACGGTTTATACATCGCAGCGTTGCACGGCATCTTTCAGTGCGGCCACTTTGCTTTCCTGGTCTTTCCCGGTTGGAATGAATTCCTGCGCCACATACCCTTTGAATCCCGTGGCGGCAATGGCCCGCATAATGGCCGGGTAAAACAGTTCCTGCGTTTCGTTGATCTCATGCCGGCCAGGTACACCGGCCGTGTGGTAATGACCAAAGTACGGGTGGTTGTTCTGGATGGTGCGAATCACATCGCCTTCATCAATCTGCATATGATAAATATCGTACAGCAGTTTGAAGTTTTGCGATCCGAGGCGTTTGCACAATTCCACTCCCCAGGCACTTTTATCGCACATATAATCTTTGTGATCGACCTTGCTGTTCAGCAGTTCCATGGTGATGGTAACACCGCGTTTTTCAGCCTGCGCAAGAATTTGTTTTAAACCATCGACACAATTTTTCAAACCGGTTTCATCATCCATGCCTCTCCGGTTTCCGCTGAAGCAAATCAGGTTTTTATACCCTGCATCGGCCACCAGGTCGATATGCGTTGTATAATTTTTTATTAACTGCGGGTGGTATTGTTTGTTGTTCCAGCCTTCCGTGAGGCTGATTTCGGCGCCATTGCACATGGAGGAGTCGATACCATGTTTTTTGAGGGTAGGCCAATCTTTCGGACCCACCAGGTCAATGGCCGCAAAGCCAATGCTTTTTACGGTTTGGCACAACGCTTCCAGCGACATGAAGTTATACGTCCAGTAACAGACGGAGTGGTGAATGGTTCCTTTCAAACGTTGGTTTTTTGCGGCATCGTTGGTACAGCTTTTTAGCGCCATGGCCGGGGAGGCCATCGCAGCGGTTCCTGAAAGCAACATGCCTTTTATCATTTTTCTTCTTTCCATCAGGTGGTGATTGCTAGGTTAAACGGGTTTCCGACAAGCTTTTTTCCGCTTCGGGTTCAGTTACAATTTTCTTTTTTTCATCACGGAAGAAAAGCATAAACAGCAGGAACACGGCAAACGCAATGGCTGCTGGTATCAGCCAAACCATCTTATAGTTCAAACTTCCGTCATCCATTTTATACGCATCGGAAATGACGCCTGCGGCCGCATAGCCCAACAACATTCCCACGCCGTAGGTGGCCAATGTGATCAAACCCTGGGCAGCACTTTTATAGCTTTCCCCGGCTTTGGTATTGGTATAAATCTGTCCGGAGACGAAAAAGAAATCGTAACAAATGCCATGCAACGCAATGCCCATGAGGAGCATAAACGTAACGTTGGGATTGTAGCCATAAGCAAACAGCACATACCGCAGGCCCCAGGCTGCCATGCCAACAAGGATGGTTTTTTTAAAACCAAAGCGGGTGAAGAAAACCGGCAGCAGCAGCAGGAACAACACTTCGGAAATCTGTCCGATGGTCATTTTCCCGGTTGGATTATCTACACCAATGTTGGTTAAAAACGGGTGCGCTGTGGAATAATAAAAGGCCAGCGGAATACAGATCAGGATCGAAGAAATAAAGAACACGGCAAAGTTCCGGTCCTTTAAAAGTTTGAGGGCATCCAGGCCTATGATTTCATTAAAAGAAACTTTGCCACCGCCACGGTTTTTTGGTGGCGTTTTAGGCAGCGTAAAACTATACACACCCAATACAAGCGAAGCAATGCTGGCCATCAAAAACGTGTTTCGCAACAGGCCGTTGTTGGCGTTTTCGGTGCTGTCCCAATGAAAGAAATAACTAATCAGCAATCCGGCTGCAATCCAGCCAATGGTGCCCCAAACACGAATGCCCGAAAAATCTTTTTCGGGGTTGTTCATCTGGTTAAACGAAACAGAGTTGACCAGGGCCAGTGTTGGCATGAACAGGATCATGTACACCAGCACATAAGGATAAAACACACCAATGTCGGAAGCATTGTACATCTGGTACATTAAAACAGCGCCGGCCAGGTGTAAAGCACCCAAAATCCGTTCGGCATTAATGTAACGGTCGGCAATCAAGCCAATAATAAACGGTGCGATAATGGCGCCCCAGGATTGCGTGGAAAATACATTTCCGCTCTGCACGCCGGTGGCTTGCAGGTTTTTATCCAGGTACGTACCCAGGGTTACAAACCAGGCGCCCCAGATAAAGAAATTCAAAAACATCATTAACGACAACTGCACACGTGTAGTGGCTCTCATGAACGAAGGGGTTTACGGGTGAAAAAGGATGGTAGCGCCTTGTATAGCAAGTGGGTCGTAAGCATGAATAGATTCTCTATGAAACAACAAACAAGTGGTTTTAAATGTACAGCTTTTTGAAACGGTGAAAATTTTTTTTTCGGACAAGAAATACACATCGAAAAAATTTTTCCTCTATGAAAAACAGCATTGCAACCAATATTGGTCTTAAATTTATTCGCTTTTCAAACAGGCGAAAACGCACAACTGCAACCGCGATTGCTTAACATCATCAAAAACCTTTTTACTAACCTTTAGCAACTATGCGAAAATTAAGAATGGGCATGATTGGCGGCGGACCCGGAGCCTTTATCGGCGCCGTGCACCGCACGGCCGCTACAATGGATGGATTGATAGAACTGGTGTGTGGCGCTTTCAGTTCCAGTCCCGAAAAATCAAAAAGCATGGCTTCCGAACTGGCCCTGCCGGAAGAAAGAGTGTATGGTACCTGGGAAGAAATGATCGAAAAAGAAAAAAGCCTTCCTGCCGGTCAGCGCATGGAGATCGTCAGCATTGTTACACCCAACCATGTGCATTTTGCTCCCGCCAAAGCCGCCATGGAAGCTGGCTTTGATGTGGTGATGGACAAGCCCATGACCTTTGATCTTGCCGAAGCCAAAGAATTGCAGAAAGTGGTAGAGGCCACCGGTCGCCTGTTTTGCCTGACGCATACCTACACGGGTTATCCCATGGTAAAAGAAGCCAGGGAACAGGTGCGCAACGGCCGGATTGGAAAGGTGCGTAAAATTTTTGTTACTTATCCGCAGGGATGGCTGTCGCATTTTAAAGAAGGCACCGGTGATAAACAGGCTACCTGGCGTACCGACCCGGCCCGTAGTGGTGCTGCCGGCGCTATGGGTGATATCGGCACACATGCATTTAATCTTACCGAATACGTAACGGGCCTGCAGGTAACAGCGCTGTGCGCCCAATTGAATATTGTGGTGGAAGGACGTAAGCTCGACGACGATGGCGCCGTGCTGCTACAATATAATAATGGGGCAACCGGTGTGCTGATGGCATCGCAGATCATGGCCGGTGAAGAAAACAATCTTACTATTAAAGTATATGGTGAAAACGGTGGCCTGATGTGGCGCCATGCCGATGCAAACAGTCTTGACCTGCGCCTGCTGGACCAGCCCTATCAAACCCTGCGTGCCGGTAACGATTATTTAAGCCTGATTGCACGGCACAATACCCGTACTCCCTGGGGCCATCCGGAAGGATTCTTTGAAGCCTTTGCCAACCATTACCGCAATTTTGCGCTGTGTGTAACAGCCCGCAACGAAGGCAAACAACCGGCGCCGGAATGGACGGATTTTCCGGGCATAGAAGACGGTGTGCGGGGCATGGCCTTTATTGAAAATGTGCTGCGCTCAGGGCAATCAGAGCAAAAATGGACAGCGTTTACAATTTAATGGTCATATATGCGGAAGTGCAGATGTGCGGATAATTGAATACATCCGGAACCATTGGTGAGTGTACGTTCTTTTTAATTTTATTTTTTGGTTGCCGGCATTGGAATACAGATTAGGCTTCTGTTGCGTCGCACACGTGTACGTTCGGGAATGCTGATGAGCAAAAGAAAACTTTATCTGCATATTTGCACTTCTGCATATCCGCGTTTCAATTAACCAGTATATTCACACAGTATGAAGACAATAAAAGGACCTGGAATTTTTTTAGCGCAATTCTTAGGTGACAAGACACCCTTCAACGATATGCGGTCCATTTGCCAGTGGGCAAAAGACCTGGGTTATAAAGGTGTGCAGATTCCTACCTGGGACCCGCGCTGCATTGACCTGCAAAAAGCCGCCGAAAGCAAAACCTATGCAGATGAACTGAAAGGGATGCTGGCAGAAATAGGACTGGAGATAACGGAACTGTCCACACACCTGCAGGGACAATTGATTGCCGTTCACCCGGCATACAACGACCTGTTTGATGCCTTTGCGCCCAAAGAAGTACATGGCAATCCGGCTGCACGAACCGAATGGGCCGTGCAGCAATTAAACTGGGCGGCAAAAGCCTCGCAGAACTTAGGCCTGACGGCACATGCCACATTCAGTGGGGCCTTGCTTTGGCCAACGGTATATCCCTGGCCGCAGCGTCCGGCCGGTTTGGTAGAAACCGGTTTCAAAGAACTGGCCCGTCGCTGGATGCCCATCCTGAATGTGTTTGACGAAAGTGGTGTGGATGTTTGTTACGAAGTGCATCCTGGTGAAGACCTGCACGATGGCATCAGCTACGAAATGTTTTTAAAAGAAGCGGGCAATCATCCCCGTGCCTGTTTGCTTTACGATCCTTCACACTTTGTGCTGCAAGGCCTGGATTATTTAGCCTACATTGATTTTTACCACGAACGCATCAAAGCGTTTCATGTTAAAGACGCTGAATTTAATCCTACCGGAAAGCAAGGTGTGTATGGCGGTTATCAGGGCTGGGTTGACCGTGCCGGACGTTTCCGTTCACCTGGTGACGGACAGGTTGATTTCAAAGGCATCTTCACCAAACTGACGCAATACGGCTATGACAGTTGGGCGGTGATGGAGTGGGAATGTGCCATTAAATCGCCGGAGCAGGGTGCCCGGGAAGGCGCACCGTTTATCCAGCGTCACATTATCCAAGCAACCGAAAAAACATTTGATGATTTTGCAGGCGTTGCCGCGGATGAAGCGTTCAATAAAAAAATCTTAGGAATTTCGTAAAAAACAAAAGTACATTCAATATGAAAAAGACAATTCTTGTACTGGGTATTGTACTGGCTATGATTGGCTGCGGCAGCAATGAAGAAAAAGCAGCCGGAGGCACAGATAGCGGCACTACGGAGAAAAAAGCGTCAACCGATGTATCGCAGCATCCTGATTATAAAAAAGGTTTAGCCCTGATTGGCCAGAGCGATTGCCTTGGCTGTCATAAAGTGTCAGAAAAACTGAACGGTCCTTCTTACCAGGATGTGGCCGATAAGTATGCCGGACAACCGGGCATTGAAGACTCGCTGGCCAATAAAATCATCAAAGGCGGCTCCGGCGTTTGGGGCGAAGTGATGATGACGCCCCACCCTAACCTTTCACACGAAGATGCGGTTGCGATGGTGAAATACATTTTACTTTTAAAACAACAATAATGCGCACCCTGTTTGTATACATGGCAGCTTCGGTGCTGCTGTCCTGCTCCACGCAAAATAGATCAACCATGCAAACGAGCGAAAACAACAACGCAGCCGCTGATGGCTGGATCTCACTTTTTGATGGGAAAACTACCAATGGCTGGCACACCTATAACAAGACCGGAATCGGCAGCGCCTGGAAAGTAGAAGACGGAACCTTGCACCTGGATGCTGCCGCTAAAAAAGCGCCGCAATCGGCAACCGGTGGCGATATTGTTACTGACCAGGAATTTGAAGATTTTCACCTGAAGCTGGAATGGAAGCTCTCGCCCAAAGGCAATAGCGGGGTAATCTTTTATTCGAAAGAAGATCCGCAGTACGGCGCGATGTGGCATACTGGCCCGGAAATGCAGATCCTTGACAACGATGGTCATGCTGATGCGAAAATCCATAAGCACCGTGCCGGTGACCTGTACGACCTGATAGAGTCGAAGCAAAATACAAAGCCGGTTGGAGAGTGGAACCTGGCAGAAATTGTTTCCAAAGGGGGCAAGCTTCAGTTCTTCCTCAACGGGGAAAAAACGCTGGAGACAACCATGTGGGACGATAACTGGCGGAACATGATTGCCGGCAGTAAGTTCAAAGACATGAAAGCGTTTGGCACCATTAAAAAAGGGAAAATCGGTTTGCAGGACCACGGCGACGATGTATGGTTCCGCAACATCATGATCAAACCATTGTAAATACACTCGATCACCTCATAAAAAAAGCAGCACATCAACGTGCTGTTTTTTTTTAAGAGTATGCAATGAACCTAACCAATAATCAATAATTAAATTCTTCTCACTACCAGTTATTCTTCTGCTCTTCATTCGTCCGTTCCGGTTCAACCGGCGCAATGTGTTCCCAATCGGGTTCGTAGGGTACAAAAAAAGAAAGCCAGAGACTGCGGGAAAACCGCATCAGCCAGGGCTGCAGAAGTAGCAGGAGAACAGAGTTGGCTGTGATCCAGATAAGAAAACGGTTATCCTTAAACGAAAATCCAATGGTGAGGAACCAGATGAGCAAACTAACCAGCGTGATAACAATGCCCAGGAGATAGCTTACGTATCCCGTACCATAATAAAAACCCACTTCAATATCAGTTGCCTGTCCGCAAACAGGGCAACGGTCATACATCTCCAGGTTTTTTTTCAGGCACAGACTCAGAGGATGACGGAACAGTTTTCCTTCACGGCACCGGGGGCACCAGCAGCCAAAGATGGTAGCCAGGTAACTTCTTCGTGGTTTTTCGGTAGCCGGCATCAGATGTAGTTCAGCACTTTTTCCATTTGCATGCTTCGTGATCCTTTTATTAGAAGGTAGGCGTCGGCTACGCCAGATTCTCTTAGCCATTCACCGGCGCTTTCCGGCGTGGAAAAAGAATGGTAGGGATGATCCGTTTTTAAAAAATCGCCGCCGACCAACAATACCTGTTGCCAGGGGTGACGGGAGATTTCGCCGACAATGGCCTTGTGTTCATCAAGACTTTCATCGCCCAGTTCGGCCATTGCACCCAGCACCAAAATTTTGTTTTTGCTTTCGGTCCGGGCAAAGTTTTCAATGGCCGCCTTCATGCTGCTGGGATTGGCATTGTAGGCATCCAGGATAATCTTGTTGGTACCTTTTTCCACCAACTGCGAACGGCTGTTGGAAGGAATATAATTTTCAAGAGCCATTTTTATGTTTTCTTCCGTCACGCCAAAGAAGCTGCCCACTGCAACCGAAGCCAGCACATTGGGTAAATTATAGCTGCCTACCAGTTGCGTTTTGACCTTGCCGCTGATTCCCTGCTTGAAGGTTACTTCTAAAAACGGGTCGCTCTGCGAAACGGTACCACTCACTTTTGCATTGCCGGTGCCATAGGAGATCACCTCCTGAATGCCCTGGCTCATTTGGTGGAGATAATCATAATCGGCCATGATAAAAGCGGTGCCGTTATGGCTACGCAAAAAGTCAAACAGCTCACCTTTGCCTTTGCGTACGCCTTCTTCGCCGCCAAACCCTTCCAGGTGTGCCTTCCCGCAATTGGTAATAAGGCCATGCGTGGGCAAGGCAATTCTGCAATAGGATTCTATTTCTTTTTGGTGATTGGCACCCATTTCAATCACCGCCATTTCTGCGTCGCTTTTGATCTTCAACAGCGTCAGGGGCACGCCAATGTGGTTATTGAGATTGCCTTCTGTGGTGTAGGTTTTATACGTGGTGGAAAGAACCGCATGGATCAATTCCTTGGTGGTTGTTTTCCCGTTGCTGCCCGTAATAGCCAGGAAAGGTATAGTGAACTGTTGCCGGTGATAGAGAGCCAGGTCCTGTAACGTTTGCAGCACATCATCAACCAGTATCGTACGGTCCGATACGTGATACTGCGCTTCATCCACAATGGCATAAGCCGCACCTTTTTCCAGCGCCTGCGCAGCGAACGTGTTTCCGTTAAAACTGGGGCCTTGCAGCGCAAAATACAGGTCGCCATTTTTCAGCTTGCGGGTGTCGGTTTGTACCAAAGGATATTGTTGGTAGATCTGGTACAGTTCTTCCATTTTCATGGCGCAAAAGTAGGAAGGGAAGCGCCGATTTACGAAAAAACGGAAAGTATCGTTGTAAGATGGATCAAGCTGGGTCAATGATTAACATTCTGTACCCACCATTCACTATTCAGGTTTTCTTTTTCACCAGCTTGGTGATTTTTTCAATGACGTTGGAATTGCCTTTTTTGTTGTCGCCGATGAGCTGACCAAATGGTTTCAGCGGCTCAATATGGTCGCATACAATTTTGATAATACCCAAAAGGGGCAGGGCCAGTATCATGCCGCCTATGCCCCAAAGCAGTTCGCCGCCAACTAATCCTACAATGGTGAATACCGGGTTGATACTGATCTCCCGGCCCACCACCAGGGGCTCCAGCAAATAGGTTTGCACAAACTGCACGATGCCATAGGTTACAATGATGCCGATCAGCAGGGATGAGTCGCCACCCTGTGCCAGCGACATCAGCAAGGTAAATGAGACGCCAATCAGGTTGCCTACAAAAGGCACAATCTCCAGCAACCCGCAAAGAATGGCGAAAAAGATGGCATTGTCCACACCGGCAATGGAAAATCCAATGCTGTACATGATCCAAAGTCCAACGATCATGATGGCAAGGCCTGTGAGGTATTTCTGTGCTACCATCCGCACATCGTGCATGATCTCCTGTGCGTTTTGCTGGTCTTTGCGTGGCGAAAGCTGCAGAATAAATTTTTGAAACTTTGTACGGAAAAGCAGAAAGAGAAAAATGTACACCATCACCACGATAAAGTTGGTGAGAAAGCTACCAAACGAAGAAAAGAATCCGGTGATCATAGAGGATCCTTGCCCCGAGGAAGATTGTTGCTGCTGCTGGATCATCTGCTGTTGCTGTTGTTCCGGGATGCCGATTGTTTTGGTGATAAATTCTTTCAACTGCGTTATTCTCTGTGTGATGTTCTGCTTTATCTGCGGTGCTTTTTCCGATAGATCCGAAAATTGCCAGGAGAAAACCGCCACAATGATGGACACAACAATCAGCAATAGTGCCACCGTTAGCAGCGTGGCCAGCGGCTTGTTCATCTTTTTTTCCAGCCGGGCGCAGAGTGGCAAAACCAGCATAGCCAGCAGCGAGGCAATCAGGAAAGGCACCAGGAAGGGTTTTCCATAATACAGCAGCACAAACACCAGAAGAACGAGCAGGAGAATTTTTATGGATTTATCCAGCAGGGGTGTGTTCATGTGTTCAGGCATTAAATTTCCATACCAGCAGGCCGATTTGGTATATTGTGTGTTGAAGAATAAATAAAAGTTATGGCAAGTTTTGGCGAAATCATCAATTCCGGCAAACCTGTATTGGTTGATTTTTTTGCAGAATGGTGTGGTCCGTGTAAAACCATGGCGCCCATTCTAAAGCAGGCAAAAGATGCGCTGGGCGAATCGGCAACCGTGCTAAAAATTGATGTAGACAAAAATCCGGCAGTGGCGCAGCAGTTCCGCATCCAGGGTGTGCCTACGATCATCCTTTTTAAAGACGGGCAAGTAAAATGGCGACAGTCCGGCGTAATACCGGCCCAGCAACTGGTGCAGGTGGTGAACCAGTTTTCATAAAAGTGAATGGAACCGGCGGCTACCTAAACGGGTTTACTATGTATTAAAACACCTGGCGGATGGCTGCTTTTAAAAAAGGTAGGGTGGGTAGCGAGGAAATAATCCCAACCTCTGTAGGTAGCGTGGAAGCGTTGTTTAAAAATGCAAGCACGGGCTGCGGTTTGTTTTTTTGGAACAACTGTGAAAATATTGCGGCACCCTCCAGTTTATTTTGCCGCAGCACTTCCAGTAGTACGCTGTCGTAAAAATGAAAACGCTTTGCCGATGTTTCAACCTGCGGGTGCTTTCCCTGAATCAACTGTTCAACGATCTTCTTGCTGTGTTGCTGAATAAAATAAAACGTATACCCACTGGAGCCTTTGGTTTGCCCGCCGGCGGTGCCGATGTTTATAATATTGTTTTCACCCCGCGGAAAGGGGTAATTGGTCATGGGAATAATGCCAAACTCCGATTCGGTCACCTGGTATGCCTCCAGTTTTAGATAATGCTCTATGTATGCCTTCAATTCTTCAGCATATTCTTCTTGCGGTAAAAGAGAAGGCGTAAACAACGTGTATTCCACCAGTGCTTTGGTAGGCGAAACCGGAAGTACATAACAAAATGTAGTGCCTCGTTTTTGCGAAACCCGAAAGTCCATGAGTGTAGCGGCTGCCGGGTCAAAAACGGGTTCTGGTGTTTCAATCATCCAGCCTTTAAAATGCTGCAGCAGCCACACATGTTTTTTGCCAAGCGCCGGCTTTTGAGGCGGAATGCTGTTAAAAACATAGTGTGCCGTGTAGGCGGTCCCGTTAACAACAACACCAGTATTATTTCCGGGAATAAAAGACTCTACGCTTCCCTGCAAAAACGTAACATTTGAAAAAGTCTTCAGGGCATCCATGCAATACCGGTAAAAATCAATTCCGCGAATCATTTTATAACGGTAAGGATCAATGGTAAGTGCTTTTGAATACAAATCGCTGTGAAACCAGAGGGTGTCCCAGTGTTTGCAAACCACAGGCTCAAAAAGACCAGCCTCTTTTTCCCAGAAGCACCAGGTGCGATCGTTGTGATTCTTTGAGGCGTTGTCCACCAGGAGAATCCGTTTTTCCTGCAGTGCTGCTTGATGCACCATGTGCACGGCCAGGCTGAGACCAGCACAGCCAGCTCCGGCAATAATGTAATCGTAATGGTTTTGCGGCATGGTGAATCAAAACAAGTTTCTACCCGTAAAGTTGCAGGAAGATAAAATGAAACAGGCAACTGTTGTTCAACAGCTAATGGAGGAAAGAAATAAAGCTGCCGCTAAGGCCTTACTCTTAGGGTAAATTCAACATGATTATTCCGGATCAACAATCATTCATCAGGGCTTAAATTATTTTAAAAAATATCCGGAAACACTTGCAAAGAAAAATTTCGAAAGCTATGTTTGTTCCCGTTCGCAACACGATACAATCTGTTCGAACAAACTAACCAAATCCGTATTGAGAATGAAAAACACCCCGTCTGTTTCGCTACCGATTGCTTGTTTGTTTCCAATTCGATTTAGTTCCCGAAAATTTTAGTGATACGATATTTTGATGTGTTGCTCCGCAGCACATACACCTCTTTTTTAGGCGTTGAGGATGGACCCTTGGTTTCTACCAGGGGTTAACTTTTTGACCATGATTTATTGGGTTTTAGATGGATGGACAGGACTTATTCCTGAACACTTCTTCTTTGCTTTTTGATGAACTCTTTTTCTGCGAAGTAGAATAAAGTCTAAGGCCATTCGAATTAAAAGGCAAAATATGGCATCGTAAGAAAAGTCGCCACTTCAATGACGAAAATGCCAATGGAAAAAAATGCCTTCAAACAATCTCCCAATATCGCAATATCTTAATACCTCACTATCATTTCCCCCGGTCTTTCTGGCAAAGTTCAATCAGCACACTGTTGGTGCTTTTTGGATGAAGAAAACAAACCAGTTTGTTGTCAGCCCCTTTCTTAGGAGTTTCGTTGAGGAGAATAAATCCTTCCGCTTTCAACCGCTGCATTTCCGCAGCAATGTCGACCACTTCAAACGCTATATGGTGAATGCCTTCGCCTTTTTTCTCGATGTATTTACTGATAACGCCTTCTGCTGTTGTGGATTCCAGCAATTCAATTTTGGTTTCACCTCTTTGAAAAAACGCCGTGTTCACCGCTTCGCTTTCTACGGTCTCTGTTTTATAACAAGGTGTGTTCAACAGTTTTTCAAACAAGGGTACCGATTGTGAAAGTGACTTCACGGCAATTCCAATGTGTTCAACGTTCAGCATGCAATAGAATTTGGGTAAAATTAGTGGCTGTGTCAAATCATCGGTGCAAAAGACCTGCAAGGGGTACCTTTGTGGTTTACCGGAATGAAACAAGAATCTATGCTTCGGTTTCCCATTTACCTCGATCACAATGCCACCACACCCTGCGATCCAAGGGTGGTGGAAGCCATGTTGCCTTTTTTTACCCAGCAATTTGGAAACGCGGCCAGTCGTCACCATCCCTTTGGCTGGCAGGCGGAAGAAGCCGTGGACAGGGCCAGAGAACAGGTGGCGGCCCTAGTAGGTGCGGAGCCCAACGAGATCATCTTTACCTCCGGTGCTACCGAAGGCGATAACCTTGCTATCAAAGGCGTTGCCGAAACCTATGCCGCCAAAGGTTCGCATATTATTACCTGCAACATCGAGCACAAAGCGGTGCTTGATGTGTGCAAGCACCTGGAAAAGCGTGGTGCTGACATTACCTATTTGCCGGTGAATACAGAAGGATTAGTCACCCCCGAACAGGTGGAAGCGGCCATTCGTCCCGATACGGTGCTGATCGCCATTATGTATGCCAATAATGAGCTTGGAACTATTATGCCGGTGAAAGAAATCGGCGCCATTGCCCGCAAACAGGGTGTGCTGTTTTTTACCGATGCTACACAGGCAGTAGGAAAAATCAGCGTGGATGTAGCCCGGGATAATATTGACCTGCTTTCCCTGACAGCGCATAAACTGTACGGTCCGAAAGGTGTGGGAGCCCTCTATGTGCGGCGCCGCAATCCTCGGGTGAAACTGTCGGCACAACTGCATGGCGGTGGACACGAACGGGACATCCGGAGCGGTACGCTGAACGTTCCGGGCATTGTGGGATTGGGCAAGGCCTGTGAAATTGTCGGGCAGGAAATGGTTGGGGATGCAGAAAGATTAAGCGTTATGCGGGATCGGCTGGAAACGTCTCTTTTGCAACTGGAAGGAAGTTTTGTCAACGGTAGCCTTGAGCATCGCCTGCCGCATGTAGCCAATATTGGCTTTAAGGGCGTGGATAATGAAGGCCTGCTCATGGGTATCAATAAAGAGATTGCCGTTTCGTCGGGTTCGGCATGCACCTCGGCTTCGCTGGAACCTTCTTATGTACTCAAGGCCTTGGGCCTGGGTGATGAAGTGGCCCGAAGTTCTCTTCGGTTCAGCCTGGGACGATTCACTACCAACGAAGAAATTGACTATACCATCCGCAAAGTAGGAGAGACCGTAAAAGCGCTGCGGGAGCTTTCTTTTTCCTGAAATCGCTCAACAAACCTCACCGCTTCGTTAAAGCTTTGTCAGCAAATCGTCAAAAGACCCCGGCAAACTGATACAGCCCGGCGCTTTGCGTTAAATTTGTCATCTGAATTTTAGCACTATGGTAGCAATGGACAATGCCATTCATGTAACGGATAAGGCAAGAGAAAAAATCAGGCAGTTGATGGAAGAAGCCGGTAAGTCCGATCCCTCTTATTTTTTGCGGGTAAGCGTTGTTGGCGGCGGCTGCTCAGGCTTAAGCTATAAAATGGATTTCGACAATGAAAGCAAGCCTGCCGACCAGGTTTTTGAAGACCGGGGGATGAAAATCGTTACCGATCTGAAAAGTTTTCTTTACCTCGTGAATACCGAACTGGATTTTTCGGATGGCTTAAATGGGAAAGGCTTTCATTTCAACAACCCCAACGCTAGCCGCACCTGCGCCTGCGGGGAAAGTTTCGCCGTATAACGTCGATTTACAACTGTCAATAAGCAGGACCGTTCAGTAAAGGCTGAACGGTTTTTTTCTTCCTGTTGTTTTTTAACGCTGGAGAATTTGTATAGGAAAAAGGTTTGGAAAGAGCGATGGGAAAAAATTAACAGCGGGTAGGCATCCCGGTTAACCCTGTTTTCTGAGGCTATTTTTATGACTGTTTTAAAGGCAGCATTGCCTATTTTGCAGCCTCATCGAATTAACTGACACGTTTTCATGTGGCCTATTTGTAAAAAAGAGCTCCGGCAGTTCTTCAGTTCCCTCACCGGTTATATTGCCATTATCGTATTCCTGCTGGTGAATGGGCTGGTGCTGTTTGTCCTGCGCAATAATATCCTTGAATCCGGCTATGCAACGCTGGACCAGTTTTTTTCCTTTGCCCCCTGGGTGCTGCTTTTCCTGGTGGCGGCCATTACGATGCGCAGCTTTTCCGACGAGTTTCGCAGCGGTACATTTGAGATTCTGCAAAC
This sequence comes from Flavisolibacter longurius, assembly GCA_014163555.1. GTDB lineage: Bacteria > Bacteroidota > Bacteroidia > Chitinophagales > Chitinophagaceae > Flavisolibacter. The sequence goes on from JACJGO010000012.1 coordinate 131,746, forward strand.
ACGTCCGGTCAGTAACGGGCAGATTGTAGCGGGCAAATTCTTTGGTGCTTTCCTGGTGGCCCTTGTAGCCCTGCTGCCTACCCTGGTGTATTATTTCACCATCAACCACCTGGCGGCAACTACCGGTATCGATGCCGGTGCGGCCATTGGCTCCTACCTGGGCCTGGCACTGCTTACCGGTGTTTTTACGGCCATTGGCATTTGCGTGAGCAGCTTTACCACGAACTCAGTGGTGGCTTTCATCATCACCTTACTGGCTTCTATTCTTTTTTATTACGGATTTGATGCCATCAGTGAACTGGCCCTTTTTCAGAATGGCGCCGACTATTACATTGAAATGCTGGGCATCAACTTTCACTACCAAAGTATCAGCAAAGGCGTGATCGACTCCCGGGATGTGATTTATTTTATCAGTGTCATCCTGTTCTTTCTTTTCCTGACCCGCATCCGCCTCTCCCGGGAAGCAAGGGCTGGAAATAATAAGGCGACTTCCATCAAATGGGTTGCTGCGCTGGCGGTACTTTTTGTGATCAATTTTCTGGCGGCCAGCTTTCACGGCCGGGCTGACCTGACGGAAGAAAAACGCTATTCATTAACCCAAACCACCGAGGCGCTTACCGACAGCCTGCAGAACAATGTCTCTATCGATGTTTTTCTGAAAGGCGAATTTCCTTCCGGTTTCCGCAAACTAAGCGGCGCCACGCAGGAGTTTTTGTCGCTGTTAAAACAGACAGCACCTGACCGGATCAACTACCGCTTTGTTTCTCCTGAAGAAGAAGCCGGCAACGGCAAAACCTGGGGCGATTCGTTGCGGGCCATGGGCGTTGAACCTATCAACCTCACCGTGCAGGTGAAGGCAGGAGAGGAGAACCGAAATATTTTTCCTTATGCCTTACTGCATGCCGGTGGCAGAACAGAGATTGTAAACCTGTTTCAAAGCAGCAAGCGCAATATTTCGGTGGCAGAACTGAACAACGCCGAGGCAATGATGGAATACCAGTTTGCCAAAAGCCTGAACCGGGTCATCAACCCGCGGCGGGCTTCGGTGGCGTATGCTGTTGGTAACGGACAGCCCACCACTGGCGAAACCTATGACCTGCAACAGGTGGTTGGAAGCAACTATGATTTAAAAATATTGAACCTGAATGCACATCCCGTGATTCCCAAAGAAGCGGATGTTTTGTTGATGGTGAAGCCGCAAACCGGTTTCAGCGAAGCACAAAAGCTGAAGCTTGACCAATACGTTATGAACGGTGGCAAACTGCTCCTGTTTGTCGACAACCTGCATGCAGAGCAGGATAGCCTGAGTTATACCTCGGAGCTGATCGCCTACGACCGCAACCTGAACCTTGCTGACCTTCTTTTTAATTACGGCATCCGCATTAACCAGGACCTGGTGATGGACCTCCAGTGCGATTTTCTCCCGTTTGTAGTAGGGGGCACTCCTTCCAACCCGCAGTACGAATTTCTGCACTGGAACTACTATCCGCTGTTTGAATCGAAAGGAAACCATATCATCAATAAAAACCTTGGGTTGGTGGCTGGCCGTTTTGTCAATTCCATTGACACGGTGGAGGCTGAAGGCATTGCCAAAACGGTGCTGCTGCAAAGCTCTGCCAACTCGCGAACCATCAGCACCCCGGCGCTGATCAGTCCCAACGAAAACCGCAATACGCCCCAAGATGAACTTTTCCGCAAAAGCGGTATTCCAGTGGCCCTTTTGCTGGAAGGAAAATTTTCATCCCTCTACCGCAATCGGGTTGGTGCTGCCCAGCGTGACAGTTTGCAGGCTTATGGTGGATTCAAGGAGGCAAACACCAATCCTACCAAAATGATTATCGTGGCCGACGGGGACATTGTACTGAACGATGTTTCCACTCAACAGGGACCTCTTCCAATGGGAATGAACCTGTTCACGTTGGGTTCGCAATACGAATACCAGTTTGCCAACCGCGATTTTCTGCTCAATTGCCTGGAATACCTTACCAGTAACACGGCCATCATCAGCACCCGAAATAAAGAAATTGTATTGCGCCTGTTGGATGCCAAAAAAGTAGAAGCGGAAAAAGGCAAATGGAGCCTCATCAATATCGTGCTGCCCATTTTGCTGGTCATTCTTTTCGGCGCTATTTACCAAAGAATTCGGCGCTATCGGGCCGCTTCCCTGTAATTTCGCAGCCATTAGCACAATTTTTTTGAAAAGGCTTTTTCATGACTGATCATCAACTTACCTACCTTGTTTTTGGCATTGTCCTCCTTATTTCCATTGTCATTGACATGGGTGTCTTCAGTAAGAAGGATGAAGAAGTGACCATTAAAAAGGCTTTGTACCAAAGCCTTTTCTGGATTGGTCTGGGATTGGCGTTTTTTGTGTTTGTCTGGTTTGTGGACGGGCAAAAACCGGCGCTGGAATACCTCAGTGCCTATCTGATGGAAAAAAGCCTCAGCATCGATAACATTTTTGTGTTTATCCTGATCTTTTCCTACTACCGCATCCGCAAAGACCATGTGCCCCGGGCCCTGATGATCGGCATTCTGCTGGCGATTGTGTTCCGGGTGATCTTTATTACGCTGGGTGTGGTACTGGTACAAAAATTTGCCTGGATCCTTTACATATTCGGGGCCTTCCTGGTTTACACCGGTATTAAAATATTTACCTCCAAGCAGGAAGAAGAATACGATCCGGCGAAAAGCCCGGTCTATAAATTACTCAACCGTTTTTTCCCGATTGTGCACAAGGACATTAGCGGAAAGTTCACGGTGAAGATCGAAGGCAAGCGGTTTTACACCAATATGTTCGTGGTCACAGTGCTGTTGGCCACTACCGATATCGTGTTTGCGCTGGACAGCATACCGGCGGTTTTTGCCATTTCGCAGGATCCCATGATCATTTACACCAGTAATATTTTTGCCGTACTCGGTCTTCGTGCCCTGTTCTTTTTACTGCGCGGCGCTGTGGCTAAGTTCGAATACCTGCAGCAAGGCATTGCCATCGTGCTGGTATTCATCGGGGCCAAAATGCTGGCCGAGCACTGGCTTCATGATATTTTGTCCAAGAACCAACTGGTGGTGATTTCACTCCTCGTGATTGTAGTTTGCCTGGTCGGGTCTATGTTGTATTCGCTGCAGGTCACCCGCCGACGGGAACGAAATAACGAGCTTCCTTAACTTCAACCTGTGTACCTGATTTCAACCATTTGCACAATTCTGAAAGGCCAACTGGTGCAGGGCGGCGAATGGGAAATTCGTCACCTGTTGTACGACAGCCGCCGCATCCAGCATCCCGAAACCTCGCTTTTTTTTGCCATAAAAACAGCCCATAACGACGGGCACCGCTACCTCTCCGAAGCGTACCAAAAGGGCATTCGTGCTTTTGTGGTGAGTGAAGAGGTAGCGCTGGAAGACGCAGTTGTCATCAGGGTCGATGATACACTGGCGGCCCTGCAGGCCCTGGCCGCCTGGCACCGGTCTCAATTCAGCATTCCTGTGATCGGAATCACGGGAAGCAATGGTAAAACAGTTGTGAAAGAATGGCTGACGCAAATGCTGGAGGAAGATTTTTCCATTGTTCGCAGCCCTAAAAGTTTTAATTCGCAACTGGGTGTTCCGCTTAGTGTGTGGGAACTCGGCCCGCAACACACGTTGGGAATTTTCGAAGCCGGCATTTCTACGGTAGGCGAAATGGAAAACCTGCAAAAAATCATCCAACCTACGATCGGCATTCTAACCAATATTGGCGAAGCCCACAACGAGGGCTTTGTTTCGCTGGAAGAAAAACTGCAGGAAAAGCTGCTCCTGTTTAAAGACGCCGAAATCGTCATTGGTGAACAAAAATGGTTGCAACAATCAACACGACCGGTGTTTAGTTGGAGCCGGGAAGATGGCGCTGACGTTTTGGTTCGATCCATAGCGACAACAGGTGGCCGAACTGAAATTACAGTTGCTTATGATGGAAAAATAGTTTCCATTCAGATACCCTTTATTGATGATGCGTCTATCCAGAATGCCATCACCTGTGTTTGTATTTTGCTCTTTTTAAAGAAAGATATTACCGCGTACCGGCAGCGTTTTTTACAACTACACCCGGTGGACATGCGCCTGCAACTGCAGCACGCCATCAACAATTGCCTGCTGGTAAATGACAGTTACAGTGCTGATATCAATTCGCTGACGATAGCCTTGCATTTTCTTGCAGAGCAAAGCTCCGGCCGAAAGCAAACGGTTATTTTATCCGATTTCCAGGAGACCGGCCGTGGGGATGAAACCTTGTACGCTGCCATCGCAAACCTGCTGTTGTCTAATGGTGTTCAAAGAGTAATCGCCATCGGCGAAAAAATAAGTGTGCAACTAAGCGAAAAACTTTCACCATCGATTGCAGTGCAGGCATTTACTTCTACCGAAAATTTTATTGAGAATTTCAGAAGCTCGCAGTTTGCCGGTGAGATTATTCTTCTCAAGGGAGCCCGCAAGGCAGGCTTTGAACGCATCGCTGCTCTGTTTGAACAAAAGCTACACGGAACGGTTTTGCAGATCAACCTGTCGGCACTGGCGCACAACCTGCGGCAATACCAAAAAATACTTCAGCCGTCCACGCGGATTATGGCCATGGTGAAAGCGTTTTCTTACGGCAGTGGCGGCGCCGAAATTGCCTCCGTGTTGCAGTTTCATAACACCGCTTACCTTGGCGTTGCATATGCCGATGAAGGCATTGACCTGGTAAAGGCTGGCATCACAGTGCCCATTATGGTCATGAACCCGGAAGCCTCATCGTATGCCGCCATTGTTGATCATGCACTGCAGCCGGTATTGTATTCGGCGCAGCGGCTAGCCGAATTTGAAGCCTATATAAATAGCCAGGGCTTGAGCAACTATCCTGTGCACCTTGAGGTGGAAACCGGCATGAACCGCCTTGGACTTTCACTGGAAGATATAGCAGCAGTTGCAGAGCAACTGGCAGCCTCCACTACGCTCCATGTCCAATCCTTGTTCAGTCATCTGGCGGCCAGCGAAAGCCCCGAAATGGATGATTTTACCAACCTGCAGGCAAAACGATTTATCCAGGCCGCCGAAATTCTCCGTAAAAAAATTGCTTACCCCTTTTTGCAACATATTTCCAATACGGCCGGTATTATCCGGCACCCGCAGTTGCAGATGGATATGGTACGACTTGGGATCGGCCTTTACGGCATTGCCTTCGATGCGGAAGATGTTTTGCCACTGGAACCGGTGGCCACGTTGCGTTCTACCATTGCCCAGATCAAAACGGTGAAGAAGGGAGAATCGGTGAGCTACAACCGCAGGGGTGTCGCGAAGCGTGATTCCCGCATTGCTACGGTGCGTATCGGTTATGCTGATGGGTACTCGCGTCGCTTTGGCAATGGCGTAGGCAAAATGTGGGTGAGGGGTAGCATCGCACCTGTTATCGGCACTGTTTGCATGGACATGACCATGATCGATATTACGGACATTTCTGGCGTAAAGGAGGGTGATGATGTCATCGTATTTGGCAAAGAACTTCCGGTGCAGGAAGTGGCGGCATGGGGTGAAACCATTCCCTACGAGATCATGACGTCGGTATCGCAACGGGTGAAAAGGGTTTATTATTACGAGTAAGGCCCTCTATCTCCCGCTTGATTAGGCGAGACTAAGTTTTGAGTCATTCTTCTTTTTCAACTAAGCTTTCATTGGCACAAAGGTCATACGGAAGTGTGTATTTTCTTTTAGTGAAAATATTGCCATTCCACACTGCTTCACAGTGAAGAATGGTCGCACAGAGCAAAGGAGGAAAGGAGATATAAGGCTACTAAACAACAACTAATTGGCAAAAGTGAAAACGTAACAATCATCTCCTTTCCTCCTTTGCTTTGTGCAAATAAAATATTGGCGAAGCCAATACAAAGTGCATTATCAATGGTTGCAGCAGTAAATAATCCCATCTTTCTTCATCTCCTCTTAAGGTTGACAGGAGGTATCTTTGCGCAAAATTTTTTTTATGAGTTATCGCATTGGGCAGGGCGTGGATTTTCACCAGTTGGCAGAAGGAAGAGAATTGTGGTTGGGAGGCATTAAAATCGAACACAGCAAAGGTGCCGTTGGTCACAGCGATGCAGACGTGCTGCTGCACGCCATCTGCGATGGAATCCTGGGCGCAGCCAGCCTGGGAGATATCGGTACCCATTTTCCCGACACCGACCAGCAATACAAAAACATCGACAGTAAAATTTTACTTCAGCGCTCCGTTGAACTGATAAAAAAACAAGGTTTCCTGATCGTAAATATCGACAGCACGCTGGTGCTCGAAAGGCCAAAGATCAAGCCTCATGTGCCGCAAATGCAGCAAACCATTGCGGCCATCTGCGGACTTTCGGCGGCCGATGTTTCCATCAAAGCCACAACCGCCGAGCAAATGGGCTTTATCGGCCGCGAAGAAGGCCTGATGGCCTATGCCACGGTTTTATTGCAAAGGATTTAACATCTTTCCTATCCCTACATTTTATCTTTGAACGATGCCCGTACACATCAGGATTATTAATCAATCACCCTTTCCGTTGCCGGAATACAGCACAGAGGGTTCAGCAGGCATGGACCTGCGGGCAAACATCACCGAAACGATAGCATTGCCTTCGCTGGGCCGGTGCCTGGTACCTACAGGGTTGTCCATTGCACTGCCGCCGGGTTTTGAAGCACAGGTGCGGCCCCGGAGTGGTTTGGCTATTCGCCAGGGTATAACCTGTCTGAACTCGCCAGGCACGGTGGACAGTGACTACCGCGGGGAAATTAAGGTTGTCTTAATAAACCTTTCCGCAGAAACGCAACTCTTAGAGCCGGGTGAACGCATTGCACAACTGGTGATTCAGCAGGTAGAAAAAGCTGTTTGGCAGCCTGTAGACGTATTGGACGAAACAACACGAAATGCCGGCGGATTTGGTTCTACCGGAAAACTGTAAGCATGAAAAAACTAGTCTTTTTTATAGGCCTTATAGCGGTTCTGGCTTCCTGCCGGTCCACCCGCACCATCAGCAATGCCGTATCCAAAAAAGATTCTGCAGCACGAACTGTACCGGCAGTGGCAAAGGTTGATACGCAGCAATTGATTCGGGAAGCGCTGCAGCAGGTGCAGGCCAACCGCATCGATTACCAGACCTTCAACGCCAAGGTTGCCATTGATTACAAGGGAACCGACGGAAAAGGCTACGGCGTCAACGCCAATATTAAAATGTACAAGGATAGTGCGATCTGGGTTTCGGCAAACGCCATCCTGGGTATTGAGGCCATGCGGGTGCTGGTGACAAAGGATTCGGTAAAGCTGCTCAACAAGCTGGAAAAAGTATACACAGCCCGCAGTATCGGATACCTGCAGGAAGTAACCTCTCTACCGCTCAACCTGTACACATTACAGGATATGATCATCGGCAACCCGGTTTATCTGGACTCCAATATTGTCCGGTATTCGAATGGAAACGGCGTCATCAGCCTGATAAGTTTGGGTGAATATTTCAGGAACCTGCTCATGCTGAACGAAACGGACAAACGCATCATTCAAAGCAAACTGGATGATACGAATCCAATGCACAGCCGGACAGCGGATCTTTGGTACAGCGACTATGAAACAAAAAAAGGGCCGCTGTTTGCCACCAAGCGGGAGATAGCCGTTTCCGGAAAAGGGCGGCTGGAAATAAAGCTGGATTATAAGAATTATGCGTTTAATGAGCCGGTAGAGTTTCCTTTTTCGATACCGAAAAATTACCAGCGCAATTAAAATTTATTTCTGTTTTTTGCGTTTCTTCCTTTCGGCGGAAGCATAAAGCATGCTGAAAATCATGCTTTCGTGTGAGATGGAAAACCAAAACGTAAAATCAAAAGGCATCACATGAAAAAACTTTTGCTTCTTTCTACCCTTGTTTTCAGCCTGCTGGCTGCTGTTGCACAAAGCGACAAAGAAACCATGCAGCGGGAACGGCAGCGGCTGCAGCAGGAGTTGAAGGAGATCCAGGCAAACTATAACAAGGTAAAAGGCCAGCAAAAGGCGACCCTGGGCCAGTTGAACATGTTGCAGAACAAAATGCAGTTGCAGAACCGCTACATCAGCAACATCAACAATGAGATCAAGCTCCTGAACGACGATATCTACCTGAGCAATGTGGAGCTCACCCGCCTGCAGCGCCAGATGGATACGCTGAAATCCGAATATGCCCGCAGCGTGGTATATGCCTACAAAAACAACAGCACGTACGATTACCTGAACTTTATTTTTTCGGCAGGTAGCTTTAACGATGCCCTGCGCCGTGTGGCTTACCTGAAGTCATACAGAGCATACAATGAGTCCAAAGTAAAAACGATCAAAGAAACCCAATCACTGATCGAACAACGCAAGCAACAGTTACTTTCCAAGACCAATCAAAAACAATCGGCACTGACAAACCAGAAGGTGCAATTGAACGAACTGGAAGATCAAAAAAAGGAAAAAGACCAGGTAGTAGCCAAGCTGAAATCACAGGCCAGCGATCTTTCCAAACAGATTGCGGTGAAGAAAAAGCGTGACCAGCAGTTGCGTAACCAGATTGCTGCCGTTATCCGCCGCGAGATTGAAAAAGCAAAAGAAGAAGAAAGAAAACGTATAGCCGCCGCCAAGGCAGCGGAAGCCGCCAAGCCGAAAACATCTGCCGGTGCAAACAATAATTCGGCAACGGCCAGTACAACCACCACAACGACATCAAAATCAGCACCGGCCCGCCGGGAAACCATTCCGCTGAACGAAGGCGAACTGAAACTGGCCAACTCGTTTGAGCGCAGCAAGGGCGGACTTCCCTGGCCTGTGGACAATGGACTGGTGAGCATTCCGTTTGGTGTGAGCAAAGTGGGAGACCTGATGATGGATAACCCGGGATTGACCATCTCTACACAATCGGCGGGGGTAACCGTGAAAGCCGTTTATGATGGCGAAGTGAGTGCCGTTTCCAACACCGGTGAAGGAATGATGGTGATGATCCGCCATGGACGTTATTTTACCGTGTACAGCAATCTTTCTTCCGCTTCCGTCAGTAGGGGCGATGTGGTGAAGACCGGCCAGGCCATTGGCCGTGCCGCTACGGCTGACGACGGCACCGGTGGCCAGGTGGATTTTATGTTGATGGTGGGTCAAAGCAACGTAAACCCACGACCCTGGCTGCGATAAAAAGCGGGTGGTGAGAAGCAAGTAGCGAGTAGCCCTTTACTGCAATCTTTTCTTATAAAACAATAACCTCCTGAATGTTCAGGAGGTTATTGTTTTATAGGAAGGTTCAAACTATTTGCTAGTCGCTTCTTACTACAGACTACTCGCTCTTACTGAACCAATTCGCCCCGAAGTACATCTTCGTACAGTTTTTCATAAAGAGGAACAATGTTCTTAATGTCGAAAGAATGCGCATGAGCCGCGGCGGCGGCTTTAAAATCTTGCAGCCGTGCTTCGTCCTGTAGGATCTCGATGGCATACCGACTCATCGTCTCCACATCGCCAACATCACCCATAAAACCCACTTTTCCGTGTACCATAATTTCAGGCAGACCACCGGCATTTGTAGAGATCACCGGCACGCCAGCCGCCATGGCTTCCAGGGCGGCCAGGCCAAAGCTTTCGTAGTCAGATGTCAGCAGGAAAAGATCGGCAATGGCCAGGATGTCTTCCATCTGCTCCTGCTTGCCCACAAACCGAACATTGTCACAGACCTTTAGTTCGCGGCAAAGCTGTTCGGCCGTACCCCGTTCCGGGCCATCACCCACAAACAGCAGTTTTGCAGGAACCTTTTTTTGAATGTTGTAAAAGATCTTTACCACATCCTGCACCCGTTTTACTTTGCGGAAGTTAGAGGCATGGAGTAAAATGCGTTCGCCTTCGGGAGCTATCACTTTGCGGAAAGCATCGATGGGCTTGCGGTTAAAGCGTTCAACGTCCACGAAGTTGTGAATAACCTCAATGGGCTTTTCGATTTTAAAATAGCGATAGGTTTCATCCCGCAGATTGTTTGAAACCGCGGTAATGGCATCGCTTTGGTTGATGGAAAACGCTACCACCGGCGCATAAGTTTTATCCCGCCCTACCAGAGTAATATCCGTACCATGAAGGGTGGTGATCACCGGGATATGAATGCCTTCAGCTTCCAGAATTTTTTTGGCCATGTAGGCTGCAGAAGCATGCGGGATGGCATAGTGCACATGCAGCAATTGCAGGTTGTTGTTTTTGATGACATCTACCAGCGTACTCGAAAGCGCCGTTTCGTACGGCGGGTAATCAAATAGCGGGTAGGTGGGTACCTGCACTTCGTGGTAATAAAGATTGGGAATAAAATGATTGAGCCTGACCGGCTGCTGGTATGTTATAAAGTGAACCTGGTGGCCTTTCTGTGCCAATGCTTTTCCTAACTCTGTTGCCAATACACCGCTACCGCCAAATGTAGGGTAGCAAACGATGCCTATCCTCATACAAATATTTTCAAACAACTAAGGTAGGGATTTGGTTGATACTCCTTTTCCTCTTTGTACGAATGGAAGGGCATAGAAACGCTGCCGTAGCAGTTTTGGCATTTCAACAACAATTCTGCAGAGCTGCTTTTAAAGTTTAAGTATCATTGCAGGCTATGAAAAAGTTTCTCTTTTCCCTGATTCCGATTTGTACTGCTTTGTGTGGATTCGCACAAAACGAGGATTCGCTTTTCATTCGCCGCATGGCGGATCACATCCTGCAAAATGGAAAGGCTTATGATGATCTTCGGGTACTGACCAAAAACATCGGTCCACGCCTGGCCGGCTCCAAAGGCATGGTCAAGTCAGAAGCCTGGGGATTAAAAGCCATGCAGGAAGCCGGTGCCGAAAATGCCTGGTTGCAACAATGCATGGTGCCGCATTGGGAACGGGGTGGAAAAGATGCCGCCACCGCATCGTATAAAAACAAAGGAAAAGCGGAAACCAGAAAGCTTGACGTGTTGGCACTGGGAAATTCCGTGGGCAGTATGAAACCACTGAAAGGTGATGTGATTGAGATTAAGAACTTCACCGAACTGGAAGCAAAAAAAGACCGGTTAAAAGGTAAGATTGTTTTTTATAACTACCCTTTCAACAACACGTTTGTCAGTACGTTTAATGCTTACCGTGAGGCAGGTGCTTACCGCAGTCAGGGACCCAGTCGGGCCGCCCGTTATGGAGCCATTGGCGCCGTTGTGCGCAGCATGAGCAATAGTACCGATAATCATCCGCATACCGGCGGAACGGCCTATAACGATTCATTCCCCAAAATACCGGCCGTTGCTGTGGGTCTCCAGGATGCGGACTGGTTAAGTGAAACACTCAAAGGACAACCGGTTTCGGTAACACTGCACACACACGGAAAGTTCTTTCCCGATGCAATCGGTCATAATGTGATTGGTGAGATAAAAGGATCCGAATTTCCCAATGAATATATCACAGTGGGTGGTCACCTTGACAGCTGGGATGCCGCCGAAGGGGCACATGATGATGGTGCCGGTTGTGTGCAGACCATTGAAATTCTTCGCACATTCAAAGCGCTTGGCTACAAGCCCAAACGTACCATTCGCTTTGTGCTGTTTGCTAACGAAGAGAATGGATTAAGGGGTGGTAACAAATATGCCGATGAGGCCAAGGCAAAAGGGGAGAAACACATCTTTGCACTGGAAAGTGATGCAGGAGGATTTACACCGAGAGGGTTTGGGATCTCTGCTACTGATGCGCAATTTGCCAAAGCTTCATCCTGGAAAAACCTGCTGGCTCCTTATGGTGCCTGTGAGATTAATCGTGGTGGTGGCGGTGCCGACATTGGTCCGCTGGCCCGTACACAGGGCACACCGGTAGCGGGTTTGGTACCCGATTCGCAGCGTTATTTTGATATCCATCATGCCCGAAACGACGTGTTTGAGGCTGTAAACAAACGGGAGTTGTTGCTGGGTGCCGTGAACATGGCTGCGTTGATTTACCTGGTTGATAAATATGGCTTATAACCTTCGTTGCAGATAAATAAGAAGCATACAGACTTTATCCGATTTTCAGCACCCGGCAGCGTTGCCGGGTGTTTGTTTTTCAAAAAAATGGTTACGCTATTTTTTATAAGCAATCTTGGTGCTTTTTTCCTGTCCTGTTACACAAGTGTTGCTGGATTTGTGTTGGCGGAAAACCGGATGCGAACATCGGCAAAAGAGATTCGTGGTGTTGATAAATGTTCAGGAGAAGAGCACGTATAAACAAGACAATGGCTGTCATTTCCAGGCCTTCTTCCACAGCAGCAAAAATCCCCTGCTGATGCCCGGCATTGCATATATTTTGGTGAACTATGCTCCTGCAAGTTCCATCCCGATGGCACTACCTACATAAAGAATAGAGGCAATGCCAAAACGGATTCATGTAGCGAAGGGAAGCCATTGGTAATTTTTCTCTTAAACAAAAACATATAAGCCTTGCCGGTTAGTTGTGTACAAGTGCTCTTCTGCCTGTATTAAGCAACTTCCGTTTCAAAACGTTCAACGGAATGAATGCCGTTTAGGCTCTTCAACCGTTTTACAAGTTCTTCCAACTCTTCTTTGTCGTGCACAAAAAGCTTGATGGTGCCTTCAAACAAACCTTCTTTTGATTCAATGGTAATGGCGGAAATATTGATACGCAATTCACCGCTGATAATGCTGGTGATCTTGTTCACAATTCCCACATCGTCCATTCCAATAATACGCAAGCCGGTAAGGAAAGAAATCTCCTTGTTCTTTGCCCATTTTGTTTTCACAATACGGTGGCCATAGTTGGCCATCAATTTGGCAGCATTGGGACAATTGGTGCGATGAATGGTAAGGCCTTTACCTGTAGTAACAAAGCCAAAAACATCATCACCCGGAATGGGCTTGCAGCAATTGGCCAGGTTATATACAATCCTGTCGCTGCTCTCGCCAAAGATAATTAACTCGGTATCCTTCTTCGGAAGGGCCGGATTGTATTCTGGTTTGGGTTCCAGAACTTTCACCGGCTTCGGCGCTTCCAGCCTGTCACCAAGCACTTTGAACTCTTTGAGCTCTTTCAGGTCCATGGACTTTACGGCCAGCGCATAATAGAGGTCCAGCGGTGCACTGAGCTTGTAATAGTTTACCAGTTCATCAACATTATGCTGACTCATGGAGGCGCCCATGCCTTCCAGCTTGCGTTGCAGGGTATACTTCCCTTCTTCCGCAACGGCCCGTTTTTCTTCTTTGAGGGCATCTTTGATTCGCGTACGGGCTTTGGCCGTCACTACAAAGTTGAGCCAGTCTTCCGAAGGCTTTTGCTTGTTGGAGGTAATGATCTCAACCTGGTCACCACTGCGCAGCTTATGTGAGATTGGAACCAATTTGTGATTGACTTTAGCGCCAATACATTTTACCCCCACTTCGGAGTGAACGGCAAATGCAAAGTCCAGTGCTGTAGCGCCAATAGGTAACATTTTTACATCACCCTTGGGCGTGTAGATATAAATTTCTTCGGCTAAAAAACTGCGTTTGAAATCCTGTAGAAAATCTACTGAGTCCACGTCATTGTTGGTGATCACTTCCCGAATCTGCCCAAACCATTTGTCAAAACGGCTTTCATCCTGGGCGCCTTCTTTGTATTTGTAGTGCGCCGCCAGGCCTTTTTCGGCAATCTCGTTCATTCGTTTCGTGCGGATCTGCACTTCCACCCATTTACCTTGTGGCCCCATTACGGTGGTATGCAAGGCTTCATAGCCATTGCTTTTGGGATTGCTCAACCAGTCGCGAAGCCGTTCGGGAGAAGGCGTGTATTCATCGGTGATCATTGAATACACTTTCCAGCAATCTTCTTTTTCTTTATCGGGTGGCGAATTGACGATAATGCGGATTGCAAAAAGGTCGTACACTTCTTCGAAGCTGACGCCTTTTTTCTTCATCTTGTTCCAGATCGAATGGATGCTTTTCGGCCGGCCATGAATCTCAAAATCGAAGCCTGATTTCTCCAGTTTTTCTTTAAGTGGCTTGATGAATTCGTTGATGAATTTTGTCCGCTCCCGCTTTGTTTCCGCCAGCTTTTTGGCGATCTCTTTGTAGGTCTGTGGCTCCAGGTATTTCATGGCCAGGTCTTCCAACTCCGTTTTGATGTTGTACAGACCCATCCGGTGCGCCAGCGGCGAATACACGTAAATGGTTTCCGAAGCAATCTTGAGTTGCTTTTCCATTTTCATGCTGTCCATGGTCCGCATGTTATGCAGGCGGTCTGCCAGCTTAATCAGTATCACCCGCGGATCATCGGTCAGCGTTAATAAGATCTTCCGGAAATTTTCAGCCTGCTGCGAGGCGTTGACGTCAACAATGTTGGAAATTTTGGTAAGACCATCCACAATCTTGGCGATCTCGCTGCCAAATTCCCGTTGCACATCATCCAGGGTAATGTCCGTGTCTTCCACGGTATCATGCAGCAGGGAGCAGATAGTAGAGCGAACACCCAGCCCGATTTCTTCCACACAAATTCGGGCTACAGCCAGGGGATGTAAAATATAAGGTTCGCCGCTTTTGCGACGCATGGTTTTGTGTGCCTCGGCAGCCATTTCAAAAGCTGTCCGTATCTGGCGGCGGTCACCGGGCTTGATCCGGGATTTCAGGGCCCGCAAAAGGGCACGGTATTCCCGCAAGATCAGCTTTTTTTCCTGCTCCTCATTCAAACTGTATTTCGGCAACTGCGCAACGGTTTCCATAGGTTACGAAAATACGGAATAATGCACCTTTTGGTGCGGAGCGTCCTGTTTATAACGCTTTTTTGAAGGAATCTAACGGAGTGAAATTGCGTTAGAGGACAGCTTTTTTCCAGGCAGGATAGTTAGGTGCAAATGTGTAGGCTGGTTTAACAAGGTCTTCGTAAAACAGGAGGCCTCTTTTCCATCATATTGCCATGAAAACAATACCGCTACCGATTCTGCATTTTAGTGGATATCCGCTGCCGCTGGCAGAAGTTGTTATTCAAAATACAACGGCTGAAAATATCAAGAGGGATTGGGTGTATTCAGCAGAACAAGAACAATCTGCTGTCGACAGTCCCGATAACTGGGACGAATCGTGGTTTGCCAATTACGAGTAATCAGGCCATTGGTTTGGCTTCCTCGTGCTGCACTTCTTTTTCTTCCTGCGGCTCTTTATCTTCTTCTTGCTTGTGCAGGAACCGCTTTTGGAAAGCCAGCAGGGTGAGTACACCAACGGAGATAGAGGCATCGGCTATGTTGAAAATAGGAGAGAAGAAGAGAAAATCCTTTCCACCCAAAAAAGGAAGAAAGCCTGGGAATTTGCCTTCTACCATTGGGAAATAAAGCATGTCCACCACCTTGCCGTGTAGAAAGCCGCCGTAGCCCTGGCCCGGTGCCACAAAACTGGCTACATGCGAATACGTGGTTTCTTCAAAGATCAATCCATAGAACATGCTGTCGATAAGGTTTCCAAGGGCGCCTGCGTAGATGAGAGAGGCGCAAATAATAAACCCTTTGGTATGTTTTTCTTTGATAATTTTTACCAGGTACCAGCTTCCGAACGAAACAGCCACCAACCGAAACAGCGTAAGCGCCATCTTACCCCAATCGCCGCCAATTTCCATGCCCCAGGCCATACCAGGGTTTTCAATAAAATAAAGCTGCGCCCATTCCTGGCCGGCCAGTTTAGTAACAGGTCCATAAGGGAAGGAGGTTTTAATCCAGATCTTTAATACCTGATCCACAATGATAATCAGCGCAACCAGAGAAAACGCGGAACGAAGCTTCACATGAAAAATTTAAGAAGGGCAAATATAGGCATCCACTTGTTAAACGAGGCCTAAAGGAATATTGGTTGCGGGAACAAGGAACCTTTCATTCCATAGGATTTTCCTGCTTAATTTATATTGGCAACCTGCGTTTAACGGATGGAAATGCTATCCGATGTCCTGTTTCATTGCTTATCCAGTTTCTGCAATTCATCACTTCTCCAATTCCGGGTATCTTCGTCCCATTGCTGCATGGAACTTGTTTTCTGGATATCGGTCTGTATTCTGTTTTATACCTACCTGGGATACGGACTGGTCCTGACCCTTTTAAGTGCACTGCGAAAACGCCAGGACCCGCCTACGCCCCAGCTTTTTGAACCGGTGACCCTCGTGGTTCCGGCATATAACGAAGAAGCTGTGATGGCAGCAAAAATCCAGAATTGTTTTAGCCTTTCATACCCAAAAGAATTATTGACGATTCTTATTGTAACAGACGGATCTTCAGACAATACTGCCTCGCTGGTGGCCAGCCATTCTTCAATTTTGCATTTGCATCAGCCGGAGCGAAGAGGGAAAACGGCAGCGCTGAACAGGGCCATGCAGCTGGTGAAAACGCCTTTTGTTGTCTATAGCGATGCCAATGCACTGCTGCATCCCGACAGTATTCAAAACCTGCTTCGACATTATCGGGACCCAAAAGTGGGCGGTGTTTCCGGCGAAAAACGGATTGTAGCCAATGACGATACCGCCGTGGGCGCCGGTGAGCGGATCTACTGGCAATACGAGTCGATGCTGAAAAAGGCCGACGCAGAATTTTATACCGTTATTGGCGCAGCCGGGGAATTGTTTTCGATCCGGGCAGAATTGTTTGAACCCTTGCCAGAAACGATCATCCTCGACGATTTTATTCTTTCGGCCACTATTTGCCGGAAAGGCTACCGGTTTGCTTACGACAGACATGCCTATGCCACCGAAGGCCCGTCAGAATCCATTGCAGAAGAACAACAACGTAAAAATCGGATAAGTGCGGGTTGTTTCCAGGCCCTGGTGTTATTAAAAGCATTTCTAAATCCGCTGCGTAACTGGCGACTGACCTTTCAGTATGTTTCACACAAAGTGCTTCGGTGGACGCTTTGTCCCCTGCTGGTTCCGCTGCTGTTTGTTTCCAATGCGTTTCTAGCGGCGGAGGGGGGGCTTTTTTATGTGATGTTTTTTGCTTTGCAAGGCTGCTTTTATGCGTTTGCCTTTTTAGGGTGGATGTTTTCGGCGAAGAAAGGCTTTCTTAAGCCATTTTTGATTCCGTACTATTTTGTATTTATGAATCTCTCGCTTTATATCGGCTTTTTCCGTTTTCTTACCGGCCGCCAATCCGCTGTCTGGAAGCGGTCAGCCCGAAGGGTGCATTCGTAACGGTAAATATTTACTCTTCTGCTGGCGAATTCAAAAGGATGTGGCTTTAATTTGCTGAGTGAACAAGCTTTTATTCAGCTTATTTTGTGGATAGAATATTGAAAGGGGCATAAACTGGCGCCTCATTTTTCTTATTTTTACCCTGCCAAACATATTCTATGTCAATGCTCAAGCACACCATTGTTTACGCCGAAGATGACCTGGATGACCTGTTCATTATGACACAGGCCTTTCAGAAACACGATCATATTGAGGTGGTGCATGCGCCGGATGGGAAAAAAGCAATGGTGATGCTGGAAGGCATGGCAGGTGAGAACTCCCTGCCCTGCCTGGTGATTCTCGATATCAACATGCCGGTAATGAACGGCCGGGAGGCTCTGCAGGCGATCCGGTCGCACAATGACCTGAGTAAGTTGCCGGTGGTTCTTTTCAGTACTTCCAGCAGTGCCAGCGACAGGCTTTTTGCCGAGGCGCACGAAGCGTACCTGATTACAAAGCCTTCTGATTTTCTGAACCTGGAAACGATCGTCACCCAGTTTTTGGGTCATTGCAATTTTGAGATCAACAATATTTCTTACAGCGGCTCTTAATTAAAATTGTATTGTAACAGCAATTCATGTCCCGATGAGCCTTTCTGGTAAACATTCAACGGGGCATTGAAAATGTCGAAAGAATAGCCGACCGTAAACTTCTCCTTAAACGTAAAGCCTGCAGAGATCATCCATCCCTGTCTTGCACGCCAGCTCAGCCCATACCACAACAGGTCATTGTGCAACATGCGGATACCTCCCTGCACTTCAACCGGTGCATTTGGCAGGTATATAACCAGAAGATTGGGACTGATCTTCGTGACTTCATCTGCCATGAATGTATAAGCGCCGTGCAGGTAATAGTGGCGATAAAGTTTGCTTTGTTCTGCCTGGGTGCCGGCCAGTTCGTAAAGGTTGTATTTTGATTGCACCAACTGGCTTACCGATGCACCCACTTGAAGGTTGGGACTTGAATATGCAACACCAAAACCAGCATCGGCTTTCAGTCTGTTGTTACTTCCGGCCAGCACCGGATCAAGGCCGCCCAATTCCTGCTGAAGTTTCTCCCTGTCAAAGGAAAGCTGTTGCAAGCGGGCTTCCAGCCCAAACGATACCGTGCTTTTTTCCTTTACTGGTATATGGTAAGCATACGCCATTTGCAAGCCTGTGCGGGCCGTTGGGCCGGTGACATCATGATAGAGATAGCCACCCAAACCCAAACGGGCATTGGGAAGAAATGTTTGACCGTACAGCAAACCTGTCTTCGGGCTTCCCGGCATACTGCTCCATTGTGTTTTAAAACTGCCACCAACAAATGCCCTTTGTTGGCTGCCGGCAGCGGCCGGGTTATGCAAAATGGGTGCAAGCTCGTAAAAGCTGGAAGTGTTCAATTGCTGGGCTTTTATTTCATCTCCAATAAAAAGCAACATGAGTAGAACATACTTCACGCACCGGGTTCGGGGAAATATGGTATAAAACGTTTTCATTAGCGTAGAATGGTGACATTACCTTTTGTACTTACCGTTTTTCCATTGATCAACTGGTAAGTGATGATATAATAATAGGTGCCGTCAGGAAGGGGCTTGCCGCTGTAGGTTCCGTTCCAGTCATTGTTGTAATTGTCGTTACGATAAACCGGAGCGCCGTACCGGTTGAAGACCTCGACTTTCGCTTTTTGCAGGCATGATCCGTCAGTTACCAGCCAGCGGTCGTTTATGCCATCGCTGTTGGGCGAAAAGGCAGCCATTGGCTTGATACAATACGGCACCACAGTAACAGTAGTTTCATCGCTGGCCATGCAGCCATTTTGGATTGCCGTTAGCCGGTAGGTTGTGGTGGCAAAAGGGTACACGGTGGGTTGAACTATGTCTGTCGCACTAAGTCCCGCTTCCGGCACCCAACTGACACTGCCACCGGAAACAGTACCCTGAAGTTTTGTTTCGTCACCCTGGATGATGCTTTGATCGGGCCCTGCATTCACAACTGGTAGGGGCTTTACATTGACTACAATTTCCGCCGATTGCTGGCAGGCACCTTTACGTGTTGTAAGTGTATATGTAATGTTGTTTTGTGCCTTGATTTCCGGGTGCGCTTCACCTGCATTGCTGATGCCGGTAGATGGCGTCCAATGAAAGGTTGAGCCGTTGGAAAGAATCTGTGGTGTAATGGTTTCACCTTCGCAGACAGTGATCGTTGGCTGGGCAACCAAGAGCAAATCATCTTCTAGAGTAAGGGTTGCAGTTGCCGTTTTTTCACAGCCAGTGCTGCTGGCAACAGTAATGGTATATTGGCCTGCCGCCAGGTTAGTAAACAGGGGCGAAGCCTGTGGTGTACCTCCGTTTAGCCGGTAGGTCAGTGGTAAAATGGTTCCATTTGCTTCTACGCGGATCGTTCCTGCTTCGGTGCAGGTTGGGTCTTGTTGCTGCAGTTTCACCTGCAGGTCTTCTTTTTTGACAAAAACGGTATCTTCAAAGCTAACCTCTGTTGATGAGGAAGTACAGGCAAGATAGCTTACCCGTAAAACATAGGCTACGCTATTGGCAGCCGGACAAATGGCGGGAAAAGTTAGCTGCAGATTTCCTTCTCCATCCGACAATGTATCGGCTATGGCAACTACATTGCCATCTGATAACAGTTCTGCTTTTTTAAACCGCGAAGGTCCTGCCGCAGGAATGAATCGGTAGGCTTCCTGCATATTCGTACTTCCCCACGGGCTTGTATTTTTTCCCGTTGGGAAAACGGCTTTGTTCCGGGCATAATTCTGCATTCCCAAAACGGCAAGCCCTTCGTTCCATGCTGTACAAACCGGCTTGTCTTTTACATACACCTCTACAATGCCTGTACTTTCATAAACGACAATCTGATGGGTAGCCGACAGACTGGTGCAGCTATACATGGGCACGTCCTTAAAACTGGCAACAAAGCGCCGTTTGGGAGCATTACCTTCCAGGCGCCATTCGATTCTGCGGCTGCCATTGTCAAACGGGAAGATATCATGGTAAACTCCCATGATCGAAGCCCGTGGAAAATAGGTGGAAGCAAGAGAGTTTTGTGTGCCGCCGGCATAGGGAATTTGAACTGGCGTCAGGTTAAAAAAGCTGGTGGTCAACCGAAAATTATTGCGTCTGCCGGCATTGGTTATGTCATAAGATACAATCCCATTGGAACCGACTGTCAGGCTGTAGTAAGTAGCGCCATAAAAACAAGTCGGGAAGGGCAGGGGAATGCTGCTGCTATAGATATCATCTGCGTAAAGCGCTGTTAACTCTGTACCCCCTTCATAAGAAAAAGGTTGGTGGGAGATAGGCTGTACCCGGTAATCGTCCGTTTGCCGGATGTCAGGTACGGTTGCGGTAATGGTTGTGCAGGTAGTGCCGCAGGGCAATACAATTGTTTTTGATGGCAACCGAAAAACGGAAGAAGGATTTTGCGCAGTGGATGCAAGTATCCAAACGGATAGCAGCAACAAAAGCAGGCTACGAAACATAGGAATTTGGATTAGCGAACAACCGGTAGATGCACTTTGCATCAGCCGGTTATTCTTCAGTTTATTTGCAACTTCAAATAAAACAAATTATTCTCTAAAATTTGGTGACTGGCTTATTTTTTTTCGGTGAAAGGGTGTTCGTACAGCAATAACCTGTACTTTTGCCACCCATTTTTCCGTTCCGCTTTGCGGAGCCCGCGGGTGTGGTGAAATTGGTAGACACGCCAGACTTAGGATCTGGTGCTTCACGGCATGGGGGTTCGAGTCCCTCCACCCGCACAACAGAACAGAAGAACAGACGAACAAGGAACAGATGAATGTCAAAGGAAGCTTCTCTGTTCACGCTTTTCTACTCTTTGCGAACAGGTTGCGCCTTACGGTTTCGATATTCCTTGTTTATCTGTTCGGATTCAAACAAAAAATATGGCAACAGTTACACAACAGGATGTGGCTCCTTTGCATAAGCAGCTTAGCATCACCCTTCAGAAGGAAGATTATCTTCCTTCGTTTGAAAAGTCACTGAAAGATTACAGCAAAAAGGCAAATATTCCGGGCTTCCGCAAAGGCATGGTGCCTGCCGGCCTGATCAAAAAAATGTATGGTTCTTCCTTGTTTACCGATGAGGTGCTCCGTACCGTTGACAAAGAAGTTTTTCGTTACCTGGAGCAGGAGAAACTGGACATTTTTGCCCAGCCGCTGCCGGTTGATATGAACCTGCAGCAACTGGATGTGAACAGTCCAGCGGATTACACCTTTACGTTTGAGGTTGGAATGAAGCCTGCCGTTCAGTTGCCGGACCTGGGCCAGCAGTCGCTGAAGCGTTACAAAGTGGATATTACCGAAGAAATGCTGAACGAAGAAGTGGAACGTTTGCGAAGCCGGTATGGTAACATGAGTGAACCGGAAACGGTAGAAGGTGATGAGAATGTGATGAATGTAACCTTTGTTGAAACCGATGAAGCAGGAAATGAAATTGCCGGCGGCATTCGCAAAGACAATTCTTTGTTGGTAAAATATTTTACCGAAAGCTTCCGCCCTTCGCTGATTGGCAAAAAGAAAGACGATACGTTCCAGATTTCACTGGACGAAGCGTTTGAAGGAAAGGAAAAAGAGTGGGTGTTGCAGGACTTAGGAATTGACAGCGCTACCAACAAGCATTTTAAACTGACCATTACCAAAGTAGGTCTTGTTGAACCCCGCGAATTGAATGAAGAGTTCTTCACCCAATTGTTCCCCAACCAGGAAGTAAAGACCGAAGAAGAGTTCCGGACCAAGATTCGCGAAGAACTGCAAAAGCAGTGGGATACTGAAAGCCGGAATCAGTTACAACATACACTTTACCATGTATTGCTGGACAATACCAGTATTGATTTCCCGGAAGCCTTCCTGAAGCGTTGGCTGAAAACACAAAGTGCCGATGGTCAGCAACAGCAGCAACCCAAGACTGACGAACAGGTAGAAGCTGAATTCTCAACGTTCATCAACCAATTGAAATGGACCCTGATCATGGATGAATTGCAGAAAAGAGGTGACATTCAGGTTCAGCAGGATGATGTGCGCCAGTTTGCCAAGCAACAACTGTTAGGGTATATGGGTATGGCTGCTATGGATGAGGAAGCTGATTGGGTACGCGATTATATTGATCGTATGATGAAAGACCGGAAATACGTAGAGGATGCCTATAACCGCATTCAAACGCAAAAAATCTTCGACTGGGCAGAGTCTCAGGTGAAAGCAGCGGAAACGCCCATTTCAAAAGAAGAATTCATTCACATGAATGAAGAGCACCAACACCATCATCATTAATCTTGTTGATGAAATAGCCTGTGAAAGAAATAAATCTTTGGTATACAAAAAGAGCCGTTCAAATCTGAACGGCTCTTTTCTTCTAAAGAGTAATTAATGGCTCTAAGAACAGTCTTATCTCGCAAACAAAAAACTCGTTCAGATCTGAACGAGTTTTCGGAATTATAAAGATTTGGTCTTTTGTTACTCCTGAAGTTACTGGGTGCAGGGGAGAAATTAATAGTTGTCTCTGTAGCCTCCGCCGCCGCCACGGTTGCCGCCGCCATAGCCGCCACCGCCACGGTTGCCGCCGCCGCCGTAACCGCCGCCGCCTTTTTTAAAGCCGCCGCTGCCACCGCCGCCAAAGCTGCGTTTTTTAAAGCCGCCATCGCTGCCGCCTTCTTTCGGACGGGATTCGTTTACAACCAGGTTACGTCCATCCACTTCGCTGCCATTCAATTGTGCAATAGCGGCTTGTGCCTGTTCGTCGTTTGGCATGTCAACAAAACCAAAGCCCTTGCTGCGGTTGGTGAATTTGTCCATGACAATTTTCGCAGACGCAACTTCACCATAAGGTGCGAATAAGTCGGCTAAGTCCTGCTCTTTCAGGCCCCAACTTAAGTTTCCAACATAAATGTTCATTAGTGAAAAATTTAAAAAACCAAAAAAGTGCTTACAGCTGACGAGGAACCTGAACGGAGTTCTATGGGCCTGTAAAACTGAAATGGCACCGAATACGTAACGAATATAAAACTTTTAAATTCGTTTTACCAAAAATAAAGCCGCCCTTTCTTTTGAAAAGGGCGGCGTTTTGTTATAAAGAATAATTATTGTTTCATGATTTTGAGGGTTTCGGTTTGGCCGTTTTCGCCGCTGATGCGGATAAAGTACATGCCTTTTGAAAGGGTGCTCATGTCCACAGCGGTTTGCATGCTACCGGTGGCGGGCTGG
>JACJGO010000013.1 GCA_014163555.1 Flavisolibacter longurius
TCACT
The DNA here is from genome assembly GCA_014163555.1 of Flavisolibacter longurius. GTDB lineage: Bacteria > Bacteroidota > Bacteroidia > Chitinophagales > Chitinophagaceae > Flavisolibacter. The sequence goes on from JACJGO010000013.1 coordinate 6, forward strand.
GCGACGTATACACCAACAGAAGCTGAAATTGCAGCCGGTACAGTGCAGCTGACCTTCACAACCACAGGTCAGGCAACACCTTGTGCAGCAGCTACCAAAAATGTAACAGCAACAATTAATGCCAATCCAGAAGCACCCGAGGTTGAATACATAGGACCTTCTTGTACAGAAACTAACTTTAGGGTGAAGGTTACCTCTCCAGTTGCAGGCACTTATACACTTCGTCAGATGAAGGGTGGTGTAGCTCCAATGAGTAGGAAATATCCGGAAGATGCTGTTGACGGTAAGATTATTTTTGAAGGCTTAACGATTGGAAAAGGGTATAGTGTAACGCATACTGCAAATAGTTGTACCTCAGAGCCTGAAAAATGTGGCGACTTTTCAGGTGGCTATCAGGAAGCAGAACAAGTTAGTGCAGGTCAGGCAAGAGTAACAGACCAGGAGGTTGTCCTGAGACGTGTGCAAAAAGCTAATGTCAGCGCAGCTCCCAATCCCTTCAATGACCGCATCCGCTTTACCTTAAAGTCTGATGTATCCGGTCAGGGAACGCTGGAACTGTATAACACCCTGGGACAAAAAGTGAAAACTGTCTTTCAAGGTCAGGTCAATGCAGGCCAAGTTCAAACCATTGAATACGCCGTGCCCAGTGCCCAACGCACCAACCTGATTTACCTGTTCCGCGTTGGTGATCAAACCACAACTGGTAAACTGGTAGGACTGAAACAGTAAGTTTTAAGAATACACGTTTCTTCAAGGATGCTCCCCGGAGCATCCTTTTTTGTTTGCAGGAAAATCACCTAGGCTTTTCTTGCCCGCAGCATCTCCCGCTTACCTGGTGGCCCAGGTATTTTTTCCGCCACAAACCCCGCGGCGATTAGGGCCCGCCGCACATCGCCTTTGGAACAATAGGTTACCAAAACCCCATCCGCATTCATCATCCCATACAATTTTTCAAACACTTCCCCTGTCCACAACTCTGGCTGGGCCGATGGAGCGAAGGCATCGTAATAAACAAGGTCGTATTGCCGGGAAGGCGAAAAAGCAGCAAGTTCCGTTTGTACTTTCTCTATTGTAAAAAAATCGTTCACCGCTACTTTTGTATTCCAACCGCATTGGTGCAGGCGCTGGAAAAGCTCCCGGGCTCCCAGCACATCAGCGTAATTCAGGAAAGAAGCTTCTTTTGCTGATAGCGGAAAGGCTTCAACAGCTGTATAAAAAATGGAAACCCGTTGCTCCTGGGCCACCAGCGCTGTCAGAAACGCATTCAGGCCGGTACCAAAACCCATCTCAAATACACATAGGTCCTGCTTGTGGGCCGACGTCAGCACAGAACCCAATCCGGCTTCAATGAACACGTGCATCGACTCCTGCACCGCACCATGTACCGAATGATAGGTAACACCTTTCTCCGGAATGGCAATCGTATGCGAACCATCTTTTGTTATGACTACCTCACGCATGGCCGTAAAACTAAGGCAAAGAGGGGCAGCCAAACGTTAAAGAGGAGTTCACAAGTTTACTGGTTCACGGGTTCACCAATTGAAAGCCCACAAAATCTTTCGGAATACCGTTACAAATTAGAATCACCCAACAGTTTCACGTCTCACGTTTCCCATTTCACGTCCCTGTATCTTCGTACACATGTCTGCCTACATCGACCATCTTTCCAAAGACAGCCGGCTGCGGAAAGTATTATCAGAACAGGATGCGGTTTCGCTTTCTTCGCACAAAAACATTCCGCTGCGGCTTTGTGCCTCCATTATGAGCCAGCAGCTTTCCACCAAAGTAGCCAAGGTGATCTTTCACCGCTTCCTGGCCTTGTATGGTGGCGAAGAGCCCACGCCGGAGCAGATTGCGGCCACGCCGCTGGAAGTGCTGCGGGGCATAGGCCTGAGCAATGCCAAGGCGCAATATGTGTTGAACGTGGCGGAATTTTGCAGGGAACACAAGCTTACCGATAAGCAGCTGAAAAAGATGAATAATGAGGAGATCATTGACCTGCTCACGCAAATCAAGGGCGTCGGTCAATGGACGGTGGAAATGCTCCTGATGTTCACCCTGAGCCGGGAGGACGTGTTTTCCGTGGATGATTACGGCATCCAGGTGGCCATGAAAAAACTGTACAAGCTTGACGACAGCAACAAAAAAGAATTCAAAGCGGCTATGCAAAAGATTGCCGCAAAATGGTCGCCCTACCGCACCTATGCCTGCCTGCACCTGTGGCAGTGGAAAGACGACGGCCAATAGGCAATCGACAATTGGCAACAGGCAATAAGCAAGAAACAACAACACGTTGAACGTTACTCTTTGCGGATTGCTAATTGCTTATTGCCAATTGAAAGCCAGAATGCCAATTTTTTCCGAAGATTCTTGTCCAATCAGCGCTCTTGCCTACATTTGTTGCAATGGAATATAACACTACGAGAAACCATTTGACCATGCGGGAGTACGGCCGCCATATTCAAAAGATGGTGGAGCACCTCATGTCAATTGAAGACCGTGACCGCCGTCAGGCCAATGCCTACGCGGTAATTGAACTTATGGGGTTTTTAAACCCGCACCTCAAAAACGTTGAAGATTTCCGGCACAAACTCTGGGACCACCTTTTTTATATATCCGATTTTCAGCTGGACGTTGATTCGCCGTATCCGATTCCGCAAAAGGAAACCTACAAGGCCAAACCCGATCCGCTTCCTTATCCCAAGCGCTATCCTAAATTTTCGCACCTGGGAAAAAACCTGGAGCTCGTGATCAACAAAGCGCTGAAAGAAGAAAGCCCGGAAAAACGCCAGGGTTTTGCCAACGCCATTGCGTATTACATGAAGCTGGCCTACAACAACTGGCACAAAGACACCGTGCATGATGATGCGATCCAAAGCGAATTAAACTCCATCACTAAAGGACAATTAGAGTTCACGAATACACCGTATGTGAAAGCCTACCGTCCGCAGCAGGAAGGTTGGGGCGAACGCGGCAGCGGCTATGGCCGGCAGCAGCAACGCGGCAAGTTTCAGCAACGGGGCGGGGGCAATGGAAACAGTGGTGGCGGCCAGCGCAACAACGACCGCAACCGTCATGGTGGAAAGAAACGATTCAAATAGAACAGGTTGTGAAAAGCAGCAAGCAGCCGGCCTTGTTAAGAAGATAAGTCTTTTCGTAAACAGACCTCCTTGGAATCATGGGAGGTTGTTTTGTTTTAACTGAAAGGAGCCACGAATCTCCTGTTCCCGGCTGTTTTACACCACGTATCATTTAACAATCCCATTTGATTTTTCAACCTAATTTGCCTTGCTTAACTGCTCTTGATCGATCCTTTACAGACTGAACACTTTAACATGCAACGATATCTATCCGGTTTTTTCGCATTGCTTTTCGTGCTGATTGGCTCTTTTACGTTTGCGCAGGATACGTCTAACGTTACATCGGTTGACCCCGATCTTCTGAATATAAATTCCAACCGAATTCCCAAAGAATACACCATCCGCTCTATTGCGGTTACCGGATTGAGTACGCTGGATACGGGCATTGTGCAATCCATTTCAGGACTGCTGCCCGGCGATAAAGTTTTGCTGCCTGGCGGCGAAGCGTTTTCAAGAGCCATCAACAACCTGTGGCGCCAACGCCTGTTTGCCAACGTGCAGATTTATGTTACCCGGGTAGAAGGCAACAATGTGGATATCGAGATTGCTGTACAGGAGCGGCCCCGCCTTGCCAATTTTAAAATTGTAGGTGCCACCAAAGGACAGGCGGAAGAATTGCAGGGAAAGATTGGCCTGGCCAAATCCACCATCATCACCGAAAACATGAAGCGCAATGCCACGGAGGTGATCAAAAAATTCTTTGCCGAAAAAGGTTTTCTGAATACCCAGGTGCGCATTGAAGAACAGGCTGACCGCAGCCTGGCCAATTCCCGTTCGCTAACGTTTTATATCGACAAAGGCGAAAAGGTGCGCATCAGCGATGTAGTGTTTTATGGCAACGAGGACGTACCTACCGTCACGCTGAAAAAGAAACTTTCCGATACAAAGGAAAAAAGCCGTTTTGATTTTTCGCCCGATTCGATTCCGACGCCTTACGGCGAGATTGTTCGCCCTACGCTGAGTGACTACATGAGCAACTACGGCTTTTTGTATCCTACCAAAACAAAACAGTTCTTGGATCCGTATTTCCGTTTTCGTCCGTTTACCGGCGCCAAGTTTAACCGCACCAAATACGAAGACGACAAAGAAAAAGTACTGGCTTATTACAACTCCCTTGGTTACCGCGATGCACAGATCATTGACGATACCCTCACTTTTAATGATGAACGCAACCGCATGCAGGTGCACATCAAGGTAAAAGAAGGCAGCAAATATTATTTTGGCGACATTACCTGGAAGGGAAACACTAAGTACCCCGATTCGGTACTGGCAGCCATTTTGAACATCAAAAAAGGCGATACGTATAATATTGACCTGATGAACAAGCGCCTGGGTAAGCAACTTAGCCCGGAAGGTGGCGACATCAGCGGTCTGTATATGGATGAAGGCTACCTGTTCTTCCGCGTGGACCCGGTGGAAACAGCGGTGTACAACGATACCATCGACTACGAGATCCGTGTGACCGAAGGTCCGCAGGCCCGTATTCGCAACGTGAACATTACGGGGAACGACAAAACAAAAGACCACGTCATCCGCCGCGAACTGCGTACGGTGCCCGGTAACCTGTTCAGCCGATCGGACCTGATTCGATCGCAGCGTGAACTGGCGGCCCTCAACTATTTTAACCAGGAAAAGATCAATCCGAACGTTGTGCCCAACCAGGACGACGGTACCGTAGATATTACCTGGGAGCTGGAAGAAAAATCTTCTGATCAGTTGGAACTCTCTGCTGGTTTTGGTGGTGGTATTGGCTTTACCGGTACGCTGGGGGTTACCTTCAACAACTTCTCCATCAAAAATATTTTAAAGAAAGAAGCCTGGGATCCGCTGCCAATGGGCGACGGCCAAAAGCTGAGTCTTCGTTACCAGTCGAACGGACGCTATTATCGTTCGTACAACTTCTCTTTTACAGAACCTTGGTTAGGAGGCAAAAAGCGCAACTCCTTTACCATTGGTGCCAGCTCTACCAAATTTTCCAATGCCGGCTACAACTATTTTACGGGCCGCATTGATACCAAGGCTGCTGATACCAGTTACCTGAAGGCAACGACGGTGTTTGTGTCCCTGGGCAAGCAGTTGAAGTGGCCGGATGACTATTTCAGCCTGATCTACTCCCTGAACTACACCCGTTACGACATTCGTAACTATGCCATCTTCCAGGGGCTGAACTCAGGAGAGTCCAACAACGTAAGTTTCCGTTTGGGGCTGCAGCGTTCTTCCGTATTCGATCCTACGTTCCCACGCAGTGGCTCCAATATTTCGGCTTCGGTGCAATTCACACCGCCTTACTCATCGTTTAATAAAAACCTGGCCGGTTCGGAAAACCCGTATAAGAATCCGGAGTACCACAAATGGCGCTTTACCTCGGAGTGGTTTGTACCCATTGGTAAGCCGATGGGTGCCGAACGCAGCCGCCAGTTTGTGTTGAAGCTGGCCGCCAAATACGGTTTCATGGGCCGCTACAACAAAAAGCTGGAAGTTTCACCGTTTGAACGCTTCCAGTTGGGGGGCGATGGGTTAACCAACAATAACGGTATCCTGGGTTACGACATCATTGCCCTGCGTGGCTATCCGGTGTTCGATAATTCCGATCCTACGGTAAACAACCCGGATCAAACCAGCACCAACCGGTTCTTTACCATCTTCAACAAATACCAGTTGGAGCTGCGTTACCCGTTGGTGACAAGTCCGGCCAGTACCATCTATGCGCTGACCTTCTTTGACGCCGCCAATGGCTGGTTTGACTTTAAAGATTATAACCCCTTCCGCCTGCGCCGCAGTGTGGGTGTGGGCATGCGTTTCTTCCTGCCTATGTTTGGTCTGCTTGGTTTCGACTACGGTATTGGACTGGACCGTATCGGGCCGGGAACAGGGTTAAAGAATGCATCCCGCTTCACCTTTATGCTGGGTGTAGAACCGGAATAAACTTAGTGGGATGAACAGGCTTGCATATGTTCATCCCACTATTTATCATACGAAACAAGAAAGGTTTTAACGGAAAGTTTTGAATCAACGCCTAAACAAATTGACCATTCTTGCATCTTAATCGTCTTTAGTATATTATAAATCTCATGCTGATGAAAAAATTCCTTCTGCTTGCTGCAATCAGTTTATCCATTGCCGCTACCACACAGGCACAGAAATATGCCATCATCGACACCAAATTTATCCTGGACAAAATGCCGGAATACAAAACAGCGCAGAAAAGCCTGGATGATATAGCTGCTACCTGGCAAAAGGAAATTGACCGTATGCAGCAGGAACTGGACAAAATGTACAAGGACTTTGAAGCCGAGCAGGTGATGCTGAGCGAGGACCTGAAAAAGAAACGCGAAGACCAGTTGTTTGTAAAAGAAAAAACCTTGCGTGACCTTCAGCGCACCCGTTTTGGGTTCGAGGGCGAGTTGTTTAAAAAGCGCCAGGAACTGATCAAGCCGGTGCAGGACAAAGTTTATAACGCTGTGCAAAAATTGGCCGTACAGCGCGGATATGACTTTATATTAGATAAAAGTGAAGGGATAACGGTTATATTTGCCGACCCCAAACTGGAAAAAAGCGAAGACGTGCTTCGGGAACTGGGGGTAAAGTAAAAATCATAAAAACAAAAAAACGGACCATAACGGTTCGCAGAAATCATAATCTTAAAACAACACCACTAAAAAAACCTCAATGAGCAAGATTAAATTCTTTTTGATGGCAGCCCTGTTTGTAGCCGGAGCCAGCCAGGTACAGGCCCAAAAATCAGGCTACATCAGTGTAGAGCAGGTTGTTTACCTGATGCCGGAAGTGAGCAAGATTGACACCACCTTGCAAAAATTTCAAACTGACTCCCTGAACGCTGAATTTGCCTCCCTGGTTCAGGAGTATCAATACAAAGACAGTATTCTGAATAAAACAGATACAACCAAGATTCCTGTTGCTGTAAAACGTCAGCACCGTCAGGACCTGGAGCAGATTGCTTACCAGGTGCAGAACTGGCAGCAGATTTCTCAGAATGTAATGCAGAACAAGCAGCAGGAACTGCTGGCGCCTGTTTACCAGAAAGTAATGAAAGCCATCAACGACGTGGCCAAAGAAAATAATTACTCGTTTGTTTACAACCAGGAAGTGCTGCTGGTAGCGCCCCCGAGCGATAACCTGCTGCCGCTGGTTGCCAAAAAACTGAACATAAAACTGCCGGCACAAAATGCGCCGCAAGCCGCTAACGGTGGAGCAAGACCTGCCGCCGGTAACCGTCGTCAGTAAGCAACGATTTAAAAAGTGAATAAATATCAGTCCTGCCTTTCTAGGCGGGACTTCTTTTTTAATAATATATAGGTTACGGTTCACAGTTTACAGTTTATTGTACGCTGTAAAAGCTATGGCTGGAGGTAAAGCAAAAAGCTAATCGATTTTTTTACTTCGAAACATGCTGACCTAACAACTGCGAACTGTGAACTGCGAACGGCAACGGTGAACTTGTAAACTTTCTTCTACCTTCGCCGCTTATACATTCTGTTGCCACATGACCATGAATATGCAGCAAAAGATCGTGATCATCACCGCTCCATCCGGCGCCGGAAAAACCAGCATTACCCGCTTTCTGCTGAACAAATATCCACAGATACTGGCCTTTTCCGTATCGGCGGCCACCAGGGAACCCCGGGGATCGGAAAGGGACGGCGTGGATTATTATTTTATGAGCGAAGAAGAGTTTACTAACAAGATCCAGCACGAAGAATTTGTAGAATGGGAGATGGTGTACAAGGGCAAATACTATGGTACCTTAAAATCGGAGATCCACCGCATCTGGAGCGAAGGCAAAGCCCCGGTGCTGGATATTGATGTAAAAGGCGCTATTCATGTACAACAGCAATACCCAGGCACAACACTGTCCATTTTTATAGAACCGCCAACCGTAGATGAACTCAAACGCCGACTCATGAGTCGTGGTACCGAGTCGGAAGAGTCGCTGAACACCCGTGTCAGCAAAGCAGCCTACGAAATCTCATTTAAAAACTCGTTCGATAAGATCATTGTCAATGCCGACCTGGATACTGCCTGCAGGGAAGCGGAAGAAGTGATTCTTCATTTTCTGCAAAAGGCAGAGAACTAATATCCGCTGAACAAGAACGGTGCTTTAGTGCGGCCGGCAGCATCAGTTCTTTTTTGCGTAATTACTTTTGCGGTATCAACTATCTTTAATCCAATGGTAGAGATCAATATCATCGTGTGGTTTATTGTCACCCTTTTGCTCATGGGTTTTTTTGCCGGGGTAGAAATGGCTTTTTACAGCGTTAACCGGTTTAGCATCGAACTGCGCAAAAAACAGGGAAGCCCCGATGCGGTGCTTCTCTCCAAATATTTCGAAAACCCCGAGTTGTTCCTGAGTACTATGCTCATTGGCTTTACCATTTTCCTGGTTTGGTTTGCCTTATTGTTCAATACCATCACCGAACACCTTTGGAACGCAGCGGGGTTGTACAATGTGGCGGCCCGTGTTGTTCTTGATATTGTGCTGGCCACCTTTATTGTAATGGTGCTGGGTGAATTTGTGCCCAGAGCCATGTTCCGTGCCCACAGCAATATTATTCTGACGCGGCTAGTGTGGTTGATCAATGTTATTCACACCATTCTGCAACCCATTGCCCGACTGTTTCTGGCGATGGCCAATTGGACCCTGCAATATATCTTCAACATCAAGGTAAAGGAATCGAAAGAAACCCTGCCGCCAGGAACCCTGGAAACACTTTTCCAGCAAAACGAAAACCCCGATTATGAAGCTGAGGAAATGAATACAGAGTTATTTGAAAATGCGCTGGAATTGCCAAAAGTAAAAATTCGTCAGTGCCTGGTACCGCGAAAGGAAGTAGTAGGTGTAGACGTGAATTGCACGGTAGAAGAAGCCCGCCAAAAATTCATTGAAACCAAGTTAAGTAAACTGGTGGTGTATGAAAAAACGATCGACAACATTGTGGGCTACATTCACCAGCTAGACCTCTTTAAACATCCCGATACCCTGCAGGCTATTCTGCTGCCCATACCCGCCGTACCGGAAAGCATGAGTGCAACGGACCTGATTAGCAAGTTTACCAAAGAACGCAAAAGCATTGCCTGGGTGGTGGATGAATTTGGCGGCACAGCCGGTATTGTTACCATGGAGGATGTGCTGGAGGAGATCTTTGGCGAGATCCACGACGAATACGACAGCGAAGAGTTTGTAGAAAAGCGGCTTTCAGAAAATGAGTACATTTTTTCCGGACGGCTGGAACTGGATTATATCAGCGAAAAATACGAGCTGGAATTTCCCGAGAACGAATCGGAAACCCTTTCCGGTTTCATCATCTCTCACCATGAAACCATCCCACAACAAAAAGAACGCATCATCATTGACGATTTCGAATTTGATATTCTCAGTGTAAGCAATACCCGGATTGAGATGGTGAAGATGAAAGTGTTGAAGTAGGAGTCAGAATACAGGAATCAGAATGGAAAGCAATCAATAGAGGCAATTAGCAAAATAAGTAAGCAGCAACAAATGGGTACTGCCAACTGCATACTGTCTACTCTCCTGAATTCTGTATTCTGACTCCTGACTCCTTCGCCTATCTTTGCCCCACTTTTTCAAAATGGCATTATCATTTTTCAGACGCGGCAACTCCAGTGAAGAAAGGGCAGAAATGTCATTTGTGGATCATTTGGAAGTGCTCCGCGGACACCTTTTCCGCAGTGTGCTGGCCATCCTGGCCGGCGCCGTAGTGATAGCGATCTTCAAGGATTTTTTCGTGAAAAAGGTATTGCTGGGTCCCACCCATGCTGATTTTCCCACTTATGGTGTGATCTGCGACATTGGGAAAAAGCTGAACCTCGAAGAAGCTCTTTGCATGAGTGGTTTGAATATTCAAATGCAAAGCACCGGGGTGGCTACGCAGTTCAGCACATTTATTTCCATTATGCTGATAGGCGGCATCGTGATTGCCTTTCCTTATATCTTTTGGGAATTCTGGCGTTTTGTAAAACCAGCGCTCACCCGGAAGGAATTGCAAAATACCCGCGGGCTTATCTTCTGGGTTTCCTTCCTGTTTTTCCTGGGTGTGTTCTTTGGCTTTTTTGTGATTGCGCCGTATACACTTAACTTCTTTGGTTCTTTCCAGTTGGATGAGAACATCGAAAACCGCTGGACCATCGCCAGTTATTTCGATACGATGATTCCCCTGATTTTAGGTACGGGTCTGGCTTTTCAATTGCCGCTTTTAATGATTCTGCTGGCCAAGATCGGGATTGTATCCGGTTCGTTTTTACGGAAGCAACGCAAGTATGCCATTGTACTCATATTGATCCTCGCGGCCGTTATTACTCCCGGTCCGGATGTGATCAGCCAAATGACGGTTGCCATTCCGCTTTATATTCTTTTTGAGATCAGCATTGTTCTCACCCGCCGCATCGAAAAGCGGGAGCAGGAAGAAGAAGCAAGAGAATGGAGCTGAGGACGTGAAACGTGAATCGTCAAACGTGAAACTGTAGCGTCCTTCTATTTTCAGTCTGCCTTATGTTAACCTATTACGGCTTTCTACTTGTGAACTCGTGAACTTGTGGATGGTCTCTTGTCTCACGTCTGACGATTCACGTTTCACGTCATTAACCTTAATTAATAAAGCCCGTGTTAATCTCTTTTGAAGCACGGCCCCTTAACAACATACGGCGCTAAAATTGACGGTAGTAAAGCCTAAAACAGAAAGGACTTTGCTATGAAAAACCGACTATTGTTCGCTCTATTCTCAATCCTTTTGTCAGGTGCGGCGATGGCACAGACAGGGCGGTTGGGCGAGCACGCCAACATCACCAAATGGACAGTGCCCCAAACCAGCTTTACTACGGCTGCACAGGGGAGGGACATTGCTGACCGCATCATCGATGCGGTAGGCCTGCGGGCAGAACTCGATATCCGGCCTGCCAACATCGATAATGCAGCAGCCGTTGTTTACGGCGGCAAACGTTATGTTTTATACAATCCAACCTTCATCAACAAGCTCATTCAAACCACCGGTACCGAGTGGGCTGCCATCAGTGTATTGGCCCACGAAATTGGTCATCACCTCAATGGGCACACGGTAAGCGGTAGTGGCAGCCAGCCTTCCATGGAACTGGAAGCCGATGAGTTCTCGGGGTACGTGTTGCGGAAGATGGGTGCCAGCCTGCAAGAGGCGCAAGCCGCCATGCAAACGCTGGCCAGTGCAAGAGCCAGCCGTACGCATCCGGGCAAGTACGACCGCTTAACATCCATTGAAGAAGGCTGGAACCATGCCGATGACCAATTGGCAGGCCGCTCTACCGAACGGAAAAAACCGGCGGTTATACAACCCCGTGTGGAGCCAACCATTACAACCCGGGATGTGGCCAGCAACAGCAGTCGCGTAAAACTGGACTCACGGTATATACTGGGTGATGTGTATTTCTCAGCCGATCCGTCGAGCCGCTACCATGTTACCAGCAATTATAACCTGGTAAAAGTAGGCCAAAGCGGATTGAATGTATTGGGTAAAATGGCCCGCCTGAACAGCAGTCAGTTTCCTTACGTGATTTACGATTCGCAAAACACCCAATTGTTTGTAGATGCCCGTGGTAAAATTGTTAACCGCAATGGCAAACAGGTTGGCTTGCTGAAAAATCATATCGGTTAATCCATCTGCCGCAAATAAAAAGTCCCGCAACAAAGCGGGACTTTTTTATGTTCGGATCATTTCAATCGGGTAGTCTTCCTTGCTGGTAATCTATTGTCCATTGAGGCTATTGTTCCGGTTCAGGTGCCGCAGGTGCTTTGGGTGGTTTGGGAGGTGGGGGCGGCGTTATCGTCCTTTCCACTAGCGGCGGCGGAGGTGGTGGTGCAGGCAGCTTGCCGTATTTCTCTTCTGCTGCCTTCCGGCTTTCGTTATTGTTTAGTTGGTACCGCTCTTCCTTGCCCGATTTTAAACGAACAATCACTTCGTTCTCAAAATTCCAGTGCAACGATTTGACAGAAGGGTTTCTTTTCAAAAATGCTTTGTAATGGTTCGATGGTGCTTTTGGAGGCTTAGGAGGCAGCGGGGGTGGCGGCGGAAGTTTTGTCATTTCAACAACAGGCGGCGCCGGCGGGGGTGGCGGCGGAACTTTCTTTTTGGTTTGTGCCGATGCCGCCATAGCTACAACAAGAAATGCCGGTAAAAATATTTTCTTCATAAAAATGGTTTCCCGCTAAGACGCAGAAAAAACATTCTTCCATAAATAAGGGAGAAGAAATATTTATTTCTTTTTTTAATTGGCTGATTTGCGTGCCGGTGAAAGTTACAACGCTGCCTGTAGCCACTTCACTCTTTAATTGCTTGTTGGCGATTGCCGGCTGGTATTGCGACGGTAAAAAACGAAACCATTCTTCTCGTAAAGCGTTTCCAGGTAAGGCATATCACGGCTGTTCTCCTCGCGGTTCTGAACTTTTCCCACGTAATAAACAGGTATTTCGGGATGCGAATTGAATTGTTTTATGCTGTCAGCCAGTGAACGGGTGAATTGCGGTTGGCGCTTCGTGTAAAACAGGTGTGCATAGCTTTTGTAACGCAACGGTTCTATGATCGCTGCTTCACCTTGTTTGCTTTTATAAAACTCAATGGCTGCACCTTGCGAGTAAGGCTCAACCTTTGGTGTGATCAAAACGATCAAGAGGTTAATGGCGATCATCGAAAGCAGGAACAAACCCACCAGCGAACGGCGTATACTTTTGTCTGCCCGGGCAGCAAAAAGAACCACAGCCAACAGTAGCAACCCACCGGGAACCTTCTCCCAACCGCTCCAATGAACGTCTGCTGCCAGGTTGGCTCTTGCAAATTCATCGCGGATTCTGCCGGGGGCCAAAAGAAATGGTTTGAGTTGATCGATAAACGTGATAACCAGCAGCAAAACCGAGAGCAGCAGGCCGGTGCCAACCTGCAGCCATTTGTTCCAGGCTGGCAGTGTCCATTTGCGTTTGTACAGGTGATAAAAACTAACGGCCGCCAGGTAAGTCAGCGGAAAATAACAAAGTGAAGAGTAGTGAACGATCTTGGTTTTGACAATGGAAAAAAGCAGCAGCGTTACCCAAAACAGGATCGACATCCACAGCAAAAAATGACGCGATGTTTCGTTGGTACGTTTGCGGATGCGCATGGATAAAATACTCAAGGCCGCCGCCGGGAAACAACCAATCAGCAAAATGATAAAATGATAAAAGAAAGGCCCGCCATGACCGGCATCTTCGGTTTGAAACAACCGGATCTGGTACACGATAAATTCGGTAATGATGTGTTGCTGCCCATTTATGAGGAGTGCAATAAACCATATGCCGCCGGCGAGTAACGTCACCAGCAGGAAATACAAAATGTGCAGCGGCTTCATGAAATTGTGAAAGCGGTTGATGATGGCAAACACGCCATAACATAGCCCAACAATCAGCAGTGCTACGGGACCTTTTGTCATTACGGCCAAACCAGTAAAAAGGCCTGCCAACAAAATGCGTTTGACGGGACGACTAAGAGCGCTATCGCTGTAAAGCGCCAGTTGATAAATGGCCAGGAAAATAAAAAGATTAAACCAGGGATCGATAATGCCAGACTTGAAATAAAATTGTGGCAGCAGCGATCCTGCATAGATCAGTACCCACATCCAGCCGAATTGATCATTTACCAGCTTTTTGCCCAGGCGATATAATACAAGTAAGGTGATGATACCGCAAATGGCATTGGGAAGCCTGGCCGCAAATTCATTCACACCAAAAATTTTCATGGAAATGGCCTGCAGCCAAAAGAATAAGGGTGGCTTTTCCCAGAAGGGTTCAAACCCGATTTGCGGAATGGCCCAGTTGCCGGTGACCAGCATTTCGCGACTGGCTTCTGCAAAGTTGATCTCGTCCCAGTCGAACAGGTGCGTGGCTCCCAAAAAGGGAACAAATAAGAGTGTGGCTCCAAGGATAATGATCAGTTCTGCGGGAAATCTTCGCACCGGCAATGTGTTTTCGCCGTCAAAGGTGCGGTAAGCAGTTTGAAAATTGAAATTTGGTGTTCGATATTTGAAGAGAGGAGAAATGCTATGACCAAGGTTCAAACGGAATCGTTTCGCTCTGTAGAAGATTTGCTGGCAATATTACCAGCGGAAGAGCGGATAATTGTTGAACAATTGCGGGAGATCATTCTGACCTGCTTGCCCAACGCAAAAGAGAAACTTTCGTACAACGTGCCGTATTATTTTTTGCAGTCGCGGGTTTGTTTTATCTGGCCCGCTTTCGTACCCTGGGGTGGTATCAAACAAGGCGTGCTGATTGGCTTTTGCAAGGGACAGCTTTTAAGCGATGCCAGTTATCTGCAAGCGGGCAAGCGAAAGCAGGTTCTTACCAAAACTTTTTTTTCTACGAAAGAAATTGACAGGGAAGAACTGAGCCGGTTGTTATTTGAAGCGGCCTGGATAGATGAAGAGGAAAAGAAGAGAAAACAGAACAGGACCTGATTCAATGTTTCCTCGTCCGCTTAAACCAAAAACGGATACCCATTAACACAACCAGCGCAAGGACCGCAATAATGAGGAGTTCGTAATTCTCAAAACTGGTTTCCCGGTCGGGTTCTATTTCACGGGTGGCATCGGTTTGTGCCCATAAAAAAAGCGAAGTGAAAATGCTTGCCAGTAACAAGAGGTATTTCATCAAAAATCCGTTTATCGTTGAAATTACATTATTCCGTTTTGCCAAAGCTGTTTACCACACCGGTTACCAGTTCCGGTTCATATCCTTTCTGCAATAAATAATCCATTGTTTTCTTTTTACGAATGAGATGTTGTTCGCCCTTCAGGCTTTCGTATTTTTTTTCAGCCAGTTGCCGAAGGGATTTTTGGTATTGGTCTTCATCAATTTCTTTCATGGCCCGCTTGATGAGGTAATCGCTGATGCCTTTTTCTTTTAAACCATAATAGATCTTTTTGCGCCCCCAGTCCTTCATGCGAAACTTACCACCGACAAATGCTTTGGCAAAGCGTTCTTCGTTCAGGTAATCATCTTCAATCAGCGAAGCAATGATTTCGTCATGCTCCGATCGCCAAACACCCAGTTCCCAAAGCTTTTGTTTTACCTCGGCATGACTGCGCTCCTGATAGGCGCAGTATTGACGTAGCTTCATGATGGCCTGTTCTTTGGTTAGATGTTTTTTCTGCACACAAAAAGTTTACAAGTTCACGGGTTCACTCGTTCACAAGTTAAATGTTCACTTGTATACAAGATTGCCACAACAAAAAAACAACTCGTGAACAAGTGAACTTGTGAACCCGTGAACTATTCTTCCAGCAATTCCTGGCAACCATATTCCTTTTCAAACAACTGGTCGTAGAAGTCGGCTTTTCGAAACAATTCACGGAACATGTCGGTGCCGTTCTCCTTGGTCATGTCCAGATCGTACATGATGCAGGAAAGCACAATATTTTGCTTGACACAACTTAGCACCAGTCCGTCCAGCGTATAATTTTCCTGCAGCAAAAACTGGTACAGCGGTTTGATCCTGGTAGTATCGGCGGGCAACTGGCAGAGATAGGCATCCCCTGCAACAAAATAGTTATCCGGGTTGTAATTGATCTTGATCTTGGCGCCGCCTTCTTTTACCGTCCAATTGTTATTGCCATCGCGGGCCAGTTTTACATCTTTACCCAATTCACCCAGAATTTCTTCAATGGTTTTGGCAATGCCTACCGGCTTGCTTTCTTTTTCAGGCGGCTGTGGCAGTTTGACTTCGGTACCGCAGTACGGGCAGTATTTGGTGGCTTCGATGTTGGATGACAGCACCAGGTTGTTGCAACTATGACAACGCGTAGAAGCCTGGCCTTTGTGCGGCTGGTAAAGCCTGAGCGCTTCTTGCAGGTAGCTGACGGGCAGAGCAAAGCCCAGATTATCACCGCCGCGAATGATGAAGGAGTTAACGCCAATGACCTCTCCTTTTTTATTCACCAGCGGACCACCACTGTTCCCGGGATTAATGGCCGCATCAATCTGAATGTATTTCACACCGTCGCGTACACGGTCCACTTTCGAGATCACTCCCTGCGTAGCAGTATAATTCAATCCAAACGGATGACCAATGGCCACCACCACTTCGCCGTCCTGCATTTCGGCATAATCGCCCAGCTTCACTTCCGGAATCACCACATCAACAGGGGATTGCAAAAAAGCCAGGTCGTGTTTTTTATCCGTGTACCAAACCCGTCCCAGCGTTCGTTCGAAAAGTCGGCCGGCGATGGTGACCTCGGCATTTTTTCCTACTACGTGTTCGTTGGTAACTATAAGGTCAAATTCCTTTACATAAAAACCCGTACCCGTACTCGTTTGTGTGGCAATCTGGATGATCGTTGGCCGGTATAGTTCTATGATCTGCTGTGTATTCAACGCGTTTCTAAGTTTAAGTATTCCACTTCCGTTGTGAATGTTTGATTGAAGGCAACTGCATTTTCATATTTCAGCTTCGCGGTATCAAACTTCAGCTCGGGATATTTTTCTTTCCATTTCTCTACAATGGCACTAATAGCGCCGGCAATCTTTTCCTGGCTGTAGGTTTCTTTTTCCAAGTCGTAATACTCATCTTTCATGCCCAGCGCTTTAAAATAATCGGCGTGGTTGATCATCATAAACAGGTGAAACAACTCCGTTACCGGCCTGGGTAAACTGTACGAGTACTGGCAATACGAAAATCCATACTCGCTGATCTGCGAAGCCACCTTTGGCATTTTATGCTCTTTGTACCAGGCAATGTTCTGGTTGGCATTGTAAATGGCATCCGCTACGGTTTTATAATTCTGCGGCGATACAATGGAAAACGTGTAACAGGAACGAAACAGGTAAGGATAAAACGCCGCTTCGTCACGGGTTGCCAGCTTCTGAAAGCAATCCATCATTTCGCTGTTCTTTTCCGTTACCTGGCGGTTATCTTTCCGGAAATAAATTTCAACAATCTTTTCCAGTTCCGACAGCAAGCGGCCATCAGGAACAACAAGGTAATCGATGCGATACGCCAGTGCCAGCAGGAGGTATGCAATACCACCCGAATATTTATCATTGTCAATAGTGCCAATTAATTCTAGTGTTTCGGTAATCCATTTTTTAAAGAAGCGAAACTTCACCGCTTTTTCTTCATCCGGAATCTGAACAACATGTTCGGTATCGATGGGCTGTAAGGTCGTAAAATCCTGCACCAGTAAATCGTCGTGCTTATCGGCCTTGGTGGCCAGTTCTTTTAAACCATAATATAATTTACTGGGATTGGCCGTTTCAATATCACTGTCGAAAAACATATAGATTTTATCCTCGTGCAGCGCATAACGGGTGTAATAAAGGTTGAAATTCATTTCCAGCAGGCGCCGCATCACCGGCACGCTGGGTTGCGGCATTTTTGCCAGCACCACTTCGGCTTCCAGCGTTTTATCGTCGAAGAAACCACGAATGATTTTCGACCCCTGGCAGATCTGGAATTCATACCTCTCTCCTTCGCCATCGAGCTTTACGTTGTCCATGTTTTCATCCCGCAGGTAATCGAAAAAAGCCAGAATGCTTTCCCTGTATTTTTTCTCTTTGAATAAGCTTTCCGCTTCATTCCAGCGCTCCACTTTGGCAACCGACTTGTTGTTGTCCGAATAGCGGCCAAAACGGATCGCAGGTTCTTCCTGTACAGTTCCTTCCTCTTCTTCTTTTTTCTTTGACCAGGTAAACAATTTTTCCAGCATATTTTGTTTTAAACAAACAATCTCCATGAATCGGTTGGCAGTAATCGACCGGTGCATTAAGAATGCAGTTGTTCAGCCTCTTTCTTCCCGTTTTACAAAAAGGCTGAACGAACCGTTGCCAACACCTTCGACCGGCAACCAACGGATGGTGGCGGGCCTGTGCAAAAGCAATGCATTACTTCAAAATACGGGCCGCATCCGGTGTTGGCCAAAGCGGAAAGTTAGGCAGAGATAACCGTTGATAAACAACAAAGAACTTTGCCCTAAAATTCCTTAGTTTCGCCACCACTGAAACCGGATTTTCATGAAATTTATTGTTTCGTCTACCCAATTACTCAAACAGCTGCAACACATAGCCGGCGTCATCAACGCCAATACTGTTTTACCCATTTTAGAAGATTTTTTATTTGAGATAGACAAAGGCAAACTAAGCGTAGTGGCCACCGACCTGGAGACTGTCATGCGCATTCAGTTGGATGTGGAAGCCAAGGAAGCCGGCAAGGTTTGCATCCCGGCAAAGATCCTGATGGACTCGCTGAAGAATATTCCCGATCAGCCGCTGTCGTTCAACATTGATAAAAACTTTGCCATTGAACTGACCAGCGATAATGGGAAGTACAAGGTAATGGGTGAAAACCCCGATAACTTTCCGAAAGAGCCTGCTGCAGATGATACCACTTCATTTACCATGGCATCATCAGCATTGGTAACGGCTATCAACAAAACCCTGTTTGCCGTTAGCAACGATGACTTGCGTCCTGCCATGACCGGTGTGTTCTTCGAGCTCAACAAAGATTTTATCCAGTTTGTCGCTACCGATGCACACCGCCTGGTTCGTTATAAGCGAACTGATGTAAGCTGTCCGAAGAATGATTCGTTCATCGTTCCGAAAAAACCGCTGAACCTCTTAAAGTCAGCCTTGCCGGTGAACGAAGACGAGATCACCATCAGCTACAACAGCAACCACCTGTTTGTTACACATGGTACCACGCAGATGAGTTGTCGCCTGATTGATGCCCGCTTCCCCGATTACAAAGTGGTGATCCCAGCTGATAACCCGTATAAAATGACGGTGCCGAAAAGTGATTTTCAAAGTGCCCTTCGTCGGGTGAGCATTTTCAGTAACAAAAGCACCAACCAGGTAGCCCTGCAGATTAGTGGCAGCGAATTGCAACTGGCAGCGCAGGACGTAGACTTCAGCTTTGAAGGAAACGAACGCATGAAATGCCAGTACGATGGTGAAGACCTGACCATTGCGTTTAATGCCCGCTTCCTGATTGAAATGCTGAATGCTGCCGATAGCGACGAGGTGCGGATGGAACTGAGCACGCCGACAAAAGCCGGCCTCATCAAGCCAACCGAAAAAGACGAAGAAGAAGATTTGCTGATGTTGGTGATGCCGCTGATGTTGAATCAGTAGGGCCTCGCCAAACCCCTCCGGTGGAGGGACTTTCTACAGCGCAGCGCCCCGCTTTTGCACAATACTATTTTAGCCTCTGCCTGTTTGCTGGCGGAGGCTTTTTGTTTATGGATTCGAAATGCTTTCTGCTATTATTATCCTTTTGCCATAAGCCAGATAGGGCTTTAATGTTAATAGCGCCGGGTAAAACCCGGTGAAAAAATGATTGATGAACCGAACCCCGAAGGGGTTCAACTTTCCTTCATTTGCAACCGCAATTTAGATCGATAGCAACTTTTTCCTAAGCGGATGTCTTAGTTTGAGGATTGGCATTTTTTACTTTTTGCCAACAACGGTTTGCATTATTCAATTCTCCTGTTCAAAGGCCATTGCTTATTTTCATAGGAATAAATTTTCTTTCATCCTATGTGGGAAAACGTTCTTCACTATTTCGAAACCCTTGAGCAGCGACCGGTAGAGCGAATGGCCTTTATTGTGGGCGGCCTGCTTTTTTTCTGGATATTGGAAGGTGCCATTCCGCTGCTGGAACCCAAATATAAAAGGACCAAGGCCCGCCATGCGATGATCAATTTTTCGTTTACGGCCATTCACCTGGTTATTCAAACCGGGATTGCCGTGCTGATTGTATTACTGAGCGACTGGTGCCAGAAGGCTGATTTCGGTCTTGCGCAATGGATGGATTTAGGGGTGATGGGAACGATTCTCCTCGCCTTTTTTGTGTATGATTTTTTTATTGGCTGGCTGGCCCATTTTGTCGAACACAAATCGTTTACGCTTTGGCGTTTCCATATCGTGCATCATGCCGACAATAATGTAGATGCCACCACCGGGCTTCGGCATCACCCAATTGAAAGTATCATTCGCGGTTCTTTTTTTTTGCTGGCAACGGTGGTAGTTGGTGCGCCCATTTATACCCTAATGATCTTCCAGACCTTCCTGGTTTTTTTCACAGCCTTTACCCATGCTAACATCAGCCTGCCGCCAAAACTCGATAAAGCACTTTCGTATTTTTTTGTTTCGCCCAACATGCACAAGGTGCATCACCACTGGGTGCAGCCGTATACCGACAGCAACTACGGCGCTGTGCTTTCCATTTGGGATCGTTTGTTTGGCACATATCGCCAGTTAGCGCCTTCAGAGATTCGGTACGGTCTTGATCGGTATTACCCCAACGAGCAGGACGAAAATTTTTGGATGCTGCTTAAAAGCCCATTTAATTTGCGGGAGACGTCAAACGTCAAACGTGAAATTGATGAGAGTGCCAACATAGATCATCCTGCGCATTCAAAAGCTTCCGTTTGACGTCTCACGTTTCACATCTCACGTTCCTTATTTTCGTTGCATGAAAAGCATTGCTCTTATTCCCGCCCGATATGCTGCTACCCGTTTTCCTGCCAAGCTAATGCAGGAGTTAAAAGGTAAAACTGTGATCCGCCATACTTACGATGGCACAGTGGCTACCGGACTGTTTGACGAAGTGATTGTAGCGACGGACAGCGAGGTTATTTTCAACGAGATTACATCGCACGGCGGTAAAGCGGTAATGACAACCGGCAATCATGAAAGTGGTACGGACCGAATTGCCGAAGCGGCGCAGGAGCTGGAGGCCGATGTGATCGTGAATGTGCAGGGCGATACACCTTTTGTAAAACGGGAGCCGCTGGAAAAATTGTTGCAGCAGTTTGAAGATTCTTCTGTGCAGGTAGGTTCGTTGATGCAGGTGCTGGAAGAGGAAACCCTTATTGCTGATCCCAACTATGTAAAAGTTTGTGTTGATAAAAATGGAAATGCGTTGTTTTTTAGTCGCAGTGTGATTCCTTATCCCCGTAACAAAAACATTCCGATCACTTACTACGAACACATCGGTGTGTATGCTTTCCGCAAACAGGCCCTGATTGATTTTACCAACTGGCCCGTATCACCGCTGGAAGATGCGGAAAAAGTAGAATGTCTTCGTTACCTCGAAAACGGTGTTCCGATTCGCATGGTGGTGACCGATTTTATGGGCGTGGAGATCGATACGCCGGAAGATTTGGAAAGGGCGGAAAATTTGTTGTGATAGTTGTATTTTACCAATTAAATAGAATGCGGTTGATATGGCAAGTCCATTAAAATACATTGTTGACGACAACGGCCGGCGTACATCGGTGTTGGTGCCCATCAAGCAATGGGAAGAACTGAATGCAGAATACAGCCGAATGCAGCAAAAGCTCGCCATCTTACAGGGCATCGCTACTGGTCTACAGGAAGTTTCTGAAGCCAAAAAGAGCGGTAAGAAATTACAAACGCTGAAAGATTTTTTAAAGTGAAAGTAACCGTAGTTGTTACGGAAAACTTTAGAATTGCTGCAAAGCCACTTTTAAAGAAGTTTCCTTCGTTGAAAAACGACTTGCTTTGGCTGGAGCAGGAACTAACAGGAAACCCAAAGATGGGCACAAGCCTTGGACATGATGCTTACAAGATCCGTTTGCGCATCGGAAGCAAAGGGAAAGGAAAAAGCGGTGGTGCAAGAGTAATTACGCTGGTTGAAACCACCATCATTGTCAACAGGAATGAAGAGGCAAATACCGTCAACCTCTTAACCATTTACGACAAATCTGATACAGCTACCATAACAGACAAAGAATTAAAAGCATTGATTAAAAATTTCAATGCGGGCAAATAATAAAACAAACTCGCGATGGCAACAAACGAACAATTTCTGCAACGGGTAAATGAAGGCTATACATTCAAAGGCGAAACCCTGAAGATCGGTCGTGCTGTGCTGAATGGCCAGGTAGTGGAAGGCGCCGATGTTTTGCTTCCGCTGCGCACCATGAACCGCCACGGCCTTATTGCCGGCGCCACCGGGACCGGTAAAACCAAAACCTTGCAGGCCATCAGCGAAGGGCTCAGTGATGCCAGCGTGCCGGTACTCCTGCTCGACATCAAGGGCGACCTGAGTGGCATTGCTGCCGCCGGTGCTCCTAACGAAAAACTGTCTGAAAGAGCCACTACACTGGGCATGGACTACAAGCCACAGTCCTACCCGGTTGAATTGCTGACACTGAGTGCCAACAGGGCCGGTGTTCGGTTGCGGGCCACCGTTAGTGAGTTTGGTCCCGTGCTGCTTTCCAAGATCCTTGGCCTGAACGATACGCAAGGCGGTATTGTGGCCATGATCTTTAAGTATTGCGACGATAACAAGCTACCCCTGCTCGACCTGAAGGATTTTATCAAGGTGCTGCAATACGTAACACAGGAAGGCAAGGCCGAAATTGAAAAAGCCTATGGCAAAATTTCCACTACATCGACAGGCACCATTCTGCGCAAAGTGATCGAACTGCAGCAGCAGGGTGCCGATGATTTTTTTGGTGAAAGAAGCTTTGAAGTGGATGACCTCATGCGCATAGCCGATGATGGCCGAGGGGTGATCTCCATCCTTCGTGTGGCCGAACTGCAGGACCGGCCCAAGATGTTCTCCACCTTTATGCTGCAACTGCTGGCTGAACTCTATGCCACAGCACCGGAAGAAGGCGACCTGGATAAACCCAAGCTGGTGATCTTTATCGATGAAGCCCACCTCATTTTTGACGAGGCGTCGGAGGTGTTGCTGGACCAGATTGAAACGGTGATCAAACTGATTCGTTCCAAAGGCATCGGCGTTTTCTTCTGCACACAAAACCCCATGGATGTGCCGCAGGCCGTGCTGGGACAACTGGGGATGAAGGTGCAGCATGCCCTTCGGGCCTTTACCGCCGTTGACCGCAAGGCTATTAAACAGGCGGCAGAAAACTATCCCGAAACGGAGTTTTATAAAACGGAAGACTTACTTACACAACTGGGAATTGGCGAAGCCCTTATTACCACATTAAGTGAAAAAGGTATTCCCACACCATTGGTGCATGTGATGATCGCACCTCCCCGCAGCCGCATGGATATATTGTCAGAAGGAGAAGTGGTTGATCTTACCAACAAATCGAAACTGGTGCAGAAATACAACCAGGCCGTGGACAATGAAAGTGCCCACGAGATCCTGACAAAAAAAATTGAGTTGGCTGAACAGCGTTCGCAGGAAATTAAAGAGATGGAAGCACAGGCTAAAATCGAAGCCAAAGAAGAAGAAAAACGGGCTGCTGCCAAACCGGAAAAAACCTGGATGGATAACCCGGCGGTAAAACAGGCGGGTCGTACAGCGGCTTCTATCTTAACCCGTTCACTCCTGGGTGTGTTGGGACTTGGCGGAACCACCCGCAGAAGAAAAAAAACAAGCTGGTTTTAACAGTTTTGAACCACAGTGTCACAGCGTCTCGGAGGTGTGTACAGGGTATGTTCTCTGTGATGCGCTGTGTTCTTTTCCTGTCCCCTGTGGCGCTAAAAAATTTTACATGCAAAACAAAATATCCGTCATCAAAGCTGACATCACGAAAGTGGAAGTTGATGCGATTGTCAACGCCGCCAATTCATCGTTGTTGGGTGGCGGCGGTGTGGATGGTGCTATTCACCGAGCCGGCGGCCCGGCTATTTTGGAAGAGTGCAGAAAGATTGTGGTGCGACAAGGTGGTTGCCGCCCCGGAGAAGCCGTGAAAACAACAGCAGGTATGCTGCCCGCAAAATTTGTCATTCATACCGTCGGTCCGGTTTGGAATGGTGGCCATCGGAACGAAAGAGAATTGCTGGCGAATTGTTACCGAAATTCGTTGCAACTGGCAGTTGACAACCAGTGCCGGTCCATTGCTTTTCCTAACATTAGTACGGGTGTGTATCGTTTTCCCAAAGCAGAAGCGGCAACTATTGCGGTACAAACCGTACATGATTTTTTGGCGGGGGATGATACATTAGAGAAAGTCGTTTTTGTTTGTTTTGATGAGGAAAATTTTGGCCTGGTGGAAAAGGAACTTGCACGGTTGGGGATTGCATAAGTGGTCATCGGTTGCAGTTTTGTTTTTCTTTAGGTTGTTTTCCACCTTTTCTCTCCGAAAAGGTGGAGCCAAAAGTTCAAGGAAAAGGCAATTGCTCCGCTGCCTTTTCCAGGCCAGCGCACAACAGGCATCATTACACGTTGCTTGTTTCACTACGTACGCTGTTTTTCTTTTCAGCCACATTCTGCACGAAAGATTGCATGAGGCTATTCCTTTTTAATGGCCGATAATGCAAACTACTGCAGGCGCTGTATTGCGCTATCCCTTATTTACTGCAAAAAGGTGCGTTAACCCATGCGCAATAAGGCGCTGAACCAGCGGGTGAAGGATAAATAATAATGGAAGGTTTCCCTCTTTGAAAATTGATCGTTGGGCATTGAACATTGCTCATTATGAGGCACAAACAAAAAGCCTCCATCAAATGGCTGACAGAGGCTAAAAACATTTCGTGCAAAAGCAAGGGTCTGTGCTTAGACCACCCCTCCACCGGAGGGGCCGGGGGAGGCTAGGTGGGAGCCGTGCCTTCTAAAACTTCAACTGCAACCCCGCGCCAAGGAGTGATTTTATTTGCAGCGCCGGGGATTTTCCTTCTTTCCCAAAAAGGCGTACATCATCATCATAAATTAGATCGAGATTCCAGTTAGCCGTTAAGAACCGAGAAACCTTAATGGAAATCACGTTGGTCATAAACACATCGATGTTCTGCGGGTTGTGCCGGTAGTTTGAAAACAGGTCCAGCCGGCCGCGGTACTGCAGGTTCGGCGTAAAATCCTTGATATAATTGGCGCTGGCAAAGGCTCCCAGCTCGGCATTCACATGGCGGCCCGAATCCACACCATAAGCACCTTTTGCCGATAGCGAATCGTTCTTCACAATCACCAAACGGCTGGTGATGGGCGAAATAAAAAAC
The DNA here is from genome assembly GCA_014163555.1 of Flavisolibacter longurius. Lineage (GTDB taxonomy): Bacteria > Bacteroidota > Bacteroidia > Chitinophagales > Chitinophagaceae > Flavisolibacter. Next base: position 25,110 of record JACJGO010000013.1, read on the forward strand.
GAAAAGCTGGGACCGGGTTTGTAGTCCAGACCAATACTCGTCAGCAAATAAGCCGGTGATAAAAAAGAGGAAGCAAATGTTTTTACATTTTCAGGATAAGTATACCCCCGGGCTAATTGCGAACGAAAGTTGCCCAGCGCAGAAAGATTCCATACCGAATCCAAGGCATACCCATATTTGGAAAGAACATCTAGGCGGTCGTCGTTTTTGCGGCTTCCCAGGCTGGTGGTGTTTACATAACCAAAGTTAAAATCAAGTGTATTGTCCCAACTGTGTTTCCCTTTTTTGTAAAACGAATAGAGATTGAGGTAAGAGGTCAATGTCAATGAAAAATCATCGCCGCCCGCGGCCCAGTTGCTCAACGATCCCTGCGCCAGATTAAGGTTGTAGATGCCGCCACGCCGCCAGGCAATCGTGTCCTCACCTTCTTTTTTTATTTCCTTTCGGGCTTCTTCCCGTAATTTCTTTACCGTTTCATCTTGTGCTGCCAGCGAAAGAAAAAATAAGCTCCAGCAAACGGTAAAAAGGATCTTTTTCATGAACAGCGGATGGTTGGTGGTTGAAAAATGGCTACAAATCTACGTGTCTTCCCAAAACGGGTTGACCGAAGAAAAGTGAAGCCTTGCTGGTAAAATCATCTGCCGAATCAGTGGTGTAAAAATGGCGTTGTCCCTGTCGTGAAATTTTCTGTTCAATTTCAGGATGGCGTTGCAGGTAATCCTGCAGACTGTGCGCCACAATCTCGCCCTGCGAAAGCAGCGTGACCTGCGAGGGCAGATGGGTTTCTATTTTTTCTTTCAACAACGGGTAATGCGTACAGGCCAGTAGCAGCGTATCAATGGCATCGTCTTTCGAAAGAATATTCCGGATGTGTTTTTTTATAAAATAATCAGCCCCTTCACTTTCGTGTTCGTTATTCTCCACCAGGGGAACCCACATCGGGCAGGCCTCCTGGGTGATTTTTAATTCTGGGAAAAATTTTTCAATTTCAATCCCATAGGAATCAGATTGCACGGTGCCATTGGTGGCCAGGATGCCGATATGCTTTGTGTTTGTTTTTTGGCCAATGATTTCGGTGGTCGGACGAATCACTCCCAGCACTCTGGCCGTGGGATGCAGGCGCTGCAGATCGTTCTGCTGAATGCTGCGAAGGGCCTTTGCCGATGCTGTGTTGCAGGCAAGAATCACAAGCGGGCAATTCTGTTTCAACAGCCATTCCACACACTGCAGGGTATAACGGTAAACCGTCTCAAAACTGCGGGTACCATATGGTGCCCGGGCATTGTCGCCGAGGTAGAGATAATCGTATTGCGGCAGAGCTTTTACAATTTCACGCAGTACCGTAAGGCCGCCATAGCCCGAATCAAAAACACCAATGGGAGAAACGTTCAAAGTTCAAAGTTTAAAGTTCAAAGTTATTGATCGGTCATAGCAAACGGTGAACGGTTAACTGTAAACGGTTAACTTTATTCCGTGCAGCATGTGGAGTTTTTTCATAAGGATCATTTCGAGTTTCGCTACCATCGCCAAAAAGCAAAGCGGTCGCTTTCGCAGTTTATTGACTATTTCTGGGAAACCGATTTCGACACCTTATACCCGCAATATCCCGGCGGGTTTTCCGATGCCTTGTTTCCAAACGTCGGTTACACGTACCTCATTAACCTGGGCACACCATTCGTGATGCAATTGGAAGAAGAGAAGTTTGATGTAAAAGGCGATGGCTTTTTACCCCGGTATAAGAACATGATCTGCCATCATTCAACGGGCAATAAAATTTTCGGCATCAAGTTCAATGTGTCGCCGGTTCTTTTTCAGAAAAGGATCAATTTCTCGGAATACCGGGAATACATTTTCCCCCTGGCTTATCTCATTGACCGAAGCGTTGTGGAAAAAGTAAAAGCTGCCCCTTCGTTTGAGCAGCGGATGCAGATTCTCACGGCGTATTACGAAGACATTATTCAGCAATATGCCGGTTCACTCAACCCGGTGGATATTGTAACGGAGATCCTGCAGGATTGTGTAGATTCCAATACGTATGATGTTTCCATTGAAGAACTGGCCGTTCGCTACCGGATCAGTACCCGCACCCTGCAGCGTTATTTTGAAGCCACCACCAGCATCACCAGCAAACAAGCCTTGCAAATTCTTCGCATTCGCAAGGCCGTGGAAAAGCTGGCAAACAAACCGCAAGATTTTCATTACACGCAGTTTGGCTATTACGATTACAGTCATTTTTACAAACACCTGAAGCACTTCCTTTGCCGCCATTCCGTGGATATTGTTCAGCCGCACCTGGCCTTGCTTGCAAGGAGTAAGTAGTCAATAGCGAGTAGCAAGTAGCCTTTTTGCGCAAACCTTCTTACATAACAAAACCTTTCTAAAGGTCAGAGAGGTTTTGTTATGTAAAGGATTGATTCTGCTAAATGGCTACTCACCACTGACCATTCACCACTCACGATCCTCAGTTCGCTCCTGCCCGCTGCCGCTCTTCTTCCGAAGCTGTTGTTCGTCTGCGGGCCGCCTGCACCTTGCTGTTACCAAAGCGGTAGGTAAAGCTAAGGTTCGCCACCCTGGATTCGCGGTAGGCATGCCAGTTCTCTACGTAGCTGCCTTCGTATTCTACTTTTGCCCGCGGTCGACTGGTCCAGAAGATATCGTTGACGTTAAAGCGAAGCGTACCTTTTCCTTCCAGTACTGTTTTTTGTACACCAGCACCTAAACCCCATTGGGTTTTAAACGTGGCATAGCCATAGCGTCCGCCGGTATTCAGGTTGGCATTCAGTTCAGCCGTCCAGCCTTTTTTAAACGTAAAGGTGTTGTTGGTGCGGATGTTCGCCGCCGGTGCGCCTTCGCTCAGTTGGGCACCGCTGATATTGCCATTGAATTTGTTGTAAAAAACATTGAGGTTATTCATCATGTTCCACCAGCCATTGATGCGGATGGGTGCCGATGCAGTCAGGCCTACGTATTCCGAAAGACCCAAGTTGACGGGCAGTTGCACGGTAATGTTGCTGTCCTGCCCCGGTTGAATTTCAAAAGTGGGAATCACATCCAGGATCTTGGCCAGCACAAAGTTTTGCGTGTTTTGGGTGCGACTATAACCCAGCGTAAAATTCAGGTTCTTCAGGGTGTAATTCATTTCGTACGACCAGGTGGTTTGCGGTTTCAGCAGGGGCTCACCGGTAGAATAAATGGTGGCATCTACCTGGAACAGAAAAGGATTGAGCGATTGGTAACCCGGCCTGTCGATGCGGCGGCTGACCGAAACACCCAGCGTTTGGTCCTGCGTCAATTTGTAATTGAAATAAGCACTGGGGAAAAGCTGGAAATAATCATTCTTGTACCGGCGATCGCCCTTTACCTGGCGGGTACGCAGGTTAGTCAGTTCACCCCGCAATCCCACCTGCACGTTGAATTTTTTGTATTCCTTGCTGAAATTCGTGTAGGCAGCATTGTTATATTCCTCGTAAAAAAAGCGGTTGGTCTTGCCTTCATCCACCCGGGTTCCTGTAGGAAATACGTTGTAGAATTTCGCATCGTTGTCCGAAGAAACATAACTGGTCTTAAGCCCGGCTTCCAGCTTGGCACCGCCTTTCATAGGATTGGTAAAATCTACCTTGGCTGTTTTGAGCGTCAACTTGCCTTTCTGATCACCATCGAGAATATCATCTGCACGGCGTTTGTCGCCATTCAGGTTAAAAAAGTAGGATGCCGTCCGTGTGAGAGAGCTGTTGTTGAACACACCATAGTCCACATCTGCCGTCAACTCTTTGCCGGTTGTGTCCAGTTTTTGTTTGAGGTTGATGTTGGCTACTGTGTTATCAAAAGCATCGTCATTCGTACCCCGGGTATCGAACCAAAAAGAGGGCCTGCCGGAAAGGTCGTTTACCCTTGTTTTGATGTTTCCGATCCGCTCAAAACTGTTGTAATTGCCATTGACCACAAAGCCAATGATGGTTTTTTGTGAAGGGAAAAAATCGGCACCAAAGCGCACCGTATTGGAACGAAATGGCATGCGGGCATAATTGTCCTTGTCGTCGGAACCGTTGAAAACACCGTTGTTATAAAAGTTACGGTTGATGATCAGGTGGTTCAGGTTTTCGCGGTAGCTATGCGTATAGTTCCCAAAAACATTCACGCTTTTGTTCCGGTAATTAAACGTAGTGCCGGCATTCCATTTGGGATAAACGCCCTGGCCGTAACCGGCGGTCAGTGTACCGTTGTAACCCAGGCGTTGGTCTTTTTTCAGGCGAATATCAATGATGCCCGAGTTTCCGGCTGCATCGTATTTGGAGGAAGGATTGGTAATGATCTCGATACGTTCAATGGCATTTACAGGAAGGCCGCGTAAGTAGTTGGCCAGATCGGCACCCGTCATGGGTGATACTCTCCCGTCGATCATAATGATCACACCCTGGCGGCCTCGGAGGGCAATGTTGTCGTTTTGATCAATGGTAACACCCGGCGACCGCTCCAGCACATCAAAGGCAGCGCTGCCGGCGTTCACCACGCTGTTGTCTACGTTTACAATCAGGCGATCGTTCAACCGCTGGATAAAAGGCTTGCGGGCACTGACGGTAACGCCTTGCATCTCGTTTTCGCTTTTCGCCAAACGAATGGCAGGCGGTGAGGCTACCTGCCCTTCCGCTACGGCAAACGCCTGGCCAAAGGCCGCCTGGAAGCCCACTGCCGTTATGCGAACCCTGTACGAGGAAGAAGGAATGTTTTCCATTTCCGCCAACCCGTTTTTATCGGTAAGTGCGGTTTTCACCAGTGCTGAGTCTTTGCTGCGCAGCAACTCCACTGTAGCACCATCCAGTGGCGAACCTTGTTCATTGTGTACGGTGATGGTTACCCTGCCTTTGCCGCCCTGGGCAGAAAGTAAGAGGGAGAAAAAGAGGGTGGCCATAAGGGTAAAAAATTTCTGCATAATCCTTGACTTTACTGTAAAGAAGCAGCAGATCCGGAGCAGAAAAAAGGGAAAATCCGCTAGCCGTTGGAGGAAGAAGATGGATGGACAAAACGATACGTATAATAAAAATTGCGCTGTCGTTTTTTTACATCCCTATTTTTCCGGGGAAATGCCCTTTAAAAGCCTGAATTTTGCGCACTTAACGAAGAAGCATGGAATTCAATAAAGAAGAGATCAACCGCCTCATACGAAACCGCCGCTCTGTTTTTCCAAAACAATATGCCGAAGGACAACCGGTGGATGATGCTATTGTCAGCCAGATACTGGAGAACGCCACCTGGGCGCCGAGCCATGGAAACATCGAACCATGGAAGTTTATCGTATATACCGGTGAAGGCCTGCAAAAGCTGGCTACCTTTCAGGCTGAACTTTATAAAAAGGAAGCTGGTGATAATTTCAAGGAAACGGTTTATCAGAACTTACTGGCGAACCCTTTAAGAGCATCACATGTGATTGCTCTTTGTATGAAGCGAGACCCCAATAAAAAATTCCCGGAGCAGGAAGAAATTGCAGCCGTGGCCTGTGCCGTACAGAACATGTATCTCACCACCACCGCTTACGGCTTGGGTGGTTACTGGACCACGGGTGGCCCTACCTATAAACCTACCGCCAAGGAATTTTTTGGCTTAGGGGAAGATGACAAGCTGATGGGATTTTTTTACGTGGCGCACATTGCCGTGCCATCTCCCGACAGCAAACGCAAACCACTGGAAGAAAAAGTAGAGTGGGTGCGAGGGTAAGTGGCAAGTTGCGAATAGTGAGTGAAGATCATCTTTCCATCTAATCATCACTGGCTACTCCGATGCCTGCTGAAAATCCTAATTGTTAGTGCATGCCTGAAGCTCTTTTGCCCGACCACAGGAATACGCTGTACCGTTTTTGGACTGTATTTGCAGCAAAGCCGGTACAGGTTTTCCTGGTTTTCTGGACTGTTTTAAATCTGCTCCAGGTAGGCCTGTTGGACCTTACGTCCGACGAAGGCTACTACTGGTTTTACGCTCAGCACCTGCAATGGGGCTATTACGATCATCCGCCCATGATTGCCGTATTGATTAAAGCCGGTACAGCTATTCTGCCGGGAGAGTTGGGCGTACGCTTTTTTAATGTAGTGCTTAGCACCGCTGGACTTGCCTTGTTTTTTTCCTTATTGAAGGAGGAGCAGAAGCAAAGCTTGAAAACCTACTGGGTCTTGTTGTCTGCGCCGTTGCTGCATTACCTAACCTTTCTTCTCTTTCCCGATGGGCCGCTGCTTTTTTTCAGCCTGCTTTTTTTAGTGGTATACAAAAAATTCTTGCAGAAGGGGAGTTTTGCAACAGCTATCCTTCTTGGCCTTTCACTAGCGCTGATGGCCTACTCTAAATATCACGGTGCTTTGGTTTTGATCTTTACGGTATTGGCCAATCCAAGGCTTTTAAAGAATGGATATTTCTATGTGTCGCTGCTGACAGCTTTGGTGTTGTTTGCCCCGCACCTGTGGTGGCAATACAAAGAGGGCTTTCCTACGCTGCAGTATCACCTGAGCGGACGAACCGGCCAGTGGGGGCTGCGCTATGTGGGTGAATATCTTTCGCAGCAATTGGTTGCCATCGGGCCCGGACTGATCTTTATTCCTTTTATCAGTAAAACCAAAGATCTTTTTGAGCGAACACTAAAGGTGATCATCATCGGCACATTTGTATTCTTTCTGGTCAGTTCTTTTAAAACTTTTGTGCACTTCCACTGGACTTCCATTGCCCTTTATCCCCTGCTGTATTTTGCGGTAGCTTACTACGGGCAGGCGCATACGAAAAAACGTTTTCGCTGGCTCATCCTTCCTTTTGTTGCATTATTTTTCATCGCACGTTTGTTGCTCATGATTCCTCTCATTCCCAACATGCACGTGGGCGAAGATTATTACCACGGAAGAGAAACCTGGGCGAAAGAAGTTTCGGCACTTGCTGGCGACCGGCCTGTGTTCATGCCCAACAACTTGCGGGAAGCGTCGCTTTACGCTTATTATTCGGGCAAGCCGGGTGTAACCCTGTACAATCGTCCCGAAAAAAAATCGCAGTATGAATTGTGGGGCTATGAAGACAGCCTGCAGGGAAAAGAAGTGGTGCTGCTAACCAAGTACCCGTTTTATGAAAGCAGGGAACTGGCCACCAACCTGCGAACGTTGCACTATAGCGCCATACCGTCTTTTCGTTCTTTTTACACTGGTGTTTCTATTGAGCCGATTTCTGTGCAGCAAACCGGCGACAGCATTGTAGCGAGGCTTGTCATCAGCAACCAGCGCAACTATCCCTTACCATTTGAAAAAGGTCCCGAGGGAGAAACTACAGCGCTGGTGTATTCAGTGGAAAAAACCAGAAAGATCATTCAGGCAGATGTAGCTAAACAGCTTTCTGTTGTTGATCGTATCGAAGCAAACGGACGCATCGAACGGACAATTGTTATTCCGAAAAAAGACCTTCCGGCGGACACCTATACCTTGTTTTTTGGATTGAGATACGGTGTGTTGCCGGATGCGATTCTCTCAAAAGGAATGAGTATTTTAATAAGGTGAATTACACCCGCCGTATCTCCGCTCCCAGGCTTTGCAAGCGTTTATCAATGTACTGATACCCGCGGTCGATCTGGTCGATGTTCTGGATAACACTTCTACCTTCGGCACTCAGCGCTGCAATCAGCAGGGATACACCCGCACGAATGTCGGGAGAACTCATGGTAATGCCCCGCAACTTGTGTTTGCGTTCCAGGCCAATTACGGCCGCACGGTGCGGGTCGCAAAGAATAATTTGCGCACCCATGTCAATGAGTTTATCCACGAAGAACAACCGGCTTTCAAACATTTTCTGGTGAATGAGCAGCGAACCTCTTGCCTGCGTGGCTACTACCAGCACAATCGAGATCAGGTCTGGGGTAAAGCCCGGCCAGGGATGATCGTAGATGGTCAGCACGCCGCCGTCCATATAGGTTTGAATCTGGTAGATCTCCTGCTCGGGAATGTGAATGTCGTCGCCAACAATATTCATCTGAATGCCCAGTTGGCGGAATTTTTCAGGGATCACACCCAGGTATTCAACGCTGCAATCTTTGATGGTAATATCACTTTGCGTCATTGCCGCCATACCGATAAAAGAGCCGATCTCAATCATATCGGGTAAGATGCGGTGCGTAGTGCCGTGCAACTTGTCCACACCGGAAATTACCAGCAGGTTGCTGCCTATGCCTTGGATGTCGGCACCCATCTTGTTCAGCATGCGGCAAAGCTGCTGGATATAGGGCTCGCAGGCAGCGTTGTAAATAGCGGTTTCACCTCTGGCCAGAACAGCAGCCATAATAATATTGGCTGTACCCGTTACAGAAGGCTCATCCAGCAAAATATACGTGCCTTTCAACCCTTCGGTAGAGAAATAAAAAAAGGCATCATCAGGGTAATAAATGTATTCGGCACCCAGCTTTTGAAAACCCAGCAGGTGCGTATCCAGGCGACGGCGGCCAATCTTATCGCCACCGGGTTTGGGAATAAAGGCTTTTTTATAGCGGCCCAGCATCGGCCCGGCCAGCATCACCGATCCGCGCAGCATACCGCTTTTGCTTTTAAAATCGGGGCTGCGTAAAATGTTCAGGTCCACATCATCGGCCTGGAAAGTGCAGGTGTGACGGTCGGTACGTTCCACCTTTACATTCATCGCCTTCAGCAGTTCAATGAGGTTGTTGACATCCAGGATGTCAGGAATGTTGGTGATGGTTACTTTTTCATCGGTCAACAAAACCGCACTGATAATTTGCAGGGCCTCGTTTTTGGCGCCCTGCGGAATAATCTCGCCACTTAATTTTTTCCCGCCGATTACTTCAAATGATGCTGCCGTCATGTGGTGTGAATATGAAAATGAAAAATGTGAAACTGTGCAAATAAAAATCATTCCGTCAATCCTGTTTACGGAATGACAATGGTATAATCGAAAGGTTTTCGGTTGTTGTCATGCAACTACAAACCAAAAACTACAAACTCGTCGTCACCTGCTCGCTGGTTTTTCCGAAACGACGTTCACGGTTCTGGTAATCGATCAGGGCTTCATAAAGATTTTGTTTCCGGAAATCGGGCCAGCGCACTTGCGTAAAATACAGTTCGGCATAGGCCAGTTGGTAAAGCAAAAAGTTGGAGATGCGGTATTCCCCGCTGGTACGGATCATCAGCTCCGGGTCGGGAAAATCAGACGTGGTCAGGAATTTTTGCAGGGTATCCTGGTCAATTTCCTCTACGGCCAGTCGTCCGCTTTTGACTTCGTAGGCAATGCTTTTTACGGCGTTCAGCAACTCCCAGCGACCACTGTAACTCAGGGCCATCACCAGTTGCAGACCGGTATTTTCACCGGTGATCTGCAGCGCCTCCGCCAGTTCCCGCTGGGCATAATCGGGCAGCATATTGATATCGCCGATCACATGCAGGCGAATGTTGTTTTTGTTCAGGCTTTCCACTTCCCCGCGGATGGTTTTTACCAGCAGTTCCATCAGGCCCACCACTTCGTATTGCGGCCTGTCCCAGTTTTCGGTGGAAAACGCATAAAGCGTCAGGTAGCCAATGCCCAATTCGGCGCAGCCTTCCACAATATCCCGTACGCTTTCCACGCCGTGGTAATGGCCAAACAACCGGTCTTGTCCCTGCTCTTTGGCCCAGCGGCCGTTGCCATCCATAATAATAGCGATGTGCCGGGGCAGACGGCTTTTATCGATTTGTTCCAGAAGGTCCATGGTAAAAGTTTACAAGTTCATGGGTTCACAAGTTGTTATCCCGGTGCGAACAGAACGCAAAGGTAAACCGCAGAATGGCAGAAGGGAAAAGATATTGGGATATTCAGAAATGGAATATTTCACGGTTAGCAGAACTCTTTCAATCTTAACGGGCAAAAAAAAGCACGGATGTCTTCCGTGCTTTTTTGTTCTATTTGTCAATTGCTCATTGCTTATTGTCAATTGTCAGTTGGCCGTTGGGCATTTGTACGACTGCAGGTTCAGGCTGATGGTGAACATGGCTGTAACAAACTGGTCTTTGTTCTGACTGTTGCCCCGCTGAATGTCTTTTCCGCCAATGCGGGTACCGGTTTCATACGAGCGGTCCTGCAACAGAAACGCCACGGACGGTGTGCCATCCGGATTGGGTGGAAAGGCCGCCGGGTCAGCATAGGTTCTGCTCACGTCATCCAGGTAATCGGTATTGGTAAAGCGGTACAGCACTTCAAAACCAAGGTTGATACGGTCGTTCAGCGCATATTTCAAGCCCACACCCAACGGAATGGCCAGGGCCATGGTACCGTACTGTTTACGGTCGGGATACAAGGTACTCCCCTGTCCTTCGGTGCCCAACTGACGCAGGTTGTATTTTTCATCCTTTAGATATGCATAAGGGTCGAAGCTAAAAGCACTGACACCCAGCGTTACATAAGGGGTAAAGCTAAAATCCGGATCACCGGGCATAAAGCGGTAAAAATTGAAATCGCCCTGCAGGGCCAGTTCCCATACGTTGGTATTGAAACTAAGGTTGCGGCGCTTCATGGCTTCGTTATGCGTATTGTACACATCCGAATACCCGAGTTGGGCAAAATTGCCGGCAAGACGCAGGGCAATGTAGTTACCGAAATTTTTCCGGAAAAAAAGACCGGCCGCCAGCTTTGGGCGGTTGAGCTTTGCTCTTGTATTCAGATCACCGAAATAATGAGCAGCACCGAGGCCAAAGCCAAATTCTCCTTCCTGCACAATGCTGTTTTGCGAAAAAAGCGAGAGTGGCAGGCTTAAACATAAAGCAGCGATAAGTTTCTTCATCACAATCAAATTCGTGTCTTACTAGGTTAAACGAAAAAAAGGTTTTTTTGGTATTGGGGTTGGAAGGAATTGAAGGCAATGTATTTATTCAAAACCAAAAATCAAAAGCAGGGGATAAAAAAAATGGACGCTTAAAGGAAAATCGCGTATTTATCCACAGCCCTTAATTCCGCTTATCCAGTCCCCACGATAATTTGTTGCGCAGGGTTTGCAAAAAGTTGTTTTCGTTCAGCCGTACAAGGTTAATCGAAAAATTTTCCCTGCGTACGGCCAGCAATACGTTTTTGTCCACCCATTCGCGGCGGGAGTCCAGGGCACAGATGATCTCGTCGGCACGGCTTTCCACTTCAAACGAAACAATGGTATTGTCCGGAATCACAATAGGCCGTACGTTGAGGTTGTGCGGTGCAATGGGCGTCAGTACAAATGAACCCGATTCAGGAAAGACCACGGGGCCTGCACAACTCAGCGAGTAGCCCGTTGACCCGGTTGGGGTGGCCAGAATCAGGCCATCGGCCCAGTAGGTATTCAGCAACTCCCCGTTGATGTACGTATGAATCTTGATCATAGGGGCAATGTCCCGTTTGTGAATAGCAAATTCATTCAGGGCATAGGGCACATCATTGAACAGGGGAATGTTGGAGTCGAGGTGAATGAGTGATCGCTTGTCGATAATATAGGAACGCCGGGCCAGGGCTTTTACCGCTTCCGCCATTTCATCGGGACCAATGGAGGCGAGGAAGCCCAGTCGTCCGAAATTAATGCCGACAACAGGAATATTTTTTTCCCGGATCAGGGTTACGGTATCCAATAAGGTGCCGTCGCCACCCAGGCTGATGAGAAAATCAATATCGCTGGTAAGTTCAGAATGGTGCGAGAATGTTTGAGTATCCGGGGGGAGAGTCAGGTAACGGATCAGTTGTTCGTAGTATTCCGAGAAAATGACCGCCTGAATGCCTTCTTTCGTAAGCTCGTCAAAAAAAAATTGAATGTTTTGTTGTTGTGTGCTTTCCAGCACCCGGCTATAGATCGCTACTTTCAAAATTGTTCCCGTTTACTGTTCACAGTTTACCGTTTACAGCGTTTAATAACTGTAAACTATGAACGGAAAACTGTAAACGTTCTATTGATGTAAATATATAGCGTTTTGCCCTAACTGGTTAAAGCTCCACTCGATCTTGAAAATCATGTCGGCAAAGGCAATAATGTCCAGTCCAAAGCCGGTGCTGTAGAGCATCCGGTTATTTAGTTGGTTGCGGTACTGCGATTCGTTGGGATTGTACGAATAGCCGGCATTGACGTAAGTTTTGGCATACACCTTCAGCGGTACGCTGCGCAGCGATTTGAACCATTTGTTGGTTGGCAGCGGAATCTCTGTTTTCAAAACATTAAAGCCGATAGTAGCCTTGGTATAACCGCCGGTTACCCCGTCCACAATATAGTTTTCGTAACCCTGCAGGTAAGCATCGCCGTACCCCATAAACCGCTGCGTAATGTAGGGCTGGCGGAAGGGCAGCTTGAGTACACCACCGGCGTTGAGGCTAAAATAACTTTTTGACCCCAATGCCCAGAAGTTGGTACCGGTAGCCGTTAACTGCCAAAGATTGATGGCGCCGCCAAAACCCGCTTTGTGCAGGGTAATGGTAGCCCGGCGGCCCCGGGTGGGATAGGGGTTAAAATCATGGTCGAGAAAAGAGACGTTATACGTAAAATAAGGATAGCTGTAGGAGTTATTGGCCGGCGCAAAGAGTGCATTCAGCTTCATCACCGTATCGCCTACACGGTTATAGTTAAAGCCAACGGTAAACGTATGTTTTGTTTTGATGGCCGGACGGTACGCCACATCGATTGAGCTTTCCACAAATTCGTAGAGGTAGCCATCAGGATTTTTTACCGGCAGCAATTTGTTGTTTTCAGTAGCGTAATTCAGTTCCCGGTTTTTGCCATGACTGAAATTGATACTGGACGACCATTTCAGTTCCTTGTCCAGGAAAAAGCCCTGGTATTGAAGAGCGAATTTTTTGGTGTAGCCATTGGCCAGGTGCAGGTGCATTTTATCGCCACGACCGGAAAAATTGAATTGTGAAAGTTTGATGCCATAGTTGAGGTGCTCCAACTTACGACCCCGTTCATTCCATTGTGAAAAAGTTCCATTAGCTACCCGAACAAACGGCTGCGGAAAAAAATACCAGCGTTCTTCCACATCCACATTTATATAGACATCGTGTTCCTGTAAACTGCGAAGCGTTACTTCCACCGTGCGGAAAAGCGAAGTATTCATCAGTTGGCGTTTCGACTGCTCCAGTTTTTCAATGATAACGGGCAGTGGATAGGCTTCTCCGTCGGCAAAGGAAAGTTCCCGCAAGACCGTTGACCGGCGGGTACGTTTGTTCCCGCTCACGGAAATTTCGCGAATGGTAAATTCAACATTGGAAGTTGTATCCAGTACAGCTTCCCCAGGACTTTTCGTGGAATAGAAAAAGGTTTGCGCAACAGAAGCTTCCTGTGCAACCAGTTGCTTGCTTAACAAAAGCAACACCCAACATCCCATTATCAGCAAGCAAGTTTTCATTAGCGGCTTACCTCACATAATTGTATTAAAATAACGTACCGAACCCTCAAAACTGGTGTAAGTGAAAAGGAAGTTAATGAAATTTCATATCAGAAGGCCAGTAAAATTTGTGCAGACCCTTATAAATCACTGTTTTGAACTTTCCAGCTTTGCTTCCTAGTGGTCATTAAATCATCATGGAAATTATCGTCTGAAGAGGTGCAGGGTGTAGAATCGGCTTGCTATTCCGGGATTGTACAGTGCTAAATGTTCAGGTAATTCATCAGGTTGTCGTAATTGGTCCGAAGCTCATTCTGGTAAAGCTCCTCACCAAAATAGTGTTTTACGTTGTATTCATACCGCTGAAACGTACTCACCAGGTCCGATACTTCTATTTTATTAACACGGATCGTAACCTGGATGGTGCCATTTTCCGGGTCGGTAAGGGTGTTGAGCTGGGTAATTTGAGCATCAACGGATTCCACAATACGGTTGATCTCGGTAAACGAGTACTGGTGTGTATCAATCTCCAAGACAATCAGGGCGCCGGGCTGGCTAAGGCTCATAAAATCCGAGGCATTGCGCAACAGATCCGTGTAGGTAACAATACCCAGGAGCTGCTTTTCTTCCACCACTGGAACGATACTCAGTTTATTGACAACCGCTGTTTGAATGGCTTTTAAAAAGTGCTCGTTGGCCTGCACCGATGTGGTGCCGTCGGAAATGTGAAGATCGGTTAGCTGCGTTTCTTCGTCGTTTTGGAGCAGTTGCTCCTCGCTGATGATCCCGAGATAGCTGTCGTTCTCCACCACCGGCAGGTGCGCCACATGATAATCGTTCATCAGCTGCAAGGCATGATAAACCGTATCATCTTTATGGAGATATGGAATGGCGTTCGATATGAGATCACGGGTTAACATAGCACGGTGATATATACAATTAGACAAGCGATCCTATACAACTGTTGCAGTGGCCGCCAGTTTTTTCAAAAAATTTTCTAAGATCACGTTAAACTCCCCGGCTTGTTCCATCATCGGCGCATGGCCGCAACGGTCAATAAAATGGAGTTCACTATTCGGTATCAAACGTTGAAATTCCCGTGCCACAAAAGGAGGGGTAATGGTATCGTTGTTTCCCCAAACCAATAAAGTGGGTTGCTGTATGTTCTGCAATTCTTCGCCCAGGTTGTTTCGGATGGCGCTTTTAGCCAGTGCAATAATTTTGATGACTTTCAGCCGGTTGCGGGTAATTTCAAACACTTCATCCACAAGTTCATTGGTGGCCATAGCCGGATCATAAAACGTCAGCTCTGTCTTTTTTCGTATGTATTCGTAATCACCCCGTTTGGGATAGGTGTCGCCCATGCCGTTTTCAAACAGGCCCGACGAGCCAGTAAGGATCAGCGACTTAATACGTTCGGGATGTTTCAGGGTATGCACCAGCGCTACGTGGCCGCCCAGTGAATTTCCAAGTAGGTGAACCCCGCGGTAGTCCTTTGTTTCCAAAAACTTGTGTACATGCTTGGCCAGTCCGCCAACGGTTGTGTGTAAAATATCCAGTTCAAAAAGCGGCAGCAGGGGCACCACCACTTTGTACTGGTGCCTGAAATGTTCCACCAGATCTTTAAAGTTGCTCAAGGCACCAAATAACCCGTGCAGCAATACGAGGGGTTCGCCCTCTCCCTCTTCAACATACTTAAACCTTCCTAATTCTTTAACCTTGTATTGCATGAATCTGTGTTCTGATGTTGCTAAAGTAACTGTTTTTTAGTTAAAGCTATTTGTACGAAGCCGTTAGCCGATTGCCTTTTGCCATCAGCAATCTGTTGCCAAAAAGACCATTGAATTTTGTGATAACCCAACAGCGCAAAATGGTGGTGACCATTTGTTGATAGCAACCAATCATTGTGTTGCCTTGTTGGTTCCCACTTCTTCAAAAAAGTGGAGCAAATCGGCAAACATATCCCGGAAGAGAGGAATAACTGTGCCAACAGCCGCAATGAGTTTGGGCGCAAACGGCGCAATATAGGGATACACAACCGATGCTTCAATGGTTGCGGGCTGCAGTACCGAAAGCTGCGTTGCATAAAAAAGGATGATGCTGTAGATAAAATAATAAATGAGGATGTAGAACACCATACCGCCAATTCGGTTCAGCCATCCCAGCATCATCATTTTTACTGCGCTTTCAATGGCCTTGGCGCCAAGCCGAACCAGCAATACCACCAGGGCAAACACTACCAAAAAGGAAATAAAAGGAAGCCAGCGTTGCGAAACCTGTATGTTGGTGCCGATATAATCGGCCACAAATGTGGAGAGCTTAAGCGCAGCCGCCAGGCCAATGAGGTAAGCAAGAAACGAAAACAGGGCCACGATGAGACCCCTGCTCAACCCTTTGAACACGGCTATGATGAGTAGAACAACAGCGATGATGTCAATCAGCATAAAATTCAATTCACGTATTCACGTGTTCACGTGTTCACAAGTTGATAAGGGCCAGAACTGGCTTTGGCAGCCATGTCATGAACCCGTGAACTTGTGAACCTGTAAACTTGTGAACTTATTTCGCGAGAAGTTCCTTCACGGCGGCTGAGATGGATTTACCATCGGCCCGGCCGGCCAGTTGTTTTGTAGCCACGCCCATTACTTTGCCCATATCGGCTGGGGAGGAAGCTCCGGTTTGCGCAATAATGTTTTGCAATTCTGCCCGCAGTTCTTCAGGACTTAGCTGCTTGGGCAGGAATTTTTCGATCACACGGATTTCTTCTTCTTCTTTCTGGGCCAGGTCGGTGCGACCCTGTTGCTGAAAGATCTCCAGCGAGTCTTTGCGCTGCTTGACCATTTTCTGCAGAACAGTTAGTTCCTTGTCGGTCGTAATCTCGCCACCGGCGCCGGGTTCGGTTTTGGCCTTGATGATCTCGGCTTTAATGGCCCGCAGCCCCCTTAGGGCCGCTTCGTCTTTTGCTTTCATGGCTTCTTTCATTTCCGCCATGATTTGTTGTTCCAAACGCATATAGAAAAGGTTTGTAGTTGGTCGTTTGTGGTTTTTGAGCAGGACACGCCGCGGCGTGTCCCTACGTTTGCTGTTCAGAAAATTCGTGCAATCCGTGCAAAAATTCTTGTTTAAGCCTTATTTTCCTTCATCTGCAGTTCCTGGAATTTCTGGTAGAACTGCTGGGCAAAGGCCTTCATGTCGTCGGTAAGTTCCGTCATGCGGGTGGCCCGCTGAAAGGTGTCGGCCATGGTCATCATGGTCTGGTAATAAAAATCGGCCATTTCGTCCACCATCATTTTCTGCGTCCACAGGTCAATGCGCAGGGCCGCTTTATCAGCGCCATCCCAAAGCGAAAGCATAAAAGCTCTTGCCTGCTGGGGTTTTTCTATGCTACTATCAGTAGCCGTCCACTCAATTGCCGAAGGCACTTTCTGCTCGTCCAGCTCTACATCTATTTTGATTGTTGATTTTGCCATGTGTTTGATTTTCGCGGCGAAGATAGGAAGGGAGGAGGTGAAACGTGAGACGTGAGATATCAGATGTGAAACAGATGAGTTCACAAGTTTATGGGTTCACTTGTTCACGAGTTGAGGGCCCAACTAACTTTCACAAAAAAGATTGAATCTATAGTGTTGCTACGGTTTCACGTCTGGCGTTTGACCTCTCACGATCGACGCAATACCATCCCATACCAGGTCCGCTGTGCGCTGCCAGGTGTAGTGGGCGCCGATGGAGAGGCCTTTTTGAACCAGTTCTTTCCGTTCCCCTTCATTTTTGTAAATGAACATCAACTTGTAGGCGATATCGTCAACGTTGGCTGGGTCGAAATAGAGCCCGGCGCCGCCACTGATCTCTTCCATTGCCGAATCTTTGGACGTGAGTACCGGCACCTTGCACCACATGGCTTCCGCCACCGGTACGCCAAAGCCTTCAAAAAACGATGGATACACCGCTGCGTAAGCCGATGCCGTTAGTGCGGCCAGGTCTTCTTCCGGCAGGTATCCCGTCAGCACCACATCTTCTCTGTATTTGTAGGTTTTCAGCAGTTCCAGAAATTCATCGTTCTTCCAGGCCAGCCGGCCGGCCAGCACCAGCTTGAGGGAACTTTGCAGCCGACGCTTAAATACCGAATAGGCCTTTAAGAGATTAACCAGGTTTTTCCGGGGATGGATAGCGCCTGTGTAAAGGAAAAACTCTGCCCCACTTGTGTACTTATCCTTCACGGCCATCTGCTCATCGAACGAAAACGGCCGGAAAATCTCTTTCACACCGTTGTACACCACGGCGATTTTCTCTGGGGCAATCTCATACGTTTTTATGATATCGTCCTTTGAAAACTGCGAAACGGTGGCAACAGCGCTGGCTTTACGGATGAATTTCGGCGTATAGTGTTTGTAATACGCCAGGTGCGATTTCTGGTAACCTTCCGGGTAGTGTAAAAAGCCCAGATCGTGCACTACCACGTACTGGGGCACCCGGGTCGTTAGTGAGCACTGGCCATCGGGAGAGAAAAACACATCGGCTTTGATCTTTTGCAAACGACGGGTAACCGCAACGTCAAACCAGTACTTCCACAACAGGGGATGCCGTGCCGGTGGCGAAAGCACATGACCGGTTACGTTGGGAGCAAAAAGATAGGCCTGCTGAAAAGGCCTGTCAAAGAAAAAATGAAACTGGTGTTCGGGATGTTGCTCGGTTATTCGCCGCAGTACTTCTTTGCTGAAATAGCCATAGCCTTCCAGTTGGTCATCCAGCAAAAAACGGGTGTTGACAGCAACGATCATGGGGCGCAAAGGTAGCGGCAGAAAGGACTGCGAATTCTTTGCTCCTAGATCACTTTCAATTGTATTATTTGTTTAAAGTTGGGGAATTGGGTAAAAATTTTCTTTACACAACTGCAAGTGTTGTTATTCTTCAACAATTTTTTGGGGAAAGATGATTGTGCACGTTCATTTTTCCGCTGAAAATCTGTTTGGTATGAGGTTTGTTTCAATCCAATACGAATGCGATAATGCTTCACCCTTAATCTTACAAACTTAGTATAAACGACCTCTTAGGTGGAAGAGGATGGTGGCTTGTAAAAGGGGCCTTGGTTCGGGGCCCCTTTCTTTTTTTCGGCCCCCTGTCCCCCAGTGGGGAAACTTAGGTCAATTTCACTTTTCTTTTTCGGTCAATCATTAAGCAATAACTTTCTTTTTAATAAAAAAATGCCTGTTGTTGAAACAGGCATTTTTCTTTTTATGTAGTAAACAGAGGTACTACTATTCATCTTCCGTTGCGTCGCACACTTTTGCGTTCGGTAATCCTATTCAGCAGAAAAAAACATTTTGCAGTAGGAAATGATAGATGATTAAAGGAAACATGGACCTAAGTTCCCCCACCGGGGGACAGGGGGCTTTTCCAGCCATTCGCTTCACTCAAAAAACTTTCATCAATCACCGCCCCCAAGCCGGGAACTTCCGGTACGTCAATCACACCGTTTTCTAAATAGCGGATACCGCCAATTACCGGGTCTTCGGTGTACATCAACGGTGTATCAAAATCGCAGTGGTGAATATGATCATTGCTCAGGGCCAGATGGGCAGCCGCAGTCATGCCCAGTCGTGATTCCATAAAGCCGCCTACCTGCATGTGCAGGCCGGCTGCTGCGCCCAGTTCTGCAATCTTTTTTCCCTTGTAAAAACCACCCGATTTTCCCAGCTTAATATTAAACATCTGGCAGGCCTTCATCCCAATCAGCCGCTCCGCATCCCAATGATCACCGCAGCTTTCATCGGCCATAATAGGAATAGGGGATGCTTCGGAAACTTTCCGTAACTCCATAAAGCGGTAGCGTGAAATGGGCTCTTCGCAATGCTCGATGTTGAACGGTGCCAGGGCCTGCAACACAGCGATGGCATTATCCGCCGTACCCCAACCCTGGTTGGCGTCGATCCGCAAGGGTACATCCGCACCAATGCCTTCGCGAATGGCCCTGATTCGTTCCACATCTTCTTCAAGGCTGCCGCCCAGTTTTACTTTTATAGCAGGAAACCCTTCGGATTTGAACCGCACCGCATCGGACTTCATTTTCTGCGGATCACCAATGCTCACGGTCATATCGGTTTCCAATACTTTGGTCTTTTCTCCTCCCAAAAGTTTATACAGGGGTACGCCTGCATGCTGCGCAGCAATGTCGTAAAGCGCCATGTCAAAAGCACTTTTAATGCTGCTGTTGCCATAAATGGTTTTGTCCATGGCATCAATACAACCGGGAATGTCCAGCGCATCCTTTCCCCTCAATACCTGGGCAAAATATTGTCCTACCACAAAGCATGTGTCAATGCTTTCGCCGTTTATGGTCATGTACGGACTGCACTCGCCATAACCGGCACAGCCATCGGCCGTGCGCAGAATCACCACCAGGTTTTGAACGTTGTGAATCGGACCCAGTGAAATCACAAAGGGTTCTTTCAGCGGAATAAAAAGCTTATAGAGTTCAATGGACTGAATGGATGTTCCTTGCATGGGTTGGTTTTATGAAACTGCAATTACGGCAAAAATAGTGAGTGGTGAATGGTAAGACAGGAGCAGATCGACTCACAACTGACCACTCACCACTCACGAATCCGGTTCGCCAAATGCCATGGCCACAGAAGCAAAAAACAGCACAACAATGGTAACGATCAGCACTACAAAATGAAAATTGTCATCGGTCAGTGCTTTTGAGATGGTAGTGGCAATCTCGTAAAGCGTGTACAATAAACCGGCAGCCACAATAACAACAGCGGCTATCCGGAATCCTTTGTGCGGCACCTTTAGCGCTTTGCGAAAAATCCAGATATAGAGCGCAAGCGAAACGGCGTATGGAAAAATATACATGAAAAGGCGAAAGAGGGTTTCCATAAAGGATAGGCTTAAGCGTTAGTAATGGGTGTGTTTAATGTTTTCCACAACAGGTCTTTCAGTTGCTGGATGTTTTTATTTGTCATGGATGAAATGAAGAGGTGCGGAATATTTTGGGGCAGTTCTTTTTCAATGGCCTCGGTCAGTTCTTCATCCAGCATATCACTTTTGGAAATGGCAATAATGAATTGTTTGTGCATCAGTTCCGGATTGTATTCCTCCAGTTCATTTACCAGGATATCGTATTCTTTGCGGTGGTCTTTGCTATCGGCTGGAATAAGAAAGAGCAAAACCGAGTTGCGTTCAATATGGCGCAGAAAGCGGTGTCCCAGTCCCCGGCCTTCGGCAGCGCCTTCAATAATCCCTGGCAGATCGGCCATGCAAAAGCTGCGGCCATCGCGGTATTCCACCATGCCCAGGTTAGGGGTGATGGTGGTAAAAGCATAATCAGCAATTTTAGGTTTGGCGGCTGTCATCACCGAAAGCAAGGTGGATTTACCAGCATTGGGAAAGCCCACCAGGCCCACATCAGCCAGTACTTTCAGCTCCAGTACTTTCCAGCCTTCCAGGCCCGGTAGTCCGGGTTGTGAATATTCGGGAGCTTGGTTGGTTGGCGTTTTAAAATTGGTATTGCCCAAACCACCTTTTCCGCCCGGCAGCCAGACAATCTCTTGGCCGTCGTGTAAAATTTCCGCTTCTTTTTCGCCGGTTTCCTCATCGCGAGCAATGGTTCCCAACGGTACTTCCAGCACAATGTCTTTGCCGTTGCGGCCTGTCTGGTTGTTGTCGCGACCTTTGTCGCCGTCCTCCGCCAGCACATTTTTATGATAGCGCAGGTGCAACAGGGTCCACAGGTTGCGGTTGCCCCGTAATATAATATGTCCCCCCCGGCCACCGTCGCCGCCATCGGGCCCGCCCAACGCGGTTAATTTATCTCTGCGAAAATGTTTGATACCTGCCCCACCATGCCCACTCCGGCAGTACACACGGATCTGGTCAACAAAATTGCTTTTCTCCAAATTATTGTTTTTGCTTTGCAAAGATAAAGGCCCGACACCCGGTTTTATGAATCCATTGCTATTCATCACATTCTTCTTTGTTGCCCTGCTGCCGCAAACCTGCAGAAAAATGGTTGGGAAAAGTCTTCCTTCCTGTGTGCAGGCAAGGATAGAAGCTATAAAAAAAGAACCCCGATGGAACCCACCCGCTACAGTGACCGAATACCGGTACGAGGGTCGCACCGTGTACCTGTTCAGCAGCCCTTGCTGCGACCAGTACAACGAACTTTGGGACACCGATTGCCACTACATTTGTGCCCCCAGCGGTGGCTATACCGGCCGGGGCGACGAGAAATGCACCGGTTTTAAGGACAAAGCGGAACGGGTAAAAGGGGTATGGAAGGATGACCGGGAATAATCAGCAAGAAACGACAGACAAAACCAGTTTAAGGAAGGCGCAAACTGCTACCTTCAAACGACAAACCACAAACGTTTTTTTATGGGTTTTATTTTGAAACTTCTGGCCACTGCCATTGCCGCTTATGTGGCGTCATGGATCCTCTCTGGCGTAACGATTGATTCAGCGGGGACGGCTATTATCGTTGCCCTTGTATTTGCCCTGTTAAACGCTATCATACGTCCTATCCTTGTCTTGCTTACTATCCCCATTACCATTGTTACGCTGGGATTGTTTTTGCTGGTCATCAACATCATCATTGTAAAACTGACCGATTATCTTATCGATGGCTTTGAAGTCGATGGCTTGCTAACAGCCCTGCTCTTCAGCTTTATTGTATCCGGGGTTAGCGGGCTTATTAATGCCATTGTTGGCGACAAAGACTAAATCATCATTCCTCTCACAAATCATTTTTGAATGCTTGCAATCTTTCGTCCTGTGCCGTTATATGTAAAGGTTTATCCCAACGCCATCTCCATTACCAATCTATTAACCGGCGAAACGGTACACCGCACAGCACCCGAGCCTTTTTCCAATAGCCACCTTGTGGTAATAATTTTGGCATTGCTGAAAAACTGGGTCGTGAAATGGTTAAAGAACTGCGTCTTTCCCGCCGGTCGTTAAAAACAATGGTGCAGCAAATGGAGGTGTATGAAGAAGTTTTGTCCGAAGTTGAAAAGCGCATTCTCCGCGACCTTTGTGAGCAGATCGGCAGCAGGGCTGTATTCATCATTACCAACGATAAGGAACTCTCCAACGAAGAAGTGCTCAGGGTGCTGAAAGAAAACTAATCGTACATACATTCTTAAGAGTAGCTTCGGGTAAAACCCCACGGCCTTGTTACTTTCGCTTTAATTTTTACCCATGGATTTTCGCAGAAACAACCTGGATGACGACACCTTGCTTTCGCTTTACCAAAACCTTCTTTGGCCCCGGCTGATCGAAGAAAAAATGCTGGTGCTCCTGCGGCAGGGACGCATCTCCAAATGGTTCAGCGGCATTGGACAAGAAGCCATTGCCGTAGGCGCTACAATGGCCATGCAACCCGACGAATGGATCATGCCCCTGCACCGCAACCTGGGTGTATTCACTTCCCGTCAAATGCCCCTGCACAAATTGTTCAAACAATGGCAGGGCGCACAGGATGGTTACAGCAAGGGCCGTGAACGAAGTTTTCATTTTGGCTCGAAAGAACACCATATCTGCGGCATGATCTCTCACCTGGGTCCGCAACTGGCCATTGCTGATGGGGTGGCCCTGGCCTATAAATTAAAAGAGCAGAAAAAAGTGTCCATGGCCTTTACCGGCGATGGCGGTACTTCGGAGGGTGATTTTCACGAAGCGCTGAATACCGCTGCCGTGTGGGACCTGCCCGTAATCTTTCTTATTGAAAATAACGGGTACGGCTTAAGTACGCCAGTGAGTGAGCAGTACCGTTGCGAAAGTTTGGCGGAAAGAGCCAAAGGTTACGGCATGGAATCCATCATCATTGACGGCAACAATATCTTACAGGTGTACGACACCGTGAAAGGGGTGCGGGACTATTGCATCCGCAACCAAAAACCGTATCTTATCGAGTGCCTCACTTTCCGCATGCGCGGACATGAAGAGGCAAGCGGTACAAAGTATGTTCCCAAGGAATTGTTTGAAGCCTGGCAGGTAAAAGATCCCATCAAAAACTACGAGGAATGGTTGCTGGCGGAAGGCGTTCTTACCGAAGAAGCCATTGCCACTACAAGAGGTGACATGCGTCAGCAGATTGAAGATGAATTACGCATTGGCTTTGATAGCAAACCGGTTGTTGTCAATATCGAAAACGAATTGAGGGATGTTTATGCCCCCCCACCCCCCAAGGGGAGATTGTCCAACACACAGCCCTTGCCTGCCGGAGAGTCTGAAAATACTTTAACCTTGCTGCAAAGCGGGCCTGCGCAGCCGGGCCAATCCCCCCTTGGGGGGTGGGGGGGCGGGGAGGCTCGGGAACTACGCTTCATCGATGCCATCAAAGAAGGCCTCTACCAATCTATGCAGCAGCACCATAATCTGATCTTGATGGGACAGGACATTGCCGAATACGGCGGCGCCTTTAAGATTACCGAAGGCTTTGTGGAAGCCTTTGGTAAGGCAAGGGTTCGTAACACGCCGCTTTGCGAAAGTGCCATAGTGGGTGCGGCACTGGGACTTTCGCTGGAAGGTTTTAAAAGTATGATGGAAATGCAGTTTGCCGATTTTGTAACGGTAGGGTTTAACCAGATTGTAAACAACCTGGCCAAGATCCATTATCGGTGGGGACAGGCCTCTGATGTGGTGATACGCATGCCCACCGGTGCCGGTGTGGGAGCAGGGCCTTTTCACAGCCAGAGCAACGAAGCCTGGTTTGTGCACACACCGGGATTAAAAGTGGTGTATCCTTCCACGCCTTATGATGCAAAAGGTTTGCTGATTGCTGCCATCAACGATCCCAACCCGGTGATGTATTTCGAGCACAAAGCCCTTTACCGCAGTGTCAGCGGCAGTGTGCCGCAAGACTATTATGAAGTGGAAATAGGAAAAGCCAGAAGCGTACAGCAGGGCGAAGACATATCCATCATTACATACGGCGCCGGTGTGCATTGGGCTACCGATTACGCGGCCGCCAACAAAGACGTTTCATTTGATATCCTGGACCTGCGCACCTTGTTGCCACTCGATTACGAAGCCATTGCGGCATCGGTTAAGCGAACTGGCAAAGTGTTGTTGCTGCACGAAGACACGATGATCGGTGGCATTGGCGGTGAGATTGCTGCCTGGATCGCGGAAAACTGTTTTGAATCCCTTGATGCGCCGGTGATGCGGTGCGCCTCGCTCGATACACCGGTACCCTTTAATATGAAATTGGAAAAAGCCTTTCTGGCAAAAAGCCGGCTAGACGAAACAGTGCAAAAGCTTATGCAGTATTAACTTGGCACTGATGCTGGTTTGATGATAGATAGGGATAGTCATCTTCCCGCCCGGAAGCCAATGGTCACCTTATCCTCCCCATTGATCTTTTTGACCAGGTCTTCTGCTGCCATCGCCACTTTCACGGCTTCGCTCTTGCCCCCTTCCAGTTCAAGCAGGCTGCTTCCTTCTGCAAGCTTTTGCACCAATACAATTTTATCAAGACTTAGATACACTTCTGCTTTGCGGTTTTCGCAATACACGTTCAGGAATTTCATTCGGTAAAGTTCTCAATTTTCAAATTCTTCCTGTGCCCCCAAAAGGAAAACTATTTTTGATGTGGCTGGGTATATTCTGGAAACAGACTTCCGGAGTAAGATGTAAACCGAAACCGCTTGCTGGTAAAATCATAGTGAAAGGCAAAACTGGCCTGCCGCACGGCCGGGTATAGCAATTGCTGAAGCTAAATGCGTTTCTATGAAGCAGGGTAAAAAAGAAACATGGCAGGAAAAACTTCACGAGGTGATTTACGAAAGTAATACGCCGGCGGGTAAGTTGTTTGACATACTGTTGCTGGTTGCCATCCTTGCCAGCATTGCTGTAGTAATGCTGGATAGCGTAGCCGAACTTCACCAGGCGTATGGAAACCTGTTTTATGCCCTTGAATGGACCTTCACCATATTGTTCAGCATTGAATACATCCTGCGGCTGCTTTGCCTGAAAAAGCCCATGCATTATGTTACATCCTCGTTGGGTATTATCGATTTACTGGCCATTATTCCCACTTATCTCAGTATTTTCTTTACAGGAGCGCAGTCGCTGTTGGTTTTGCGGGCCCTGCGCCTGCTTCGGGTGTTTCGCATTTTCAAGCTCACACATTTTTTGTCCGAAATGGCTTTTCTCGGTTCGGCTGTGCGGGGCAGTCTGAAGAAGATCTTCATTTTTATGCTCATTGTGGTGACGCTGGTAGTCATTTTGGGCTCTATCATGTACCTGGTAGAAGGTGGGCCCGACGGCGAAAGTGGTTTTCGCAGCATACCCGAAAGCATTTACTGGTCTATCGTTACCATTACAACGGTGGGTTATGGCGATATTACACCAGTTACTTCGCTGGGAAAATTCATTGCATCCCTGATTATGATCATCGGTTATGGCATTATTGCCGTACCTACTGGGATTGTTACCACCGAGATGGTGATGAAGGCCCGTGAAAAAGGTCATCACCCCGACGTTTGCCCCTCCTGTGGCCGCGAAGGGCATGATGCTGATGCCGTGTTTTGCAAATGGTGTGGAGAAAGATTATGAGGTTCGTGAATTGTGGCTGGACAGCCAGCAATTGGGAACGGGAATGAAACTTGCAGGAATAATAGTATGAAAAACAAAGAAAAAAGTCTTGCCCTTATCGGCACAGCAGTATTTGCGGCACTGTCAGCGCTTGTCGGCACTTTTATCCGCAGGCTGTAATAAAAATTTTACTCGGCCCCAAGATCAGGAAAAGGCTAGCACACAATCCCCAGCCTTTTCTCTTTCCCGAAAGTTTTTGACTTTTAAAACTGGTCCTGATTAATTATCACCGGGCCCGCTGTTTTCTTCGACTTTCCTTTATCCTTTACAGATTAATTCCGCCGCTCACTTCAATCCGTTGCCCGTTTACCCACCTGGCTTCGTCCGTGCAAAGAAAGGCCACCACGCCACCAATGTCTTCGGCTGTGCCCACACGTCCCAGTGGTGTTACCGATGCCAGCATCTCTTTGCGTTGGGGATTGGTGCGGATGGCAGCGTTGTTGAAATCCGTTTCAATAGGACCGGGTGCTACCACGTTGGCACGGATGCCTTTCGGGCCCAATTCCTTGGCCCAATACCGGGTCAGCACTTCGATAGCGCCTTTCATGGAGGCATACACTGAATAGCCCGGATTGACAAAGCGGGTTGTCCCCGTAGAAATGTTTACAATGCCCCCGCCTTCATTAAGATAAGGCAGTAATTTTTGGGTGAGGAAATAAACACTTTTGAAATGCACGTTCATAAATTCATCGAAATGCGCTTCGGTTGCCTGCTCAAACGGAATGGTAGCGCCCATGCCGGCATTATTTATCAGGTAATCGATACCGCTAGCCTGCCAAAGTGTTTTCAGTTCGATGCAAAGGCCTTTTACAAAAGCATCCAGTGAGGAAAACGCGGCCATGTCCAGGTGCAGGGCAAAAGCTTTTTGGCCGAGGCTTTCGATTTCCCTGACAACGGCTGCCGCTTCGGCTTCTTTGCTACGATAGGTAATAACAACGTCGAGTCCTTTGCGGGCCAGGCTGAGGGCCATGTCTTTGCCAAGACCACGGCTGCCACCGGTGACAAGTGCAATTTTTGCTGGGTTCATGGTAAGGGTTTAAGGAGGCAAAGCTACGGGTTGTTGCACCGACAGAAACCAGCCTGTTGTGAACGGTGAAAATATCTTCCCGAAAGCTGTTGGGAAAACTTTCCTGTACAGAATTTACGCCATGTAACCCCAACCCACAACCGGGAAAATGTTTGCTTGTGTTCTCACGATTTTATTTTAAATTCAACAGGAACAATCATACAAAACTAATCGACCATGTTAAAGGAAATCTTTGAGCTGGTAAAAGGGTCAGCAACTGAAACCGTTATTCAAAATCCTGCCGTGCCCGACGCACAAAATGAAGAAGTGGTAGCAGAAGCCACCAATACTGTTGCGTCCGGCCTGCGAAACATTGTAGCGGGAGGCGGCGTGCAAAGCCTGCTGGGACTGTTCGGCAGCAGCACCGATAAAAGAAGTCTACTGGGCAATCCCATTGTTGCCATGATGATGGGCCACTTTGCCGGAAAGCTGATGAACAAATTCAACATGGATCCGGCCCAGGCCAATCAATTATCGGGCAGCCTGATTCCCGGTGTTTTGGGTAGCCTCATTGGTAAGGCCAACGACCCGAACGAGTCGGCCATTTCGCTGGAAAAGCTGATTGCTTCCATCACCGGCAAAAAAGACGAGCTAACTGGTGCACAAGGTGGCGGTGGCCTTGGCGACCTGCTATCGCAGATCAGCGGCGACGGATCGCAGCAAAGTGGCGGCAGCATGCTGGATATCATCAAAGAACTGGCCGGTGGCGCCCAGCAACAGCAGAGAACCAATGGCAGCCTGCTGGACCTTATCAAAGGTTTGCGCGGTAAAACACATCTTTAGGCACCAGCCTGAACGAACTTTCCTGCTTGCCCTTTCCCAAAGCATTTTTCACCTTTAAATACAGCGATATGAAACTTGTAAAAGTGATCGAAGTTATCTCTGCATCCGACAAAAGCATTGAAGATGCCGTGCACAATGCGGTAGCAGAAGTATCGAAAACCGTCCGCAACATCGATTCGGTTTATGTCAAGGAGATCAAGGCACATGTGAAAGATGGTAAGGTGACTACGTTTGGCGTTAACTGCAAGGTTTCCTTCAGGGTAGAAGGGTCGGAGGAGTAGAGACTGTTTATCGGAGCTAAATGACAAGATTGGATTTTTTAAGAAACAATCCTGGCTTTGTCGCCGGGGTGATTCCTTCTTGTATATAGAGTCTAGCTTTTATTAGCAGCATATTGTTGCCACAAACATGCGGCATTCCTGTCTGTACCCCTAAAACCAACAATCACCAGCCATCTTCCCAATATGATGCCGCAGGTTTACTTTTGATTACCCGTAACAACAGTTTTTTCGTGTATGCCTTACCGTTTTTTTATCTCTTTTATAGCATGGATGATTTTTCCTTCGCAGGATAACACCACTGTTTAACAATTTCTTTCTGCTCCTTGCCCTACCTTACATACACAACGGTATAGAATGCAGAAGTTACTGCTGGTCCTGGCCTGCTTTGTCTTTATGGCAACCGGAACTATGGCGCAAACCATAACCCTCAATGGTTTTGTAAAGGATAGTCTTACCCATTTGCCGGTATTTGGTGCGACCCTTTCCAACAGTACAAAAGCACAAAAAGTAAGCACCGACGGTCATGGCTTTTTTCGCATGCAAGTTTCTCCTAACGACCTGTTGTATGCACTGGCAAGGGGCTATCATTATGATACACTTCGCTATTCCTTGCTTTTCCAGGACACCATCACCATTTTTCTTTCTCCGGTAAATGTGCTGCAAACGGTCACCATCGAAACCGGTTACCAGAAGTACCAGCAGGATAGCCTGGAGCGGCGGCGGGAATTTGAAGAAGCCCGTGGCCACCAGTTATCGGCAATCGATAAATCGAAACACAAACAAACCTTTGGTCTTACGTTTAACCTTGATCGTCTCTTTAAAAGAAAATATAACGACGGCAGCAAGGCAGAAGAGGTGTTAACCGCCCGGGAACGGGAAGCCTATGTCCGGTTTCGGTTTTCGCCGCAGATGGTTTCTTTTTATACCGGGTTGAAAGGGGAAGCCCTGCTTTCCTTCCTACGACAGCACACGCCGTCTTACGAATGGCTGCGAAGCCATCCGCACCGCGAAGAACTGATCGACTACCTCGGCGAAAAGCTGAAAGCCTATCGCAACAGTAACAGGCAGTAAATCGGAAAGCCGTTTTATCAAATGTTAAACGTTTCCGTTTTTTTAAAGAGAGCTACCATCACTCACCATTCACCACTGACCACTCACCTCTTGGCATTGTTTTCGTTTTAACCAGTCTGGAAAACAGATTCCTCAACCTTTAAAAACAAATAACCATGAAAAAAATTTTTGGAATCGCTATAATCGCCCTGTTGGGACTTTCAGCCCCAGCTTTTGCACAGGACAACAAAGTAGAAAAAGGCGCTAAAAAAGCCTGGAAAGGAACCAAAAAAGGGGCAAAAGCTGCGGGTCATAAAACGGCTGAATTGGCTTCGAAAGGCAAGGCTGGTGTAGCTGATAAAAAGTCCGACGTATGGATTGGTC
The DNA here is from genome assembly GCA_014163555.1 of Flavisolibacter longurius. Lineage (GTDB taxonomy): Bacteria > Bacteroidota > Bacteroidia > Chitinophagales > Chitinophagaceae > Flavisolibacter. The sequence continues at coordinate 54,599 of JACJGO010000013.1, forward strand.
CCGAAGGACAAACCATTTATATAACAGGTGATAACCGGTATTACTGGGTGAACGGTCGTGGTAAACGCATTTGGGTAAGCGAAGATGCCCTCCGGGCCCGCAACAAGAATTAAGCTTTACAAACACCAATCAGAAATACTTCGTACAAGGCTGGTGTTCATGATTGATTCCCGGCAGATCGTCTTAATGATGATCTGCCTTTTTTTATGCTCTTGCTCTCTCATGAGTTGCACCAACCCAAAACCTCAAACCTCAAATCCACCCTTCACAATTCTTTCACCCCTCTTGCCAATTGTTCACCGCTCAGGAACAATTGAATCATTTTCTGTATGGATGCCTTGTTGGATTGTTTACCTTTAAAAGACAGTTCCTGCTTCTGTATCCCCTGAGCGATTCCCCCGTGCCTGAAGACGATTCATTCACCTCTAAATTTTTTGTATGGAAGAATTGCTGCTAAAAAGCGAAGCCTTACAGCTTGCTGAAAAAAACATGCTCGATTATTTTGCTACCCATGACGTAAAGTACATAGCCGAAGACGGCGTGTTTCGCAACATGGGAACCGGCGAAACCTACCGCGGCCGTGCTGAGATTGGCGCCATGCTGCACTATTTTTACCGGGTGGCCTTTGATGCCCGTGCCGAAACGACCAACCATTACATCTCCGAAGACACCGCCATGGTAGAAGGTATGATTCGCGGAAATCACACAGGAGAATTTATGGGCATTCCGGCTACCGGCAAGGAGATCAACTTGCCCGTTTGCGTTACCTACCGGTTGAAGAATGGCCTGATACAGGAAGCGCACATCTTCATGATGAATGATGTGATCCTGCGGCAGCTTGGCTGCAAACAGGCAGCGTTTAAAGTAAAGACCACTTACCTGGTCCGGGATATTTTTTACCTGAAGTTTGGCCAGTACCGGGCGGCTAAAAAACTGGTAGACGAAGCCGTGGAAAAAGGTATGCTGCCTGAAAACCAGTCGACCCGGATGTACACGGACTTTACCGGCGACAGCTACCGCCTCATTTTTGAAGAAGGTCACCAAAGCCTGGAGGACTACGAAACCTCCCTTACCCGTGAACTGCAGGGAGCAGACTGGAAAGGCTGGTACGACCGCTTTACCCCCCTGGTGGAAAAGGGCCACCGCGAAATATTAAAACAGGTGATGTAGTATCGTTTGCATAACAAGTCTGGGAGGTGAGCAAAGCCAGCCAGGCTTTTTTTCAGAAGCCTTTTACAGTGTTTATGTTGGTGAGCATCGCTCCGCTACGTACACCCGTGTGCTTTCCATCCTCAACGATCAACGCACCATTCACCAGTACATAATGAAAGCCCTTGGAATAAGCATGCGGCTTTTCGTAGGTAGAGAGATCAGCCACTTCGGCCTCATCAAACACCACCACGTCGGCAGCCATTCCTTCCCGCAAGAGGCCGCGGTCTTTCAACCCAAACTTTTGCGCCGGCAGGGAAGTCATGCGGCGCACGGCTTCTTCCAGCGGAATCACGCCTTCTTCCCGTACGTACTTACCCAACACACGGGCATTGGTGCCATATCCCCTGGGGTGCGGTGCACCCTGGTTAAACACCCGGATGGAAGCATCGGACGCAAACATGTTAAAGGGATATTGCATGATGCGCTTTACATCCGCATCACCCATGCCATGAAACACCATCGAAGCGCCACCTTTCATCATCATGTCCATCACCGTTTCGGCTTCTTCTTTTGCCTTGTGCCTGCGGCCCATCAGCCGGTTTACTTCTTCAATGCTTTTCCCATTCATGGTAGTATCGGCGCGGTAATAAGCCACCACGGGATAGCTGAAATGTTTGAGCTTTCGCCGCTTCAGCCGCTGCAGCATATAGTCGGAAACATATTTGCGTACCTCCGGTCTTGCCAGCCGTGCACGGATGGAATCCTGTTCGTCGGCAAGAATTTCATCGGGCAGCAGGGTGCCCAGGTTGGTGCTGCTGGCCGTGTAGGGATACTGGTCGATGGTTACGTCCAGCCCTTCACTTCTGGCTTTGATGATCATGGGGATTGTTTCCGAGCTGCGTCCCCAGTTTTGCTGCCCGCTTAATTTAAAATGCGAGATCTCTACCGGCATGCCGGCCTCCCGGCCAATGTGCAGGGCTTCGTTGATCGCATCGGTTATTTTGTCGCCTTCATCCCGCATATGCGTGGCATACACACCGTTGTGCCGGGAGGCGGCTTTTGCCAGGCGCAGCACTTCATCAGTAGTGGAATAGGTTCCCGGGATATAAATGAGTCCTGTGCTCAGGCCCACGGCGCCGTCCAGCATGGCTTTTTCCACCAAAGCCTCCATTTGCTTTAGCTCGTCTTCGGTGGGTTTGCGGTTGGCAGTGCCCATCACGGCACGGCGCACACTGTTGTGACCCACCAGCGTAGCCACGTTAACGGACACACGTAAGGAATCAAGCTGCCGGAAATAGCGGCCAATATCGGTTTGCGATGAACCGCAGTTGCCGGTAACAACCGTGGTCACGCCGTCGTAAATAAAATTGTCGGCTGTGGGATTTTTGACTTCGTCGCCTTCAATATGCGTATGCACATCAATAAAGCCGGGAGCAACAATCCGCCCTTTGGCATCAATGGTTTTTGCCGCCGGCATGTTTTGCAGGTTGCCGATCTTCAGGATTTTGCCATCCTTTACAGCCACATCACCCCGGAACCAGGAGTTGCCGGTGCCATCAAGAATACGGCCATCCCGGATCAGCACATCGGCTTTTACCTGGGCTTTTGAAACGGTACAAAGGCAAAAGAACAGGAAGAGAAATATACCATCACGCATGCTTAAAAATACGGAACAGAAGGGAAAATCGTGAATGGTGAGTGGTCAGTAGTGAGTGGCGATGCTTTTTAGCACAGACTCTATTTTCTTTGGTTAGTGCATGTTGAAGTCTTCAGACAGGCCCAACTTTACTTACCATTCACCACTGACCACTCACCACCTTATACATAGCTCAGCCACCACTGTTTGTGGGTTTGCTTGTAGCGACTGTACCACCGGCAAACGGGATAGAGTGCCAGCACCACGCTGATCCAAACCACGTAGGTGATGAGGAGGGAGTAGCCCTCACCGGGATAGATAAATTTGAACGGCATGCCGGGTACACCGGCTGCGCCTTCGGCAAAGCTGTGCCCGCGGGTAAACGAAAGCAGGGCAGCTATCAGGTGAATGAGGTAAAAATGCAGTATGTAATAAAAGAAGGGCACCCTGCCAAAAACGGTAATGGCCTTGCTAAAGCCATTGCGGATGTTCTCGGCAAAGGCGAGGAAGATAATGGCCGGGCCGATGGTCATGCAGAGATATAGCAGTGATGGCGGGTATTTGGTGGTATTGATAAAAGAAAAGAAAGTGAACAGCGAATTTTTTTGTGCGGCCCAGTGCGAAGGATCGCCATAGCCGTTAAAAGCCCGGAGCAGGATAAAAAATGCGATGGTGCCGCTTCCCAGCCAGAGCAATCTTTTTTTCCGTTCCGCCCCTTCGTATTGGGTATACAGCTTTCCAAAGCCATAACCCAAAAACATCAGTCCCGTCCAGGGCAGGAAGGGATACAGGATGCCCAGCACTTTATTTTCAGTAATGGGAATAAAATTTTGTGTGTGCAGCAGCGAATAAAGGAGTCCTGGTCTTTCTTTCAGTCCCGCTTCATAATAATCCAGGCTATTATGACCCAGTACAATCAGCAGGCCGATGGCAAGAATGGCTTTGAACGGCAGCCAAATGGCCAGTCCCAGGAGCACCATGCTGATACCAATGGCCCAGATTACCTGCAGAAAGAAAATGCTGAAAGAAATATCGAACGAAATACCAAAGGTGACAATGGTTACTTCAGCCAGAATAAGCCAGAGCCCCCGCTTGACCAGGAAGCTGCAAAGTTCCCCTTTTGATTTGCGCCGGCTTTGAAAAAAGGCAGATGTACCGGCCAGGAAAACAAATACCGGTGCACAAAAATGGGTGATCCACCGGGTAAGGAAGAGCCAGGGAGAGGTAGTAGCAAAATTCAGCGGATCGCCTGTCATGGCTTCCTGGTGAATAAAATCTCGGGTGTGGTCCAGCGCCATGATAACCATCACCAGGCCACGCAATAAATCAATGCTGTCGATGCGGTAGGCTGTACGTTGCAGTTCCGGTTGTGCGGGGCGTTTGATGCGCAGTTTGACAAGTGTGGTAAACATAAGCGAGGTTTTGTAAGAGAAGCCGTTGCTCCAATTAAAGCTACTCGATTTTCTATCACCATTTGCATTGACGCAAATCATAATATTTTTTTGGGCCGGCCGGTAGTTTCGGACAAAATTGTTTTTATGAAAAAGAACATGGCCGTACTGGACCGGTTTATTCGCCTGGTACTGGGTTTTGTAATGGGGATCCTGTTTTTTACGGAAGACTATTCGCTGGGTGCTAACGCCGGCTTGCTCACTGTGGCTATCGTTTTCATTTTTACGGCGCTTTCCGGTCGTTGCCCTCTTTACTCCTTGCTGGGATTGAACACCCGGCAGTTTAATTATTGAAAGAAAGCAATCAATAAAAAATGTTGTTTACAAAAAAGGGCCATCACCGGACAGCCCTCTTTTGCATATAAGTTTTTTTGTATCTGGTTGATGCATAAATCCTGCATAATCAGTAGCGAGCCGGGATTCAATTACAATACCGGTTAGCAATGCCAAGTATAAAAACTTTTTTTATACTGCTTCAGCCGCTGCCGATTCCAGTGCAGCAATGTCAAATTTTTTCATTTTAAAAAATGCTTCCATTACCCGCGGCGCTTTTTTGCTGTCGTTCATCAAGGTTTTCAGCACTTCCGGCACTACTTGCCACGATACACCGTAGCGGTCTTTAAGCCAGCCGCACCTGCTTTCGGTACCCCCTTCTGTCAGGCTGTTCCAGAAAAAATCAACCTCCTTCTGGTCTTTGCATTCCACTACAAAGGATACCGCTTCATTGAAGCTAAATCCGTGGGGGTGCGAACTATCCATCACCATAAATACATTTCCCCCAAGGCTGAACTGGGCATGTTTTACACGGCCTTCGGTATCACCTTCATTTGGGCCGTATCGTAAAATACCGGTAACCGAAGAAGGCGTAAACACCGTTGTGTAAAACTGAATGGCTTCTTCTGCCTTGCCGGCATTGTCACCGGTGAACATAAGCGAAGGCGTGAACGTCTGCCCTACATCCTCCAGCTTACCGAACGAAAGTTGCCAGCTAAAGCCAAAGCGGTCCTGCACCCAACCGTATCGGCTGCTCCAGGGATAGGCGTCGAGCGGCATTAATATCTTGCCGTCGTCGGCCAGTTTGCGCCAGGCAGCATCAACTTCCTCCGCTGTTTCATGCACTACAAAAAAAGAAAGCGAAGGGTTGGGTTTGAATTCAGGTCCGCCATTCAGAAGCATGAACTTCTGGCCGGAGGCGGTAAAACTGACAACCAATGGCGTGTCATTGGTGATGGTGCAGTTGGCAAACACCGAGCAATAAAATGCAGCGGCTTCTTTAGCATTGCCATTGAACCAAAGGCAGGGATAGATTTGCTGTTTCATTGGAAAAACGTTGTTAGATGAAGAAATGCATCAGGCTTCGCAGAGTTCTTTCAGCCGGGCCAATGCTTTGGGCCAGGTTTCAAAAAAGTAAGCATGAAATTCTTTGTTGGTGTCAACATCTACTGACACGAGGGTTTGTCCATCTTCTTCTGTGAAGGTGTAATTCTCCAACGAGCCCGCCCATGCTTCCACTTCGGGACCACTGGTAATTTCCTGACCATCTTTTAAAATGCCGATATGCTCAATGGAAACAAAACGGGCCGGAATGTTTTCTTTGATGCGGCTTACCATGCCGCCGCTGTTGCCGTCTTTATCCTCACCTACAAAAAGGAGTTTGGCACCCTTTTCCCACGAACCTTCGTACCGGGAGGAGGGATTAAAAACCGCCGTCCACTGCTGATACGTTTCCTGGTCAAGCATGGTTTTGTACACGGTGTCAACCGGCGCTTTAATAATGGTTTGAAAATGCATGGTGTTGAGGGTGCCTGGCGCTTCGGCATACTGCTTAAAGTTGTGCATAATGGCCTGCCAGCCCTGCCGCTGCATTTCTACCGGATGCGTTCCTTCCGCTTCAAAAGTTTCTTTTACCGTTGTTTCGTTGCCATACGGGATAAACAGGACCTGCACCTTACGGCCATCCTCAATGGTAAAAGAAAGCTCTTTGTTTTCCTCTACTTTGGTGAAGGTGCCGCTAAAGTCAAAACCCATACTGCCATCCCTGCTTTCCATGCGGTAGTTGAAGCGGCCACCCTCCTGCAGGTCAGCTTCTGCTTTCGGAGAATGCCAATCGTCGGCGGCAAAGTTCCAGTTGACAATATGTGTGGGATCGGTCCAAAGGGTCCATACTTTTTGCACGGGTGCCTGGATGGTAGCGGCAACAGTGATGAGAGTGGTTTCAGTAGTGGTCATAGCTGCTGTTTTTGATGTTTGAAAGATAGTACAAACCTACGGTGGATTTTGCCGGAAGTCGGTGTGCAAATCCGGCAAATGAAGGGGGTATTGCGACAAGGTTACCGGGTTGAAAACCGGCCCGCTCCGGAACCGGAAATGTTGTTTCATGCATTAGGAATACGCTGTTACACAGTGGTTACAAATGGGGTGATGAGGGCCCGTTCGGCCAACGATAGCACTTCTAAAATTGTAGGTTATATCATTGTTCATCCGGAAAGAAAATTTAGGTCCTTGGCTTTCCGCAGGCAACCCTTTTTAGTAATTCCCGTTTTCAATAGAACAAGCGCTTACAACCGGGACGGATGCAGTTCTGCAACCGGCCATTACATTCCTTATCTGTTCATTTAAAACGATCAATTATGATACGGTTCCTTTATTTGGCGGGCATTGCCTGCCTGGCCACCGCATGCAGCAGCAACAAAGCAAGGCAGGACAATCCAGGGGGTGGAAACAATCCTGGCAACTGCGCCACCGCCAATATTACCTACACGACCGGTGTTTCTGCCATCATTGGAGCAAATGGCTGTTTGGGATGCCACGGCGCTACGCCAACAGCGCCTTTCTCCCTGCAGACGTACGAGCAGGTGAAAGCAAAGGCCGCCGAAACCCGTAGCGGCAACTCTGTATTGTATGGCGCTGTAGCCCACCTGAGCGGCTTTTCGCCTATGCCGCAGGGCATGGGTAAAATCAGTGCCTGTGATATTTCAAAAATAAAGGCATGGGTTGATGCCGGTATGCCGCAGTAAACCGTTGGCATGAAGAGAAAAATCATCATTGCGGGTTTGATCATTGCTGCCGCAGCCGGCCTGTTCGGAGTAAAGGAATATTTCCGCACCCACGATGACCTGTCGGGAGAAGAACCGGTTGCTGATTTTACGGTGCCGCAGTTGATAGCCGCATTTGAAACCAATGCCGAAAAAAGTAAGCAGCAATATATCGATCGTATTATACGGGTAACAGGTTATGTAACGGCCATATCGGCTGATGATAACCCGGTGGTGATCTCGCTTGGTGAAAAAGGCAGGATGTCTTCGGTGCAGTGCAGCATGGATTCGACGCATCAATTACCTGCTACCAATATTGTAGGAAAACAGGTAACAGTAAAAGGGATATGTACCGGCGTCCTTGCCGAAGAATTGTTCGGTACCGATGTAAAGCTGGACCGCTGCCTTTTGGAAATGAAAAAAACCTAAAACAGGAATGCATGCAGAAATGTGTATGGATCATGAGTCTTTGTTTTTTCGTGGCAGCTACGGTGCAGGCGCAGGGACGGTACTTTACCAAAACGGGCCGGATCAGCTTTTATTCCCATGCGCCGCTGGAGGATATTGAAGCCGTGAACAAAACCGCCAGCGCTGTGCTGGACGCTAAAACGGGGCAGATACAGTTTGCTGTTTTGATGAAAGGCTTTGCTTTTAAAAAAGCACTGATGCAGGAGCACTTCAATGAAAATTATGTGGAATCGCACAAATACCCGAAAGCGGAATTCAGGGGCAGTATCGTTAACAACAGCGAGGTGAATTATACAAAAGATGGTACCTATGCAGTAAGGGCCAAAGGCCAACTGAGCCTGCATGGTGTAACCCGCGACATTGAGGTGCCAGCCACGCTGCAGGTACAGGGTGGGAAGATTGAAGGCAAAGCAACCTTCCCGGTGAGGGTGGCAGATTACCGCATCACCATTCCTTCCCTGATGAAAGACAAGATCAGCAACACGGTAAACGTAACCGTGCTGGTAAAGCTAGATCCATTGAATAACTAACGGCAGTAAACAAACGTAAATGAGATACAACGCTTTTGCTTTTCTTTTTTTATGTATGGCTTCCGGCCGCCTTGCGGCGCAGGACCTTTTGTCGGAGTTGCAAGACAGCACGCCCCAAAAAGAGTATGTAACGGCCGCCTTCAAGTCAACAAGGGTGATCATGACGCACAGCATGGAAATGCTGGGCTCCGGAGTGCTGGACTTTCGCATCCTGCACCGGTTTGGAAACATCAACCAGGGCATTGGTGAATTTTTTGGTCTGGATGATGCCACCATTCGTTTGGGACTTGATTACGGTCTTTCAAAAAACCTGACCATTGGTGTGGGCCGTGGCAGCCATCGTAAAGAAGTAGATGGTTTTTTAAAGTTCAGGGCAGTGCAGCAGGCTACCGGACTTGGCGGCTCTCCCCTTTCCCTATTGGCCGTGGGCGGCATGATGGTGCAAACAGCTCCCTGGTCGGGACACAAAGAAGATGAAAGCGTTGGCAACCGCATGGCGTATTATGCACAGCTGATCGTTGGCAGAAAATTCAGTGATGCTTTTACCCTGCAATTCACACCCACCCTGGTGCACCGCAACCTGGTGGCAGCCGAAGACAATAACAAGACTTTCGCCCTGGGTACCGGTGGCCGCATCCGCCTGTCCCGCCGTGTGTCGCTGAACGTTGACCACTATATCGTTTTCAACACCGAAAAAAGCTTTGATACCTACTTCCCGCTCAGTGTTGGATTTGACATTGAAACCGGCGGGCATGTTTTTCAATTGCATTTCACCAATGCCATTGGCATGAACGAAAGGGCTTTTCTTACCGAAACCATCAATCGCTGGGGCAACGGCGATATTCAATTTGGGTTCAACATTTCCCGGACCTTTCAACTAAAAAAGAAGCGACTGGATTAGACGATGCAGCAAACATATTGGAGTGGAGCTTCTTCATTTTCTCACTTCTCTTGTATGCCAAGCAAAGAAAGTCAAAAGCTCTACAAAATGGTCAGGATGTTCACAAGAGAAAGGAGCACGGAGAATCTTTTGAAATTGCATTGATACGGATGAGTAACATGTAGCGGCAATGAACTGATTTTCTCTCCTGTGATTTTCTGCAAAAGCTTCTTTCCCTTACACATCATTCATCACTTATCACTCCTCTCAAAACTGCGGAAAGGTAGCACCCAACCGAAGGCCAAAACTGCTCACCGGCAGGCTTCCATGCCCCATGCCTCTTAGCGGCAAAGCGTAATACGGTTCGATACGGAGGTTGCCCAAGGTGCCCAGTTTTGTACTATAGCCAAGCGATAGCTGCAGTGCTGCCAGCCAGTATTTGTCTTTTTCTGTATAGGTATGTTTGTGTGTCGCGATGTTGCCGCTGGACGGATAGAGGTAGTCTAGGTTATAATCTTCCCGCTGCATGATGTAAGAGGAAGCACCCGCGGTAGCAAACCAGGTATGGGATTTTTTGCGGCTGAAAGTATAGCGAAGTGCTACCGGAATTTCAATCATGCGGCAACTGCCATCCACGGCAATCAACTTGGCATAGGATGGCGAATAATACCCGTCTGCTTTGTAATGAGCACCATCGCTGTAATAATGCTTTTCCGAAGTCAACACACCGGCTTCCACAGCCAAACGATCGTTTAGTGAATAGCCAACCAGGATGCCGGCATTAAAACCAACATTGCTGAACCGTTCAAATTTTACTGTGCTCATATCCGGTCCACCCATTATGCCCACATAAAACCGCTTTTTGGAAAGGGGTGCTTTTGTTTTGTTAGAATTGTCCTCTTCTGCCGACTTTCGGTTGGTAGTGTCGGTTAAAAGTTTATTGGCTACTGCCTGTGCATCCGCAGGGATTATTGCAGCATTGTCATTTACGTCAGTCAACGCAGAGTTTTCTGTTGTAGGTGATCCATCAGTTGTTACAGATGCAGACGCAAGCGGTGGCGTAAATACCATTGTTTCTTCCGTGTCTGCATATTTGTTTGCTGTGGGCTGTTGATTGGGTTGAGAAGTTGTGAGCCGGAAAGAAGGTAGGTGCAACATAGCCTTGCGGGACGACTGTTGGTGCAATCCCCGATCAGCCGGCGAAGTGGAGACAGGCACTGGATGAGATCTTTTACTGCTGCGAGCCTCTTTAACCGCTGATGTCACTGTATTTTGCGGCAACGTTTCATGAGATGTTATTCTGGTTCGACCCGTAACGATAGCTTTATTCAGATGCAGCCCAAGCAGCAGGAAGGGCAATACCACAAACAGCCAGCGCAGGTTTGCTTTTGGCCTTGGATCCTGTTTCTCCTCGCCGGCAAGCGCTGCCTGAACTGCCTCCCAGTTGGCACTACCCGTGTTCAACGGGTAGGCTTCAGCGGCCTTCCGGAACAGTTCATCCATATCGTTATTGGGATACTGCATGCTTTATTCCTTGTTCGTTTTGCCTGATGATGTTTTGCAAGATCAGTCTTGCCTTGGAAAGGTTGGATTTGGATGTGCCCACAGAAATGCCCAGCGCATCGGCAATCTCCTGGTGCGAAAAGCCATCGATGACGTACAGATTAAAAACGGCCCGGTAAGCAGGGGATAGTTTTTTGATGTGCAGGATCAGTTCTTTGTACAGAATTGTTTTGTCGGCCGGACCTGTTTTGTCCTCCACCTCCCAGGTCGCTTCCGATAAAGAACCAATCTCCGGCAGAAAGCTGTTTTTGCGCAGATGGTCAATGGCTGCATGAATCATGATGGTACGCATCCAGCCCATGAGCATCATTTGCAGGTTTGCCTTATCGGTTGCTACAAATTTGTCGAAGCTGCGGAAGATTTTTACAAAGCCGTCATTGACAATATCCACGGCGGTTTCGTAGCGGTACACATAACGGAAGACCACCTTCAGGCAGTAGCCGAAGTAATGCTCATAAAAGGCTCTTTGTTGCTTTTGATCGTTGGCAACACAGCCCCTGATTACGTTGGACAAATCTTCCAATGGTTCTGTTATTAATAAACCATCTCCTAAATGGTGCAGGTCAGTTGTACTGTTTTTGAAAATACCCAACCCAGACGAACGCATTTACGAGAACAGCTGTACTTCTACATACGCAAGGGACGGAAAAAGGTTGCCTCTGTTGTGCAGTTAATACGGCAGGCCGGTAACCAAAACCTGTTTCATCTAATTCCAGGCTACTGTTCATGCCACTACGCAAAGGCCTCTGGCGCAACTGTATTTATATCCTTTTATGATTTCCGCACCGCTGTAAAATTTCCATTCGGTTGAATAAACGTGATGTCCTTTACTTCTCCCTGCTCGTTCATGTTAAACTGTACGTAATAGCCGGCAATAACTTTCAGGGCAAACTTGTTCTTCTCCTGCGGTACCAATTCATACTCCGGTTGTCCGGGAACAAAAACATAAAGCGTGGAGCCGGCTTTGGTGTACACCTTTACGGTGGTGCCGCCCATGTTGTAATCGCCTTCGTATTTTTTCAGATCAGCGCTGGCAACGGCAATGGTCTTTGGCTGTTTTTTGAAAAGGAGCGGTTCGAGCCCGCTTTCAAACTGTGCCGCAAAACCTTCCACCTCGCCGGCAAGATTCAGCCGGAACTGAATGGGAATCGGCAGTTTGCCGTTTGTTGTATCAATTCCCGCCTCCGGGTCTACCGCGTAGGGGTCAAATACATTAAAGTTGTTGTGTTTCAGCCAGAGCACATCGTTATTGGCAAAACGGGTGTAGAGCGAGTCATGGCTGACAAAAACCTGCAGGTTGCCATAACCGGGATGATGGTACGTGCCTTCAAAATCAGTGTAGGAATGGGTAGGTTTGGATGACGCCGTTTTTGCAGCGGCGGTTTTGGCCGCTTCTTTCTGTTGTGCCTTGGCCTTGTCGGCCGCTTTTTTCATGTCGCCGCTCCAGTCATAAGGCGAGAGGTTCAGGAGGCGATCGGTGATGATGTTCCGCACAATAGAAGGCACCGACGAGCGGTCCTGGTTGGTGAGCACCACAATGCCGATGCTGTCGGTAGGATAAAAGGCTGCTGATGCCGAAAAGCCGTCAATATTGCCTCCATGCTCAACGCGGTAATGACCGCGGTACGACGACATCATCCAGCCAAAACCATACGTGGCAAAATGCAGGTCCGGCTTTTCTTTACTCGGAAGCCCCGGTGCTACGATGGCCTGCGGTGTCATGGCTTCTGTAACGTAAGGCAGCGGTAACACCTCTTTGCCATTGTACTTTCCACCATTGATCCAGGTAGTCAGCCAGGCTGCCATTTCCGTAACACTGCTGTTGATGCTACCAGCAGGGCCCATGGCATCAATGGGGTGATAAGGCAGTTTGCGAATTGCACTGTCGCCCCGCAGGCCATACCCCAGGGAAGCGTCGTTGCTTTTTTCAAGATCAGCGATGGAAAAGTTACTGCGTGTCATGCCCAGCGGTTGCAGCAGCGAAGATTTCACTGCTTCTTCCCAGGATTTGCCCATCAGTTTTTCGGCAATCACGCCTTGCGCCGCAAACATAAAATTGTTGTATTGCCACCGGGCCCTCACACCGGCGGTGGGCTCCTGGTAGCGTACCCGTTGCAGCATGCTGTCGCGGGAAAGAGTCGGGAACAGGTACCACGAGAAATCATGCCGCGGCAGGCCGGTCTGGTGACTCATCATGTGCCGGAGCGTTACATCGTTATTGAGTGCATTATTGTAAAAGGAGAGACCCGGAAGGTAGTCGTGTGCGGGTTTGTCGTAATTCACTTTGCCTTCTTTTTGCAAAAGCCCGATCAGCGATGAGGTAAATGATTTGGTGACCGACCCAATGGCAAACAGCGTATTGGGTGTTACGGGTAATTTCTGCTCCCAGTTGCGGTAGCCAAAGCCCTTGCTGTACACAATGCGGTCTTTCTCTACAACGGCTACGGCAAAGCCGGCTGCCTTCCAGTCCTGCCGCACTTTTTCCAGTTGGGCATCCAGCCCGGCAAAACGGTCGGTTGCTTTTTTTGTTTTTTGGGCCGAAGCCGAAAATGCGAAGGCGGCAAAAAGGAACAGAAAAATCTTTCTCATGGCAACAGTTTGTGTGGAAGAATAAAGTGATGCCAATAAAGTTACGCAATGTGCAAAGCAATGGGGCCGGTGATTTTGTTTTTTACAGCCAGCGATAGCGTTCTACCAGCCGTTCTTTCTGTGCCCTGGCAATAGGAATGGGATCGCCGTTATCCTTGGTAAGAATGCCCTCGTTTCGGTTCAATTGTTTTACATGATTGAGGATGATGATGTATTGCCGGTGCACTCGCAGAAAGTGTACAGATGGTAAACCCCGTTGCAGAAATTGCAAACAAGGGCAAACGCAAGGCAATTTTCAATTAGATACCGCTGCCGGCAGCAGATAGTTTTGAATACAGAAAAAGCATTTCTGTTTTTTCAACCCGGCAACAACTAATTCTCACACCAAACATAACATTTATGCAAACCAAAACCTTTACAGCGCTCCTTGCCGCTGCCTTTCTTTTAATCTCTTCCTGCAAAAAAGAAGAGGATAAGCAAGCTTCTAAAACAGACTTGCTGACGAGTGGGCAGTGGCGCATGACATCTTATACCCTTTCGCCACCGTATGACCTTGACGGTGATGGAACTGCCGATACGGATGGACTGGCTACTTTCGATGCCTGCGATCGCGATGACCTTTTTATTTTCAAACGCGATGGTACACTCGTGTTAGATGAAGGTTCAACCAAATGTAATTCTAAGGACCCGCAGACGGAAAATACAACTTGGGATTTTGTCAACAACGAAACTGAAATAATAATTGCCGGTGAAAGAGTGACCATTGTTGAATTAACGCAGTCCCGTTTTCGCGTATCTGCAGATGTGGGAGGAAGTACGGGAGATATCACCTTTACTAAACAATAAGAGTATTGATTGTGGCATTCGATCCAGCAACTGCATACAGTCAGAGGAGAGATAACCAAACTATTCCATTGTTCAAATCATTTTTATGAAAAAAAATACCATGTTGCTGCTGTTTGTTACCATAACGGCGGCTGCTTTTTCACAGGAGCGTGTTGCCGCCGTTCAAAAAATGTATGGCGGGCTGGGTGGAGTCCTGGTACACAAAAATGGGTATGGCAGTGATTTCACTTACCAGGTCGTGTGGAAGAAAAACTGGACCACGGCCTTGTATTATCAAAGCGGCGAAGCTGACCCAAAAAATCTTCCTGATGACTATAAGCAAGGTTATGCCCTATTTTTTCCAGAACCCTGGCCTGCAGTAGCGTTTAAAATGATCAGCATTACAGGCGGAAAAGCTGTTGACTTGGGCAGACGTTTCTGGCTGACAACCGAAGGTGGCCTCTCGTTCGTTACGGGTGAAAAAATGACGTTTCGGCGGCAGTCATCTTCCGGTAATATACTGTATACACCTAGCAATTATACTACCACTATAGAAAGCAGTTCCGCAGTGGGTGGTGTGGTACGGGCAGACCTTCATTTGGCTATACTGCGTTTTGCTGGTTTGAGTCTTGGCGGCTTTGTACAATTCAACAGCCTGCGACCAGCACCAGGCATTGTTACTAAACTTATTCTTGGCAAGATGAACATAAGGTCTTCAAATTAGCAGCAGTAATAAAACACTACCAAAAATCAACAAGCATGTACTGGAAACTCCTGAAGAATCTGAAACGCATTACGGCACTATTTCTTTTTCTGGTTAGCCTGGCGGCACCATGCAAGGCGCAGCAGCCCGTACCCGACAGCCTTTTACAATCCTCCGTTCTTTATCAGAAAGGAAAAAGAAACGCCACGGTAGGGGGCATCTTATTGGGGGCCGGGCTTGCAGGCACGCTGGTAGGTGCATTAATGCCGGAAAAAGAATCAACCGGAGGCTGGCACTTTGGCCCGTCTGATAAAGAGGTCATTTTTCTTGTAAGCGGAGGTCTTGGACTGGTGGGTTTAATCAAATTAATCCAAGGCGGCTCCCGCATGAAAAGAGCCCGTGCAGAGATCAGTGAAGTGAGCTACTGGAAAGCACCGGGACAATCATTACAAATGCCAGCCTTAACGCTGCGCTGGTCAATCGGACCCGCAACCAAACGTCGGCCTACACTACCCTTCCAGATTGCGGATTGCTATTAAGTTTTAGCCATGCCACTGCAAACCATCCTTCTTTTCACGGGTAGCTACTTTTTGTTCTTTGCTCTTTTGCTCCTGGCAAAAAAGCGGGGCGCCAATCGCATCACAACCGCAAATAGTCACCTTGTATCCTCTCCGCTTTTGTTGTGGCTGCACCTGGCTGGCGTGCTTTTATTTGGCCTGCTGCCGTTCTGCTTTTCAGGAGGGTTACTTTTTTCTTTTTTCTACATTTCAACGGGCCGTCCTGCGCCTACGATGATTTGTGTTTTTCTTTTCCTGGTAACGCTTTGGTTGGCACCAAGGCTGGCGCAAAAGCAAGGGCAGAAATTTTCTTCCGAAGCCTGGGTAGCATCACCCACGCCGCTTTTTCTAGGACTCTATTTTTTTCTGCGCCTGCTGTTTATAGCGGCCTATGAGGTTTGGTTTCGTGGGCTCCTTTTGCAGGAGAGCATAGCAGTTTTGGGAACACTATGGGCCGTTGTACTGAATACAGGATTCTATACCCTGCTCCACCTGGTCAATGACAAACGGGAATGGCTGCTCTGCATACCGTTTGGAACGCTGCTTTGCATTTTGTGTATCTGGCAGCAGGCCGTGTGGCCCGCTGTTTTTATTCACCTCGCTCTTACGATGGGGTATGAGCTGACCCTTGTAAAAAAACATATTCTCAATACCCATTTCTATGCACATCCTCGTCACCGGCGCATCGGGTTATATCGGTCATAAACTGGCACACCGCCTGGCTTTGGAGGGCCATACCGTGCATGCCCTTGTGCGGTCCAAGGCAAAAGGCAGTGTGGTGCAACATAGCAATATCGTTTTGCACCGCGGAGATGTGCAGGACAAAGCATCGCTGCTCCATGCCGCAAAAGGTTGCGAACAGGTGTATCATGCCGCTGCCCATGTAGGCGCCTGGGCCCGCCGGCCCATGGATTTTTATGATGTGAATGTAACAGGAACCAAAAATGTGGTGGAAGCGGCGGCGGCATCGGGTGTAAAAAAGCTGGTGTTTACCGGTTCAGTAGGTGTTTTGGGACCCGCAGCAACAATACCACTTACCGAAACTCACCAGCGCAGATTGCCGTTTTTTACCGATTACGAACAATCAAAAAAAGAAGCGGAAGACTTGGTGTTGTATGCTGCCGGAAAGCTGTTGGATACGGTGGTGGTAAGCCCGGGAAAAGTGTATGGTCCGGGACATACCTCGCATTCGCTGACAACCAATGCGCTGATCCGCACATTTTTGGAAAAAGGTATAACCGTTTTGCCGGCACCGGGTACTTACCAGCTTTGTTTTTCGTATATCGATGACGTGGTAAGCGGTCACCTGCTGGCTATGGAAAAAGGCAGGAGTGGCGAACGCTACATCCTGGGCGGGCCCAATGTGAGCTACTTCCATTTTTTCAACACGATTAGAACATTGGCTGGTAGCAAAGGCCGTATCCTGAACGTGCCAAAGCTGGTGGTGAAAGCCTGGGCTGGAGGCCAATGGTTGCTACACATAGTTGCGGGGACGGACATACGTTTTACGGTAAAGTCTGTAAACCTGCTTTTCAGCAACAATATATTTTCAAGTGAAAAGGCTATACAGGAATTGGGATATGAAATTACCCAGCTGGAAGAAGGTGTCCGGAAAACAATCCGGTTTCTGCAAAAGGAAAAAGATTCATCCGTAAACATAAAAGAATAGGTATGCTTTCGTTTGATGTGGCAGGCGCCATTTTACTGATGGCAGCCTTTTTTATCGAAGCGGTTGTGATCCTGCTGGAGCGTCCGGGTCGTGATGTGGTGCAGGACATGAAATCAAACCTCCTGCTGGGTGGATTGATCCTGCTGACTGGCATGGTCATGAAGGGGGTGGAACTGACCGTTTTTTCAGCCCTTTACAGCGTATCACTTTTTAAGCCATCGGCTACCTGGTGGTTGTGGATTGCCGGTTTTTTGTGCTGCGATTTTATTCACTGGTTCTATCATTGGCTGGGACACAAAACAAGGCTTTTCTGGGCGGCGCATGTCACCCATCATTCCTCTGAGCATTTTAATCTTTCCACCGGCTGGCGCACCAATTTCATTCACCTGTTTTACCGCTTCCTGTTTTGGGCACCGCTCTGCTTTATTGGTTTTCCACCGCCCATGATTCTTTTTATCGAATCCATTACTGCCATGCAAAATTTTTTGGTGCACACCGAAAAAGTGGGCAAGTTGGGCATACTCGACTGGCTCTTTAATACACCCTCCAATCACCGGGTGCATCATGGCTCCAACCCGGAATACATTGATAAAAATCTTGGCGGCATTACCATGCTGTACGATCATCTTTTTGGCACCTATGCCAAAGAAAGGGCAACAGTGGTTTATGGCATCACACACAACATTCATACGCATAACCCCGCAGCCATCATCTTTCACGAGTTTGTGCGTATTGGCAAGGCCGTGCCCGGGATCAAAGGCCTCAAAGCCAAACTGCAGTACCTGTTTTCTCCACCGGTATAAGATGGCTGCTTTTTTTCTTCAATCACTCGCTCTCTTTTAAGTACCGGTTGCCATTCGGCGGGAGGAAAATGGTTATCTTGGAGCGACATTTTTCTCCACAGCAATGAAAAACTTATCATGATAAATAAGATTTACGTTCGTTCCTTACCGATAGCTTTTGTATTGATGACGGGATTAAATTTTGCCGGATGTGCACAACAGGCCTCCACAGCACAGGAAGAAAGAAGAAGAGCAGAAGAAGAACGCTTTCACACTGACTGGGCCAACCTCAAACGCTACGAAACTGAAAACAAAACCTTGCAGCCATTGAAAGCGGGAGAAAAACGGGTTGTGTTTATTGGCAATTCCATTACCGAAGGTTGGAAGCGGACCGACAGCGCTTTTTTTGCCGGCCGGCCTTATATCAACCGCGGCATCAGCGGACAAACCACGCCGCAAATGCTGGTGCGTTTTCGGCCCGATGTACTGGACCTGAAACCATCCGCAGTGGTCATCCTTGCCGGCATCAACGACATTGCGCAAAACACCGGCCCGATGACGCTGGAACAAACCTTTGGCAACATCGCCTCCATGGCCGAACTGGCCGGGGCCAACAACATTGCGGTGGTACTTTGTTCGGTGCTGCCTGCTTATGATTTTCCGTGGCGGCCGGGGCTGGCGCCTGCTGAAAAAGTAGTCAGGCTGAACGCGATGTTGAAAGACTATGCTGCAAAAAACAAACATGTGTACGTGGATTATTTTTCGGCCATGGCCGATGAGCGCAACGGCCTGAAAGAAGATTTTGGTTATGACGGTGTACATCCCACCCTGGCCGGTTACCGGGTGATGGCACCACTGGTAGAAAAAGGGATAACAAAGGCGCTGCAGTAATCATTGCATTTTTCCATATTGAAAATTGAGGCTCTTCGCCAGTTTTTGCGTCGCTGTACTTGTGCAAAAAGGCAGGAGACTTATTCCCTTTCCGGTTTAAAAAAGGATCGACACGATCCGTACATTCTCACCATCTTTTATTTATCACCTCAAACAGAACTCCCTGTTTTGTTGAAAACTGTCTGCTGTTTTGCAATAACCAACTGAACAATTTCTCTGCTTTATTGTTTTGGTGGGACATGCATGGTATTTGCAAACGCTTATTTCATTTTTCATGGGAAGGATACTTTTTTCACTGGTTTGTTTTTTTCTTTTGTTTTCCGCCAGGGGCCAAAACACAGGTGCTGTTACCGGTCTTGTGCAAAATGCCGTAACCCGGCAACCGCTTCCTGGTGCTACTGTGGTCGTGGATGGAACGGGGCTTTCGGCCCTTTCGGATAGTTTGGGACGATACCGCATCAGCGGCATTCCGGCCGGCGCTTATACCATCACGGTAACGTTTGTTGGGTTTGATACCGAAAGCCGCTTTAATGTTCCGGTTACCTCCGGAAACGAAAACGAGATTTCTTTTGAATTGCAGCCGCGGTCGGCAGATCTTGATGCGGTGGTGATACGCTCAAATCAGCGCACAGCAAGGGCTACTTCGCTGACGACACCACTGAGTGTGCAGCGACTAACCTCCGAAGAGATCAAGACCAATCCCGGCGGCAACTTCGACATCAGCCGCGTGGTAAATTCCCTGCCCGGTGTGGGTGGGTCTTCGGGCAGTGTGGGTGGCTACCGCAACGATATTATTGTACGTGGTGGCGGCCCTGGCGAAAACGTTTTTTACCTCGATGGCATTGAAGTACCGGTGATCAATCACTTTGCTACGCAGGGCAGTGGCGGCGGTCCCACCGGAATTCTGAACGTATCGTTTATAGAAGATGTAAAACTTTCCAGCAGCGCCTTTCATGCGAAATATGACAACGCCCTTTCCAGTGTATTTGAGTTCCGTCAGAAAACAGGTAACCCAAACAAAACACAGGGTAACATTCGCCTGAGCGGGACCGAACTGGCTGGTACACTGGAAGGACCGCTGAACAACTCCGGTAGCCTGACCTACCTTGCTTCGGTGCGTCGGAGCTACCTGCAATTGCTGTTTTCACTCATCGATCTTCCCATTCGTCCAAATTACTGGGATGTGCAATACAAGGTCACCTACCGGCCCGATGCCAAGTCAACGTTTACCTTTTTGGGGGTAGGTGCCATCGACCAGTTTGGCTATGGCGATGTGAATGAACCGACCCAGGAAAAGCTGTACACGCTGGGACAGGTCGGCTCTATCCGGCAGCGGAATTACACCGCCGGTGCTTCTTACCGTCGTTCTATTAATAACGGTTATTACCTCTTTTCGCTCAGCCGCAATACGCTGGACAACCGGCTGGAGAAGTTTGACAACAACGACGAAAGCGATCCGGCTAACTTACGGTACCGCACAAACGCTTTGGAAACGGAAAACAAGCTGCGCCTGGAAGTGAACAAAACCGTCGGCGGTTGGAACTGGAGCTACGGTGCTTCGGCCCAGTACCTGCTTTACAATGCAACCAACAACATCCGTCGCCGGGCGGCTGTGGATGCGCAGCCGGAAGACCGGTTCCTGTACGCCTCCGACATTGATTTTTTCCGGTTTGGCGCCTTTGTACAAACCGGAAAGCGTTTTGCCGGCGAACGGCTTTCCCTCAATGCCGGTCTTCGCACCGATGTCAATACCTTTACCGATGATGGCGGCGATCCGTTGAATGCATTTTCACCGCGGGTTGCCTTGAGTTACCTGCTGGCTGACAAGTGGACGCTGAATGCCACTGTTGGCCGCTATGCCCGTATTGTTCCCTACACGGTGCTGGGTTTCCGTAATAATAATGGCGAACTGGTAAACCGTAATAATAACTACATCACCAACATGCATTACGTAACCGGCGTGGAGTTTTTACCCAAAAGCACCACCCGTTTTACGCTGGAAGGCTTTTATAAAAAATACGATAACGTTCCGGTTTCATTGCGGGATGGCATCAGCATCAACAACCAGGGTGCAGACTTTGGAACGGTTGGCAACGAGCCCGTAAGCCCCGATGGCATTGGTGAAGCGTACGGGGTTGAATTCTTTGCGCAGCAAAAATTAACTGACCGCTTTTTTGGGCTGATGAGCTATACCTATTTCCACAGCCGCTTTAGCAATGCCGATGGAAAGCTGGCTCCCAGTGCCTGGGACAACCGTCACCTTGTAAGCCTGACGCTTGGATATAAATTGCCAAGAAACTGGGAGCTGGGACTGAAATACCGCTACCAGGGCGGCGCTCCCTATACGCCGTTTGACCTCGTGGAAAGCCGCCGCAATTTCCTCACGCAGGGACAAGGCCTGCTGGACTATGGCCGCTTTAACACGCAACGCCTGGCTGCGTTTTCGGCCAGCGATATCCGCATCGACAAACGCTGGAACTTCCGTAAGGTCACTTTTGATCTTTTCCTGGATGTGTCCAACTGGTGGGGTGCCCGCTCGGTAAGTTTCCCGAAATACAGTTTTGAACGCGACCTGGCCACCGGCGCTTTTGTAACGCTGGATGGACAGCCTGTGCGGCCGGATGGCAGCAATGCCGTTCCCATTATCATTAACGATGATGACCCTGTGGTGCTGCCGACGATTGGGTTTATTATTGAATTCTAGAAAAGGGACGGTTGGGTTCCTTGCCTATCCTTTAGATGAAAACTGCGTTTCAGAACTGCTATAACGCCAACGGAAAACCGTAAATAGGTTTATATATATGTAGGGACACGTCGCGGCGTGTCCCTACTGTTTACAAATCATTTTCATGATAACAATCAACCGCCGCTTCCTTTTTCCCCCACAAACCACTGCTCTTTGTTGCGGAACAAAACATTAAACGTGGTTAGCATACCATAAATGCGGGTGATGTATTGCTGCAGGTTCACTTTGTCCTCGTCGCTTAAAGTTTTATGCGCATTGATCTGTTGCTCCATTACCCGCAGGCGGTCCCGCAGCATCACAATCTTGTGAAAGAAATCTTCAATCGGTACCTCTTTTGGCTTTAAGGATTTATCAGCCGGTTGCAGGATCATCGTTCCTTTCTGCCAGCGGTCGCCAAGGGGCACCACTTCCGAAATGCCGCCCCAGAGCCGCAGGATTTTCAGCAGGCTCCGCTCCACATCGGAATGCGTTTCTATCTCCTCGGTTACATTTTCCGGGATGATTTCTTCAAGATGTGAATCATCTTTATCAATTTCCTTGATGCCATGATAGATGAATGAAATCAAATAGGTTGCATAGCGTACACCCACAATCACACCCGGACCGTGTTGGGTGTGTTGCAGTCTTGTGCCAATGCCTAAGGTTAGTTGGTCCATAGCTTCAAAAATACGTTGCAAGAAAATTATACTCTTTTCAAATCCATTTTATGGTATCGCCTTCTCTGAAGCCTTTTCTGTGACAACCTTTCCTGCTTGCCTATTGCCAATTGGAATTAATCGGCAATGGCGCTGTACACCATTACCTTGAATTTATCCGGCGCATCCCAGTGAGAGGTTCCCCAAAGCTGGCGGTATAAAATTCCAACCAGGCCTTCCTTTGGATCGGCCCAGTAGGTGGTCGCAAAGGCTCCGCCCCAGTCAAAAACCCCAGGCGGTGTGGGTATCCTTGCACTGCCTTTTTCGGTGGTAATGCCAAAGCCCAGTCCCATTTTGTTTGCGCCGAAATCAACATCGCCGATCTGGTTCATTGTCATCATGCGTACGGTGTTGCGGGAAAGAATCTGTTTGCCATTGTATGTGCCACCGTTGAGCATCATCTGTAAAAAAATGGCATAATCCAGCGCCGTGGAGGAGAGCCCTGCGCCTCCTGAAAAATAGGTCGTACCTGTTTTGGGATAATCTGTTTGAAAGACTCCGTTCCAGTTAGCGCTGGCTGGTGCTTTTTGCAACTTTCCGTTCTCCTCCATAAATAAGTTCACCACACGGGGTTGTTTGGCAGCCGGCACATTAAAATACGTGTCTTTCATGCCCAGCGGTTCAAAGATGCGTTTGCGGAAGAATTCATCCAGCGCCATGCCGGAGACAACCTCCACAAAGTAGCCCAACAGGTCGGTGTTCAGGCCATAGGTCCAGCGTTCGCCCGGATGGTGCAGCAGCGGAAGTTTTCCCAGTTTGCGCATGTCGGCCGCCAGCTGATGACTTTTTTCGTTGCCTATCCCGGCGGTAATGCCTGCTTTGGCATAAATGGCGTTGGCCTCCTTGCTACCGATCTGCGCATAGCCAATGCCAGAGGTATGCGTCAGCAACTGCCGGATGGTAACCTCACTTTTCGCCGGAACGGTAGTATAGGTTGAGTCGGCAGCATTGAACTTGTCCAGCACCACGGGCTTGGCAAATTCCGGTATGTAGCGGGAAACCGGGTCGTCTAATAAAAACTTGCCTTCCTCGTACAATATCATAGCGGCTACCGAGGTAATGGCCTTTGTTTGCGAAGCAATGCGGTAGATGTCGTCGATGCGAACGGGATCTTTTTTCTCCAAATCATCAAAGCCGAAGGCTTTGTGGTAAACAATTTTGCCTTTGCGGGCTATAAGGGCCACCACGCCGTTGGTGCGGCCCCGTTCCACCCAGCCGGTGAGCATGGTATCGATACGTTTCAGCCGCTCCGCCGACATGCCGGCAGTTTCGGGAGGGGCGGGTTGCAAAGCGGCCGTTTTGGTTTGTGCCGATGCCAGTAAAACAAGGCAGAAGAAGAAAAGAAGCGTTGATAATTTACGCATAGTGGTGTTAGTTAGATGAGGAAAGTATAGGTTTTGGTTCTGTGCTTTGATTGGCCTTGAATACACGGAGAAAATTTTCACCCAGGATTTTACGGATATCCGCCTTGCTGTATCCGCGCTGCAGCAGGCCTTTGGTGATCAGCGGCATGTCGGTCACATCCTGCAGTTCTTTGGGTGCTGAAGAAATGCCGTCAAAATCAGATCCCAGTCCTACATGGTCGATGCCGGCCACTCGCACCATATGATCAATATGATCAAGCAGGAGCGAAAGCGGGGGCCGCAGCCGGCTGGCTTCTTCGGGATAGGTGGCCAAAAAATATTCTTCAATCTGATAGCTGGGCCACTTGAGGGCCCGCAGTGAGTCCCGTTCTTTTCGGTGCCGGCTGTTGAAGTCCTGCATGCGTGCCTGAAAGCTGCTGTCGAGGAAACCCGAATAAAAGTTTAGCTGCACCACGCCACCGTTTTTGGCAAGGGCTTTCAGTTGGTCGTCTTTCAGGTTACGAAACACCGGGCATAACGTATAGGCACAACTGTGCGAAGCAATCACCGGTTTCGTGGATGTATTAATAGCGTCCCAAAAAGTTTGCTCGCCAACATGGCTTACATCCACCATCATGCCCAGCTCATTCATGCGCTGCACTACCTGTTTGCCAAAGGGGGTAAGGCCTTTTTGGCCTCCCCCGGCCCCTCCGGTGGAGGGGTGTCCTGCTGCACTATCCCCGCTTTGCGACGCGGATGTGCTGTTTTCAGGCTTTGTGGCAGGTGATGGCTGTGAAGAACTCCATCCTACAAGAGGTTTGGACGCAGCTGTTTCATCCATGGCCGATGTGGCCCATGAAGTGCTGTTGTTCCAGGTCAGTGTTAAGTACCGAACGCCCCGCTTGTAAAAGCTGTCGAGGTAAGCGAGGTTGTCTTCAATCATGTGGCCGCCTTCCACGCCCAGCATGCAGGCAATCTTTTTTTCGGAAACGGCTTGTTCCAGTTGAGCAGGATTGGTAGCGAGTATAAGCTTATCGGTATTTCTACCCACAATGGCGTAAAGCGAATCGATCTCCCGGTTGGCGTATTTGAAGGCTGTATCCTTGCCAAACCGCTCATCGCAGAAAACGGCAAATACCTGTACGTCCACACCGCCTTTTTTGAGCCGGGCCAGGTCGGTATGGGTACGACCCGTAAGATCGGATTCTATGCTCAGGCCACGCATGGTGGCAGTGGAAAGCACATCGTTGTGCGTATCCACAACCAACGCATTCCGGTGCAGCCGTTTGTACGATTGGCAGGAAAAGAGAAAAATGGAAAAGAGGGCAAGCATTCGCAACAAAACGATCATGCAGGGAAAATAGAGCTTTTACGTCAAACGTGAAACGGCAAAGGTGGAAACCTGTGTATCACATTATTCCCGGTCTGTCCTACTAAAGTTTACTGGCGCTACTCGACTTGTGAACAAGTAAACGTGTGAATTCATGCACTTATCATGTTTCACGTCTCACGTTCTAGAACGCCGATGCGGCAGCCACCTGTTTGCGGTATTCCTGGTAGGCGATTTTGATAAAGTACTGGAAGTCGTAGTCGGATGTGCCGGAAGTAAATTCAAACGTGGGGCGGTAACGGCGCATAAACTCCGCAATCTCCTCATCACTGGTTGCGCCGGTGAGGCGCTTTACAAGGCCTTTGTTGAAGCGGCGGTCCACAAATTTGTCCCGCTCTTCCTGTTCCAGGCGTTCGCGGAAGCGTTCCATGCTCTTATTCTTGTGAAACTGGAAAAGCCGGATGATCTCCTGCACATCAAAGCCAACCCCCGAGGAGGTAATGGAGGTCATGGTTTCCAGCGAAGGCCTGCGGAAGTCAAAGGCTTTGGCATAATCGCGGCGGTTCTGCAGCGAATCTTCCTTGTAGTTTCGGGTGCGGATTTTCACCTCCCGCATCACATCGGGCTTCAGGTGCAGCGCAATATCAAACTGCCTCACGTCGGAAATCTTCAGCACGGGGTATTTGGGCGTTGGCTTGCCCAAGTAGGAAAACCAGATGGAATCTTTTTCGCCTACATATATAGTATAGGCGCCGGCAGAATCGGTCATGCTCATTTGTCCGCCGGTACTCTGCACCGTTACCCTTTCGATGGGAAACACCCGGGAGCTGTCGTACACATGACCCTGCACCCGGTATTGGGCAGACGCCTTGTTGGCAGCAATGACAACGAAGAAAAATAAAAGTAGGGTAATATGGCGCGGCCAATTCTTCAAGCTCTGGCAAGTAACGAAAGGAATTCTAAAATGAATGATAAAAGAAAAGAAAAGCAATCAAAGGAACTTGAACCGGAAGAAGAAGGAAAAAATGCAGTATATAAAATTCTGGGATGCAGCAGTTTGCGGGCTTGCCTGTCTTTGGCATGCGGACAACCATTTATAGAAAGGACAAACAGGGAAGTCCGTCTTTTCTATTTGTTCGTTGTTCAACTGCTTGTCTGTTCCCTTACCACCTCTTCCACCACGCGGGGGTAATGGGCATGTTCCAGTTGGTGAATGCGGGCTGCAATGGTTTCCGGCGAATCGCCATCCAGCACGGGGCAGGCCGTTTGAAAAATAATATCGCCGCTATCGTAATGCTCATCCACAAAGTGTACGGTAATGCCGGTTTCCCGTTCGCCGGCCTGCAGCACGGCTTCGTGCACGTATTGCCCGTACATCCCTTTACCGCCAAATTTGGGCAGCAGTGCCGGGTGAATGTTGACAATCCGGCGCGGAAAGGCATCGATCAGGGCCTGGGGCACTTTCCACAAAAAACCGGCAAGGACAAGAAATTCGATCCCGGCCTCTTTTAACGGCGGCAGGTAAGCATCGCCGCGGAAAAATCTTTCCTTTTCTATAAGAAGCGTCGGCACACCTGCCTTTTCGGCGAGGGCCAATACGCCGGCGCCGGGTTTATTGCAAACCACCAGCGCCACACGGGCAACCGGCGAGGTTTTGAAATAATCAATCAGTTTGGCAGCATTGGTGCCGGTGCCGGAGGCAAATACGGCTATCTTTACGGGCTGGGTGCTGGCAGGGTGTATGGGGTTAGTTTTTTCCATCGGGGTTTTTATGAGGTTGATCCGGTTTCGGTTCTTGGTCTTCTTTCATCAGCCTTAAGCGTTGCAGCATCTTTTTTTCAAACCGCCAGAAAAAAGGAAACTGGCCGAATAAAAAAGCAACGCAAAGCAAAATGGCCTGGTAGCCAAAAACTAACATGGCCAGCCGAAGCAGCAGTTTGGGTGCCCAATGCGTTTCATCGGTAAACCCAATCCACCCGGGAAGTGATCGGGATAAAAAGGCGGTAGTCGTTCCCGTTATGGCAAATACGCACAGGATCAGCACCAAGTCTGTTTTGCTAACCTTCCAGCGTTTTTGCAATGATGAAAACACAACAGGGAACTTTTTGATAAAAAAACGTGCGTTGTAAACGGGTTGCAAGATGCAGTAAATTTTCAGGATATTCACATCACTTTTCAACCCGACGGTAACTTTGTTGAACCTTTTTATACTGCATTGAAAATTAATATGACGTACGTCAAATGCAGTCCTGACAATGCTCAAAAAAAAGTTAGCGTTCATGAGCTTTTGTAATTTTCCTGTCATATTTTTGCGACCGATTTGGAATTTATCCACATCTCAGATGAATAATTTTCTATGAATTTTTTACCATCCACTGTTAGAAAAGGTGCTCTGCTAGGACTGCTTTTTTTTCTTTCATATATCACTCTTCAAGCACAAGACGGTAAAGCGATTTTTCAGGCCCAATGCGCCACCTGTCATGCCCTTGACAAGCAACTGACAGGTCCGGCTTTGCGTGGTGTGGAAACCCGCGGTCCCTGGACCGATCGCAAGGAACTGGTAAAATGGATTCATAATCCGGGTGGTTATATTCCCACAACTGATTACACAAAACAATTGGCCGCCACCTACAACGGCCAGATCATGCCCAGCTTCCCACAGCTGAGCGAAGAAGAAATCTTTTCTATCCTTGATTATATCAATACGGCTCCGGCTCCCGGTGCACAAGGCGGTGGCGGTCCGGCTGGCGATACGGTTAGCCAGGGCGATTCCGGAAATGGTGAGCTGATCTTCGGAATTATCTCCATTGTTCTCGCCATCATTGCGCTGATCCTGATGCAGGTAAACAGCAACCTGAAAAAACTTTCCGACGATAAAGAGCAGATCCTGCGTCCCGAGCCGGTTCCGTTCTGGAGAAATAAAATCTACATTGCCCTTTTTGCCGTTATTGCTTTTGTGGTAGGTGGTTTCTTTGTGGCCAAAAGCGCCATTGGGCTGGGTCGCCAGCAAGGTTATCAGCCGACGCAACCTATTTACTTCTCGCACAAAGTGCACGCCGGCATTAACCAGATCAACTGTTTGTACTGCCACGGTTCGGCATGGGAAGGAAAGCACGCCGGTATTCCTACGCTCAATATTTGTATGAACTGTCACAAGTCCATCAATGAGTACGCAGGCCCAACGCTGCACGACGAAGATGGTAAGGAGATCAGCGGTACCGCTGAGATTAAAAAGCTTTACGACTACGCCGGCTTTACACCGGGACCGGGCGCCGAGTGGGATCCTTCCAAAGCAAAATCACCAGCCTGGGTGAAAATTCACAATCTGCCCGACCACGTTTACTTTAACCACGCACAGCACACAAGAGTAGGTGGTGTGGCCTGTCAGAGCTGCCATGGCAATATCCAGGATATGGATAAAGTGTACCAGGCTTCTGCGCTGAGCATGGGCTGGTGTATCAACTGTCACCGCGAATCAAAAGTGGCATTCAATTACAACGATAGCACGGGTAACAAGTTTTACAGTATTTACGAGAAATTCCACAACGACCTGAAATCCGGCAAAATGGATAGCGTTTCCGTGAAGGATATCGGTGGTCTGGAATGTCAGAAGTGTCACTATTAATTGGCCAATATGCTAATGGGATAATGGGATAATGACCAAAGACTTACATTATCACATTATCGAATTATCAAATTATCACACTATACTATGAGCGATAAAAAGTACTGGCAAAGTTTCGCTGAGTTTAAACATATAGACCAGCTGCAAAAGCTGAACAAAGACGAATTCAAAGAAGAACTGCCTTTTGCTGACTTGGACGATAAAGTCCTTGGTGCCAAAACTGCCCGCCGCGATTTCCTGAAATATGTTGGATTCAGCACGGCTGCAGCCACCATTGCCGCATCGTGCGAAGTGCCTGTACGCAAGGCAATGCCATACGTTAACCGTCCGGAAAACCTGACGCCGGGTGTGGCAAAATACTATGCCAGTACCTATGTGCAGGATGGCGAAGTGGTGCCGGTAGTGGTAAAAGTGCGGGAGGGTCGTCCGATCAAAATTGAAGGAAATACACTTTATCCCTATACGCAAGGTGGTACATCAGCCAGGGCACAGGCTTCTGTGCTGGACCTGTATGATACCTACCGTGTGCCGCATCCGAAGCGCAAAACCGGAAACGCTTTCCAGGAAGTGCCCACATTTGACCAGGTTGACCAGCAAATTGGTGCCGCCCTGGCCGGATTGGGTGGTGCTCCTGTAGTGCTGTTGACCGGTACTATAGTTTCCCCTTCTACTAAACAAGTTATTGCCGGCTTTTTAAGCCGTTTCCCCGGCAGCCGTCACGTTCAGTACGATGCCGTTTCTTTTTCCGGAATGCTGGCAGCCCATGGCGGCCGTATTCCTGCGCACAACTTCGACAGGGCTGACCTGGTGGTAAGCCTTGGTGCCGACTTCCTCACAACCTGGTTGGCACCGGTAGAATTTGCCCGTCAGTATTCTTCCAAGCGCAAGCTGAAGAACCCGGAAGATGGCATGAGCAAACATTACCAGTTTGAAAGCCATCTGAGCCCCACGGGTGCCAGTGCAGATGAACGCTTTACACACCGTCCGTCTGAAACCGGAGCCGTAGCCCTTGCCCTTTTGGCTGCTATGGGCGGTGGCGGTGCAGCGCCTGCCTTACCAGCACCGTTAACGGCTGCTATCAATAAAGTCGCCGCTGACCTGCGTGCCAATAACGGTCGTTCCCTGGTGGTTTGCGGCAGCAACGACCCCAATGTTCAAACTGTAGTTCGCGAAATCAACCGCCTGGCGGGAGCTTTCGGAACAACCCTCGATAACGGCACGTCCATTTTAACCCGCCAGGGTGATGATGCTGCCATGGCAACGCTGGTAGAAGATATGAATGCAGGCCGTATCGGTGCGCTGCTCATCTACGATGCCAACCCGGCTTATGATTATTTCGACGCCAAACGTTTTACCGATGGCCTGGCCAAAGTAAGACTTTCTGTTTCCTTTAATGAGAAAATGGATGAGACATCTGAGCTTTGCCAGTGGATCATCCCTACCCACCATTATCTGGAAAGCTGGGGAGATGCCGAGCCTAGAACTGGCTACTTCTCTTTTATCCAGCCAACTATTTTCCCGCTGTTCAAAACCCGTCCTTACCAGACGTCTTTGCTGAAATGGAGCGGAAATAGCCAGGATTACGAAATGTTCTTCCGTACGTATTGGGCCGGAAGACTGGGTGGAGACACCGCGTTTGACACTGCTTTGCAAGATGGTGTTTTGGGCAATGCCCGTGTACAGGCAGCACCTGCTGCACCGGTACAAGGTCCATCCGCCACTGCCGATACCACCCGCAGAACAACACCTCCGGTAACCGCAACACCTGCGCCAGCTACAACCACTCCAACGGTTGCAGCCACAGGTTCACTGGGTGCTGCCATCACAGCGCTTTCCGCACAACGCAGTGGGGCTAAAGATGAAGTGGTGCTGTTTCAACAAGTGAACATGCTCTCGGGCAAACAAGCTGGAAACCCCTGGTTGCTGGAACTTCCCGATCCCATTACCCGTACCACGTATGAGAACTATGCAATGATCTCTACGAAAAAAGCCGAGGAACTGGGAATTGACTACAAGGGCATGGATTACGAATACTACCAGGAAAAGCCGGTCATCACATTGGCGGTGGGTGGTAAAAATGTTTCCCTGCCGGCAATGGTGGTTCCCGGAATGAATGCCAATACCATTGCGGTTCCTGTTGGCTATGGCCGCAGCGCTGCCTTCTCCAAAGCGGCAGAAGGCCTTGGTCAAAACGTATTTCCGTTTGTTCGCTGGGATGCCAATACAAGAACAAGATCTTTCTATAATGAAGTAGCGGTTACGCTGGCGGATGTGGATCAGCACAAGATTGCCCGCATCCAGATGCATAACTCGTACGAAGGCCGTACAGAAGTGGTAAAAGAAACCACCCTGGCAACCTTCAAGGCCAATCCAAATGCCTTCTCGGACTTCCGTAAAAAACTGACGGATACCTACGCCAAAAAAACCGGCGACTACCGCAAGGAAGGAACGCTTTACGGTGACCATGTGCAGCCCGGACCCAAATGGGGAATGTCGATTGACCTGAACGCCTGTTATGGTTGCGGCGCCTGCGTGGTAGCCTGTCACCTGGAAAACAACGTTCCTGTAGTGGGTAAGAACGAAGTGCTGCGTCACCACGAAATGCACTGGCTGCGCATCGACCGTTATTTTGTTACCGATGAGCAGAACCCCGATAACCTGAAGGCGGTTGTGTTCCAGCCGATGCTCTGCCAGCACTGCGACAATGCTCCTTGCGAAAACGTTTGTCCGGTGGCAGCCACCTTCCACAACTCAGAAGGGTTGAACCAAATGGCCTATCCGCGTTGTATCGGTACCCGTTATTGCGCTAACAACTGTCCGTATAAAGTACGCCGCTTTAACTGGGGTGACTATACCGGGGCCTCTACCCATGGTCGTCTTGGACCGAATAGCGGTGTAGGAAAGCTGGATCCGATTGTACACCAGTACAACGATGAGCTGACAAGAATGGTACTGAACCCGGATGTAACCACCCGCAGCCGTGGTGTGATGGAAAAATGTACGTTCTGCGTACAACGCACCCAGGAAGGCAAGCTGAAAGCGAAAATGGAAAACCGCCAGTTGGCTGGTGATGATGTAACCTCGGCTTGTGCCCAGGCCTGTCCTACAGGAGCTATCGTGTTTGGTAACGCCAATGATCTGAACAGTGCTGTCACGAAAACACGGAATGATAACCCAAGAAGGTTGTTCTATGTACTGGAGCAGATTCATACGCTGCCTAACGTAAGCTACCTGGCCAAGATCAGAAATACAGAGGAAGTGTTTGCGGAAAGTTCCCATAACGAAGATCCGAGCCAAAGAGACGGGGGACAGCCGGTAACACCGCAACATGAACCGGCAACAGAAGCGCATTAGAAAGAGTAAAACGGTAGACCATAAGGACACCGTTGTAATAAGAAGAAACGCTGAATTTAATTATAACGTTAGCCTAGAGCCAGCAGCTCGCAGCTAAAAGCTAGAAGCTAAATATTTATGGCATTACTTAAATACGAATCGCAGGTCAGACCACCACTGGTAGATGGAGCCAAGGATTATCATCAGGTTACAGAAGATATCTGCCGCCCTGTGGAATCAAGGCCTTCTATGCTTTGGTGGATTGGTTTTCTTTTATCGCTGGTATGTCTGGCTTTTGGTATTTATTCGGTAGGCCGTGAAGTGGTTTATGGTACCGGCCAGTGGAACCTGAACCGCACCATCGGATGGGGTTGGGACATCACCAACTTCGTATGGTGGGTAGGTATCGGTCACGCCGGAACCCTGATCTCAGCCATCCTTTTGCTTTTCCGCCAGGGATGGAGAACGGGTGTAAACCGTGCGGCAGAGGCCATGACCATCTTTGCGGTAATGTGCGCCGGCCAGTTTCCGATCTTTCACATGGGTCGTGTATGGAACGCCTTCTTTACCCTGCCTTATCCCAACTCCCGCGGTCCGCTTTGGGTAAACTTCAACTCACCGTTGCTTTGGGACGTATTTGCCATCTCTACTTACTTTACCGTATCGCTGCTGTTTTGGTACTCTGGTTTGTTGCCTGACTTGGCAACTCTCCGTGATCGAGCCAAAGAAAAGTGGCGGAAAGCTTTCTATGGTGTAGCCGCATTCGGCTGGACCGGTTCTACCAAGCACTGGCAACGGCATGAAGCCTTGTCACTGGTACTCGCCGGTTTGTCAACGCCACTGGTACTTTCGGTACACACGATCGTATCGTTTGACTTTGCCACGTCGGTGATTCCGGGTTGGCACACAACCATCTTCCCGCCCTATTTCGTTGCGGGTGCCATCTTCTCCGGATTTGCGATGGTACAAACCCTGCTGCTTGTGACAAGGAAAGTGCTTCACTTGGAAGATTACATAACTATCGAGCATATCGAGGTAATGAACAAGGTAATTGTATTGACGGGTTCTATCGTAGGTATCGCCTACCTGACGGAGCTTTTCATGGCCTGGTACTCGCATGTGGAATACGAGTGGTTTGCTTTCCGCTACAACCGTCTGGACCTGTCGAGCCCATATGGCTGGAGCTACTGGCTGATGATGGGATGTAACGTACTGTCGCCGCAGATCTTCTGGTTTAAAAAGTTGCGCCGCAACATCGTGTTAACTTTCTTTATGTCAATCCTGGTGAACATTGGTATGTGGTTCGAACGTTTTGTGATCATCGTTACCTCACTTTACCGCGACTACCTCCCTTCAAGCTGGAGTGTGTACTATACGCCAACCATCTGGGAAGTTGGATTCTATATCGGAACATTTGGATTGTTCTTTACCTGTTATTTCCTCTTCAGCAAGTTTATGCCAGTAATTGCCATAGCGGAGATCAAGCATATCCTGAAGAAAAACGGTGAGAACTACAAAGAACAAATGACGTCGGTAGAAAAAGAAAAAGTAGAAGACTTTGTGCATGCACATGCGCACTAGAGAAGCTGTTAGCTACTAGCTGTTAGCTACTAGCTAAGCAAGGAAATAAAAAGAGAATTGTAAAATAAAAGGGATTAGCCAACAGCTAGTCGCTAAAAGCTAAAAGCTAAATCATGGCTGTAAAAAAGTTTGTTGTAGCGTGTTTTGATGATGAAAAAACCCTCTTCCCGGCGGTAAAAAACGTACGGAAGACAGGTTATAAAATACACGATGTGTATACGCCAATGCCGATTCACGGTCTGGATGCAGCCATGGGTTTGCGTGACACTAGTCTGCATACGGCAGGTTTCATTTATGGTATCACCGGTACCACAACAGCCTTCACATTTATCACCTGGGCATTAACCTACGACTGGCCAATGAACATTGGTGGTAAGCCGTTCTTTTCCCTGCCGGCGTGGATTCCCATCATGTTTGAATTGACGGTTCTGTTTTCTGCGGTGGGCATGGTATTGACCTTTTGCTACCTCTGCCAGTTGGCGCCCTTTGTGAAAAAAGACCATTTTCATCCCCGTGCCACCGATGACTTGTTTGTGATGGCCATCGAATGCACGGAGAAAACAAACGATGCGGAAGTATCCGACTTTTTGCGCAACATTGGTGCGATAGAAGTTTCCACGCAGTACAAAGAAACCAGTTGGTGGATCGGCCGCTACGACGAGGAAACAAAAGTTTTTGGCAAACCGGTAGAACCAGTTGTAAATGCTTAATTCAGGATTCATGAAAAAAATAATTATAGCGGCATCTGTTTTTTCAATGGGACTCGGCCTGCTGAGTTGCGGCGGTGCCCAAGGCGATGACCCCGGTCGTGCCTATATGCCCGATATGTATTATGCCCGTGCTTACGAAGCGTATGGCTATAACATGGTGGATGGCGAATACGATTCACTGGCTTCCCGCGGCATTCGCTACAATGGCCTTACCGTTCCCGGAACCGTTGCCCGCGGCGAAGTGTTGCCTTACCGCCTGACCAATGATTCAACTGGTCTGCGAACCGCCAATACATTACTAAATCCTATCGATTCGCTACAGGCAAACAAGGTCTATTTGAAAGAAGGAGAACGTTTGTACCAGATCAATTGCGGTATCTGTCATGGTACGGCACTCGATGGAAACGGTCCCCTTTATAAAGGTGGTGAGGGTCCCTATCCGGCCAAGCCGCAGGTGTTGAACGACGCCAATGCAGCCGGCTGGACCGATGGTCACTACTACCATGTAATTACCTTTGGAAAAGGAGCAATGGGTAGCTATGCTTCGCAACTGAACCCGGAGCAGCGTTGGATGGTGATCAATTACATCCGCAGCAAGCAAGGCGGAAAAGAGGCCGCATCTGATTCTGCGGCTGTGGCACAACCGGCACAAAGCGCAGCCGCCGCGATGTAATATTATTTGCACATTGAATAAAGCACGATACTAATGACCACTTTCAGAGAGCAATTCGAGATACCAAAACGATACAACACCCTGTCGCTGGTTTTGATGGCGATTGGTGTGCTGTCGATCCTGATTCTTCTTTTCACACATGGTACCAGCAGCAACCAGCATGAGAATGCACGGTTCTGGGGATCCCTGCTTTTGAACAGCGTTTATTTTTTGCTGACGGTAAATGCTTCCCTGTTTTTCATTTGTGCCACAACCCTCGCCTGGGGCGGCTGGCAAATGTCCTTCCGCAGGGTACCGGAAGCCATCGGCGCCTGCGTGCCGGTAATTGGTGTGATTTCAGGTGTGATTTTGCTTGCCCTGTTGTTCGGTCCAAACCATAGCATTTACCATTGGGCTGATAAAGATGCCGTTGCCCACGATCCTATCCTGGCACATAAAGTAGGGTTTTTAAACAAGCCTTTCTTTGCTATCTGGACTGTCATTACCATTGTTGGATGGTCATGGCTGGGAAAGAAAATGCGTACTCTTTCAACACAAATTGATGATCAGCCGCTGAGTGTAGAAGAAGGAAAACGCTATATCTGGAAAAATACCGTGTGGGCTGCCTTATATGCTGTACTGTTTGCACTTACTGTATTGTCTTCCATTCCCTGGTTTTGGTTGATGAGCATTGATGCGCACTGGTATTCTACCATGTACTCCTGGTACACCTTTGCTTCTACCTGGGTTTCAGGTTTGGCCCTGATTACGTTGTTTGTGGTTTACCTGAAGAATAACAATTACCTGGAGCTGACATCAAAAGAGCACCTGCACGATTTGGGTAAATTCATCTTTGCGTTCTCTATCTTCTGGACGTACCTGTGGTTTTCTCAGTTCATGCTGATTTGGTACGCGAACATTCCGGAAGAAACCATTTATTTCAAACCCCGTGTGCAGGGTCCTTACAGAACGATCTTTTTCCTGAACCTGATCATCAACTTCTTGGCGCCGTTGCTGCTCCTGATGAAGCGGGCCACAAAGCGGAATTATGGAACTATGACCATGATGGCCTTGCTGGTTATCTTTGGTCACTGGCTGGATTTTTACCAAATGGTAATGCCAACGGCTGTAGCCAATCC
Organism: Flavisolibacter longurius; assembly: GCA_014163555.1. Taxonomy (GTDB): domain Bacteria; phylum Bacteroidota; class Bacteroidia; order Chitinophagales; family Chitinophagaceae; genus Flavisolibacter. The sequence goes on from JACJGO010000013.1 coordinate 90,484, forward strand.
GGAAACTGGCGAAACCTATGTACCCAACATGTTACCGGATATTGGTATCGCACTGGGTTTTGTTGGATTGATACTTTTTGTAACCGGAAGGGCGTTGGCGAAGAATTCGCTGCTGGCCAAAAACCACCCGTTCCTGAAAGAAAGTATTATTCACCACACGTAATGTGAAATTTCGTAAAGGGCATAAAAACAGCGTAATCCGTTGGGAAATTTGCCTCTGATATTTAATAGAAAAGATTATGTCATCATTCTGGATAATAGTTGCATTTATATTGGGTTTTCTGATTGTATTTCAGATTGCCAAGGCAAGTGAATATGTGGCCATTTTACGTGGGGAGGAAAGAACCCGCCGGGAATCGAACAGGATCAATGGATTTCTGCTCCTGGCATTCCTGATCCTGGGATTGATTGGTGTATGGTGGTGTAACGATGTTCTGAAAGACAAGATCCTGGGTGAACCGGCATCGAATCATGGTGAAAAGATCGATACGATGATCTGGATTACCCTGGCCATCACCTTTTTGGTATTTGTCCTGACACAGGTTGCTCTTTTTTACTTTGCCTGGAAATACCAGGAAAAAGAAGGTCGCAAAGCATATTTTTTTCCGCACAACAATAAACTGGAATTGATCTGGACCGTTATCCCTGCTATTACATTAACTGTTCTGGTAGGTTTTGGTTTGTATTACTGGTTTGAGATTACTGGTGAAGCACCGGAAGATTCGCATGTGGTTGAAGTAACCGGAAGCCAGTTTAAATGGGAGTACCGTTATCCGGGAGCTGATGGAAAGCTGGGTAAAAAATATTACCGCGAAATCAACCCGCTGCAAAATAATCCACTGGGACAGGTTTGGAGCGATCCGGCCAACCATGATGATATCGTAGCCAGCCAGGAATTGCACCTGGTAGTAGGCAAGCCGGTAAAGATGATCATCTACGCAAAAGATGTCATTCATGACGTAGGTCTGGCGCACTTCCGTATGAAAATGGACGCCGTTCCGGGTATGCCAACCACCATGTGGTTTACGCCAAAGTTCACCACGAAGGAAATGAAGGCAAAGTATGGCGATGAGTTTACATACGAAATTTCCTGCGACCAAATGTGTGGTGCCGGTCACTATAGCATGCGGGGAACCATCATTGTAGAATCACAAGCTGAATACGATGAATACATGGCGAAGCAGAAGCCACAGTATGCGTTGGCCAATGCTGGCGCACAAAGCAGCCCGGCAAATGTTCCCGGTACATCGGGTGACAGCACACAGCAAAAAGACGTAACGCCTGTTGACGGTGCAGGTGCATCAGTAACCAAACGATAGAATTGATCCAATACTGTTAAAAAGATATTGATATGAATAACGATACGACAAAAGGTGTGCAGGAAGTTGGTGCAGCGTACGAAGTCCACACCAACAGTAATGGACACGACCACCACCACCACAAAGAAACCTTTGTAACAAAATATATTTTCAGCCAGGATCACAAAACGATTGCAAAACAGTTTTTGATCACCGGTATGTTATGGGCCATAGTTGGAGCCTTGTTCTCTGTTTTGTTCCGTTTGCAGTTGGGCTATCCTGACCAAACCTTCCCTATCTTGGAAACCTTTTTTGGAAACTGGGCAAAAGGGGGCCGTATCTCGGCTGATTTCTACTATGCTCTGATCACAATGCACGGAACCATCCTGGTGTTCTTTGTACTAACAGCTGGTCTAAGTGGTACGTTTGCCAACCTGCTTATTCCCTTGCAGGTAGGAGCCCGTGATATGGCATCTCCATTCATGAACATGCTCTCCTATTGGTTCTTTTTCCTGGCCAGTATGGTAATGATATCTTCTTTATTTGTGTCGACAGGCCCTGCATCAGGGGGATGGACAATGTATCCTCCATTGAGCGCTTTGGGACAGGCAAACTTGGGTTCCAGAGTTGGTACTGACCTCTGGATCACAAGTATGGCTTTATTTGTCGTTTCTTCGTTATTAGGAGGATTGAACTACGTAGCAACGATCCTGAACATGCGTACGAAAGGCATGACTATGACACGTATGCCGCTTACAATCTGGGCGCTGTTCTTTACAGCAATCCTTGGTATCTTATCCTTCCCGGTTCTGTTGGCAGGTTTCATTCTGCTCCTGTTTGACCGTAACCTGGGTACATCATTCTACCTGAGCGATCTGTATGTAGCGGGTGTAGCATTGCCAAATGAAGGTGGTAGCCCCATCCTGTACCAGCACTTGTTCTGGTTCCTGGGTCACCCAGAAGTATATATCATTATCCTGCCTGCGATGGGTATGGTTTCAGAAGTAATGAGTGTGAACAGCCGTAAGCCAATTTTCGGTTACATGGCCATGGTGGGTTCATTATTTGCCATTACCGTTCTCGCTTTTCTGGTTTGGGCACACCACATGTTTGTCTCAGGGATGAATCCATTTATGGGATCTGTATTTGTGTTATTAACGCTTTTGATTGCGATTCCTTCTGCCATCAAGGTGTTTAACTGGATCACAACGATTTGGCGGGGTAATGTGCGGTTTACACCAGCTATGCTCTTTTCAATTGGATTTGTGAGCCTTTTCATCTCAGGTGGTTTAACAGGTATCTGGTTGGGTAACTCCACCATCGATATCCACGTACACGATACGTATTTTGTAATTGCCCACTTCCATATTGTAATGGGGGTATCAGCCTTCTTCGGCATGTTTGCAGGAGTGTATCATTGGTTCCCGAAAATGTATGGTCGCTACCTGAACAATACATTGGGATATATACATTTCTGGGTAACATTAATAGGTGCATATCTCATCTTTTGGCCAATGCACTACATGGGCCTTGCAGGTGTTCCACGTCGTTACTTGGATTTTTCTATCTGGAAAAGCTTTAATCAATTTGGTACATTAAACCAGTTTATCTCGGTAGTTACCATTATTGTTTTTGCCGTGAACCTTATGTTTGTGTTTAACTTCTTTTATTCCATTTTTAAAGGCAGAAAAGTTCGTTCACAAAACCCATGGGATGCTTCTTCACTGGAGTGGACAACACCCATCAATCCGGGACATGGAAACTGGCCTGGTGAAATTCCGGAAGTACACCGCTGGCCCTATGATTATGGAAAGGATGGTCGCGATTTTATTCCGCAGACAGAACCCATTGGACCAAACGAATCCAAGCATTAATGACCGGTTATCTGGTTGGTATTGAAAGGAATCTTGTAAAACAAAATTGAACCGTTATTTGAAATAGTTTTGTTTGCAACGCATTTAAATAAAGAGGATTTGAGTAACGTGGCAAACAAAAGCATCAGCCTTAAGTTGCGGGATTACCTGCAGCTTACAAAACCATCATTGAACATCATGGTGGTTTTTTCCAGCGTGATCGCTTACCTGCTGGCGCCTAAAGTGGTGGAATACGACTGGCTGATGATTGCTCTTTTATTTATGGGAGGTTTTTTGGTGACAGGCAGCGCCAATGGCATCAACCAGGTGGTGGAGAAAGAAACAGATGCCATGATGAAACGGACATCCACAAGGCCTATTGCGGCAGGGCGGGTGTCAGTAAGCGAAGGCTGGGCATTCTCTATTCTAACGGGAGTCTTGGGAGTATTTATACTATCCTATTTTTTTAACCTGTTAAGTGGAGGCCTTGCTCTTTTTAGCTTGTTTCTCTACGCCTTTGTGTACACACCCATGAAAAAGGTGAATGCCATTGCCGTACTGATTGGTGCATTTCCGGGTGCCCTGCCATGTTTGATTGGTTGGGCCGCAGGCAATGATGCGATTTTTCCGGAGGGTGGCGGTGCCAAGGACTGGGGAGGCTGGGTGCTGTTCATGATCCAGTTTCTTTGGCAGTTTCCGCATTTCTGGGCCATTGCCTGGATTGCGCATTCCGATTATTCCAAAGCAGGGTTTAAGCTATTGCCGGCAGAAAAAGGACCGACGAATTTCACCGCCATGCAAACAGTTATTTATGCGGTGTTGCTGGTGCCGGTTTGTTTACTGCCTTATGTGATTGGATTAACGGAAGCACAAACAACCAAAGGTCTGGTTTGCCTGGTATTGGTTATACTGGCCAATGTTTTCCTGATAGCACAATGTGTACGGCTTTACAGACAAATGAATGCAACAGCAGCCAGGCGGGTGATGTTCAGCAGCTATATTTATCTGCCGATTATCTTACTGGCATTGTTGGCAAGCAAGGTTTGACGTGAATAGATTGGCAAAGCCGTCCGCAATATTGAATTATAAAATTAAACGTGAAAGACACCGTGGTAGTGAGTACAGAACAACGAAATAAGATTCATCCCCACAAGTTTACGCTGTGGGTAGCCATCGGCAGCATAATTATGATGTTTGCCGGATTGACGAGTGCTTATATAGTAAAAAGCGGGCAGGCCGGATGGCATGAAGTAAAAACGCCGGCAATCTTTTGGTATTCAACGGCCGTTCTTTTAATCAGCAGTATATGCATTCAGTTGGCGGTGCGGAGTTTCAAGCAACGCTCCATGAAAGCCTACCGCACACTGATGATCGTGACGCTTTTATTAGGAATAGCCTTTGTGACCATGCAATACGAAGGATTTATGTGGTTATGGGAAAGAGGCGTGCATTTTGAGGGTTCTTCCGGTGCCGGACAGTTCTTATACATCATTTTTGGGTTGCATGCACTGCACGTTATCGGTGGCATTGTAGCGCTACTGGTAATTATCGGTCGCCATTTTTTTGGAAACCTGCGTACGTACAACGCAACCCCCATTGAGATCATGAGCACTTACTGGCATTTTGTTGATTTGCTCTGGATCTATTTATTGGTATTTTTTATTTGGTTGGGATAAGGCAATGTCAAAATCGAAAGTTCACAGATAAGATGAACACCAGACTTTGATTCGGACTTTGAACTATAAACTTTGAACTTTAAACTATACTATGGCAACTGCTGCGGCAACAAGAACAAATTGGTGGGGGGGTGGAAGAAGTCCCTTTAATGTGGAATATGGAAAGCTGATGATGTGGTATTTCCTGATGAGTGATGCGTTTACATTTGGCGCTTTCCTTATCTCTTACGGTACCATCCGCTTTTCCCAAAACTACTGGCCCAACCCGAACGAAGTGTTCAATGCATTTCCCGGAGCGGGACATGCCAACCTACCACTGGCCTTCGTTAGTTTAATGACCTTTATCCTGATTATGAGTTCGGTGACAATGGTATTGGCCGTGCACGAAGGACATCATAACAATAAAAAAGGCGTGGTAAAATGGCTGGGTTGGACGATTGTAGGTGGTTTTGCTTTCCTGGCTTGCCAGGCATGGGAATGGGCGCACCTGATTGGTGGCGAACATGTGGTTCTGAACGGAACCCAATTGGAAGTATGGGGTCAGACAACAAGCCATAACCCTTGGGGTCCCAAAGCAAATACAGAATTGGTAACTGCTGCCCTGCAAACAAGCACACACGAGTCGTTAGTATCACTGGTGGCAAGCCAGCACCATGAAATGGGCCATGCACAGTTAGCCGCCATGTCGGATGATAAACTGCGCAGCATGATCAATGTGGCTGAGCTCCATGTGAATGAACCGGGTCCAGTAGCCTTTGGTGGATATTTTTACGGCATTACCGGCTTCCATGGATTTCACGTATTTTCCGGTGTTATCATCAACATTGTGATGTTATTAATGACAACGAATAATGTTTTTGAAAAACGGGGACATTACTTGATGATTGAAAAAGCTGGTTTGTACTGGCACTTTGTGGACCTGGTTTGGGTATTCGTATTCCTTTGTTTTTATCTTATCTAACCTTTACAATTAAAATATCGAATGGAACATCATACAGAATCATCAGAAGTTACATATCACCACGAGCCAGCGGATAATACAAAGCGTATCTGGAAAACCTTCTGGATCCTCCTGATTGTAACGGTTGTGGAAGTAGGACTTGGCCTTTTGCTTTACGGTATTGAAGAATCAATCCCTGGTTGGCTAATCCTGTTCTTCAAAGGCATGATGGTTATCTTGACCCTGGCAAAAGCCTTTTATATTGTAAGCATCTTTATGCACCTGGGTGATGAATTGCGCAATATGATCATGACGATCATTGTTCCGCTGTCCCTGTTCATCTGGTTTATCGGTGCGTTTCTTTGGGATGGTAATTATTACCGCACCATCCGCAACCGCTACGATCCTTCCATGGAGAATAAAACGTTGCAACCAAAGCAGGATGTAAAAGATACCACAACAGCACCGTTGTATTAACGTGTACATAAAAGAAAGGTCTTTTTAAGACTTTGTTATATCCAATAAAATAGCTCAACCGCCGCATACCTTTGCGGCGGTTTTTCGTTTTACAGATTTCGCAGATTCAATGGGTGTTTTCATTTGTCATCTGCGTAATCCTTTTCTATCTGTGTAATAAGCGATTATGAATAAAAAGGCATTTTATGGTTTGCTGCTTGGGTTATTTGTTCCCGTGGTGGCCTATATGATCATGCGGTTTTTGCCGGCCGCCAACGTATTGCCTTACCGCCTTTTTTATGAAGATGTGGAAACAAAAGTGGTCAATGGCAAGGAAGTGGTGGATACGGTATGGAGCAAAGTGCCTGATTTTACGCTGACCAACCAGATGGGCCAGCAGGTTTCGTACAGCGATCTGAAAGGGAAAATCGTTGTGATGGACTTTTTCTTTACACGCTGCCCTGTAATCTGTCCCAAAATGACGCAGCACATGAAGCGGCTGCAGGAAACCGTAAAAACCAACAGCCGCGCAGGCAACCGTGAGCCGGATTTTATTCATTTCCTATCCATCACGGTAGATCCCAAACATGACAGTGTTCAGCAATTAAAACGATACGCCGACCGCTTCCAGATCAATCCGCTAAATTGGTGGCTGCTGACCGGAGAGAAAAAAGAAATTTATGACCTGGCACTCCATGGAATGAAGCTGGGAATAGATGAAACAGAAGTGGACACGGCTTTTATTCATCCGCAGAAATTTGTTTTAATCGATAGGGACGGTGTGATCAGGGCACGAAAGGATAAATTTGGCAACCCGAAACTCTATGATGGGTTGGACACAAATGATGTTAAGAACATTGCAGAAGACATTATTTTGTTGACGCTGGAAAAACAAAAAGGACGAAAATTTTTCCTGGCCGACAAACTGCCCCTGGTTGGAATTGTTTTGGTGATAGCGGCTGTTGGTGTGGTGGTACTGATGTTTGTTTTACGAAAGAAAAAAAACCCATGAGCTTTACGCTGGCAAAAAATGATAAAAAGGCAAAAGTCCTGATTTACAGTTTTTCGGTGGTAGTGTTTATTGCCGTTACCTTTTTGGAACGGGTAACACTGGATGTAAACCTTGGTTTCAATCCCCGGGTTTTTGCTTTGGGAAGTGCTGTAATAAATTCCATCGTTTCTGTTTTACTTATCGCCGGCCTGGTAACAGCCAAACAAGGTTCTTACACGGCGCACCGAAAGATCATGCTGGCGGCCATTCTTCTCTCCGTTCTGTTTTTGGTATTTTATATTTTGGGCCACCTGTTTGCTGGTTCCACATACTATGGTGATTTTGACAAAAATGGTGTGGTAGATGAAGCGGAAGCGGTGCAGGCGGGTAGCCTGCGAATCGTCTATTGGATTTTGTTGGGCACTCATATTCTCCTGGCCGGTATCTCCCTTCCCTTTATTTTGTTTTCGGCATACCGGGCACTTACGAACGACAATGCAAGGCACCGGAAGATTGCAAAAATCACCTGGCCAATGTGGTTTTACGTGGCCGTAACCGGACCGGTGATTTACCTGATGATCAGCCAGTTTTATTAACTGTTTCCACATCCGTGCACATGAACAGGATGCATCCAATAAAAGATACAAGTGAGAAAGATCAGGTGCTTACCCGAAACAAGTTGGTTAGCATTCCCTGAAAAATTGCCTACCTTTTCGCTGCATAGAAAAGTGATATGAAAAAAAACGACAGTCTGCGGATTCTCGACAAAAGGTGCCGCCGCCTGCAGAAACAAAAAGAGCAACTCTTAACCGGTTTTGCTGCTGAAACCAACCACGATTTCAGAGTAGAAGTAAAAAAGCTTCGTGCCTTTCTCCGGCTATTAAAATGTGTTCACCCTCAGGCTGAACGCCTGCATCTTCCAAAGTCTTTTCAACAGCTTTACCGATTCGTAGGTGACGTCCGCAGCATCCAAATTCAACGGCAATGGGTACTGTCAGTTTGTAAAGAATTGGCCTGTGCAGTGCCGGCTGGCTATATGGAAGTATTGGCCCGAAAAGAAAAGGAAGCGGTCAAAAGAGTGCAGGAAAAAGCAAAAGAGGTATCGGTACCATTACTACACCAGCAATTGCAAAAAGAACTGCAGCTTAGCTGGCAGAAAAATGGCGAAGCAACCTTTGTACGGCAGAAGCGATTGCAGTTGGCAACACTTCTCTCCGCGGTTCTGATTTCTGACGAAGTATTACATGACCTTCGCAAACTGCTCAAAGACCTGTTGTACGTATGGCCGTTGATTGAGGAAGAAGTGGCAAAAACAATGGCTCCCGGTTTATTCAGCAAAGAAGCCTGTTTGCGTCTTGCCGAGAAGCTTGGTAATTACCAGGATTGCTGCGTGGTGATCTCGCTGTTTAGCACGCCGTTGCTGGCAGGCTTAAGCCCAGGTGACCAATACCGGCTTTCGCTGATAAAAGAAAGATGTTGCCAGAAAAAAGAAAAGGAAAAAGACGCTATTCTTATCACCCTGCAATTGTTGCGAAACGAACTAACAGCAAAGTTGAAACAGACGCAAGGTGTAGAAAAAGTCCAGCTAGGATAAATCATTTTACAAAAAGTTTCTGGCTTCAAACCAGCACCCATAACCAATTATTGCAGTGACGAAACTATGTTCGTAAGAGTATACTTTTATATGTAGGTGAAAAACAGCAAAATATTCCTGTTTTTATTCCCTTTCCCACTGTGCTCATTGCATTTATTGTTGAAGTTTTCTATTTTACCCGCGTTTCCTATAAAACAAAAAAAATGACCAAACTAACGCTTACGAAAACATCTGTTTTCGCCTGCCTGCATGCGGAGAAATTTTTCTTCTTTACACTCCTGCTTAGTTGCCAACTTGGTGCGCTGGCGCAAAAGAGCAAAGACCCGAATGTTCCTCCCTTTGGACAAGTTTCCAAAGATGACCTGTTGCTGAAAACCTGTGAGTTTGACGACAAAGCAGGCGCTATGGTGCTGCTCGATGATGGAGTACTGCAATTTGTTTATGGCAGTGGAATGGAGTTGAAAAGAAGGATCCGTATCAAAATTCTGAACAACAAAGGATTGGACTGGGCCAACGTGCATCTTCCATATCGCTTAATGACGGGTGGTTCGCAATACATTTCGGACTTGGAAGCTCAAACGTATAACCTCGACGCAGCCGGCAATGTAGTTGTCTCCAAAGTGGAAAAAAAGCTGGTGTATGAAAAAAAGCTGAACAAGCGTTATGCGGAAAAAGTTTTCACCTTCCCTGAAGCAAAGGTGGGTTCGGTGATTGAATACAAGTACAGCCACAACGGCATTGGCCTGATCGACTGGTATTTTCAGCGTTCCATCCCGGTGCGGTTCAGCCGTTTTGTAATGGATTTTCCGCAGGAAGTACAGGTGGCAGCTACGCCATTTACATCAAACCAGTTTGAAAAGAATGATGAAACCACATCTACCCGGAAAGTAACCACCTATACCATGAGCCAGGTGCCGGCCCTGCAGGACGAGCCGTTTATCATCAATGAAGATTTTTACCGCGACCGATTGGTGACAAAAGTGGTGGCTTATGATATCAATGGCCGTTATAGCAGCCGCACCATCAACTGGATCCAGGTGGTAAAAGCCCTGATGGAAGACGAAGATTTTGGTGTGCAGATCAAACGGAACATTCCACGTACAGCCGACCTGGATGAAATGCTCAAAAAGGTAACGTCTCCGTATACCCGCATGAAAACAATTTACAAGTATGTACAGGATAACATGCAGTGGAATGAGTTTACCTCTATCTGGGCCATGGATGGCGTACGCAGTGCTTGGAAAGACAAAAAAGGAACAGTGGGTGAAATCAACCTGATTCTGGTAAACCTGCTGAAAGATGCAGGCCTGAATGCCAGTCCGATTTTGGTAAGCACGCATGACAACGGTGTGGTGAATACCATTGATGCCGGAACCTACGAGTATCCGGGTTATAACCAGTTCAACAAGGTAATGGCTTTCCTGGAACTGGATGGCAAAGCCTTTGTGCTGGATGCTTCGCAAAAGGGAACACCGGTGCACCTGATACCCGCAGAAATTCTGTACACCCAGGGACTGGTCATCGAAAAATATGAAACCTTCGAATGGGGATGGAAATCCATCTGGAACGATGGCGCCATGGCGAAAAATATTATCCGCATTAACGCAACCATCGACCCTTCCGGTAAAATGAGTGGTGAAGCCAACATCGCCAGTTATGATTATGCACGGCTGAGTCGTATTGGCAGCGTCAAAGGCGGAAAGGATAAATTCATTGCCAAGCATATTTCCGAATCCAACACAAACCTGACGGTAGATGATGTTGAATTTGGCAACCTGGACTCCGACAGTCTTCCGCTTTTGCAGAAAATAAAATACAGCCAGCCAATGAACACGGCCGGTGATTACAATTATTTCTCCGCCAATGTGCTCACCGGGCTGGAAAAAAATCCTTTTGTCGCAGATAACCGCCTTTCGGATGTGTTTTTCGGCTATAATCAGAAGGTAGAGATTTACGGAAATTACAACCTGCCGGAAGGTTACCAGTTTGATGAATTGCCCAAAAACCTGAAGATGATCATGCCCGATACCAGCATTGTCATTACCCGCATCTCGCAAATTACAGCCAACTTGCTGCAGACAAAGATTGAGGTGGAATTCAGAAAACCTGTGTTTGGTGCCGAAGAATATCCCGACCTGCAGGAGTTTTACAAGCGTCTTTTCGATATCCTGAACGAACAGTTTGTGGTACGCAAAAAGAGCTAGGTCTCTTCGCACAAATCCTTTTTGTGAGTGGTGAGTGGTGAATGATCAGTAAGAATAGAATCTGACTCACTACTCATCATTCACTACTCACCAACCAGAGAATCACTGCTATGAAAAAATATTTCTTCTTTCTTTTTTCGCTGCTGTCATCCGCTGCTTTTGGGCAGCCGGTTATTTACAACGCGGCGCTTATTCCGGAAGCCCTGAAAAAAGGTGCTTCGGTGATTGTGCACTCCGAAACCATCGACCTGGAAGTATCTGACCTGGATGATGCCCGGCTAAAGGTGCGAAAGCTTTTTACGGTGCTCAATGAAGACGGAAAAGGATCGCTTCTTTTCAATGAATACTCTACCAAGTTTTTGTTGCTGGACGATGCGGAAATTAAGGTGTACGACAGTCAGGGCAAGGTGGTGCAAAAGCACAAGAAAAAAGAAATGATGACAACGGCTGTGGGCGAAGGGCTGATCGAGGAAGGAAATGTTACATTTTTCCAGGTTAAGCCTTCGTCTTACCCGGTAACAGTTGAATTCAACTACGAGCAGAAACTGAAAAGCACGTTTTATTTCCCCGATTACCGGTTTATCCGCAAGGGCGAAGCAGTGGTGCAATCATCGTACACCGCTAAAGTTCCTTCAGGATTAAAGCTCCGACACAAAGCCCGGTACTGTTCACTGGAGCCCGTCGTAACAGAAGGCGAAAAACACACTACCTACCAGTGGAGCGTAAAAGACCTGCCGGCTGTGGAAGACGAAGAAGGCAGCCGTTCTATGCGTGACCGTTTTCCGTATGTGAACATTGTTGCCAACCAGTTTTCGCATTACGGTTTCCGGGGCGATATGTCGTCATGGAAAAGCTTTGGTGCCTGGATCAATGACCTCTACAACAACCTGGATGTACTGCCTGAAGGTCGGCAGCAGTTCTTTCAACAACTGGTAAAAGATGCACCGGACAGTCAGGAAAAAGTGCGCCGCATTTATGATTTCCTGCAAAACAATTTCCGCTACGTAAGCATACAATTAGGTATTGGCGGACTGCGGCCATTTTCGGCGCAGTTCACCGACGAAAAAAAGTATGGCGACTGCAAAGCCCTGAGCAATTATATGAAGGCCGCCCTCAAAACAGTTGGCATCCGCAGCCATGTGGCCATCATCAATGCCGGTTACAACGAAGAGCCGGTAGATGCTTCATTCCCCGCAAGCAATTTTAACCACGTCGTGCTTTGTGTGCCGGGAAAAGATTCCATCTGGCTGGAATGCACCAGCAACACGGCAGAATTTAACCGCCTGGGTACGTTTACCGAAAACCGGAATGCCCTGCTCATTACCGAAGAAGGTGGTGTGCTGGTCACGACGCCCCGCAGCGATCCGGCCGCTAATACCTTTACCACGCATTCGGTGATTAAGTTTGAGAATGACCTTTCGGCTCTAACGGATACGCGTATGGTAACAACCGGCGCTTTTTCTGAAATGATGAGTGATATCATCAAAGAGCCGCGTGATGAACAAAAGAAAACGTTGGTATTTTACCTGGGTTACAAACAGCCCGATGACTTTGCACTTTCCGCCGCCGAAGAAAAAGAGCAGCAACAAACCTCGCTAAAGATGGCGGTACGCAAACTGCACGAGTTCAATGCAGGCAGCAAGTATTTTTTTAATCCACGCATCCATAAAATATGGCCGGGAAAACTGCCTGCTGCCGAAGGCCGCAAGCTGGATTATTACTTCCATTATCCGTTCATTAAGATGGATACCACGGTTCTACATTTTCCAGAGGGTTACCTGCCGGAAGTATTGCCCAAAGAAAAAAAGCTGGACACCGATTATGCGAGCTATGTTGCCAAAACCTGGTTTGATGAAAAAGAAAAAACATTTTACACGGCAACAAGATTGGAGTTGAAAAAGCACAAAATTGCTGCCGCAGATTATGGAAAGGTAAAAGCCTTTTTTGATGAGGTAGCGGCCGATGAAGCGCAAAAGCTGGTGGTGAAAAAAACCGATGCTGCGCCGGCAGCAACGTCTGAGAAAAAAGCTTTTTAAGGTGAAAGAAAAGGCCGGGAATTCATGCGATTGCGATAGAAGTAAGTCAAAATGGATGTTGAAAAAACTTCGTAAACCCAATAACTATCCCTTCTAAACAATAACGAATTCTATGCGAATTATTTTAATGGCTTTGGCGCTGTTTTTCGGTGCAACAGTTTTCGGTCAGAACCAGCCAGATTATGCTTCCATCAAGCTTGATACGAAAGAAAATTTTACGGACGAAGTAAACAGCACGGCGCTGAAAGCAGCGACTTATATCCTGTCTACACCTATCGATAAAAAAAGCAACCCAAGATTATTGGCGTCCCAGTTTTTGCTTCGCTGGATGACAGGATCGCCGCACTATAGTTTTGAGATTGGTGAACAAGTGGGCAAAATTACCAAGGGCAATGATAATCTGCTGATTGTTTACATGGCGGCCATGACAAAATACTGCCTGGAGAATCCTGCATCGAAAGACGATCAGCCAAACGTCAAACTCGCATCGATAAAGCAATTATTAAATTATTGTCAGACGCAGCAGGTTAGCCTGACGAAAGAGTTGAAAAAGCTTCACAAGGCAAATGAAGCAGGTGAGTTGGAAAAGCATTTAAAATAATACTTTACGTTTCTGGTAAAGCGTCACCTCTTAGATAAATTTTAGAGCGAATCGGTTAACAGCAAATCTCATCTACACCAAACAAAAAGCCCGTTGCAAACGCAACTGGCTTTTTGTCGAGAAATAAACTTGATACTGCGAAAAGCTTTATCAAATTATCGCATTATCGTATTATCTCATTTCCAACCCGCCTATTTCGCATTGTACACATTGTCCGCTTTATCGGCATCCGGCACCCACGTACTGCCCAACACTATTTTTTGAATTGCCTTTGTGGAAGGCACTGTGATGGTAACGGTGCTGTTGCCTTTTTCCCAAACGGCAATGCTGCGGTGTACTTTGCTGGTGGAGTTGTCGGCATAGGTAATGGCCAGGTCAACCGGTACCGGCTTGGTGCCTTTAGATGTAATGGTGATAACGGAATTCTTTCCCTTTTTCGCCACCGATGAAATGGCAAGATCGGCAAAGCCCCCATCGAAGAACCAGCGCTTCCAAAACCAGTTCATGTTCTTGCCGGCGCCGGCATTCATGCTGTAAAAAAAATCGAAGGGCATTGGATGCTTGCCATTCCAAAGCATGATGTAATGGTGCAGGGCTTTGGTAAATAGCGAATCACCCAGCATGTCCCGCACAAACAGGTAACCCATGGCAGGCTCCGGATAGGCATTGGTAAAATACGCCGCGTTGTTTTCGGTGGAAAGCGACATAATCGGAAGGTCGGATTCCGTGCCCAGGTGGCGTTCTGTCGGCACCACGCCATAGTCATCAACAATGGTGGAATCGATATAAGCCGAAAGCAGCCATTCACCCATCGTGGCCCAGCCTTCGTCCATCCAGGCATACTTGGTTTCGTTGGTGCCCATGTAAAACGGGAACATCGTATGAAACACTTCATGCGTCGTCAGCGTTACGCTTTCTTCCCGGGAATGCACGGGATTGTCATTGGCCATCATCGGGTACTCCATCTGGTCCAGCCCATCAAACACCGTTATGTGCGAATAGGGAAACGGCCATTTCGGAAAATAATAGCTCATGCCTTCTACCGTTTTGCGGGTATCCGGCGCCACCCAGAAATAATCCTTGTGCTTTGGGTTGAACACGGCATCCGCCCTTGTTCTTCGTCCTGTTCTCGGATCCACCACCAGCGAAGAAGATTGCCACATATACTGACTAGCCGTGGCAAAAGCAAAGTCCGGCACATTGGCCGCTTTGTAATGCCAGGTGTTCTGCAGGTTGTTGGTTGTGATGGTTTCTTTGTTGTCAGTAGAGTCAATGACGTTCACAAGCGCATCGCTCCTTTCCGCTTCGCTGATGCGCTGGCAGTAGGTGCCATTCAATACTTCACTGCAGTTTTGCAGGTCGCCGGTGGCCCACACCACAAAGTTTTTGGGTACGGTGATGTAGGCGTCAAAATCGCAGAAGTCGTTGTAAAACTCCTGCTGCCCGTTGTAGGGCAGGCGGTTCCAGCCGTCGATGTCATCGTACACCGCTACACGGGGAAAGAAGTAAGCAATGAAATGCGCACTGGGATCCACCTCACCGGTACGGATATGCGAACCTTTGTTCAGCATATAATGATAAACGATACGGAGCCGGATGTTTTTGCCACCAGCTACCGATTGCCGGCTTAGGACCATGTTCGTTCCATTGATGCCGATGCCCGCTTTGCTGGCGAGCTGTCCGTTGATCCAAAGCGAATCGATCACCACGCCTTCGCCCAGGTCTTTCGGGGAAATGACCGAAGCCCTTGGCGTTCCGGCTTTGTACAGGTTGGGATAAAGCTTGAACCAGATCTGTTTCAGCGTATCGGGACTGTTATTGCTGTAGGTAATATCAACGGTTCCTGAAACCAGTCTTGTTTCGGGATTAAAAAGTATGCGCAAGGTGTAATCGGCCTTGTTTTGCCAGTACGCTTTTCCGGGACGACCATCGGCAGAACGGGTTCCTTTTTGATAAGCGGCCTGGATATTTCGTGGCACCGGTAAGGTTTGCGAAAATGAAAAAGCGGTTATAAACAGGAGGACGGAGAGAATAAAAGCTTTCTGCATGAATAGAAATAAATAGGGAGCAATTTAAAGAGAGTCATCAACTGCCGGCAGAAATTTTATGAAGGTAAACACCGCCAAAGGCGTAGCGGACATTCTTTTTCCATTTCATTGCTGTGCCGCAGGAGGTGCAATCCATATGAAAAATATTTTTGCTGTAAATAAACGGAAACCCGCTGCAGCAGCTAGTTTCAGCGGATTTATTTCCGCGTAAAAACTGGGAGATTCTCAAAATTCAATTATCTTCACCTCGAACCAATACACCAAACATGCTTAGTGAGTTTATACAATGGTTGTTCCAGCTAAAGGGTTTTGAATTGATCCTCTGGTGCATTGCTCTTCTGTTTTCTTTCCTGTTTGTCATTCAAACGGTCATTTCTTTTTTTATCGGCGGTGGCGATGGCGATATTGATGCCATGGGCGACGATGGCCACGGTGATGCATCGCAGTTCTTCACCATCCGCAACATGATCGCTTTCTTTACCATGTTTGGCTGGTCGGGACTGGCAGCGCTGAAAAGCGGCATTCCCAATTCATGGGTCATTGTTATTGCGGTGGCTTCGGGTGTGGCTACCGTGGCCATGTTGTATTTTATCATGACAAGAGTGACCCGCCTGCGCCAGAGCGGAACCTTGCAACATAAAAATGCGGTCAGCCAGATCGGTGAGACCTACCTGCGTATACCGGCCAGCCGGAACGGGATTGGAAAAGTGCAGATCCAGGTACAGGGTCGCCTGGTAGAACTGGAAGCCATGACCGACGACCCGGAGGACATTGCCACAGGCCGTCCGATTAAAGTGATTAGCACCCTCAACGAGCGGATCTTGCTCGTCACAACAAAACTTCAAAACCAAAACAACTAAAACATAAAAACATGACAGGTTATTTATTGGTCGTAGTGGCCGTTGCGGTAGTCTTTGTCTTTGTCCTGGTGATGTCCCTTTTCAGCCGGTACAAACGTTGTCCTTCCGACAAAATACTGGTGGTCTATGGTAAAGTGGGCAAAAATTCGGAAGGAGCCCTGAGTGCAAAATGTATCCATGGTGGTGCGGCCTTTATCTGGCCTATCATCCAGGATTATTCCTTCATGGACCTCACGCCTATGTCGATTGAAGTGAACCTGACCAAAGCGCTGAGCAAGCAAAACATCCGCGTGGATGTGCCGTCCAAATTCACCGTGGGTATCTCTACCGAACCCGGTGTAATGGAAAATGCTGCCGAGCGTTTGTTAGGCCTGAAGCCCCAAGACATTCATGCCCTCGCCAATGACATCATCCTGGGCCAGATGCGTCTTGTGGTGGCCATGATGGACATTGAAGAGATCAACAACAACCGCGATAAGTTTTTGAGCAACGTGGCTTCTAACGTGGAAGCGGAGTTGAAAAAGATCGGTCTGAAACTGATCAACGTAAACATCACCGACATCAAGGACGAAAGCGGTTATATAGAAGCGTTAGGTAAGGAAGCAGCGGCCAAAGCTATCAACGAAGCCAAGAAAAGCGTGGCCGAACAGGACAAGATTGGTGAAACCGGTAAAGCGGCTGCCGAACGCGAAAAAGACGTGATCATCCAGCAAACGCAAAAAGACCGCGACGTAAAGATCGCCGAAACACAGCGTGACCGCGACTCGCAGATCGCTGTAGCCGAAAAAGACAAAGAGATCATCATTGCCTCTGCTCACCGCGACGAGCAGATTGGTAAGGTGGAAGCCGAAAGGGATACGCGTATCAAAACCGCCGAAGCCAATGCCATTGCGGTGCAGGGCGAGAACCAGTCGAAGATTCGCATTGCCGATTCGGAAGCCGAAAGAAGACAGCGGGAAGCCGAGGCCATGAAGCGGGCCACTGCTTCCGAAAAAGTGCAGGCGGCCAAAGCACTGGAAGAAGCTTACACGGCGGAACGCATGGCCGAAGAGGCCCGTGCCGAAAGGGACAGGGCATCGCAGAACGCCAACATTGTAGTAAGTGCCGAAATTGCAAAGCAAAAAGCCATCATTGAAGCGCAGGCAGAAGCCGAACGCATTCGCGAAAAAGCAAAAGGGGAGGCTGATGCCATCTTTGCCAAAATGGAAGCGGAAGCAAAAGGTATGTACGAGATCCTGACCAAACAGGCCGAAGGTCTGGACCGCATTGTAAAAGCGGCCGGCAACAATCCAAAAGATGCCGTGCTCCTGCTCATCTCCGATAAATTACCGGAGCTGGTGCGCATGCAGACCGACGCCATCAAGAACATCAAGATCGACAAGGTCACTGTTTGGGAAAACGGACAGGCCAATGGCGAAGGCAAAAACTCCACCGCCAATTTTGTATCAGGACTGTACAAAGCCGTGCCGCCACTGAAGGATATTTTTGATATGGCGGGCATGAACCTGCCGGAATACCTAGGCAAAGAATTGCCAAAGCCCAAGGACGAGCCCAAGTCAAACCCACCTGTGGAGCTTTTGGGATAATAACATTTTGTAACAAGCGCCGGTACGTTTTCTGACAAAGATTTGAAGACGTGCCGGCTTTTTTATGCAGAATTTTAAGAAGAGCAGGAAAGTTGCCACAAAGTGTGAAAAAACGTAAAAATCCGTAAAACCTGCACCAGAGAAGGCTAAAAGGGTTATTGATCAGCTTAAAAAATACCACTTTGTGGTTATTTTTTGAGGGGAGGATGTGGGTTACTTTTGCTCTCTCAACAGTCAAGACTAACAGCTTTCCAAAAAAGACTCACCTGTGCTAAACGTCCGTTTCCAGGTGAGTTTTGCTTTTATACAAATACCCAGGCAATCACCTGCGACAGTGCTCCTAAAAATAATCCTGCATACACATCAAAAGGTTTGTGATCGTTTAGGATAAGTCTTGACGTACATACCAGTCCGGCCAGCAACAAACCAATGGAAAGGTAAGGACCCATGTTGTTGCTGCTTTGTAGGGAAAGGATCAGCAAGAGGCAAATCACCACGCCCAGTGAAAGTGCATGCATGCTGACTTTGAAAAACGAATTGACAAAAACCCCTATACAAACCGAAAGAAAGGCGGCAAGGCTGAACATGATCGCTTCTTTGGGAAATCCCTGGTTGCGGAACACGTACCACACCCAGAAATAAAAGATCATCACAGCGATGTAGGGAATGATGCGGTCGCGTTGGGTTTTAAGATAAATGGTTTCGATAAAGCCCACGCCTTTGGCCACCAGTACGGTGATCAGTGGAAGCAGGGTATAATTGACAAAAAACTGGATCAGCAGGAGCGATTGTCGCCATTCATCGAGGCCGGAAAATAAGCGGAGACCTTTGATGAGGAACCAGCCTACATATACAGGGATAAAAAGCGGGTGGAAAATGTAAGAGATGATTTTAGCAGCCGTTCTGATGGCCGGGTGAAAGGAGAGTTCTTCCTTTGCCTCTAGGTTGTCCATCCTGCAAATATAGGCCGGCCCATACAACCGTCGCTAAAGCGTTTGAGTGCAAGAGGTGCAGCGATTATGCAAACTTTGTTAAACAGGATTCCAGGCGATGAACGGAGCGTCGCAAGGGACGGTCCATAGGGATTCTGTTGATGGTTACAAAAACAGCCATTTATATTGTAGTTGATAACGACTTCGGTTGATATAAACATTAAACTCCTTCAGGGTTCTGGTTTCATCTTGTGCATTTGTTCGCCGGGTTTTCACCCAGCGCTATTCACAGGAAAGCCCTTCGGGCTTTTGATGGCAGGTGTCTGATAAAGGCTGTAGACAGTTCTTATAATTGGTAATGGTAATTCTCCCCTTTTCTGTGCATGTGATTTTCAAACTGCCATCCGGATGAAATGTTCAGGAATCAACACCTAACCCTCCGGCCCCTGAGGGGCCACGTCTTTGTAGCCACCGGTGCAACCGGTGGTAAAGGGCGCAGAGAAACAGCCTAAGCCCCGTAGGGGTCGAACATCAACCTACAGAGGCCTATTTTTTCAGAAGCCACTACACCATTACGCACATCACATTAATTGCCTTTTGCTGCGCAGCCATTCCTAAGGTCATCTGCCGGCGGTGAGGACACCGCCGGTGGCAGGTCATGATAGGGAAATAAAAAAGTCATATTCCCAGCATAAAATTCTTTGTCTTTACCCAAAACAAAAGCCTCCACCAAAAAACTGGCAGAGGCTAAAAATCATATCGTGCAAAAGCAAGGGTCTGTGTGGTAGAAAGCCCCTCCACCGGAGGGGTTTGGGGAGGCCGCCCTACAACTCCTTCCGTAACCTTGCCACCGGAATATTCAACTGTTCCCTGTACTTGGCTACCGTACGGCGGGCAATGTTGTATCCTTTTTCCTGCAAGAGTTCCGTGAGGCGCTCATCGCTCAGGGGTTTTTTCTTGTGCTCATTTTCTATCAGGTCACTCAGGATCTTTTTCACTTCACGGGTCGAAACTTCTTCACCGGAATCTGTTGTGAGGGATTCGCTGAAGAAAAACTTGAGGCGATAGGTACCAAATTCTGTTTGTACAAATTTCGAATTGGCCACGCGGCTGACGGTGGAAATATCCAGCCCTGTTTTTTCGGCAATGTCTTTTAAAATCATCGGCCGCAGGGTCGTTTCATCACCGGTGAGGAAGAAGTCATACTGGTGGTTCATGATCGCCGTCATGGTGCTCATCAGCGTATGCTGGCGCTGCTTGATGGCATCAATAAACCATTTGGCTGCATCAATTTTTTGTTTGATAAAGAGCACTGCTTCTTTCTGACGACGATCTTTTTTCGCTCCGCGGTCATACTCTTTCAGCATATCACGGTAGCCTTCGGAGATGCGCAGTTCCGGTGCGTTTTTAGAATTCAGCGTCAGTTCGAGCTTGCTGGCATTGTTGTAAATAAAAAAGTCGGGGACAATATAACTTTCGGCCTTGTTGATCTCACCCACATTGCCGCCCGGTTTGGGATTCAGCTTGGTGATCTGGATCATTACCTCCTTCAGCTCATCGTCGGTAAGGTTCAGACCACGCTGAATTTTTTCGTAGTGTTTTTTGGTGAACTCGTCAAAGTACCGGGTCAGGGCCTGGATGGCGGTTTCCACTTCTTTGCCATCTATCTTCTGACGGTTCAGTTGCAACAGCAAACATTCCTGCAGCGTACGGGCTCCCACGCCAGGCGGATCAAAATTCTGAATCCGCTGGATCAGTTCTTCTACTTCCTGCTCGGTAGTATCTATGTTCTGGCGAAATGCAAGATCATCCACGATAGCCGATGTTTCCCTGCGCAAGTAACCGTCTTCGTCAATGCTTCCAATAATCTGCTCGGTTATTTTGTACTGACGTTCGTCGAGGTTCAGCATGCCCAGTTGCGCTTCCAGCACTTCGTAAAACGAAGTTTCCACGCGGTAGGGCATCGTGGTTTTTTCTTCCTGCTCGCCGTAATTGTCATCACGAAGTTTGTAGTCGGCTATATCATCATCGCCTTCCTGTACATAATCGGAGATATCAATGTTTTCATAAAGGTCATCCTGGTCCCGCTCTTCGGTATCATATTCTTCTTCAGCCGGTGTATTGTCGGCAAATTCATCTTTTTCTTCATAGGCGTCGGCACCGTCTTCATCGGTCACTTCCAGGGCCGGGTTTTCTTCCAGCTCTTCTTTGATGCGTTCTTCGAGGTTGGCCGTGGGCACCTGCAACAGCTTCATTAACTGAATCTGCTGGGGCGACAGCTTTTGTAAAAGTTTCTGTTGTAAATTCTGGCTAAGGCTCATGTTGGGTTCTCCTCTGCGGCACTACTCTTTCCGTTATCAAAAAAAGTGCGCCATGTTCACAAAAATCAAGCCGTAAATTTACAGCAAAACTGACTCCATGGGCAGGATAGCGACTCTTTTCTTTTGGGCGATGCTGTTAAATGTCGGGAAAGCCGCAGCGCAACTGCATTTGCAGCAGGTAACGGATAGTATGCCCAAATCGGTTTCTCTCCGGGTTTTGCCGCAAAATTTCTACAATAAAGGCCTATCTTTCTTTTGCCAAAAGGAATTGCAGTTGCAAAAGCTTACATCGCTTCCGGTTTTTATTCGCCTGGGATCGAAAGACTATGTCGACTACCTGGAGCGGAAACCCAATGCGGCCTGGCGGCCCAAATAGAGAATGCGGGCAGGCAAAGTAGAATGTGTATCTTTTAAGAACGGTGTCGTTTGCCTTTTAGAATTTTACTTTTACCCTGTATGCAAAAACTTTTTTACGCTATTGTTTGCTTGCTTACTGCAACTCTTTTGGCCTTTCGCTCTCATGATGCGCCGCAAGCGTGGATCCGCATCAACCAATTGGGTTATAAACCCACAGGCAGCAAGGTGGCGGTGTGGGGCGCCAAACAGGATGTTCCGCTGCAAAGCTTTCAATTGATTGATGAGCGAACCGGCAAAACCGTGTATGAAGGAAGAGCCGGCAAGGCCTTCGGTGCTTATGGCCCGTTTGTGCAAACCTACCGGCTGAACTTTTCTGCTTTTACAGGAAACGGAAAATTTAAACTCAGGGCGGGTGGTGCTGAGTCACCGGTATTTGCCATTCACGATACGGTGTATGATGGCACTGCCGATTTTTGCCTGCGTTACATGCGGCAGCAACGTTGCGGGTTCAATCCATTCCTAAAAGACAGTTGTCACACCCATGATGGCTACACGCTGTATGGCGAAAAGGCCAGTTTAAAGGACAGTACGTATGTGGATGGGATTGGCGGCTGGCACGATGCCAGCGATTACCTGCAATATGTGACCACCACGGCCAATGCCACCTATCACCTCCTGATGGCCTACCGCGATTTTCCGAAGGTGTTTGGTGATGAAAAAGCGGCCAATGGACTGGATGGAAAAAACGGCGTGGCTGATGTGCTGGACGAAGCCAGGTGGGGACTCGACTGGCTCCTGAAAATGCATCCCCGCGAGGACTGGATGTTCAACCAACTGGCCGATGACCGCGACCATATTTCGATGCGCATTCCTAAACTGGATACACAGTATGGAAGAGGGTTTCAGCGCCCCCTGTATTTTGTTACCGGTGAGCCGCAGCAACGGGGTAAGTTTATGAATAACACAACGGGTACGTCGTCAACCGCCGCAAAATTTTCAAGTGCATTTGCGTTAGCCAGCCAATCGTTTGCAAATGATGCCGCGTTTGCCAACAGGTTAAAGGAACGATCAACTTCTGCCTTTCGCTATGCACACAAAAAATTAGGAGTTACCCAAACCGCCTCCGTAAAGGCGCCTTATATCTATGCCGAAGACAATTGGGTGGATGATATGGAACTGGCCGCTGTGCATCACAACAAACTTCCGGATGCCTTCAATTATGCACAGCAGGAAAAACACACACCCTGGCTGGGCGATGATACAGCCAAACACTACCAGTGGTATCCATTCATCAACGTTGGTCATTACGAACTGGCGAAGCAGTTAAAGGGTGCGCAACGAGATACAATTATTGGTTACTACAAACAAGGCATTCAAGAGGTGTGGGACAAGGCAAAGAACAATGCCTTTTACCGCGGTGTGCCCTTCATTTGGTGCAGCAACAATCTGACAACATCGTTTGCCATTCAATGCCTGTGGTACAAGCAGCTTAGTGGCGATAAAACGTTTGACGAACTGGAGCAGGCAAACTTCGACTGGCTCTTTGGTCTTAATCCCTGGGGTACCTCCATGGTGTATGGATTGCCTTCCTGGGGCGATACGCCGGTGGATCCGCATTCAGCTTTCACACACCTTAAAAAATATCCTATTGATGGCGGATTGGTTGACGGCCCTGTGTATGGCAGTATCTACAAAAGCCTGATCGGCATTACCCTTTACGAGCCCGACGAATACGAGGCCTTTCAAAGCAATCTTGCCGTGTACCATGATGATTATGGCGATTACAGCACCAACGAACCTACCATGGATGGAACGGCATCCCTGATTTACCTGCTGGCAGCAAAGCAAGCAGAGACCTCTCAAAAAATTAATACACGGTCGAAAAAGAAATAAGTATTTTTCGAAGAGACGAAATCAAAAAGAATGAAGACACTGATCTTAGTAAGGCACGCCAAAAGCAGTTGGGATGAAGCCGGCACGAGCGACAGCGAACGCCCCCTGAATGACCGCGGAAAAAAAGATGCACCCGAAATGGCAAAACGCCTGCACAAACGGGGATTAAAGATTGATGCCCTGGTTTCTTCGCATGCCGAAAGAGCCTTTCGAACGGCCCGGTTTTTTGCCAAAGAGTATGACATGAAGAAAGACGATATCGAGGTTGAGAAAGCCCTGTACGGTGCGCTTTCTTCGCATTTTGAAGAAGTGGTTGCCAGGTTGAAAGAGAAATACACCACGGTGGCCCTGTTCTCACACAACCCCGGTATTACCGACTATGCCAACTCGCTTACCAATGTGCGTACCGATAACATTCCTACCTGCGGCGTTTTTGCCGTGCAGGCCGACGTGGAAAGCTGGAAGGAATTTGCCAAGGCTGAAAAAAGCTTCCTTTTTTACGACTACCCAAAAAATCCGTTGGCTGCCCTGTAACGAAGGCGCAAACAAGAGGGAATTCCTCTTTTACGTTTTGTTGATCACATTGCCCTTTCGGTTGACAAGAAATACACCGGCGAAAATGAGTACGGCCGCCACCAGTTTTTGCCAGGTAACGGTTTCGCCAAGGGCAAAAATGGCAATGCCTACGGCGAAAACAGGTTGCGTATAAATGTAACTTCCTGTAATGGATGCACCGAGTTTGTCAATGCCATACACGTTGAAATAATAAGCGAGAAAAGTACCGGCTGTGCCCACATACAACAGGGCTACTACCTGTTTCCACTTTAAGGTGCTCCACGGAATGGCAGTGGTTTCTTTCCAGCAAAATGGAAGCAGCAGAAAAAAGCCAATGGTAAAGATCCAGCGGATCACATGCAGCGCCGAATAGCGTTCCATCAGGGGTTTTACCAGAATAAAATAAAGTGAATAGGAGATCGCATTGATGATGATCAGCACATCACCCAGCAAATAATTGCTGGCATGCTGACCGGCTTCCCGCTGCAGGATAAGAAATACGGCACCACCTATTCCCAGCGATAAACCTGCTGCTTTGTACAGGGTAAAACGTTCTTTCAACACCCAAAGGGCAAAGAGCATAACAACAATGGGTGTAACCAGTGTAAGCAGCGCTGCATGCACGGTAGAAGTCAGCGTCAGTCCTTTAATGAACAGCATTTGGTTGATGGCAATGCCGGTGATGGCGCAGAGAAGAAAACGTCCCCAGTCCCGTCGCTCGATGCCTGCGGCGGTCTTGCCAAAAGCCCAAACACCCCAAAAAAGAAAAAGGCTGATGGCCACTCTTGTCAGGTTGATGGCAAAAGGCCCGATGGGTTTTGGAGAAATCAGTTTGACCAGGCTGTAGTTGCCGGCAAAAAACAAATTGGTAAAGAGTACGGCAATGTGTGCCCGTGTGGTTTCTTTCATGCGTCTGCGCTCCTGCTGTTGTTCTTCAAAAATTCAGTAATCTTTGTTTTCATCCTCTCTGTTAGCCAAAAAGAAAGTATATACACACTTGCAGCTTGTCTTTTGCCTGGTGAGATCAGATCACCTCGCCAGCGCCTTCGCGAATAAGCTCGGCTTCGCCGCTCACAAAGGAAATAATGGTGGAAGGAATGATGCCACCGGGTCCGCCATCAATGACCATGTCAACTAGCTTTTCAAACTTGTCGTGAATGCTATCCGGATCGGTGTATTCTTCTACATACTCACCCGGCAGCGAAGCACTGAGAATGGGATTGCCTAGCTCCTTCACGATAGCCCGGGCAATATTGTTGTCAGGTACGCGGATACCAACCGTATCTTTTTTCGTTTTCAGAATCTTTGGCACCTGCCGGCTTGCTTCTAAAATAAATGTGTAAGGTCCTGGTAAGTATTGCTTCAACGTCCGGTAAACGGATGTTTCCAGTTGCCGGGCATATTGACTGAGATCGCTGAGGTCGTAACACACAAACGAAAGATTTGCTTTTTGCGGATCAACACCTTTGATGCGGCAGATACGCTCCACCGCTTTTTGCTGTGTGATATCGCAACCCAAGCCGTAGATCGTGTCAGTGGGATAGATGATCACACCGCCATTGCGAAGCACACCCACAATTTGTTTGATCAGTCTGTCCTGCGGGTTATCGGGATGAACGTGTATTAACATAGTTCACAAGTTTACAAGTTCACAAGTTCACGTGTTCTTTTCCTCAACTAGTAAACGAGTGAACACGAGAACTTGTAAACTACCATTTGTTTGTTTTTTACCGCAGAGAACGGGAGGAAGCGGATGTATTCGCAGAGTGTAATAATTTTCTCTGCGCAACCCTCTGCCTCTCTTGTTCTCTGCGGTTTCCTATTACCATTTGTCTGTTTTCAACGACTCCAGGATATTGACATAGCTCACATAGCGGTCTTCATCGATTTCGCCATCAATCACTGCTTGTTTGATGGCACAATCCGGTTCGTTGATGTGCTGGCAATTGTTAAACTGGCAGTCGTTCAGCCGCTGCCGCATCTCGGGAAAATAGCCTGAAAGCTCTTCCCTTTCCACATCCACCAGTCCAAACTCCCGCATACCCGGTGTGTCAATTATTTTGCCACCAAAGGGCAGGTCATACATTTCGGCAAAGGTGGTGGTATGCTGCCCTTTGCCACTCCAGCCACTTACATCCTGGGTGCGTATTTTGGCCCCCGGCATAATGGCATTGATAAAAGTCGATTTGCCCACACCGCTATGCCCGCTGATGAGCGTGGCTTTATCCTTCAACTCTGCTCTTGCGGCTTCAATGCCTTCTTCTTTTTTAATACTAATGGGAAAAACTTTATAACCAACGGCCTCGTATACCTGTTTTAGCCGTTCGTATTGCGCCCAATCTTTTTCCTTGTACAGATCTGTTTTGTTGAAAACAACTATAGCCGGTACGTGGTACATTTCGCAAGCCACCAGAAAACGGTCGATAAAACCTTGTGACGTGCGGGGCTCTTTGATCGTGGCCAGCAGGAGCGACTGATCAAGGTTTGCGGCAACTATATGATGCTGGTGTTTGGCCCGTGGCGATTGCCGGGCTACATAGTTTTTTCGGTCACTGATTTTTGTGATGGTAACGGTGCCTTCGGTTTCGTTTTCTTTTTCAAAAGCAACGCTGTCACCAACAGCAATCGGGTTGGTGGACGTGATCCCATCCAATTTAAAAACGCCTTTGATGCGGGCATTCCAAAAACGGCCGCTTTCGTCTTTAACGCTGTACCAACTGCCAGTTGATTTGTAAACAATGCCTGTCATTTTCAATATGCAATTTGCAATATGCAATCAGCAATGTTTTGGCTATTTTGCCAATTGCCTGTTGCGCATTGTCAGTATTCAATTACGGGAAGCTCCGCAAAAAGGTATAGCGCAAAATTACTTCCAAAAACAGGAAGAAGAGTGCGGCGGCCAGCAGGTACATAAATTGTTCTTCTACCCGCGTTTTTGAAATGCGTTCGAAACTTGATTTCTCCAGCCGGTCGATCTGTGCGTACACAATGCCCAGGGCCTCTTTGTCCCTTGCCCTGAAATAAGCGCCGCCAGTTTCCCGCCCGATGCGTTGCAACAGGGCATCATCGAGGTTGCTGGTCGGGGTAAAATTCTGGGTAAAGCGTTGGGCAAACGGATCGCCGGCCATTCCCACCGTGTATACTTTTACGCCTTTTACCTTGGCTATCTGCAGCGCTGTCAGCGGATCAATGATGCGGGTGTCCGGCGCTTCTTCTTTTCCATCGGTAAGCAGAATGACCACGCGGCTTTTGGCACTGCCCACAGAGGATAGTCTTTCCACCGATTTGGCCAGTCCTTCTCCAATGAGCGTACCGTCCTGCAGCATGCCGCTTTTGAGGCTTTTGATTTGTTGCAAAATCACTTCATGATTGGTGGTGAGTGGCGACAGCGTAAAACTTTCGCCCGAAAAAGCAACGAGGGCAAAACGATCTACCGGCCGGCTCTTCACAAAATCAGCCGCAACGGATTTGGCGGCTTCCATGCGGTTGGGTGCAAAGTCCTGCGAAAGCATGCTGCCGCTGATGTCGATGCAAAGCACAATGTCGATGCCTTCGCCTTTGTTGCGGCTTTGCACATTGCGGATCTGCGGACGGGCCAAGGCCAGGAGCAGACAGGCCAGCGCCAGCAATCGCAGCCAGAAAGGCACATGTACAAGGTAGTTTTTTGCCGTACGGTACTGCGTGCCGCCTGTGGTGGAAAGCATGAATGCCGATTTTACTTTGTCAAGCGTGGTGTAACGCAGCCAGGCAATAATGGGCAGCAGGATCAGGAAGGGCAAGACCCAGATATTGGCAAACGTGATATTTTGAAAATACTCATACAACATGGGCCTGTTCGATGGTTGTAATGCTTTTTTTGATGATGGAAAGGGATTGGTTATTGGCGCCGTTATCGGGACGGTACGCCGCAAATTTAGCAAGGTCGCTCAGCCGCAGGGTTTGCACCAGTGCCGTGTAATCGGATGCGGGCAGCTTCTGGCTTTGCAGTTGAATGCTCAGGTCATCGGTGGTTTTGGAGAATGACTGAATGCCTTTGGCTCCTTTCAGATAAGTTCTGAAAATATTGACCAGTTCCGTATAATATACCTTGGCATCGGAAGGATTTTCTTTCTCGAGCCGGGCCAGTTCTTCCATCGCTTTTCGGTAGGCTTTTTTATCCAGCTCCACTTCTTTTTTATCGCCTTTGCCTTTGGGAAAGAAAAGAAGGAAGAGGGCAATGAGCACAGCCAGGCCCACTAAATACCACCACCAGGTAGAGCGTCCGGGTTTTTCTACCGGTGCAATGCCTTTGATGTCGTGATAAGGCTGCGCCGGATTCCAGGGCGAGGTAAACGCTACTTCCAAGGCAACGGTTTTGGTGGGATTTCCGTTGGCGATAACGGTAGGGATATTCCAACGGCCGCTGTCCCAGCTTGTCACAATCAGCGTTTGGGAAAGCTGCAATGTTTCGCCAACAAGGGTTGTATCTACCTTTGATGCTTCCAGCACTTCTAGGTGCGGTAAGGTATCAATCGGAAAGGAGGTCAGCGCAGCTCCCTTGTCAACAAACGCTTTTACGGTTACGCCTACCTGTTCGCCCAGCAAAATGCGTTGCTTGTCATAGGAAAGGTTTACCACCTGGGCCGTTAGACAATTGGCAACGAGCAATAAGCAATAGACAAAAAATACTCTCATCGTTTGTGACGGCTGATAAAAAATTTCTGCAGCACTTTTACATAGTCTTCATCGGTGCGGATGTGCAAAAGGTCGGAGCCGCTCCGTTTAAAGGTACGGGTGCAGTATTCGGTACGGTTAAAAAAATCTTTTTCATATTCATGCCGCACATAGGCATTGGAGGTGTCAAGCCATTTTTGTTCGCCCGTTTCAGCATCTTCTACCCTAAGCATGCCCACCTTTGGCAGGTGCATGTCCATTTTATCATAAATCTTTACCCCTACGATATCGTGGCGTGCCGCCGCTACCCGAAGTGAATCGGCATAATTGGCGTCAATAAAATCACTGAGGATGAAAGCAATGCTTTTGTGTTTGTTGATGTTGCTGAAATAGCGAAGCGCTGTGCTCAGCTTTGTGCTTTTTTTTCGTGACGAAACCGAAAGCAATTCACGAATGATGAACAGGGCATGATCGCGGCCTTTTTTTGCCGGGATGTATTTTTCAATCCTGTCGCTGTAAAAGATCACACCCACTTTGTCGCCGTTGTTGATGGCCGAGAAGGTAAGCACGGCCGCAATCTCCGTACTCAGTCCTTTTTTGGTGGTATTGGTAGTACCGAACAGCGATGAAGCACTGACATCCACCAGCAGCATTACCGTTAGTTCCCGTTCTTCTTCAAACACCTTGGAAAAGGGATGCCCGAACCGGGCCGAAACGTTCCAATCAATAAACCGGATATCATCGCCGGCAGCATACTCCCGTACTTCCTTAAAGTGCATTCCCTTTCCTTTGAAGGCGCTGTGGTATTCGCCGGAAAAAAGATTCGTCGTCAGCTGCTTGCTTTTGATCTCAAGCTGCCGCACTTTTTTGAGTATGTCTTGTAATGTAAGCATTGTCTGAACCGGGATTTCAGGGATAAGTGGGATGTAAAAGATGGAAGGTTTTTATTTATCCAATCTATCTCATGCATCTCACCTATCCAAGTTCAAAGACTAGGGTGTATTTATCTTTTGCAATATCTGGTCAATCACATTCTCCGTGGAAACGTTTTCCGCTTCGGCTTCATAGGTGAGGCCAATGCGGTGACGCAACACACTGTGGGCAATGCTGCGCACATCATCCGGCGTAACATAACCACGGCCATTTAAAAAGGCCTGTGCTTTGGAGGCCAGGGCCAGGGCAATACTGCCACGCGGCGAAGCACCATACTGTATCACCGGCTTTAAGCCTGCCAGGCCAAAGTGGTTCGGATCACGGGTGGCAAACACCAGTCCCAAAATATATTGCTCTACTTTTTCATCGAGGTAAATCTGGCGCACCAGCTTGCGGGCTTCGTTGATCTCAAAGGTCGAAAGAATGGGATTGATGACCGGCGGTGCCGAACCCTCCACATTCTGCCGGATGATCAACTGTTCATCACGCATGGTGGGATAACTCACCACCACTTTTAATAAAAAGCGGTCCACCTGGGCTTCGGGAAGGGGATAGGTTCCTTCCTGCTCAATGGGGTTCTGCGTGGCCAATACAAGAAAGGGTTCATCGAGTTTGTACGTGGTTTCGCCAATGGTGATCTGCCGCTCCTGCATCGCTTCCAGCAAAGCGCTTTGCACTTTGGCCGGGGCCCGGTTGATTTCATCGGCCAGCAAAAAGTTGGCGAAGATGGGGCCTTTACGGACCACAAACTCGTTGCGCTGCTGGTTATAGATCATGGTACCGATCACGTCGGCTGGCAAAAGATCCGGTGTAAACTGGATGCGGCTGAACTTTGCCTGGATGGCCTGCGCCAGCGATTTAATGGCCAGAGTTTTGGCCAGACCGGGAATGCCTTCGAGCAAAATGTGGCCGTTGGCAAGCAGGGCGATGGTCAGGTGCTCCAACATTTTTTCCTGTCCCACAATCGTTTTCGAGAGTTCAGAGAAGAGCTTTTGCTTTAAATTGTGCCGGTCTTTGATTAAATTCGTGAGATGCGTGATTTGTTCGGATGTCGTCATAGATAAATTTCGTCCCGCAGGGTTAACAAATAGTTTGCCTGAATAAAATTACTGCAACACAAACTGTATAATTATGAAAATCTTTTCAACTGCTAGCCTATTGTTTTTTTGTTTGTTCGTTGTTTCCTGTCAAAAGGAAAACAATGAACCGACCAAGACTGAACAAATAAGTTCATCACCTTGGGTGCATGAAAGTTCAGGCATTGACTCTGATCGGAATGGTACCATTGATATCCCCTTGTTATTGGCTGGCGTACCAGAATGCAGACTGGATAATGTACTGACGTTTCGGGCTGACGGCACCGCAACAGCAGGAGAAGGGAATAAAAAATGCAACGATTCCGATCCGGCGACTACGAACTTCAACTGGAACTTTTCCGACAATGAAACCACATTAAACCTTAGTGGAAACGTGTTTTCGCAGCTAAACGGTAGTTTTAAAATAAAAACGCTTACTAATACCAGCTTCAGCTTAACAAGAGACACAGTCATTACATCACCCATTACAATGAATGCAACGATTATTGTAAACCTTAAACATTGATCGTTCAATTCGCCGGAGGCTCGTAGTCATATGGCAACTGGTCGGCTAAATTTTTCCAGCTCCAGTAGCCCTGATTGATCCAGCTTTTCTGATCGGTAAAATATCCATTGGGTTTGATCAGGATGGTCTCCAATATATCGACATATGAGATCTGTACCGGTACATTCAGCGGTAACTTATTCTTTTCCAAATAGCGCTTTTCCGGCGCTTTTTTGGTGTAGGTAATGCTGGCCTTTTGCGGGAAGAATAATTCAGCATTGGCCGTGGAATCATCAAAATAATAAAAAGTGGTATCGTAGGGATTGCGCAGGCGGGCAAACTTTGTGCTGCTGGCGGTTGAATACATATCTACGGTAAAGCCTTCTTTGATCAGCGTACTGTCGTAATAAGCCCGTAAGAAATGAAGGCGTGATCCTAAATAGGCATCCTTGCGGGCTTTGGCCCATGCGGTTTGCATGTCGGCATCACCTTCCATGGGCAGGTACAAACATTTACCGCGGTACGAATTAAGATCGGTTTTAAAAAAATGTACAAATGAATCCAGTTCGTACCGCATGTTGTAACCCAGGGCCCTGTTCTGGATTTGCAGCGGTTCGGTGGCCAGCACTTTCAGGCGGTCATTTCGTTTGAAGTACAAAAACTTTAAGGCCTGCGGATTCAGCAGGGTACAGCTATCGGCATTAGGCGAGGCGCCGATAAAATGCTCCAGAAAAAACTGTCCATATTTTTCCCAGCCATCCGGCACTTCGTTGCTGTTGCGAATGATCACTTCTCCCAGTGTATTGTCGCCCTTTTGCAGCTCAATGGTAAAGGTGCGGTCGCCATTCATTTCTGCCAGGTTAATGGTGCGACTCATGTACCCGGTAAAAGAGATCACCACTTCATAACCCCCTCTGTCGAGAAAGAGTTTAAAGGCACCTTCTTTATCCGAAAGTGTTCCTTTTGTAGTGTTCTGGGCAAATACGGAAGCGCCTTCCAGCGGCTGCCCGGTTTCGGCATCTTTTACCGTACCGGAAAGTGTGCCTTGCGCAAAAGAAAGTACGGTTATCAGGAGGGCTGTGAAAAGGAGAGCAGTTTTTTTCATAAGAAATGCGATAGTGGTCATAACGCTAATTTACCTTCTTTCATTGCCTGCCGGTACTGGGTGCAGGCATTTTTTATCACGGTTTCCAGCGGCTGATAGGCTAAACCCGGAAGAGCTTTAAGCAGGGCACTGTTGTCAAACGAGGTATGACTGTGGGCAATTTTGGCGGTTTCTTTTGAGAGCAGGGGCTTTTTGCCAGTAAGCAGCCCTTTGACTGCTTCCAGCCGCCAGGCAATTTCACCCATGGTTTTGTTGGCAAAGCGGTGTGGTGGTTTTTTGCCGAAGCCCTGGGCAATGGTGCCAAATAGGGTTTGAAAGCTCCAGTTCTCAGCGTTGACAATAAAGCGTCTTTCCGTGATGTCGGAAAAGAGCAGTTGCACAGCCGCTTCGGCGGCATCTTCCACGCCTACAAAACCATTAACACCTTTGGTGTACCAGGGAAATTCTTTGTACGCATTTTTAAAAATGGCGCAACTGCTTTGGTGCCAGTTGCCATACCCAAGGATGGTGCTGGGATTGATGATGACGCCTTCCAATCCTTCTGCAAAGCCACGCCAGGCCTGCATTTCAGCCTGGTGCTTGGTGATGGCATAATGTGTGTTGGCCTTGGAGGCTTCCCATTTTTTTTCTTCCGAAACAGTTGTGGCGTTCAGGGTGCGGCCCAGTGCAGCTACTGAACTTACGTGCAGAAAACGTTTCACACCGGCTTCCAGGGCCATGTTCACAACATTGGCCGTACCGCCAATGTTGATCCGGTACATTTCATCGCGGTTGTGTTTGGCAAACGATACAATGGCTGCGGAATGAATAACGGCATCAGCTCCCTGCATCCCTTCTTCCAGCGCTACTACATCCAGCACGTCGCCATCTACCCATTCCACATTTTCCCATACGGAAGACGGAATAAAAAACGGCAGTCTGGAAGTAGACCGGCGCAGGGCCCTGACGGCATGGCCTTTTTCTACCAGGTTTTTAATGATGTAAGCACCTAAAAAGCCGGTGCCGCCGGTTATAAAAATCATCAATCGTTTTTCCTTTTTGGTCAAT
Organism: Flavisolibacter longurius; assembly: GCA_014163555.1. GTDB lineage: Bacteria > Bacteroidota > Bacteroidia > Chitinophagales > Chitinophagaceae > Flavisolibacter. The sequence goes on from JACJGO010000013.1 coordinate 124,004, forward strand.
AGTGGTAATATCCTTTTCCGGTTTTCTTGCCCAGTTCTCCCTTTACAACTTTTTCTTTTTGAACAAGCGAGGGTTGCAGCCGTTCGGGGCGCCCCAACTGTTCGTATACCGAGCAGCTTACGGCATAGTTCACATCGTTGCCGATAAGATCCATTAGTTTGAACGGTCCCATTTTGAATCCGATACCTTCCAGCAGGCGATCCATCACCTCGTACGAAGCATATCCTTCTTCGGCCAGCCGGAGCGATTCAATATAATACGGCCGGGCCACACGGTTCACAATAAAGCCGGGCGAATCTTTGCACACTACCGGCACCTTTCCCAGTGCTTTGGTAAAGTGTACCAGTTGGGCTGTAACTTCCTCTGCGGTTTTTTCCCCCTTCACAACTTCCACCAGCTTCATAAGCGGGGCCGGATTAAAAAAATGCAGTCCGGCTACCCGTTCGGGGTGCGGCAGGTCGGCAGCAATTTGTGTGATCGAAAGCGAAGAGGTGTTGGACGCAAAAATGGTGTTTGCACCGTTAATGGCAGCCAGTTGGCTGAACAGCGCAACCTTTGCTTCCAGCTTTTCAACAATTGCTTCGATAACAAGATCGGCCTTGCAGTGCTGCAGGTCCGAAAGAAAAAAGAGGTTGGCAAGAATTGCTTTTGCTTTTTCTGCCGTTAGTTTTTCTTTGGCCACCAGCTTGTCCAGGTCCGATTTAAGTTTTTGCGCAGCGTTTTGTACGGCCGCTTCCGACACGTCGAATAAAAGAGTGCGAAAGCCCGCTGTTGCCGAAACCTGCGCTATGCCGCTTCCCATCGTACCGGCACCACAAATACAAATGATTGTCATATAGAATGAATGGTGTAAATGTACATTGGTAATGAAAACAACTTACCTTAATACTTTCAAAGTCATTGATATGGCCACAACCAATGCATCGGAAATTTACCGGAAGCCCTACCTCACAACAGCCGCATATACCCTGGCCCTGCTGCTTTTCCTGTTGCCTTTTTTTAATATTAAATGCAATGATGTTTCCATGGCCAAGCTAAGTGGTATCAGCATGGCCACCGGTGGTAAACCAAGCCTGAGCCGAGATCTGGAAGATATGCAAAACAGTTTTCCGGGTGAGCGGCGGCGTTCGGCTGCATCAATCGATAACGAAGGTCAATTGTTTATTACGGCCTTGTTTGCGATGTTGCTGGGAGTGGCAGGATTGCTCTATTCAATTTTCAACAAAGATGAAAACCAGCGGGCCGGCATGTACATCGGTGGCCTGGGAGCCCTGGCCCTGATTGGCGCCTGGATACAGGTAAACTCCGTTGTCAGTGAGAATACAAAAATGCAGGGAGGACCCTCGCCCGACGAACGGTTTACGGCCATGATGCGGGTATCGGCTTCGCCAACACTGTGGTTTGTTCTTTGTCTGCTTTGTTTTCTGGCAGCCGCCTTTATCAGCTATCAGAAAAGCAAACCCGTGGCAGTAACCGGAACAGGGGAAGAAAAGCCGCCGCAGGCAGCTCCGCAGATCAAGATCAAAAATCCCGGCGACCAATCCGAATTTCCTTCCGCACCGGAAGGAGAAAGGGACCTGGGATAAATCAGGCCAGCAGGTTAACCAGAATAAAGGAAACAGTAATCACCAGGATGAGACGAAGGGTTGTTTTCACGGTGTGTGAACTAATCAGGTTTTGCATAAAGATTTGAATTGGTAGCTAAAATTGCTACCAATTTTTTTTGCAGTCAAGGGGCATAGCCAAATTCCTGTTTTTTCTCGCCGGAATGTACCGGGAAATAGCCGATTGGTGTAAAAAGCGGAAAACGTTGCACTAATATTTAGATATTTGTCTAAATATTGAAATCTTCCCGGCGGTGCAGGGTTTTTCTGCAGCCGGCAGCAGATGACAAGAAAGCATGTATGAACCTTTTGTTCAAAGCACTGAATGACGCCACGCGGCGGGAGATACTGACCTTGCTGAAAGAAGGCGATAAAACCGCCGGTGAGATTGCAGATCATTTCAACATCTCCAAGCCCAGTATCTCCCATCACCTGGACCTGTTGAAACAGGCCGGCCTGGTGGAAGCGGAAAAGCAGGGACAATTTATCCTCTATTCGCTGAACACCACCGTGGTGGATGAAATAGCGCAATGGTTCATTCAGTTTAAAACCAAAAAAAAGTAGCGTTATGAAAAAAAAGACTGTTTACCTGTTGTTGGTTATACTGCTTGCCCTTACACCCATTGCTTACCTGGCCCTGGTGTACGACAGCCTGCCGCAGCAGGTGGCCCTGCACTACGGCACCGACATGAAGCCGGACCGCTATGGCGATAAGGAAGAATTGTGGCTGGTCACTATCCTGCTTGCTGCCGTATCGGTGGTGGTGTATGGGTTGCTCACCAACATCCAGCGCTTCGATCCCAAACGCAAAACAACTAGCGGTTCCACAACTTTCAACAAACTTGCGTTTGGCCTGGTGGTATTTATGGCCGCACTCAATTTTGTCATTATTGCTTCGTCCCGTGGCGATATTGATCTGCAGCGGGTGATGTTTCCGCTGATGGGACTCATGTTTGCCTTTATCGGCAATTACATGAACCATATCAAGCCCAATTATTTTGCCGGCATTCGCCTGCCCTGGACACTGAACAGTGATGAAAACTGGCGCCGTACGCACCAACTGGCCGGAAAAATTTGGTTTGCCGGTGGCGTACTGATTGCCATTGCCGGCCTGGTGCTTTCTTCTTCACTGGCGTTTCCGTTTTTTATCGGTGCGCTGGTGATTATGGTGCTGATTCCGGTAATTTATTCGTACCGGCTTTTTAAACAACAGGTATGATTGAAGGTGAGCCAGCAGGCATTCGAAAACGGAACCAGTAATTTCTTAATAAGAACCCTTAAAATTATTGCGATATGAAAAATGGACTCTTCATTCTCTTTTGTTTTTTATTGGTTCAAGCAACAAATGCACAACCAAAGGTTGATGGTACCTGGGAAGGGAAACTTTCTGTAGGAGCCAACAGCTTGCGGCTGGTGGTTCATATCACGGGTGGTCTGGGTGCATATTCCGCAACGCTTGACAGTCCCGACCAGGGTGCTAAAGGTATTCCGGTCAGTAAGGTGCAACACGCTGGCGACAGCCTGCACCTGGAAGTGGCAGCTGCAGGAGCAAAACTTTCTGGCCGGTTGGTCAACGATTCAACACTGAGTGGACAGTGGCGGCAAGGCGGCGCGGTCTTTCCTATCGAGATGAAAAAATCGGCAACCAACAAGGGTACTGCTGCTGTAAAAAAGCGGCCGCAAACACCTGTTCCGCCTTTCTCTTACCAGAGCAAAGACGTTACTTACCACAACGCCGATCGATCCATACAATTTGGTGCAACGGTAACAAAGCCGTTTGGTGAGGTTCCTTACCCGGCCGTGTTGCTGATTACCGGTTCGGGTCCGCAAAACCGCGACGAAGAGCTATTTGGTCACAAACCGTTTGCTGTGATTGCAGATGACCTGACCAAACGCGGATTTTTGGTGTTACGGGTTGATGACCGTGGCGTTGGGCAAACCACCGGCGATCACCGGTCGGCTACGTCCGAGGATTTTGCCGACGATGTAAAAGCGGGTCTTGCTTACCTGCGCTCCCTGCCTGAAGTGAACAAATCAAAAATAGGGCTGCTGGGTCACAGTGAAGGCGGCATGATAGCGCAGATGGTAGGGGCCGAAGAAAAGGACCTTGCCTTTCTTGTTTTGATGGCAGCGCCGGGCATTCCGGTGGTGGAGTTAATGGCCCTGCAAAACAAAGCGATCCTGCTTTCCGGCGGCATGAACGAAGCGGCTGCAGATGCTTATTTAAAACTTTATCGTCCGTTGATAGCAGCACTGGCCACGACTACACCGGAACAAGGCGAACAAGTTGCCATGCAGGTTTTGAATAACTGGATCAAAAACACTCCCAAAGAAATGGTGATTGCCACCACCAACATCCGCACTGAGCAGGACAAGCAAAAGCTGGTGGCTTCTTTTGTCAGGCAAACAGTCAATCCATGGTTTCAGTATTTTTTGCAGTATAACCCCGATGACTACGTGAAGAAACTAAAAACAAAAGTGCTGGCGCTAAACGGTGACAAAGATGTCCAGGTAACCTCTTCGGCTAACCTTGCCGGTCTGCGGGCATCGCTCAAAAAAAGTAATTCTCCGCAGTACGATGTGGTAGCATTGGAAGGATTGAATCATCTTTTCCAGCGTTGTCAAAAATGTACTGTTCAGGAGTACGGCGAACTGGAAGAAACCATTGCACCCGCCGCGCTGGAAGCTGTCGGCAACTGGCTGGTAAAAGAAATTAAAAACAAGTAAAAGTTTTGAACTGCAGAATAGCGAACAAGGAACAAGGGATGGCGCAGTTGTTTCGGCTCATCTTCCTCATATGCTTATAGACTTTTTGCTAAGGAGAGAAAGCCTAAATAAAGCACCCTCCTTCGACATTCATTGTTCCTTGTTCATCTGTTTGAAATTCTTTCCGAGATTCTCTACTTCTTTTCTCCAAACACCTTTTCCCACAGCAGCGGAATGCGTTTCATCCACACCAGTTCTTTTTTCTTAATCATGGCATCTTCTGCAGGGTAACCAAAGTATTTTTTCCCGCCAGCAAGACTGGAAGGCACGCCGCTCTGTGCAAAAATTTCGGCGCCTTTCCCAATCGTAAGTGTTTTGCTTACGCCTACCTGTCCCCAAAGTATTACTTCATCTTCGATGGTGGTAGCGCCGGCAATGCCTACCTGTGCGGCCAACAGACAATTCTTTCCTATCACGGTATCGTGGCCAATGTGGACAAGGTTGTCCATCTTGGTACCGGCACCAATCACCGTATCACCGCTCACACCACGATCGATGGTGCAATTGGCACCAATCTCTACACTGTCTTCTATAACCACCCGTCCGCCGCTAAGCATTTTTTTATAGTGAACGTCCCTGGCCGTTTTCTTGTTATAATAAAAAGCATCGCTGCCAATCACCGTTCCGCTTTGAATAATAACATTGTCGCCAAGAATGCAATGATCCATGATCACTGCGTTGGGATAAATCATCGTGTTTTTTCCAATCTGCACATGATTGCCAATGATGGCACCCGGCATTACAAGGCTCCCTTTACCAATCGTGGCCGTATCGCTGATCTGTTTTTGTGAAGGAATAAACGGGCGGTAATGACCTACAATTTTCTGGTAAGCTTCAAACGGATCCTCTACCACTAGCAATGATTTGTGTGGCGGAAAACTTGTTTCTTGGTTGATGATGATAAAGCTTGCGGCTGAGCTGATACACTTCTGGTAATACTTGGGATGATCAACAAATACCAGGTCACCTTCTTCTACTTTATGAATCTCATTGATACCGCTGGCTTCACGGTCTTTTTCACCAACAATACGGGCACCAATCAAAGTGGCGATGTCGGTTAACGGTACCTTATTTTCAAAACGCATGCAATGAATTTTTTTTCAAAGGTAACAGGGGGACGATTGCAAGCCGTCTGCAATCAAAGCAGCTATCTATCGTTTGCTTTCTTAAATGCGGATGCATTTCACTGCAATGATGCCAGTGCCGAAAGCAATCCATGTTGTTCATGCAAGAATGAAAACGGCGCCATCACATGCTTGGAAAGATATAAGGGCATCCCTCAATTAACAATCGTAATAAAAAATGTGAATAAAAATTGTGTGATTTTTTTTTCGTTAGTAAAAAATCTTTTTAATATTGTGTCAGGAAATTTATTTCCTGTACTTACTAACCCATCTACATAATAAGCCTTCCGCAAAACGGAGGGCTTTTTGTTTGGCATCTTTGCACCTGATGATTGCTTGAAAAGAGATACATTTATTAATTGACTAAAGAATCTGTACATGCTAAAATCAATGACAGGCTTCGGTAGAGCCGAACAGAGTGTTGGAGATAAAACGTTTTTGGTAGACATTAAATCGCTCAATGGAAAACAGTTTGAACTGCAACTGAAACTTCCTGCTTTTTTAAAGCCGTTCGAATTTGATATTCGTAAACTGCTGTCTGAAAAATTAGCCAGGGGTAGTGTGGATTGCATGATCAGTTTAAAAGAAACCGGCAATGCAAAACCGGTAACCATCAATACCGACCTGGCAAAAGCTTATTACCAACCCCTGCGGCATCTTTCCGACGAACTGGGGCTGGATACCTCTTCGCTGCTGAGCACAATCATCAAGCTTCCGGAAGTGATTACACCGTCGAGTGATACATTAACCGACGAGGAATGGAAAAAACTAACGGGTGTGATCAGCGTGGCGATTGATAACCTCAACTATCATCGGCAACAGGAGGGGAAAGTGCTGCAGGCTGATCTTGAACTGCGCATTGCCAACATCTTAAAACAGCAGGAAGAAGTAGAGAGGCTGGAACCTTTACGCAAGCAAAAGATTCGCGAAGGCGTTACCCGCCTGCTGGAAGAAAATGTAGGCAAGGAAAACTATGACGGCAACCGCTTGGAGCAGGAGCTGATTTACTATATTGAAAAGATCGACATCAGCGAAGAGCAGGTGCGACTGAAAAACCATTGCGAATATTTTGTCGCCATTCTGAACGACGGAGAAGAAAGCAAAGGCAAGAAACTTTCATTCGTGTTGCAGGAGATCGGAAGAGAGATCAATACCACCGGTGCGAAGGCTTATGATTCCACCATCCAGAAAGCTGTTGTGCTGATGAAGGATGAACTGGAAAAAGCCAAAGAGCAGGTTTTGAATGTGCTCTAATGGAAAGCTGCAGGCCACTGGCTTTTCGCTGCAAGCTTTGTTCGCCCAAATTAACTACCACGTGTTAGTTTTACAGCATGTTTAGATCAGGCAAAAGTCTTTTATCTTTTCTCTGCTTGCAGCTATTGGCTTGCTGCTTGCTTCTCTCCTGCGATACCATCGACCTGTACGAAAAAGTAGTGCCTGTTCCAAAGCACCAGTGGCAGAGCAATTTTAAACCGCAGTTCACCTTTGATGTAAAGGACACCACGGTCCCTTACCAGGCATATGTGATTCTTCGCCATAATAACAAATACAAGTACAACAACATTTGGGTAAATCTGTACGCCGCCGCTAACGGTGACAGCCTGCAAAAGTTGGGACTGGAATTGCCGCTTGCCAGCAAGGAAGGCTGGCTGGGTACCGGCATGGATGATGTGTTTGAACACCGCATTCGCATTGGAAACGAAATCGAGCGGTTCAATTTTGTACGCATTGGCGAAGACGGTTTTTATTTTACAAAACCCGGCGCCTATACGTTTAGCCTGGAACAAATCATGCGGGAAGATCCCCTGCCGGAGGTCATGAACATCGGCTTCCGGTTGGAAAAGAAAAGGCCCTGACATGGCAAACGATACCAAACGTAAACTCCGCCTTGTTACCATTGTTTACTGGGTGCTTTTGCTTTACATCATTGCCGCCCTTGTATGGTGGGCCATCCTTCTATTACAGCAAAACACCGAGATCTTTACGCAGCGCCGTGCAGCACTGGATCCTTCAGCAGTTGACTACAAATCACAGATTGAAAGCATCAACCGGGAACAAAAACGCGGCGAATACAAATACATAGGTGAAGGCAGTGCTTTTCTTCTTTTGATCTTGGTAGGCGCGGTGTTTGTTTACCGGGCCGTTCGCCGGCAGTTCAGGCTGCAGCAGCAGCAACAGAATTTTGTGATGGCCATCACGCATGAACTGAAAACACCCATTGCTGTGGCCCGCCTTAACCTGGAGACCATGCAGAAATATCAGTTAGAGGAAAGCAAGCAGCAAAAGCTGGTGCAAATGACCCTGCAGGAAACCCTGCGCCTCGATACGCTGATCAACAATATTCTAATCTCGTCGCAACTGGAAGGAAACGCCTATCGCATTGCGAAGGAAGAACTTGATTTTTCATCCCTGGTGGAAGATGTAGTACGCAGTTTTCAGAGTCGGTATCCTGACCGGGTATTAAAGGCATCTATTACAGAGGAAATTGACTTGAAGGGTGATGCGATGCTGCTCAAATTGTTGTTGAGCAACCTGCTGGAAAACGCCAATAAATATTCACCCCGGGACAAACCTGTTGCCATTGAACTTTTTGTGGATAGCGTTATTAATTTGGTGGTAACCGATGAAGGTCCCGGCATACCGGAAGAAGAAAAGAAAGCGGTGTTTGAAAAATTTTACCGCATCGGCAACGAGCAAACCCGCAAAACACAGGGCACAGGTCTTGGGCTTTTTATCTGCAAAAAAATAGTGGAGGATCACGATGGTGAGATCTTCATCCACGACAATCAGCCAACAGGAAGTAAATTTATCGTTCAATTCAACCCCGCCGTATGATTGATACCTCCAAACCATCCATTCTGTTAGTAGAAGATGAAGAGAACCTGCATGAAAGCTTGAAGATGAACCTGGAGCTGCAAGGCTACCAGATAACGTCGGCCTTTGATGGTTTACAGGCCCTGAAGGCCGTGCAAAATGAATTTTTTGACCTGATTATTATGGATGTGATGATTCCTGAGGTGGACGGCTTTAACGTTACGCAGAACATCCGGCTCACCAATACCGAAGTACCCATCCTGATGCTGAGTGCAAAGGACAGCAGCACTGATAAAGTAACCGGTTTGAAAAAGGGTGCTGATGATTATCTCACCAAACCGTTTAACCTTGAAGAACTATTGCTGCGGGTGCAAAAACTGATTGAAAAGGCGAAGCGCCTGCAGAAAACGTCCACCATTGAGGATACCTACAGTTTTGGTGGCAATACGGTTGACTTTAAAGCGCAACAGGCTGTAACGGCCCGTGGTGAAAGAATTGACCTGAGTAAAAAAGAAGCCATGTTGCTGAAGCTTCTCATCGAAAACAAAAACGATGTGGTGCCAAGGGAAAAAATCCTGCAGGCCGTGTGGGGGTATAATGTGTATCCCACTACCCGCACCATCGATAATTTCATTTTAAGCTTTCGCAAGTATTTTGAAGAAGACAGCCGCAACCCAAAATACTTCCACTCGGTACGGGGCGTTGGCTACAAGTATGCAGAATAAGTATTTGCCTAGTAGAAGAATTTGTTTTCTGTAATGAATGGATAGTTTCTGTACGGTCAAACAATATCCAATATCGGCCTCTTTTAATCGATATACTCGTTATACACTGCTTTGTACCCTGCAAGTTTTGAAAAAGGTGAAAGCAATCCAAACAAAACTTTTTGCACAGCATACGGTGGTTTGGCTATCCGGAATACGTTGCGATAGTACCGGGCCAGGAGAGCGGTTTGCAAAACCGGGGGCATTCCTTTTTCATCCACCTTTCCGCAACAGGCGAGGCCCATACCGGTTTCCAAAAAATATTCGGTGCTAAGGGCCGGTTGCACTTTCCAGTTCACCACCGTTTTGGTGGCTCCTGCATTCCACATGGAGTGTATGCTTCGGGGCGGAATCTCCAGTTGATCGCCGGCCTGCAGCGTCCATACTTTGCCCCGGAAACGCACCTTCAGGGTTCCTTCCAGTACAACAAAAGTTTCGTGTTGTTTGGGATGATAATGCGGCACAGGTTCTATCGAGTGGGGTGCAAAGGTGGTTTCCATCTCCAATAACTGACCCTCCGTATCGCAGCTTGTCTGCAGAAACCGGATGCTTTGACCCGTGACCGGGTTACGAATTACCTTGTTTTTGTAAGCCATAGAACGAATTGTCGTAAACGAAGTTGAACCGGGAAGCGGGCATATAAAAGCGCAAAGGGAATGAAACGGTGATTTTGGAGGATTAGTTGCAAAAACTACAATTATCTCCTATTCATTGCTCTTGTTTTTCAATCGGATGACTGCTTTTTGGTGCGAAAAGGTTGAATCGAAAAAACCTTAACGATAAATGACAAACCTGTAACTTCAACACAAACTAACTTTGCCCGATGGATCGTAAGCAAGAAGTCCTGCAGGACGTAGTAATAAAATTCGCCGGCGATAGCGGCGACGGTATGCAGCTCACCGGTACCCAGTTTACCAACAATACCGCCCTTTTGGGCGCCGACCTCTCTACCTTTCCCGATTTCCCGGCCGAGATCAGGGCCCCGCAAGGCACCCTGCCCGGTGTAAGTGGTTACCAACTGCGCTTTTCCAGCGAAGCCATTCACACCCCCGGCGACCAGTGGGATGTGCTGGTGGCAATGAATGCTGCTGCGCTAAAGACCAACTTGAAAAACCTGAAAAAAGGTGGGAAGATCATCGTGAATACCGATGGTTTCGACACCAAGAACCTTCGCCTCGCCAATTATCCCGATGGGGTGAATCCGATTGAGGATAACTCGCTGGAAAGCTACGAGGTCATACGCATGGACGTGACCAAAATGACCCGTGAGGCTCTCAAGGAATTCCAGATGGGAACGAAGGAAAAAGACCGGGCTAAGAACATGTTTGTGCTGGGCTTTTTGTACTGGATGTACAACCGCGACATGAAAAACACCGAGCGGTTCCTGGAAGAAAAATTTGGTAAAAAGCCCGATATCCTTGAAAGCAATTTAAAAGTACTTCGTGCCGGTTACAACTACGGCGATACTACGGAAACCTTTACCACGCAATACAAAGTAGAAAAAGCAAAAATCCAGGCGGGTTCGTATCGAAGCATTATGGGTAACCAGGCACTTGCCTATGGGTTGATTGCCGCTTCGGTAAAAAGCGGGCTGCCCCTGTTCTTGGGTACCTATCCCATTACACCGGCTTCGGATATTTTGCACGAGCTGAGCAAGCATAAAAATTTTGGCGTAAAAACCTTCCAGGCCGAAGACGAAATTGCGGCCATTTCCTCTGCCATCGGCGCCAGCTATGGCGGTCACCTGGGCATTACCACAACCTCAGGTCCGGGAATGGCGCTGAAAGGCGAGGCCATGGGACTTGCCATGATGCTGGAAATACCGCTCTTGATTGTAGATGTGCAACGTGGCGGACCGTCAACCGGCCTGCCGACAAAGACCGAACAAAGCGACCTGCTGCAGGCATATTACGGCCGCAATGGTGAAAGCCCGATGCCGGTGGTATCAGCCTCCACACCCAGCGATTGTTTTGAAGCCGTATATGAAGCCGTTCGCATTTCGGTGGAGCACATGACGCCGGTAATCTTTTTGAGCGATGGGTATATTGCCAACGGTGCCGAACCCTGGCAGTTTCCGAATACGGAAAATCTTCCGCCTATTCATGTAACATTTAAAACAGAACTGGGACATAACGAAACCAAATTTCAGCCCTACCTAAGGGATGAAAACTTGGTGCGTCCCTGGGCCCTGCCCGGCACACCCGGACTGGAGCACCGCATTGGCGGACTGGAAAAAGAGAACATAACCGGTAATGTGAGCTACGATCCGGAGAACCACCAGTTGATGGTGAAGATCCGCCAGGAGAAAGTGGACAAGATTGCTTTCAACATTCCGGAACAAGCCCTGGACAATGGCCCCGAGGAGGGCGACGTGCTGGTGTTGGGATGGGGTTCTACGTATGGCGTGATCAAAACCGCCGTGGAAGAACTGCTGTTGCAGGGGCATAGTGTTGCCCATGCCCATCTCCGTTATGTGCGCCCCTTCCCCCGCAACCTGGGTGATATGCTGAAGCGCTACAAAACCATTTTGATTCCTGAGATCAACAATGGCCAACTGGTAAAGATCATCCGCGATCAGTTTATGGTAGATGCCAAAGCCTATAACAAGATTATGGGTGTGCCCATCACCAAATCTGAGTTGGTAGAAGAGATCAAAAAACATTTGCACCTGACGGCGTCGCTTTCGTAAAAGCCGGCCCCGCCTAAGGCGGAAGGAACAGCCACTGCACAGACCCTTGCTTTTGCACGATACATTTTTAGCCTCTGTCATTCGATTGATAGAGGCTTTTTGTTTTTGTCTCAAATGAGCAATGTTCAATGCTCAACAATCAATGCTCAAGGGAGAAGAACCTTCCATAATTCTAACCCTTTACCTGTGGGTCCAGCGCCTTATTGCGCATGGGCTAACGCATCTTATTGCTATAGGAAAAGAATAGTGCAATACAGCGCCTGCAATAGTTTGCATTATAAGCCGGTCTAAATGTTTGCATCAAGCAGCGAATAGTGAAGATTATAACAAAAGAGAAAGTCTGACTACAAAGTGGATAGTGCATCCTGTAATGAAAGGCTTTTGTGCGCTGGCCTTGGAAAAAGCAGCGGAGCGTTTGCCTTTTCCTTGAACTTTTGGCTCCACCTTTTCGGGAGAGAAAAGGTGGAAAACAATCCAACGAAAAGACAGACCAAACCCGAAGCAACCTCACAACACAAAACAAGAAAAACTTTCTTAATTCAAACTCGGATCATTAAACGTATCTCCTTGGCGCAAATCCCCGGTCTGTAGTCCCTTCTTAAACCAATACATCCGCTGCGCCGAAGTGCCATGCGTAAAACTCTCCGGCACCACATGCCCCTGCGCCTGTTTCTGCAACTGGTCGTCGCCAATGGCATTGGCTGCCCGTAGCGCTTCTTCCACATCGCCGGCTTCCAGGTAACCTTTGCCCTGAATGTAATGTGCCCATACACCGGCATAATAGTCGGCCTGCAGCTCCAGCATCACGGAGTATTTGTTGTATTCGCCCTGGCTTAGCTGCTGCCGCATCCGTTGAACCTTTGCCGATGTGCCAAGAAGATTCTGAACATGGTGCCCCACTTCATGCGCAATCACATAAGCCATGGCAAAATCGCCGGAGGCTCCAAAGCGGGAACTGAGTTCTTCAAAAAACGAAAGGTCAACGTATAACTTGCTGTCTCCAGGGCAATAAAATGGTCCAACCGCACTGCTGGCGCCGCCGCAGGCCGATTGTACGGCATCCGTAAACAACACCAGCCGAGGTTCCTGGTATTGAACGCCGGCCTGTTCGGGTAGAATGCGGTTCCAGACATCTTGCGTATACCGCAACGTGACATCGGAAAATTGGGCCAGCGTGTCTTGCGCCGCTTTTTCTTCCGCCGACATTTGCCGCGTTTGTCCACCGCCTATCGGCAGTTGTGAAGGATCCACATTGCCGCCGGTAAATAAATTAAAAAGCAGGACAATAACGCCAATGATACCGCCGCCAACGGCAATACCACCGCCACCAATACCGCGACGGTCTTCTACGTTACCGCTGCCTTCTCTTCCTCGCCAAAGCATAATTATTTGTTTATTACAAGTTCGGTAAAAAAAATGTGCCGCGACCCCGGCATCTGCAAGAAGGCCGACAAATGCTGCTGCGGGCACAGGCAAATAGTTGTTTATTTGCTGCTGAACATTTTCGCGTTATGAAACAGGTTTCCTGCTTTTTTCTTTTAACCGTTGTTTTATTTTCTTCCTGCCGCACAGTGCAACCGGGCGGTGCTTCAAAAGACGATGGCAAAATCAATGTAACCTTTCTGCAGATAAACGATGTGTATGAAATTGCACCACTCAGTGGGGGCCGGGAAGGGGGCATTGCCAGGGTTGCTACCTTAAAAAAGCAGTACAAACAAAAGAATCCGAATACCTTCCTGGTCATTGCCGGCGATTTTTTAAGTCCCTCGGTATACAACAGTTTACAACAAGGTGGGAAGGCGATACGTGGAAAGCAAATGGTAGAAGCCCTGAATGCAGCCGGTTTGGATATTGCTGTTTTTGGTAACCATGAATTTGATATCCGCGAAGGCGAACTGCAGGAGAGGTTGAATGAATCCAGCTTCGACTGGATTTCCTCCAACACCTTTCATAAAACCGGCGCCGGCGTGGTGCCGTTTGCCAAAGCCGGTGGTTCCCCGTTTCCAAAAACAAGAATCTTACACATAAGTGATGCGGATGGTACCAAAGCAAAGATTGGCCTGCTGGCTGTCACGCTACCGTTCAACAAAGCCGATTATGTGAGTTATACTGATCCGCTGCAAACGGCGAAGGAGGCCTATAACAGCCTGAAAGATTCGGTAGATGCCGTGGTGGCCATCACCCACCAGTCGATGGAAGAAGACGAGCGGCTGGCAAAAGAACTTCCCGGATTGGCGGTCATTATCGGCGGGCATGAACACGATCAGCGGTACGCAAAGATCGGCGATGTCTCTATCACCAAAGCCATGGCGAATGCCAAGAATGCTTATGTCGTATACCTGCAGGTCAAACCCAAAAAGAAAAAGGTAGCCGTAAAAACGGTACTGGAACCTTTGAACGAAACGGTGCCGCTGGACAGCGCTGTCAATGTGGTTGTTCAGAAGTGGAACCGCATTGCCGAAGAAGCCTACAGTATCCTTGGATTTGATGCCGCCGCTATTGTAATGACAAAAGGCGAACCCCTGGAAGGCCGCGAAACCGAAGTGCGGACAAAGTCCACCAACCTTACCCGCCTCATTGTTGCTGCCATCCAGGAAGCAGTGCCGGCGGCCGATATTGCTGTTATGAATGGCGGTTCTATCCGTGTAGACGATGTGGTGCAACTGCCCGTTTCGCAATACGATATTTTGCGCAGCCTGCCCTTTGGCGGCGCCATCAGTGTAGCTGATATGAAAGGAAATTTGGTGGTGCGGATGCTGGAAACCGGCCGCAAAAATTCTGGCATTGGCGGCTTTCTGCATTACAACGAGGCCCTGCGCTTTGACGCCAACACCAGCAACTGGATCCTGAACGGAAAAGCCATTGATCCACAGGCAACGTACAAAGTGGCCCTGCCCGAATTTTTAATGACGGGCAAAGAAGCCAACATGGATTTTCTCAACCCACAAAATCCGGACGTGGTAAAACTATACCTCTCTACCACCGAAAAAACGGATCCCCGCACCGATATACGATTGGCCGTGGTGCAATACCTGCAAAAGAACAGGGCACAGTATAGGGGCAATTAGCAGTGAACACTGAACCGTTGGCAATAAGAACGCTATTGCTCCACAAGAAAATATCCCAATATCCTAATCTCCCAATATCTCCGTATACTGCCTTTCATTGCCTATTTTAGCGCTATGCGTAAATTCTTTATTCCCCTGTTTGCAGCCAGCCTTTTCTTTGCTGCCTGCAACAATACCGCCAATACAAATACCACTGCTGATTCAAGTACTGCCGATTCGGTAGCGATGGTGGATGGCCATCCGGCCTGGATTCAGCAGGGAAATATTTACGAGGTCAACGTACGGCAGTACACGCCGGAAGGAACCTTTAAAGCCTTTAGCCAGCATCTGCAACGCCTCAAGGACATGGGTGTGCAAACCCTTTGGTTTATGCCCATTCAGCCCATTGGCAAGGAAGGCCGCAAAGGCGTATTGGGGTCGTATTATGCCATCTCCGATTACCGCAGCGTGAATCCTGAATTTGGCACCATGCAGGACTGGAAAGATTTAGTGGCGCAGGTGCACAGCATGGGTATGAAAGTGATCATCGACTGGGTGCCCAATCACACTGCCCCCGATCATCCCTGGGTAAAACAACATCCTGAATTTTTTATTCGTGATTCCAGCGGCACACCTGTACACCAGCCCGGTACCGACTGGACCGACACCCGCAAGCTGGATTTTAAAAACCGGCAATTGTGGGACAGTACGCTCAACGTGATGAAATATTGGGTAACCGAAACCGGTATTGACGGTTTCCGTTGCGATCATGCCCAGGGACAGGGAAAAGAGTTCTGGACGAATGCCAATGCCGAATTAAAGCGGCTGAAACCCGGTTTGCTGATGCTGGCTGAAGCCGAAGATGAATGGGTATATGAAGCGGGCTTTGACATGAGTTATGCCTGGAAGTTTTTTCATCGAATGGTAGACGTGGCTGCCGGCAAACAACCTGCGCATGCACTGGATTCGGTGCTGCATGAATTTGACACGACCTTTAACGATCTCGGTGCCCTCTTTCTGCACTTTACCAGCAATCATGATGAAAACAGCTGGAACAAAGCCGACTACGGCACCATGCCCGGCGCTTCGCATGCGCCTTTTGCGGTCATCACGCAAACCATTAAGCAGTCCGTTCCGCTTATCTACAGCGGACAGGAAGTACCGGTGCTCGACAGCATCTCCTTTTTTTACAAAGACACGATTTCGTTCAACCAGCTAGGTAGAGCACCTTTTTATAAATCATTGCTCAATCTGCGCAAGACGAATGCAGCACTGGCAGCCAACGCTTCGTTTAAAAAACTGCGCACTTCTAACGACGCGGCTATTTATGCCTTTGAACGGGAAAAAGGGGGACAGAAAGTTTTGGTGGTGGTCAACCTGACCAACAAAGCGCTAACATTTTCCTGGTTCGATCAGCCTTCCGAAAAGCAGTGGGACAACCTCTTTCTCATGAACACAGAACCGGTGTTAACCTCCATTGAGCCCTGGGGTTACGCTGTCTACCAAAAAAAGTAGAACGACGAACGAGAGACTGAAACCCGAATCGGAGATGCTGTTACATTTGCGGTCAAATTCTTCACGCTTGACGTTTGACAATTGATGTTCGGCGTCTCACGATAAATGCATTTTATGTACGATTCAATTCTTGATTTTTTAAACCCGCTGAACCGGTCCGAGATCAGTGGCGATACAGGATATAAAGAGGGGCAGATTGGAAAAGCGATCCAGGTGTACGACGAGGAGTTTCCTGACCTGGATGAGGTGGATGTGGTGATTGTAGGCTGTAGCGATCAGCGGGGAGCGGCACTCTTGCATGCCAGTACGGCGCCGTTTGCCATCCGCAGCGAGTTTTACAATTTGTATTACTGGCACCAGGATGTTCGCATGGCCGACATTGGCGATGTAAAAACCGGCAAGGCACCCAGCGATACGTATGCAGCGCTGAAGATGGTGTTGCACGAACTGCAGCAAGCCAATAAAACCGTGATTGTTCTGGGTGGTTCGCACGATCTTACCTTGTCGCAATATGGAGCCTTTGCCGATGATAAAAAAGCCATCGATGCCGTGGGAGTGGATGCATTGGTAGACATTAACCTGGAATCGCCCTTTCGTGCCGAAAACTTTTTGATGGAACTGCTTACCGCAGAACCGAACTTCATGCAACATTATAATCACATTGGCTTCCAGAGTTATTATGTGCATCCCCGCATGCTTGAAACCATGGACAAGCTGCGCTTCGACTGCTTCAGGGTGGGAACAGTGAAAGAGCACATCGAAGAAATGGAACCGGTGATCCGTAACTGCAGCATCATGTCTTTTGATATTTCAGCCATTGCACGAGCCTTTGCGCCGGCCAATCATATTTCACCCAACGGACTTAGCGGCGAAGAGGCCTGCGTGCTGATGCAATATGCCGGCATGAGCCCGAACATGAACAGCGTTGGCATTTATAACTATCGTCCCGAACGGGATGTAGAGCACCTGACGGCGAAACAGATCAGCCAGATGCTTTGGTATTTTTTGGATGGTTACAGCCGCAACAAACGCGAAGCCAAATTAGAAGAGCGGGAATCCTTCAATGAATTTCATATGGCACTTTCTGACATTGATACCGTTTTTCTGCAAAGCAAAAAAACCGGTCGCTGGTGGATGCAGTTGCCCGATAAACAATTCATCGCCTGCTCCTACAAAGACTACATCACCGCCAGCAGTAACGAACTGCCGGAACGGTGGTTAAGGGCCCAGGAGAGACCGTAGGCCGCTTGCCCCCCGCTGGGGGAACCTAGGTTTGTGATGCTTTTCTTTTTATGGAATAAGCTGAAGTGCTACTATGAGTCGTCTGTTGCGTCGCACTCTTCGTCGTTCGGCAATCCTATTCGACATACAGAAACTAAAAAAACTTTGTGCTGAACAGAAGATGGCGATAAATAATGAGTGATACACCTAAGTTCCCCCACCGGGGGACAGGGGGCCTTAAATCGCTTTCATAAACGGCCGTACTTCCTCTTCCTCCTTTAGCTCATGTAATGCGATGGCAAGTTTGTTTGTTTTCACAAAATTGCACCAGTGGCAGTCTTCCTTGCCGCAGCCGGTGTAAAACTCCTTGCGCTGGATCTTCATCCACACATCCTTGATCTGTTGTTTTACGATGTCGATGTCAATGGAGGAAATGGTAATCTTTTCTTTGCGGTAGGATTTCTTTTTATCCGGTTCTACAAAATCAAATTCAACACCGGTAATATTCCAGTCTTTTGGAGAAAGGTCTAAAAGAATTTTATAAAAGATGGCCTGCCGCCAGTAATCACCGCCGTTCGGTTCTTTGCCAGGACGGGACAACTTATCACTGCAATTGTCGGGGTTGCCGGTTTTGTAATCAATCACGGTGGCATCTTTGCCGTTGAATTCAATCTTGTCAATCTTTCCTTTCAGCGGAATGCCATCTAGCAACACGTTGCGTACATTCATCTCCACCATTACAATCTTGTTCCACTTGGTGACGTAAGTGTTGTAATAATTTTTCAGGATCTCCAGTCCGTATTCCAGCCGGCGTGCAAACTGCTCCCGGGTAAAGCTTTCGCGGTGGCGCTTCATGTACCAGGTAAAGTCCTGCAGGAAATCATCCAGCAAGGGGAAACTTTCACTGGCCTTCATTTTTTTGAACAGGCTTTCCAGCGCATGGTGCACGGCCGAACCAAACTCCATCGCTTCGTTGCGGGGCGAGGGAATGCGGACAATGGTCTGGTAATAAAAACCAAGGGGGCATTTCAGGTAGGAGTTGAGTGAAGAGGCACTCATGCCAAAATTCTGCACAATGCGGTCTACCAGTTCGTCATCGAGGTGCGCCACTTCCGGTGCCTTTTCTTTTTGGAAATGAAGTATGTTGAATTCAGTGACGGTGTCATCGTCAATCTTCACCTCTTCTTTCGCCAGGCTGTGTTCCATTTGAATCTCCGCCAGGAACATGGTGGCTTCCAGTTGTTTGCCTTCGTTGGTATAATTTGGGTAAGAAATATACAGATGCTTTTTCGCCCTTGTCAGCGCCACGTAAAACAGGCGGCGCAGTTCTTCGGTATCGTTGCCTTTGGCGCCGGTGGCAAACAAGGTATCGGGGAAAGAAAACCCGCTGAACGGTTTGCGTTTTTTCTCCCAGCAACTGGAGGAATTGCCCACAAATAACACATAGTCAAACTCCAAGCCCTTGGAGCCGTGTGCTGTCATCAGGTTCACGCCTTTTTCGTTGCCACTTACCTGCACCAGCGGAAGGATCAGACCTTCCTTGCGCATCAGTTCAATGCGGTTCATAAACTCGGAAAGCTGCACCAGGGGATGGCGACGCGTTTCTTCTTTTACATGATCGTAAAAGCCGGAAAGCGCCTGCATCAGTTTGTTTTTATCGGGGCTGTTGACAATATGGCCCAGAAAGCCCGCTTCCCTGACGATCTTTTCCAACAGGGTTTGCAGGGTTTCGTTCGATACGGCGCTGATCAATCCTTCCAGCATCAGCGAGGCTTCTTTCAGCCCACTATGCATGCCGGTGTCAAACAGGTCCATCTGTGGCCGGCGGGCTTCTTCGGCTAACCATTGCCGTAAGGAGGTTTTTTGCCCGCTGTATTTCATTTCTGAAACCCGCATGCTGGCTTTTGCAATCTCAATAGCGGGGATATCAAACCATTCAAAGTGCAAAATCTCAAACAGCATCTCATCACCGCTGTACGGAATATCGTGTTCGGCATTGAGATAATTCAGCACCAGCAGGATTTGCTGCACCAGCGGCTGGTCGAGAATGTTCAGGTTTCGTTTGCTGTAATATGGAATGCCTTTTAACCGCAGGTACGCTGCCAGTTCTTCGCCGTATTTGTTTTCGCGGTAAATGACGCCAATGCTGTTGGCAGCTATGCCTTCGGTTACCAGGGCTTCAATTTTCTGCACGGTGCCGATCATTTCATCCTGCTGCTTTTCGTATTCGAAAACCAGGGGCGGATGGGCCAGGCCTGTGGTTAGCGCAACATTGCTGGCAATGAGTTCTTTGCTCAGTCCATCAATGCGTTTCACCAGGCGCTCCTGGTTGTTTTCAATCAGTGTTTTGGAAATATCCAGAATCGGTTGGGTAGAGCGGTAGTTGTTCACCAGCACAACCTTCAGCAAATCCTTTTCATAATTCGTGGCAAACTCCAGCATATTCTCCACGTTGGCGCCCTGGAACCGATAGATACTCTGGTCGTCATCACCTACTACAAACACGTTGGGTTTGTCCCAGTAGTTGATCAGTAGTTGAACCAGCTTGTTCTGGCTTCCCGAGGTATCCTGGTATTCATCCACCAGGATGTATTGAAACTGCTCCTGATAATTGCGCAGTAGTTCCTCGTTATTTTCAAATGCCTCAATTACCCAGGCTATCATGTCGTCAAAATCGTAGCGGTTGCGGCTGCGCATGAGCTGCTGAAACTTGTTGAATTCCTTGCACGCCGCCCGGAGCTTTTCCATTTTTTCCTTCTGCTCCTCGATCTTATCCCACCGCACATCACCTTTCTTAAACTCTTTTGTGGCCCGCTTGCAGATGTAGTCATCGCGGTGCTGCAGGCCGGCTATGTATTCATCCACTTTCTGGCAGATAAAATCGGCGGTCCAGCCTTCGCGTTTCATCAGGCTAAAAAGGCTTTGCAGGCTGGCTATCTCAAAATACACATCGCCGCGGTAGCGCTTCAGCGGGTGGTCTTTCGGAAAGGCATCTATCAGCTCTTTCATCAGCTCAATGCGTTCGAGATCCGAAATCGGATCCAGCGACGTTTTTTCAAACATGCCCAGGTTGTCCTGGATCACATCATTGCAAAAAGCATGGAAGGTGGCAATGTTTACCCGGTAGGCATCGGGACCAATAAACGTTAACAAGCGTTTCCGCATCGCCACGGCGCCGGAATCGGTATAGGTAAGACAAAGAATATTGTTCGGCTCTGTGCCGATATCGGTCAGTAGAATTTTACCAATGCGGGCACTCAGGATCTGGGTTTTTCCCGTACCCGGACCGGCAATCACCATCACAGGCCCTTCAATCTGGTCAACAGCCTGGCGCTGCTGCGCATTCAGCTTGTTGTATTCTTCTTCAAATTTCTTCAGCAGCTTTTCTCTCGACGTCATATTGTGTTTGGGGTTTGGCGTTTGCGGTTTGGTTTTCCGTCAGCCACTTGTTCCTTATTCGATTTTCTTTTATCCTTCTATCAGGCAGACAGTAAATTCAGTTGAATTGCGAATACACAGTATTCGCAATCTTGTTCTGAAAATCAAAACTAACTTTTTTGCTAAAGCCTTTGGCAAGGTTTTCGGCATTTGTGGAGAAATTGGGAGGCGAGAACGACGGATTAGCCAGTGAATACGCCAAAGACTTCACATATTCTGCAAAACTGCCCGCTTTTTAACTGCCGGGCATATTTCTTGAATTAACAACTGTAGCCGTTTTATCTTGCAACCCAATTATTGTTTACGCATCATGACACGTTTGACACCTGAATTGGCCGAATTAGAAAAGAACAAGGAAGTGATCTCCGGAATCGAGAACATTGCACATGAAGCCATTGAAAAATACCTTGTAGAAGCAGAGACCGCCTGGCAGCCTTCCGATTTTCTGCCCGATATGAGCTCGCAGGAAGCCCTGAAAGAAATAAAAGAACTGCAGGAACGGGCTGCTGGTCTGCCGGATGGCGTGATTACGTCGCTGGTGGGAAATATGATCACGGAAGAAGCCCTGCCCACGTATACAACCTACTTCAACCTGATTGAAGGGGTAAACGAGGAAAAAAATTACACCTCCGACAGGGGATGGGTAAAATGGTCCCGCAAATGGACGGCTGAGGAAAACCGCCACGGTGATCTGCTCAACAAATACCTGTATCTCACTGGCCGTGCTGATATGCGCCAGGTGGAAATTACCATTCACAACCTGTTGCAAAATGGGTTTGATCCAAAAACCGATGGCGATCCCTACCAGGCATTTATCTATACCTCTTTCCAGGAACGGGCTACCCGCATTTCGCATGTGAACACCGGAAAACTGGCCGATAGAAACGGCGATGCCGTGTTGGCAAAAATCTGCAAGACTATTGCCGGTGACGAAGCCCGCCACGAAAAAGCCTACAAGACATTTATGGCAAAGGTTTTTGAAGTTGATCCCAATGGTGCTATGCTGGCATTTGAAAAAATGATGAAAAAGCAGATTGCCATGCCAGCCATTATGATGGATAATTCACCGGTGGACAACCTGTTTACCCGCTTTTCGGCCATTACGCAAAAGCTGGGCATTTATACCACGTTCGATTATGCGTCTATCATTAAACACTTAACGGAGCTGTGGAAGATAGAAACCGTCACCGGGCTGAATTCCTATGCCGCCAAAGCGCAGGAATATCTCAGTACGCTTCCGGACCGCTACCGCCGTATTGCCGAGCGGATGAAAGAACCCGAAACAGTAAAACTGGCTTGGCTGGTACAATAAATAATTGAAATCATTTAGCAAAAGGAGGTCCTGAAGAGCCTCCTTTTTTAATTTGGGTAATGTACTGAAAAATGGTTGGTGGTTTTTTCATCAAATAGGTTTATAATCGCCTTGTCAGTTCGAAGGGGACGCAGGCGCTGCTGGAGAGCAACCTGCCAGCAATAGGACTGACGCACAAACGG
>JACJGO010000014.1 GCA_014163555.1 Flavisolibacter longurius
GTTGAACTGTTCAGCATCGGGTAAGAAAAGGGCGGTGATGATCATGTTAGAGAAGCTTCAAAGCTTATGCGGTTTTAACATCTTACTCCGCCCTTTGTTCTTTCGAAATATTGGCTTAACCTCTTCCCTGAATTTACTCAATTGTAAACATAGGATCGGTTTGGCGCAATACCGGCAGAACAACAGAGGCCAAGCATTAAGAATTCTATTTACCTTTTGTACATTAGTGAGCTGGCGGATCACGGACTTCCGGTATTGCGCCAAGCCCTGAAACGTTAGCAGCAAATGAAAACTGTATAATAATTTTTATAGAAGCTACAGAGGTTGTGTATATAATCAAGCAAAGATTAACTAATTTGAAAATAGTATTTGACTTGATTGCCAATACCGGCAGACCTACATATGCATAAAAAACGTTTCTCGGCGTCATGTTCTTTTCGGTCCACAGCCATTTTGTTTTGCGGCTTGTTTCTAATGCTTTCCTCTTGCCTAACCCCAAGGTATTCCCTAAACCGCCAAGAAATGGTATTCGTTCAGAAATCAAACAAACGCGAAATTTATTCCATCTATTATGACAAAGCTGCCATCCGAAATTTGAGGATTGATGGTATTTATACCGTAGAATGCAATAGGTTCGGGTCTCACTACAACGGAAATGAGACGCTCATAAAGGTGGCCGCCATTGCCATCGCATATCAAGTCGTTGACATTATGAACTTTAAGGAATACCACCAATTCATTGATGTCGTGCTTCAGGGTAAAAGTGCAGATGATCATCGCCGGCCTATAGAATATGAATACAGAGTTCGTATGCCTGTCAGTAATGTAAAGCAGGCGACATTAATTAGGAGCGTAATCACACTTGCCATTTTGGACATTCGATAATAAATGCTGCTCTTGGCCGCGTATGCTGCTGACACCAGCTTTATGCAATAGTGGCTTCAGGAAGAACTTTAAACTGAATATCTTTCATAGGCTTTAGAACAGCAGTAAACAGCAGAACTATGTATACCACTACTGCATAAAGCTGAAAAACGTTAGCAGAGACCTACCAGACGGCCCACATGAACGATTTGCTCTTGATATTAGTAGACTAAGACAGGAAAGGTTGAAGGCTTACCTTTTCAATGTTGGTATGCTTTCGATACCAATCATCTATGATATTGCTGTTCCAAATAGTTTTATCAAGAGCGGCTACTACTTCTTTGTTTCCGGTTTTCTTCTAATAAACTTGGTGAAAGAAACTTTATCTGATAAAACCTTTCGGGTGTTTTTTGACGAAGAAAACAGACAAATCGTTTTAGGTTCAAAAGCGTTGTTCTCAAAACCAAAGCAAAAAGCCATTCAATTTAGCCAAGCAAGGCTTGAATACATAGATGAGGGCAATTTTCTCTTTTTCAAAGGAAACTTGAAACTATGCTTCATGAAGGACAAAATGGAAGTGGCCTGTATAAGGGAAGGCACTCGGGGTTTTAGCAAGGAAGTCATAAACGAGATGATGGAAAAAGCGAAACACTACAATATACCATGCAGCACCGTCTGAATCACCCGGCCTCTACTAACATGGTTTTGCTGCAATCGGTGCTTTAGAATATGTCTTGTACCTATTATCTTTATCCAACAACAAGTAAGTGCGCTTCAGTTTTCCAAATGCACCTACTGACAGCAGTACCTTACACGATGAGGCAATAAAAACGATCATAATACCTGTAGAGAATAAACTGCTGTTGCTTTATGAGTAGAAATTTAAGAAAGCTCACAATAGAAAACACATATAGAAAAAGAAACTTACCAAGTTGGGACAAACTACAGTTAGGACTTTTATTTGTATTGATGGTAATTCTTTTTCTGTTTTATGGGTTACTCTTATCTTTTCTTTTTAAGCTCTCCCCCAATAATATTTCAAATACCGATTTTTATATACGTCCACCAGACAGAGCATGGTATTTTGTTGGAATGATTTTGTCAATTGGCACTACAGGCATCATCTTGTTGCCTATATACAAAGCCTATTTGCGTGCGAAATACAAGCCCGGTCTATTTTTAAGTGATGATTTTTCAAAGAGAAAGGTTGAAGGGTTTGGCTTTATCAAAGTATTTGCATGGATACTATCCACTGTCGCGTTGTTTTTTGGAGTTCACATCTATGATAACTATGTAGCTGTGGATGAACAAAGTATTACAATCAATGAATTTATGCACTTTGGCAAAAAACAGTACTCCCTACATGAAATCAACTCCCTGCAATATGTAGAAGTAATTGGCAAAAATGGCTACCAAACTGATTCAGATTACCGCATTCAGTTCAAAGATGGATACATCTTCGACTCCAGGAACAATATGCTGGATTGCCAGGACCTCATCCAATTCATTTCAGCGAAAAACAATATTTTAGTAGATACATTAAAGCGAAGGTGAACTAAAGTGCTGCCTAAAACATCAGTTTCATGCAATTATGGCTTGACTGCATGGCCTAAACTGAAAATCTTTAATCAGCATATGTGCAAATAAAAAGATAGAATAAGAAATGCCACAATTGCATGAAACTGTTAACCGTTGGCAGCAAACGAAGATCTTACTCTCTGCCGCATACTTGAATAAAGAATGACAACCAGGAAATGGACATATAAAAAAATCATCAGGACAGTATGGATAATAGGCGGAATGCTTTTTACCGCATGGTTGTTTTATTCTTACCAGGCACACGGCGTTGACAAGCGCTTTTTTCAAAATAGCGAAACAACGAAGGTTGAAGAAAACAGCGATTTCTTTTTATTTACACCAATTAGTCCGTTCAAAGAAGTGTTGATTTTTTATCCGGGAGCGATGGTTGACCCTAAAGCTTATGTCCCGCTTTGTAGAAAAATTGCAGACAGCAATATAAGTGTCTATCTTATAAAAATGCCGTGGCGGCTTGCTTCCAAGGGCTATAACAAACCAAAAGAATTACACCTCCTTAATGACACAACAAAGACCTATATTCTGTCTGGGCACTCACAAGGGGCAAAAATGGCAGCCATTTTTGTCTATGAAAATCCAACGTTGATAAACAAGTTGCTACTTATAGCTACTACTCATCCCAGCGACATATCACTTGCCAGGAGTCAGTTACCAATAATGAAAATTTACGGTTCAAAGGATGGTGTGGCAGACGAAAAATCAATCATGGACAACAAGACGAAACTTCCGGCTGCGACGAAATTTAGACGGATAAACGGAGCAAATCATGCGCAATTCGGTTATTACGGGTTTCAATTAGGCGACAACCAAGCGGCGATTAGCAGAGAACAACAACAAAGAGAAACGTTAAAACACATGATTGAGTTTATAAAGCACTAAACTGAACTTGCCGGCTGCTACCAGTGTGTTTGGAAAAGCATGGCAGTATATAGCCTTCCGCGACAAATGAATAATCAACAACAAAGCAAACGTGAGGGGACAAATAATATAATTCCATGCCTCCACAAACACTTTGACCATTGTGCACAATCCTCCCAAGCTGAAATGGATCGTGCTTATCACTTAATTCTGTACACTCACAGGTTTGTTTTTATTGCTTAAGAAAAATCCTGGTGCAAGAAGTCTTAAACCAAAACTTCAACAACGACGTAAAAGAAGCCCGGTGTTTTATACCGGGCTCTCTGCATTTTTACTCTTATCTTGCTTTTCTCTGTGCTTTCGCTTTCTTCTGTGCTGAGCTTTTCTTTTGCGTAGGCTTATTTTTCCTGGGTTCAGCTGTCTTTTTCGCCATACAATAAAATTTTAGATTAGTGAATTATTTACGAATAGCTGCCGGGTATTTATTCCTTTTCTTTCATGTTGCCCGTTCAAGGCGGGAATAACCTGGCTTGCTATACCTCGATAAAGATATGGCTATAAGGATAAATGAGATACTAATTTAAAGTTAGCAGCTCGATCATATCATTCGTTTCACGCTATTGTGAGGTTGCGAGTAGCGACAGTGTTTGAAATCGATAAGGTCTTGGGAAAACATTCGGACGGCCTGGATACTATACGGGCGGTTGCGCTATAGGCGGTCGCATAAGTTACAGTCTTTTCATAAATTCATGGCCACAGCGTAACGCCTCTGAAATGTTAGCAACAATGCCCTTCCGTGTAACCCGACAAATATTCCCATACAACAAAGAAACGTTTGCCATCCTACCCATAGGCTTTTCCACGGCAAACACCAACTGAGATAAAAGTAAGTGCGGAAGTCTCATGCAGGTGTAAACTATTTTGTGCGTACTGTATCAAATCGAAACAACAAGTGTATCAAAATCGAACAGGTTTAAAAAAACAGTTGTCTAAAAGATTGATTTTTAATTATTCATAACTAGGCACAACTTTGCCAATAGAATTGAGAAAGACCTCCCGCTCTGTATATAACCTATTTTACGTCATGATAAAAAACGCTCTAAAGATCGCTATACGGATACTCTGGAAAAACAAACTTTTTTCATTCGTCAATATACTGAGCTTGTCAGTGAGTATGGCTGTTGGTGTTATTATGTTTACAGGCCTAAAAGCCACTTATGATACAGACCATTTTCATCCTCAACGAAACAAAATCGTGCGGATACTGACGCAGGAAACAAAGGAGGCAGAACAAACGAAATGGCCAACAGCACCTTTACCATTGGCGCCTCTCATGGAAAGCGTCTCCTTTGTTGACGAAACGGTAAAAGTACGCCTGGCAGGAAAACATAACTTGCAAACCGACAAAGGTGATTTACCGATTGACATAAAATTTTCAGAGCCTTCTTTTTTCAAAGTTTTTGGCTTTACATTATTGTCAGGTACTGCACAAAGCCTTATCAATAAGCCCAGTTCCGTTTTTTTAACTGAAAAAACAGCAGAAAAGATTTTCGGAAATAGCAATGTGGTTGGGCAAACGGTTCAATTTGAAAACCTAGGTTCTTATACCATTGAGGGTATCATCCAGGACCCACCATTAAATACACATCTGCCCATAGAGGCTATGCTTTCAATGAATGCGGCTGAATTGCTTGAAAAAAAAGGAGCAATCAGTAACATTTCACAAAACTGGGAAAACTTCAAGGGCTCAGCAATTTATGCACGTTTGAAATCAGAAGAAAATGTTGAGCAGCTCAATTCAACGCTCCAAAATTATAACCGTAAAGTGGACAAGAGCAATCTTCAATTTCTGGCACAACCCATAGAAGATATTACCCCTACAAACAGTGACATTAAAAATGACCCCAATGGGGGCACCAGTTGGGCGGACGTAAAAACACAGCTGCTTTTAATTCTATCCTTAACCCTGTTATCGGCTTTCAACTATATCAGTCTGTCCCTGGCACGTGCCTTCTCCCGGGCGAAAGAAGTAGGTGTTCGCAAAACGGTAGGCGCAACAAGAGGACAGGTTATTGGCCAGTTTTTAATAGAAGCGATCCTTATTTCCGTGTTTGCTTTGTTATTTACAGTGCCTTGTGTTGGTATTTTAAAACACTATATACCGGATATGGATGATGTGGCTTTTTCCTGGGATCCAATTTTAATCTTGGCTCTTTTAGTATATGCAGTTATCACGGGTTTGGTTGCAGGGGCATTTCCGGCTCGGCTCTTGTCAGCCTTCCAGCCGATACAGGTTTTGCGTAAAATGAAAAATATAAAACTGTTCCAGGGTGTTGCTGTTTACAAAGTTTTGATAGTCGTTCAATTTTCAGTGACCATTATGCTTATGATATTGGTTGTCATAATAATCGATTATGACAGAAAAACCAATGCAATTATTAACGCAACAGTGTCACCCAATATTCTGACACTTGATTTAAAAGGTGAAGAATATAAAAACCTGCAAAACGAAATAAACGGGTTAAGCCAGGTTGAAACGACTTTGGCCACTAACTGGTATTATGAGCCCATTAAAATGGGTAAAGATTCCGTAACAGCAGGCGACAAAACTCTGAAAATGGCTTACGTAAGTGTTGACCCGAAACTAATAGAGACAGAAGGGATCCGCTTAAAATCAGGGCAAAATTTCCCTGATCATATACCCCAACGTACCGAGCAATTTGTGTTGGTGAATGAAGCGGCCGCAGAATTATTGAAATCTGAATCGAAAAATGTTGTGGGACAAAATCTGGTACTGGATTCTGCTTATGTACAAGTCATTGGGGTTATGCCCAATGAAATTATTGGTCAGCAACTCCCTTTGATTTACCGGTATTTGCCCAATGAAATAACCTCCTTGACCATAAAAATACAGCCAGGCACTGAATTGGAAGTGACCAAAGCCATTCAGGCCATTTGGAAAAACAGTTTTCCGGAAAAAACGGCCAATATTCAAAACTTAAAATACCAGCGTTATTCTGGAGGGATAAGCGGAGAATTGGAATTTGTCGGAGGCTTTGCCCTGATTGTCATAATCATCGCTGCTTTGGGCATTTTAGGCATAGCCAGCTACTCCGTAGAAGTACGCACGAAAGAACTGGGTGTACGAAAAGTATTGGGCGCAAACAAAATAAAGTTGGTGTGGACAGCTTCCAAAAACTTTGGCATACTTATCCTGATTGCCGGACTTATTGGAGTTCCGGCAGGCCTGGTCTGCAGTAATTTATTAAAAGAAGAAATGGGCAGTCATTTTACTTTGAGTTTTCTAAATACAACCATAGGCTTTGGTTCGGTTGCCATTGTCGGGCTACTTACCGTCCTTTCTCAAACCATTCGGGCGGGGCATATTGAACCTGTCAAAGTTTTAAAAGCAGAGTAAAAAGTAAATTAATCGTTGGCAGGTTCTGATGATGGCGAGACCATTCATTCTATGCTGCAACATGACGACAATGGAAAGAACGACTACAGGTTGCGGGAAGAAGGGCCCATGTTGCTCGTAAAATGTTTATCCAATGTTGGCGGAAGAATATAACAACCTCTTTTTATCTTCAATGCACAGTAGTGTTTGCAGACGGAAGTAATATCCAACATTGCCTTAACACTTCAACGTCTGCTGCTAAAAAACCATAATGAAAAAAAAGATCATTATAGCCTCCATCGCTTCGGCCATTCTATTTGTCGGCACGATGCAATTCATCAAGTTGAACAATGACCACCTTGAATGTGAGCAGGTAGTCGAAAGCCGGTCCGACTCCAGCGGCAACACCGTTATTGAAAAAAAGCATGTTTGTAAAGAGAAATTCAACTTCTGATATAAAAGGCACAATCATTTGTATTGTACAAATTTGACCACTCCCTTCAAAATGTTTGATTGGAGATAAGAGAGATAGCGGTCTATGGGCTTCTTAGCATAAGCAGGCCTTTGCAATCTTCCGAATTCGAAGGATTGCGAATTGGGCCCACGATAATCAACAACCAGAAAGAGATAGCCCTCTGAGTGATGTGCAGGTGACCAGGTTTTTACAAGACTACAAAGCGCACCTGACTTTTTTGGGACCTTGGTACATATCTCTATTGGTGTAGGGAGGCATTGCAATTAGTACTATATCCAGGTGGGTGTAGCGGGTGCGTTTGGCTTAGATGACGGAAGAAAAGGCAATACGTATTCCGGCTTTTACCTTTATAATAAAGACACTGCACTTGCGGATAATATCCCGAAGTTTGACAGCCTGACAATCGGCATTGTGAAAGCGCATCGTATGAACTAGGATATGGAGGTAACATGGATTGGGAACTATGGCGGGGAGACGAATATAAGCTGAACATCTGTTTTCCAATTTGCCAGAATATCATTATCCAATCACAAGGGTAGTGAAGTCCAGCACTTTTTCAAGTCTTTACCGTTGTGCGCCACAGTAAAAACAAACCAACTGTGTAAATTAAATCCTACTAGCATTCGTTAAGAGCCGGATGATTCTTACGCGTTAATTTCAAGCCTATATCCTTTGCCACGTATAACAGCAAGCCTTATCGTGGGATCGGGCTCCAGTTTTTTTCTAAGTTTTGAAATGAACATATCCAGACTGCGGCCTACGATAACCCCTTCATCTTCCCATATCTCTTTCTGCAGCCGGCTTCGCTCTATCGCCTCGTTAGGAGAGGCTGCGAATATGCGTAGTACACGGGATTCCGTTTTGGTCAAGTCTATGGTCATTTCATCTATCATGAGCTTATGGGTCTCCGCATCGAACGACATCGACCCCAACGTAAACCTATTGGTAGAGGGGTTCTGCATTCCGGCAGGGTGATCACCGGGTATAGCAGACCCATTTTCGGGTAAAACACTCCGCTGTTTTGGAGACAGCAAAAGAATGGCTCCAACCAATGCCAAAACTGCCAGACCACCCAGGAGATATCCATTCTTTGCCGTAATAAGCCCTTTCGGGCCAAATTGAATGTTGATCAGGTAACGGGATGCGGGTTGCGCCCTTCCCAGGCAGGCTATAATGTCATCTTTTTTGTTTCCGGATATAGCATATCCATAGGCTACGCTGGAATCGCCACTATTCAGTACGTTAACAACATAATCGCCTGCGAGCGGGTCGTTGGCCAGCAATCGCCTGGTAGTATGAACCAGCGAGTCGGGGCTAAACGTAAACGCATTTTCAAAGCTGATCTGGTATTCATTGTCGGCGATCTTTATTACCGGTAGTACCCGCGAAGTACTGTCGCCCGACTGTAGAAGTATTTCATGTCCGACCCGGCGAAGCAAAATTTCCCTTCTGGCAACGTCCAGGTTTTCACTTCCGGTCATGCTGAAAGCCACGCAGATGATTGAGATGGCCGTGAGTAGCGCTAATCCGCCCAGGTGCTTTCGTCTGACCAGCAACAGAGCCCTTCTAACAAGCATAATGTCAAGAAATTATTTACAAAGTTTACACTTATTATTTACAATCCAGATTTCTCCGTCAGAACACCATCAACCTAGTTTTGTTGTAGCAACTTTAAAAGGATTTGAGCCATCAGGAGACAGTTCAATGTTATTTAAAAACTACAAAAAATATGAAAAAAGTTTTTTATGTACTGCTTTTACCGCTGGTAGTGATAAGCGGAATTGTATTTGCCAATCATGAAAACAAAAAAGGAACGGCTAAAGAATCAACTCCTAAACCACCCTCTGCAGCTGAAAGGGAAGCCGCATTAATAGCATGGGAGGGAACCCCCGAAGGTATAAAGTTCAAAAAATGGGAAGCGTCGCCCGCAGGTAAAAAAGTGTATGCCAGTGAGGCCAAAATAAGGAAGTTCATAAGGGATTCTTCCAATATGGAGGGCATTGTCACCTCTCTTTCTCTTCCGCCAGGCTCACGATTGGGTTTCGGGATAATGGTCAGTATTCAAGGCGACGATTATATTTTAAGTTTTGGGTCGGCTACGCCTAATGAATTACAGCAATTGCAAAGCCTGAAAGTGGCCGACAAAATAATTATTAGAAGCCGAACTGTATCGCATGCGCCCAAGTATTCTTATCCCATCGTATCGGGCGACTATGTAGAACGAGATCGTAAAATACTTTATAAACGTGCCCCTCGCAAAGGCGGCTGCTGAGTAAAGTCTTGATAGAAAGACCTTTATGGAATTTAAAGGGAAAAAGAGTTAGAAATATCTTTTTTAGCCGACACTTTAAATGAAATTATCCATCTGGCCCTACATTTTTTCTGCATCAGCGAGCAGACGATATTTTTACCCGGTGGGCTTTTTATTTTAGATAGTAATAGTAAGAGGATCAAAAAATGATTTACAATGAGATAGTGCTGAAAAAAGAGAAAAAGAGGCATCGACATTAGCTTGCTTCATCAGTGGCGTGTGTAATATACGCTCAACTACAATCATATAATTCAATTACGAACTAAACTTTTGTCAAAAAGCCATTGCGCTAGACCCAAGTGACGATGGAGCAAAGGAAGCTATGAAGCGCTTATTGCATTAGCAGTACACAAGAGTATAGTGTTATAAGCCTGGTAGAAATATTAGTTTGTAACCTTATGAAAATATGTCATCAATGTCTTTACTCACCCGTACTGCTGCCATTGTTTTGCCTGGAAACTATGTTTTTCCGTTGCAGACAATTTTTTTGGTTGAAAGAAAAACTTATTACAGCAGAATGTAAAAGGCTTTAGCACCTTTAGCGTTATTTGTAGCCACTATTCCGGTTAAAGAGAATCAATTAAAACAGCAAATAGCTTTTACTATTTTCATTGTAAATATTAAAATTAAATTTACAAATGAAGAATACGGAGAAGCTTGTGTTTATGTTGGTCTCCGACCATGATGATCGATTTCTTACCTCCAGTACCCTGGAGGAGCTTGGGCACAATGTTCCCATTCGATTTTTGTCAAATTTGGCCGAGTTGTTTGTTGCATTAAAAGAAGAGACTCCTTCCATTATCCTTATTGACTATAACCTGGCACCAGATCCGGGCATAGAGGTATTAAAGAAATTGAAAACAGATGAACGATACAATATGATCCCGGTGGTTATTTTAACGGACAGCCCGCATTGGCATTATCATGCGCAATGCTATAGCCTTGGTGCAAGCACGGTTATAAAAAAGCCGGATACTATCGAAATGACGACACAAAAGATCAATACCTTTTTTAATTATTGGGTCAATGTTGCGGAGACATTTTAAAAACTGCCCACAATAAGAGCTTTATGAAATCGTAATGTGGAGCAAGGGTACGCCGATAAAGCCACGATGGACCCAACTGATTATTTCAAGTAAATAGAACACTGAATGCCGCAGCCGCCGCCAGCTGTTTACCGTTGTGAAAAACTCAATTCCTGTTCTTAAATCAATTAACTACGCATGTTTAGATTGCTATTTCTCTTTCTCCAAATCGTTAGTGGCATAACAGCCAGACCACAGGAAGGGAAATTAATTTTTTATGATGCAACAATAGTTGATGTGCAAAGCGGCAAACTGCTGGCCCACAAGGAAGTCATTGTGTCGGGGGGAAAAATTTTGCGTGTTCAACCTATCTCGAAAAGCACAGCCCATAAAGATGCCCAAATCATAAATGCGAAAGGTAAATTTATTGTTCCGGGGTTTTGGGATATGCATACGCATGTATTGATGGAAAATAATTACCGGTGGCAGTTTCCCTTGCTTCTTGCCAATGGGATTATTGGAATACGAGAAATGTGGGGCCGGAATATGCGACTCGCAGATAGTCTCAAAAAAGAAATGACAAATGAAAGGTTGCCTTATTTTCATTTTACCGCTCCAGGTCACATAATTGACGGTAAAAGCGTTTTTTATCCTGGCCAACTTTCTGCACCGGATACAACCACAGCTATCCGCCTTGTCGATTCATTGATTCGTGAAAAAGTAGATTTTATAAAAATTTACAGTTATCTGGACGAAGAGGTATTTGAAGCCATTGCAAAACGGTGTAGGCAAATGAAAATACAGTTGGCAGGCCACGTTCCGCATACGGTTTGGGTTTCGAAAGCTGCAGCGGCGGGAATGGCAAGTATGGAACATCTCTACGGCTTTCTTATCGAAGCCTGCGCATATCCCGATTCTGCAATGATGTTTAGAAAAACTGCATCAGTCAATTTTGAAAAAGGCATGCCAGCTAAACTTCGAATCCTAAACGCCAGGGCAGGGGAAACTTTCATGCTGAAGCATTTTTCTGAAAAAAGAATGCGGGCTCTTGCCAGAACGTTAAAAAAGCACAATACTTATGTTGTGCCAACAGTGGTTACTAACCGGGGAAAATACTTTGCCAATGATACGGTGTTTACGAATGATAAAAGGATGGAATTCCTGACTGAGGATGTGAGGTCTTATTGGAAAGAGACAGTAAAAACCGACCTGGCAAATTACTCATCGGAAGACTGGCAAAACTTTCGTAAGCGGAATGAAGTGGAGAAAACGATAATCAAGATTCTTGCTGAGGAAAGCGTAAATATTATGGCAGGAACCGATTTTGATAATCCCTTTGCTTTCCCTGGCTTTGGCTTGCACGATGAAATTGCCTTATATGTAGCATTTGGCATGAAACCAATTGATGCTTTGCGGACGATTACAATCAACCCTGTCAGGTATTTGAATATGACGGATTCTTTAGGCACCATACAAAATGGAAAACGAGCGGATTTTGTCTTACTAAATGGGAACCCGCTGACCGACATTGCCCAAACAAAAAACATATTTGCTGTTATGCACAATGGAAAATTATACACCGCCGGTGAACTGGAAGAATTAAAAGCTAATGTTCGAAGGAGAAATAAGTTAACCAACTAGTTTTCCTTTGTAAAGTTATGAGAGGATATATGCAGCACTTCGGTTTGCTGCAAGACAGGCTGACAAATGAAACTACACGGATAAATCACTATTTTTCTACTGAACAAAGGTTAATCTGGAACGATATATAATGCCAATACCGATAGCAAGCCGATGAACATTAAGCCGCAAGTGGTATATTTACTGGGACGCATAAAATGTATACGGAAACAAATAATATACAGTGAAATACGTTATCACAATTTATCTTCTTAGCTGTTCCATCCTGCTAGCAGCACAACCTAAAAAACGGCTTTATACGCAAGCAGAAAATGAAAAGATGTTGCGGCTTCTGGATTCTACTCACAGGGAGTTGTTTAGCGTTGCGAATGCACTCAGTGACTCGCAATTTTTTTACCGTATAGATACTGCTACCTGGTCAGCAAATGATATTGTTGAACATTTGGGGCTTATCGATGAAGGATATGTACGGGAGTTGTGGTTTACACTGGCCCAACCCGGATTCCCGGAAAGTTATACCGACTCCACCAGGGGAGGCGACGAGAAAGCACTTGCTTATGCCACACAACCGGAAAAGGGAAAAGCAAGAGGAACAAATTTGCCCCGCAACAGGTATTGCAATAAACAGACTTGTTTGCGAATCTTTACTGATGCCAATGACCTGGCAAAGGAGTTTTTCACGGTAAATGCATCAAAGGATCTCAGAAGGCATTATGTTTTCAGAAGGGATAATAAAGGGGTGCGTACCATCAGAGATGCCCATCAACTGGGTTTACTTCTTGTAGCCCATCGCATGCGGCATATCGATCAGCTAAAGAAAATAGTATCTGATAGCAGGTTTCTGAATTGAAGCAATATCGATCAGGACTCAATTTTCTTCAGTCCTTTAAAATTGACGGTACGTTCATCTCCGGCATCCCATTCACCAGCACAATTTTGCAATTGTTGCATAAATACCATTACTTAACTTGACAATTATCTCGGTATCCGAGAGCCCTTTCCAGAACCGCACTGCTGCCAATGCTACAACTAAGAGATGGTTCAACGTTAATGGTAACCCTACATAACATAGAAATGAAAAGAGGCCTGCTATTTTTACCCATTCTCGCTGCATTGATGTTTTTTATTGGAAACAATGTTAGCTCCCAAACGCTAGTAAACAATAAGGTTCTTTGGACAGCAGATTCGAGTCCTGACGGAAAGTATATAGCAGTTGGCGGAAATATAGATTCACTGAACATCTATTTGTCAGATAGCCTACAACTCTTTGCATCGTTTCCTATCCATAACACCATTACATCCATAAAATGGCACCCTGATAAAAACTTGTTGGCATTTGCCACGCAAACATCAAAAAACAAGGTGAGTATACTGGATTTTGATGCTGGCAATATCATTGAATTGGAGGGCGTCTCTCCAGAGGGAGCCAGGGGAATAGACTGGAACTTCACTGGAGAGTTCCTGGCTGTAGGCGACAACGATGGACAGATTGCAATCTTTGGGGTTGATGGGCGTCTGGTTCGTAAAATTCAGCATAACAACACAAAGAGTATAACATCAATTGATTGGCATCCAAAGAAGAATATTTTTATTACTGTTGGAGATAAGATAAGAGTTTTTGATATCAGTGGAAGTTTACTAAAAACAATCATTCATCGCAATGAAGAAGCACTTCTATTGTGTGTAGCCTGGCACAAGTCAGGCAAATTTTTTGTCACCGGTGATTATGGTGACAATATATTTAAGCATAAGCCTTTGTTACAGTTCTGGAATTTAAAGGGCGAATTGATAAAGTCAATTAATATCAGCAAAGGTGAATACAGAAACATCAGATGGAACCCGCAAGGGGATCGGTTAGCCTCTGCAAGCGATGCATTGCGAATATGGGATAAGAATGGAATACTTCTTCACGAAGGAGGTTCGAAAGACTTTCTCTGGGGTATTTCTTGGAATATGAATGGCAGCAGAATTGTTACATCAAGCAAAGAACAAGACATTGTTATCTGGGACAATATGGCAAGACTGGTCAGTGCAAAACAAAAATAGTTTGAGCATCTACATGGACGTGACGCAAGTGGAGAACATCGAACAAATGCTCAGGGCCTTGATCCTTATTGTACACCATGCATCAGGATACCCAGAAACACTATTTATCGGCCTTCCTTGTCATGACTTTTTTTAACACTCTGACTTCAAAATTCTCATTGCCTATATTGTGCTAAATCTGCAAGCTGTTGTGACCAATTATATTATTCTTTTTGTCCTATTGGTTTATGGAACTCACCTTTGTGCCCAGGAAAACCAGGCAAAGACAGATGACGTACAGGTAGCGCTGGCTTATAAAAAAGCAAAGGCAGACTTTCTCCGGTTTGAAGATGTTCATGGTAATTTTATTCAAACTCGAAACATCCGCATGCACTATCTTACCTGGGGACATTCATCCGGTATTCCCCTGATTTGGGCACATGGCAGCTTCAGCAATGCCTACGAATTGCTGCCGGTTGCTGACTCATTGGTAATAGCAGGTTATTATGTGATAGGTATAGATTATTATGGTCATGGCCAGACTCCGATTCCTGCCCACGAAGTTTCCTTGCACCATGTGGCAGATGATATTGCCGACCTGATGGATCATCGTAAAATAAAGAAAGCGGTAATCGGGGGCTGGTCAAGAGGATGTGCAGTTGCTACCGCTTTTTACGATGCTTATCCTGACAGGGTATTGGGTCTTGTGCTGGAAGACGGCGGTTCCGTGGCGATGAATAATTTTTACCACCGTTTGAGCGAAGACTCATTGCAAAAGAGAGTAAGTCGGATCTACTACAAGGAAGTGATAGATTCCCTCTATTTAAGTGAGCGGGCAGCTTACCGTGTTATGTTTGATACAAGTGTAAAAAGTAGCCAATTTGATAACCTGGCCTGGATTCAGAAAACCGGAGACGGGAGATGGGGTATCGGGCATGGATTGTTCAAGTTGTTTAACATGCAGACTCCAAAACAATTCATCGACAACATCCAACGATCTACTGCTGTTCCGCTATTTGCCGCTTCTGCAGCTGTGTTAGAGCCCAGGATCATTTATAGGAATTTACATGTCCCGATGCTCATTTTGGATCCTATAAGTAAAGACGACCTGCAACCATTTGAGCAGCAAAATGCAGCGTTGCAAAGGATGTACCCACATTTGGTTAGTCACAAGATTTACGAGAACACGGGACACAATATTCACTTCGAACGAAAAAACGAATTTATTGCTGATTTGGGAGCGTTTCTGAAGAGAATAAATAAGTACTCCAACGTAAAATGATCGCCCGAACGAATAACAACAGTTTTGTAATAGCTGGTTGAGTTATTCAGGTATGCCTGATTATCTTTATTGATAAACTGTAGGTTGATTAAGGTGCAGAATACTGGTACTCGGTGGCTTCACAAATCTGTTTTACAAAAGCGGTTATTGTAACGAATGGCAACACAAAACTTACAAGTGACAACCGATCGAATAAAAATGTATGAGAAAGATAATAGCTGCTATCAATATGACAATTGACGGAATCTTCGACCATACAGCGGGTATTCCGGATGAAGAAATACATCAGCATTATACAGAATTATTAGGGCAGGGGGACGCCATTCTATATGGCAGAAAAACGTATCAACTTATGGAATTCTGGCGAACCCTGTTAGTAAATCCTTCCGAAGAAAAATCAATGAATGATTTTGCCGTGGCAATAAACAAAATTCCCAAAATTGTATTTTCCCGCACGTTGGAAAACGTGGAATGGGAAACCGCAACCCTGGCAAAGCATGATTTGAAAGAAGAAGTTTTAAAACGTAAGCAGCAATCGGGTAAAGACATTTTCGTCGGCAGCCGGAGCTTACTAATACAATTACTGAAACTTGATTTGATTGATGAATTCCAGCTTTGTATTTATCCCGTCATAGCAGGAAGCGGTGAGCTGTTATTTGAAACCATAAACGACAGAACTATTTTTAAACTAATAAAGGCCAAAATCTTTAAGGGAGGTGCGGTAATCCTTTACTATGAACCGGAAAAATAATGTGGAAAGAGCGGATTGTCGATAAGGTTATATCAAATACCT
Source organism: Flavisolibacter longurius (assembly GCA_014163555.1). GTDB lineage: Bacteria > Bacteroidota > Bacteroidia > Chitinophagales > Chitinophagaceae > Flavisolibacter. Next base: position 16,268 of record JACJGO010000014.1, read on the forward strand.
AACTGCTTGGTCTTGGGTAGTTACATGTGCAATGTTCAACTCTCTTCTCCAATAGAATTGTAGGGCTAAATCTATCCGCATTCAACTTTACGGAAGTAGGTAGCTTTTCCATGATTAACGGGATTGGGAAAACAAGCCCAGTAGCGATTAGGGGTATCCGGAATACTTTTGAAATGCATTCTTAGTTTTAAGGTTTAGGTGTTTTTAAGATCTACGTATTAATTATAAATTTTTAAATTCATACCAAGAATAGATTATGTCATTTCAAGCCTATATTGACAATATAAAAGCCAAAACAGGCAAGACGCCTGCTGACTTTAAAAAGCTGGCTGAAGAAAAAGGTTATATTATTGACGGAAAGCTGAATCCTGGAACGAAGGCTACAGAAATCTCAAATTGGCTAAAAGAAGAATTTGCCTTAGGCCATGGGCATTCAATGGCAATATATGCCAGTTTCAAAGGGAAAAAAGAATAACGGAAACGCTACGAACGGCCACCAATTTATTGGCAATCGTTATTTCGCTGACCTTACAACTGCGCCAAGTCAGTTAGACAATCGACCACGATCCTGTAACGCGTTAGGAAAACTGCTTTCTTTGCGGCAATTCATACTTTATAATTGATTTCATGAAAAAGGTTTTTGCCGGGTTGGTGCTTTTGCTCGTTTATCAAAGTGTTTTCGGTCAGGCAGACAGCATTGATAGTTTTATACAAGCCCGGATGCAGCAGCACAAAATCCCAGGTTTGCAATTAGCCATCGTCAGCAACGGGAAAGTGATCAAGACCAGTAATTATGGCCTTGCCAATGTACAGGATTCGAACCCTGTCAGTGATAAAACGGTTTTTACCATTAACTCCATCACAAAGGCCTTTGTGGGCGTAGCCATCCTTCAGTTGGCAGAAAAGGGTAAACTCCATCTTTCGACCCCGGTTTCTCATTATCTCAAAGACCTTCCTGTAGCATGGCAGAAAGTAACGGTTCAGCAATTGTTGTCGCATACATCCGGCATTCCCGACATCGTGGATGAAGAGGAAGCGGTGATGGTAGGACCTAGTTTGGAAGCCTCCTGGCAGAAAGTATTGTCCATGCCTATGGACTTTTTACCCGGAGAAAAATTTCAATACAACCAAACCAATTATTTACTGCTGGGACGCATTATAGACACCCTTAGCGGAATGCCTTTCCAGGAATTCATTACCAAAGAGCAACTGGCAAAAGTAGGCATGCCCTATACGATTCGGGCCGGCTTTGGCGCAACAAAAGCGGTTATACCACACGCAGCTGCAGGCTATGTGTACAGGCAGGGTATCCTAAGCAATATGTTCTTTTCTTTTCCTTCTGCGTTGCAAACAGCAGCGGGAATGAGTTCTACCGCGAACGAAATGGCAGAGTGGGTGATAGCCTTGCAAGGTGGACAGCTTTTGAAAAAGAAAGCAAGCCTGGATTCGCTCTGGCAGCCAGCCTTATTAAAGAGTGGAAAGACAGGAGGTTTTAGCCGGCAGCTAAATGGATATGCTGCCGGTTGGCCTATTGTAACAAGGCCCGAACATCCGGCGGCGGCTGCTGTAGGCGGAGGCCGTTCCGCTGTTTTTGTTTACCCGAAGGATGATCTCTCCATTATTGTGCTGACCAACTTAATGGGGGGTAATCCGGAGGCATTCATCGATGAACTTGCAGGGTTGTTTATTACAGATATGAAAGCGACAAACGGGTTTGGGCTTTCTGCATCGCTTAAAGCACTGAAGCTATCCCTGGATAAAGTAGGCTATAAAAGTGCTATAGCAGAAGTCAATACGCTGAAGAAAAAAAACAAAGCTTTCCAGTTAACTGAGGCAGAAGTCAATAGTTGGGGCTATCAGCTTTTGGGACAGAAGCGGATGGAGGATGCTTTAGAAATTTTTAAGTTGAATGGTTATTTATATCCCGAAAGTGCAAATACTTATGACAGCTTGGGAGAGATATATGCAGAAATGGGTGAATCCGCACTTGCCATACACTGTTTTGAGCAATCATTAAAACGCAATCCACAAAACAAAAAAGCCGGGCAACAAATTCAGAAACTTAAACCGAATAGATAACTCCTTACATAGATTAAGCCTTATATAATAACTGCTAATACTCCTTTCAACAACAGCAGTTACCTACTAGTATCGCCGGGCAATGATTCTCATAACAATTTATTGGAAATTTATCAGTTTTAAAGAAAAGTTGAGAAGACGTATCATTTCTCAACTTATTCAATAAATTTAAGCTGATGGAAATTTATTGTCAGTAAATAAGCTATCCTTTAACGATTAACTGCCTTAGAAAATCCCTTCATTTTAATTTATGTCTCTTTACATTGATGATACAACCGTAAAAGATCTTTCTATCTTTGATGGAAAGGAAGGGCAGTCCATTTTTAGCCTGTTTAATTCTACACGAACCAAAGGGGGTGAACATTATTTACATCAATATTTTGCTGCTCCTTTCCATGATTTGGAAACAATCAAGGCCGTACAGTCCCTGATTGCAACGTTTGCTCAACATGTACAAAGCTGGCCTTCAGATATAGGCAATGGAACCGTGTTTATGATGGAGAAGTTTCTTAAATACCGGTTTACACACTTCAGCGCCAATATGCATTTTTTGGATCGGATCACTTACCTCGCTTTTCAGCGGGAAGATTACAATATGCTGAAGTTTAGCACGAAAGTATTAGGTGATTTTTTCCGGGGTCTCCAAAAAGTACATGTCATTATGAATGATGTTCAGCTACCCACTCAATACCATTCTATACAGGATAAAATGAGTTCTATCCTGGAAGCAGAGGCTATCAGAAAACTTGCCAATACAAAATCGAATCATTCTTTTTCTGCTAAAGAAATTTTTTATTACTGTTTTCATTTACTCCGGCTGCGAAGCGAAATACATGATCTGATGGACATTTACTTTCGACTGGAAGCCTGGTTTTCCATGGCAAAAGCTGTAAAAGACTATGGCTTGAAATTTCCGTCGTTCATTGAATGTGAAAATCCCATCTTAGAAATAAAAGAGCTTTATCATTTAATGGTGGAAAACCCGAGATCATGTGATGTATTCCTCAATGAAAAACAACGATTAATGTTTTTAACCGGATCGAACATGGCTGGTAAAAGTACATTGATAAAGGCTGTGGGTCTTTCCATTTACCTGAGCCATCTGGGTATGGGCGTACCGGCGGCATCCATGAAACTTTCTACGTTTGATGGGCTTTCAACTAACATTACTATAGCGGATGATATAACCAAAGGACAAAGCTATTTTTTTAATGAAGTGTTGCGGGTAAAAGATACGATTGGTAAGATAAAAAGCGGAAAGAAATGGATGATACTGGTGGATGAGCTGTTTAAAGGAACCAATATTATAGATGCGATGCAATGCTCGATTGACGTAATTGATGGTTTTAGCAAAGTAAGGAATGCCCTTTTTATAATTTCAACGCACTTGTATGAGATTGCAGATAACCTTCAGCATACGGAACATGTGACGTTCAAACACATGGAAACAGTGGTAGAGAATGATGGGTTTCGGTTTACCTACCAGTTGATTGATGGCATCAGCAATGAGCGCATTGGCCACAGGATTATGAAGCAGGAAGGTGTTCTAAAAATGTTGTATGAGCTTTAGCTGGCATTCACGCAAGCGTTGTTAATCCTGGCTTTTACAGACACGAGCCGATTCAAGAACTATGAATTATGGAATAACGCGACAAGTCCGGTATATCTCTCCAAATGAATAACTCATCCCACGGGCAACCTTTTGGGCATCTTCCGGGCAACGGGATTGCACAGTATACTGTTGCGTACCAGTAAGATAGCCGCCGAATACCCAGTCCAGTGATCTTTCATTGCATTCAATATTATAATTCTGTAAGGGACAAATTTTATCCTCTTTCCTACACGAGAATACAATAATAATCAGGCTAAAAACATTTATAAGTTTCATCTTAAAATATTTAAGTTGAAAGGTACCGGCCTGCCTAAAAAATTTGCAATTGATTATTGCTACGTGCCAAACAGTTTTTGCAATAAATACTATTGAGCGTAAATGCTATGTTTGATTAGTAATTTGGCTGAATCAAAAATTGGTGTTGGCAGCCTGTCAATTTTTGAGGAAGCAAAAAACCTATATGATTACCGGAAACAATTTTCCAGATGATTATTAATCGACCAGTTTGTTTGTGGGATATTTATATTGACACCGGTATTAGTAACGTACCCAAATCATAAAATAATATATAAGCAAAGGGGGTCTATTATGGAAGCAAAATCTTCAAGCAAAAAACACTTCAGCTTTCCGACAATGGAACTGTTTTGGGTGAATTGCTTTATGAAAATTTGTTTTTTATGAATGCTGAAATCAGGCTGGCAAACGGGGACAGCTTTGACGTGAAGCCGGTTGGTGTTTTTGGCACCAGTATTCAGGTGACAAAAAATGGAACAGAAGTGGCCGTATTAAAAATGAACTGGCAGGGACAAATCGTAATAACCTTGCAAAACGGACAGGCGTATGTTCTGAAGACAAAAGGAATTCTTCACAATAATTATTTTTTGGAGAATGAAGGAGGAGAGAACATGATCCAGATTGAACCAACGTTCAACTGGAGCGGGTTTATTTACAATTATGCGATTACATATGGCAGTAGGCCGCAGGACTACCTGTTAGTTTTACTTGGTGTTTACGCTGTTCATTATCTCATCGCTACAATGTCAGGAGCAACGTCGGGACTTGCTTAAATGACAACCAAACAGCAAATATCCTTTCAAAATTTAATCAATCGGATATGCGGGTTATCGTAAGTATCATATTCGGTCTACTCGCACATAGTGGTATAGGCCAGTCACCAAAAAATTCATCTCCATTTACTATTGATTCCCTGTTACGTGCCAGGCAAACAGGTGCTATTGGTAAATCCTTTCCGCAGTTTACAGCTTTAAGTGAGAGGCAAACCGTTTCCAATGAGGCGTTCAGAGGCAAGGTTGTTTTGATCAACTTCTGGTTTGAAAACTGTCTACCCTGCATGGTTGAAATGGAAGCCCTGAATGCGCTGCACCATCAACTCAAGGACCAGAAAGATTTTTTGTTCGTTTCCTTTACCTGGGATAAGCCGGAAGCGATCAAAAGAGTAAGGGAGAAATATGGGTTAACCTTTGGCATTTTATCGGTTAGTGAGGCGGTGTGCCGGCGGCTGAATTTTGAGAATGGTTACCCGACGAACATAATTTTAGATAGAACCGGAACCATCAAATACCTGCACACGGGCGGTTCTACAAATAAAGAAAAGGCATCAGCTTTCATTATGACTACCTTACTTTCAGAAATAAAATTAGAACTCCTATGACCAGTGACGGGTTTTGGAAAAAGTCAGGCAGACATACTTATACGATGGTAAACATATACCAGCTTTAGCTGTAGACCAATCAGTAATTACTGCATGTACTTTCTTTTGATGTGTACAATTTTCAGCTTCACGCTGTCATAGACAAGTGCACCCATTAAAACTGCCACGGCCAGCAGTAAAATTTTGATCCCTGTTACAAGGTACCCATAGCCACCGATCACACCGCCGAGAAAGAAAAAGAAAATAATTGTCAGGCGTAACTTGATGGCTGCTGTCAATTTCTTTTGCTGCTCCGGTGTTTTGTAGAAAATGAGTTGAGAAAGTTCAATTCCCAGGTCTGTAAATAGACCGGTAAGGTGCGTAGTTCTTACCACGGCGTTAGACAGTGATGTTACCAGTGCATTTTGCAGGCCCATGGCAAACAACAGGAAGCAGGCCAACAAATTAGCTTGGCTGCTGATCGTATCCGGCTGCAGAAAAGCGATAAATGTGAGAATAAAAATCTCGATTCCAACCGGGATGGTGTTGATGAATCGCTCGTTCAATTTCGATATGAGTTCAATAATAAAATTGGAAAAGAATGCCCCAATGAGGAAGGAGAGGATGAATGCCAAATAAATCATGGCCTGTGCCATATTCTTTTGCGCCATTTCATCGGCGAAAAATGCAAAGTGTCCGGTTACATTTGTTGTAAGCCGCTGTACAGCAAAAAGACCACTGACATTTACTATGCCAGCTACAAAGGAAAGGAGCGAAGCCAGTTTCAGGTTGTGAAGAAGCGTTCTGCTTTTACCACGGTGTCGAAACATAGAACGGAATAGGATTTAAATGTACACAACTCTCCTTCATTCCACAACCAAGATAGAGCCATTAACTATTTTCTTCATAAAAAAGAGCCTGTTGTTCTCAAGATTAGTATTGATTGCATTTCCATTCTCTTTTCACCCAGAAAAAGAACAATAACTTCATTTTCTATTTTAAAAGATTCGCCTTTTGCATTATTGTGGGAAAGTAAAAACACCCAGGTCCAGATGTGCCTGTGCCAGTTTGATCATTCCATGTCATTGCATTCCCATTCAATAACCTTCAAATCTTTAGCGTTACCCATCAAAAAAAATAGAATGTGAGCAACACTGAGGAAAGATTCTTTTCTCTCTGAATGGCAGGCATTTCGCTTTCCCCTAATTTTAGGGCGGTGCCATCCTTAAACCGGCACCGAAGAATAGCCCCCATGGCCGAAAAGTATTTGAAAGTACATCCCGCCGACAATGTATTGGTGGCGCTGCAAGACCTGCCACAAGGTGAAACAGTGGTATACCAGGGCGTGTCCCTAACCTTGAAAGAGCCCATTCCCGGCAAGCATAAATTTTTCACCCAATCCTTGGCTGCCGGCGATAAAGTGATCATGTATGGAGTAACGGTGGGGACCATTCAGCACCCGGTAGAGGAAGGTTCCCGCATGACGGTTGATAATACCCACCACGCTGCTGATCCGTTTGCGTACAGGGATTACCGTTACCAATGGACAGCGCCGGGTGTATCAAAGTTTGCCGATCGCAGTTTTAAGGGCTATGTACGGGATGATGGCCGGGTAGGTACGGCCAATTACTGGCTTTTTGTACCCCTGGTGTTTTGCGAAAACCGCAACTTGGATGTGATCAAGGATGCCTTACAAACGGAGCTTGGATACAGTAACCCTGATGTTTACCGAGCGTTTACCCGACAGATGATCCATGCTTACCAAACAGGAGAGGACATTCGTCATGCCACACCGGAAAGCCTGTCTGCCCAACCGGCAGCAAAAAGAGTTTTCAAAAATATAGATGGCATCAAATTTCTGAATCATACCATGGGATGCGGCGGCACCCGGCAGGATGCTGAAATGCTCGGTAAGCTGCTGGCAGCTTATGCCGATCATCCCAACGTAGCCGGCGTTACAGTACTAAGCTTAGGTTGTCAGCACCTGCAGGCTGCAGATTTTGAAAGGTACCTGCGTGAACGGAATCCTTCCTTCAGCAAACACATGCTCCTGTTTGAGCAACAAAAAACGGCTAGTGAAAATGTACTGATCATGGAAGCGATCCGCCAGACATTTGAAAAGCTGTTGGATGTGAACAGGATCGAGCGAACGGATGTTCCGCTGCGGGAGTTGACCATTGGCGTGAAATGCGGCGGCAGCGATGGCTTTAGCGGCATCTCTGCCAACCCTGCGGTGGGCCATTGTGCTGACCTGCTGGTAGCGCTTGGGGGTAAAGTTTTGCTGGCTGAGTTCCCGGAACTCTGCGGAGCCGAACAGGATCTCATTGATCGCAGCGTGGACAGGCAAACAGCGGAAAAATTCATTCACCTGATGACGACGTATAACCAGTGGGCACACAGTGTGGGTTCGGGTTTTCACATGAACCCTTCCCCGGGAAATATACGCGATGGCCTGATCACCGATGCTATAAAAAGCACGGGAGCTGCCCGCAAAGGTGGCACATCGCCGGTGGTGGATGTACTGGATTATACAGAGCCGGCCACCAAACCAGGTTTGAGCCTTGTGTGTACGCCGGGCAATGATGTGGAAGCCACTACAGGAAAAGCCGCCAGTGGTGCGACGATCATATTATTCACTACAGGTTTGGGTACACCCACCGGCAACCCGGTATGCCCCACCATCAAAGTGGCCACCAATACAGCCCTGGCTAACCGCATGTCGGACATTATTGATTTTGATACGGGAGCAATCATTGAAGGAACTAAGACCATTGAGCAGGTAGGTGAGGAGATCCTAGACTATGTGATTAAAGTAGCCAGCGGCGAGATTCTTCCCAAGGCCGTGTTGCTCGGACAAGACGATTTTATTCCCTGGAAAAGAGGCGTAAGCCTGTAATGCATTTGGATATGTTTTCATTACAAACTAAAACAGCAGTGGTCACCGGTGGCGGAAGCGGCATCGGCAAGGCCATTAGTATAACCTTGGCGGAAGCCGGAGCCCAGGTACACATTGTGGAATTGAACAGGGACGCTGCCCAGCAGGTGGCGGAAGAGATTGAAGCCAGGGGTGGAAAAGCGGTTGCCCATGCCTGTGATGTATCGGTGCAACAAAATGTTGTAGATCTATTCAATCTGTTCGGCGGCATTAACATACTGGTCAACAATGCCGGCATTGCTCATATTGGTAACGCGGAAACAACCTTGGAAGCGGATTTTACGCGAATCCTGAATGTGAATGTTAAAGGCGTATACAATTGCCTATTTGCGGCCATTCCCCAATTAAGAAAAAAGGGCGGAGGCGTGATCATCAACATGTCGTCCATTGCAGCCCATGTTGGGCTTACCGACCGCTTTGCCTACAGCATGAGCAAGGGCGCCGTTCATGCCATGAGCCTTTCGGTAGCCAGGGATTTTCTGAAAGAAGGCATTCGCTGCAATACCATTTCTCCGGCGAGGGTGCATACACCATTCGTGGATGGTTTCCTGGCAAAAAACTACGCTGGCCGGGAGGAGGAAATGTTTCAGAAATTATCACATTCGCAGCCCATTGGTCGAATGGGGAAACCCGAAGAGGTGGCAGCATTGGCGCTTTTTCTCTGCTCCGATGAAGCCTCTTTCATCACGGGCTGCGATTACCCGATTGATGGCGGATTTTTAAAACTCAATTCGTAATTAAATTCAGACAAATGAAATTATTCCGGTACAGGAAAGGCGGCGAAGAAAAGCCCGGCGTTGTTATAGAAAACAAGTTTTATGATGTCAGCGCATTTGGTGAGGATTATGGCGAAACGTTTTTTGCAACAGATGGACTTTCACGTTTAAAAGATTTCATAGAAAAGAATGGCCAACAACTTCCCAAGCTGGAAAGCGGGGTAGAACTGGCCGCTCCGTTTCAACGTCCTTCCAAGATCATTTGCATTGGGCTGAATTATACCGACCATGCTAAGGAAACCGGCGCTGCCTTGCCTGCAGAGCCCATCATTTTTATGAAGGCAACAACATCCTTCGTCGGACCGAATGATGATATTGTGGTTCCCCGTGGCTCGAAAAAGACCGATTGGGAAGTGGAGCTTTGCGTAGTGATTGGCAAAAAAGCCAGCTATGTGGAAGAAGCTGAAGCGATGGACTACGTGGCCGGGTATTGCCTTCATAACGATGTTTCGGAACGCGAATACCAACTAGAACGAGGCGGCACCTGGGATAAAGGCAAGGGCTGCGACACGTTTGCGCCCATGGGACCCTATTTTGTTTCCAAAGACGGCGTAGCCGATGTAAACAATTTACGGTTGTGGCTAAAGGTGAATGGTCAACTAATGCAGGACGGTAATACCGCCAACCTGCTGTTCAATGTTCCTTACCTGGTTTCTTATGTCAGCCAGTTTATGACCCTGCTACCCGGCGATGTGATCTCCACCGGTACACCGGCCGGCGTGGGTCTGGGTATGAACCCACAGGTTTACCTGAAAGAAGGTGATGTGGTGGAGCTGGGCATTGATGGTCTTGGCGAGGCCAGACAAAATGTTGTGGCCTGGCGTAAATAAACAAACCAACCAATCGATTGCTGATGAAACAGAAAAACGGTTTTCTCGTTGCCTTTATTCTGGTGACCTCCCTTTTCTTTCTCTGGGCGTTTTTGCACAATATCAATCCTATCCTGATCCCGCACCTGAAGAAAGCCTGCAGGCTGACGGACACCGAAAGTGCATTGATCGACTCATCGGTTTACCTGGGCTATTTTTTTGTGGCCCTGCCGGCCGGCTGGTTTATGCACCGCTTTGGTTATGTCAAGGGTATTTACCTGGGGTTAGCGCTTTATTGCATTGGTGCCTTTCTTTTTATACCGGCGGCGGGTACCCGCAGTTATGTTTTTTTTCTGTTTGCCCTTTTTGTAATGGCCGGCGGCGCAACGTTTTTAGAAACGGTTGCCAATCCTTATGTTACAAAATTGGGTGATCCTGCGGGAGCAGCCCAGCGCTTGAACTTTGCGCAATCCTTCAATGGGGTCGGTGCATTTATTGCGCCTCTGATTGGCGGTCAATTTATACTTTCGGGAATTGAACATTCTGAAGCTGAACTGGCAGCCATGGCCCCAGCCCAACTGGATGCTTACCTGGCCTCCGAAGCAGCCACGGTTAAAATGCCTTACCTGGCCATTGGTGGCGCCGTTTTGCTGATCCTTCTGCTTTTTCTTTTTGTTCGTATTCCGGAGATCCGTGAAAAAAGCAGCGGCGCACCGGGCAGTGGATTTTCCTTCCGGGTGTTGCGGCACAAGCAGCTTCGTTATGCCATCATTGCCGAATTTTGTTCAGTAGGGGCGCAGGTTTGCGTGGGCTCTTTCTTTATTCGCTATTCGCGGTATGTAAACGATATCCCTGAAAAAGATGCCGCCTTTATGTGGGGTGGCATTGCGATGGTAGGCTTTATGGTGGGCCGCTTTGCCGGGACGTTTTTAATGCGCTATATCCGGCCTGCAACGCTGCTGTATACATTTGCCTTCATCAACGTGCTGCTGCTGGTGGTGGCCCTTGCCGCTTCGTCACAGGTAGCCATCTATGCTGTGGTGGCCACACCGTTCTTTATGTCTATTATGTTCCCTACTATTTTTGCGCTGGGCATTGCGGGATTGGGTGAAGAAACAAAGATCGCTTCCTCATTGCTGGTAATGTCAATTGTAGGCGGTGCGTTTTTCCCTCTTATTATGGGATGGATCAGCGATTCTACCGGCAACATCCAGATTGCTTATATTGTACCGCTTTTCTGTTTTCTGGTGATTCTTTGGTTTGGTTTTACACAGCGAAAAACAATGCTGGAAGAAACACCGACAGATGCTCACGCCATGCAACCCGCATAATTTTTACACCAATACCTTACCATGCAACGCTATTGTCTTACACTGGATTTAAAAGATGATCCCGCCCTGATAGAAGAATACGAAGCCCATCACCGTGCTGTATGGCCGGAGATTATGCAAAGTATCCTGGATGCAGGCATTTTGTCGATGGAAATTTACCGAGTAGAGAACCGCCTGTTTATGATCACGGAAACAGAGGATGATTTTTCATTTGAGAAAAAAGCGGCTGCAGACAGTGCGAATGCAAAGGTGCAGGAATGGGAAATCTTGATGTGGAACTACCAGCAGGCATTGCCTTTTGCAAAGGAAGGCGAGAAGTGGGTATTGCTAAAAAAGATCTTCTCACTGGCCGCAAAATCATAAACAGGAAACATAAATCTGCCATTACAAAATTAGATCATCATTGTAACCGGCTTTGCCAAAGACATCGGGGCAGGCATAGCCAAACTCCTGGCGGCAGAAGGTGCCCACTCGGTGATCATCGGCGGAATGAAGCTGACAATGAGAAAGCAGTGGAGGAGGTCCGGACGGCTGGTGGTAAGGCGTCATTGGAAACGGCTGAACTAACCCAGCCCGAGGAATACAAAAACGTAGTTGAAGATATAATTGCAAGCATGGAACCATTCATGGTGTGGTAAAAATTGCCGGCGTCAATGATGGGGTTGGGTCGGAAAATGGATGCTAAAAACCTCTGTACAATGGCTGCATAAAAACCTCGTGCATTATTACCTAGTGGCGCATCATTCCCTTTCCGAACTTAAAAAACACAAAGGCAGCATTGTAAATATATTTTCCAAAACGGCCGATACCAGGCAGGGAGGAACTTCTGCTTTTGCACCTTCAAACGGCGGAAGAAATGGTCTGACCCTGACGGGGGCGGGTGAGTTTGCCTGTTATTCTATTTTTCGGCTTCTCAGTTGAATTGGAATAGATTTCGTACACGAAAGCAATGAAAGGCTGAGTTGGTCTAATCCGGTCCATTTCGATGTACCCCAGCACATCAGCAGGTCATAAGACCTTTTTAACAATCACCACAAAACTTTTAGGCGAACGGTTTATGTATTCTTAGCAGGAATAATTCTTGCAGCGAAAACGTATTTGTATTGTTAGTAGGGAAATGCATTCTCGAAATCCTAACAGCCTCAACCATTTTTCTTAACCATAAAATTAATTTTTATGACCGGAAATTATCACCAGTACAAGACTTGTATTGACGCATGTTTGCGGTGCGCCGCTATTTGCAATCATTGTGCATCTTCCTGTACGCAGGAAGAAGATGTGAAAATGATGGCAAGGTGCATCCAGCTTGATATGGAATGTGCTGCCATATGTTATGCGGCCGCACAGTTGATGAGCCTTGGCAGTAGCAAGGCGGCAGAAATTTGCCGTATTTGTGCCGGTATGTGTGAAGCCTGTGCCGCAGAATGTGCTCACCACGATGATCAACATTGCCAGGAATGTGCTGAGGCTTGTCGCCGATGTGCAGAAGAATGCCGGCGAATGGCAGGTGCCGCAGCATAAGAAATTGCAGGTGAAAGCCTGCATTTTTTTTCCCAAATGAACATTTCATAATTGCGCAAGGTATTTTTTGCTTAAATCCTTTTGATTGCTACTTCCTGCTTTGAAATACGTGCAGAAACGCCTACCTTACTATAATCAATCCCACTCTGTCAAAACAATGCTCTGTCCTGGAAAGCGCAAAAGGTATCACCTGTTTAATTGCCTGCCATGTCAGCTTTACATAAAGTAATATGCTTTGATTTTGTAAACGATTTTCAGGCTGGTTCCAGCGCTCCATTTTGCATGGGTAAACCAACTTTTTTGTTATCCGCTATTCAGGTCCTTTTGCTACATCTTCCCTCATTTATTTGCGAAACTTTAAAACCGAAAACATATGCCTGCTATTCTTCCTGCCGCCGGAAAGCCACGCCTTTCCACTTCAGAACTTATTTCTTTACTGGAACCTTATGGTATCGACCGCGACAAACACCCCTTCATCATCGTAGGCATCCGTGCTTATTATAAAGACACTATGGGTGCCCCAGGTGTAAATGACAGGGGCATTTACGATGATGCCATTTTTATTCATTCACCTTCCGTTTTTGCTGCCTTTAATGGCAATACCGATCCTTCACGGGTGCGCGGGGGAACGGGATTTGGTGCCAACAAAGGAATGGCTTCGCTGAAACCTGGGCCCTGGTTCGTTCACAAATTCGATCACCATAACGGCAAGTACCTGGCCCTATGCCAGCGACTTGGCAAGGTTACGGTTATGCGAGATGGCGAGCCATCCTATGCCGATACCGGAAACTTTGGGATCAACATACACAAAGGGAGCTACACCGGCACGTCAAGTCTTGGCTGCCAAACCATTCATCCCGATCAATGGGCCAGTTTTATTAACCTGGCGGTTGACCAAGCCAAACGGTATCATGGTACCCGGTGGAACAAGGTCTGCATACCATATGTACTTCTTGACCATAGCTGATAAGCAAAGAAGGAAGCTGTTTTGTTAACTGGTTTTACAGGTAACGATAACCCGTGCATACGGAATTTATATGCATGGGTTTTTTATATCAATAGGAATTTCCAATGGTTCATTGTAACAGAATACAAACCATTTTAAATCATCAACGCCCATTGCCATCTTTGTGCATTCCTCTTATCTTTAAGCTTTAAGAAACGCTTATGCGAAAGATTGCTTTTTCTCTCCTTTTTTCTTTCTTTCTTTTTATCCTCAATGCACAACGAACTGTTATCTGGTGTGGCACTTTACTAACCGTTGCTGATAACGAGGCTAAAAAAGATATGACCATCCTGGTAATCGGCAACAGGATTGTTGGCGTGGAGAAAGGATTTACCAATCCTGGGCCGAATGATCGTGTTATTGACCTGAAAGACAAAACCGTTACACCCGGCTGGATGGATATGCACGTGCACATCAGCAGCGAAACCAGCCCGACTCAGTACATCGAACGCTTTCAACTGAACGAAGCAGATCATGCGTTTAAAAGCGTTGCGTTTGCCAAGAAAACCCTGCTTAGTGGCTTTACCACCATCCGCGACGCTGGAGGTACCGTGGTGCCCGGCCTTCGCAATGCTATCAATGCGGGCACCGTGGAAGGGCCCCGGATCATTGCCGCTGGTAAATCGATCGGTTCTACCGGTTCGCATGCTGATCCTACAAACGGTTACCGGCAAGACCTGATGGGAAATCCCGGTCCTGATGATGGCGTAGCCAATGGCGTGGATGAATGCATGAAGGCGGTGCGTCAGCGATACAAGGATGGCTCGGATGTGATCAAGATTGTTAGCACGGGCGGAGTGCTCAGTGTTGCCGCAAGCGGCAGCGGCTCGCAGTTTACGGAAGAAGAAATCAAAGCCATTGTAAAAACTGCTGCTGATTACGGCATGAAGGTAATGTGTCATGCGCATGGGGCAGAGGGCATCAAGCGGGCCATTCGTGCCGGTGTCACGTCTATTGAACACGGCTCCCTGCTGGATGATGAAGCGATTTCGCTTTTCAAACAATACGGCACCTGGTATGTGCCTACACTGACAGCCGGACGCTCTGTTGCCGATTCGGCACAAAAGCCGGGCTACTATCCGCCTGTGGTGGCGCAAAAAGCCATTGCCATTGGACCGAAGCTGAAAGAAGCGTTTGCAAAAGCCCACAAAGCGGGTGTAAAGATTGCCTTTGGTACCGATGCCGGTGTGTTTCGCCACGGAAGCAACTGGATGGAATTTGTTTACATGGTTGATGCCGGTATGAAGCCGGCAGAAGCCCTTCGTTCCGCAACCTTACATGCGGCCACGCTCATTGGAAGGGAAGATGTATTGGGAACAATCGAGACAGGAAAACTTGCCGATATTGTTGCCGTTGATGGAGATCTACTCAAAAATCCGCAGGCATTTGGCCGCGTTGTTTTCGTTATGAAAGACGGCGTTGTCTATAAGACAGCGGGCAAATTATAAATAGATTGTTAACGGCTGTTTTGGGTATCGGTTTTCATTTTACCTTTTCGCACGAAACAGAAAGAATTTTTTGACCATTTCAAAACAGGGATTGCTGTCTTATGGGAGATTTTCAGATAAAGGTTCAGCCAAAGAATTATGATGTCATCATTGTCGGATCCGGTGCCGGAGGCGGCATGGCCGCTTATATGCTGGCCAATGCGGGTCTCAAAATCGCCCTACTGGAAGCCGGCCCGATGTACGACCCGGCAAAGAACGTCACCCAATTAAAATATTCGTGGGAATCGCCCCGGCGCGGCGCTTCCACCAAGTACCGTCCTTTTGGTGATTTTGATGCGTCGTATGGCGGCTGGGAGCTGGATGATGAACCCTATACAAAAGCGGAAGGCACCGATTGGTGGTGGTTTCGTTCCCGCATGCTGGGTGGCCGTACCAATCACTGGGGCCGTATTTCGCTGCGTTTTGGTCCAAAAGATTTTAAACGCCGTAGCATCGACGGGCTGGGAGAGGATTGGCCGATTACATACGATGAGATAAAACCTTATTACGACCGGCTGGATAAGATGGTGGGTGTGTTTGGTACCAATGAAGGCCTGGAAAATGATCCGGATGGCATATTCTTACCACCTCCCAAACCGCGGTTGCATGAACTGTTCATAAAAAATGCAGCCACCCAGGCTGGCGTTACGGTTATACCTTCCCGTTTGTCTATTCTCACCCAAAAGATCAACGACCAGCGGGGTGCCTGTTTCTACTGTTCGCAGTGCAACCGGGGCTGCACGGTGTATGCAGATTTTTCGTCTTCTTCCGTGCTGGTAAAACCAGCCATGGCCACGGGCAACGTGGATGTATTTGACAATGCCATGGTGCGGGAAGTGCTGACCAACAACGATGGGCTGGCCACCGGTGTTTCCTATGTTCATACCAAAGATCTACAGGAATACCAGGTAAAAGGGCGTACGGTGATTCTCGCCGCCAGCACTGGTGAAACAACAAGGATTCTTTTGAACTCAAAATCCGTCCGCCATCCTGCAGGACTCAGCAATAGCAGCGGCGTCGTGGGCAAATACCTGCACGACAGCACCGGGGCAGCCATGGGTGGTGTGCTGCCGAAGCTCTTCGACCGCAAACGCTACAACGAGGATGGCGTGGGCGGCATGCACGTTTACTCACCCTGGTGGCTGGACAATAAAAAATTGGATTTTCCCCGCGGTTATCACATCGAATATTGGGGCGGTATGGGCATGCCGGCTTACGGCTTTGGCTGGGGCATTGAAAACCAGAACGGAAAATTCCTGGTGAAAGGAAAACAAAAAGAAGGCGGCGGTTATGGCAAATCGCTGAAAGAGGACTACCGCTTTTTCTACGGTGCCAGTGTTGGTATGGCCGGCAGGGGAGAAGCCGTTCCGCGGGAAGACAATTTTTGCGAGATCGATCCGACAGTCGTGGACAAATATGGTATTCCAGTGCTCCGCTTCAATGTAAAGTGGAGTGATTACGAGGTGAAGCAGGCCAAACACATGAAGGAAACGTTTAAGGAGATCATGCACAACATGGGTGCTGTAGTTACCTGGGGTGATGACGGTCCCGAAACAAATTATGGTTTGGAATCGCCTGGCAAGATCATTCACGAAGCCGGCACGGTGCGTATGGGTAACGATGCAAAACGTTTTGCGTTGAATAAATACAACCAGTCGCATGACTGTAAAAACCTGTTTGTGATGGACGGTGCTGCCTTTACCTCTCAGGCCGATAAAAACATCACCTGGACCATCATGGCACTGGCTATGCGGGGATCGGAATATATCGTAGATCAAATGAAAAAGCGAAACCTGTAAAACAGAACGCTTTTCAATTTAAAACATAGAACTACAATAACCTGAACACAAGTGGTAAGCCACTTCTCAAACAAATTTGTATGGACAGAAGAAAGTCGTTGAAAGTTCTTACCCTAAGTACCTTATCGGGTGGGTTGCTCCTGGATGCCTGCAAAAGCCCTGAAACGGAAGCCAAGCCGGAAGTGAAAAAAGGTGATGAGAAAAAACTGACCATTGACCGCACTGATACCGAAAAGGAGATTCACAAGCGGCTGATGAGTCAAACTTTTTTCACGGCGCATGAAATGGAAACCATCGCCATCCTTTCTGATATTATCATCCCTGCCGACGAGGTTTCGGGGAGTGCTACCGATGCAGGCGTTCCGGCTTTCATTGAATTTATCGTGAAGGACAAACCCGAATTTCAAACGCCGATGCGGGGTGGTTTGCGCTGGCTGGATCTGCAAATGGGCAAGCTTTACGGCACCTCGTTCAAAGACAGCAAGCCGGAGCAGCGGATTGCTGTGGTGGATGCAATAGCTTACCCGGCAAAAGCAAAGCCTGACCTGCAACAAGGGGTTGCCTTCTTCAGTTTAATGCGGAATCTTACCGCTACAGGCTTTTATTCTTCTGAAATCGGGATGAAAGACGTGGGCTATGTTGGCAACAGGCCAAACCAGTGGAACGGCGTTCCCGATGAAGTTTTAAAACAATACGGGCTTTCCTACACGGAAAAAGAGTTGAAGGAGAGTGTGAAATTTGCCTAAATAAAGGATTATGAAAACGGTTTTCTTTTTATTAGCCGCCGCTTTTTTTGGGGCAATGCCTTCTGCCTTTGCGCAGAAAAAGCCCAGGATCAATCACATTGCGCTTTCAGTGGCCCAACTGGAGCGAAGCCGGGTCTTTTATCAGGAGGTGATTGGACTCGACACAATTCCAGAACCGTTTCACGATGGGCGGCATGTTTGGTTTTCCGTTAGCGAAGGGGCGCATCTGCACCTGATCCAGAATCCGCCTCCCATTGAAGTACCTTCAAAAAATACGCACCTCTGCTTTAGTGTGCCGGATATGAAAACCTTTGTGGCCACGCTTCAGAAGAAGAATATCCGGTTTGAAGACTGGCCCGGAAAGGTATCGGCTATCACCACCCGAACCGATGGTATTCACCAGATTTACCTGCAGGATCCCGATGGCTATTGGGTCGAGATCAATGATGACTATAAGTGATTCTAAAATAGTAAACTTATCCTGAGAAGTAAGCAAGATTGGTTTAATATAAATTCATTCTTCAATTATTCTCAATTGTGTGCAGGCAATCCCTAAAGGAGTTGCCTTTGAAGTGAACATATCCATATTGAAGGCTCACGCTAAATCTTAACAAAACCCTCATAATTTTGCTTTGCGTGACCTGTGGCGGATCCAACCTCAGTTTTATCGTTTTCTAAAGGGAAACGGGAGAGCGGTTAACATTTTTTTTTGCACTTATTCTTGCAAACAATATACATTTGTGCCTTATTACGAAAAGCGGTGAACATTACCTCTCATACAAAACATTACATCTTTCACGCCTTTCACGCAACGGCGATGCTATCGGTATGTTTTGACCTTTTCCGCTATCTTTCAAGACGACCTCTGGTCTGATAGGACGAGCCACTTACCAGGGCCCCTATCAGTGAACACTTCCCCGTGAATTAATTGGTACAGGATTGGTAATCCAAAACAATTCAAGCTTTTTACAACAGTGGACAATCAAAATATTATCATCAGGGTAGCCACTCCCGATGACAAGGCATATGCAAAGACCATTACCGATGAGATGGAGGCTTCTGCAAAGGCTCGCGGGACCGGTATTGCCAAACGTTCTCCGGAATACGTAGCACAAAAAATGGACGAAGGCAAGGCTGTTATTGCGGTGACACCTGACGGCGAATGGGTGGGCTTTTGCTACATCGAAACCTGGGAGGGCGAGTACGTAGCCAACTCCGGGCTGATTGTAGCACCTGCTTTCCGCAAAAGCGGCGTGGCCAAATCCATCAAGCAGCGCATCTTCCAGTTGAGCCGCGAGAAATACCCGGAGGCGAAAATCTTTGGTTTGACCACGGGCTTAGCGGTAATGAAGATCAACAGCGACCTGGGTTACGAGCCGGTTACCTACTCCGAGCTGACGCAGGATGAAAAGTTCTGGGCAGGTTGCAAAAGCTGCGTGAACTACGATATCCTGATGAGCAAGGAGCGGAAGAACTGTCTGTGCACGGCCATGCTGTTTGATCCAAAAGACCACTACGAGCCGCAGGAAACAAAGCAGCATTTTGAAGAAAAGCAGCCGGTATACGAACGCTTTATGAAGCTGAAGCAGGCAAAATTCCTGAAGCGACTGAAAGGCATTGAAAAGCCTAAACAAGAAGACCGTACCGGCAACCGCAAGCTGAAAATGGTATTGTTCAATATACTTCACTAAAAGATTCATCAGAATTCATGAAAAAAGTTGTTTTAGGTTTTAGCGGTGGGTTGGATACATCCTACTGCGTTAAGTATTTGGGTGAAGAGAAGGGATATGAAGTGCACAGTATTATTGTTAACACCGGTGGTTTTTCGGAAGAAGAATTAAAAAGCATTGAAGCGCATGCTTACAAGCTGGGTGTGAAAACGCATACCACCATTGATGCTGTAAGGAGTTATTACGACCGGATCATCCGTTTCCTTGTTTATGGAAACGTTTTGAAGAACAACACCTATCCGTTAAGCGTAAGCGCCGAGCGACTGGTGCAGGCACTGCATATTGCCGAACATGCCAAAGCCTTGCAGGCTGATGTTGTAGCGCATGGCAGCACCGGTGCCGGCAACGACCAGGTTCGCTTTGATATGATTTTTCATATTATGATTCCAGGTACCGAAATCCTGACGCCCATCCGCGACCTGCGCCTGAGCCGCGAAGAAGAGATTGAATACCTGAAAGCCAAAGGCGTGGAGATGAACTTTGCCAAAGCGATGTATTCCATCAACAAAGGGCTTTGGGGTACAAGCGTTGGCGGACGGGAAACCCTTAACAGCAAAGGGCTTTTGCCGGAAGAAGCCTGGCCGACGCAGGTAACAAAAACCGGCAGCGAAGAAGTAAAACTAACTTTTGAAAAAGGCGAATTAAAAGCGATTAACGATCAACAGTTTGCACATCCTGCTGATGCAATTCAACAATTAACCGCTATCGCCGCTCCTTACGGGATTGGCCGAGATATACATGTGGGTGATACCATTATCGGCATCAAAGGCCGCGTGGGTTTTGAAGCTGCCGCACCAATGGTGATCATCAAAGCGCACCATGCGCTGGAAAAACATGTGCTTACCAAATGGCAGCTTTCCTGGAAAGACCAGTTGGCCCAATTCTATGGCAATTGGCTGCACGAAGGACAGATTCTCGACCCGGTAATGCGTGACATCGAAGCGTTTTTCACCAGCTCACAAGAGCAGGTGAGTGGTGATGTCATTGTGCAGTTGAACCCGTATTATTTCCAGGTAGTGGGCATCGAGTCGCCATTTGACCTGATGAGTAGTAAATTTGGCAAGTACGGCGAAATGAACAGCGGCTGGACGGGTGATGATGTACGGGGCTTTAGCAAGATTTTCGGTAACCAGACATCGATCTTTTACCAGGTGAAAGAATCGGCTGGCGGTATTTAGGATACTGTTTCGGTTTAGATTGGCTTGCATACGAATATTCGTTTCAACAACACCATTGTTTCATCCTAACAAAAAGAGTACGAACGATGACACAGCAAGAAAAAAGCAAAAGCGATGTAAGTGTGTTGGGCCGGCCATCCCGCAACGGTAAAAATGGTAAAGTAGTAAGGGCCGGCATTGTTGGCGGTGCAGGCTATACCGGTGGCGAATTGATTCGTTTGCTCATTCATCATCCCCAGGTTTCCGTTTCGTTTATTCACAGCCGGAGCAATGCCGGCAACCCGGTTTCTGCCGTTCACCAGGACCTGTTGGGTGATACGGATCTTACATTCAGCAAGGAACTATCGGATAACATTGATGTCCTTTTTCTTTGTGTAGGTCACGGTGAGGCTAAAACGTTTTTAGCCGAAAACAAAATTGCGGAAACGGTAAAAGTCATTGATCTTTCCCAGGATTTCCGCCTGAAGCCGGGCTCAGAATTTAAAGGCCGCCCCTTTACGTACGGCTTACCCGAATTAAACAAAGAAACCATCCGCACGGCAAAAAATATTGCTAACCCAGGTTGTTTTGCCACCGGCATACAACTGGGATTGCTGCCGCTGGCAAAAGAAGGCTTGCTGGAAGATGTGCACACCACGGGCATCACCGGTTCTACGGGCGCCGGACAAAGCCTGGCACAAACTTCCCATTTTAGCTGGCGGGCCAATAATATACAGGCCTATAAAACACTTTCGCACCAGCATTTAAAAGAGATTCGTCAGTCGCTGGAGCAGGCCGGTTCGGCTGCCTCCGATATTCATTTTGTTCCCTGGCGGGGCGATTTTACCCGCGGCATTTTTGTGAGTTCCACGCTTACCTGCGATTGGTCGCTCGAAGCTTTGTTGAACCTTTACGAAAGCTACTACAAGGACCATCCGTTTACACATGTGAGTCCAAAAGAAATTTTCCTCAAGCAAGTCGTGAACACGAACAAATGTGTGATTCACCTGGAAAAGGTCGGGAGCAAACTTGTTGTGCATTCTGCCATCGACAACCTGCTGAAAGGTGCTTCCGGGCAGGCTGTGCAAAATATGAACCTGCTCTTTGACCTTGATGAAAAGGCAGGCTTGGAACTGAAATCAATCGCTTTTTAATTATCATAGATGAAAGCAACCATCATCGGCGGTGGAAATATTGGTATGGCTCTGGCCGAGGGGCTGTTGCAGGCCGGCAATTGCCAGCCGGCCGAAATTACCATCACCAAGCGTACGCCAGCACATACGGAAAGCCTCGAGGCCCGTGGTTTTAAAGTTGGCTACGACAATGCCGAAGCCGTGCAGGGAGCGGATGCTATTTTCATTTGTGTGCTACCGCAACAGTTGAACATAGCGCTTTCACAACTGGTGGGAAACATCGACCTGCAAAAACAATTGGTGGTGTCTGTTGTTACCGGTGCCCATACACAGGTGTTTCGCGACAAATTGGGCGATGATTTGCGCATTGTCAGAGCGATGCCCAATACCGCAATGCGGGTGGGTGCCAGTATGTCCTGTCTTTCGGCAGTAAATGCAACCGAAGAAGACAAAGCCATGGTGCAGGCCATTTTTGATACCATGGGGCAATGCATCTGGATCACCGAAGACATGATGAGCGCAGCGACGGCACTTTGCGCCTGCGGAATTGCGTTTTTTCTGCGTACCATTCGTGCCGCTTCGCAGGGTGGTGTGGAGATCGGTTTTCATGCCCATGATGCACTTAAGATTGCAGCGCAAACAGCATTCGGTGCTGCCAAATTGCTGATCGAAAACGGTACGCATCCCGAAGAGGAAATTGATAAAGTAACCTCTCCGAAAGGGTGCACTATTGCAGGTTTGAATGAAATGGAGCACCAGGGCCTGAGTTCGGCCTTTATCAAAGGCATTCGCCTTTCATCAAACATTGCGAATAATTTATACAAAGAGTCCTAAAATTTGCATGGGTACAACTGGATGTGAATACCGTTGTTGTCCGGACGCAAATCCATTTTACACGATAAAAAAGACAATTGTTTAACATGAAACTCTTCGACGTTTATCCCATCAATCCCATTAACATCGTAAAAGCCGAAGGCACAACGGTGTGGGATGAAGCCGGCACGCCGTACCTGGATCTCTACGGAGGCCATGCGGTCATTTCTATCGGTCATACACATCCGCACTGGGTGCGACGCATTGAAGTGCAGTTGAACAAGATTGCGTTTTATTCCAACTCTGTTGAAATTCCCATTCAAAAAGAATTGGCGCAAAAGCTGGGTACCGTTTCCGGCAAGGAAGCTTACCAATTGTTTCTTTGCAACAGCGGAGCCGAGGCCAATGAAAATGCGCTGAAGCTGGCTTCGTTTCATACCGGGCGGAAAACCATTGTGGCGTTTAAAAAAGCATTTCATGGTCGTACCTCCCTTGCCGTAGCGGCCACTGACAATCCTGCTATTGTGGCACCGGTGAATGAGACAGACAATGTTCATTTTCTTCCGTATAATGATGTAAAAGCGCTGAAAGATTTTTTCCAAAAGAATGGAAAGGATGTAGCAGCAGTGATCATTGAAACCATCCAGGGAGTAGGCGGCATCAATGTAGCCACCAATGCCTTTTTGCAAACAATTCGCAGCATGTGTACCGATGCTGGTGCTTTATTCATTGCCGACGAAGTGCAGTGTGGCTATGGCCGTAGCGGAAAGTTTTTTGCGGCGGACCATGCCGGTGTGCAGGCAGATATTTACACCATGGCAAAGGGGATGGGCAATGGCTTCCCGATTGGTGGTATTTTGATAGCGCCACTTATCCAGCCTAAACACGGCATGTTGGGAACTACGTTTGGCGGAAATCACCTCGCCTGCGCTGCCGCTCTTGGTGTGCTGGAAGTTATTGAACTGGAAAGCTTATTACAAAAAGCAGAAGAAAACGGTAACTACCTTATGGCAGAATTAAAAAAGATAGACGGCATACAAAACGTACGGGGCTATGGACTGATGATTGGTTTCGACTTGCCGGATGAATTAAAAGATCTGCGCAAGAACCTGTTGCAGAAACAACATGTTTTCACTGGTGAAGCCAAACCAAATGTTGTTCGCCTGCTACCTGCGCTGAATATTACCCGGGAAGCGATTGATGAATTTTTGCAGAAGCTGAAAACTGCAATTGCAGAATTGACTGCAGTGCCAGCAAGGCAGGCCATTGTCCAGTAGAATTTACGGACGTACAAGTGTACTTCAATTTCATTCTTCCACTGGAAGAATGAAATTGAACAAATCACAGATTGCAACGACAGACGATAGTAGTAACCTAGCTTAGTACATAAAAAAGAAAAACAAAATTGAAGCAATTTATTTCTGTTCATGATGTTGCCAACATCAATGCATTAGTAGAAAAAGCGCTGGCATATAAAGCGGATCCTTTCCAGGACAAAAAAATGGGTACCAACAAACGGATCGGATGCCTGTTTTTAAATCCCAGCATGCGTACTAGACTTAGTACACAGATTGCGGCGCAAAACCTGGGCATGGAAGCCATTGTATTTAATGTGGGTGCTGAAGGATGGGCATTGGAATTTGAAGAAGGCGCTATCATGAACGGCAGCACTGTGGAGCATGTAAAAGATGCGGCTCCGATCATGGGGAAATATTTTGATGTTCTTGCTATACGCACTTTTCCCTCCTTAAAAAACAGGGAAGAAGATTATAGCGAACGATACATTCAGCAGTTTATCAAATATGCCGGCATCCCGGTGGTAAGCTTGGAAAGCGCCACCTTGCATCCGCTTCAAAGTTTGACGGATGTCATCACGATTCAGGAAACCTGGCAATCCAATCCCAAACGCCAAACGCCAAACGCCAAACCGAAGGTTGTTTTAACCTGGGCCCCCCATGTAAAACCTTTGCCGCAATGCGTGGCCAACAGTTTTGCGCAGTGGATGACAGCCTGGGGCGAAGTGGATTTTGTGGTAACGCATCCGGAAGGTTATGAGTTGGATGAACAGTTTACAAAAGGCGCCACCATCATGCATAACCACGACGAAGCCTTACAAGGCGCCGATTTTGTGTATGTAAAAAACTGGAGTTCTTACGAGCAATATGGTGAGATACTTTGTCGCGATAATGACTGGATGCTGACGAATGAAAAATTAGCCCAAACAAACAATGCAAAAGTGATGCACTGCCTGCCGGTGCGCCGCAATGTAGAATTGAGTGATGAGATCCTGGATGGACCGAACAGCATCATTACGCTGGAGGCTTCCAACCGGGTTTGGGCCGCACAGGCTGTATTGGCCCAAATTTTAAATGCACAATAAGCTGGCAGGAATGGAAACGTTATACGTAGTCAAGATTGGCGGAAACATCATAGACGACGAAACAAAGCTGTCGGCTTTTCTGGCTGATTTAGCCCGTATCAATACCAAAAAAATATTGGTTCATGGCGGCGGAAAACTGGCAACAAAACTGGCAGAGCAGTTACACATTCCCCAACAGATAGTGGAAGGAAGACGGATCACCGATGCGGAAACTTTAAAGATTGTTACAATGGTGTATGCAGGCCTGATCAACAAAAACATTGTAGCGCAATTGCAGGCAGCCGGTGCCAACGCCGTTGGTCTTTCCGGAGCCGATGGCAATGTCATCACGGCCCACAAGCGGGTGTTGAAAGATCGCGACTATGGGTTTGCCGGCGATGTTGACAGTGTGAATGCTAAATTTTTGCATGCCCTTTTGCAGCAAGGTATTTCCCCGGTGTTATCGCCTATTACGCATAACGGGCTAGGACAGTTGTTAAACACCAATGCCGACACCATTGCGCAGGAAACAGCGAAAGCAATGAGCGCCCATTTCACGGTTACACTTTTGTATTCGTTTGAGAAAAGCGGTGTTTTGCTGGATGCCGAAGATGATGCCTCTGTTATACCGGTTATAAATCCGGCAAAATACAAGGAACTAAAGGAAAAGGAACTTGTTTTTGCTGGTATGATTCCGAAACTGGACAATGCATTTTCGGCGCTGAACAGCGGCGTGCAAAAAGTGATCATTGGAA
This sequence comes from Flavisolibacter longurius, assembly GCA_014163555.1. GTDB lineage: Bacteria > Bacteroidota > Bacteroidia > Chitinophagales > Chitinophagaceae > Flavisolibacter. The sequence continues at coordinate 41,967 of JACJGO010000014.1, forward strand.
AAGCCGAAGATTTGCAGGCGCTCGTCAATGGAAAATCCGGAACTGCCATTACAAATGAATAAAACGTTGGACATATTGCACGATGAAGCGATCACTGTTTTACAGGAGTTGATTCGCCTTCCTTCGTTCAGCAAGGATGAATGGCAAACTGCCAGTTTCCTCACCAAGTTTTTGTTCGATAAAGGTGTTCAGGTGACCCGGGTCGGCAACAATGTATTGGCCTTGAACAAACAGTTTAATGCGGCTAAACCGACCATTCTCTTAAACTCACATCACGACACCGTAAAGCCCAACTCAGGATACACTAAAGATCCGTTTAGCCCACAAATCATCGATGGCAAACTATATGGGTTAGGCAGCAATGATGCCGGCGGATGCCTGGTATCGCTTCTCGCCACTTTTTTACATTATTACGAAAGCGAAAATCTTTCCTATAATCTGGCGTATGCCGCAACCGCCGAAGAAGAAATTTCCGGCGTCAATGGTGTGCAGAGTGCATTGCCGCACCTGCCAGCTATTGCTTTCGGCATTGTGGGCGAACCTACACTTATGCAAATGGCGGTAGCAGAACGGGGACTGATTGTGCTTGATTGCAAAGCGGTCGGAAAGGCCGGGCATGCAGCACGCAATGAAGGTGAAAATGCGATCTACAAAGCCATGATGGACATTGAATGGCTTTGCTGCCACGAGTTTGACCAGGTTTCGGACCTGCTTGGCCCCGTGAAGATGTCGGTGACATCGATTGAAACGGAAAACAAGGCACACAACGTGGTGCCGGCAACCTGTACCTATATTGTTGATGTACGGGTCAATGAACTCTATACTTCTGAAGAAGTTTTGGAGATAATCAAAAGCAATGTGCAGAGTGAAGTGACGGCCCGAAGCACCCGCCTTCGCTCTTCTATGATTCCGCTGGACCATCCGTTGGTAAAAGCCGGACTGGCCCTGGGTAAAACCTATTATGGTTCACCCACCACGTCCGATAAAGCGCTGCTGCCGTTTCCTGCATTAAAAATTGGTCCCGGTGATTCTGCCAGGAGCCATACAGCAGATGAATTTATTTATGTTGATGAGATCAAACAAGGAATCAAAGATTATATCGAATTGCTTGATCGGGTAATTCGGTGAGTTAGATATTAGGATATTGAGATATCGCTTAACCTAAATCAAAGCGTTTTAAAGGAAAGAAACAATTCGTGTCATTCGAGCAAAAATTCGTGTTTAAATGAAGCTTTGGCAAAAAGAAACAACCTCCACATCTGAACTGATTGAAAAATTCACTGTGGGTCGCGATAAAGAATTTGATCTTCTTCTGGCACTTTATGATGTTCAGGGATCTATTGCACATGTTACGATGTTGGGCGAAGTCGGACTGATGACGAAAGAAGAAGCCGATATTGCCGTAGATGCCCTGCGGCAGATTGAAAAGGAAATTGCGGCAGGCCAGTTTGCCTTGTCCGATGATGTAGAAGATGTGCATTCGCAGGTGGAATTTTTGCTGACGGAACGGATTGGTGACATAGGAAAAAAAATTCACAGCGGCCGTAGCAGGAACGACCAGGTTGCGGTCGATATCAAGCTTTATTTACGGGCCCAGGTGCTGGCGGTGAAAGAGGAAGTCAAAAGCCTGTTTGACCTGTTGATCCAGCAAAGTGTAACATACAAGGATGTATTGTTGCCAGGCTATACCCATTTGCAAATTGCCATGCCGTCTTCGTTCGGACTCTGGTTCGGTGCGTATGCCGAAAGTCTGGTGGATGACCTGGAAATGCTGGCAGCAGCCTACCATGTTGCCAACAAAAACCCTTTGGGCAGTGGCGCCGGTTATGGTTCTTCGTTTCCGCTGAACCGCAGCCGAACGACGGAACTATTGAGCTTTGCTGCACTCAACTATAATGCCGTCTATGCACAAATGACGCGAGGAAAAACGGAAAAGCTGGTGGCGATGGGTTTGAGTACAGTAGCCGCAACGCTCAGCCGCCTCTCCATGGACTGCTGTCTATATATGAACCAGAATTTCGGTTTTATCAGTTTTCCATCGGAGCTTACCACCGGTAGCAGCATCATGCCGCATAAAAAGAACCCAGATGTGTTTGAATTGATCCGGGCCAAGTGCAACCGCATTCAATCAACGCCCAATGAATTGACACTTCTGGTGAACAACCTTCCTTCTGGCTATCACCGCGATCTGCAATTGACCAAAGAAATTCTTTTTCCAGCCATTGAAGAATTAAAAGCCTGCTTGCAATTATGCCGCCTGATGCTTTCAAACATCGAGGTAAAAGATAACATTCTGAAGGATGAAAAATACAAATACCTGTTTACGGTAGAAGCCGTAAATGAGTTAGTCAACAGGGGTGTGTCGTTCCGCGATGCTTATAAAGAAGTGGGTAACCAGGTAGAGAAGGGAGAATTTTCGTACCCGCTGGATAAACCCCTGCAGCATACGCATGAAGGCAGCATCAGTAATCTTTGCAACGACAGGATCGTTCACTTAATGGAAACGGTTCTTCATAAATTTACCGGGTAAAGCGGCCCTGTTTGCAGTACATTTTACTTGTCATTCTTCTTTTTGTTGGGGTGGTGGAGAGTATCCGTTACCGTAAGCTGACACCAGTCGCGGCCATAGCTGGTGGCATAACCGGCTTTTGCATTTTTATGGGTGCCGGGTGGACGGGGATTGTAATGCTTGCCCTCTTTTTTCTAACTGGCACACTGGCTACAGGTTGGAAACGAAAACAAAAAACAGCGATGGGAATGATGCAGGAGCGAGGCGGACAGCGTAAAACGGGTCAGGTACTGGCCAATGCTGGTGCCGCCGGAGCATTAGGCTTGCTTTCGCTTTTTATTCCCCAACACAAGGATTTGCTGTCGCTAATGATAGCCGCTACTTTTTCATCTGCATTGGCAGATACCCTTTCGTCAGAGCTAGGCAGTCTTTACGGAAAAAAGTTTTACAACATCCTTAGTTTTCAAAAAGACCAGAAAGGATTGGACGGGGTTGTCAGCCTGGAAGGAACGTTGATTGGCCTGGCTGGCAGTTGCGTTATCGCTATTGTTTACAGCATTGGCTTTGGGTGGGATGGTCGATTCTTTATTCTTTTGCTGGCAGGCACAGTGGGTAATATCAGTGATTCCGTGTTGGGAGCAGCCCTTGAACGGCATCACAAATTGAGCAATGATGCCGTGAATTTCTTCAATACCTTGATTGCCGCCCTTGTTGCCGGGGTATTATTTCTCTATGCCTGATCAGGCAGGACTGTTGATTAATACATACAGCGTTACAGCAAGAATGGAAATAAACAGGCAGGTAAACAAAACCTGGCGGAGAAGGGATGGCATGCGGTTTTTCATTCGGAATGAATTGGTCATTTTCATGATGTTGGATTGATTAAATGGAGAAACAAAATAATGGGTCAAAATCCAATTAGCAAGAAATTGTGGAAAATTATTTTTATAAGTGGGTTTGGGCTTGACTTTCTAGGGGTAAACAGGCTTGTTGTCTCTAATCCCTTGTCGGTTACAACTGCCTTTTTATTCCAGAATAAGGGTTGTTCCTTCTGGTAAATTAGTCTTCCATCTAACCTAATTGTTTTACACTGCCTTCTCTTTTCTACCTTTGTCCGCTTTTTATGACCCTCCGTAAAGAAGCCTCGCAAACACTTCGGTTAGCGTTTCCCATTATCATTGGCGAACTGGCACAAATGTCTTTGCATATCATAGATTCGGCTATGGTTGGCGCTATCGATTACAAACAACTGGCGGCAACTGCCCTGGTGATCAATGGTGTCAATATTCCTTTCATCTTCGGCATTGGCATGACCATTTCCGTTTCGCAGATGGTATCCATGGCCAATGGAAGAGGCGACAAAAATGCCGTTTCGCATTACCTTTTTAATGGCTTTGTACTTTGCACAGTCACAGCTCTGGTTATATCACTTTCCCTGGTAGCGGGTAAAAACTTTTTACGCCATCTGGGCCAGGACCCGGTGGTGGTAGAACATGCTATACCATTTTTAGAATTGATTGCGCTTTCGCTGATTCCCATGCTCCTTTTCATGACGCTGAAACAATTTGCCGATGGGTTGGAGAAGACTCGTTTGGCCATGATCTTTTCGCTGCTTTCCATGCCGGTCAATATCCTGCTGAACTGGTTGCTCATTTATGGTAACTGGGGTTTTCCGCGGCTGGAATTGCTTGGCGCCGGCTGGGCAACGCTAATAACCCGGCTCCTCATGTTCGTTTCGCTTTTGCTGGTGGTGCTGAAAGGAAAGCATTTTAGGGATTATATAGCTTTACGAAAAACCGAATGGCGACTGAATTGGAAAACGCAAAAAGAATTGCTGAGGATTGGTGTTCCCAGCAGTTTGCAAATTGGTATGGAAGCCGGAGCATTTGCGGTGACAGGTATCCTGATTGGTACCATCGGCGCCGTAGAACAGGCCGCACACCAGATTGCTCTTAGCTGTGCCGCCTTTACGTTTATGGTTTCGCTAGGACTTTCCCAGGCCGGATCCATCCGTACCAGTAATTCCTTTGGCCGGTCCGACTGGCCAAAAATTTCCAGTATTGGGAAAAGCACTGTGCTTTCGGCTGTTGGCTATGGTATATTCTGCGCTTTGCTTTTTGTGCTGTTCCGGAACCAACTGCCGGTTTTGTTTACAAAAAATGGCGAGGTACAAGCCATAGCAGCGCTTTTGTTGCTGATGGCTGGTATCTTTCAAATTTCCGACAGTACACAGGCTATCGGAGCCGGCTTGCTGCGTGGCATCAAAGATGTAAAAACACCAACCGTATTAATCGGCATTGCGTATTGGGTGATTGGTATTCCGGCTGGTTACGTCTTTGCCAATGTGTTGAAAATGGGTGCCATGGGCATGTGGCTGGGACTGATCCTTGGTCTGACCTTCGCCTCCATTTTTTTACAAACCCGTTTTTTCAGCATGGTGAAACGAAACCTGGTGAAACTATAACCGCATGAATCAACGAATAGTACAAATGGCATTGGTGGTGGCCGATTACGATGAGGCCATCAACTATTATACGAATACGCTGGATTTTGACCTGGTAGAAGACACCGCAATGAGCGAAACCAAACGCTGGGTGGTAATCAAGCCAAAAGGGGAAGGCATGCTTTCGCTATTGCTGGCAAAAGCAGCCACGGAAGAACAACAGCGTGCCATTGGCAACCAAACCGGCGGAAGGGTTTTCCTGTTTTTGCACACGGATGATTTTTGGCGGGATTACAACAATTACCGGAATAAAGGCGTTGAATTCGTTCGGGAGCCTGCAGAAGAAGCCTACGGCACCGTTTCAGTTTTCAAGGACGTGTATGGAAATCTTTGGGACCTGATTGAACCAAAGGCGCAATAGGAGATGTGTTTTATTGAAGGAATTGCTGAATTGTGAGGCCCGTTTGCAACCCTTCCGGTTTTTTCGCATCTTAAACTCTATTACCAACCCAATTCCAGTGGCATGAGCAACCATCTTTCGACCGTAAAGGCTTTTTTGGATAAAGTCAAAAACCTTTCCTTTTGGGATCGCATTTTTCAATGGGGAAGCGTGAAAAAAGACCTGGTCGATGCTGCCGCCAGTTTGGGTGCCCTGCAGAATGAACTGAGTGTGGCCGAACAATCGCTTGCTTCCAATCACCTCCAGCTAACCGTAGCACTGGAAACCAAACGTAACCTCGATGGTCAGGTGCTGAACCTGAGTTCGGAACTGGCCCTGATGAAAGAACGGTTGCTAAACTGCCAGCGTGACCTACAGGCATCCCGGGAAGAAGCTATCCAGCTTAAAAAAGAAGAGGAATTCCGTCGCCAAAAATATTCCGAAGAAATCGTTTCGCTACAGGGATTGCGCCAGCAACTGCAGGAAGAGCGGGAAAAAGAATTGCAGCAGCGTCACCAGGAAGAAGTGGATCGCATTCTTTCGCTGAAAGAAACCTGGGCTTTGCATCAGTCGGATGTGCAGGGAAGAATGAAACTTATCTGCCAAAAGCATACGCTAAACTATGTTGACAAAGCTCCGTTCCGTGGCGAACCGGATAATACCCTGATGATCTGCGACGAATATGTAGTGTTTGATGCCAAAAGCCCTGCGGGAGAGGATTTGAAAAATTTCCCGCAATACCTGAAAGCCCAAGCCGAAGCAGCGAGAAAGTATGCAAAGATTGAAGGGGTGAAAAAAGATGTGTTCCTAGTAATTCCGACAAACACGTTGCAGGTTGTCAACCAGTTTGTGTACAACATGGCCGATTATGATGTGTACATTGTATCGGTAGATGTGCTGGAGCCGTTGATCCTATCGCTTTGCCGCATTGAGGATTATGAATTTGCCGAACAGTTAAGCCCCGAAGAGCGGGAGAACATTTGCCGCATCATTGGGAAGTTTGCGCATCTTTCGAAGCGCCGCATCCAGATCGATGCCTTTTTTGCGCGGCAGTTTATTGAGCTGGCGTACAAATGCGAGAACAGCCTACCGTCGGACATTCATGAAAAAGTGCTGGAGTTTGAAAAATCGGAAAAACTGAACCCGCCCCAGGAAAAGCGGGCCAAGGCAATCAATACAAAAGAATTGGAGACGGAACATGGCAAAATCGAAACCGAAGTAAGTGCAAAAGGAATTGTACTACAGAACGAATCCATTTCAGTTGTGCTGAATGACCTTACTTTATACAAATAGCTGATCCCATTTACTTGTACTAATTTGTAATCCATTTTGTTTACTAGAACAAATCTTTTTACCATACTGCCTATTGCTTACCTATTGCCAACTTTAATCGCCAACACGCTTCTCTTAACATTGTGAATTTCATAAAACTTCCGGCGGCTATCTTTGTCGCCAATGACTACCTACGATAAACTTGTTGAAGCCTCGCAGTTCCTGCAAACTTTTCATACTGCAGGCGCAAAAATTGGTGTTGTACTGGGCAGTGGCTTGGGCAACTTTACACAGGAAATCCAGGTGCAGCACCAGATACCATACGAAGAGATTCCGCATTTCCCGGTCTCTACGGTGGAAGGCCACCATGGAAAACTCATTTTCGGTACCATCGCCGGAAAATCAATCGTGGCCATGGCGGGGCGTTTTCATTTTTATGAAGGGTATTCACCTGAGGATGTTGTTTTCCCAATTCGTGTCATGAAGTTTTTAGGCGTTGAAACCGTTTTGATCTCAAATGCCGCCGGCGGTGTTGGTGAAGGCATGAAAGTCGGCGATCTTATGATCATCACCGATCATATTTCCTTTGCTACGCCAAACCCATTGCTGGGACCCAATGATGATCGCCTCGGTCCCCGGTTTACCGACATGAGTGAACCCTACAGGAAGGACCTGGTGCAAAAAGCCAAAGACATCGCCTTACAGTTAAGGATCGAGGTAAAGGAAGGCGTGTATTTTGGGGTGACCGGTCCAACGTTTGAAACCCGTGCTGAATACAAACTGATTCGCATTCTAGGTGCCCATGCTGTTGGGATGAGTACCGTGCAGGAAGTGACGGCTGCTGCGCATATGGGCATGGCTGTTTTTGCCATGAGTGTGATTACGGATGTGGGTATCCGTGAAGAAGAAAATGTTATCACACATGAAGAAGTTTTGCAGGCAGCTAAGGAAGCCGAACCCAAGTTTTCTGCCATTATCCGCGAAATGATCGCAGGACTATAATGCTACCATTTTGAAAGACTGGTCTCGCTATATTCTTTTATTGTTATGCCTTTTGTGCAGTGGCTCAACCATGTTGGCACAACGCACCGTAATTCGTGACGGAAGATTTCCGAGCCAACAACCCGGAATCGGACAGCAGCGAACAACTCCGAACCGCGGTGGCAATGCCGATTCGGCCGGCCGGGAAGGCATCGAGCGAAGGGATTTCAGTGATGACAGCCTGCAGGTTAGAGTTTACAACTTCAATACGGTACGGCCTACGACTTTTGATACTTCCATTCGCGATTTTACCAGCCGGTTTCCCATACCGGCCACGCATGTTTACCTAGGCAACAATGGTTCCGCCACCCGGTCGCTCCTTTTTACCATGCCTTCCCGAACCGGTTGGGATCCAGGCTTTCATTCACTGGATGTATACCGGTGGAGCCTGCAGCAAACACGATTTTTTAATACCCCAAAGCCCTACACCGAGTTAGGTTATCTGCTGGCTACCGGTACCGAACAAATCATAGAAGTGCTGCATACGCAGAACCTTAAACCACACTGGAATGCAAGCTTTAATTACCGGCTGCTTACATCCCCGGGAATTTTCCGGAACCAGCGAAACAACCATGGGAATATTCAGTTGGCTTCCTGGTACCAGTCGCCCAATCGCCGGTACAACAATTATTTTGTTTTCCTGCAAAACAAAATGAGCGCTGGCGAAAGCGGCGGTATCCTGCAGGACAAGGATTACCTGAGCGATCCAATCTATGATCGTCGCTTTACCATTCCAACCGTTTTGGGGGGAAGTCCTTCGGTTAGGGGAAGCGTATTCAGTACTTCATTCAGTACGGGTCGCACAGAAAGCGATAATCATTTTTTCATGCGCCAGCAATACGACCTGGGGCGAAAAGATTCACTGGTTACCGATTCTACTGTCATTCCGCTTTTTTACCCACGGGTGCGGTTCGAGCATAGTTTTCATTATAGCCGTTACAAATATTCTTTCCAGGATACGCCCTCGGATGATTCTGACAATGTGCCGGACTCACTCTATTACAAAACCAATTATAACATTACGATCAATCCCGGCGATTCCATTTTTCTAAAAGATAGCTGGCAGGAGATCAGCAATGATTTTTCTATTTACCAGTTCCCGGATGCCAACAACCTGCAACAGTTCATCAAACTGGGCGCAGAACTGCAGTTGGTGAAAGGTTATCTTCCCCGCGGTGATATTTCACTTTATAACATTATCGGTCACAGCGAATACCGGAACCGGACCAAAAATCAAAAATGGGATATCAATGCTTCGGGACGATTGCACCTGGCTGGAGATAACATTGGCGATTATCACGCCTTCGTGAGCCTGCAGCGGTTGCTGAGTCCGGAACTGGGAACCCTGCAGGTTGGCTTTCAAAACATCAATCGATCTCCATCATTCCTATACGACCAGCGTAGCGCATTTTACCTGGACGATCCAAAAGATTTTTCAAAAGAGAATACAATCCACTTTTTTGCCAGCTATTTTCTGCCCAAGCTGGGCCTGCAACTCAAAGGCGATTATTATGTGGTCACGAACTATCTCTACCTCAACGGCTTTCGGCGGTTGCAGCAGGAGAGTGCCCTTTTCAATGTGCTGCGGGTGAGCGGGGAGAAAACATTCCGTTTAGGCCGTTTTTGGAACCTGCATTCGGAATTGTATGTGCAGCAAAAGGCGGGTGGGGCAGAAGTGAATTTTCCTTTGTTATTTACCCGCAACCGGCTTGCCTTTGAAGGCAAGTTTTTCCGTACCCTAAACCTGTCCACAGGGTTAGAAGTACGATACCATACACCGTACAAAGCCGATAATTACTCACCGGTGCTGGGCCAGTTTTTTTACCAGGATACCCTCACTATCAACAACCGGCCGGAGTTACATGCCTTCCTGCATTTCCGTATTCGGACCTTTAAGGGCTTTTTACGCCTGGAAAACTTGAATGCCGCCAACTTTAGCGGTGGTAGCCTTGCCTTTAATGCCAACAACAGGGCCGCGTTTGGTTATCCCATGCCGGGAATGGTTTTTCGCTTTGGCATCTTCTGGACCTTTGTTAATTAATTCAGGATTTCTAAAAATCATCCTTTCATTGCAAAGGCTATTTTTATATTTGCAGTAGGAATGAAAAAGCTTCTGGCCACCATATTACTCCTGGTTTATTTTGTAGTCAGCACAGGATTCGTGGTTTCTGTGCATTATTGCATGGATAAACTAAATGGAATTGAATGGGGTGAAGCCGATTCGGATCAGTGCGGAAAATGTGGCATGACCATCACCGACAGCGATGGTTGTTGCAAAGACGAAGTCAAGGTGGTGAAGCTGAAAGTTGACCAGACCATTGCCAAACTGGTAAAAATAAACTTTCAAACCCCGGCCATTTCCCATTTCCCTGTTTCCATTTTATTATCTCCTCCGGTTACGGAACGCATAAACGATGAGCCGGTAGCCCATGGGCCGCCTCTTAGTAAACAGGATACCTACCTCCAAAACCGCGTTTTCAGAATTTAGACAAACCTTCTTCACGTTTATCTCTCCTGCAACACCCGTTGCTATTTTACTTATTTGTCTAAATCATCAAACTATTTACAATGAAAACGCTTAAAATATTCTTTCTCCTTCTTTTTGTATCTCTTTCCTTTGTTGGTTTTGCCCAGGCGAAAACTGAAAAAATTAAAGTTTCCGGCGAATGTGGCATGTGTAAAAAGAAAATTGAAAAAGCCGCCAAAGATGCAGGTGCTTCCTTTGCTGAGTGGAGCACGGACAGCAAGATGCTTACTGTAAAATACGCTAACAGTTCTACCAACGCCGCCAAAATTGAAAAGGCTGTAGCCGGTGTGGGTTATGATACGCAGAACGTAAAAGCAACAGACGAAGCTTACAACAACCTGCACGAATGTTGCAAGTATGAAAGGAAAGCGTCAAATGCTACAGCGGCCGCACAAAGCTGTTGCGAACATGAAAAATGCGTAATAGCTGCCTGTACCAAAGATGGTAAGTGCAGTGCCGACATGAGCTGTTGCAAAGAAGCCGGTTGCGATACCAAAGACTGCTGCAAAAAGTCCTAACCTTTAAACAAATTCAGTATGAAAAAGCTATTGGTTGCCATACTGGTGGTTTGTGGACTGTCTGCACAGGCACAATTCAAAAGCGCAGCATTACAGGCAAGTGGATTAACCTGTTCAATGTGTTCCAAGGCCGTAAAAGTTGCGTTGGAAAAAGTGCCTTTTATTGAAAAAGTGCAGGTTGACATTAAAAACCAGCAGTACAATCTTACGTTCAAATCTTCCGAAACTATCGATTTTGATGCGCTGGGAAAGGCGGTTGAAGATGCCGGCTTTTCTGTGGCTTCGCTCAAAGTGACAACGGAAGTCAACAATTTACAGGTGAAGAAAGATGACCATGTTTCAATTGGTGGAAAAACATTCCATTTCCTGACTACAAAAGGGCAGGCGCTGAATGGTGATGTGACGTTTTCCCTGGTTGATAAATCTTTTGTTTCGGCGAAAGATTTTAAGAAATATGCTTCGCTTACAAAGATGGAATGTGTAAAGACCGGCCTTATGGCAAAATGCTGTTCCGCAAAAAGTGGACAGGATGCTGCACGGGTCTTTCATGTCATTATCTAACCATAAACAAAGCCCTCCCTTTGGAGGGCTTTTCTTTCCTATATGAGAATCCTATTTCTGTTTTTGGCCGCTATACTGGTGGCTAACTGGGTCGGTGCACAGGAACTTTACCCGTTTTCCGAACCGGCATCGAATAACCCGGCGCAGTCTATTTCCGTAAAAGCAACTGCCATCATACACGGAGATGTTCATTCTGAACGTACGCTTCAGCGATACATGCCGGAAGTAGCTCTTGGTCTCAGCAAAAAATGGATGGTAAAGGCCGGCGCCAATTTTTCGAACATGCATCAGAACAAGATGATTTGGGAAGGCGGTCGTCTTTATGCCAAATACCGTTTTCTTTCCAATGATGACGTGCACAAACATTTCCGGATGGCAGTTTTTGGAACGGCTGCTTATAGCCGTAATCATCTTGATCACAATGAAATCAACCTGATGATGGGAGAGCAAAGCGGCGTACAGGCGGGTGTGATTGCAACACAGCTTTGGCACAAGCTGGCCTTGTCCGGTAGCCTTGCCTGGAATGAGGTGCTGGATGAAAAACGGAACGATAAAAACCTGCAGGGTATTTACGCATACCAGGCCATCAATTATGTGCTTTCGGCAGGCTATCTTTTATTGCCATTCGAGTACAAAGATTACAACCAAACCAACCTGAATTTATATGTGGAGCTTCTGGGTGGCCGAAACATTAATTTTCCTGGCGAGACTTATTATGTTGATCTGGCGCCATCCATCCAAGCCATTTTCAACAGCGCAGCCAAGCTTAATATCGGCTACCGCTTTCAATTGGGAAGTGATATTTACCGGCTTACTAAAAACAGTGTTATGGTAAGTTTCGAATACCTGTTTTTAAACGCGTTAAAGAAAAAAGCTAACTAACCGGCTGCACGAGAATATTTCCGGCTACTTTTTCAGAAATCTGTATGGTTTTTTGTTCGATGGAAAGAGAGAAGGACCCATCATACTCAAGGTGGTCGGTAATCTTCAGTTTTGTTCCAGGGATGATTTGCAGCTTGCTCAGGTAATCTAAAAAAGAATCGGCCGTATCGCCAAAACTTACCACGCGGTAGCTTTTGTTTTTTGCTCCTTGGGATAATAGAATTGCGGTATTTTTTTTCAGTTTTCCGTTCCTGTCTGGAATCGGATCCCCATGCGGATCAAAAGCTGGAAAGCCCAGAAATTCTTCCAGCCGGTTAATGAAATCCTCGCTTCCTACGTGTTCCAGTTGCTCGGCCAGATCATGTACTTCGTTCCATTTGTATTGTAACCTCGAAACCAAAAACACCTCCCATAACCGGTGCTTTCGAATAATCAGCAGGCCTTTTTTCTTTCCCTGTTCTGTCAGGCGGATGCTTTTGTCCGGCAGCAACTCCACCAAACCTTTTTCGCCAAGCTTTCGAACCATTTCCAGAACTGTAGCCGGATTTAAGGCCATGGCTTTTGAAAGGGCGGTGTTGTTTACCTTCTTAACATCCTTCTGGCTGAGTTTATACAGTTCCTTCAGGTAATTTTCTTCAAACTGATGGCCAAAATGTGACATGACACAAAAGTAGGATGGGAAATGAAATTAAATTTATTTGGTAGGCCAAATAAATTACCTTTGGACATTCAAATGCGGGTCCATGCAAAAGCAGTTTGTTTTATTCGGATGGTTTTTATGCCTGGCATTTCATTCCTTTTCGCAGGTGAGAATGAAAGGGTACGTTCATTCCGGTAATGAACGCCTGGCAGGTGCAACGGTTTCAGTAAATGACCGCACTGTGGCGGCTGATTCAACCGGAAATTTTGAATTGTACCCGTTACAGGCTGGAAAACATCTGCTTACTGTTAGCATGGCAGGGTATGAAACTTATGAGCAGACTATCGTTTTGCGGGACTCTATCGCGGAATCATTTATAGAATTGTATTCCTCTTCCTCGCTGGATGCAGTGGTCGTCAGCGGAACAATGAAAGCCGTCACACGCTTGCAAAGTCCAATCCCGGTAGAAGTGTTTTCTCACAAGTTTTTCCAGAAAAACCCGGCACCAAGTGTATTCGAATCCTTATCGATGGTGAATGGCGTGCGGCCGCAGATCAACTGCAATGTTTGTAATACCGGCGATATTCATATCAACGGATTGGAAGGACCTTACACAATGGTAACCATTGATGGCATGCCCATCGTTAGCGCTTTGTCATCCGTGTATGGATTGTTTGGCATTCCAGCGCAAATGATCGAAAGAGTAGAGGTGGTAAAAGGTCCGGCATCGGGCTTGTATGGTTCGGAAGCTATTGGTGGACTCATCAACATCATCACCAAATCACCAAATAAGGCTCCCTTGCTATCCGCCAATGTCATGACAACATCTTGGCAGGAACACCTGGTAGATATTGGTACGCGGTGGCGGATAGGAAAATCGCTGACGTCCTTAATGGGTGTTCACTATTTTAACTATGATAAGCCCATTGATAAAAACGGTGACAATTTCACAGACGTGACGCTGCAAAAACGCATCTCTGTTTTTAATAAATGGAGCCTACAAAGGCAACACAACCGGGTAGCAACGCTGGCCGGAAGATATTTTTATGAAGACAGGTGGGGTGGTGAAATGCACTGGAAAAAAAACTATCGCGGTGGTGACCGAGTTTATGGTGAAAGTATCTATACAAAACGATGGGAACTGTTAGGCAATTACCAATTACCAGTTACAGAGCGAATGTTTCTTTCATTTTCAGCAACGGGACATCAGCAGGACTCTTATTACGGAACCACACCTTTTCTGGCAGATCAAAAGATTTTATTTGGCCAGGCGACCTGGGATAAAACAATAAACACCCATAGTTTACTGTTAGGACTTGCCGGTCGTTATAATTATTATGACGACAATTCCACAGCAACCTGGGATACCCTAACGAAATTCAACCAACCACAACGTACTTTTTTGCCGGGTGTATTCCTGCAAAACGAATGGAAACCCGATCCTGCCCATACCTTGCTGGCGGGTTTGCGGTATGATTTTCATCCGGTCCACAAAGGAATTTTAACCCCACGATTTGCGTACAAATGGGCCTTTTCCGAAAAAGAAGTGGTACGCATCAATGCGGGAACGGGTTTTCGTGTTGTTAACCTGTTTACAGAAGAACATGCTGCATTAACAGGGGCCCGGGCAGTGGAAATTGTTGATAAACTGGAGCCTGAAAAGAGTAAGAACATCAATTTCCAATACAGTAATCGCCTGGGAAGCCGTTCGAAAAATATAGTGTTGGACCTTTCTGCCTGGTACACCCACTTCAGTAACCAGATTATCCCCGATTATGATACGGATCCCAATAAAATTATTTACGCCAATTTAATAGGACATTCTGTTTCAAAAGGACTTTCAGCAAATATCGAAGCAAACTTTTTGCAGCGGTTGAAAGGTTATATTGGATTTACCTTACAGGATGTAGCAAAATATGAAGAAGGGGCTTTCCCAAAAAAACAACGGCCGGTTTTGACAGAGAACTGGAGCGGCAATTGGACCTTAAGCTATTCCATACCTATTTCCGGATGGACATTTGATTACACCGGTAATGTTTACGGGCCCATGCGACTGCCGCTGGTTTCTTCATTGGACCCAAGAAGGGAATATTCTCCTGTTTGGAGTTTGCAGAACCTACAGATCACAAAATGGATGGCAGGAAATTTTGAAATCTATGCTGGGGTAAAGAATGTTTTAAACTGGACGCCCACCAAAGGAAACCCTTTTGTGATAGCCCGTTCTCAGGATCCATTCGACAAGAATGTAGTTTGGGATGCCAATGGCAAGGTGAAGCAAACAGCAGAAAACCCATATGCATTGACGTTTGATCCGTCCTATGTATTTGCACCCAACCAGGGACGGAGGGTGTTTTTGGGCCTGCGGTGGAACCTGAAAGATTAAATCCAATGGTTTTTCGGTTCTCTAATGCTCTTAACTTTGCTCAAACAGGCAAAAGCTGCCACCTACCCAGGTTTTATCTTTATTATAGCGCACCCCAATCATTTTGCCCTTGCTCAGTCGTGCTAGGTTATTGACGGCAAAGGGCCTTTCACTTCCTGGTGGCCAAAAGTAAAAAAGCCTGATCTCTGCTTTCGCCGGGCCGTCCGGTGTTTCAATGACATCCGCATACTGAACTTTTCGTTGAATGATCCAGTTTTGAGGATCGGGAATTTTTGCCAGCTCTTCTTTGGTAACGTCAATGATAACACCCTGCCCCGCAAATGAAAAAAGCGGTTTTATCACGTAATTCTCCAGGTCCGAAGGCAGAGGATCAACCTCATTTAAAAACCGTGTGACCGGAACATTGGGATGATTAATAAAGGGAAGTGTGAATTTGCTTAAACGATAGAACCAGTTGGGATGCGGTACCCAGGTAACATCGAGGTCCTGCAGCATGATATTACCTTTTTCCTGCACCTCTATTGGTTGATGAAACAGGTCATCGAAAATAAGCCGGTTGTAGATGCGGTGAATACGGATTTTTCTGCCTTCCTTTTCATAAAACAGATTTCGTCCTTCCTGTATAAGTTGCGTTAAACACACAGTTTTCACTCCGATCAGTTCCTCCGTGGCATAAAAGTCTACCCTTGTTTTTTGTTTCTCCGGAAAAATTTCTAGTAGAATAACGTTTTCCGGGTCTTCTTCCGCTATGATCAGCTCTTTCAAAATTTGGATATACGATTCACGCTTGTACCCATTTAAAAAATTGGAAAAGCCATTTGGCCACGGAAAATGTTGCTGATGAACCTCGGGCTGTATCAATTGCCAGGCAAAAATGGTGGGGAATCCTTGCATTTCGATAAGTTGCGGTTCCAGTTGACCACTTGCATTGGTGCAAATGCCAAAGTCAAAAGCTATAAAATGCGGGTGCTTATCTTCGTTAGGAACGTTGACAGCATCAGGAATGGCATGAGCACTTTGTTCTTTATAATCCGGGGTTTTGATCACATTGATAATGGCCTCACAGGCGTCCAGCATTTGATTGGTGAAACTGTCTGGAACAAAAACGGGTGTTTCTGCTACCCGGAAATCCAACTGTTTGGGATAGCGGGAAGAGAGGCTCTGAATGTATAAATTGTAATTTTCATCCTTAAATTCTTTGTTGTATGCTTTTCGAAATAATTCAATCATGTCATTGATTTCAAATTAAGATAAGTAAATTTAAAGGGAGCGGTTTTTCTAATAGGTAATTTCTTTTTTATTGATGAAAAATTTATTTCCACCTAGATCCACATTATAATTTTCACCAATTCCATTAAAATAAAAGCTTTCTCCTTTTGGATGGTAAATTTCAAATGTGCAGTTTTTGTATCGGATATTTCGTGTAATTGAAACCCAATTACCCTCAGGATATATACCCCCCATAAATACTAATCTGCAGTTATATAGTTGATATTTTTCTTCGGGTTTCCATGCGGGGTCTGAGCCCATCCAAACGATTTTCTTTTTATGCGCTATCATTGTACAATTTTCAAATCGAACCCGACGCTTATAGTTTGTTTCAATTAGAAATGTTCCATACGGTTCCTTTCCTTGATAAGGTTTGTCTTCAAAAAGGCAGTTAATAAAAACTGTTGCCTGTTGATTCGTTTTAGCATCAAAGCCATGGACAAAAGATCCATAGATTTTTGAATCAATAACCTTAAATCCAGGTTTGTTAATCCAAATAGACCAATTCGTTACACCCCAGAAAATACAATTCGAAAAAGTACAATCACTACTTGGGCCTGTATCAGCCACTAGTCCAGTTCCTACATTATTTATAAACTCACAAGAAATAAAGTTTCCATTTTTTATTATGCCTACTTCTGCTTCAATATCCACTCCGGCTCCAGGCATGGAAAAAAACTTACCTCGACCAGTATGATTGAACTTACAATTAATAGCATCTAAGCTATTGCCGCCTACCCACGATAAACCTTGTCTGGCATTGTACGAAAATTCGCAGTTTTTCAAAAGTATCGCATCTGGCTCCTTATTTTCACCAGTTTCGTTTGAGACTTGTATTCCATCTAATCCAAAATGGTGGGCTTTTATATTTTGGATTGTTATCTTTTTTGAATTAATAATATAAATTCCATTATGTTGAACTTGGTATCCTACATCACCAAAAACTCCACCTAAAACGATTCCATCGCTATTACCATCTAATTCCAGGTTTGTAATAGTAATCTTATTGCAATTGGTGAAATAAAGTGCATTGCCTATCCACGCTAAGTTTCCACGGTTGACAAAATAATTTTTACCATGTAAAAAAGGTTTACCAGAACCCGGAGAAAAAGCACCAAATTTCAACCCCTTTCTGTATCTCAAAACAGTTCCTTCCACGCCTTCAACTGTAAAATTAGAAACCTTATTGAAGCCTAACGTATTCGAACCTTCATAGACTGGTTTTGAAGAGTCTTTAGTATTATATTCCTGTTTGCCTATAATATAAATTCCTTTAGGTATTTGTAACTTTCCATTTCCGCTTCTTGCATTAAAAAAAGCTGCCGCTTTCTGAAAAGCCTCATGATCATTTGTTTTCCCATCGCCTTTGGCGCCAAAGGATTTTATATCGCGGGTAACAAACGCCTGGCTGAACCCGGAATAAGTAAAGAAAGAAAGGATAAGGAGTAAATATAGCTTCATCGGTAAAAGTTTACTAAGCCCATCAGTACAAAATAAGGGCAGAAATCTCATGCCTAGATGCAATTTCACACGTTATAGGCAATTCACTTTGTTAATACACGCTTTAATTAGGAGGACACGTACAGAAAAATACTGCCACGTGGTATGTTATTTGTGCCCTTCCCAATACTTAAACTCTGATCGTATGGATAAACGAATTGTTGACAGGCGGGAAGTATCTGCAACAGATGAACGGCATATCGTAAATAATATTTTCGCTGTGGCACCTGGCGTTTGGCGAATGAAAGATGTGTTTGTAAACGTTTTCATTATTGAAAGCCAGCAACAACCGGGATTTATTCTGATTGATACCGGACTGAAATCCTCCTATGCGAAGATCAAAAATTTGATTGCCGAGGTAATGGAACCAGGTGGTGTACCTCAGGCTATTGTACTTACGCATGGACATTTCGACCACCGCGGTGCTCTGCAGCAATTGGCCACAGAATGGCGTATACCCGTATACTGTCATCATATGGAATTGCCCTACCTTACCGGTAAAGCTTCCTATCCGCCACCGGATCCAACCGTAGGCGGTGGCATGATGGCCTCCATGGCATTTGTTTATCCAAGCGGTCCTATAGATGTGCAGGAACATTTGCGGGAGCTTCCGGAGGATGGTAAAATTCCGGAATTGCCAGACTGGGAATGGATTCACACTCCTGGGCATACACCTGGACACATCAGCCTGTTTCGTGAACGGGATGGTGTATTAATTGCCGGCGATGCGATCGTAACTACCAAACAGGAATCGGTGTTTTCTGTCATGAGCCAAAAAAGAGTGCTTAGCGGACCCCCAAAGTATTTTACTCCCGACTGGGGCGCTGCTGCACGTTCTGTACGTGCCCTTGCTGCCCTGGAGCCCAATATTATTGCTGCCGGCCATGGGTGTTCCATGTATGGCGACGAAGCCAGAAAGGCTTTGCATAAGATGGCAAGGGAGTTTTGGCATATGGGCATGCCGGAGCGGGGTCGCTATGTGAAAGAGCCGGCTTTGTTTAATGATGATGGGCCTACGTATGTGCCTCCAAAACTTCCGAACTATTTCTGGTTAAAAGTGGTTGCCGTAGCTTTTGTGGCTGTCGCAGGCTATGTGATTTATAAAAAAACCAGTGAAGAATCACTGGAGAAAAAGATTAAAAAACTACTCCGGAGAAGATAAATTCTAGATTAAAGGCAATTAGCCGAGAATCATTACTCGGCTAATTGTCGTTTGTATAATTGAACCGTATTTTCCAATCCTAAATAAAGTGCATCGGAAATTAAGGCATGACCAATGCTGACTTCGTCCACCCAGGGTATGTTTTGCTTGAAGTATTTTAAATTATGCATGTCCAGGTCATGGCCGGCATTAAGACCTAGTCCTACTTCCTTCGCTTTTTTGGCGGCATCTACAAACTTTACGATCGCGTTTCCACGGTTGCCTGCAATATATTGTTTAGCATAAGACTCCGTGTACAATTCTATACGATCGGTTCCTGTTAAGGCAGCACCTTCCACCATTTTCGGATCAGGATCCACAAAAATGGAAACCCTGATGCCTGCGTTTTTAAATACGGAAATCATCTCTTTCAGATAGGATTTGTGTTTAATGGTATCCCAGCCATGGTCGGAAGTAATTTGTCCCAATTCATCAGGAACCAGGGTTACCTGTTGGGGTTTCACTTCCAAAACAAGGTCAACAAATTTTTGTTCCCGGCAATTGCCTTCAATATTAAATTCAGCAGTAATATTTTTTTTGATATTGCGGACATCGCTGTAACGGATATGCCGTTCGTCGGGCCGGGGATGAACTGTGATCCCATCTGCGCCAAATCGTTGAATATCTACCGCAGCTTTTACAACATCCGGATTGTTGCCCCCGCGACTGTTGCGAAGGGTAGCTATTTTATTAATATTTACAGAGAGTTTTGTCGGCATCGCTCAAAGATAAATTCTTTTGTCTTCAACAGGGTAGAAAGCAGATGGGCCTGCTTTATCAATAAACTCCCGATCCTGTTTCCTTCAATGTCATAAACATAAAAAGCTTCCCCTCAGGAAGCTTTTTAATTCGTTGCAGACCTGCCTGCTGCACTTCATTCTTCACCTCTGCAACAATGTTATTTGAAGGAAGGGATTGTTTAGGCAAAACTGTTGACCAGTACATAAAAACTTACGCCCCAGAATGTCAGGAATAATAAGATCATATAAACAGTTGTCGATACGTGTAATCCGTGTCCCTTCGATTGTTTTTTGATCAGCCTTTCTATCGCATGTTTCATAACCCACAATTTTAAATTCAAGTATATACTTAGGAAATACATGCCAATTCTTTCTTCGCCTTAAATTTTATTCTAAATCATTGATTATAATATAATTTGTGGAGGCACAACCACAGTGTATTGTAGAACGTTTTCGGCTCTGGCCAGGCGGATTTATGATCTGTTCCCCGGGCTTAATTTCGGTGGAGGATTTCTACATTTGTGTTATGTATTCGAAACAGGAGGCGTCGCAATTAAAGCAGGAATTCTGGACAGCATTGGGACAATACATGGCGCCGGTTGCATCGTTCGAAGGCGAAAGTATTAATTGGGTTAATTACAAAACAGGAGAGAAGGATATTTCATTTCGTATGCTAGCCGACAATAAAAAGGCAAGCATCGCCATCATACTAACGCATAAAGACCCGGAAATTCAGCAAATTTTTTTTGAGCAATTTCTACAGGTAAAAAACCTATTTGTGTCTTCTGTGGGAAACGACTGGAACTGGCAGTTGCACACAGTTGACAGCTTTGGACGCATGGTATCCATAATTTCTACGGAAAGGGAAGGGCTGTCTATTTTTAAAAGGGAAGACTGGCCCGAACTGATTTCTTTTTTTAAAACCAATATCATTTCTCTTGACACCTTCTGGAGTAAGGTGAAATATGGTTTTGAAAGCTTGCGTTGATTTTAACACCCTGTTGGAGCATATGCAACCAACCTTGGCTATTTTTAGTCCTGTTTAAAACTGAAACGGTTCTTATGAAAAATTTTTTCCTGCTCTTGTTCCTCTTTCCTGCGGCTGCGTTTGCACAGGATTGTAATTTAAAAAAGTCGGTGGATCCTTTCAACCACCAAACAAAGCTTTCTTCAGGTTTTCAAAACTTTACCGGAAATGGCCTTACAGTTTCCATTTCGGCGGATGCTACCCAAAAAGAAATTGATTTTTTTATCTGGATCAAAGGCGACAACCGTTGTTTTGATGCTGAGTCCACAGCCAATGTTATTTTTGAAGGGGAGCGAACCAAAGCTAACTTCAGAAACGCCGGTTCTATGAATTGTGATGGGGCGTTTCATTTTGTATTTAAAAATACACCAACTACACAATCCTGGCTGAACCGGCTGGTAACTAAAAAAGTTGCCTCTATCAAGTTGACAGGGACGGGCGGAAAGGAGTTGGTGCTGGCCTTTAACGATGAACAAAAAGCAATGTTCCAGAACATGGCAGCCTGTATAGCCACGCAAGCCAAAACATTGTTGGCTCCCTGATGAATTAATTACGCAAATAAAAAATCCTCGCTTCGGTGAGGATTTTTTTGTTACTGACACTGTCGCATCTACCGAAATGATCTCTTTTTCCCTTTCCGCACATCTTATTATCTTTCGCCCCTATTCACTGTTTATGCGAATTGTCTCTTTTGTCACCAGCACAGTTATCACACTTGTCCTCATATTTGTCCTGAACAAACGATGGGATGCCATACCGGCTCTAGGAAAATTCATAAGTCCGCAATCAGGGTTTTGGCAGGCGGCCGAATCCAATGGCGAAGACCTGAGTGAAGAGCTGGTATTTACCAATTTGCAGGGAAAGGTGGATGTATATCTTGATGAGAGGTTGGTACCGCATGTGTTTGCCGACAATGACAATGACGCCTATTTCGTCCAGGGATACCTGCACGCCAAATACCGGCTCTGGCAGATGGATTTTCAATCAAGAGCTGCCGCCGGCAGGTTAAGCGAAGTGCTCAACAATGATCGCTTGTTGAATTATGACCGGTTGCAACGACGGATGGGCATGGTGCATGCTGCTGAAGTTATGGTGGCAGAGATGGAGAAAGATCCGCAAACAAAACAGGCATTGAATGCCTATACGGCCGGTGTCAACGCTTATATAAATAAACTGACGGAAGCCTCACTGCCGCTTGAATTCAAATTGCTTGGTTACCAGCCTGAGAAATGGAGCAACCTGAAAATAGCCCTGTTTATTAAATTGATGTCGGCTGACCTTGCAGGGTTGAGTTATGCCAGGGATTTGGAGTTCACCAATCAAAAAGCGGTTTTTTCCCAAAAGCAAATGGCCATTTTATTTCCCCAGGTAGATGACTCCTTACAACCTATCATTCCTCCGGGAACACCCTTCCAGGCCAATGCACCCATTCCCGCAACTCCTGCAACAGTCGATTCACTTTATTACAGTGTTGATTCTACAGTGAATCCGGTACAGGTTCCAAAACCGGTTGATATAAAAGGGAGCAACAACTGGGCAGTTAGTGGAAGTAAAACAAAGAGCGGTGCGGCCATTTTGTGTAACGATCCTCACCTTCGGTTAACGCTTCCGGCTATCTGGTTCGAGATGCAAATGCATACGCCGACAATGAATGCATATGGTGCTACTTTCCCCAGTATTCCGGGTGTGGTCATTGGGTTTAATGAAAACATTTCATTTGGGTTTACCAATGCCGGACGGGATGTAATCGATTATTACAAGATCCGTTTTAAAGACGAAAGTCGTCGCGAGTACTGGTACAACGGCCGTTGGCAGCCGGTTAAAATGCGGGTAGAAGAGGTGAAACGCCTCGGGAAAGATACTTTCCTGGATTCTGTAGCCTATACGGTTTTTGGCCCGGTTATCTACGATCATACCTTTAACAATGACGACTCGACGCTGAACACATCCGTTGCCATGCGCTGGACAGCCCACGATCCTTCCAATGAATTGCTAATGTGGATGAAGTTGAACCGGGCGAAAAATTATGACGAGTATGCCAACGCCATCAAACACTTCAGCACTCCCGGGCAGAACATGATTTTTGCTTCCAAAACCGGCGACATTGCTATCTGGCAGCAGGGCAGGTTTCCGTTGCGCTGGGAGGGGCAGGGGTTGTATGTTATGCCGGGAGAAGATACGTCATATGCCTGGAAAGGATGGATACCGCAAAGCGACAATCCCCATGCCGTTAATCCTGCACAAGGGTTTATTCAAAGCGCCAACCAGCGACCGGTGGACAGCACTTATTCTTATTTTATTCCCGGTGATTATTTTACGCCACGCGGTGTAGCCGTTCACCAGCAACTAAGTGTAATGCAAAACATCACACCGCAGGATATGATGAAACTGCAAAATGATGTTTACAGTACCCTGGCTGCAGATGTGGTGCCTTTTTTATTAGCACATATCGACAGCAGTTATGTCAATGATACCGAATGGAAATTCATGGATGAATTAAAAAACTGGAACTACCAGGTGACGGCTGAAAATAAAGCTCCCACGATTTATCAAACCTGGTTTGATTCCCTTGAAAAAGTGATCTGGCGGGATGAATTTTCCACCGTAGGCAAAACCGTTACCTATCCTTCAGAGCAAACACTGTTTGAAGTTTTGAAACGGGACTCTGCCAGCAAGGTTATCGACAATATTTTTACCCCACAGGTTGAATCTTTGAATCAACAAGTCACGACTGCCTTCAAGATGGCGGCAACGCAACTTACCAAAGAAGAAATGCAGAACGACCTTGTCTGGTGGAAACACAAAGAAAGTTCCATACAACACCTCTTGCGGGATGCCGTTCCTGCATTTGGACGTTTTAAGATTAAAGCAGGCGGTTGGGGAAATGTCATCAACGCGTATGGGAAAACAAATGGTCCAAGTTGGCGAATGATTGTGCACATGACGCCGGAAATAGAGGCGTACGGCATTTATCCGGCCGGGCAAAGCGGTAACCCCGGTTCGCGGTTTTACGACAATTTTATCGATGATTGGATAGCCGGCAAATACTACCGGTTGTGGATGATGAAAGCCAATGAATCGGACGACAAGCGTATTATTGGTAAGATCAGTTTTTCAAAAGCCTAAACTTATTGCATGCGATTTTTATTAGCCACTTTATTAACGGCTGCGTTTAGTTTTATTGCGGGTCTTTTTTTGCCCTGGTGGAGCCTGGCCATAATTGCATTTCTGGTTGCCTTGCTCATCCGCCAAAAAACCGGTTTTGCTTTTCTCTCTGCTTTTACGGCTCTCTTTTTTTTGTGGGGAGGATTGGCATTGCTGATTCATATTCAAAATGATGGCGTGCTTGCCAAAAAAATGGCCGAGCTTTTCCCCCTGCAGGGACAATCCTTTTATCTTATTCTGTTAACGGCAACAGTGGGTGCCCTGGTTGCGGGTTTTGCTGCCATGAGCGGCAGTTCGTTAGCACCTATAATAAATAGAAGACGTGAGAGATAAGGATACCAGCATTACATTTAATAGGGACAAATCGTCCCATAGTTTTTTAATGAAGCATTTTCGGATCCGGAAATGCCTTTTCTTTTTAATTCTTTTTTGTTGCTCCTTCAGTTCATTATTCGCTGGTACTATTAGCGGAAAGGTGACCGAAGAAAAAGGAGAGGTGCTGCCGTTTGCTTCAGTAACTGTAAAGAATACCGGAAAAGGTGTTGTAGCCAATAGCCAGGGACAATACACAATCATTCTCGATCCCGGTGATTATGTGCTCGTTTGCCAGTATGTTGGTTACAAAACCGAAGAACGCAGTATTCGTGTCACCGGTGAAAACCACGTCGAAAATTTCACGCTGCTGCCGCAAAACCTAAGGATGCCGGAAGTCGTTATCAGGAAAGGAGAAGATCCGGCGATTGCCATTATGCGGCAAGCCATCAAAAAGCGGGAAGAACACAACCGTCAAATCGATTCGTTTATGGTGGATGTGTATATAAAAGGCTTGCTCCGTTCGAGGGCCATCCCGGACAGAGTGCTGGGACAAAAAATCAATAAATCGGAATTGGAACGCAGTGGTATCGATTCATCAGGACAAGGTATTTTGTTCCTGTCAGAGTCGCTTACAAAAGTTGCCTACAAGCATCCCGGCAAGCTGAAAATGGAAGTGGTTTCTTCGCGGCAAAGTGGTGGAGGTTTTGGTATCAGCGTTCCGTTTTTTGTCAACTTTTACACCAACAATGTATCCCTGTTCAGCGGCGATCTCAATCCACGCGGTTTTGTTTCCCCCCTGGCTGATGGGGCTTTTCATTTTTATACGTTTCGCTTTGAAGGCAATTTTTTTGAAGAAGGAAGGATGATCAATCGCATACGTGTTTCTCCGCGAAGAAAAAACGAGCCATTGTTTGATGGTTTTGTGCAGATCATTGACGAAGAGTGGCGGATTCACAGCCTTAGCCTTTCCGTAACCAAAGATTATGGACTGGAATTGCTGGATACGGTTCAGGTTACGCAGGCACATTTTCCGGTAGCGAAAAATATATGGCGAACGCAAAACCAGGTTGTTTCAGTGGCTGCCAACATGTTTGGTTTTTCCGTTGCCGGCGATTTTTTAAACGTATACAGTAATTATAACCTAGCGCCTGCTTTCAAACGGAAGTTTTTTGACAGGGTCATAATGAAATACGACTCTGCATTTAACAAACGCGATAGCCTGTATTGGACGCAGGTTAGGCCTGTGCCTCTGGAGAAGGACGAAAAGCAGGATTTTGTACTGAAGGACAGTTTGTACAAAGCAGACCGTGAAGCCATGTTTTCGCAAAAAGCCATTGATTCGCTACGCAAGGCTCAAAAACCAATACGACCGATCCAGTTTTTGCGTGGAGGCATCACCCGCAATTTTTATTCTACGTCCGCTTATAAAACCTACAAATTCGAACCTTTTCTAAAAGGGTTACAGTACAATACCGTGGAAGGTGTTTCTCTTTCGGCTCAACAGAATTTTGCTGTCCGGCCCAAAGAAGGAGCCTGGCGATACGAGGTCGATTGGAATACCCGTTACGGATTCAATAATAAACACCTGAATTCTTTTGCCACCATTAGCCTCCTTCCGAAAACAGACTCCTTTCGCAACCGCACATTGCGTATCAGCGGAGGCAAAAGAGTGTTGCAGTTGAACCGAGAATCTCCCATTGATGAGACAACCAATTCCATTTCTACACTGTTCTACCGGCGCAACTACCTAAAAATTTATGAAGCCTGGTTTGGTCGGATAGAATACAACAAGTCGTTTGAAAGCGGCTTTCGGTTTTCTTTTGTTGCCAATTACGAAGACCGTTTGCCTCTAATGAACCGATCGGACTTTTCTTTCTTTTACAAACACAGGGAGTTGTTGCCCAATCATCCAAAAGAACTCGAAGCAATCCCTTTTGTTCCTCATTCCGCCACCGTTGCTTCGGCTGTGATTACCTATCAGCCCGGGCAACGCTACATTGAATTTCCGCACCGTAAAATTGCGATTGGTTCAAACTATCCTGTGCTCGAACTGGCTTATTCCCGGGGCATTCCAAAGCTTTTCAACAGCACAGCCGATTTTGACAAATGGAAGTTCACTGTTTCAGACGATCTCAACTTGAAATTGGGTGGGACTTTCCGATACCGTGTTAGCACAGGTGGTTTTCTTTCAGCCCGGCAGGTCGATATTCCGGACTTTCAGCACTTTAATGGAAACCAAGTCCTCTTTACGTTTGATTACCTCAATACCTTTCAGCTTGCACCTTATTACCGGTATAGCAACACAGAATCTTTTTACACCGTTCTGCATGCAGAGCACCACTTCAATGGAATGCTCACCAACAAGATTCCCCTGTTTAATAAATTAAAGTGGAACCTGGTAGCGGGTACCAACACGTTTTATGTGAACCGTGACAACTATTATGTTGAAGCGTTTGCAGGGCTTGAGAATATATTTAAAATCTTCAGGGTAGACCTGGTAACAGCGCTGCAGGCCGAACCTGGTCGGCAATGGGGTGTTCGGGTAGGTTTCGGAGGTGTTATAGGAAATGGTATTCGGCGGAGCCGGTAAAAATTCTACCCGTTTAATGCTTACATTTGCGTTACCTTATAACCAATTGTAAAGTTATTGTTATGGCATTTAGCACAACTGTTCAACCTGTAGAAAAAACAACTGTACCAGCCAACCAACCCTCTACTGATATTTCTGATGCGCTGTTAAGCATGGTGCTTCTTTCCATGTACGGTGCGCAAATGAGCAAAAAAACAGTCAGAAAACTCAAGCGCAATTTTTTCTGGACTTCGATGAAGCTAAAAGCCAAGTCATTTTTTACCCCAAAAGCAGCCGCCGTTTCCGATCGTACACTTATTTACATCATCCTAGGTGTGGCCCTTTTGGCCTTATTGCTGATCAACCCTGTACTGGTGCTGGCACTCGCCGTTGTGGTACTGATTCTGATTCTAGCCGGAGTTCTGTAAGCTGACGAAAATCAGGTCTTCTTTCACATTTCAATCAAAGTGTGAAGAGTATCTTTGCGCCGTTTCCGAAATTTTGTTCACCAGGCATGTGTCCTTAAAATTTCCAAAAGAATGGCCGTATTACACAACCGCGTTTCTCAAAAGAAACTAAAACAGCGTTTGCTCGAAGAAAAAGAGCAGCGAACAACAATATCATTCTACCAGTATTTCCCGATTGCTGAACCGCAGGCATTTCGCGACAGCCTCTATCAGAACCTGGTAATGCTTTCCGTATTCGGACGGATCTATGTTGCCCACGAAGGCATCAATGCGCAGATTTCGGTGCCCTCATCCAAGTTTGAGGCATTGAAAGAATACCTTTATTCCATTGAACCTTTAAACGGTATCCGCCTGAATGTGGCCGTGGATGATGACGGCAAATCGTTTTGGGTGCTGAAAGTGAAAGTGCGGGAAAAGATTGTTGCCGATGGTATAACCGATCCTGAGTTTGACATGCAAAACCGGGGCAAATATGTCAATGCAACGGAGTTTAACCGCCTGACCGAAGATCCCGAAACCATCGTGGTTGACATGCGCAACCATTATGAATTTGAGGTTGGCCATTTTGAAAAAGCCATTGAAGTCCCTTCCGATACGTTCAAAGAACAACTTCCCATGGCCGCCGAAATGCTGAAGGAAGCCAAGGACAAAAACATTATCATGTATTGCACCGGCGGCATTCGTTGCGAAAAAGCCAGTGCGTATATGCTGCACCAGGGCTTTAAAAATGTTTATCACCTTGAGGGCGGTATTATAAATTATGCCAACCAGATAAAAGAAGCCGGGTTGCCTTCCAAATTCCACGGAAAGAATTTTGTTTTTGACAACCGCTTGGGTGAACGCATTACGGAAGAAGTGATTGCCAAATGCCACCAGTGCGGAAAACCTGCCGATACGCATGTAAACTGTTCCAATGAAGGCTGTCATCTTTTGTTTATTCAATGCGATGAATGCCGTGAAAAATGGGAGGGAACCTGCAGTAAGGAATGTTTTGATTTTATTCACCTTCCGGAAGAAGTGCAAAAAGAAAAACGCAAAGGCATTGACAAAGGCCGCAATATTTTTAATAAGTCAAGGGCAAGGTTGCGGCCAAAACTGGCAGAACTAAAGGCGGCAGAAAAGGTAGAAGAATAAAAGTCCTACGAAATATACTCTAATAGAATAAATTCATAAAAGGCAATTCAAAACGTTTCTGCCAGGCGGGTTGCCGTTTTATGTTTCCAGGCCAAGTGCCGCAGCCTCATTGATCTGGAAATAGGTTTCTCGGCTTGCGTCCCCAACTTTTTTACGGAGATAATTGTCCATGTTTTCAATGGAATCCGCTTCCCAAACGCAGTTACAAGCATCCATGTTTTGGTTTGGAAAAACATTCAATACCCGCTTTACGCCATCTTCCAGAAGTTTCGGGAGGTGTCTTTGCGCCGATGCCCAAAATTCCTCCGTGTTGTGGATGGTATAATTAACGACGATGTACATATGAAAATCTTTTCTCCAATGTACTCAGCATTTTGCTTTTTTGCAAGCCTGCTGCAATCCGGGCTGATTATGCGGAATTTATAGGGAAACCAATAGCATCCTGCTGTGTAATTCAATTCAGAAAACTTGTTGAACCTAATAAAAGGAAAATAAAAAACCGGTTGTGCATTTTTTCAAATGCACAACCGGTTCAGGAAAGCTATGTTTAGCGGTAATGCAGGTTCATTGCATTCAGCGCTTCTACAATGCGGCCATACATTTCTTCTTCATCCATCTGCATGGGCTGAAACGCTTTGCCGGTTAATTTTTCGTAAAGCTCAATGTATTTGTTCGAGATGGTTTCCACCCATTCATCGCTCATTTCCGGAACGGTTTGCCCTTCCTTGCCCATAAACTCGTTTTGGATCAGCCATTCACGGACAAACTCTTTGCTCAATTGTTTTTGTTTTTCGCCTTTTTGCTGCCGCTCATCAAAACCATCTGCATAAAAATACCGGGAAGAGTCAGGTGTATGAATTTCATCCATGAGAACAATCTGGCCGTTGCGTTTTCCAAACTCATATTTTGTATCTGCCAGAATCAAACCCTGTTTCAACGCCAGGCTTTTTCCGCGTTCAAACAGGGCCAGCGCATATTGTTTGATCTGGTTCCATTCTTCTTCCGTGGCCAATCCCTGGCGCAGAATTTCTTCTTCCGAAATGTCTTCGTCGTGGCCTTCGTCAGCCTTGGTAGAAGGCGTAATGAAGGGTTCAGGAAAAAAGTCCGATTCATTCATGTCATCCGGCATCAAGACGCCACACAAAATGCGTTGCCCGTTGTGGTAGGTGCGCCAGGCATGGCCACATAAATTGCCCCGAACGACTACTTCGACTTTAAATGGCTGGCATTTGTAGCCAATGGATGCATTTGGGGTAGGGCAGGAAAGGAGCCAGTTGGGACAAATATCTTTTGTTGCTTCCAGCATATAGGCAGCAATGCTGTTCAGAACTTGTCCTTTGTACGGAATGGTACGGGGAAGGATCACATCAAAAGCCGATATGCGGTCCGACGCAATCATGACCAGCAAGGTATTGTCAATGGTGTAAACGTCGCGTACTTTGCCCTGGTAAAAGCCCATTTGATTCGGGAACTCGAATTTTGCCATAATCGAAAAATAAATCTGGATAAATAGTTTTGAACGACAGGTTCCGGCAAAGTTTCAGTAACTTCTTTTAACTCACCGAAAATAATTTCCAATCCAACAACTGTTTGCTTAATTTTCCCATGTGAATAAATGTTGTTGAATTTGGCTGGCAAATTCACATACATTTTTCCAAAGCTAAATTCTAGAAAAAATGAGAAAACCATTTCGATTGCTTGTTGCATTTATGGCAACAATTCTCTTCACATTACCCGCCTGGAGTCAAAATATTCGATTGACCGGCCAGGTTTCTACCAATACAAGTGGCGAAAACCTCGGTGGTATTTCGGTGAGGGTAAAGGGCTCCACGATTGGTACAGACACAGATTCATCCGGCCGGTTTCAGTTATCGGTTCCATCACTTCCCGTTACGCTTGTTATTTCTTCAGTTGGCTACGAAACCGAAGAAGTAAGGGTGGCCTCCGCTACTTCACCACTCACCATTTTTCTTTCTACAGCCAATGTCATTGGTCAGGAGGTAGTGGTTTCCGCTTCCCGTACTCCACAGCGGATTTTAGAAGCGCCGGTGACCATCGAACGGGTAAGTACAGCCACCATCCGAAATGCGCCGGTATCAAACTATTATGACGTGGTGACAAACCTGAAAGGTGTGGATGCCGTGGTTTCATCACTAACCTTCCGTACGCCAACTACCCGCGGTTTTTCAGGCAGTGGTAACCTGCGTTTCAACCAGATCATGGATGGTATGGACAACCAGGCTCCCGGTCTGAATTTCTCTGTAGGAAGTGTGATTGGTTTAACAGAGCTGGATGTAGAAAGCATGGAATTGCTTCCCGGAGCCACATCGGCCCTGTATGGCCCCGGTGGGATGAACGGCACGCTTATAATCAATAGCAAAAATCCGTTCCGGTTCACAGGCCTTTCTTACCAGGTAAAAACAGGTATTATGCACCTGGATAACAAAGACCGTGAGGCTTCTCCTTATTATAATTTTTCGCTGCGCTGGGCGCAAAAAGTTTCAGAGAAATTTGCTTATAAAATCAGTGGTGAATACATCCGCGCCAAAGACTGGCTGGCCCGTGACTACCGGAATTACAAACGACTGGGTACAACCGGTGAGATTGTTCCCGGAACTAGAGAAACTGATCCGAATTATGATGGGGTGAATGTATATGGTGATGAAACAACAATCGACCTTCGCTCGAGAGTATTGAACAGCATTGCTACGGCAGTACCGTTTTTGGCTGGATATATTGGCACTTTACCAGGAAATATTCCTGTATCGCGTACAGGCTATACTGAAAATGAGGTAATCGATCCCAACACAATTAATTTCAAGCTAAGCGGTTCATTGAACTACAAACTTGGAAAAGATATTGAAGCCGTGCTGGCCGGTTATTGGGGAACGGGAAATACGGTGTACACCGGTAGCCAACGGTATTCATTAAAAGATCTTAAGGTTGGTCAATACAAACTTGAACTGAATGCCAAAAACTGGTACTTGCGTGGCTATACAACGCAGGAAAATGCCGGTGAATCGCATAACCTTACCATTACTACGCAGTTTTTCAACGAGGCCTGGAAACCCAGTACAACCTGGTATCAGCAGTATGCCTTTGCATATTTAAATGCTAAACAAGCTGGCCGTGCAGACCTCGAGGCACACAACACCGCCCGTTCTGTGGCGGATCAAGGTCGTCCGGTAGCGGGCTCACCTGAGTTCAATCGGATTTTTGATTCGGTTCGAAAAGTGCCCATTCCACAAGGCGGTCTTTTCCTGGATAAAAGTGATTTGTGGATGGCAGAAGGCCAGTACAACTTTAGCAATGTGATAAAGTTTGCCGAAGTGATTGTAGGCGGTAACTGGAAACAATATGTTCTGAACAGCGAAGGCACCCTTTTTGCCGATACCAAAGGATCACCGATCAAGATCAATGAAGTGGGTGCGTATATCCAGGTTGGAAAAGAAGTCATTTCAAATGTATTGCGTTTAACTGCTGCCGGTCGTTACGACAAGAATGAAAACTTCAAGGGTCGCTTTACCCCTCGCCTGACAGCCGTGTTGAAGCCGGCGCAGGATCACAACATCCGCTTGTCTTTTCAAACCGCTTATCGTTTTCCCAGTACACAACAACAGTGGATTGACCTGAATGTGGGAACCGGCCGCTTGCTGGGTGCAAACAGAGCCCTGTATGAAAAGTATGACCTGATAAACAACCCCGGTTATGCTCCTACCCAAGGAAGGGAAAGAGTGCCGTACATAGAAGCAAAACCAGAATCAGTAACGTCTTATGAAGTGGGTTATAAAGGCTTGTTTGCAAAAAAACTGCTGATCGATATATATGCTTTCCGCAGTGTTTACAATGATTTCATTACCCGCCGCGATGTGGAACAATTCGCCAATGGCCAACCGGGTCCGGTTGGTACGGGTATGGGTTATTCCCTGGTTGCCAACTCACCGGAAGAAGTAATCACACGTGGTGCCGGTATTTCCATAGAATATGTTCTGCCGAAAAACTTCATCGCCTCAGGAAGCTTTACAACGGATGATATCAGCGATGTGCCGGATGGTTTCCGTGCGTTTTTTAATGCACCGAATAAACGTGTCGTTTTAGGATTGTCAAACACGGGTTTTGGTCCCAACAATCGTTTTGGTGCCAATGTAAGCTGGCGCTGGCAGGATGGTTTCTTCTATGAAAATGATTTCACGCAGGGAGATTTACCCGGCTTTCATACCGTTGATGCCGCCGTGAATTATAAACTGCCCCGCATCAAATCCATGTTCAAAATCGGTGCTTCTAACCTACTGAACCAATATTACCGCACAGCTGTGGGGAACCCCAGTATCGGTGGCTTGTATTATCTGAGTTTTGCCTACGGAGTGTTGTAAACTGTTATCCCAATAAAGATCAAATCACAAAAAATGAAAATCAACTTCCATAAATTCTTAAGTCAATTCATGCTGTCGGCAGCCTTTTTTAGTCTGTTGACGGCCTGCAACAAAGACGTACCGGATCCTGTTCCCGTAGAACCTGAAGCACCATCTACTGCTGTTACTATCGGAGAAATGATCAATACCGATGCAAGCTTTAGCCTTTTAAAGACAGCTATTAACCGGGTTCCTGGCTTGTTGGAAATGCTCAGCGATAAGGACGCTGTATATACCGTATTTGCTCCGGATGATGCGGCTTTCCAACGTTCGGGTATTAATGCTACCGTTATCAATGCCTTGCCAGCTCAGCAAATTGCAGCGATTATGCAATATCATGTTGTGGGCGGCCAGCGTTTAAACAGCACAATGATACCAACTGCCTTTCCCAATATACAATTGCCGACCCAACTTGTACTGGCACCGCCATCCACTACGCTACCACCCGGTTTGCGGATGTCTATATTTCCATTCCGAAATGGAAACACTGGTTGGGTGAACAATATTCCGTTAACCGCTACAGATGTACAGGCGGCCAATGGGGTTATACACAAAGTGGCAGCCATTGTGTTACCTCCACAGCAAATGCTGTGGGAGCGTATCGCAGCAGATTCCGAACTGGATTACCTGGAAGCTGCCGTTCGTCGTGCCGACCAGGCTACGCCTTCACCAGGACTGGTGGCTGCGCTTAGCAATCCAGCAGCAAGCCTTACCGTTTTTGCGCCGAATGATAATGCCTTTAGCCAACTGTTGACACTTCAGATTACAGGTGCCTTGGTAGCGCAGGGTGTTCCTGCGGCTAATGCGCAAGCCGCTGCAACGGCACTTGTTACGACTTATGGAACAACCATTATTTCAAATCCAGCCTCCATTCCTGATGCTCCGATCTTTCCGGCAGGTACAGGTATAGGGGCGCAGTTGGCGGCGATCCTTACGCCTACTACCGTGCAGGGTATTGTTGTTTACCACCTGCTTGGCAGCAGGGCCTTTTCGGTTAACCTCCCAACAACCGCTACTGCCAGACCAACACTTTTGAATTCAGGCATTGCCAATCATCCGGGAGTAACGCTTCAGGCTACGTTTGGCCCCACCGGTGTTACGGCAGCAACGGTGAAAGGTGTAGGCAATCAATCAGCATCAGCGATTCAGGTCAACCCTACAACTGCTCCTGGTGGTACAAGTGACCAACATTATGTAAACGGAGTGCTACATATAATCAACCAGGTTTTGTTGCCGCAATAGCTCTCATTGTATTTGCCAAAGTTCTCATAGACTTCGATTAACAAAAAAGCCGCTCGAATTAGAGCGGCTTTTTTATTTTAATTACTTTAAAAGGGTGTAAAATTCATCGCGATTAGTTTAACTGACTAATGGAACGAGATGAGCATACTTCTGTAAAAAACAAACAAACATTTTAGCCTTTTCCTTTCAAATTGAATTTCTTTAAACCACCGCCGCATCCTGTCCTGCTTTTACCACTCTGTCATATAATATGTGAATTAAACCATCGGCAAGACCAATTTTGGGAACAAAAATTTCATCTGCTTCTGCCCAATTCATGACATTGATATAAATAAGCAGGGCCGGAACAATCACATCAGCGCGGTCTTCCTTCATACCATAGGCGGAGATGCGTTGCTGCACGGTCAGAGAGCTTAATTCCTTGTAGTAATTGCGCAATAATTCCAGATTCAGGGGTTTGCCTTCTTTTCGTTTGGACAAAGAGAAAACTTTGTTGATGTTGCCACCGGATCCAATGGCTGTAATGTGATGATATCCCTGCAGTTTTTCCTGGATAAAATTGCGCATGTCTGTCCATAGCTCCTGGGTTACCTGCTTTTTCAGGAGGCGTATGGTGCCAATATTAAACGATTGCTGGGTGATAAGTTTTCCGTCACTAAAAAATGTCAGTTCGGTGCTGCCACCGCCTACGTCAATATAGAGGTAAGATTCCTGGCTGGTCAGGTTATCGGCAAAATGGTTCTCATAAATATATTTGGCCTCATCCTCACCCGTGATCACATCAATCTGAAGACCGGTTTCTTCCTTGATCCTTTTAATTATAACCTCACTGTTGGTAGCATCCCGCATAGCAGAAGTTGCTGCTGTAATCAGGTGCTTAACTTCATATACGTCCAAAAGATGTTTATAGGCTTTAATCGTTGTAATGAATTTTTCAGCCTTTTCATCTGAGATCATCCCAGTTTCAAATACATCAAATCCAAGGCGAAGCGGAACCCGCACAAGGGCCAGCTTTACAAATTCAGGTTTGCCTTTCTGGGTCATGATCACATCATTGATCAGGAGACGGGCTGCATTACTTCCAATGTCAATGGCTGCTAACTTCAATGGGGATTTCTATTTTGTTTTGTAAATAAAAATAGGTTTCGTATTGCGACCGCACCGGCTTTTCACCTTCAGCTGGAACATAGTCATTCTTTAACTCATTATCGAGGATACGAGCTTTGACGTTGTCGGACAACTGGATATTTAAAATGTCTTTTATTTCTTTTCTGATATCGGGATCCAAGATTGGGCATGAAGCTTCCACACGGTGATCAAGATTGCGAACCATCCAGTCGGCAGAGGAGATAAACATTTTTTCCTGCCCGTCGTTATGGAAAATCCAAATCCTGGCATGTTCCAGGTATTCATCCACGATGCTTACAGCCCTGATAGGTTTCACGTATTTCGGGTTGTCAGTGAACATGCAAAAAATGCCACGTACAATCAGGCTGATCTCTACACCAGCTTTGGCTGCCGCATACAACTCCTGAATGATCGTTTCGTCAGAAAGAGAATTCATTTTTGCACAGACGGAAGCTTTAAGCCCTTTTTGCGCATTCTTAACTTCTGAATGGATCATCTTAATGATCTCCCGACGGGCAATTCCGGGGGAAGGAAGCAGGGTCGTGCAGGCTTTTAAAAAGTGGTTACCGGTTTTGTAATGCTCTATATAATTAAAAATGCGGTTGGCATCGGTCATGATGTCTTTGTTGGATGTCAACAGGCAATGATCTGCATACACTTTTGCTGTGTCTTCATTAAGATTGCCAGTACTGATAAAACCGTATTGTACAATGGCATCACCAACACGTTTGCGAATCACACACAATTTGGCGTGTACTTTCATGTTGGGAATCCCGATCAATACTTTTACGCCTTCTTCTTCCAGTCGTTCTTTCCAGGCCAGGTTGGCCTCTTCATCAAAACGGGCCTTTAGTTCCAGCATAACCATCACCTGCTTTCCATTGCGAACCGCATTGATCAGAGCATTGATAATCTTCGACTGTTTTGCCAGGCGATAAGCCGTGATCTTTATCGATGTAACATCCGGGTCAATAGCTGCTTCCCGCAACAGGTCAATCACGGGATTGAAGGAATGATAAGGGAAGTGCAACATAAGGTCCTGCTGCATCACGACATCGGACACACGTCTTTCTTCCAGTACCGGGTGCAAAAAAGGTTTGCGTGGTGTAGAAACCCCTTTGAAAACGCCGCGGGGAAAATCCATAAACTCCCGGAAATTATGAATGCGACCACCAGGAATGATGTTATCCCGTTTGGTAAGATTCAGCTTTCGTATCAGGAATTCCAGTAAACCTGGGTCCATTTCTTTGTCGTACACAAAGCGCACTGGCTTACCCTTGCGACGGTTTTTCAAACCCTTCTCAATTTTTTCCATTAACGTGGTGGATACATCGTTATCGATATCGATCTCTGCATCCTTGGTGACTTTAAACACACTTGCCTGGTACTGGTCGTAACCAAAATAGTTAAAGATCTCAGGCAGATTGAAACGAATCACATCTTCCAGCAATATGATGTGCTGTTCGTTATCAGGGGAAGGTAGCAATAGAAAACGATTTAATACCCGGGAGGGTACTTCAATAATCGAATACATCCGCTTCAGTGCACTTTCTTTTTTCCACATGACGACGCCCAGGTAAATGGACTTGTCTCGCAGGTAGGGAAGTTCAGGAATGCTTTCGATCATCAGCGGAATTATGTTCGAGCTGACTTCTTCGTCGTAGTAGGTTGTAATAAATTCCTGCTGTTCTTCGTTCAGCTCTTTTTCTGTTACCAGGTAAATTTTTTGTTCTTTCAGCTCCTCAATGATTACCTCCCAAATCCGGTTAAATTCACTTTGCTGGTTCAGTACTGTAATCTGGATCTCTTCGAGGATTTTATCCGGTTCGGCTTCGAGGTGCATTTTTGCCTTGCTGCCAAATTTGATCATGCGTTTGAGCGTTGCCACCCGTACGCGAAAAAATTCATCAAGATTGTTCGAAAAAATTCCAAGGAAACGAATACGTTCACGCAGGGGAACCGAAGGATCCGCCGCTTCCTGCAGCACCCTGGCATTGAACGACAGCCAACTAATGTCCCGCGGAATACTTTTACTTTTTTGTGAGGCCATACGGATATCCATACTATCAATAAATATACCCAATCCAAAATGGAAAGGCAAGGACAATCTGTGAGTGATGAGAAGGAACAGTCCTTCGCCTTACGCTTTACGCGAAAGCAGACCTGTATAATCAGTGATCTAACTTTTCATTTTTTCAATGATGGACGTAGTGGAGAAGCCTTTTAAAATAGGGTTAATGACAACTTTTCCTCCGTTTTCAATAACCTCTTTGGCACCGGCAATTTCTTCTACTTTGTAATCACCGCCTTTCACCAAAACATCCGGCATGATGGAAATAATCAGTTCACGGGGAGTGGGTTCTGAAAAAATGGTTACGGCATCCACAACCCCCAATGCAGCCATAACAGTGGCCCGGGCTTTTTCGCCATTTACAGGGCGGGATTCTCCTTTCAGTCTTTTGACGGATGCATCCGAATTCAAACCCACCACCAGAACATCACCCTGTTTGGACGCTTCAGATAGCGATGCAATGTGACCGGCATGAAGAATATCAAAGCAGCCATTGGTAAACACAACTGATTTGCCGGATGCATGCCATTCGGCAACCTTCTGCTGCAGATCAGAGAGGGACAATATCTTCGTCTGAAAGTCGTGCTCGGGCTTCACTTTGTTTTTTGTTTTTATTGTAAAAGGAAAAAAGTGCACTAAACAAAAGACCGCCAAAAATAATGATGATGGTTTGCACAGTCCAGAGCAACCAGCCAAGGGCATTTCCAAATGTGGTGGCATCAATGCCATAAAGTCCAACCAGTTTGGAAACCAGCAGAGGATAAGCACCAATACCACCGGGGGTGATGATCATGGCAACACTACCCACAGCAAGTGTGGTGAGTCCCCCGCCCAATCCCATGGGAGCCGTTTCCTGCAATGCATAGATGCCAACCGTAGTGCTGCCGTAATACATGAGCCAAATAAATACGGTGTGAAAAAGAAACCAGCCTTTGTGCTTGATAAAACGGATACTGGTGAGCCCATGCAAAACACCGGTAATGATTTCTTTAATTTTTCCAACAGCGTCGATATGACCAAATCGTTTCAGCAGGATATAAAGCAACAGAAGAAATAGAAAAAACCCTCCGGCATAAAGCAGGATTTTGCCAACCGAAGTTTGGCCGGCACCATTTTGAAAAAAGTTGCCAAACAAAGAGGAAACAAAATCGCCTACAATATGACCTTGGAGAATAAGCGCCGCCATAAAGGCAACAAACAAACAAATGACATCAACTGCCCGTTCCATGACGATGGTTCCAACCAATCGGTCAGCCCTTACTTTTTCGTACCGTGCCAGCAGGGTGCATTTTACCACTTCACCCAAACGGGGTACACCGGCATTCACCAGGTAGCCAATCATCACAGCTGCAAACGTGTTGAACTTTGACGGGTGGTAACCCATTGGCTCCATCAGGATACGCCAACGCAAGGCACGACTGTAGTGACTGAGTAGCAGCATGGCACTAACGGGAATGATCAGCCAAAGCCTTGCTCTTTGCAGCGCTTCCTTTATTTGAAACCATTCCGATTCATTGATCTTACGAACCGAGAGCCAGACAAATAGTATTCCCAGTCCCAGAAAAAAAACGTATTGCAATATGGTTACAACGGGTTTTTTCATGCGGGGTGAAGATAGGAATTGAATACCGAACAGACGAACAAGGAATGGTGAACGCTGATGTTATTGTGTTCCAGATTCCAATCTTCAGCTAAGTCTTCCAATCAATTGTAGATAAAGTGAATTGAAATGCGTGGCGTCCAACTTACATATTTCTTTTTGTAATGGTCTATAGCTTGTTTCCATCCTTTGGGAACACAATCCAAGGTTTAAATGTTTTAGCTTCTTCAAACGGGAGAGAGCAATATGAAATAATCACGACCACGTCACCAGTCATGCCTTTGCGGGCAGCCGGTCCGTTAAGGCAACAAACACCGGAACCCCGCTTTCCTTTGATGAGATAGGTATCGAGACGTTCGCCATTGTTGACATTCACAACGGTTACTTTTTCGTTCTCAATGAAATTAGCGGCATCCATCAGGTCTTCATCCAGTGTCAGGCTACCTACATAGTGCAGGTTAGCTTCCGTAATTACAGCCCTGTGAACCTTTGATTTTAAAACAGAAATGTTCATAGCAGGTGCAAAGTTAGGCAGGGTACGCAAAGTGAATGTTAATTGAGTGGCAGGTTGTCGATCAGGCGGATATCATCGAGGGAGGCTGCAACCAATGCAATCAGGGATTGAGAGGGACTTTTAGCCGGGAGGAGAGTGCCCGTATCGGCAATTTCAAAATAGTCAACCTTAAACCCTTTTGCTGTTAGGGCCTGTTCAGCATTTTTCTTGATGGCTTCCAAAGGCTGATGCGCTAATTCCTGTTTGGCCTTTTGCAAAGCATCGTAAAGTGCAGGCGCCTTTGCCCTTTGCATAGGGCTCAGCCGCAGGTTGCGGCTGCTCATGGCCAATCCATCTGCTTCACGAATGGTAGGGGCTGTAATCAAAACAACATCCTGCCGGTTGGTGAGGGAGAGCATTTTTTGTATGACCTGGCATTGCTGGTAATCTTTCTGGCCCAAAAAAAGTTTATCCGGATTAACAATCTCCAACAGCCGGTCCACCACCTGGCATACGCCCTGGAAATGTCCGGGCCTGTATTGTCCTTCCAGGACTGTCTCCAATGTTCCCAATGCATAGTTTTTTGCAAGGTAGCCTGACGGGTAAATTTCATCCTTGGATGGCAGAAACAAGACATCGCAACCAGCTTTATGGAGCTGTTCAATGTCTTTTTCAATGGTGATAGGGTATTTAGAAAAGTCGTCCGGATTGTTGAACTGTGTCGGGTTTACAAAAATGCTGCAGACAACCAGGTCGCTTTCGCTGCCTGCAATTTGCAACAAGGAAAGGTGGCCATCGTGCAGGGCGCCCATAGTGGGAACGAAACTTACGGTTTTCCCTTCCTGTTGGTGCTGAAATAGATAGTGCGAAAGGCTGGCTGCCTGTTTGAAAAGAATCATGCCGGTGGTTTAGCAACGTGTAAATGATACCGAACAAAAATAAATGCTTACCTTTGCAACCTTTCTGTTTTATCTAAAACACGTATAAATGTCAGCAAAGAAAAGAATTTTATTTATTGCCAACGAAATGTCTCCTTACCTCGAGTTGACCGAATTTTCAGAAGTAGTAAATAAGCTGGCAATCAAAGCGAATGATGGCGGATTTGAAGTCCGTTGCATTATGCCACGCTTTGGTGCTATTAACGAACGTCGTCACCGCCTGCATGAGGTGGTGCGTCTTTCAGGTATCAACATTTCTATCGATAACGAAGATTTTCCTTTACAGATCAAAGTGGCATCCCTTCCCAATGCCCGTTTGCAGGTATATTTTCTGGACAACGAAGACCTTTTTAAGCGCAAACATATTTTTACGGACGAGAATGAAAGCTGGTTTGATGACAACGGCTTGCGGACCGTATTTTTCTGTAAAGGCGCTTTGGAAACGGTAAAAAAATTCGGCTGGCCTCCTGATATCATTCACTGCAGTGGATGGATGACTGGCCTGATTCCTATGTACCTGAAAACGGTGTATAAAAAAGAGCCTGTCTTTGCACACAGCAAAGTTATTTATACCATTGGGCAAACAACCTTCAAAGAAAAGCTGGAAGCGGATTTCCTGAAAAAAGCACAGATTGGCACCATGCTAAAAGACAAGGATTTTGAACCTTTTAAAGATGCCAACAACCAGTCCCTGATGCGGATTGGCGCTACGTATGCCGATGCCATCACTTTTGGTTCAGATAGCCCCGACAAAAAGCTGGTTGAAGAGTTCGCGAAAGTGAAAGGCAAGAAGACGTTACCCTATAATGAAGAATCTGATTTAACAGACTATTTACAACTGTATGGCGATCTTGCGAGCAAGTAATTTTATCTACTCACAGATTAATTGTTGGATGTGAAGCTCAAAGTTTTGGCCGCTCTTCTTCCGTTTGGATTTGCTTTTTTTCTTTACTCCTGCACAAAACTAAATGAGCCCACAGAACTAGGCGATGAACTGTTACCGGTTGTTGATAATGTAAATACATTCGATACAACACTGGAACTTCAGGCGAGTTATTATCCGTTTAATGATTCCAGCCGTAACCTGATCAGCGAGAACATGGCCCTTGGTAAAATCAACGATCCGGTTTTTGGTACCACCACTGCGGATATGTATTTTAATCTAAGCAGCCGGGTGTACAATGCTTCTCCGTTTTATAATAAAGATTCTGTACTTGGCATTGATTCGGTTTTCCTGACATTGGCATATGCCGGGTCATATGGTGATACAGCTAGCGGAAGCAGCCGGGTAAATGTTGATGTGGCAGAAATTCTTCAGGATAATGGCTTTAACGATACAACACTTTATCGTTATGATCAATCCGGATTTACCACCGGTCCAGTTTTAGGAACCACCACTTTTACACCGTCACAGTTTAAAGATACCATCACGCTGATCCAGAAAAGAGATACCACAAAACTGGTGAATGTGTTGCGCATAAAGCTTTCCAATTCGTTAGGACAAAAGCTTGCACAATTTGATACTACCGGTAATGGCGGGTACAAAAGCGATTCGCTTTTCCGAACCCTGTTCCGTGGATTGGCTGTAAAAACTACAGATGTTAGTGGTCCCGGCGTATTGTCTTATTTCAATCCTGGCAACACAGTGTCTTCCTTAACGGTTTATTACCGCTACACAAAAGACGGTGTGAAGGATACTTCGTCAGCCGTTTTTCAGCACCTGACGTATAGCCAGGCCAATTCCATTCGGCGGACGGCAGGTGGGGAGTACCTGGCAAATCTGGCTAAGACCAATTCGGATCAATTGTATATTCAATCCGCTCCCCAAGGGTCGTATGTGGCCATTTCTGCTCCCGGCCTCAGTACTTTTCCAAATAAGATTATTCATCGTGCAGAACTGATTGCGGTAAAACTACCTTCTGCCGCAGAAAATATTTTTA
Organism: Flavisolibacter longurius; assembly: GCA_014163555.1. Lineage (GTDB taxonomy): Bacteria > Bacteroidota > Bacteroidia > Chitinophagales > Chitinophagaceae > Flavisolibacter. The sequence continues at coordinate 84,393 of JACJGO010000014.1, forward strand.
CTGTTCCAAACCGGTTGTTGCTTGATCATAAAGGGCCCACGGATACTGCATTTTTGTTCAGCCAGGATATCCAGATCGAAGCTTCCGGATCACTGAATCTCTCCCAATTTGGCGGCACCCTGCGAAACGATAACAGTTACCGTTTCAACATAACCCGCTATTTACAAAGTATTGTTACCCGCAATGATCGAAACGATACGCTGCGTTTGTATGCACCGTTGCGCAGTACGCTTTTTGCCAAAACCATTGGGCAATATGTTTCCATAACGAACCTGTCCAATATTGCGGCCGGCCGGGTTGTGCTGGCAGGTGTTAACCATCCCAATCCTGCATCACGCCTTCGCTTGCGCATAATTTATTCCAACTTATAATGTAATCGGGTGCTTATATTTGCACCCGATTTTCATTTTTTCACAGGAAGAAAAACTTACCAAACCACAAATCTAAACTTCACTGAATGCCTTATTTATTTACATCTGAAAGTGTTTCAGAAGGCCATCCCGACAAGGTTGCCGACCAGATTTCCGATGCCCTTATTGATCATTTCCTGGCGTTTGACCCTAATTCAAAAGTTGCTTGTGAAACGCTTGTTACAACCGGTCAGGTAGTATTGGCAGGTGAGGTCAAATCAAAAGCTTACCTCGATGTGCAGGAAATTGCCCGCCAGGTCATTCGCCGCATTGGTTATACCAAAAGCGAATACATGTTTGAAGCCAACTCCTGTGGAGTGCTTTCGGCCATTCACGAGCAATCATCCGATATCAATCAGGGTGTTGACCGTAAGAAAAAAGAAGAGCAGGGTGCTGGTGACCAGGGTATGATGTTTGGCTATGCTACAGCAGAAACAGAAGATTATATGCCGCTGGCACTTGACCTGGCACATAAGCTTTTGCAGGAGCTGGCTTCCCTTCGCCGTGAAAATAAGCAGATCAAATACCTTCGTCCGGATGCAAAAAGCCAGGTTACGCTGGAATATGATGATAACAACCGCCCCATGCGGATTGATGCCATTGTAATTTCTACCCAGCATGATGATTTTGATACAGAAGCCAAAATGCAGGAGCGTATCAATAAAGATATCATCTCGATCCTGATCCCCCGTGTCAAGTCAAAATATAAAAAATACGCAAAACTGTTCAACGACCAGATCAAGTATCACATCAACCCAACTGGTAAGTTTGTGATTGGGGGTCCGCACGGCGATACAGGTCTTACCGGCCGCAAGATCATCGTTGATACCTATGGTGGCAAGGGTGCTCACGGCGGTGGCGCTTTCAGCGGAAAAGATCCTTCTAAAGTTGACCGTTCGGCAGCCTATGCTACCCGGCACATTGCCAAAAACCTGGTAGCTGCCGGAGTTTGTGATGAAGTGCTTGTTCAGGTATCGTATGCCATTGGGGTAGCCCAGCCAATGGGTATTTATGTGAATACATACGGCACGGCTAAGGTTGACATGACAGATGGTGAAATTGCCAAGACGGTGGAAAGCATTTTCGATATGCGTCCTTACTTTATAGAGCAACGCCTGAAACTGCGCACACCTATTTACAGCGAAACCGCTGCCTATGGCCACATGGGTCGTAAACCCGAAGTTGTAACAAAAGAATTCTTTTCTCCGGATGGTAAAACCATCAAGAAAAAAGTGGAGCTGTTTACCTGGGAAAAACTCGATTATGTTGCCAAGGTGAAAAAAGCCTTCGGTATCCGATAAACGAAAAGGGTTGCGTTGCAGCCCTTTTTTGTGCCGTTACGGAAGGTGTCAAAAAATATACTTATCTTAGTATAAAATTAAACTATGCAGGCAAAAGAAGCAGCCGTGGTGTACCAGACCCTGAACCCGCTTACCAGGGTTTCTTCCAAGCGGGCAAAAGTAATTCCGGTCTATCAATGGAACTCATTTGACAAGATCGATGCCATTAAAGAGGGGGTCTCCAAAGAAGAACTGGAAAACCTGAAAAACGGCGCCGAACTGGATTATGATACACTGGCAACTTTATTGAATGTGGCCAAAGCCACACTTCATGGGAAAAAAGGCAAGGCAAAATTCGATCAATACATCAGCGAACGGATCTTTCTGCTGGCCGATCTTTATTCGTACGGCTATGAAGTTTTTGGCGATCGCCAGAAGTTCAATACCTGGATGAAAAAAGAAAACAGGGCCCTCGGTGGCATTACGCCGTTAAGCCTCATTGATACACTCTACGGCATAGAAGAAGTGCGCCACCTTATTGGAAGAATCGAATACGGAGTGTATAGCTGATGATTGTTTACCATTTGGGAAGCACAAAATTTGCCCGCCAACTGACAGGAGAGGGGGCAAAGTTGCACGGAGGCCGGTGGAATAATATTGGCCAACCTTGTATATACGCTTCCGGAGCCAAATCGCTTTGCGTGCTGGAATATGCCGCTAATGTGTCTATCGATGAAATGAATCCCAATCTTTCGTTTACCGCCTACGAGATACCGAATGATAGCTGGGCTGTTTTTACCCCAAAAGATTTGCCAGCAGGCTGGCAGGATGTGCCCTCTCCGGCAGAAGTGAAAGAATGGGGTACACGGCAACTGCAGAAACACCTGGCCCTGCGTCTCCCTTCGGTGATTGTTCCCTCTGAATACAACTTTCTCCTGAATCCCTTACACCCGGATTTCAGAAATGTGCGCATTATAGAAGTAGAGCCCTTTACTTTTGACAGGCGAATCAAAAAATAATATTCAGTTGAAACAATTCAGATCACAACAGCGGCCGAAGAAGTCTTCTCTTGTTATTGGCCGCCGGGCCGTAAAAGAGGCGTTGAAAGGGGGGATGGCGCTGGAGCGCATTTACCTGCAAAACGACAGCGGCGGAAAAGAACTCACCGAAATAAGCCAACTGGCCGTGCAACAAAAGGTTCCTGTCAACAAGGTGCCTGCGGCCAAATTAAACAGTTTCAATGTTGGTGAGCATGAAGGCTGTGTGGCCATGCTCTCACGGGTTCACTACCAGGATTTGCAGGAAGTAATTTCATTTGTGGTGGAAAAAGGCGAAACGCCTCTCTTCTTGATCCTGGATGGGATAACGGATATCCGCAACATTGGTGGTATTGCACGAACCGCGCTTTGTACAGGCGTGCAGGCGATTATCATCCCTGAAAAAGGTGTAGGCATGCTGAATGAAGATGCCATCCTGACGTCTGCCGGAGCATTGGAAAAAATAGCTGTTTGCCGGGTGGGGAGTTTACTCAAAGCAGTGGATGAATTGCACCTGAATGGCATAAAGGTCCTGGCCAGTGAAATGACAGCACAAACATCTATTTTCAATATCGATTTTACCTTTCCTGCTGCCATTATCATGGGCAGTGAAGAAAAGGGCATTTATCCGGCTTTATTGAAAGCAAGTGATGAACGCTTCCAGATTCCGATGGCCAATGATTTTGAATCGCTGAATGTTTCTGTAGCCACTGGCATGATTCTCTATGAGGCCATGAAACAACGGTTGTTTGCTAAATGATTTTTCATGAAGGAAAACAATTTCATCCAGGTAATTGAATGTCCCCGCGACGCCATACAAGGGTGGCCACACCTTATACCCACAGAAAAAAAGATTGCTTATCTCAATTCCTTATTGCAGGTAGGGTTTGATACGATTGATTTCGGGTCATTTGTCTCGCCAAAAACGATCCCGCAGATGGCTGATACCAAAGAGGTCATCAGGGGATTAAAGGTTTCGCAAACTAACTCAAAACTGCTGGCTATTGTTGCCAACGAACGAGGAGCAGAAGAGGCCGTACACTATGATGAAATTTCCTGCCTGGGTTTTCCATTTTCTATTTCGGAAACCTTTCAGCAGCGGAATACAAACAGTTCAATGGAAGAAAGTGTATGCCGTGTAGATGCGATCCAGGCACTCTGCGAACAGCAAAAGAAAACGCTTGTTGTCTACCTCAGTATGGGCTTTGGAAATCCTTACGGCGATCCGTACAACGAAGAAATTTTATTGCTATGGGCAGAAAAAATGGTGGAAAAAGGTGTCAGCATTATTTCGCTGGCCGATACGGTTGGCCTGGCTACGCCAGAGCAAATTTCATTTGCCTTGCAAACACTGATCCCGCATTTTCCGCTTACAAGCTTTGGTGTTCATTTGCACTCCACACCCGACAACTGGAAGCCGAAACTGGAAGCGGCACTCAATGCCGGATGTACCCGCATTGATGGAGCGCTGCTGGGGATCGGTGGTTGCCCTATGGCCGGTAATAGCCTGGTGGGAAACATGAATACGGAATGGATTGTTTCCTCTCTGCAGGAAAATAATAAAGCGATTCCCATCAACAGGGAAGCCTATAAAAAGAGCCTGCAACTGGCCAAAGAGATCTTCGTGTAATTCTTGTAAAAATTCGTGTTTAAATGAAGTTTCGATTTGAGTTCCCGATAAAAAAATTACCGCATCCCATCACGCACAAGCAAAAACTTATGCTGATGGGTTCCTGTTTTACCGAAAATATCGGGGAGAAACTCGACCGGTTCAAGTTTACCACTCTACAGAATCCAAATGGCATTTTATTCAACCCGGTTAGTGTGGCTGAAGCGCTGACAGATTATATTGAAAATAGAGTTTTTCATCAAGAAGATTTGTTTCATTACAACGAAGGCTGGCATAGCTGGAAACACCACAGCCGTTTCTCCGGCATTAAAGCAGAAGAGGCATTGGATAAGATCAATACCTCCACTTCAACGGCCCATCAATTTTTACAAGAAAGCGATTACCTTATAATCACCTTGGGGTCTTCATGGGTATATACACTAACAGAAAAAGCAACTAATGCAATTGTCAGTTCGGTAGCAGCCAACAATCACAAAGCACCAGCCGACTGGTTTTCCCGAAAGCTGCTGCAACCGGAAGATGTGCTTAGGGTATTGGATAATATAATTCACCGGCTGTTTCACTTTAACGCCAGACTCAAAATAATTTTTACCATCAGTCCTGTTCGGCACCTGCGGGAGGGCGTGGTGGAAAACAATCGCAGCAAGGCTGGTTTGATCCAGGCCGTTCATCACCTCGTAGATAAATTTGAACGCCTGTTTTATTTCCCGGCATATGAACTTGTAATCGACGACTTGCGGGATTACCGGTTTTATGCTGAAGACCTTGTGCATCCCAACTATTTTGCCACGCAATATGTTTGGGAAAAACTGGTAGATGCCTGCATGGATGAAAAGACAAAAAGCCTTATGGAAGAGATCCATACCATCAACCTGGCTTTCCAGCACCGGGCATTTAATCCTTCTTCATCGCAGCACAAGCAGTTTCTGAAAAAATCGTATGAGAAGACGTTTGCACTTCAACAGCAGGCACCGTTTTTAGACCTGCAAAGGGAGATATCATTTTTTCAGAATGGTATATAATTAGTCAAAACAAATGATATGATTAATTTGAGCCGTGAATCAGGTTTTGACATTATACTTCTTAATGCATCCGGTCGCCGCGAGGTTGTAACGTTTGAATGACTTCAGCTTCATACACCAACCATTCCTGCCAGCGGCGGCGTACGTTTTCTTTATCGATATACTTTTCTGCCAGGTCGATAAAAAGTGTATAGTGGCCGGCCTCACTTTCCATAAAGCGGCGGTAGAATTTGCACAGGTACGTATCATCTAAACCTTCGCTGAGGCGCTTAAAGCGTTCGCAACTCCTGGCTTCAATCATGGCCATTAAAAGGAGCTGGTCTAGAAACCGGCCTTCTTCCGAACCACCTTTTTGACAAAATTGGATCAGTGCGTTCACATAATCATCGCGACGTTGTTTGCCGAGTTTCCAACCCCGCTTTTTCAATTCGGCCAATACGAGCCGGAAATGTCCCCATTCTTCTGTTACGATAGGAGCGAGGGCCGATACCAGTTCTTCTTTTTGATTGTACCGTTGAATGAGAGAAATGCAGGTTGTCGCTGCTTTTTGCTCGCAATAGGCATGATCGGTCAGAATTTCTTCCAGTGTCATTTGTGCCAGGTTTACCCACCGCGGATCGGTTGGCAATTGCAAACCAAGAATGGCTTTGGCATCACTAGACAGAGTAGAATCAAAATCGTTCATGCTGCAAAACTAAAAGGGGATGCGGACGATTTCATAAGATGGTTAATACTAAGAAGGTTGAATTCATTCAACATTGGTCCAACAACAGCAACAAGCAGATTCTTTTTCACCAAAAAAACCATGCTATCTACGTTTATCTTTGCCACGCTAAACAAATCGCTATATGAATAAATCCGTTTATATTGTTTCCGCAGTTCGTACCCCGATGGGTTCTTTTGGCGGTGCGCTGAAAGACGTTCCTGCCCCGCAATTGGGCGCTGTAGCCATCAAAGCGGCCTTGGAAAAAGCAGGGGTTTCCCCAAATGACGTAGATGAAGTATTAATGGGTTGTGTCATCCAGTCCAACCTTGGCCAGGCGCCGGCCCGCCAGGCCGCCAAAGCAGCCGGGCTTCCCGATAAAGTTGTTTGCACCACAGTAAATAAAGTTTGCGCTAGCGGTATGAAAGCCATTATGCAGGGGGCACAAAGTATTTTGCTGGGTGATGCAGATGTTGTGGTAGCTGGTGGCATGGAAAACATGAGCGCTGTGCCTTTTTATGTTCCCAACCTGCGATGGGGGAACAAATACGGCGAAACGGCCCTAATAGATGGCTTACAGAAAGACGGCCTGACAGATTGTTATTCCAATTTTGCTATGGGTTGTGCAGCCGATATCTGCGCCGCAGAAAATAAAATCAGCCGCGAAGAACAGGATGCGTTTGCCATTGAAAGTTACCAGCGCAGCCAGGCTGCCTGGAACGAAGGCCGCTTTGCCGACGAAGTTGTTCCGGTAGTGATACCTTCCAAAAAGGGTGATGTAACTATAGACAAAGACGAAGAGTCCTGGAATGTAAAATTTGATAAGATTGCTGACTTGAAACCGGCTTTTGGTAAGGAGGGAACGGTAACAGCCGCCAATGCCAGCACTATGAATGACGGCGCCGCGGCATTGGTGTTGATGAGCCAGGAAAAAGCGGAAAGTATGGGTATAAAACCAATTGCTGTTATTCGCGGTTATGCCGATGCAGAACAGGAGCCAACCTGGTTTACAACCACACCCAGCGTGGCTGTTCCCTTGGCAGTGAAAAAAGCCGGTTTGCAAATGAGCGATGTGGATTATGTTGAATTGAACGAAGCGTTTAGCGTGGTTGGGATCATCAACTCAAAGAACATGAACCTGGATCCGGCTAAAGTGAATGTAAATGGGGGAGCGGTTTCACTGGGGCATCCCCTGGGATGCAGCGGCGCCAGAATCATTGTAACCCTGATCAACATATTAAAACAGAAAGATGGTAAAATAGGTGCGGCAGGTATCTGCAACGGCGGTGGCGGTGCCAGTGCCATGGTAATTGAAAGGGTTTAAAAATTTTATTCCATAAAAAAAGGCTGCACAGGTTGCAGCCTTTTTTTATGGATGGTTTGATAAGATGAATCAAGCCATTTATCTTGACCGGGTAATGTTTACTCTTTTTGGGAAAAATACAGATGCCGGACTTTTGATTCTTCGGGTGTTTTTAGGCATTCGCCTTCTTTACGGAGTTCAGGACAATATTCTGCATTGGCATCATATGAAAACTTTTGAAGCCTTCCTGGCTGACCACCAGTTTCCATTGCCATTGGTTTCCGCCATTGTTTCGGTTTATGCCCAGGCAATAGCAGGCGTCTTGTTTTTGATTGGCTGGCAGGTTCGCTGGGCCGCCCTGGTGATGGTTTTCAATTTTTTAGTTGCGTTGGTGATGGTTCACTGGAGACAAACATTTGAGCAGATGACCACTGTCCTATTTATGCTGGTATCCTCGCTTGTTCTCCTGGTTTCTGGCTGCGGAAACTATTCTCTTCAAAAAGATTGATCACCGGTTGTACTTTAATCGCAGAATAACCATGCAAATGTTTAGTAGCAATGAAAAAGTATTGGTGATGATGATGGGAAGGTCCTTGCGTAAAATGCCATAAACAACCCAGGTTGCCACACCTGTCATTAAAACAAACAACATCAGTTTCGAAATATCCTCTGCCTTTTTTTCCCGAATAGTTTTGATCAATTGCGGTAAAAGTGACGAAGCCGTGCATATTCCCGCAAACAATCCAACCGCTTGTGTCCAATCCATGTTGATCTGTGTTTGCAAAGCCTTTGCCAGTAATTGATTCTTAGCTTTTGTTTTATCAATAATGATGGAACCTTTAAAAACCTTAACGCCTTCTACTGCAGGGCCTTTTCATTTTTAGGTAAATTGATGGTTGTCTGCTATTTTTGCCCACCTTTCAATTGAAAAAAGAATGAGACAAATCACTTTCCGGGAAGCCTTGCGTGAAGCCATGAGCGAAGAAATGCGCAGGGACGACAGAGTTTTTTTAATGGGTGAAGAAGTTGCCGAATACAATGGAGCGTATAAAGTAAGCCAGGGTATGCTGGCTGAATTTGGCCCGAAGCGGGTAATTGATACACCCATCGCCGAATTGGGTTTTGCGGCCATCGGTGTTGGTGCCGCGCAGAACGGTCTTCGTCCGGTGGTAGAATTCATGACCTGGAACTTTGCCGTACTGGCGCTTGATCAGATCCTGAACACCGCTTCGAAAATGCTCGCCATGAGTGGCGGACAAATCACCTGTCCCATTGTTTTTCGGGGTCCCAACGGGTCGGCCGGACAATTGGGCGCACAACACTCCACTGCATTCGAAGCATTGTATGCAAACATTCCCGGGTTGAAAGTAGTATCGGTAAGTAATGGCTATGATGGAAAAGGACTGCTGAAGCAAGCCATCCGTTATGAAGAAGATCCGGTTATGTTCATGGAAAGTGAACTGATGTATGGTGAGAAATTCGAAGTGCCGGAGGAAGAATATTACATTCCACTCGGTAAGGCTGATGTGAAGAAAGAAGGAAAGGATGTGACCATTGTTTCTTTCAACAAAATGATGAAGGTAGCCCTTGGTGCTGCTGCGGAGTTGGAAAAAGAAGGCGTTAGCGCTGAGGTGATTGATTTGCGCACCATCCGCCCCTTGGATTGGATGACGGTACTGGAAAGTGTAAAAAAAACCAACCGCCTGGTGATCGTTGAAGAGCAGTGGCCGTTTGCTTCCGTTTCCTCCGAACTTGCTTATCGCATTCAAAAAGAAGGGTTTGATTACTTGGATGCACCAATCCGTCGCATCACTGCAGCCGATGCTCCGCTTCACTATGCACCCAACCTGGTGGCGGCTGCTTTGCCTGATGTTCCCCGCACCATTAAGCTCGTGCAAGAGGTGATGTATTTGAAAAAATGATCATTATCAATTTGTAGATAGGATACCCCAAATAGGGTATTTTTCGGAAAAAGTTGTGTTGAAAAACACAACTTTTTCATTTTCAATACATAAGGAAAAAAATATTTTTTCAAAAATGTTAGGAATTGTGAAATAGGCAATGCATCTTTGTCTCGGTTTTTCATAGGATATTGGATTTTACACGAGGCTGGATTTCTATCCGGCCTTTTTTCTTTTACAGGTTTACCATTAGCTCATTTAATCTTCTGATTATTTCTCCTAAGTATTTTCCAGTACACTTCATTTTTTATCTTTCCGAATTTTACCCGACAGCTTACAGCATTGTACCGTTGCGTACACTACATTTGCCCTCTTAAATTAAAGCATGGCGACCCTCCTGATTATTGATGATGAAAAGTCTATCCGGAAAACCCTATCTGAAATTCTTTCGTTTGAAGGGTACAAGATTGAAGAAGCAGTGGATGGCGAAGAAGGCCTGAACAAGTTCAAAGAAAAAACTTTTGATGTTGTTCTCTGTGACATTAAAATGCCAAAGATTGATGGCCTGGAGTTTTTGCAAAAGGCGGTTGAAATCAACCCTGATGTTCCCATCATCATGATTTCCGGGCATGGCAATATTGAAACCGCAGTGGAAGCTGTAAAAAAGGGCGCCTACGATTTTATTCAAAAGCCACCAGACCTGAATCGCCTTCTCATTACGATTCGTAATGCAATGGAGCGTAAAACGCTGGTAAGTGAAACAAAACGTCTAAAGCGCAAAGCACTCCGCGTACAGGAAATGATTGGTGAGTCGGCACCGATTGTTCAGATCAAAGAAACTATTGAAAAAGTGGCTCCTACAGAAGCCCGTGTACTCATAACCGGAGAGAATGGTGTGGGGAAAGAACTGGTTGCCCGATGGCTCCATGAAAAAAGCAACCGTGCGGAAAACCCGTTGGTGGAAGTGAACTGTGCGGCCATTCCCAGCGAATTGATCGAAAGCGAATTGTTCGGTCACGAGAAAGGATCGTTTACATCAGCTATAAAGCAACGCATTGGCAAATTTGAACAGGCCAACGGCGGTACGCTGTTTCTCGACGAGATTGGCGATATGAGCCTTTCTGCCCAAGCAAAAGTGCTTCGTGCTTTGCAGGAAGGGAAAATCACCCGTGTAGGAGCCGATAAGGATATCAGTGTCGATGTGCGGGTAGTAGCAGCTACCAACAAGGATCTTTTAAAAGAAGTCGAGGAGAAGACCTTCCGCCTCGATCTGTATCACCGATTAAGCGTTATCCTTATTCATGTGCCATCATTGAACGACAGGAGAGAAGATATTCCTCTTCTTGTCACTTCGTTTTTGGAAGAAATCTGCGATGACTATGGTGTAGCTGCAAAAGAAATACAGCCAGAAGCAATGGAAGCGTTGAAGCAATACAACTGGACAGGGAACATCCGCGAATTACGCAATGTTGTGGAGCGCCTTGTGATTCTTTCCGGCAAAACCATTTCGCTGGAAGATGTAAAAAATTACGTATTGCCCAAAGCGTAAATTCAAAACCTTTCACCGGGGAATCAATCGTTCCCCGGTTTTCGTTTTTCGATAAACCGGTAAATTTCATCATCGCGGCGCAGCAGGTGAAACTGCACAAAATTGCGCTGGCTTTGTTCGATGCCCTTGCCGGAGGCAAGAATAATCTTGTCAGGAAAGGATTTTCGAAGCGTTTCAAAATAATCATCCACGCTGAAGCCGGTAAAATTGGTAATAAGGTGAAGGTAGAGGTATTGAACGCCTTTAATTTTTGCAGCTTCCTGCACTTCTTTCAGGCCTGCATTTGCACCGAGGTAAAGGACACGCCATTCATTCTTCCGCAGCAGATAGTTGACAAAAAGGAGCGGCAGTTCGTGAAATTCATTTTCCGGACAAAAGACAACGATTTCCGGGTCGCCGTTTTGTGAAGCGCTGAATTTTTCCGTTTCGCTGATGATCCTGTTCTGTATGATATAACTGGAGAAATGTTCCTGTGCAGGAATGATCTTGCTGGTATCCCAAAGCAGTCCAACCCGGTGCATATAACGATAACAGATATCGGTAATCAGTTTCTCAAAACCGATAATTTCTGCCAGTTCATTCAGTTTAGTTACAAAAGCAGCTTCATTAAAATCGATAGCCGCTTTCAGCAAGTGTTGAATGGCCGTATTGTAATTGGACAGATTGATGTCTGTTTTATCGGCTTCCTCCTGGATTTGCTGGTCAGATAGCGCAGCTATCTTTGAAATCTTCCAACCATTGTGATAAAGAAAGGAAATACAAAGCAGCTTTTTCAGGTCTTCATTGGTATAAAAACGCATGTTGCTTTCTTTGCGCTGGGCCTTGAAAAAATCATAACGCTGCTCCCAGATGCGCAGGGTATGCGATTTTATGCCTGTCAGAAGTTCGATTTGCCGGATGCTAAAGTTTTGCATAAACGTTAAGAATCGGTATTGGCACAGCAGAACAGAAAAACTTTTTATACATTGCTGCAGCCAACTTGTTACCGTATCAGCGGGTGTTTAATGATTTGGCAAAAGTAAAAATTCATACGGCAAAAATCGCGTTTCGCTGTACCCGATGCCGGTTTTGTGCCATGCACCTGAATTTTGACGTTTGCAATCGTAAAATACACCACTTAAAATAATAAATTTGTCCGTTTTAAACACACACGAATGCCGCTTTCACACGTTCTGATTGTTTACCTGATTTCCTTCCTGCTCGTTTTTCTTCCTTCTTTTGGTTTGGCTAAGATGTTTCAAAAGGCTGGTGTTGCGTCCTGGAAAGCATACATTCCATTTTACAATACCTGGCTGATGCAGGACCTGGCAAAGCGTCCCAAACATTGGGTATTCTGGCAAGCCATTCCGGTGGTTGGCTGGTTTATTACACCAGGTATTTTTATTGAATGGGTGAAATTGTTCGGCCGTTTTTCATTGGGTGATCATACGCTGGCGGCGCTGGCTGCACCGTTCTATTTTCCTTACCTGGGCTACTCCGAAAAGGTACGGTATATAGGCCCGGAAGGTTTACGACGTTATCTCAAACCCGGTTGGCGTGAGTGGGTGGATGCCGCGATTTTTGCCGTGGTGGCAGCCACACTGATCCGGACATTTGTTTTCGAAGCCTATACCATTCCTTCCGGTTCAATGGAAAAAACATTGCTAGTGAATGACTTCCTGTTTGTGAGCAAATTCAGTTACGGACCACGTATTCCCAATACACCACTTTCTATTCCGTTTGTTCATAACTATATTCCGGGTACCAGCAGCAAGTCCTACACAACGGCTATGCAATTACCTTATATCCGCTGGTTTTCATCCCCGGTGGAAAGAGGTGATGTGGTGGTGTTTAACTTCCCGGCAGGCGATACGGTTATCAACTTGCCTGATTACCAGTCAGCGATGCCTTATTACGATGTTATCCGTATGATGGGCAACGGAAATGAGGAAGTAGGTCGAAAATTTGTTCTTGAACATCCGGGCCAATACCCGTTGGCCATTCATCCGCCTGACAAAGCCGACAATTACATCAAGCGTTGCGTGGGAGTTGCCGGCGATACTATCATGGTACGCAACAATACGGTTTGGGCAAATGGAAAAATGGAAGCCAATCCGCCAAAATCACTGATTCATTACACCGTGATCACAAACGGGCAAACGCTGGATGCCTACACTATGAAGGAGCAGTACGATGTTGACCAGGACCGTGGTGAATTTATGCAAACCAACAAGCCGTTTGAATACAACATGATTCTTACCGAAGATGCAAGAGTGGAAATGGAAAAGCTGGGCTTTAAGGTGATCCCAAACCCGATGATCCCGAACAGCTCACCGGTTTTTCCTTACGATAAGTATCATAACGGTTGGACAAGAGATAATTTCGGGCCGATATGGGTACCCCAAAAAGGTGCCGTGCTGAACCTGACACCAGAAAACTATCCTGTGTATGAACGAGCCATTCGCGTTTACGAAAACAATGAGTTCTACCAAAGAGACGGGAAGTTTTTCCTGAATGGTACCGAAGTAACTTCTTACCAGTTTAAATTGAATTATTACTGGATGATGGGTGACAACCGGCAAGGTTCTCAGGACTCCCGTTATTGGGGATTTGTTCCGGAAGACAGGATTGTGGGGAAAGCCTGGTTGATATGGTTTAGTTACGAGAACGGACCCCGCTGGAAGCGATTGTTTAATATAGTAAAATAGCCTACCTTTAGATGCCCCCGCCTTAGACGGGGGCATTTTTGTCTTAATGCTTCACTATGAAAGAAAAAACGTTTGAATTCACTTACAAAGTATATGAAAACATTGCCGATCTGCCCGAAGAACAACAATGGTTGCTGAGCGAAGCCAGGGAAGTAACTGCCAATGCCTATGCGCCGTATTCTAACTTCCAGGTTGGTGCTGTGGCCAAAATGGCGAACGGCGAAATTGTAGCCGGCAGCAACCAGGAAAATGCTTCTTTTCCTGTTGGGCTTTGCGCCGAAAGGGTTTTGCTGGCTTCCATTTCTTCGCTTTTTCCCCGTGTGCCGATTGAAACCATTGCCATTAGTTACCGGAGCGAAAATCATAAAAGCGACCATCCCATTTCGCCTTGTGGCATTTGCCGGCAGTCGCTGCAGGAATTTGAAGGGCGGGTTAAACATCCCGTACAACTGATATTGGGTGGAATGGAAGGACCTGTCTATGTTATTGACAGTGCCAGCCGTTTGTTGCCCCTAGCTTTTACCAGTGAGGAATTGCGTTAGTTGTAATTATGAAATGAATCCATTTACAAAAATGCGACGTACAATCGTCGCATTTTTGTTGGCAGATTTTTTCAAAACGATAAAATATCCTTTCATCCTTTTTCCCGTGGGTTGAACATTCTTTTGCTGTGATAAAAGCACAAAAAATTATCTTTCGCGAATGAAAAAATGCTTTTTGTTTTTGATTTTATCCTTTGCGTGTTCGCAAGGTTTTTCGCAAAGCGCCGAAGATTCGGTGAAAGCTGTAATCAACAAATTGTTTGTGGCCATGAAAAACAGTGATCGGGCAGCCCTGCAGGAATGTTTTGCCGACAGTGCCATCCTGCAAACCATTACAACTTCGGGTAGAATACGAAACGAATCGGTTGCAGCTTTTGCTGAGCAGATCAGCAAATTACCCAAAGATGCAGCCGATGAACGTATCCGGTTTGACCTTGTCAAAACAGATGCATCCCTGGCGACCGCTTGGACCCCTTACCAGTTTTTTTACAATGGTACATTCAGCCATTGCGGCGTGAACTCGTTTCAATTGGTACGCTTACAAGGTGTCTGGAAGATCCAGTACCTCATCGATACCCGCCGAAAAGCTGCCTGTCTTTAAGCCTCGAAATCAGGATATACGCCGGTATAATTATGCGGCGTGATGGCTTTTAATTCTTTTTTTAGTTTGGCGGAAACATCCAGGCTGTCAATAAAATTGTGCATCGCGGTTTTATTGATCGCTTTATTGCCTCTTGTCAGGTCTTTCAACGCTTCATACGGGTTGGGATATTTTTCCCGTCGCAAAACCGTTTGAATGGCTTCTGCCACCACGGCCCAGGATTCATCCAGGTCAACATAAATCTTTTCGCTGTTCAGCACCAATTTTCCAAGCCCTTTTTCAATGGAACGAAAAGCAATGGTGATATGGGCTACCGGAGCGCCAATGTTGCGCAGAACCGTTGAGTCAGTTAGGTCGCGTTGCAGGCGTGAAACCGGCAGTTTTGCAGAAAGGTGTTCAAGCAAAGCATTGGCTATACCCAGGTTTCCTTCTGCGTTTTCAAAGTCGATTGGGTTTACTTTATGCGGCATGGCGGAAGAACCCACTTCACCTTTCCTGGTTTTCTGCTTGAAGTAGTCAATGGATATGTATGTCCAAATATCGCGGCAGAAATCTATTAAAATCGTGTTGATGCGCTTCATGGCATCAAAAGAGGCTGCCAGGTTATCGTAATGTTCAATTTGCGTGGTAAACTGCAGTCGTTGCAATCCCAGCACATCATCTACAAATTCATTGGCAAATTTTACCCAATCGGTTTCGGGAAACGCAATGTAATGGGCATTAAAATTTCCCGTTGCGCCACCAAATTTTGCATTGACAGGAATGGAAAGCATCTGCTCAACGGCATTTTCAATCCGCTCTACAAATACCATGAATTCTTTCCCCAATCGTGTTGGACTGGCCGGTTGACCATGGGTTCGGGCCAACATCGGTATTTCTTTCCAATCTACGGCCAACAAACGTATTTCACGGTTCAGATTCAACAGGGCTGGGAGGTATTCGTATTCCAACGCATGTTTCCAGGAAAGCGGAATGGCTGTATTGTTGACATCCTGGGATGTCAAGCCAAAATGCACCCACTCCAGTATTGCCTCTTCGCCCACTGCCTTTAGCCGGTTTTTTATAAAATATTCTACGGCTTTTACATCATGATTGGTCGTTTGTTCAATGGTTTTGATCTCCTGCGCATCTTCCAGCGAAAAGTTTTCTTTGATCGCGTGCAATTCCTGTTCAGTGGCCGCAACAAGTTTGAAAAATCCTTTTTGCGCAAGAAAAAGCAGGTATTCTACTTCCACCAATACGCGGTATTTCATCAAGGCATATTCGGAAAAATAATCATCGAGGTGTTGTACTTGCTTACGGTAGCGGCCATCAATGGCTGAAATAGCAGAGAGAGAAGTTAAATCCATAGTTGGTAGTTGGGAGCAGACAATCCGATAGTTCCAGTGAAATCCGGTTTATCCGCGGTTATCTTTGCGCTTCAAAATTAACGGATTTGAAGATGATAAGAGTGGGCTCCGTCAGCTATTTGAATGCAAAGCCGATGTTATATGGAATTCGTCATCATGCTATTGCCAATGAAATAGAACTGGTGGAAAATTACCCGGCAAAGATTGCGCAAATGCTGATAAGTGATGAAGTGGATGTAGGGCTGATACCGGTGGCGGCAACGCTAAAGCTAGACGAGTGGTATGTGGTAGGCGATTATTGCATCGGAAGTGAAGGAGCCGTAGCCTCGGTTTGTATTTTCAGCGAAGTGCCCATGGAGGAGATAAAAACCGTATTGCTCGATTACCAGTCCCGCACATCAGTAAACCTTGCCCGCATTTTGCTGAATGAGTACTGGAAAAAAAACGTTACGCTTGTTGATGCCTCAGGTGAAGATTTCCGGAAGCAGATTGGTGGTACAACAGCAGGTGTTGTCATTGGTGACCGTGCACTTGAACAACGGTTGCATTCGAAATTCATTTATGATCTTGGGGAGGCCTGGAAAGAGCATACCGGCTTGCCGTTCGTTTTTGCCGCCTGGATTGCCAATAAAAAACTGCCGGCATCTTTTGAACAGCAGTTTAACGATGCCAACAGGGAAGGGATTCAGCAGATTGAACAGGTAGTAGCCGAAAATCCGTATCCTGTATTCGATCTGAAATCGTACTATACCAGGTGCATCAGCTATGATTTGACTGAACAAAAAAAGAAGGGCATGGCGTTGTTCCTTCAAAAGTTAAAAGAGCTGAACGGATTGGGAACCCACTGATAGCAATTTTGACACTGGATTATCCTTTCTATTGCTTTTTGTCTTGTTATTCAAGCTGATGAACAGTATTTTCGTCGCGGTATTGCATAAATATTAGTATAACCAATCATGCCTGTATTGGCAGGCAATCATATTACAAATGGAAAAGAACAGCAAGATATTTATCGCCGGTCATCGTGGAATGGTTGGCTCGGCAATTGTTCGAAAATTAAAGGCAGAAGGATATCAACAAATCCTTACCCGTACGTCGGCAGAACTGGACCTGCGTAACCAGCAAGCTGTTGACCAGTTTTTCGAAACGGAAAAGCCGGAATATGTTTTCCTGGCGGCTGCAAAAGTTGGCGGCATTCATGCCAACAACGTTTACCGAGCTCAATTTCTATACGACAACCTCATGATCGAGGCAAACATTATCAATGCAGCTTACGTTAACAATGTCAAAAAGCTTCTTTTCCTGGGATCATCCTGTATTTACCCAAAACTGGCACCCCAACCCATTAAGGAAGAATACCTGCTGACAGGTTTACTGGAACAAACAAATGAACCCTATGCCATTGCCAAGATTACGGGCATAAAGTTGTGCGAAGCCTATTGGGATCAATATGGCTGCAATTTTATATCGGCCATGCCAACGAACCTATATGGGCAAGGCGACAATTACCATCCCGAAAATTCGCACGTGGTTCCGGCGCTGCTGCGCAAGTTTGATGCAGCGGTAAAGGATGGTTTGCAACAGGTGGAAGTATGGGGATCAGGGAAACCGCTTCGTGAATTTATGTATGTTGACGACCTGGCGGATGCCTGCTTTTTCCTGATGGAAAATTATAACGACAAGGGTTTCGTCAACGTAGGCACCGGAGAAGAAGTCACAATCCGTGAACTGGCTGAAACCATTGCAGATGTGATTGGCTTTACGGGGGAGATTGTTTTTAATCCGGAAAAACCCGATGGCACGCCGCGTAAATTGATGGATTCATCAAAGTTGCAGGGCTTGGGGTGGAAGCATAAGGTTTCCCTGAAAGAAGGGCTTAAAAAAGCCTATTCATTTTACCTAAAAGAATCAGAGAGCAGGGCAAAACTAGTTGAAGCCTCTTAAGAGTAATAAAGAAAATTAATTATGAAAAATGCTTCTTTTTAAATGGAAGCATTTTTCATTTTCGGATAGCCTGTTGTTATGAGAACTTTTTTGTAATTCGGTTCGTGAACAATTCAGCAATCACCTGGTAAGAAACCCGGCTGTTGCGGTAAACGATTTGATCGTTGGTGATCAGCTCTTTTAATTTATCCGAATACCAATCTTTGTGTTTCGTAACAATATAATCCACCAGTTCCCGACGGTGTGTTAAGGTGTCGTTCTTGTGAACTGATTTCTGTGTTTGCCTGTAATACAAAAGCTTTTCAGGAATGATATGAACATTCCAGCCCTTCTGTGTAATGCGTATGTAAAACTCCCAGTCTTCGTAACCATACCGCATGGCTTCATCGTAACCACCCACTTCATCCCAACAGGATTTTCGAACCATAGCACAAGCAGGACATTGGTTCGAGAATAAAAAATTATACGCATCACCGCCTCTTGGCTTCGCCAGTTTTTTATACGCTCCAAACAATTGAATATAGCTCGAAACGACAGCTGTTTCAGGCTCTGCAGCCAGAATCTTTATGGCCTTTTCAAAAAATGTAGGATCAAAATAATCATCGGAATCCAGTGCTGCTATAAAGTTGCCTTTGGCATGCTGGACTCCATGATTCCGCGCCGATGACATCCGTCCATTTTCCTTATGCAGCACATTGATTCCTTTTCGCGTAAGAAAATTCAAAACTTCAAGTGTATGCGGATCATTGGAGCCGTCATTCACTACTATTATTTCAAAGTGCCGGTAAGTTTGCAGGGTAAGTTTTTCAATCGTTTCCGGAAGGTACTGCCCATCGTTGTAACAGGGAATAACGACCGATATAAAAGGTTGGTGTTCCATAAAAACTAGCGATAACAAAATAGGTTTAGCTGAACATCATACGGTAGCGGAAGTGTTTTTTCTACGAAAGGATGCTGCATCTGGTCGGCTGCCATTTTAATGTAAACTGAAAAACCAGCATCTTTTACAATCTGTAAAAGGTCCACCAATTTGTGGGTATCATCCGCTTTTCCATGGTATTCCAGAAACAGGTTTTTTACAGATTGTAAACTTTGTGCACAATCCTGCATCACTTCCCACTCCGCACCTTCAATATCAATTTTTAAAAGATCAATTTTTTCTTTTGTTTCCAAAACATCTTTCAGTCGAACGGAATCAACAAGGTTACCAGCCGATTCATCATTGCTGATATGACTGGCCTCTGATTCATTGGCAGAAAATGAAATCTTACCCGATTTGTTCCAGATCGCTTCTTTGCGCAGGGTGACGTTCACTAGTTTGTTGGCAGCAATATTTTTTGACAGAAGTTGGAAGTTGTTTTCATCCGGTTCAAAGGCAAGAATATGGGCTGCCGGAAAAAGTTGTTTGTAATACAAAACGCTTAGGCCGATGTTGGCGCCGCAGTCAACAATGACAGGTGAAGACCTATCTGTCGTAAACCGGTAAATCTCCCTTTCGAAAATTTCCCTGTATGTATGCAACAATTCATAGGGGCGTTTATAATACACGGCAAAGGTTTCAAAAGCGGCTTTCTTTATCGTATGATCGTCCTGGTGCTTTAAGATTTTCTCCTGTACCCAGGGGAGCTTTTTAAAATTTCCTTTTTTAGCGCTTCTCTTCCGGAAAATACTTTTGACTATTTTTGTCGCTGTCTTCATTATGAATGAACCTCTGGTTAGTATTTGTATTCCTGCATATAAAAAACCGCAATATGTGGTGAGGGTATTGGATTCTGTACAGAAGCAGGATTACAAAAATGTTGAGATCATTATTTCAGATGATTCTCCCGACGAAGATACAAAACAAGCCATTGCACCTTTTCGAAATAGCCTGACGATAAAATACTTCCACAATAAGCCGGCGCTAAAGACGCCAAAAAACTGGAACCATGCCCTGCAGCGGGCAAGCGGCGATTACCTTGTGCTGATGCACCAGGACGATTGGTATCATGCCACTGACGCCATTTCCACGTATGTGGCGGCGATGAAAAAAAGCAACGCTGATTTTGTCTTTTGCCGCAATACCGCAGTCGATGCTAGCGGAAAAGAAACAGTTTTACAACATATTCCTTCCTTGTTAACCCGTCTCCATAAAAATCCGAATCATTTGGTGCTGGCGCAGGTAATTGGTCCGCCAAGCAACACCATGATTCGCAAAGGCATTGTTGTATATTACGACGAACGGTTTATCTGGTTGGTGGATGTTGATTACTATTCACGGCTTTTAAAGAAAGGGTATACTTATCAGTACTTGGATAAGCACCTCGTGAGTATCGGCATTCATGAGGACCAGACAACCGCTTTTTGCAGGGCCAATAATGATATTATTTTCAGGGAAAATATTTGGTTTGCCGGGAAATTAGAACCAAAGGCTTTTCGTGATATCCGAATATACGATTATTACTGGCGGCTGCTCCGCAATGATACCATCAGAACTGTGGATGACATAATAGCAAATGGTGTAATCCTGGAAGAAATTCCGCCAGTGATTCTCCATATGCTGAAAAGGCAAAGCCGTATTTCACCACACCAATTACGAATAGGGCTGGTTTCCAAGAGCCTGATGTTCTTAAATTATTTGGCCTGGAGAACAAAAGAGAAAGAAAAAACACCTTCATGAACAGCAGGCTCTCCATCATCATTGTTGCCTATTACAATGCACACCTGCTGGAGCAGTGCCTGGCCTCTGTTTTCCGTTATTTGCCCAACGATTTTTTTGAATTGATTGTTGTGAGCAATGGCTTTGGCGAAATGGAGAAAACAAATCTCATTGAAACGTTTAGGGAAATTCAATGGCTCGATATGCCGTATAATGCCGGATTTTCCAGGGCTAACAATGCAGGTATGCACATCGCGAAGGGAGATATATTTCTTCTGCTAAATCCGGATACGATCGCTATTGACAATTCCATTGAGCGCTGCGCAGAACAATTGCGCCAATCCAGCTTTGTTGCTGCCGGTGTTCAACTGCTCGACGAGTCGGGTAAGATGCAAATCTCCGGAAGCCATTTTGTAAAAGGAGGCCTGAATCATTTGTTGCCCATTCCTTATTGGGGTGATTTTATTCGCTGGGTAGGTTACAAGGCAAAGGCTAAAGTGCCGGGTGTTCAGGAAGCACAAAAGGTGGAAGAAGTTGACTGGATCAGCGGCGCTTTCCTGATGGTCAAACGTTCGGCTACCGAAAAAGCGGGCCTGATGGATGAAGATTTTTTTCTGTATGGAGAAGAAGTGGAGTGGTGCAGCCGCTTAAAAAAAACAGGCAGGCTGGTGCTCTTTGGCGATCTGAAAATTGTTCATTTGGAGGGAGCAACAATAAACAAAAGCCAGAATATCGAAGAAAAGGGGTATTACAATTTATATGACAAAAAGGGCCTGCAGTTAATGGTTTCCAATCACCTGCGGGTACGAAAACAATACGGGCCTTTCTGGTATTTTGTTTTGCTCCTGAATTATTCTTTCGGTGGAGTTGTGTTTGGCATTGCAGGTTCCCTTAATCAACTGGTTAGGCTAAAAAATCCTTTCCCCGTTTGGAATAGAGTAGGGGCTTTCGGTAAAAATGTACTAACACTGTGGAGGTTAACGCCAACCATTATCCGAAAAAAGCCCTTTTTTTATAAAATGTTCTGATCAGCGTTCCAGTAGTCCTTTTAAAGCATCTAAGCGGAATTTTATGATCGGCCAGGTTTGGGCAGCGTTTCCCCGCAAGGCATACCCAGTGCCCAATACCACGGCAGCTCCCAGTTTCATAATGTATTCCACAATTTTACCGGCAAGCGCTACACCACCTTTTTCTTTCATTCTTACCCGTTCGCCGCGGCCGTAGCCCGAAGCAACACGGTATAAATACTCCGGCGTTAGTTTTTTTACTTCCACCACATGGTGCACTACAATGGCCGGATCGTAGTAAATTTTTGCGCCCCGCTGTTGCAGGCGCAGGAAAAAGTCTTTGCCTTCTCCGCCAATGCGCAAGGTTCCTTTTACGCCGGGTAAAGACGTATTAAAACCATCGATGGCATCAAACTCCTTTTTGCGAACGATCATATTGGATTCCAAGGGGTATTTTCCGGGCTTGAATTCTGTAACCGTTTTGCTGTAATCAAAATTGCCCACCATCGAGGAAACATGATAGGACATCCATTTTGGTTTTTCCGGAATATACCGCGGAATAATCCGGCCGCCAAGACCGGTCGCATCCGGGTGAGTATCAAAAAATGTTACAATCCGCTCCAGGTAATCTTTTTCTGCCACCGCATCGTCGTCCATAAAACAAAGAAGCGGCGATTTGGCAAATGCGGCACCGGTATTACGGGCATAAGATGCTCCTTGCCTGGATTCCGTCAGGTAATGCAGGTGAAAACCGGGATGGGTTGTTATATATTCCTGCACCAGACTACCGGTATTATCAATGCTGTTGTTATCCACAACATAAACTTCAAAAAGATTTTTTGATAACGATTGCTGGTGAAGACTTTCAATGGCATTGATAATATAATCTGCGCGGTTGTACGAGCAAATAATTACCGCTATTTTAAAATGTTCTTCCGGCATGGTTGATAACAGCTTGAATTTGGTGAGCCGCTTTTTTTGCAATGTTAGGCCATGAAAAATTAGCAAAGAAACCGGTTGAAATATCATTGGTTTTTGACGACAAGTTTTCCAGCATTGCAGCCACAAATGCAGGCCAGTCACCATCCCCGGTTATAATTAATTTTGGACCACAAACATCCTTTGGTATACCTGCAGCACCTGATTTTGCAGAAATAACCGTACAGTTATTGGTTAGTGCTTCCACGAGTTTTGTTTTTACGCCGGAATCATTGATAACCGGGTTCAGGAAAAGGGTAGAAGCCTGGTACAGCAGGTTGACATCATCAACATAACGCAGGTAAACGATATTACCGACTGTTTCTATTTTTTGAAGCAATTGGGGGGACAGATTTTTACCAGAGATCAGGATTGTAAAATCCAAGCTTCTTGCCTGCAAGAGAGGATGGATAGTATCAATGATCCGCTCGACAGCTTCCCGATTGGGTGCATAATCCAGTGTGCCGTTGAAATAAAACAGGTGCTCACTTGTGATTTGATATTGCTTTTTGATCTTTTGTGCAGCGTCCGGAATCATCCGTACCGGATTTACGCCATACGGAATGGTACCACATTTATCTTCCTGCAAAGCGTATGCACGAATAGCAAAGTTTTTTTCTTCCTCGGTTTTAAAAAAACTAAAGTCTGCTCTTTTATGAACCCATGCTTCATATCGTTGATACCATTTCCATCCCTTTTTGCCCATTTGCCGAAAACGTGAGGCTTCAATGTTGTGCGAATGAATAATCAGAGGGATACCCGTCCATTTTTTCAGCAGCCAGCCGATCCAGCCTGTATAGGAATGTTCGGCGATAATAGCCTCAATTCTTTCTTTTTTGATGATGTTTTTCAACCGGTGCAAATGCAGCATATTCCGGCCTATCCGTTGATTGTTGAACAAAAAATTTTCAACACAATAGCCCGGATCCGCCGGGCTATTGTCGCAGGAAACAACCATAAAAATGGAATGGTGCTGCCTCAGGTGCTCGTAAAAATGCACAATACCTTTTTGTCCGCCCATCTGCGGTGGGAACACCTTATACGATACTATCACCAGCAGGTTTGCCATTTCAGGCAACAGCCTTCTTGCTATAATTCCGGTAAATAAAAAATGCTGCGGCCATCAATCCTAGCAGGATCAGTATGCAGGCAATTTGTGTCAGTGTACGCCCGGTGTAAAAAGATGCCGGACGGAATTCAAATCGTATGGTATGTTGTCCTGCCGGAACTACGAGGCCTCGCAACACATAATTGGTGCGAAGAATAGGTGTTTCTTTTTCATCGATATAGGCCTTCCAGCCTTTGTTGTAGAATATTTCACTGAATACAGCAAAGCCGATTCCGGCAGCATTGGATTGGTACGTCACCACATCATTTTCATTGCTGACGAGGCGTATGGCAGCGCTGCTATCCGTTTGCAAACTGGCTGGTACATTGTTTCGGTCCGAAGCAAAAAGAACAGCCGTATCGGAAGGCGTAAAATTGCTCAATGCATTCATGACTTCCCGCGGTCCGCTTTCGAAACGGATGCCTTTAACAAACCAGGCTGCACCCAGGTTACCCGGATTTGGTATGACTTGGTCCTGGCCCTGCTGGTCTTTTTGAATTACATACTTTGTATTGAGCATGTTGTAAACAGCCAGTGACTGTGGGAACTTGGACAATTGCTGTTCGATCAGGTCCTGGTAAATACTGAGCTTGGCCGGGTGATAACCTCCAATCGTGTTGTGGAAATAAGCCGGTAACGCATAACCAGATCCCAGTGCAGCGCTGATGCCCTGGCGAACATCGAATACACGGTAATAAGAAGTATCACGAAGGATTTGTTCATCCGCTGGGGTAGGGCGGAAGTTGGCTTCGTACGTGTTTTCTTCTTCGTAATTTTTTTCGCTCAGGTAACGGGAATCGATGGCTATGACATCGACAAACACAAGCACACCAATAATGCTTAAAACAATAGTCTTTCCAATCCGGTTGCGTATGCTAAGCCATAAAAGGAATGCAGCTGCCGCGATAAAGAAAAGTGACCGCATCAGGCTGCCCATGAACAAGCTTTTCCGGTCGTCTTCCAGGGCCTGTAAAAACGTTCGAATATATTCTTGAACCTGTTGGTTGGCATTGGCAGTTTGGTTGAGTAAAGCCTGGTCAGCCTCACTGCGGTAATCGGCGCTGAAATAAAAAAGGAACAAAACAGCAAAGACACCACCCACAAGCATGAGCCCTTTTTTGTACCGGTCCCACAACGCAGCTTTGTTTTCTTCTGCCACCACCTTTTGAAGCGTTAATGTCGCCAGCATGCAAAACAGGAATGTAGGGATTACAATGGTCATGCTGGGAGCCCTGAATTTGTTATAAAAGGGAAGATTGTTCAGCAGGAATACATTGAATCCTTCAAAATAAGCGCCCCAACTCATGACGATGGCTAAAACAGAAGCTGCGAGGGCCCACCATTTGTAATGATCGTCGAGGATAAAAAAACCAACAAGGGTTAGAAAACAAATGATCGCACCAACATAGGGAGGACCAGATGTTGAGCCAATTCCCCCCCAATAAGCGCCAAGGTTGTATTGTAGTTGCTGAGCCAGTTCGGGTGGCATTTGGCGCAAGGTTTCAATGGCCTTTGAATCTTCTTCGGCAACTTCAAGCCCGTTGCTGCCACCATAGATGTAGGGAACCATCATTACAAAGGGCTCTGTTTTGTACATGCTGTAGCTTAACGCATAGTCTTTACTGAGCCCTTCTGCGGTTGAAGCGTTGTTTTCGGAAGGCAACTGGCTACCGCCACGGATACTTTCTTTGGCGTATTCGTAGGTGGTAAAAAGGTTTACGGAATTTGCCAATACACCCACAATTCCTGCCACCAGCGCAATGGACAACGCCAGCGCCATGTGTTTGAATTCTTTTGCCTTTATCCACCGAATGATGGACCAAACCGTCATGAACGCAATTATGATAAACGTATAATATGCAATCTGCAGGTGATTCACTGCGATCAGGAAACAGGTGAACAAGGCCGTTAGCGCACCGCCCATCCAATAATTTTTTCGATACAACAGGATAATGGAACCTATCAACGCGGGCATCAAGGCAATGGCGTTCATCTTGGTTTCATGTCCTACAGAAATAATAATGGGATTATATGTGGCATAAGCATAGCCGAGACTCCCAATGATACCGATATATGGATTGACCCGAAGAATTTGGGTAAGAATGTAAAAGCAAATGCAGGCCAGTACAAAAAAGCTAAAGGGAGTAGGTAAACCGAGTTGCAGAAGTGTCAGTAAGAAGCCCGGTGAAACCGGCACATCCGGTTCCATGGCGATCTGGTAAGCCGGCATGCCGCTAAACATGCCGTTCGTCCAAAGTGGAAAATGGCCGTGTTTTTCCTTGTAGTCAAAAAGGTCCTTGGCCATGGCCTTCCATTGGGTAACATCATGCTGTTGCAATACCTTTCCTTCCAGGGCCGGCTTGCAGTAAATCAGCGCTACTACAACAAAAACAACTATGGCAATCAGGTGAGGAAGCAGGGAGGCAAAGAGGCCTTTCTTCATACTGGCTTTTTTAAACGTGGCAAAATAACTCCATTTGGACTAATATTGTTTATGCGCTGGCTGTTATTTTTATCACGACTGGCTTTTATTTGGAACGTTTTTTTTCTTTTGGCGATTACTCTACATTACTTCCGCAGTATTCCTGGACAAGAACTTGATACAACAGATATTTTTATTGGTTACGTTATGGTGGTTATTTTTAGTCCTTTCGTCAACCTTTGTTATACCATTTTGTTTTTTGCTAACCGGGAAAAACTTGCAATTGTTCCAAGATGGCTGATGATTGCAAACGCTATTTTTCTTTTACTTCTTATCATCTATGTAATTTACCTCAATGATCGTTAATATCATCCGCAACAAAGGGATTAAACTCTTTATTGTCCTTGCCGGTTTTTTTATTGCCAATGCCCTGATTGCTGAACTGGTAGGAACCAAGCTTTTTTCACTGGAAAAAACGTTTGGATATGATCCGGTGAACCTGCGAATCCTGGGTGAAAATTTTTCCTTTAATCTTACAGCGGGTGTTTTGCTCTGGCCTGTGGTGTTTATCATGACAGATATCATCAACGAATATTACGGGCCTAAAGGGGTGCGGTTTCTATCTTTCCTGACCATTGGACTGATCATTTTTGCTTTTGTAATGTTTTCCGGGGCCATTGCCCTGTATCCTGCTGATTTCTGGGCCCTGAATTATTACCAGGGTGTGCCGGACAGCAATGCGGCATTTTCCGGAATCTTTGGCCAGAGCCAGGCCATCATTGTGGCTTCGCTGATTGCCTTCCTGGTAGGACAGTTGCTGGACGTATTTATCTTTCACAAGATCAAACAGGCGACAGGTGAAAAACAGGTTTGGTTGCGGGCTACAGGGTCCACGTTAGTTTCACAGTTTGTTGACTCTTTCGTGGTGCTATTTATCGCCTTTTATGTGGCACCACGGATTGCAGGCAATGTGGCACCCTGGTCGTTTTCGCTGGTGATGGCCATTTGCATTGGAAATTACCTGTACAAGTTTATTGTTGCCGTAGTGCTGACCCCCTTAATTTATTTTGCGCATTACTTTATAGACCGTTACCTGGGAGAGGAGCAGGCTGCAGAAATGAAAAAAGCAGCTATGGCAAAGGGGAATGTGTAAATTTTTCTTTGATGAGCCGCGCCGCAATTTTATCAATTGGCAGCGAAACAGTTTCCTCTGAGAATTGTTCCCATGGTATAAACCGGAAGGTTTCAATTTCACCTTTCTGGTTGTACACAAGCATTTGGTCTTCGTCAAACTGAAAGGGACTTGTTCGAAGCGGTACACGAATTTCTTCCAGCGGCTTTACCAGGTAATAAATAGAAACGATCTGCTCACCGGGACGAAAGGCTGACTCCTGGAAGTAATCTGTGGTGTACAGGTGGTCTCCCACATCTACTCTTAGGTTCATTTCTTCAATAAACTCACGCTTCAGGCAGTCACGTGTTCCTTCGCCAAACTCCAATCCACCACCGGGGAATTTAGTGTAAAATCCGCCGCGTATGTATTCGTCACTGACCAGCACCTGCTTTTCATCATTAATCAGGATACCATAAACGCGAAGGGTGAATTTGCTCATATCAATTAGAGATATAGGAGGTAATCTGGATTAAGAATAAAATACTGTTTTATAAAAACAAATTCGCGGCTCGGTGAAGACAATAACTATATTCTGTTTTTATGCGATGGAGATATTTCCTTCAAACACATTTACAGCAGGCCCAATCAACCAGATGTTTTCAAAACGGGAACCGTTCTTTTCAAAGGATACCTGCAGGTTGCCGCCTTTGGTTTGAACTGATATATTGTTCGTGCCTTCTTCGTTTGGATGGCAGACAAGGGCTGCAGCCGTTACACCGGTCCCGCAGGAATAAGTTTCGTCTTCCACACCGCGTTCGTAAGTACGAACGATAATGCCACCGGGAGTTGCCGTTTTTTCAACAAAATTTACATTGATGCCTTCTTTCGCAAAGCTGTCACTGTAACGTACTTCCCGACCTTTTGTAACGACATCAAGGTTCATTACATCCTGCACCAGGTTGACATAGTGTGGCGAACCTGTATTTAAAATAAAATGATCGCTTTCGTTTTTTACCGAATCAACATCGTTCATCTTTAATGCGACTAGATTATTGTCCTCTATACGTGCCAGGTGCTCGCCATCAATAGCGAGAAATCGGTATTCCGGTTTTTTGATTCCGCAATCAAATGCAAACTTCACCAGGCAGCGACCACCGTTTCCACACATCGTACTCTCTCCACCATCGGCGTTGTAGTATATCATCTTAAAATCGTAATCCGGGTGATTGTTCAGCAGCATCAGGCCATCAGCACCAATACCAAACCTGCGGTTGCACAGAAAGGCTACCTGCTCACGGGAAAGACGAATGGAGCCATCCCGATTGTCAAAAATGACAAAATCATTTCCGGTTCCCTGGTATTTAAAAAAATGGAGTTGCATATTATTAGGCACTAATATTTTCCAAAGTTTTTTTGATCAAATGGTCAATGGTTTTTGCCGAATCATTCGAAAACGTTTTGGCAATGCGGTTGGCAACGATAGCGCTTAATGAAAGACAATGGTGCCCGAGAAGCCTTCCCAGTCCATAGATGGCAGAGGTTTCCATTTCAAAATTTGTGATGCGGTAGGGTCCAAATTGAAAACCAGTCAGCCGGTCGATCAGTTCAGGATTTTTTATACCCAGGCGCAACACTCTTCCCTGCGGGCCATAAAATCCTGGGCAGGTAACGGTAATGCCCTGGTGAAAACCATCGACAAAGTTTTTTAACAAAGCTCCGCTTGCTAAACTGATATAGGGATGGGTGATTTGTGCATGCAACTGGGTGTGGGTAACAAAGGACTGCAGCAATTGTGATTCCTGTTCATTATGTTCTAACCGGTAATAGTTCAGCAAATTGTCGAGGCCGAGTCCATGTGTAGAGGCGACAAAGCTATCAACCGGTACATCTCCCTGCAACGAACCGGAGGTGCCCACGCGGATAATATCCAGCGCTGTCAGCGTTGGCTTAATTTGCCGGGTGGCAAAATCTATATTGACAAGGGCATCCAGCTCGTTTAGTACAATGTCAATGTTGTCCGGGCCAATGCCGGTTGAAACCACCGAAATGCGTTTTTGGCCCACCCGGCCCGTATGCGTGACAAACTCCCGGTGTTGCCGTTTTACTTCAATTGCATCAAAATATTTGGAGACTTCTGTTACTCGGTCTGGGTCGCCTACGGTGATGATAGTTTGGGACAGTTCGTCTGGCCGTACATCCAAATGATAAATGGCACCGCGGCTATTGATTATGAGTTCGGATTCAGCGATTGGCTGCATGAAAACGGAAGATTTGTTAAGCTGTAAAGATCGCTAGATTTTGTTTGATAAAATTACCTATTTTCGCACCCGCTCTTTAAGATAGTTCACCGTTTACTGTTTGCAATTCTTAGCCTAAAATAAATTTGTCTTTGAACTGAAAACCTGAAACTGTAAACTTTTTATGGTACCGTGGCCGAGTGGCTAGGCTGAGCTCTGCAAAAGCTCCTACAGCAGTTCGAATCTGCTCGGTACCTCTCTTCCCGTTCCGCCGAAAGCGGGCGGGATTTTTTTTATGTTGACGCCGGAGGAAGAAAAATTTGTGCACTATTGGGAAGAACAACGCCTGCACAAAAAAAATTTTTTAAGAAAATTTTCTATCAGCCTGCCATTAGTTTCGCTGGCTGCCGTTCTTTTTTTTGTCAACTTTTTAAGCGGTTGGTTTGGAAAGGCCGATAAAGAACTGCGCCGGCATTCTTCCCTGGTGATTGTGATCCTGGTTGCCGTGATTGTCATCATCGTGTTCGTGGTGATTTTTTCTGCCCGGCACCGGTGGGAACAGAATGAATCCGACTACCAGTCGCTACTCTTGAAGAAAAATAAAACCAAAGGCACATAAACCTGAATATTTCTTAACCTGCAAAGATTAAATGATGAAAAAATTTCTTTTTGCCTTTTTGATAATCGCTTCCTTTACCAGTTGCCTGAAAAACAATGATTCAAACTTTACCTGTACTTATAATGCCTGTGGTTTTGTAGCGCCGGCCAGCGAACAGAAAATTGTAACCGATTATCTTACCGCCAACGGCCTGACGGCCACACAGCATTGCAGCGGTTTGTATTATATAATTGATGATGCAGGTACAGGAGCAACCCCAACCGTGTGTAATCAGGTTGCCGTATCCTACACAGGTCGGCTAGCGAACGGAACAATTTTCGATCAATCCACTGATCCTATCGTTTTTTCTTTGACGCAGGTAATTACCGGATTTAAGAATGGTATTCCCCTGATTAAATCAGGTGGTAAAATTCGCTTGTTCATCCCGCCCATATTAGCTTATGGCCCAAATCCACCTACAGGTTCAAATATTCCTCCCAATTCGATGCTGATATTTGATGTAACACTTGCCGGTGTGCAATAAGCAAAAACCTGATTTTGAAAAGGCCCGCTTTGTTGGGCCATTTTTTATGCATTAGTTTTTAGAAGAAGGTTAGCGATTACCTTATTTCACAATCACTTCGCAGCCCAGCTCCGCCAGTCGGAAAGCAGGGATGTATATTTGTAAAAATTAGATCGCTTGTCATACGAAGCCATTTCAGTATTCGATATTTTTAAAATAGGGGTGGGACCATCCTCTTCCCATACATTGGGTCCCTGGCGGGCCGCTCAACGTTTTGTACGTGCCCTGCAGGAAAAAAATCTTTTAGAAACAGTGACCGGAATTCAGGTTTTACTATACGGCTCTTTGGCCAAAACCGGAAAGGGGCATGGAACCGACGTAGCCGTTTTGTTGGGTCTTCAGGGATTGGATCCCGAAACCTGTGATGTCAACAGCTTGCCAATAATTATGGAAGCCATTCACCGCGAACAGATCCTAACGCTTGGCGGAATTAAGCAGGTTTCATTTACACTTGAAAATGACTTGCAATTTCTTTTTACCGAATCGCTTCCGTTTCATCCCAATGCGGTCACCTTTCTCGCAAATTGTGCAGGTGGTGAGAACCTGGCGGAAACCTATTATTCTATTGGTGGAGGATTTGTGGTAAAAGAAGGCGAAAAAACCTCTCAACAGCTGGTATCGCTTCCTTTCCCGATTAATTCATCCGCGGACCTTTTGCACTGGTGTATTAAAACCGGTTTGCCCATTCATGATGTGGTGTTGGAAAATGAAGCTGCCTGGCGGGCCGATAATCAGACCAAAGAAGGCATTCTCCGTATATGGAGCGTAATGAAAGAATGCACTTACAGGGGATGTCATACAACCGGAACCTTACCGGGTGGACTTTTTGTAAAGCGCAGGGCTGCTGACCTGGCCAAACGCCTATTAAAAGGCCGCACCTACAATAATCATGACGAATGGATTGCTGCCATCAAAGAAGGGGGCAATTCTTTTCAATACATTTTGGATTGGGTGAGTTGTTTTGCCCTGGCCGTAAATGAAGAAAATGCAGCGTTCGGCAGGGTTGTTACCGCACCCACCAACGGTGCAGCAGGTGTTATTCCTGCCGTATTGCACTACTACCTGGTATTCGGTGAAGGGGTAACAGAAGAAAAAATCATTCAGGCCATTCTTACGGCCTCCGAAATCGGAAGCATCTTCAAAAAAGGAGCAACCATCTCTGCTGCTATGGGAGGTTGTCAGGCAGAGATTGGCGTTTCTTCTTCCATGGCCGCCGCAGCCCTAACAGAAGTTTCGGGTGGTACCCAACGGCAAGCGCTGATGGCAGCAGAAATCGCAATGGAGCACCACCTGGGTATGACCTGCGATCCTATTGCGGGGCTTGTTCAGGTACCCTGCATCGAACGAAACACCATGGGTGCCATTAAAGCCATTACGGCCTCACAACTGGCACTGCAAAGCGCACCGGATTATGCAAAAGTTTCGCTGGATGCGGTTGTAGAAACTATGTGGGAAACAGCCCAGGACATGAACAGCAAGTACAAGGAAACAGCGGAAGGCGGCCTGGCGGTAAACATTCCGTTAAGCCTGAGCGAATGTTAATTTGTTCCATTCAACCTGTCAATTGCTTAGCTGAACACAAATTCAGAAAACAGCTTCACTCACTTCTGTTCTTCTTTCAGCACAACCTGCAAAAATGCTTTTACCATCCAGGTGCTAACCTGTCCGCCTGGGCCATTTAACGTATAGTCGAAGCCGTGCGTAGCCCATGGAAGATAGACCTCATAATGCGGAATGTTTAATGCTTTCAACTTTACCTGTAACCGGGTTCCATGCCGGGGCGAAACCAGGGGATCATTTTCAGCATAGATCATCAGGGTTGGCGGCGTTTTGGTGGTCACCGTTTCTGTAGCAGAACTTTTGTGGTATTGGTCTGGTACCGCATCCAGCGTTCCGCCAAGGTAATCTTCCATGATTTTGCGGCTGTCCAATACCAGAGGGCTTGTTGGATTCTCATATCCCCAGATCATATCGGTTGGTCCGTAAAAATCAATGACAGCTTTTATGGAAGGCTCGGGTAGGGTATAAGCTGCGGAGAGGGCCACCTGTCCTCCTGCACTCCGGCCAAGTAAGACAAAGCGGGAACTATCCACAAAAAGTTTGTTGGCGTTTTGCTGCAGGTAGCAAATGGCATTTTGAACATCTTCCATCGGGGCGGGAAAGTTATGAGCCGGCGCCAACCGGTAGTTGATGCTGGCAACATGATAGCCTGCTTTCGCCAGTTCAGAGTTAAGTTCCGGCAATTGTTTGTTACTTCCTCCGGCCCAAGATCCGCCATGGATGACAATCACACAAGGCCTTATACCGCCAAATTGCGCAGCATAAAAATCAAGCGTCAATTGATTTTTTTGATCATACACAAAAGCTTTTGGGTGGATATTACCTTTTACCATTCCGGTTAGGAACTGCCAAGGCCGGATAAAAAAGGACTGTATAACAAAATCTTCACCGGCAAATTTTGTTTTGAAATCTGTTTCGATTTTCCTGGCCAGCCAAAATGCCTGGAGATAAGGCAGACAAAAAAAGCCGATGGCTGTCAGGCCAATCACGTAATAAACCTTTGCGTATGGCGAACCCGAAGCGAAAAACAACAGAAGTAGGAGGATCAGGAGAATAAATACCCAGGAAAACTCTGTCACCAGAATGGACAAGTACCAGATATGATTGGTTGGTGCCCGAAAAACAGTCAGCAAGGAAAACAGGAATAAAAACACCAGGATAATGAGAATAACCATAAGAATACAATACGGGAAACCCGTTATGGCTGCGAAGTAAGGACAGGGTAGAGGGATATTGAAAAATTTCTGATTCAGTGAGAAAGTATCCGGATGAATTTTGCTGAACCGCTTTCATTCTTTTTCTGCTAGTCCGTTTTTAATTCCATTGAAAGAGGCCGATCAGAGTGGATTCAAGCTTGCCAGACGCCTACATATTTTCCCTGAGTAAAGTTTACGTAGTTTCCCTCTTGCTTTTCTGAAAAAACCGCCCCATCTTTGTCTCGGTTTTTCATAGGATATTGGATTTTACACGAGGCCGGATTTCTATCCAGCCTTTTTTTTGCCCTGTTCGGAATGGTTTCGCAATACAGTTTCATTGACCATTTTTAATTTACCTTCTCTCTTAATCAATCGTCCCGATCTTTTAGCAAACTGCCTCCTGATACGGTATAACCTTCCTTTTTAAAGTTTGATGGAAATGATACAAAGATTTTTCTGGTGGTTATTCCGTTTTTTGGCACCCAAAAAACGTTGCTGCCAGTAGACTTTAAAAATAATTTTTGGTGATTCTTTTCATTTAGTCAGAATGTTGTAACATTGCACCCCTCGAAGTTCTTATTTCGTTGCCCGGGTGGCGGAATTGGTAGACGCAGCAGACTCAAAATCTGCCGTCCGCAAGGATGTACCGGTTCGACTCCGGTCCTGGGCACTTGATTTTCAAGGTGTTAAAAAGGCTCACGAAAGTGGGCCTTTTGCATTTGCAAACAATTTGCAAACAAAGAACTCAAACACTCTACCTGGAGAGATTTCATTTGCTTGGAGTGAGAAAGAACGATAATGATTGTAAGATACGTAAACTATAGCGGTTTTGGCGACCTTGCCCTACTTTTTTTCAGCGTTTCGGCGTTGGAAAAAATGAACAAAAAAGCCTGAATTTCTTCAGGCTTTTCACAATTTCCGCTCATGCGATTTCTTGCCGTAGATGACGCAGTTTGGAGCCTACTCCGCATTGCCGCATCTTCTTCTCCTTGATGTAGTCGAGTACCTCCTTTTTATCAAAATATATCTTACCACCTTGCTTGTGGGAAGGCAGTCCCCTTTTCATCCAGTCAGTTAAAGTGACCAACGAAACCCGTAAGAACTTTGCAATCTCCTTACGATTGAATAAGTCTTGTTCGCTCTGGTCATTGTTTTGAGCTATTGTATGCTCTGCCATATACTCCTGCATGGCCTCCTTAACCCACCGCTTAATGTCTGTCTCTGTCGGGATGAACAACGTTTCCATAGAATCTTACTGGATGGATTTCAAATAAATAATGCTTTGTCTAAAAGAATTGGAGGACGGCAAATACTTTATGTACCCATACTCCTGCAGGTTGTTGATGCATTTATTGTAAGTGAACCGTGCATTGATTTTTGCAGCTTTCATAATTGTCTCACGATTGATTGGAAAGGGATTCTTGCCACCCTTTGAATTCCACTCTTGCGTGAGGGCCATGTAGAGACTGATGTGCGTAGCACTGATTCGGGCATCCTCTGACATTTGCTTGTAACAGGTTGTTAGAAACGAAAAGAGTTCCATAGCATATCACTTCTTTGCATTTTTATTTGGATGTTCTTGTTTTTCTCTTGCGCTTTTTACGCAGAAGACCGGTTCCATGACCGTTGCTTTCGGTATCATTGGTCTCTGACCCCTCGGCTTGTTTCTTCTTTGCCAGCATCTCCTTTTCAAGCCAGCGATTTTGCAGATAGCGGCAAGCTTCATCAACAGAAATACTTGGCTGACCTTCCAATATGTAGAATCTCTGGCTTACTTCAGCCTTGCTTTTCGGAACTGAAATATTGCTGTATATTTCATTGTAAGCGGTTCCTTGCCAGTGTTCCTGCTTCAAGACTGACCCCGCAAACCGACCTTCGCTAGTCGTTTCTAAAGCCGCAAGAGCGTCAATGACTGATGCTATCTTTAACTCCTTCTCAAACGCATTTTTATCGCTACCCGTTAAGGGCTTCTTTTCGTTGAAATCAAACGCTTTTATCCAGTCAACCTCCGACATTTGCTGTGAGAGCAGCGATACGTCCACACCGTTTACAATTCCTTCAAATGGCTTGTTCCTTTGGAAAATAGCGTCATAATACACCAGCACATAGGCATCACCAGCCTTTTTATCTATTTCAAACGAAAGTTGAAAGCTCAACACATTGCCGCTCTTCTCAACCTGATAGTTTAAAAGGAAATGTTTGGGCTTGAAACAAACCCGCTTAGCCAAAGGATAGCCCATATTGGCAAATCCTAAGCTTTTTAATTGCTCTGCTAATGCAATGATGTTTTGAATGTTCATGACGCTATTTTATCACGGAAAACGAAAGGCTGTCTTAAGCAACGCTTAATCCCTTTTTCGGGCTTTCACGTTTTTTCGGCATAAGGCTGTTCTTTTTTTCCACCTTCTGCTTATCCGGTTTCTTATCCTGACTTAATTCTTTTTTTTTATCCTTGCCTTCTTCATTCACAGCCTTCACGGCAGCACCTTGGCCAACGGCCTGATAGCGGGAAAGGTTTTCCTTTGTGACCAGCTTCATTTGCGCATCGTATAGCTTTACGGTTTTGTACCGTGGGTCAGCTTCTATGAACATTTTGTTGGCGCTGCCGTCCTTCTCAATGGTGATAGACTGAACGTTGCCTTTTTGCAAAGAGGCCATTAGTTCGTCTTTCTTCTTGGGATCATTCAGTTCCGCTACGGCAAGCTTGCCAACAGCGGCTTCCAGGTTGTAGCCGTACTTCTCATGGATTTGCTTCACCTCTGCATTGTTGTTTTTGTCCTTCACCTCCGGGTTGAGTTGAAGCCAGGCTTTGTAAGGTTGACCCTCCTTGGTCACTAGGTCCTTATGTACCGCCCTTCCGTCAAGAAGGTTGAAGGCTTCTTTTGCGGTGATGCCTTTGCCGTTGTTGAGATAAAACTTCTGCTCTAACTTTTCGCCATCGTTTCTTGTAAGCGAGGCATTGTAGCTGTTGAAGAAATACATGTCCGTTTCATCTGATTTGCGAAAGTTCAGCGTCGCCTCAAACGGCTTTTTATTGAACTCCGTGGCAAACTGCAACTGAAACTCCGGCTTACCTTCTTGCATTGCTTTTTGTAAACCGACGTTTAATTCCTCGCCGAAGCCGGCGAACTTTATTCTGTCTGAGAGGAACTTTAGATTGTCGTTGTTCATGATTGTATGATTTAAAGTTTGTAATGCTTTTGCGTTTAGCAGCGTGTAGGTTTCGGAAGCAGTGATGTTGAAGCGGGGACAGATTTGTGTCTTGAATTCGTATTTGGCTTGAAGCGCATTCACCTGAGCTGTTGGCATTTCAAAAGGCGTGTCCGACCAATATTTATACATCAACATGGCCTGTACTTCTTTTCCTAAATCCGATGAACGCCAAATGGTTTGTAGATCAGCCAAGACCCTGTCAACCTGCGCCGCCTCTTGCATGGCCTGTTTTACATCTCTGTCAGGGCCATACAAGGCTTCACCGGCATAGTCAATTGTCCAATCCAACTTTGCCATGCGGTCAGCCAGATCTTTTGTATCCACTCCTGCTATCAACAGTTCTGGAATTGGGAAGTCTTTTCTCAATACCGCATCATAGCTCTCTATGAAATACCGATCAGTCTTTTCATCTTTTTCAAAATGGATGTTGTACTTCATCTTGTCAGGCCCAAACTCTTTCCAATACGGAAGTGAAAACGATGGGCGATTGTCATTTACGAAGTATTGAATGAGCGGTTTCATCGTCTCATCAAATTCCAACACCCGCAGATGCCGCATCAAATCCGCTATCGTTTCCTTTGCTGTCATAACCCTGTCCTCCACTTCTTTTACCTACTTCACCGGCCTCGCTTTCATTAGCCGACCATTACTTAGTTTCAGATTGAGGTGTCGGCCACCATTCTTCTCCAATAACTGTACGCCTAAAAACTTGGCATGGGGGATAGTAAGCTTTTCTAAGGCCACTACTATGGTGGATGATGTGCCTGCTACAACTAAAGCACTATTGCCACTGGTGTGCAAAGGCTTCAACTCAGCCTCCTGCACACCGGTTCGTTTGCCTTTCTTTTTATCAGCGATGTAAAACCGTAACAGTTCAATATCATAGTTGATGGCGCTTTCGTTTGTTAGCAGGAGCTGATAATACATTACATCATCCTTTATGTAGATGCCATTAATCTCCGCTTTCATACTCCAACGCTTGTCCTTGACCCTCTTTATAAACTTCGGATTGTCGGCAATGGCGGCTGCAGTATTGGCAATGCTTTCCTTACCTTGAACGGGTAGATGATACACCCAAGTAGCAGGCTTGTCATCATAACAAACCCGGAAGGAATAAAGGCTGCCATCTTCGGTTACTACGCTCAAGTTGGTTTCGGAGAAGCCTTTCGTGCCGGCTTTTACGAGCAAAATAGATGGAGCATCTTTTACCTGCTGCGCCAACACAGTTTGTATTCCCCGGTCAACGTGCTTAATGGCAAAAGGAAAAATCAAACTGGTGGTTTTGTCCGTAGAAATGCAAAGTGAGGTTTGGGCAAAGGCTGAAACGCAAAGCCAGGTCACCGCAATCAAACACAAAAATCGTTTCATAAAATCAGTGTTTAAGAGTAAAGAGTTTTAGAGTTCTTGTTTGTTTTTAAGCAGCACTTTGTAGCCTGCTTTTAGCGACACCTTAATCTGCTTCACCTTTCGGCTAAGAAGGTTCTTTGCAGCATTGACGCCGGCAGCGGCGGCTTGTGCTTTTAGCGTCGGGTCCATTGTAGAAAGTTCCAGTAATTGCAAGCTGTTATCGGCAGATTGTTTAGCTACATCACGAGAGATAGCGCCGGGGATGTAAATGCCGGCTATGCCGTCCAAATCGTAAACTTCCAATTGAACGGGCAAGATGGATTTGCCCGATTTGACTGCTTTAATTTCTACCTGCAGGCGTTCGTCGTTCAGCGAAGCAATGCCATTGACAAAACTGCCGGTAGGCATCATTTTGCCGTTGATGTACACATCACTTGTAAGACGCAGCCTGACCACAGCGCCATTCACGATGGTTTGTGCTGTTGCCACTTCTGCCTCAATTGCGTTATCGTCAGGCTGCTCCAATCCGGTTTCGTCTAATCCAAAAAAACCAACCTTAGATTTTACATTCAGCCTTGGAGTATCCAGCAAGCTGACACTGGCGCCTTTTGCAGTTTCTGTGACGGAGAATGCAGCCTCTTTATGCTGAAGCGATTTTTCTTTCAGCCTTGCCTTTACCCGGTCAGGGTGCTGGATGTCCAAAATCTTTTCTAATGTGCCCGACAATTGAGCCATCTCAGGGTCGCCACTTTCGGAGCCACCCATTGTTTGCATCATGCTTTCTAAACGGTTCATCTGATTGGCCAGGTCGTCATCCGGTTCTGTCTTTAAAGACTGGGCTGAACCTTTAGGTTTATCATCGGTAGGTTTGCTCATTTCCTTCTGCAGAAGCGAAAGCTTTTGCATCAGCTTTTGTTCGGCATTGTCGCCACTGACCTCGTAAGGGGATGTGTTCAGTTGCTGCTTAAACTTGGATGCAGTACTGGCAGTCAGGTTTTCCAACTCGTTGGTAGAGCCTTGCGGCAATGTGTCCCGGCGACCGTTGTAGTACGGGTCGTTCCGCATCATTTCTTCCATCTTCAAACTGTCCTTTGCAGCCTTATCATAAAAACTCAACTTGTTGTCAGAACCTCCGTCCTTCAAATTGGATGAGGGAAGATTTAGATTAAGACCAGCACTTTTATTCGTTGAAGTGCTTTCACTTCCCTTGCCGCCACCGAAGGCCCAAAATGCCATTGTGAGGAAAGGGAGTGTTAATAGCGGCAACACCAACAGCATTTTTCGTTTTTGCAAGAAGGCTTGCGACCTCATTTCACTTTTCATATTCACTGTTTTGTTTTTGCAGGTTGTAAACTTGTTCCAATATGGCAACGCTGTCCATAAGGTGCGGCCTTGTTTTTATGATGCTATCGTATTGCGGCCGTTCGGATGTCTTCAAACTGTCCATGTATCGTTTAAACGCAGTGATATTTTGGAACGTTTCTTCGTCAACATAGACGGAGCCAACAGTTTCCTCATCACCTGCTTTGTTGAAATGTTTAGGAACGTTTACTTGGTCAACATGGAGCTTGGGAACTGCTGGCCGTGTAATGGCATTGATGACGAGGTAAAGACTCATACCGCCAAACACGATGGAGAACAGAACAACCGCCTTCTTAAGTCTCTTTGTATTCATTTTGTCAACTGTTTTGTTCATTCGCTTTGCGAAGCTGTTTTGCAGCCGGTTGAAAGCAGCAGCAATTTTATTTGCCACCTTATCCGACCCAGAAGTTTTCGGCTTAACCTGTTTTTCGTCAACAAAGAATTTCATATCACCTTGTTTGCGTGTTCAAGTCTGTATTTTCCAGTGTACGCCATCGTTCAATTAGGAAACCGTGAGAATTGTTGTCAGAACGTGACACATTCCTCAAATAGCCCTCTGTTATCAGGCTCCGAGTGATGATGGTTGTTGGCCGGATGATTTTTTGCTGCCCTTTTAAACGGAAGTAAAAAGGGTAAACGTTCACGTTGATTTCGATACTGTCAACTTGCAGTTCCTGGCTGATGTTGCCGGAGATAAGATTGGAATAGTAGCCGTTTTCTTTCAGATTGTCGTATTGCTGCTTAGCCGACGCATCGGCCAAATACAATGCCTTGTTGATATTGCTCTCTATCACTTTGTCATCCGGGTCAAGGGTAAAGAAAAAGTGATGAAACATCTTCACATGGTCTCTTGCTTCCACCGGAACGTTGTCCTTGCGGTCGGCGGCATAGGCTTCCAACGCCTTGCCATTAGCCAGGATAAAAACCTTTTGCTGCGATTGAGAAGCTAACTGATAACTTTTATAGGCGACGAAGCCTGAACTAACTACGCATCCCAAAAGAAACAGTAGCGAAAACAGGCGGATGTACTGAAAGGCACTGTCAATATTTTTCATTTTTTGAAACATCATTCACACATTTTCATACTCACAAATAAGGCAACGCAGGTTTCACTCTAACTACCCTGCCCATTGGTTTTTGGCGTGGTTTCGGCTGGTGTTTCGCCGGACAGCTTTGCCTGCATATAATTGCTTCCTCCACCATTACCAGCGCTATCATTCTTGAAATAACCACCGGAAGCGCCGTAAGATGCCATGCTGCTTGAAATGCGGTTGTATTCACCGCCCAACGCATCTTTCACCATTGAGGTGCTGCTGCTTGCCACTGTGCGGCTGGATGTACTCATTAGATTGGTGACCTTGTACAATAAGGTGTTACCGCCACCGGCATGAACGATATAATTGGCTACCGAAGGCACGGTGAAGTAGCCAACTATCCCAATCACCATAAAAATCAGGTAAGCCGTATCGGTAGTGCTGAAAAAAGTATCGCCGTTAGAAGCGATTTGCTGCAAATCCGCTTTCAGCATATTCTCTTGGATTTTGCCCATGATGCCGCCGAAAATGTTTGCCACCGGTAACCACAGAAAGATGTTCAGGTAGCGGGCAATCCAAACGGTAAGCGTATGCTGGAAGCCATCAAAGACAGCGATGCCAAAAACCAACGGACCAAGTATTGCCAATACAATCAGGTAAAACGTTCTGATGGTATTGATGCAGAGAGCAGCGGCCTCAAACAGAATTTTCAGGATTTCAGCCATCCATTGCTTGATGGCATTGCGGAAATTGTAAGAAGCTTTCGCAAAGGCAAACTTGATGTCGTTTCCAATGCTTTTGAAGAAGCCTTCACTTTTGTCGCCGTAATGGTACTTGTACCATTTATCCCGGTCGCCGCTGCCCGATGGCCCTACATACATTTGCCAGTATGTGGTTTTCTTAATGGCTTCTTCTTTCATGGCAAGGAGCTGCGCAACTGCTTTGTCGCTGTCTTTCACCATTTCGCTGGTGGCTGTGACGGTGGGCTTCATTACACCATTTATCATGGCAATGACTGACGGAAAAATGAGCACGGCAAACCCGAGCACAAAGGGCCGGAACAAGGGATAAAAGTCCACCGGCTCCGCACGGGCGATGTGCCCCCATACCCGTGAGGCGATGTACCAGGTCGCTGCAAATCCGGCTATACCCCGCCCCACTCCAATAAGACGGCTACAAAGGGGCATCATGTCTTCGTAAAGCGTCTCCAACACTTCTTGCAGGCTTCTGATTTTATCAGCCATATTTTGTGCCTGCGCAAGACCGGGCAACAGAATACAAATCCCCAAGAGGCAAATAATCCGAACACACATTTTCATACATACTATTTGACGGTTGTTAAACCTTATTACTTCATGCCGTAAATGATACGGGACATCTTCACTTCTGTTTCTTCCGTTTTTCGTTGTAGCGATAGTATTGCCGTATTGCTGTTGAATTCTTTTAAGAACGAAAACTGGTCAACAATACTTTCATAAATACGGTCAATCGCCTGCAATCGTTCATCATCACTCATACGGAGTTCGCCTGCAGTGATTACCATATACAGTTCTTCTAAACTTTTTAAGCTTTGCCCAAGGAGATTACCATACACCTTTCCCAAATACTCAATCTCTTGCGGAGTAAATTGCTTGTCATCTTTAAAATGAGCGAAAGCGGATTTGTAATCTTTGACAATGCGGATTTGATAGCCAACGATTTCGCCAATCTTTTTGTACTTTCGCACAGCGGGACTAACTTTCAGCAGTGCATCCAGAAAACCTTTGTGCAGCGTAAAATTGCCCTCAGAGATGTCTTTTACAGCCGTATAACCCTTGTGAAGAATTTTGTAGCCATCGTACATGTTCTGCAAAATCTTTTTGAACTGCATCAGCTTTTCCCAATTAAGCAGGAGTTGCTGCGCTTCGTCACTTTGAGCCTTTACATTGAAGGAGGCGACACAAACACAAACCATCAAGACCCACTTTTTCATTTGATGCCGTTTATTATTTTGGAACGAGCCATTTCTACTTGTTCTCCTGTACGCTGCCAATTGAGCAAACCCATTTCCTCACTGAACGAGGTGCAGAAGGCATACTTGTTTTGCATATCCAGGTAAACTTTATCCAAGCGCTTTAGCCGCTCGTCGTCTTTCATTTGCACATCGCCGGAAGTAATAACGGAAATCAGTTCATCCACCGACTTCTGGCATTCGCCAAACAGAAATTCAAGAACAGACTTACAGTATTCAA
This sequence comes from Flavisolibacter longurius, assembly GCA_014163555.1. GTDB lineage: Bacteria > Bacteroidota > Bacteroidia > Chitinophagales > Chitinophagaceae > Flavisolibacter. The sequence continues at coordinate 126,979 of JACJGO010000014.1, forward strand.
TTTCTTCTGGATTAAATTGTTTCGATAACGAAACATCCTTCAAAGTCTCTTTGGAGCTACTAACAATTTTCAGTTGATACAAGAGAATGCCGGCAACCTTTGCATACTTTTTTACAGCCGGATTGACTTGATATAGGGATTTAAAAAAGTTATCGTGCAGGTTGAAATCGCCACGCTTGATGTCCCGGACGGCATGTACGCCGTCTGCGGCAATTTGGTAGCCCTTTTGGGCATAAACAGCATAGACCTTGAGCGCCGCAATTTGCTGAAGCAGGTATTTCTTCTGTGTTTTCTTTTGCCGGAACCACTCTGACCATGTTTGGGCGTCGGCTGCAAAAGACATAAGGAGGCATGCCGTAACGGCTATCATGATTTTTTTCATACACACTGATTTCTTTCTGCACTAAATCATTTCCGGCTACTTGGTCAATCCATAGAGCCGCTTCACGTATTCAATCTCGCCTTTTTCGGAAGCCCGTTGAAGGCTTAGCATCTTGTTCTGGTTATTAAAATCTTTGATGTCTATAAACTGCTGCTCCAGATTATCAGAAACGGTGTTGATAATCTCCAACCGTTTCGCATCGCTCATCTGCGTGGCAAAGGCATTAACTACCAGGAACAACTGGTCTATTCCCTTTACGCTTTCATCCATCATGCCGGTGTAGATGTTGTACATGTAATCCAACTCTTCCTTCGTAAAGTTTTTGTCTTGCTTGAACAAGGCCCAAGCCCCCTTGTATTCGTTCACCATAGCTAACTGTCGTTCAATAATGTCCCTTACCCGCTGGTAGTAGGTTAAGGCAGTTTTTACTTTCCATAGTTCTTGGAAATAGTCGTCGTACAACTTCCGTTGCTTTTCCACCCAATCCTTAATCTCATTCAGCTTTAGCTTAGACATTTGGTTTTCCAGCGTCTTTTGGGCGTTTTGCAGCCAAATAGTTTTGTTTTGAAGCCGCTGAATTTTTAGGTCCACAGCCACAATGACTTTTTTGACGGCTTGTTTGATGACCTCTAAAATTGCCGCTTGTGCATGGGTTTTTTGTATCGGCAGAACGGCAAAACACACTACCAATCCCACAGTTGCCAATAATTTTTTCATATCGTCATTTCAGTTTTTCGTATTTGGTACTACCGGCAAAAAGCGATTTGGTGGCTGGGTCAAAGGAATAGGTGTCGCCGGTTTCTGCTTCCTTCAACTGTTTCGCCGCCACATCATACACTACAGTAGTTGTCGTATTCTTGTACTCGGGTTCAATGGCCTTGCCGTCAAGTACCCTTTCATACTGCCAGCGGCGATTTATTTTGAACTCATTGGCAGCTTCGTTTTGCAGGCTCACAACGAGGGTGTCAAACTCCTTGCCGTACTCGTGTTGCGATGCTCGGATGTAGGTACCTGGAATGGCCGCCTTGATTTCATCCGCTGACGTTCCGTTGGTGCAACCGCTTACGATTGCGCTGGCTGTAAAGCATAACAGAAAGAGGACTTTCATTGTATCAGTTTTTAGATTGAAGAATGTCATCCAAAAAAGCCCTGATGCCTTTTTCCATATCGCCACCAAACCGGCCTGCATAGGCCTGAACCTTCACTTTTTCCTTCTCCTCCGTGGTATAAGCGAGATACTCTTCAGGTGAAACCTCTGTGCGGTACACCTTCGACAACACACCACCAAGGCTGATAAAAACTTCTTTGTATTTTTTCGTAGGGTCGTTGGCTTTGTTGATGCTTAAGACCATCGCCTTTTCTTTGTCGGTAAGCCCAAGCAATTCTTGTATTAATCCAAACTTGTTCTGGTACTTGCTTTGGTCAAGCAGAATTTTGCAATCGCTGTTGTTGATGATAGCCTGCTTTACCACCGGGGAAGAAATAATGTCTTCCACGTCCTGCGTTACCACAACGGCCTCACCAAAAAACTTCCGTACTGTTTTGAAAAGGTACTTAATATATTCAGCCATTCCTTCCTTAGCGATGGCTTTCCAGGCTTCCTCAATCAAAATCATCTTCCGAATGCCTTTAAGCTTGCGCATCTTGGAAATAAAGACTTCCATAATAATAATAGTGACCACAGGAAACAGAATTGGATGGTCTTTGATATTGTCTAACTCAAACACGATAAAGCGTTGTTGCAGCAAGTCCAGATTTTCATCGGCATTCAGCAGGTAATCAAACTCTCCGCCTTTGTAATAAGGTCGCAGTACGTACAAGAAGTTTGACACATCAAAATCTTTATCTTTTACGTTATCGCCTTTTAGTACCGTTACGAAATCTTCTTTGAGGAATTCGTAAAACGTGTTGAAGCAAGGAAACATAGTTGCGTCTTGTTGGACACGGTCAAAGTACAACTGCAACGCATTGGACAAGGCAACATATTCGCTACGGTTAAAACTCTCGTTATCTTTCTTCCAAAGGGCAAGCAATAATGTTTTGATGCTTTCCTTCTTTTCAGTGTCCAACAAATCGCCTTCACCGATATAAAAAGGATTGAACTTAATAGGCTTTGTTTCGGAATAGGTGAAGTAATAGCCCTTCACCATGTCGCACAAACCTTTGTAGGAATGGCCGACATCTACCAGCACAATATGCGTTCCTTGTTCGTAGTACGACCGTACCATGTGATTGGTGAAAAAAGATTTCCCGCTGCCAGACGGTCCTAAGATGAACTTATTGCGGTTGGTGCAAATACCCTTCTCCATCGGTTCATCTGAAATGTCCACATGCACCGGCTTACCTGACAGGCGGTCGCCCAAACGCAGGCCGGTAGGACTAAGTGACGACCGATAGGAAGTTTCCAAATTGAAGAAACAGCAGGCCTGCGTTGAGAAAGTGTCAAACGTATCGTTCATCGGAAAGTCAGCAGCGTTGCCCGGAATTCCGGCCCAATAGATTTGCAGTGCCCCTTCCGTTTCCAGCTTTGGTGTCGCATCCATTTGCGTGAGTGCCGAGGAGCAGATGTTGCGAAGATGTTTCAATTCTTCTTTGTTGTCTGTCCAGGCCAGGATGTTGAAGTGTGCCTTTACCGGCAACCGCTGTTCGCCAATGGCTTCATTCAAGAAAGCATCCGTTGCTTCTTTGGAGATAAAGTTCTCCCGGCTGTAGGCAGAAAGCGATTGCAGGCGCAGGCGTTTAGCTTCCAGTTTCTGAATAGTCTTTTGCACGTCTTCTATGAATACATACTGGTTGTAAATGTGATTGCACGAAAGCAGGCCCCCCATGGGTGAGGCGAAGCCAACACTGAACTTTGTTTTGTCGGTTGAATACTTGTCGTAGTTGATGCGGGAACCGCACAAGGCCGGCACAAACTCCGCATCGGCCATTGTGTAAAGCTGACAGTGGTTTTCGCCAACCTTCCAGTCATCCTTAAATTCAATGTCACGGATGACTTCTGTTCCGCTCTCTAAATTTAGGTAACTCACAATCAAATCAAATAAATGGCTGCCCCTTAGTCGTTTCAGGGAAACAAAGCCACTGTCTGTTAAAATCTTTTCAAACTGCCCAACGTGGTTCATGAAGTCATGAAAATGTTTCGGCTTTAATGTTTCTTCTGGCACGATGGTTTTTCTGAGTAGGCTTGAAAAAATTGAAGAAGACGTTTTGCGGCCAGCGGGCTTTTTGGTAAGCATGATGAAACACTGATGGTCTAAATACGGCCGTTCGTTGAAAAAGCGTTCGCTGCTGCGGGTTAAAAAGCTGGTGTCTTCGGCTGTGAAGTGAGGCTGGTATTTTGCTTCGGTAAACCAGTCTTGCTTATGCAAAACGGCGTGCACCGGCAGCACCTTGATGGCTTTTATCCAGGCATGATGAAAAGCCTCGTAGTCATCGTTGCTCATGGTAAACAGTTCGGGCAATTCAACTTTAAAGGCAACTGTTACATCACCCATTTTGGAAAGGATGGCATCGTGTTCTATCCCATACACCGGCAGCAAATCAAACAGGTTTTTCATTTCAGGAGATGGTTTTTTAGTTTTACAATGGAGTAGCTCTTTATTACTTTAGGCACCGCTTTGCCGGCCATCTTTTTCATAAGCCCATATTGGCCGTACCGGTGGCTTAATTTGTACACCTGCATGAACAGTGCACCGCCGGCCGAGAAAATGATGGCAAGACAAAAAAAAATGTTGACGCCAGTGATGTAAAGGATGGCAAACAAAATCAACAAGGTGACAAGCCCACCCCCCAGGTACCAGATGTACTGCGCCTTCAACCCCTTAAACTCTACGGGCTTGTTGATGCCCTTGTTGATTTGATATACGCTGTTTGCCATTTGCCATTTTAATGGCAAATTTTTGTCCAATTGAGTAGTGGAATGGGGTGAACGTAGTAGGACTACGGTGGACAACCTTATTGATATTTAACGAGTTGTGCCTGACAGAAAACAATTTTACTTGCTTTCGTGTTTTGAGCTAATATCTTTTTGAGCTTGTTGGCGTGTTGATCTAGCAGTGAGTTGTTTTCCGAGTGGTTTAGGCACTTTGTCTACATGGTCAAAACTTATAAACTTCACGTCAAAGCATGGAGCAAATTCAATTGATTTTTATGTTGTCAATGGTTTTTATTGACGACCCCAAAGTTCCCGTATATTCTTCTCCCTGAAGCGCCGTTGTAATTGTTATTCAAATAAAGATTAAAGGTGCCCCGGATGGCTTTATCGCTTGCTTCCGTGATGGTAAGGGAACCGGAAATGGCATAGGGCTTAAAATCTATGCCGTCCGTGTAGTAAAACTTCATTAACGTCAATGGAGTTATGTTTCCGGCATTACTCACATTTTCCAATTGAATTGTGCAACGGTCAAAAAAATAACTTGTTGCTTCCATCTCCAGCTTCCCCAGGGTGTCAATCCAGATGCCTGACACATTTTCCCATTTAATATCATCCTCATATCCTTCTACCCGTAAATTCAAAAAGCCATAGGGCCTCGCTATATTCTCCTTACTACAACCTGAAAAGCTGCAAATAAGAAACAACCCTATGGCAATCCGTAATAGCATAAAGCTGCCGGTTGAATTAACTCACTAAGTCTTCGTAGTCTTGGGCATGTAACAAAGTCTCTACTTCCGAAGCGTCGAGCATTTTAATTTTTATCATCCATCAATCCGTAAACGAGGCTGAATTAACCAATGGAGCATTGTCTTTCAACCCCGTGTTAATTTCTACAACCTCACCGCTTACAGGCATGAACAAATCGGACGTTGTTTTAACGGCTTCAACCGAACCAAACACTTCATTCTTCTTGAACTGCTTCGCCACTGCAGGCAATTCAACATATACGATGTCTCCTAACTCACTTTGTGCAAATTCAGTTATTCCAATTAGTGCCTGATCGTTGTTTAAGATTTTCAACCAAGTGTGCTCTTTGGAATATTTATAGTCTTTTGGAAGTTCCATAACGATGATTTTGTTGTTGATTAGTAACCTTTGCGAAGCATATCGGCATACTCGTTTGGCAATGGGCTGTCTTCTACGCCTCTCGCTGCTTTCTCCACATCGTAGTCAAAGCGGATAAATTCCACTTGCACCGCATCCCTATTCGTTATGCTACTATCGTGATTGATGATCAGCATTACATAACAGCCTTGCGGATTGCCATCTTTCGGTTTGCCCACCGAACCAATATTAATAGCATGACGGAAGTGTGTGTTTTCGGTTACTTCTGTTGGAAGAATACGGTGATACGGTTTGTGCGTATGTCCGAAACACATGATGTCAGCATCTGCCTGTTCCATAATCCGCAGCAAGCTTTTTTCATCCCGGTCTTCAAAAAGGTACTCATTTATCTTCCGGGGACTACCGTGTACGAGCAGCAAATTGAGCTTATCGTCATTCAATTGGAACTCAACTTTGATGTGCACTGGTAATGTTCTTAGGTAGGCCCTTTCGTCTGGCTTTACCAGGGAGTTAGTGTAAGAAATGGAAATTTTTCCCATGTCCTTTTCGGTATCGGTCTTGTAGGCGCAGCCACATTCGTCACTCATGAGGCCGATGCCCTGGTCGTAGTTGCCGGCAATTGTCGGTATGCCTCTGCTCCTTATTTCGTTAATCACTTCATTGGGCCAGATGTTATAACCCACCAAATCACCAAGGCAGTAGATAGCATCGGGTTTTTGTTCTTCTATGCTTTGCATGCAGGCTTCCAAAGCTGGAAGGTTGGCGTGTATGTCGGAAAAAAGTGCAATTCTCATTGAATGGTTTTAAGCGTTTTGTAATTGTTGTTTCGTGTAGTATCTCCGCCTGAGCCAAAAAGCCACGTTGACCAGGGCAATAAGTGCCGGAACTTCCACTAAGGGGCCGATGACACCGGCAAAGGCTTGCCCGCTGTTGATGCCAAAAACACCGATGGCTACTGCGATGGCCAATTCAAAGTTGTTTCCCGCTGCCGTGAAGGCAATCGATGCATTGGTAGAGTAATCAGCTCCCATTTTTCTACCAATGAAAAAGCTCACGATAAACATGATGGCAAAGTAGATGACCAGTGGAATGGCTATTCGCACCACATCAAATGGAATTTGAACAATCAGTTCACCTTTAAGGCTGAACATCACAACGATTGTAAAGAGTAATGCAATTAATGTAATTGGAGATATGAAAGGAATGAATTTGGTTTGATACCATTCTTCACCCTTTGCCTTTCTAAGTAAATACCGTGTAGCCACACCTGCTGCAAATGGAACACCTAAGTATATAGCTACACTTTCTGCTATCTGACCTATTGTAATGTTTACTTCTGAACCTGTGATACCGAAGAGCGGTGGCAGCAATGTTATAAAAACATAGGCATACACGCTATAAAGCAGTACCTGGAAGATGCTGTTCAATGCTACTAAACCGGCTGCGTACTCCCGGCTTCCTTCTGCAAGCTCATTCCACACAATAACCATTGCAATACAACGGGCAAGGCCGATAAGTATCAATCCTACCATGTATTCAGGCTTGTCGTGTAGAAACAAGACGGCCAATAAGAACATCAGGATAGGACCTATTATCCAATTAAGAAATAAAGAAACACCTAAGACCTTCGTATTCTTAAATACCTCTTTGAGCTTTTCGTACCGCACTTTGGCAAAAGGCGGGTACATCATCAGTATCAATCCGACTGCCAACGGAATGTTTGTTGTACCGGAAGAAAAGGAATTGATAAAGGTTGAGGAAGAAGGGAAGAAGTAGCCGATGGCTACCCCTATCCCCATTGCCAGGAATATCCACAAGGTTAGATACCTATCTAAGAAACTTAACTGCTTTCGTTCGTTGGCGGGAGCGCAATTATTTGCTGACATATTGAGGTTTGAATTCGAATAATTAGTTGCAACAATCAGGACCGCAGCAAGCCTTACCTTCCGTTGAAAGCTTTTCGGCATACACGGTAATGCTTCTGATACCGGTTCCAGAGCCTTTGAATGCTTCAAGCTGTTCGGATGATAAATAATTGGTTAGTATTTCATCAGGGATGATGATAGCCTTGTCTTTCTGGATGGTGATATTGGTAAAACCGTTTGCCTCTATCAGCTCCAGATACACTTGCTTTTGGATGGCACCGGCTACGCATCCGGCATACATTTCGGCAGCTTCCCTGATTTCCTTTGGCAATTGGCCTTCTAAGACGATGTCGGAAATAGAGAAGTGGCCTCCCGGCTTTAATACCCGGTATATTTCTTTGATTACACCGTCTTTGTTCGGCACAAGGTTCAACACGCAGTTGCTTACAACCACATCAGCCAGGTTTGCAGTTACCGGCATTTTCTCAATGTCACCCTGGCGAAACTCTACGTTTTGAAAGCCCCGCACTTCGGCATTCTTTCTGGCTTTTTCGATCATAGCCGGAGTAAAATCAATACCGATGACACGCCCATCTTCACCGGTTTCATGTCTGGCAATAAAAACGTCGTTGCCGGCACCGCTGCCAAGGTCAATCACCACATCGCCTTTTTTGATTTTGGCAAATTGTGTGGGAAGCCCGCACCCAAGGCCCAAATCGGCATCGGGGTTGTAGCCTTCCAACTGCGTGTAGTCGTCGGCCATGATGTTATAGACTTCTGTGCCACAGCAAGAAGCGGTTGCCCCGCAACAGGATGTTGCGTTTGTGTCTTTGTCTTGCAAAGCAATCTCTGAATACTTCTGACGAACCAGTTCTTTTACGTCGGTTTGTGTTTCCATTTTCGTATTTATTTTAATGTTATCGTAATATGCCGATATTTAGGCGCAAAAAAAAGGTCAGCAACATTCTGTGCCAGCCTTATAGCCATCGAACAACTGGTTAATCCAAACCTGTGCAGCTTTCCATTCTTTTTCATTAATGCAATAGCAAACCTTCGCTCCATCTATCTCGCCTTTGATCAAGCCGGCTTCCTTCAACTCTTTTAGGTGTTGCGATACGGTGCTTTGTGATAAGGGCAGTTCTTCCACGATATCGCCGCACATGCAGGACTGCTTTTTCAAAAGGAATTGCAGGATAGCAATGCGGGCAGGATGGCCCAGAGCCTTGGCGTACTTTGCAAGCCGGTTTTCCTTCACACTAAACTCAAATGATTTTGTTGTCCCCATAATTACATCGCAATATTACGATTTGAATAAGAGTTGACAAAATTTTCATGTGCCTTACAACTTTTCTACGACTAGACTCATACCGCTCAAATCTTCATCCCCTTAACCTTCATTTCAACGCTAGTACGTTTAGGCAGTAAAGAATTTTGAATTTTTTCATTTTTATCTATTGGGATAACAACAGCTTGATCATTACCCATCGTACAACCATCCGATTGTTCGTGTTGTTTCATTTGTGCTGCCTGGATTTTAATGGTTATTTCTCTTTCGAGCCTCGACACATCCTGTTTCAATTTGCCTAACTCACCGTCCTTTTCAAACGGCCTTTCAACAATCTGCTGGAGCATCGGAATGTTCTTTTCCAGTTCATTCAACGTCTTCTCGTACTTTTCTTTCAATGCTTCCACCCGGTCAATGGCATTGAGAAAGTAACGGGCCGCCAGCTTTGGGTTATCGGCATTAAGATGGCCCTGGTTCCACAGGTACTTCAAACCGCTTTCCGGGCTTTGCGCATAGAAGATGTTTTTGTAGTAATACTCAAACATGCCTTGAGCTTCGTAGGTTTCCCGTTGCTGGCGAATGTAAAGGTCAAAACTATACAAAGTTCCAATTTTGGACTCTTCAGCACTATTCGGTTCTGGTTTCCAGCTTGCCGATAACTGAAGCAAATAGTTGCCCACAATTTCAGCGTCGTTTGAACGCAAGCCATCCAACACGGTAGGGTTCATTTTGGTGCCATCCTTCTCATACAGCAAATGGCTTCTGTATGTTGCTTCGTCCAAAGAAAGCTTTGACAAAATGCCGATGGTACTTTCCTTCTCTTTCACCAATTCGTCCAACTTGAATTTTGAACGGTAGATTTCCTTGAAGTGCGCTGCCTTTAAGCTTTCAAGCACGGCAATTTTCTTCTCCATTTTTGACTTCTCCAAAAGAGAAGTATCACCGGAAAGAATAGCGATGTATTCGGAAAAATTCATCCCGCTCTTTTCGTCAATAGCGCCTTCGTCGAGCGTTCGCACATTCAGTTCGCAATTCTTCATTTGGCTGATGAAAGTTTGCTTGTTTTTAAGCAGGTTGAACTTGTAATTATCCAATGATTGCTCAACGGCATAGATGTAGGCCTTGACTTTATTGCCATACGCATTCTTTGCCAATACATTGCCCTGCCTTGCGCCACGACCGTTGCGTTGTTGCAACTCCGAAGGTTTCCAGGGAATATCCAGATGGTGCATGGCCACCACCTTAGCCTGAACGTTTAAGCCGGTGCCGGCTTTTTCCGTGCTCCCGAGAAGGATGCGGATTTCGCCATTGTTCATTTTGCGAAAAAGTTCCGGCTTTTGCCTTTCGTTCCAGTCATGAATAAAAGTGATTTGATGCGCTGGAATGCCAAAAACGGCGTGCAGTTTTTCTTTTAGAGCATCATAAATATTGAATTCATCCGGCTTGGGTGTGCCGATGTCACAAAATACAACTTGCGTTCCCCTGTGTTCGCTGCTCAACTGATACAGTTCGGCAATCTTACGGGCACAGACGTTTACTTTGTTATTTGGGTGATCCGAATAAAGAAAAGAATTAATGAGCCGCATATCAGCCGCCATCTTCTTGGCATAGTTAGTGGCAATGAGCATCCGTCCTTTGTCTTCTTCATCTGTCAATGGCCGTCGCCCAATCAATTCACCATCTCCAGTCTTGGCAAAGGCCATCAACTTTTTAATGAACTCCTGCTGTTCCGGCGTGGGCTTGATGTTCACCAATTCTTCATCCAACTCAGGTTTATCGAGATGAATGTGTTTAGCCGTTTTGTAATCGGTTATCTCGTTATAGAAAAGGGCTAGTTCAGGCACTTTAATAAAATGACGGAACCGTTCCTTCGCCATAATTTCATTCGTAACAGAGAACTCAAAATCAACCGTCTTGCGGGCAAATACCGCCGCCCAGGCATCGAAGTTTTCAATGTGCTGCCGGCTTAATTCATTCGGCCGGAGATACTTGAATAGCAAATACATTTCCGTGAGGCTATTGGAGATGGGCGTACCGGAGAGGAACGTGACACACAAGTCAGAACTAAATTTTGCTTGCAATTCCCTTACCGCAAAAAGCATGTTAAGGGCTTTCTGACTGCCTTCCTTGTTACCCAAGCCAGCTACCCGGTCGTGCCGTGTCGTGAAGGTTAGGTTTTTAAACTTGTGGGCTTCATCAACAAACAGGTGATCAATGCCTAGTGACTTGAAATTAATGCCCGCATCTTTTTTCTCCTGTATATCTTTCAAAACACCCTGCAACTTAATAGCTAAGTTGTTTTTGCGTATCTCCAAACCTTTCAGCATACTCCGAGAAATACTGCCGCCCATTTCCTTTAGCGTATATAAGTCCCGCTCAATGTTATCTAATTCGGTTTGAAAAATTTCCTGCTGTATTTCCGGCGACTGCGGGATTTTGCCGAATTGGTCATGGGTAAGAATGATGCAATCCCAATCGTTGTTTTTGATTTCATTGTACAGGCGCATCCGTTTGGCCGGCGTAAAATCGTTTTCACCCGGCGCCAATACCTTTGCAGCCGGGTAAGCTTTCCGATAGGTTTCGGTGATTTGGTTTACGTTGGCTTTAAGGGCTAAGATTGCGGGTTTGCTAACTATGCCTAAGCGCCTCATCTCGTAAGAAGCAACTACCATAGTTAGCGTTTTGCCCAAGCCAACTTCATGGTCAATCAATGCACCACGGTTTTGGATGATGCGCCAGGCTGCATTCTTCTGTGAGCCATACAAATCATCAATGCCCAAGCGCTTCCGGTCCAAACCCGGAAATTGCAAATGGCTGCCATCATACTCCCGAAGCACATAACAATTGAAGGTATCGTTATAGAGGCCTTCTAAACTCTTCTTTTCGTCGTCCGGTAAATCTTTCAACCATTCGGTAAACCTGGTTCGGATAGTTTCAATTTTTTGGTGCGCCAACTGAATGGCTTCATTGTCCGGCACTCGCACCGTTCTGTCGCCTATCTCAACTTCGTACGTATAAAAAGGTGTTGTATTCTCTAACGCATGTTCCAGCAAGGTGTGGCCATAAGAGGTTTTGCCCGCCTTAGTGGTAACGGCATATTCCTGGTTCGTCTTTGCATTGGTAGTCGCCGTTTTTACTTTGAAGGTGTCAACGGAAGAAAAATAACTGACTTCGGCATTCAGTTCAAAGAGGTGGCTGGCGAAACGGTTGTAATAGTCAAGCGGTATCCAGCGTTCGCCCAAATTAAAATCCAGTAACTCGAATGGAATTTTTTCAGGTTGCACTTTTTCCAACGCTTCAAGGCTTCGCTGCAATTGAAAGTTATCAGGTGACTGTTCCGCTGCTTCCTTAGCGATGTTTAATTTAGCAACGACATTCCCGCTCAGAAAGCCATCCGCTGTTTCCCATCTTTTGTTTTCCGGGTTCAGGTAAATGTGAGCCCCCAACGCCTGTATCGCCTCACCTTCAGTTGTGCCGGTAGCAGCAGCCACAAATTCTATGTCCACAAATCCCTTGTCGTTCAGGCTTCGGGCAAGGGCTTCAACCGGGTTATCGGTGTGAAAGGCTTCTTTCTTCTGCACCAAAGACCGGGTCAGAATGTCCGCTTTCACATATTGCTCGCCTTCTTTTCGCTCCAAGGAAGATAGAATAGTAAGTCCAAAGGCTTCATCTTTGGTTATTCGCTGGCGGTTGATTGCGGAGTTTAAAAGACCGTACCCCGCTATCAACGCTTCATAGCGTTCATTTAGCTCTTTTCGCTGTTCCGGGTATTCTTTGTTTTCAGTACGCTCCTTATCCGATAACAGCAAGTACGCATCCCGAACGGCACAATACTGCTTATAGAATGAAAGGTCTTTTTTATCATGGATAGCAGGCACGAAAGAAGGATGCTCACCATTACTTGCTGCAAATGACAACAGACCAATCCTGTCCTCGTGTACTAATAATGTGCCTTCCCGGTGGTATGGGTTAGGGTTTTTAATGAGTGTGGGTTCTTCGTCCTGCCTAAATGAAACGGAAAACGACAATTCACCTTCATTGTAAAAACGATGATTGTAATTGGCAAGTCGTCCGGGCAGTTTATGAATATGGTCGTGGAAAGCGGATGCATTCATCCACGAGGCAGGGAAGTCAATCTCAGCGACGTTGGAGTAGAGCTTGTAAACGTATTGCCGTGTGGACAACGACTTAGCCACCATCATAACGATCGCTTCTTGGTTGGGCTTGTTGGTTGCCTTAATGCTGTTTAAAATCCGGGCCGACTTCCTGTCAACCATCTGCGCATCTATCCGGCTTATGTAGGCGGAAGCCCTGTTAACGGCAGCGGCAGGTGCTACATCAAATAACCCAAGCTGAATCGAGCTTTGTTCAGTGGCATTTTCGGGTAGTGGTAGAAAGGTAAGCTGTTTCTTGTCGGACGTCTGCACCTGAGGCGAAGGCACTACAAAGGCATCTCTATTAAACCTTTGGTTGATGCCATCCGCAATGGTTGTTGCAATGCCGTCTGCAATGGCAGTCATCGCACCGTTCTGCCAAACGGCTTGGTGTGCTTTCCCGTATTGGTTTTTTCCCGGCTTTATCTCGTTACCAACAATCAGTTCATGCCGGTTGGAAAGAAAGGCATTCAAATGATAAGAACCAAAGGCGTTTGATTGTTCTACGGTTTCCAACAACTCTTGTTCTGCTATACTCAATTCAACCTTGCCGCTATGCTTCTGAACAATCAACAGGTGCGACGGCGCTTCGGTGTTGCCGGTGTCTTTCATCAAGTTGTCCGGCATCACGTTTACGCTGACAAAATCAGCGTTGCGAAATAAATATTCCCGTGCTGCCTTGTTGGATGGACTATTTAAAAATGCATCGGTGGTGATGTAGGCTAGCAAGCCACCTTCCTTCAGTTTGTCCAGGCCCTTTGCAAAAAAGTAGTTATGGATCTTACCTGAGATAGCTTCATCAGGATGTGCATCGTCGTAAACCGGGAAGTTTCCGAAAGGAATGTTGCTGACGATTAAATCAGCCGTTCCATTTTCGTTATTGTCGGTTTGTTCAAATCCTTTCGTTTGTACAGAAGTAGGGACGGGTATTGAACTACCCAAGGCAGTCAATACCCGTCCCGTTAAAAAATCTTTTTCTACCGCCGTTACTTTTTGGAGCGATGGAAAAGCGGCGACTGCTTCCGTGACAAATACACCAGCGCCTGCCGATGGTTCGTACAAGTGCTTCGGCTCAACGCCTAACTTTTTCAATGACCCATAAACCGCTTGCGGAACGACTGCTGGCGTAAAAAAGGCTGTGAGAATGCTGTTGCGAATGGAATTGATAGCCGCCTTGTATTCTTCTTCCGAAAGGCGTTGCTGCAATACGTTGTGCAATTCCATCACGCCGGCATGCAAGCGCAAATCCTGCTCTGACGCATTCAGCGCAACCCAACTTTCCTTTGAACCCGTCGGAAACAACACTGCCTTCAGACCGCCAAAACCGGAATAGCCTTTTAACACCAAAACTTCCTCATCGGACAAGCGTTGTCCTTCCTTCCACGTCAAGGCTATCCGGATGGCAGCAAGGTTGTCGCTAAGCTTCTGTTGGCTGTTGTACCCCATTGCTTAGCACCTCTCTTTCACTCACGTCCTTGTCAAAATATTCTACAACGGCGCCGGCTACAGCGTAGTACAACAACCTGTTCTCCTCGTTAGCCTCGCTAAAGTGAACCGCTTCAAAAAGCGGCTGGCAATACATCACCAGATTGACCGCTTCGTACTTCAATGTGCCGGACCTTTTCAGTTGCCAGTGCGTGGCTTCAAACTCTTCTTCCAGTACACGGCAGATGTAATTGAATTTAGAAGGACGCAGGCTTTGCGTCATGATGCTCATGCAGGTTTCTTCCTTCAGGTAATCAGGTTGGTCAGCACCATTAATAATAGAACTAACGCTGGTCACTTTATCAAGAAGGTAGTTGCTTACGGCCTCCTCTTCTTCTAACCGAAACAAAAGGTCAGGATTGTTTTCGGTGATGTAAAGCAGGAGCTTTTGCATGAGATTCTCCTGCATGGTAAGGTTATTCATGGCAAGTAGGTATTGAGGATGATTGAATGCGATTATACTCCGAAGAAGGAGCGGATAACGGTAGCGACGATAACGAGAAAAATACAGCTACCGAACCACGCAGCGGCAACTTTGCCGGTATCGTGGTCGCCGCTGTTCCACTTTTGGTAAACTTTTACGGCGCCGATAAGGCCCACGATGGCGCCGACAGCGTACATGAGATTTGTACCCGTTGCGAAATAACTTCTTACCATTTGGTTAGCCTGGTTGATACCGGCATTACCATCCTGAGCAGAACTGACAAGGGTTGCAAGGAGCGCCGCTGCCATTGCTGATAGATGTAAAAGACGGCGGTTGTTCTTCGTTGTTTTGTTTACACAATTCATACACACTTTGATTTTTTAGTTTGAAAAAATGCTCCGTTGTACTATCCGTTCCGCACTTGGTTTTCCTGCAACGTCAACAACGGAGCATTAATTATTTAGAGGAGAATAGCGTTTTGAAATCGTTTATGGAGAAGGTACCTGGCATCTGTGTGTTTGCCTCTTCATGAAGCTCGCCGATGATGTCGGCTTTGCAATCAGCATTGTTGAGCACTGCGTACTTATGAGCAATCGTCTCCAGCGCAAATAAAATTTCAGGCTTAATGATTTTGTTGGCCGCAGCTTCCTGCAAAAAGGCAGAAGTTTCGTCTTTAAAAGAAAGTATAACCGGTGTTAGGTCAACGTCCGGTGCAGGCTTGGGCATGTAATCTTCATCCTTGTTAGATTTGAAGGATTGTTTGAGTTCTTCAAATTCAGTGGTGGAA
>JACJGO010000015.1 GCA_014163555.1 Flavisolibacter longurius
TGTTCATCACATCCAGGCTCACGTACGGCCCCGTACCCTGCAAGAGCGGATTTTGCTCCCGAAGGTCCGAGGCAATCACAGCCGACTCCCCATATAGCCTGCGCAAAGCCAGCGTCAGCTCCACCCCTATCTGACCCGAGGCCCCAATCACTAATATTTTCTCCTTCGCCATGAAATAAATACGATCAAGATAATTATTGAATCCAGGATTGAAACAAAAACTAAACAATTAAAGCGGCTAACAGAACCTGCCGAGACGGGGCTCTTTTTCCAGTAACCGTTCGAGCAAGACCAATTGGTTTTCTGCCCTTACCCTGTTGTGGTTTTCGTAGCGGGCACCATAATAGCTATCATCGTTCAGGTGGTCCGTTAAAAAACGAAGCGCCTGCATGTAGATCATGTATTTCCCGGCGTAAAAGAAACAGCCTTTTTCAGCTTCTGTCAGCTCGTCTTTCATCTCCGAGTAGTAGCCTTCCACCAGGGCTTTGTAGAAATCTTCCCGCACTACAATCTTTGAAAAATCTCTTTCTTCTTCGCTGACCGGTGAGAGATAAGTCCGCATCATGTCGCCAACATCGGAAATAAAATAGCCCGGCATCACGGTATCCAGATCAATCACACACATGCCTTTGTTGTGTTCATCAAACAATACGTTGCTGATCTTTGTATCGTGGTGGGTAACCCGCAGTTTGAATGCAGCGTTATTCCGAATAGCTTCATATTGCTGCACAATGTCGTTGTAGCCAAGCAGCTCTTCTATCATCAGGTGACAGGCTTCACGTCGCTGCTGGTTACCGCCCTCCAAGGCCTGGAGAAACTGCCGGAAACGCAGGGATAAATCATGGAAAGACGGAATGGTAATCTGCAGCTTCGAAACATCCATCCCCGATAGCATCCGAGTAAAGCGGCCAAACTGCCGGGCTGCTTCAAAAGCCTGCTCGGGATAATCCGCCACATCTTTCGAATGCGAACCTTCCACAAAAGGAAAGAGGCGGAAAAAGCCTTCATCCTTCAGATAAATCATTTCGCTGCCATCGCTGGAAGCCAGCGGTGCAATAAAGCAATAATCCGGGTGATATGCCTTCAGGTATTCGGCAATCAGCCGGATATTATGAGCGATACTGCCCGGTCTGGGAAACACCACATTATTTACCCGTTGCAGGATATACCGGTTGTCAGGAGTTGTGATCTTCCAGGTACTATTAATCAGTCCGCTGCCAAACGACTCCATCGTCAGCGACTCTTCGTGTAATCCATATGCAGGCAAAACAGACTGCGCCATTCGTGTTCTATTCTTTTTGGGTGATCAACGGAGCAGAGGATTTGTTATCAGTGCGTTTTCACCCGGGCCAAAAACACACCACCAAAACACTTGCCTCAATACTCATTACACATCATCAAACTTTATCATTCAAAGTAAATACCAGTTTATGGCACTTACAACCTCCGGCAGTGAATTCCGGATGGGCCATTTTTTTGCTCCAGTAAGAAAAGGTCTTTTCCCGTCAACCATAATGCATCTGCAAATTTTCTATTCCACGTAATCCCTGACCATGGTTTCTGAAAGTGAAAAGTAGTGAAACAAACTACACTGTTACCATGCAATCGTTTGTGCTATTTGGTGCAAACGATTGTGCAAAACGCATTGTGCATTGGAACGCTGCAATGTGGCACCAAAACCAGTTTCAACTTCTTATCATTCGCTGTTCTAACGTGCGTTTCAAATAAGCTATTCCACATCATAAAACCGATTCTATTTGGGTCAACTTTGTTTATATTTTCCAATCAGTTTTTCTTTTTACGGCTCAACTCCTATTTCTTCTTCGTGGTGGATCTACCTTAAAGCTTCCACGCTGCATTCTCCGCACGTTTGTATTCTTCCGGTGTGAACCTCCGGGATGTTTTCCGCCACCGTCCGTTCATTCGCTCTTCTTTTACAACAATCAGCACAACAGTTACCTTTTTATTCGTGCTGTTGGTCTTCCTGATCTTTTCTTCTGACGGTTTTACACCCGGCGGCAATGGCATGTGAATGCGCTGGTCACCAGCCACAAATCCCACCGTTCTTTCCCGCACCGAAAGAGAAAACACATGTTGCGGCTTGCTACCGTCCCATTGGTATTCTTCCCGAACATCTCGATCAGAAGCTGTATAACGGACCACCAGCCTTTTCGTAACGGTATCCACTCCTGCCCCTGTTATGGCAACGCTTTTTAACCGTTTGTGAAGAGGCTGCAGTTCAAATCGCTTTGCATCCTTCCGGTACTGGTAAAACAAGAGCGTTCTCCTTGAAGCCAACAGCAGGTCGCTATACCCGTCAAAATCAAAATCCACAAAACGCAACGGTGCCTGTTTGTACACCGATGCCGGACCGCCTTCTTTTAACTGCATTTCTGCCGGGTAAAGCAGTACCTGGTCTTTGAAATGAATGGTCTGCAAAAAGACATTCCCCGACTTTTCACTGATTTTCACATAACCGGCACCGTTACATATCCCCTGACCACATTCGGCCATGACGATTTCTGCGGCAAACCGGTTCAGCGAATCGGCAAGCGTAAATGTAAACTGACCGAAATGCATGTTAGGCACCAGGAGCAAAACAAGAAAAAGAACCCTGACCATCTTCCGGCCTGTTTACACATCAACAAAAACAATCAGCCCAATGCACAATCAACGGCAGGCCTTCGCAAATCGCAATGATTCTCTGCCGCACCGCCACTATATTTTCACAAATTCAATTTCATACTGCTGCAGCCAGGTGGCACCTTCCAGTCCCCAGTTGCTATTGGCCGGAATGCGCAACCAGTAAAGCGTTGTAGAAACAAGGTCCACGCTCTTCACCAGCAGGCTTTTCCGCGAAGCATCGCCAGTAACGGGTGATACGGAGCAAGGCAGGTCCTGGAGGCTTTGCCACTGAAAGCCGCCCTCCAGGTGAAAGCTGGTACTTTTTCCAGGTGCCAGGTTGCGGAACGAACTGCCAAAGCCATCGTTGCCGGGCCAAAAGCCAATCAGGTTATTGTATTTGGTATGGGTTGAAATATCCTTCAGGCATTGCGATTGCACAATCTCATCATCGGTCAATGCGGTGTTGAAGATCATCACGTCGGCCGCATAAAAATCGACGGCTGGCATACCCGGATCGGCCTGCCATCCCAAGGTAAGGGGCGAAGCCGATTCAATGGAACCGCCGTTATTGTAAAGGCCTGTAATTTCGGTTTGACTAAACCGTACCCCATCGCTGTACCGGCGCAGCCAACGCTTGCTGGCACTGTCGGCAAAAACAATGGTGATGGTATGCCATTGGTTGTCGAACACCGTTGGAGCGGTTCCCTGAATCCTTTGTTCGCCACTGGTGGTTGATCGCACTGAAATAGCCCAGTTGCCTCCTGCCGAGAACATTGACCAACCCGGCGTAGAAGGCCAGCGATCCGTTTTGGAGAAAAAGTGCGGATAATAACCCGCCGTGCCTTTCACTCTAACCTGAACGGTTTGCTCGCCACGGCCAGGATTGTACAAGCCACCATCTTCATGCACCTGTGCCCGGATAACACCGGCATCCCTTCCTTTCAGTTGTACCCCGGAAAAAGCCCCGTTTCGGGTCAGCTCCGTGGGCTTCATGTTTTCGTTATAATAAAACGAAAAAACATTGGTCTCCTGCGCTGATGAACCGCCATGGGTTTTGCCATTGCCGCCATGCGTTCCGGTCACAATCACCAGCCACTCTTCTGATTTGTTGTATTCGGGCCGTGCCTTCAGCGCTGTCATGATCTCTCCGAGATAGCCGTCCACTTTCATCACTGCTTCCCTGTAAGTAGCCGACGTAGCCGAAAACGCATCCGTTTTGCCGGCAACGGCCGGACTGTTGAAATGCACAATCATCAGGTCAGCATTGGTGTTCTTTAACCGGTTGACGGCCGAATCTTTTGCCGCCGCATCGCTCTGCACCAATACCTTGCTTTCCACCTCAGGAACCAGGCGGTTCAGCAGGTTACCCCACTGACTGATAAAAACCGTTTTCAGGTCGGGCCGCGAAGAAGAGAGTATGTAGTTGAAGAACGAAGGATAAGACCTGATTTCACCATGCTCATCGCCACCCGGCGCCTGCGTGTAAATAAACGTGCTGTCGGCTATGGAATGACGACCATATGATATGCCCGTCATGAGTGTTTTCCACGAAGCTGCACTGGTGGTCACCTCATCGGAAACCGACTCCCAGGAATATTTGCTGTGCGCCTTCATGCCTTCCAGCACCGGTGCCTGGAGGGCTTTGTACTCACTACCAACGGCTCCGTCAATCCCGATCACCAGCACTTTGCGGGCAGAGAGTTTTACCGTATCCCCTGCTTCTTCAAAATATGGAGGCGGATCGTAATAGCGTTTGCACGAAGGCATAACCAGCAGCAATCCGGCCAGCAAGGATAAAAAGCCTGTCGCGATCTTTATTTTCATACTTGTTTTTTTTCAGTTCAATGTTTCTTAAAGCTTGTTCAGGGATGAATCACATCCACTTCGGCCAATGCTGCAAACTGGTTATTCGAAAACACATCGGCATTGGAAGGCACGGTAAGCCTGAAATATCGGAAGGATGCGGTGGCCGGCAGGCTTTTCACCTGCGGTAGTTTGGTTTGTGCCAGCGCAAACGGACTTCCGGCGACTGCTGTCCAGGAAACCCCGTCTGTACTGGTTTCAACGCGGACATTTTTAATATTTGTTGTAAGGCTTTGCCGTTGGGCGAAAACAAAACCTTTTACCGGCAACGTCTGTTTCATGTCATAGGTTAATACATGCGGCGGCACCGCTGCAGACCCCGACCACCTGGAATGCCAGAAGGTATTGATGTTTCCGTCAATAGTAGCTTTGGCATACCCGTTGGTAGGTCCTTCACCGCCAGCTTCCTCAGAACTGAAGCCAACCGTCCAGTTGCCTTTGTAGTAAGGATCCGGGGCTTTCAATACATCCACCTCCGCCAGTGCGGCAAATTGGCTCCCGTCATAAACATCAGCATTGGAAGGCACCGTCATCCGGAAGTACCGGCAAGTAATGGCTGCGGGAAGACCTTTTGTCTGACCTTCTCTTGCGCTTGCCAGTAAGAAAGGACTGCCCGCTACAGCTGTCCAGTTAGTGCCGTCATTGCTGGTTTCTACCCGCAGGTTTATAATGTTCCGGCTAAGCGACTGGCGCTGAGTGAATACAAAGCCATTTATCGATAAGGATTTGCCCATATCCACCACCAGTACATGTGGCGGAGCGCCGCCACCGGTTGACCAGCGGGAGTGCCAGAAGGTGTTTACATCACCGTCAATGATCGTTTTGGCGTAGCCATTGACAGGGCCTTCGCCACCCGCTTCTTCGGAACTAAAAGAAGAAACGGTCCAGTTGCTTTTTGCATACGGATCAGGATTGAAGACAGCATCGCCACCGGTGCGGGTGAGCGGGTTGTATTCCCATATCTTTTGGCTCATCACAGGGTATTGCTGCATTTTTGTAAGCGAGATATTACTGATAGCTATCCCCCATGCTTTAAAGAAAAAACTCCAGTCGTGTTTTGTATACTCGCAGAGAGCTTCATAAACAAAATCACGTTTGTCCTGGTCCGTTAGGGAGATGCGCTTTGCCCTTCTTGTCCGTTTGTACAGCTCTGTCATAAAGCCCCAGCTATCGTAGTTCATACCCGCCGGCACCTTATCAAAAATCTGGAGGAAGGGTGTTAGTCGTGCAAAGGGGTCATTGATCCGACTGTCAGTGCCATCAAAGTTTTTGGATGCATTGCCGTCTTTTGCAAAATTCAGTGCATTAGGAATGGCACTGGCCAGTGCCGGATGTTTGGGCGGCCAGGCTTGGGGTATCTGTGCCTGCAGGCGATTGGCCACTTTAAAGGCAAAAAGGTTATTGGTTGTTTCACCCAGCGAGCTCCAGCTCCAGTAAGAAGGTTGCTGGTTGTTGTGGCCAATCTCGTGATAATAGCCCCAGTTGCCCCCGCCATCGATCATGGCTACGTTTCCAATGCCATCGTACCAGGAATAATCATTTTGTGCCACAATGGGAAAACCACTGTGCCCGTAACCAACCACCGGCTTGATATCAAGCACTACACGCCAGGGCAACAACGGGGCTTTGTCCACCGGGTCTGCTGGATTTTCTACCAGGCCTTCCCATTCGTAAAAATCATATTTGATGATGTTGTCCCATTCCTGCATAGCGGTTGTGGCATCGGTGATAGGACGGCTTAGCACATACTCGCGGGGCACCACAAATATCATGTTCTCACTGCGCAGCTCCAGCCAGGGAACGCAGGAAGCCTGCACGGCGGCTTTCCATTCTTCGTTGGTGGTTTTGCCCAACACAAAATCAGGCGACTTTACCACGTTGCTGAACGTTAGGTTAACCGGTGTGGCAATAGGGCGGCCGGCAAAAATGTAAATATGCCCGCCATAAAGATTGCGCAGGTAATTGCGCCCTGGCGCCAGTTGCGTTCGGGTGTAAATAATGGGGTCGCGGGGCGGCGATTGCAAAGCGCTGAGATTATCCGTCCAGGCGCCAATCTGTGCCGATAAGGAATAATCACCCATGGGTACATCGATAGTCACCAGCTCGCCGGGAGCAGCATACAAACCCGTGCTGAACTGGGGCTGCGGCGGCACGTTGATGCGCAGCTTTTCACCCACATAATTGTAATCCAGGTTCAGGGTAAGCTGCTGGTTTTGCAGCCGTGGTTCGTCAGCACAAATAAGACCGGGAAACACCCTTGCCTGTGCATATTTGCTTACGTCCACACCCTTGTTGGAGGTGTCCACGGTCACATTCGGCACCGGTTCCCCATCGCCGGGAGTTCCGTCTGTGTAGTTAAAATCATTCTTCTTCTGACAGGCGATCAGTATTCCTGTCAGCAGGAAGAAGAGGCTCATTTTTTTAAACAGAACAAGTTTTTGCATGTTCAATCCATTTATTTTGGTTCTCTCTTTTCTTGAAGGTTGTACCCGTCCTTTTTTCTGCGCTTATCCTTTTACATCAGAATAACCGGGCACCCAGCTTTTACCGTCCAGCAACCAAGAAGGCGGCGCAATTACACCCAGCCATTGATAGATCTGGAAGGCCACGTCCACGGAATTGGGAACGGTGAGGTAGATGCTTTCCGAAATGCTTGGACATACGGTGGAAGTAATGTCGCTGAACGATCCCGGGTTGTAACTGTCAACCGTCATGTGGTTGTTATGACCGCTCAGGTCGTGCATGATCTTATCGGGAGTAACCGATGTAGCAGGCCAGAATCCGAGTAGATTATTACGGTAAGGGTCATCCGCCGCAACATCTGTTTTGCAGAAGTTGGCCGCAATGTAGTCGGCCGGAAGGGCCGTGTTGTACAAGCGAATGTCAGTGATGCGAAAATTGTTTGGACTGTAGCTGCCGCCATTCCGTGATCCGGAAATAAAGCCAGCAGTCAGGGGGGCCGGGCTGCTCATGTTGCCCCAGTCAGCAATGTTGGTGCGGCCCGAACTGGGAATACCATCAGTGTAAACATACACGTTCCGTTGTGTGCCTTCCATACGAACAACTGCGGTCAGCGTATGCCACTGGTTATCGGCTACTACCCCACCAGCCACCTGCCGGTTACCGGCTCCTGCCTGGCTCATATTGATCATCCAGATATTGCCTTCGAGGAAAAATACCCAACCTACCTGGCCGCCGGCAAAACTGGCTCGCTTTCCCAATATAGCCGGGTAATAATAGCCACCCGGCGGGATCTTCACTTTGCACTGGATGGTGTATTCTCCTGTGGCTCCCATGTCGATGTTGGTTTGCGGGTTCAGCACACGGGAGCGGCTGGTTTCCTGGTCAACATAAAGCGGTGTGGTGCCCACGTACGGAATGATGGTAGAAGGCTTGGCCGGGTTCTGGCTTAAAAAACGAGGGTTGTAGTTTATAAAGAAAGTATTGTGATTGGTATCGTTGAAAGCGTTCCATTGCGCACCTGATGGTGGTGCGAACGTTGTATTGCTGCCTTTGTTGGAGGTGATCAGCACCATCCAGTTTTCGTTGGAAAAATTTTCACGGTTTCGCATTGCCGTAAGGATTTCGCCGATGTAGGCATCAACCTGCAAAATGGCGTTTTTATACCCAGCCGATGATACTGAATAACTGGCTGCTTTGCCGGCTTCATCCACGCTGCTGAACTGCGCCATTACCAGGTCGGGATTGCCGGTGGCAAGTTCTGTTACCACGGCATCTTTTACGGCGGCATCATTACCCAGGCTTTCTTTTTTGCTGGCATCCGCTGCCAGGTTGGTGGCCAACGTCTGCGAAGTAGTAAAGGCCACTGTACGCAACGCCGGCTTTTCCTGTTTCAGCCGGGTAAACAGCGAGGGATAATCAACCAGGCTGTTGCCGGAAAAATCATCTGTGGTCACCTTGTGCTTCTCACTGCCAGTACCTGTAAGCAAGGTGGCCCAGCCATCGGCATTGCTCACCTGCCCGTTCGTAAAGCTGTTCAGCGCATCCCAGGAATAAATGGAAAAGTCGAGCAGGCTATTCATGGTTGGCGGCAAGGCCGCTCTTACTTCGGAGCCCACCGCACCATCCACGAGGATCAGCAGGGTTTTGCGCTGATTGGCCGCCTGCTCGGTTCCGGTCCCCTCCTCCTTGTTCCGCGTATCCGGAAATGGTTTGTTGCAGGAGGCTGCCAGGAGAACCAGGGCGGCCAGAAAACAGGCAAATGGACTGAAGCCTGCTTTGCATCCGATAACGATTTTTTTCATATTGCTTGAACGTTTTTCGTGTGTTTAATTTTCGATGCGGAACTTAACAAGGTTGCCTACTTGCTTATTATCGAAGCGGTCGAAGGAACCCACCAGGATTACGGTTGGCACGCCGGCAACGGCTGGTGTTTCAATCATTGCATTGACCTGCCCGCGGAAGAGACCCAGGTTGTTGTAGCCCTGGGCAAGTGAACCATCGGCATTCAGTATCACCATACCAGGTCGTACAATGCCGTTGTAGTGTGTAAAGCTGCCCGAAACAAGCACCTTTCCATTGTTCAACTGGCCGGCAAAATTGGGGAAGCCACCTTCCACCGTACGGAAGTTGAAGGAAGGATCGATGCTGCCGTCTTCCTTGATCATCACCACGCCATTTACCTCCTGCCCGTTGTAGTGTTTAAACTGACCGGTCAGCAAAAGGCGGC
This sequence comes from Flavisolibacter longurius, assembly GCA_014163555.1. Classification (GTDB taxonomy): domain Bacteria; phylum Bacteroidota; class Bacteroidia; order Chitinophagales; family Chitinophagaceae; genus Flavisolibacter. Next base: position 9,179 of record JACJGO010000015.1, read on the forward strand.
GGGTTGTTTTGTTATAGGTGATGCGCAGAATGGCCCCATCGGCGCCGGATCCGCTATTGTTAAAGCTTTCGTCGGGCAGCCCGGTTTCCATATTGATGGCGGTGAGGTAATTCACGGTCTTTCCGCTAAACGTGGAGAAATTTCCAACAAGCACAACTTTTCCATCGGACAGTTGCACTGCATCGTAGATAAAACCATTTCCGCCGGCATAGCTTTTTTCTTCGGCCTTGTTGAAATTGAACGTGGAGTCGAACGAGCCATCGCTGTTCATGCGCAGCAACTGCCGCACCTGTACCCTGTCGAGATAAGGCCCTGCTTTGGTAGACCGCTCATAGAACGTGCTGATATGGCCCTGGAAATTGCCAATGGCAATCACACGGCCAAGGTTATCCGTAAATAGTTTTGAGATGCTGCCAAGTGTACCACCATTAAACGAAGGCACCGTGGCCTTACCGTCGTCGGGAAACGCCACCGGATCGGGATTGATCACATCTACCACCGTTGTTTCAAGGGTGCCGTCGTTGTTCAGCCGCACCAGGTTGTTGATATTGGATACCGTATCGTATTTGGTAAACGATCCCGCCACAAGGTATTTACTGGCTGATGTAAATAAAACGCTGGACACCGGGCCATTCAGGCCTTCTTTGCCTGTGTTCAACTGGGTGCCGGCAAAAGCGCCATTCACATCCACCAACGTCAGGCCCGTGATCATTTTAGTGGCGGTAGCCCTGTTGTTGTAATTGGAAAAACTGCCGTACAACAGGTAGCTGTTTCCGCTGACCGGAAGAATGCCCTCAATGGTACCATTGCTCCGGAAGGCATCTGCATTAAAAAGCGGATCCATGGTCACCTTACCGCGAACGGTAAATGTTGGACCAAAATAATATTCGCCGTTGATGAGCACTGCCGCGCCGCCGGTGCTGGCATTGGCCGGAACTTTCACCTTAACGGCAGCCTCCTGTACTTCCACAACTTCGGCTTCGGTCTGGTTGATGAAGAATTTAAATTGTCCTTCTTTTCCTTTCAGGCCCGTAACCGGGTATGTCACAACGGAACCTTCCGCACCAATCGCTGGATTGGGCGCACCGTCCAGGAATTTTACTAGTGTGGGTGGCGGATCGGGATAATGTTCGACGGGTACGAACTTCGATTTTACGCAGGAAAAAAGCAGTACGTTCAACAACAGGACTACCGTCCATACTGCTTTTCCTTCTATTCGTTTATCAGATTTGATCATATCAGTAGAATGAATTGGTTTGCGTTACTGCTTAATCGATTCCTTTCGCTAGGGCACTTTCCGTAAACTGCGTCACATTAAAGCCAAAAGCATGGTTGGAAAAACGAAGCGCATGAACATAGCCGTTTGTTGGTGCAATGTTTACCGAAGCCACAAAAACCGGGTACCAGCTCAAATAATCCAGCGGTGTGGACTGAGACGGAATAAATGACAACACCAACTGGCGATAGCCGGCGTACCGTACACCACCGGCATCATTGTAGATCACGCCAATGTTCATGATCTCGCCGTTGTACGAACCGTAGATCCGGCCGGGATAGGCTGAAACGTTAGCAGGGTCCAGTTGTGGAAAGTCATTCATGCTTTTCTTTCCTTTGAACAGGTATCGGGAAAGTTGTACCCTCCAGACTTCGGGTTTGATCTGGCTGAGAGATTTCACTTCTTTTTGACCACGGGTTGAAAGTATCAGGTTCAGAAAATCCAATGTTGCCCGGAATGAAGAATCAGCCGGTGCAAAAAAGGTGATCTCTTCCTTTTCAAAAACATCGTTCATGCCGGCGAGATCAATGACCCTAACCACCGAATCGAACATGCCGGGTTTGGATTTGAGGTACTGCAGCACACTTCCCCCGAAATTGGGACTATGTGTTCCGGTATCCTTGAAATAATCTTTTTTTTGGCAACCGGTGATGGCCAGCACCAGTGCCACCAGCGGAAACAATTTTTTAAGAGGGGAAAACGGTATCATCGCTTGTGTCGTTCTTTGGTTATTGCCAATACTGGTTTAAGGTTACTTTGGGGTTGTTCACCCGTACGGCCGGATCGAGCGGCCAGGTCCACGCACCGGCCCTGAATTGCTCCACGGTGCAGTGGTAACCGTACTCATAGCGGAAATCAATGATCCGCTTCTGCCGCACCACATCGTACCAATAGTGGCCTTCGCCCATCAGTTCGCGGCAGCGTTCGTAAAAGATATCGTCCAGCAACTTATCCCCCGAGGAAGTAAGATCAGTGGCACCGGCTCGGGCCCGCACCCTGTTTACCATTTGTCTTGCTTCTACTGCGTTCCCCAGCTTTGCCAGCGCTTCTGCATGGAGCAGGTAGGCATCGGGCAGACGAAACACCGTTTGGTTGTCATCCGGGTTAAGATCCTCGGCATTTTCATTGGCATACACGTTGGTAAACTTCAGCATCAGGAACTTGCCGTCGCCGCTGTACATGTAGCGCTCATCGTACCAAACCTGCTTGCGTCCATCGGGTTCGCTGGGCGGGTAGATTTCTTCCATGAAGTCATTGTTGAAGGACAGATAACTGGCTTTGATCACCCGGTTTTTATAGGGTGCATACAGTACATTATCCGAGAAGGCCGAATAGCCAAAGGACTCACCATAGTTTACATTCTGTGGGATCTCGAACAGACCTTCTTTGGAACGCCCCTTGAAGATCTCACGGGTCCTGTCCAGCGGCAATAACTGGTAAGCCGTTGCACCGCCTGTCAGCAATTCATCGCCCAGGGCATCCACCGCTTCGAAATAGGTAGTTTCGCTACCCGAATCAAAGCCAGCCAGCCACATATTCATGTGCATCAACAGGACAATGGCTGATCCCCGCATGGCACGTACGGCCACACGAGCTGTGTTTTCGTAGGTCCAGGGCAAGCCATCTTTGGCAGCCATCATATCGGCAACGCAGCCTTTCAGCACATCCACCATCGGTGTACGTGGAAGCGACCCGGTGTTGTATGCATTTGTGTAATACGGTACATCGCCCCAAAGTCGCACCATAAAAAAGTAAGTCAGGCAGCGCATGAAAACGGCCTCCCCTTTGTAGCGTGCCTTGTCGGCATCTGTCAGGTTGTTGTCCGGCACTCCATCAATACGATCGTAAAGAATATTGGCCGAAGCGATCACTTTGTAAAAACGGTCCCACCGGGTAAACCGCACGGCATTGAAGTAAGAACCATAGCCGCTGTTAAGCACCGCACGGATGTTATTAGCCGCCAGGTTGTCCACGTACTCGCCACGGAACGAAATAGACCCATCGCGGTTGGCCCTTACCGGTGCCCCCCGCATGTCGCCGCTCCAGGCAAAAAAGGGAAATTCATCATTGCCGGGACCTGCTTTCATGTCGTTGCGGAACACGGCTTTGCGGAACAACTCGTACAAGCCGTTTGTGTATTGCTCCACGTCGGACTCGGTTTGCCAGAAGTTGTTTCCCGACAGGTCGCTCGGCGGATCGAGGCTCAGGTATTTTTTACAACCACCCAAACCCAGACCGATCATTACCAAGAAGAAATAAATGAATATGCGTTTCATGTTGTTTGCTCTTTCAGAGTTTTAAAACTGGATGTTTACACCAATGGCGAAGCTGCGGGCATTGGGAAAGCCACCCGACACATCACGGCCTAATGCCGTCACCAGTTCAGGATCGGGACCGCTGTAATTGCTGAAGGTGTACAGGTTGTTGGCACTCAGCGACAGCCGCAACGAGGTCATGCCGTATCGCCGGATCAGGTTGCGGTCCACGTTGTACGCAAGCACCACGTTGTTGATCTTCCAGTAGGATCCGTCTTCGAGGAACATAGTCTGGTTGGTGCGGAATGGCTGTAGAATGCCCGCCCTGCGGAAATCGAAGGGGTTGGGAAAAGCCGCATCGGCCGTTCCGGTGCCTTTGCCCATATGGGTTGGCCGCCAATAGCTGAAGGCTTCGATGGGCAGCAGTGCATTAAGAGCTGCCGGCTGCGAATAATTGCGGAACATTTCTGCCATGGTTGAATTCAGCAGGTCACGGAAAAGCGTATACGTAACGTTTACGTTCAGGGTAAACCCTTTGTAGGTAGTACGCGAATTAATACCACCGGTTACTTTCGGCACGGGATTGCCCAATGGCAGCAGGTCGTTGGCATCAATAATATAATCACCATTCACGTCCGTCCAACGGGGATCACCGCCCTGGAAATAAAAGCCCGAACCGGCACCCAGTTGCTGCCGTCTTCCGGTAGCCAGGTTCACGGGTACATCGCTTGTGCTGCCATACACACCCTGGGTATGATAAAGCAGGTTGGAAAGCGAGTTGCGACCGATGCGGTAGATGATGGGCACACTGCCACCGGCATCGTTGATACTGATCTCCATCTGCCGCAGGTTGTTGGGAAGGGCTGTCAACACATCGCGGTTCAGGGCGCCGTTGATGCTGATGTCCCAGTTTACTTTTTTCTTCTTGAAAAGACGCAGGGTGGTGCTCCAGTCGAAGCCATAGTTCACCAGGCTTACAGCATTGGTTTGCACCCGCGAAAACCCGTTGATATCAGCCAGCGTTACGCCAATTACCTGGTTGTCGATAGAACGATAATAGGTTTCCAGAATTGCGCTCAGCGTATTGTCCCACAGGCCAAATTCTAGCCCCAGGTTGGTTTGTGTTTGGGTTTCCGGCAGGAAGTTTACGTTGGGTGCCGTGCCAAAGTCGATTGCAACCGTAGGATCGTTGTTGTACTGCGAACCGGCGATGTATTTTCCATACACGTCAAAGATGTTGCCGGTGGGTTTAATGTTTCGTCCCCAGCTTGCCCGGATTGAACCATAGTTTAGCCAGTAGGCTTTGTCAAACCATTTTTCGCGGCCAAAGTTCCAGCGGGCACTTACCGCGGGGTTTTGTGAGTAGCCCTGCGAAGGACCGTTGGTAGAAAGTCCATCAAAACGGTAGCTTACATCAATAACATACCTGCGGTCGAAGTTGTACGAAAACGAGCCGCCATAACCATGCTGTCGTGTGTCACGAATATTATTGAGGGTACCGCCACCTGTTATATTGGGATTGTAGCCGATAGGACCTTCAATCTGGTCGTGTGCCGTTTGCTCCAGTTGAATGGCATTGGCCTTAAAACCGTAGCTGTTGATTTCATTAAAAATGTAACCACTGAAGTTATGCAGGCTTCCTACCGCTTTTACAAAGTTCACCATCGAACGATTGTACAACGTATAGGTGCGATCGTTATAGCTGTAGGCTTCCGATGCACCGCCGTTCAGCGTGGAGGCCGTAAACCGGTCGGTGGTGCCTGAGTTGAAATTGTAGCTTAAAAGATTTCCGAACCGAATGCCTTTCACGGGTTCGTACGAGAGATCGAAGGAAGAAGAGATATTGGAAGTTTTGTTATTGTTCTTCACTGTGGAAGCAGCCAGCACGCTGTTGTTCTCCGAGAACAGCGACGGTGGCGGAAGGAGCGAAGAGGTAGAAGCACCGGAAGCCACACCGGTTTGCACCAAGCCTACCCCACTGCCGTTTTGTTTTTGTCCCAATGAAGTGCTCAGGTTTACCATCGCCCTGAAAGTTTCGGTGGGCTGATAGGCAGCATTCATACTTAGCGAGTAGCGCCGAAAACCGGTGTTTTCGATAATACCATTCTCCTGGTAATAGTTCAGGTTTGTTTTGTAGTTGAACCGAACATCACCACCTGAGATACTCAGGTTGTGCTGCTGGTTATAAGTAGAGCGAAAAAAATAGTCCTGCCAGTTGGTGCCATTGTTGTAATAAGGGTTTAGGCTGTCCGAAAGAAAAGCGGTTTCATTCACAAGGGCCTGTGCCGCTGCATAGCTGGTATCGTAAGCCATGATGGCTCGGATGCGGCTCAGGCGCTCTTCCTTTCCACCAATTACGTTGCGCAGTTTGGGCGGGCTCTTTACAAAAAAGTTGGAAGAATACTGGATAATGGGCACCTTGGAACTACCCCGCTTGGTGGTCACAATGATCACACCATATGCACCGCGGGAACCATATTGTGATGTCGCCGCCGCATCTTTCAAAAAGTCCATTTGCTCGATATCTTCTGGCGGAATGAGCGCCAGGGGGCTAATGCCCGGACCACCGCCCTGGAAACCGTATTCGTAATTTGAGTTGACATCCACCGGCACCCCGTCAATGACAAAAAGCGGAGAGGTAGGTGTCAGAAAACCATCTGCTGAAATGTTGATGGAAGAAAGACCCCGCATTTGGATGGTACCCATACCACCCGGTGAACCGTTGTTGTTTTGAATGTTTAATCCGGCTACTTTTCCCTGCAGCAATTCCATTACGTTCGACACCGGTACGTCCTGCAGAGCCTTGCCGCTGATGATGGTGCTGGAACCTGTGGCGGTTTCACGGGTCTTTGTTTTAAACCCCTGCACAATCACTTCCGTCATGGAGTTTTGCCGGGCAGTTAAAACAATTTCAAGCGGCTGACCGGCTGCCGTTACGGTGCGGTTCAACGGCTCAAACCCGCTGGAGGTAAACTGCAGCACCGAGCCAGCATCCACCGTTACGGTAAAGGCACCTTTTTCATCGGTAGTACCCAGCGTTTTTGGTGGGTTGCCTGTTGAAATGGTTACGCCTGTCATGGGTGCATTGGCAGCCTTGTCCCTGACCACACCGGTAACAGTGATCTTGTTCTGCGCAAAACTTTCTGTACAGAAAAAGGTCGTCAGCGTAACCACAAGTAGGTAAAACGTTACTCTCATTGAAGTCAATTTTGCGTATGTTAACGAAGCTGAATTAGTCATTGGTAAACTTTGGATTGTCGTTCTTAAAGGCAAAGACGATTTCCCAGTCGCCGGGTTCGTAAATGGCAAAGTCCAATCCGAAGGTTGCATTCTCCCTTGCCCCGCCAAAGCCTAACCGGGAATAGCCAAACCGAACCCTTGAGCGTTTGCCATCGGGTGTGGTGAACTTTGTTGGCAGCTCTACTAACGGTACCGGGTAGGCTACATTATAAGTAACCGAAGAATCGGTCATTTTCATGTTAAAGCCATGCACTAGGTTTGCCCAATCGGTAGTGGCGAAAAGGGCGGGATTAAGTGGTTTGTACAGTGTATCCAGAAATTTAAACGTCATGCTGTTGTTCTCCCCTATTTTGTTGGGCTCTATACGTTTGCGGATAAATACATCAATGTCGAAGAAAGAAAGGTACCGGTCTTTTGAAGCGCCTTTTACATTATTCACCTGGCTGGGATATATGCCATTGGACTGCGGCTGCCCTGTAATGTTGTTGAAGTTGGAAGGTTCATACGGCCGCTCTTTCAGGGGCATCAGGCGGAAGTTGCGGAAATAACGACGGCCGCCGGAGTTGCTCAGCTCCACGTCGAACAGGTAACCCGAATCCGGTTGCGACCGGATGAAACTTGACCGGGCTTCGCCCCACATGATAAACTCGCCGGAGTGTGGACCAATCTCGAAAATCGGGCGGTTCTGCACCTGTCGCTTTGCTTCAATTTCTGCCAGGGAAGTTTCGGTTCCGTCATAAGCGTTTTTCCAAACTTTTACCGGGAAAACATCGCTTAACTCCGGCGCTGCATCGCCATTGCGGCGGCGCAGATTTACAATTTTAAAATCAGCCGGAAAGGTGGTGCTGCCTTTAAAAAACGTATTGGGAAAATAGGTGGTTCGGCCCAGCACCGGCTGCAGCAGATCCACCGTAAACTGCGAATCCTCGCCAACCGTTTCCCGCTCTTCGGGCAGGTATTTTTTACAGGAGACCGCGGCAACGAGCACCAGCAGCATCACCAGCAGGCTTTTGAGCGGAAGCGTGTTTTGGAACAATTTATTTTTCATGCTTGCGTATCTTCTTTGGTGAAATGGATGATTGGTATTACCGTATGTTGACCCTCCGGATAAAATCGTCGCCAAAGCCAAAATCATGGCCAGGCGGCAACAGGTGCACCGTGGCATTTGCCGTTTTTATGTCAACCGTGATGGTATTGACACGCACCCAGTAGCGGGTGAAAATGGAGTTCTTCGGATCGCTGAACGTAATGACTTTGGGTCCGCCGTTCTTAAAACCGGAAGCATTGGTTTGGCTGTAAAGCATATGCATGCCGTAGCCGTACTTTACCGACGGATAAGCCTGGCCATCGGTAAAGGTTATAATGCTGTCGCTGCTGGCATGGCCCCGCAAAACATAGCGGCAGAGAAATGTATCCAGCACGGCTGAATCGATGGTAGTAAGGGAAACCGGCGGCATAGAGGGAATCGAATCCATACGGGCCTGGTTGATGTTTTGCAGTGCCAACGCAAAACTGCGGTTGCTCACCGCAAACAAGGTTACCTTCTGCGATGACAGTGTATCAGCTAATCCTGTTACACGGCCAATCGCCAGCAACATGGAATCGTACAACCCAGGTTGTGATTGCAGGTATTGCAATGCATTGCCCGCAAAATTGCCAGCCGTAGGCGTGTACGTCTTGTACCTATCGTCGGTCTTATTGCAGGCTGTAGCGAGGACAATGATGGCTACAAATGCGACTACTGCAAAAAGGTCGTATCGAAAATTTTTCTGTTTCATTCGTTGTGTATTGAATAAGCTGGATTAGCGCCAATAACTGTTTTGTTCAACCTTTGGATTCCGGGTCAGCACTTCATCGGCAATGGGCCAGTAGATGCCGCCTTCGCCCAGCAGCTTGTTGAAATCGGGGTTCGTTCTTTTCAGGCGGTTATACCGTACCTGGTCGTACCAGCGCCAGCCCTCTCCCATCAATTCCCGCCTTCTTTCGGCAAAAATTTCAGTGAGCAAGTCCACCGATGGGGATAGCGTGACAGGCTCCAGTCCGCGACTGGTTCGCACAGCATTTAGCTGCACCACAGCCTCGCCTTGTGCTCCCACTACGGCCAGTGCTTCAGCCCGCAGCAGGCGGATCTCTTCGAGGCGTGTAAACACAATGGAAGAATTATACACGGCAAAATTTCCCGATACATTGCCGTTCACCACGCGGATCTTTTTAAACACCGGCACTTCGGCGTTGTAGTTTTCAAAATAGGTGGTCAACAGCAGGGCCGGTGTGTAACGGATGTCAATACCAAAGCGCTGGTCATTGCCCTGGCCTGAAGGAAAGATGCTTGAAATGGAATCCTTCGGCACATAGATGTCGGGCAATTGCTTCGACATGGGATAATTGGTGGTATTGGCCAGGGTTAATTGCTCAATATGCCCATCGGTTGTGGTTTCGCCGCGACTGTAAATAAAGTTGAACGCAACGAGCTGGTTGTAATTCTGGTTGCCTGCCTGGAAAAAGCCTGTTGGGCTCACCAGTTGGTCAACATTTACAAAGGAGAGGTTACTCTTGGTGTAGTTATTCAGGATAAATTCGGTATACGTAGCCACATCGAGGTAGCGACCCTGCCATGCACTGATGTGGGCCAGGATAGCATAGGCGGCCAGTTTATTGAAGGGTGTATTCAGCCAGGTTTCCTGCGACACACCGTAATAGTCGGCAGGGAACAACTGCTCGGGATCATTGCCCGAATAGAGATAAGGCAGGCGCTGTGCAGCTTCTACCAGTTCGCCTTCGGCAAACGAAAGCACGGCCTCCTGTTTGGCACGTGGAAAGGTTTCAAACTCCCCATCGTTTGAACGTGTGATCAGAGGTACATCGCCCCAGATACGCACCATGTAGAAATAAGCAAAGGCACGAATGGCCCGGGCCTGGGCAATATCCAGTTTGTAATAGGATTCGGTATAACGCTTGTCAGCCAGGCAGCCGTGCACCCGCTCGATAAACAGGTTGCTGGCATTGATCACGGCGTAAAACCGGCGCCAGTTGGTGATGGTTTCCAGTAGCGGAAATGAAGCATTGAGGTTGCCTTCTGTCACTGCTTTCAGATCGGGACGAAACACAGAGCGGAAATCGCCCTGGCGCAGTTCGCCCCACATCCAATGGGCATTGTTGTCGGCAATGGCGGCGCGGAACAGGCCATAGAGGCCAATCAGTCCGCTGCGGGCATCTTCAAATTTCGTCCAGTGCCCTTCTTCTTTTGCCTGCCGCGAAGAGTCCACGTCCAACTGCTTGTTGCAGGCAGTTGCCGCAAACAGGCACAAGACGACGAGAAGGAGGTTCAGTTTTCCAATACGTTTATACATATCCGTTATTATACTTAACTTATTTTGGTACCTGTTTACTTAACAGATGTTCTTTAGAGATCCAACTTTACACCGGCAATGATGGAACGTGGTATGGGCAAGCCATAGCCATCGTAAATACCGTTGTAATTCACCAGTTCCGGATCATCGGCTTTAAACGGCGTGATGGTAAACAGGTTAGTAGCCGTGGCGTACACCTGAAAACCTTTCAGGAAGCGGCTGGCATTCTTCGCCTTATTTTTCAGCAGGTCGTACCGCAGGGTGAGGGACCGCAGCTTTACAAAGGAAGCATCATCCAGAAACAGATCCTGGTCGGGCCGGTAAGCCACTACCGTGCTCCAAGGATTGTACACCGGGAAGTCGGTGAGATCCATCTTCTTTTCCCAGAAAGTGATCTCTTTTACCGAGTTGATATTGTTGGCCACCTCCGTATTGATAAAATCGAGTCGCGAAGCCGCATACCGGTTGAGCACTTTGTGACGAAGAGCAAAATAAAATTGGAAGTCGAAGGTGAATGCTTTGTAGCCAAACGAGCTGCCCAGGCCACCGGTTACCTTCGGCAGGTAATGCCCGGTAAGTGTTTTGTCTGCATCGTTGATGACATAATCGCCATTCAGGTCAGCCCACCGCGGGTCACCAGCCTTCAGCGCTACCCCTTTAAAGTTGAGCGGCTGACCGGTTTGCGTATTAACAGGCACCTCGGCGTTGGTAGCAAAACCACCCCGGTTCTGCAGCAGCCAAAACGCATCGACCCGCTGGCCCACCACCAGTTTTTGCGATCCGATCACTAGTTCGGTAAGACCACCCGGCAGCGCCTTCAGGGTGTTTTGATTGTAGTTGGCATTGGCGGTAAGCGTCCAGCTAAATGCATGGCGTGAGGCCGGCAACACATCGGCCAACAATGAAAGGTCAAGTCCTTTGTTTGCCACCCGCAAACCGGAAAGATAGGCGCCGGTATAACCCCACTCCGAGGCAACGGGAATGGGCAGCAACATGTCTTTATCATCGCGGCTATAGGCATCCAGTGAGATCCTCACACGGTCGGCTGCCAGGCCGAGTTGCAACCCGATATTCAGCTTATCACTGTAAGCCCAGGGAATGCCGTACCCTACCCAACCGCTGGTGTAAGGTCGTGAGATACCGGGCAGGCCGGCGTAGGAGCCGATGGTGGGTTCGTTGCTCCATCCCAGGTCTACACGGTATTGCGGGCCGGCGCCAAAACGGTCGTCGCTCACTAACTTACCCAGCTGGGCGAAGGAAAGATTCAGCAAGAGCGAACTGATTTTGCTGTCGCCAAGCAAATGATTTTTGATGTTCCAGCCAGCCGCACCTGTAAAAGAGGTGAACCAGCGATTGTCGGGCTGCATGTTGGATGAACCATCGCGACGGGCCACGGCACTCAGGGTGAAAATTTGGTTGTAGTCGTAGGTGGCCTGGCCAAAGAAAGAAGCCAATCGCGACTGCATCTTTCCAGGGAAATAATAAACCCGGAAGCCTCTTGGGTCAAGGTAGTCAGCCGCATTGGGATCACCGTTCACCACGTTGATCTTGATAAAATCGTTGGGAGTGTTGTAGGCGTAGCCGTAATTGTATTTGTATTCATCGGACTGAAAGCTCTGGCCTGCCTCCAGTGACAGTTTGCTGCGGTTAGTAAAGTCAAAACTATAACTAAGCGTATTGCTGATAACGGTGCGTTGGTTATAGCCAAAATAATTTGAAACAAAGTTGTTGCCTTCCAACAAGGTAGTAGGCCAGAATGCTTCACGGACGCCTTCGTTGTAATCAAAGCTCAATTGTCCTTTGTAATGCAGTTTGTTTACTTTGGCAGCGATGGAGAGATAACCCTGCACCAGGTCCGAAGAATTCCTGTCAATGGATTTATCAAACTCGTTCAGGTAGGCATTGTAAAGATTTTGGTTAGGCGTCAGCGGGTTGATGAGATCCGGGATATAGCGTTGTTCGGCCAGGCGGTCGCGAACATTGCGGTTGCGGGTACGATCCAGTTTGTTGTAATTGATCATGCTGGAAACCATCACCCATGGGAGCGGCGCCACATTGATAAAAAAAGAACCTGTGTAGCGGTTGATGCTGGTATTATCGGCATTACCGGCGTTTTTAGCCAGCCCGGTAAAAAACCGGAAGTTGGCCCTTTCCGATCCTCCGGTGAGGCTCATGTCCACATTGTAGAGCAGCGCATTTTTGTAATACGCCTCCGACCAGTTGGCAGGACCGTAGTAATCGGCGTTGGTGGAATCGCGGAGAAAGGGCGGATAATTGAGACGGTCATTGATGGTTCCGAACCTGTCGTAAAACGGTTTTCTAAAATCATTTTCATATGCCGCATTAACCGGTGTAATCTGCGGACGCAGGGCCAGGCCGGTGTAAGCATTTACGCTGATCTCACGGTAACCCGCATGGGCGTTTTTGGTGGTGATCCAGATGGCGCCGTTGGCAGCCAGCGGTCCCAGTGCAGCCAGGCGCAGCGGGTCGGTGATCACTTCAATGGATTGTACGTTGCTGGGGTTGATGGCAGCTAAAAGGTTGGTGGCCGGCCCTACCCGGTTGAAATCATATTTCTGGATCTCGTACACAAAGGGATTATCCTGCACCAGCGGTATGCCATTCAGGAAAACAGCCGCCTGTTGATCGAACAGTTCGCGTTTGCTAAGCAAGGGTGAACTGATGCCACGCAGAAAAATGTTCTGTTCCGTACCCGGCTCGCCGCTGGGCTCCTGAATATGCACACCGGCTGCATTGCCCTTAAGCATTTGCTGCAGGGAAATATAAGGGTGTGCATTCACGTTGTTCATCGGCACGGTATTGGACAGCCCTTTGGGCTGCAAACCTGAACCTGCTGTAAAGGATGTGGCAACCCTTACTGCAGCGGTGTCATTTTTCCGGATGACCGAATCGGTCTGGGCCTTCAATACGGAAACAGGGAACAGCGCGGCGCCAATCAGGTAGCATCCAAAGCTGGCAGATGTGCGTAACAATCGAATCCTCATTGTAGTAGTTGGTTTGACTTTGCCTCCTGTGAAAAGGCGTGTTCAATCGGAATTCAGCAACCGTTGGTTCCTGCAGCCCGACGTTTATAGTAGCATCTACGTTCGGCTGTAGGACCCTTACCACACAACCAGTTGTTAAAAAATTTAAAAACAAATAAGAAGGTTGTGTTAAATCCGAAACGATAGTAGAACTAATTTCTTATTCAAAAAACGACCTACATGTTGCACAACTGTGCGCAAACGTTTGAACTCTCTGATCAAACGTTTGCGCAAATTTGGAAAGAGAATGATATATCGGGAAGAATCGATTTTGAATATTCATGCGATGGCAAGAGAGAATGCAAACAACAAATAAAAAGGGAATAAAAAAGCATACAGGTTTGCGTTTGTATGCTTTCAGATAGATATGTGGAGGTGTAAGAAATCGGGAATAGCACAGTCAGACATGCATGTATTCTTCACTTAAATTTTACCCGAATACAGACTGCTACTGGGTTTATGTTTATCAGAAGAAAATGAAAAGGCCGGCTTATGATGGCCGGCTGCCAGGATGCATGACCAGTGTAGCCGGAATTTCTTCCACCTGGAACTGGTTCGTCTCCAAACTGGCGTCATTCTTTTTGTTCAAAATAGCAATCATCATTTCCATAGCTTTTTCGCCCTGCCCATAGGGATACTGCTCTACGGAAACCAGTGGCGGATGCGCTGTGTAGTTGGTGATGGGCAGGTTGGCATAGCTGGCAAACACCAGATCTTTGTTTACACCTATGCCGTTTTGCTGCGAGTACTGCACCGCGTCCATGTGTACATATTCATTAAACGTGATCACAGCCTGAGGTTTGTTTTTTCGCGACAGCAATTTCTTCATCGCTGCATGGGTGCCTTCTTTCGACAGGTCTGTTATTTCAACCAGCTGCATGTCCACTTTGATCTTTTTGCGAGAATGCCCTTCAATGTAGCCATTCAGCCTCTCTTTGCTGGCGCCTAGTTTATCGGGCCCATTCAGCAAGGCGATACGTTTATAGCCCCTGCTGATCAGCCAACCCACCATATCAACAGTACCCTTGTACAGGTTGCAGAATACTTTATTGGCTTCTTTAAAAGGAGGCACACGATCGAAATAAACAACCGGGATGTTGTATTTGTCCAGGGCCTGCAGATGCTCGTAACTGTTTGTTTCTTTCGACAGGGAAATCAGCAGTCCATCCACCCGTTGTTTGCGAATGGCTTCCACCACGTTTTTTTCCCGCTCCACATCATCATAGCTCTGTCCGAACAGAATAGTGTAATTGGATTCCATGGCGGCGGTTTCAATCCCGCTGATGGCCTGCGAAAAAAACTCTTCGCGGATAAAAGGAAGAATCACGCCTACTACAAACGATTTTTGCTGCTTGAAGGAAATCGCCTTTGCGTTGGGCTCATATCCCAGTTCTTTCACAAGCTGCTGCACCTGCATCTTGGTACGTAATCCAATGCGGGGATGATCACTGAGTGCTCTTGAAACGGTGGACACCGAAACATTCAGGCGTTTGGCAATTTCTTTAATAGTGGGCAGCTTGTTTTCCATACAACTAATTATTTCGAACGCAGTCTGTTGAAGCGTTTTCTGGTTCTGCTGCCAATGAGCAGCTTTAAAATTTCAACTGTTTGCATTCACCATGAAAATCAATTCACAGCTAAGCAATGTTTTTACTTATGAATTTCTATAAAAATCAAATCTTATGGTCCCGTAAGTTTTCAGCTTCCGAAGCGAAGGAAAGTGTTCCAAAAAATTCCGGCAAATGAAAGTTCGGCTCCATGCTTTTTATAGGCGACCAGCACAAAAAATGGGGCTCTGGAAGGTTATCGCCACATTTGTAAAAATTTGCCCGCCACTGTTGTCCTTTCAAGGAAGTTACAGGGTGATACAAAAATGCCGAATACGGAATTGCAACCGTAAATTCCCAGTTCACCCACACACCGCCTTCTTTCCGAACAATGGACTGGCTTTTGAGTTGCTGCAGTACCGTATCGGGTAAAAACTCACGGGATGATTTTGAACGGCCAAACGCTGCCAGAACCGTTCCAATACAATTGAATTCAAAATTGTAATACGATTCTCCCTCATCAAAACTGAAAAAGGCTTCCACACAACTATCCTGGTAAACGGGTTCGTTATTTTTCCCATACAAGGCTTGTACTGTCGGTTCAGCCACATCGTATTGCAGGTAAAGGCTATCGTTGCCAAAAGCGATCGCAAACTGAACACTTGCCTGGCTTGGATACATATCACCCCATGGTGCATAGGCCAAAGGATGCCTGCCTGTGTTACGCAACCGGTCTGCAATTGCGTCAATTCCGTTTGCATCATCTGTGACCCCCAAAAAAGGAACGCTTATATGTTTTGTATCGACTTTTTGTGCTTCCATGCCTTTTATAATAAAAATGTTTTGCTGTTTACACGTAAACGTTTTCTCTTTCGCAATAATAAGCAGGAAAGTGAAAGGGCCGTTGTAAAAACAACAGCCCTTAACGATTGCTCTGCTATGTGAGATTTAAAACTGCCATCTTACAAATGCTTCCATGGCTTCATACTCTGCTAGGCCTAGCCGGTTGTATAAATCGGCGGTAGCCTTGTTGCGTTCTTCGGCCCGCTGCCAGAACTCGCGGCTGTCGCTGCCCTGAAATACCACACCGTCTTTTTGCGATTGATGTTTAAATATGCCATGGCGCTTTTTCAGCACCTGGTCGGGACTCATAGGGACAGCCATTTCAATCAGGTCAATGTCCCACTCGGCCCAGGCCCCTTTGTACAGCCATACCCAGCAATCTTCCATAAAGGCTTCCTCTTTCAGTTGACGGATGGCGTCGAAGATGCCATCCAGGCAAACCTTGTGTGTGCCATGCGGATCGGCCAGATCGCCGGCGGCATAAACCTGGTGCGGTTTTATTTCTTCAATCAATGCCTTTATGATCGCCACATCTTCTTCACCGATCGGTTTTTTATGCACCGTGCCGGTTTCATAAAACGGCAGGTCCAAAAAGTGTACATTTTCCATTGGAATGCCAACGTAGCGACAGGTGTTTTTGGCTTCTCCCCTGCGGATCAATCCTTTTACATAACGCAAGGCCGGTATGTCTTTTTCACCGCTCTTTTTTACCCGCAAAAAGGCAAGGGCTACTTCGTACACTGCATCGGCTTCCGGCGATTGAATATTAAATTTCGCGTTGTAATCTTTTACAAATTCAATAAAGCGGAAAGCCTCATCATCGGCTACGGCAATGTTGCCACTCGTTTGATAAGCGACGTGCACCTCATGCCCCTGGTCTACGAGTCGCTGAAACGTACCCCCCATGCTGATAATGTCATCATCAGGATGCGGCGAAAAGATGAGCACTTTTTTTTGTGCCGGCTCTGACCTTTCCGGCCGGTGGCTGTCGTCGGCAGCCGGCTTGCCACCCGGCCAGCCGGTGATGGTGTGCTGCAGCCAGTTGAAAACTTCAATGTTGATATCGTAGGCCTGGCCGTACAAGGCCAGCAGGTCACTCAAACCGTTTTCGTTGTAATCATTGTTGGTCAGTTTCAGAATCGGTTTTCCTACAGTTAAGGCAAGATGCGTCACTGCTTTTTTAATTAATTGATTGTTCCAAACCACCGAGTCGGTAAGCCAGGGAGTTTTTTTGCGGGTAAGCCCCGAAGCAGCAGTTTCATCCAGTACAAACAAAACATTTTTATGCCCCTGCAGGTAAGAGGCCGGGACAAATTCAGTTACGGGACCTTCAATCGCCTGCTTGACGATGCCCGCCTTTTGTTCGCCCCAGGCAAGCAGCACAACTTTTTTTGCCCGCATGATGGTACCCACCCCCATAGTGATAGCTTTACGGGGGACATTGGCCAGACCGCCGAATTCGGCCGCAGCATCCGACCGGGTAATTGGATCAAGTGTAATCAGCCGGGTGGCTGAACTCAGGTGCGAACCCGGTTCGTTGAACCCAATATGACCGTTGCGGCCTATGCCCAGTAATTGCAGATCGATACCGCCAAAAGCCCTGATCTTTTCTTCGTATTGCTCGCTGTAAAGTTTAACCAACTCCTGCGGCGTGTTACCATCAGGAATAAAGCAATGCTCTTCGGCAATATCAATATGCTGAAACAGGTTTTCATGCATAAAGCGGTGATAACTTTGCAGGGCATCCGGCTGCAGGGGATAATATTCGTCCAAATTAAAGCTCACCACGTTTTGAAAGCTAAGTCCCTCTGCCCGGTGCATGCGAACCAGTTCGGCATAAACACGTTTTGGGGTAGATCCTGTTGCCAACCCCAACACCGCATATTTTCCGTTGCGGTGCTTTTCACGAATCAGGTTTGCAATTTCGGTTGCTACTGCCCATGAGGCCTCCTGTGCAGAGGGGTAGATTTGCGTTGCTACTTTTTCGTAGGAGATCAGTTTATGCGGGGTGAAGACTTCTGTGAGCATACAAGTTTAGATTAAAGCAAAATGAAAATTGCCGGGAGCCAGGAACTGTAACACAGGTAAACAATGCTGCCCTCTTTCCATTCCAACAGTTTAACCTTGCTGAAATCCTGATCTCCGGAATTTCAAACTTAGCCAAACAAATCCTGGATTCACCGTGCAAACGATTGAGCAAGATTTGAGGTTGCGCAATCGTTTGCCTGGTTAAAAAGCATGTCGACGCTTTATTTTCAGGGCCTAAACATGCTTTATGAAGAAAACATCGCAGGGTAATGGATCTGCCATCGTCATCATTGGTATTTTATTTTTTGTGTTTGGGTTTGTTACCTGGCTGAATGGAACGTTGATTCCGTTTTTAAAGATTGCCTGCGAACTTGAAAGTGATGTGCAGGCTTTTTTTGTGACGTTTGCTTTTTATATGGCGTATTTCTTCCTGGCCATTCCATCTTCTTACTTGCTGAAGAAAACCGGTTTTAAAAAAGGAATGGCGCTTGGCCTGGTGGTGATGGCGGTTGGTTCAATTGTCTTTATTCCGGCAGCCAATACCCGCAGCTTTGGCCTTTTTCTTACCGGATTGTTTATACAGGGCATGGGACTGGCTGTGCTGCAAACAGCCAGCAATCCTTACATCAGCATTATTGGCCCGTTGGAAAGCGCAGCCAAACGAATCAGCATTATGGGCGTGTGTAACAAAGTGGCTGGCATCCTAAGCCCCATTATCTTGGGTGCCCTTGTGATGAAAAATGCCAGCGAAATGGAAGCGCACATTGCGGCCACAACCGATGCCGCAGCAAAAGCCCTCCTGCTTGATGAAATGGCAGCACGGGTCATTACACCCTACCTGATTATGGCGGTTGTATTGGTGCTGCTGGCGCTGATGATCCAGCGGTCTTCGCTCCCCGAAATAGAAAGCGATGAAGAAGCAAGTGAAGAAAGTACCAGCGTTCAAAAAACAAGTGTTCTGCAGTTTCCGCACCTGGTGCTGGGTGTGCTCTGCCTGTTTTTATACGTGGGTGTAGAGGTAATGGCCGGTGATGCCATTGTAATGTATGGGCAGGAACTGGGCATGCCGCTCGACGAGACAAAATACTTTACATCGCTTACGCTGTTTGCTATGCTGCTGGGTTATGTGATCGGTATCTTTACAATTCCCAAATATATTTCCCAACAAAAGGCGCTGGCCATATCAGCTATCTCCGGTATTTTGTTCTCTATTTGCACGTTTTTCAGCCAAGGCTATGTGGCTATTTCGTTTATTGCCTTGCTGGGATTATCCAATGCGTTGATGTGGCCTGCCATTTTCCCCCTTGCCATTAAAGGGCTAGGCCGCTTTACCAAGATCGGTTCTGCACTGCTAGTGATGGGTATTGCCGGCGGCGCCCTGATTCCGCTTCTTTATGCAACGTTGAAAGAAAACGTTTTTTCCAATCATGTTTCCTTTCTTATTTGCATGTTGCCTGCTTACCTCTACATTTTGTTTTATGCGTTGAAAGGTTTTAAGGTTGGTATAAAACCAAAATTGAGAAAAGTAGCAAGGCTGGAAACGGTATAAAGGGAAACAAGGTATCGATAGAAATCCCGATCGCATACGCTGCACTTGCTTTCATTAGCAGGCGCAGTGTATTCGATTTTGTTTCCGGACAAACAGGGTAAAATTCCTCATCGTCAATGTCGGTTAAGGGTGACTGAAACGTTTCTGAACCACTAAACCGATTACGTCAACTCCTGTTCTAGGCCATCGTGCTGAGCATAGCCTGCAGGTTTGCGTTGACTTTAAAACAACACACATCCAGCATGTGTTTAACGATGGCTTGCAGACTTGAAAAATCCTCCGGCTTGGTTATAAATTCCACGCCCTGGCTTTCAAACAACACCTTGTCGTTAGGGTTTCGACTCGAACTAAATACGATGATGGGAATGCCGTCAAGCCTGAGCTCACTTTTTATCCGCCGACAGGTTTGTCGCCCGTCCAAATAAGGCATATTCAAATCCAGCACAATCAGGCAGGGTAACTCCTCCGACGCCTTTGTCTGGGTTAAATAATCCAATGCCAGTAAGCCATTCTCAGCAAAGGCAATCGATGCAGAATCATTCACACCTCTTAAAGCTTCAGAAAGAATCTCACGGTCATCTTCGTCGTCTTCTATAATCAGGATCGTTTTTTTGCTATTCATTTCATTGGTTAGCGTTCATGGTAAAATCCGTTTTCTTGAGCAGGTTAAGGCTCTCATGAGGTTCATCGGATGTAGGCAAAAGGATTGTGACCGTCGTGCCTGAATCTTTTATACTGTCAATTGATATACCGCCTCCGTGCGTTTCCACAATCTTTTTACAAAGAGAAAGCCCCACTCCTCTTCCGCTGTTGGAATGCAGCCTGCGGAACAATTCAAAAACCTGCCCTTTAAATTCAGATGCAAAACCAATGCCCTCGTCCTGCAGCCGTATGCGGAAAAAATCAATATAGCGGTACTTTTCTTCCACCGACCGGAACTGGTTCATCTGAATGGTATCGACACTAATACGAATAACTGCCTCTGCGCCATCTTTGCGAAACTGAACCGCATTGGTCAGTAACTGGTGAAAGAGCAAGAAGAACTGATCGTAGTCGGCCTGCAGGGTCACAAGGCCTTCACTCTGCAGGTTTATGCTTACGCCAGGCCATTCGTTCTGCAATTGCGTAAATAATTCATCCACCAGGGAAGAGAGTGCCACAGGTACCTTTTTCGGCGGTGTTTCCGTTAACCAGATGTATTGCTGCAAGCCGGAAAGAATTGATTTCATCTGGTTTGTGATCTTGCTGAGCCTTTTCAGGTTATTGTTTTGCTCCTCTTTCTGTTTTTCATCCTGCAATAAATTCGTAAACAAGGTCAGCTTTCGAAGCGGTTCCTGCATGTCGTGTGTAACAATACGGTTGAATTGCACCAGTTCTTCATTCTGCTTATTCAGCAATGTCATTTGCTTGTCAAGCAGTTCACTGTGCCGCTGCAGATCCTGTTTGGCGGCTTGTAATAAAGTATTCTCCCGAAGAGCCCTTTCCGCCTCTTTTTTGGCCGCTATCAATTCCTCTTCAAACTGCTTGCGGTGGTGCACAACAATTCCGGCATAATAATTAACCGCATCTCCTGTCTCAGTACTTCTTTTTGCATTGATCAGCACCGGCAATTCTTCACCGTCCTGGCGCTTGAGCGAAATATAAATTTCTTCCGCATGGCCCTGCATTTTCAGAAGTGGGAAAAAATGTGTTTGTTGAAAGATCCGTGTGGCCAGCGTAAAAATCAGGTCCACTTTTTTGCCAACCAGTTCGTCCCTGTTGTATTGCAAATAGGTACAGAGAAAATCATTCACGTCCAGGATTGACCCATTATCAGCCGTGCTGAAATAGAGAAAAGGTGCCAGGTTGTTCAACGAAGTCATCAGGCTGCAGGCAACAAAAATTCTTTCATGTAATAACTCGTTTCTTCCGGCTCACTCATGTGCGGGCAATGCCCAGTGGCTTTCATTACCCGGAGTGTACTTTGCGGCAATTGTTGCGAGAGATAATTTCCCACTTCCAGCGGAGCGATGATATCCTCGGAACATTGCAGGATAAGCGAGGGTATTTTGACCTTTTTAAGGTCGTTGCGATTGTCGGAAAAAAAAGTCGCTTCGGCAAACTGACGGGCAATCAACGGATCGGTTGAGCAAAAGCTTTCCGTTAACTCCTGTCCCAACTGCGGCCGATCGGTATTTCCCATGATATTCGGCGCCAGAAAATTGGCCCAGCCAATGTAGTTCTTCTCCATGGTGTCCAGCAGCCCTTCGATATCTTTCCGGGTAAAACCGCCTACATAATCGCCATCATTCAGATAACAGGGCGACGGCCCTACCATGATCATTTTTTTAAAATACTGTGGAGAATCGATGGCGGCCAATAACCCGATCATGGCACTGACCGAATGCCCTACAAAAATGACATCTTTCAATTGGAGTTCATTGCAAATGTCCAGCACATCCTGCGCATAACCATGCAGAGAAGCATATCGTTCCTTATTGTAAAACCGATTATCGGATTTTCCGGCACCAACATAATCGAAAAGAACGATGCGGTAATCCTTTTCAAATGCTGGTGTTAGATACCGCCACATGTTTTGGTCACAACCAAATCCATGCGCAAATAGCATTACCTGATCCCCCTCACCAAAAATCTTTACATTGTTCCGTTCACGGATTGATACCATGTCTTTCGTATGTTTTGGTATGTATACTAAAATATACGGGAAATTAAACAATGACGGGCACTCCGACGTTTATTTCCCCGCAAAACAAATTCTTTTAGCATGGTGTTGGTTATAATTTCAACCCTTCAGTTCATTTGCTCATTAAGGTGACTATTCAGAAATTCATAAGTCTTCGTATAATGTTATGGATTCGGAAATCGGAAGAGAGTAGAAATTTTACAAATGTGAAAGGCAAGAGGATTACAATTTCTGATGGAGAATACAAAGATTGCTTGCTCACAAAGAATAGTCACATCATGACAAATTAGTATAAAAACAATGCTTTTGTTCTACAACCAAGCGGTGCCGATGTAATCTTTTATACTGCAATCCAATTAAGAAAGTTTAATGGCCTTAAAGTGTTTTTCAAGAAAGAAAAGCAGGTAAATAGTAAATAAGGGTCTTCGTACGGATCTACCATTTACAATTTCTGCCAGAAAAGAAAGAGTATTCAGAATAGTTGATTGGTCGTTACATCGTGTAGTTTCAGTTTTCCATAACCCAAATCAAAAAAGCCAGAAAATCCAAAACAATTTTCGTAGCAATCTAAACAATATCAAAAAATTGCTATATCTTAAGCCTATACCACTAAAAAGCCACCAATATGCTAAAGACCACCTTACAATTCAATTCCATCTTTTCGTTGTGGCGGTTCAAAGTAACGATTCATGCACAAAACGTGGTTGTGCTGGCTAAAAAGAACCTGCTGATCTGCGAGTTAACGGAAAAAGACATTCAACTGGCCTGCCTTTGCTTTGCTGCCAAAGTGATTGTTTTAAAAAGCGTTCCGTAAATTGAAAATTTATCTAGTAACCTGCAGTTATGCATATAGCTGATCGATCTTCGTTGCCCTGTATTGCTGATAGGCAATTTTGATATCTTCTTCTGAAAGTTTTGTCTTTATCGTGAGCTTTAGTGTATTGATCTGGAAACCTTTTCCAGATAGCATTTTGCTGTAAACAGCCAGTTCGGCCAGGGTTTTAAATTGCAGGATGGATTGCATTCGTTGTACTTCGGTGGTAAAACTAATGTGTCTAGCAAACACACACTAATACTTTTTTAGCTAATCTGCGGCTAAACCCTCAACTTTGCCAAAGATCGAAAGGCAATTGTGTACTTTCTTGTCCACATTGTATGCACTACTGTCCAGTTGTCAGTTTGCATACATCAAAATTGGATGGTATATTTATTGCACGATTTTCTCCTGAAGGACCCTAATGAAAATGGCGAGAACCATCCACTGTCAAGCAATTTCTGAATAATTGCGCTCAACTGAAAAACCTCTCTTCATTTTAGTTTGCCTTGTTACATGAAAAATACCAATAAGCGGTAATCCGGACTTTTGTTACGGAACTGGTTAATGGGTAACGATGAATTTAGTCATGTAAAAAAACGAACCCTGTATGAATCAAAACCTACGTTGGCACGTGGTCTTTACCCGGCAACAGTGTGAGAAAAAAGTAGTACTGGCCTTAACCGAAAAAGGTTATCAATGTTACTGTCCGCAACAGGATGCAGTTCCAGCATGGAAATTTCAGGAAAAAGTAGTTAATAAACCCCTGTTTAGCTCGTATGTTTTTGTTCGTTGTACACCCGAACAATTTTCTGATATAAAAAGAACCCCTGGTATTATCAACTTCATGTTCCGGCTAGACCAACCGGCAGTCATTAGCATTGAAGAAATGGCTTTGCTTAAACAAGCTATCCGAACACACCGTAGTCTTCAGATCATAAAAACTGGGTGGCTGTCGCCATCGCAATCTCCTATACAGGAGTCCGATAGCCAGGTTTATCCCCTTCATTCAATAGGGGTAACACTTGTTGGCTCCAAAGAAAGTATGATCACTACCACCCCGGTTGTAACGGAAGAGTCTAAACGTATCTTTCCCCGATTTTCAACCCGGTTCCGGTTAGCGTGGCGGTAGCAGAGGATAAAAACTATTGCAGAGCTGGGTCACTGAAAAGTTATACACATTTCTGGGTCAGCTTTAAACTTATGTTTTAACCCCTTGTCTGAGACTCCGCTTTAATATTCTGTCTGATGACTATTATTCATACGACAAAAAACACCCTAAACGCTAACCTTTTATGAAACCAACGCCTGTGTGGTATGCTGTTTATACCAAACCCCGCTGGGAAAAGAAAGTCGCCCAATTGCTCACTAAGAAAGGGATACAGAATTATTGCCCGATTAATAAGGTTCTAAAACAGTGGCACGATCGCAAAAAATGGGTGGAAGAGCCGCTCTTTACATCATATGTATTTGTTTACCTAACGCCTGCAGAACAAGCTGAAGTACGCAAAACAGCGGGTGTTCTCAATTTTGTTTACTGGCTGGGCAAACCGGCCGTTATCCGTAACAATGAGATTGAAGTCATTCAGAATTTTCTTTCGCACCACAAAGACGTAAAGCTGGAAAAAACCCGCATCAAAATTGAAGAAAACGTACAGATCATTTATGGTCCGCTCCTACATCAACAGGGCAAGGTGCTAGAAGTGCATCAAAAAACTGTAAAGGTCCTTCTGCCGGCACTTGGCTATGCCATGGTTGCGCTGGTAGACAAAAACCATGTTGATGTTCTGCCACCGGTTGTCAACACAGAACCCAACAGTTATCGTCAACCGGAGTTGGCAACAGCTTATGTAAAATAAATAGGGCCACATGGAAATGCGGCCCGTTTAAAATCCAATATCCTATGAAAAACCGGTTCAATAAAAGCAAACCTTGCGCCAATCCACCTTTATAGCTTAAAACCCCAGATAAATGAATGAATCTTAAGGAAGCAGGCTCTACCTTGAGCAATCCTTTCCTCACAATTTAAAAATTGGTTCTGCAGCAGATCCGTAACACGCAAGGTTATCTTTCAGTCCTGTTTATAATTGAATTTGTGAAAGCGAATAGAACTAAAATCGAAACATCGCTGCTGTTTTGATAGCGATTCAGAGCCATGTTGACATATGAAGTTTTGAAAAGATCGCCTTATGCCTTTGATTCGTCCAAAACTTCCTGCTTTAAAACGGTTGCATCAAATACATGTAAAGCTCTATCCAAAGTCTCCTGCTCTATTTCACTGCTTAGGGTTAATGTATTGTAATTGACCTCAAAGTTCATCAGTTCCCTGCTTTCGATAAAGGCGGCCAATTGGGCAAGGGATTGGAATTGTAAGGTGGTTTTACACATAGTGGTGCCGCATCGGCAAGAGTCGTACCCAAAATTGAAAAACAGGTTGCGTGCAAACAGTTTAACGATAGTTTTGGGAGGTGGAATTTTCAAACCCTACCCTATTTTTTGGGAAAATTCACTTCACTAAGCCGTATGGTATGTTCAATTCGCTGGTTATCTTTTATATCATACACTTCCATTTTAATGGATGGATCTTTTTGTGCCCAATCAATGGTAAGCAGTCCAAAATGATTCTCCATTACCGGCCCTTCTATCCGGTTGGCGTTTGGAGTGGCAAAATGCCAGGTTGATGTAATACCGCTCGAAGTAACATCATATATGGGATACAAATCCGGGTGTTCCAGCTTCGAAATCTCACCATAATGCACATCACCGGTAATAAATACAACACCACCAGCTTTGGTCTTTTTAATCAGCTCCAACATCCGCTTTTGTTCATGCGGAAAATTCGCCCAGGCCTCATACCCGTTATACGAAATCCCAAACTGCGATCCGGAACCGATGATGCGCACATCTGCCGGCTTTTGCAGTTCTGCTTCCAGCCATTGCCACTGCTCTTCTCCCAGTAATACAGAGTCTTCGATCTGGTGTGGGAAATAATCAAGCGGATAAAAAAATTCCGGGCGGCGACTGTATTCGCCACGGTACAACCGAAGCTGGCTGCGGAAGGTGCGGTTGTCCAAAAGGATGAGTTGAAGTTTCTTGCCGCCGCCTTCAAACATGTAAGATGTATAAATGCCAGGATGCTTACGCCGACTGCTTTCTTTTGGCTCATTAAAAAAGTCCAGGAAAATTTCCTTCGACGCTTCTTTAAAGGGGTATTCTTTGCCGGCATCATTCCAGCCATAATCATGGTCATCCCAGGTTGCCACCAGTGGCACCGCTTTTTTCAGTCGCTGGAACTCGGGTTTTGCTGCCAGCTTATCATATTTTGCCTGCAGTACTTTCATATCCCTTGTATCCCCGTAAATATTATCACCGAGGTAAACAAAGAGGTCTGGCCTGTGTTTTACCACAAGGTCAAGAATGGGTTGTGGTTCACTTTCATGGGCGCAGGAGCCAAAGGCAATTTTGGAAATCAGGGGACGGTTTTGCTGCGCAGATAGCTGGTGAAAAAAGAACACTAATACAATGCAGGCTAACTTTTTCATGGCAAAGATTTGATCAAATCTACTGATGTGATTCGATGTATTGCGGGGAGATTGCCTATATGCTTTTTATCCTGAAGAATGTTGAGAAATGACGCTTGTATCTGCAAAACAGGATAATTTACTATTTATACAGTGAAACTTTATTCTGATAATCACAAATAAAAAGAGCCCCTTGGAAAAGGGGCTCTGTCTTGAAAAGATCAACAAAGCAATTCTGTTCTTTTTTGATAGAATCTGTAACACTTACTATACCTAAAATTTTTCTTTCTTTTCTTGGCAATACAGGCTAACAAAACCTACTGTTGTCCACCTACACGGTTTTGTTCTTCCTGCGATGAGCCGGTGCGGCGGCGTTGTTGCGGAGCAGCATTCTGCCCTTTGCTGAAACGATATGTGAATGTCAGCGCCACGCGGCGGTTATCCCATTTGTTCACCACATACGCATCGATATTGCCTAATTGAATGTCAACAACGGCCTTCTGAATATAGAATGGATCGTACACATTCAGCTTCAGGCTGGCCTTGTTGTTAAGCAGCTGTTTTCCAAAGCCAAAGGAAACCACCCCCATAGGCCGCAGCAGGAACATGCCGGTTTCCTGGGCAGTGCTTCGGTAAAAGCCGCTGATCTCCGCCGACCAGGTTTTGGCAAAGCGGAACTGCTGACTGCCATTGATCATGAACGTGGTCATGGTCACATCTAGGTCCGTATTGTTTACGATGCCTTTGTAATGGTTGTAGTTTACGTTGGAGAAAAGGCTGCTTGTCCACCACTTGGTAATGGGAGCGTTGTAACTCAATGAAAGCCCGATCACTTTGCGACTGGCCACGTTCTCCTTTGTCTGGAAGGTTACCTTGGTTTCGTCGTTTTGCTTTAGGATGTCGTTCAGGATATCGGTGGTGGACGTGTAATTCAGGGTGGTAGTCAGGGCATTTTTAAAATTATGCGACAGCTCGATGTTATGCGTAAACTGCGGCGTCAGCATCGGGTTACCCTGCCGGAATGTGTACTGGTCCAGGAAATACTGGAACGGGTTCATGTCCTGGTAATTGGGCCGCTCAATTCTACGACCGTAAGAAAGGACAAAGTTATTTTTATCATTGGCCGTAAAGCTCACATAAGCCGTTGGAAAAAGCTGGGTGTAATTGCGCCGGAAGGCACTGTCCTTTTGCACGGCATTGCCCAATTGATTGCCTTCAGCGATGGTGTTCTCCACCCGAAGGCCTGTTTGGAAACCCCAGTTTTTTATCTGCCGGCTGAAGTTAATGTAAGCGGCGTTGATGTTTTCTTTGTACAGGAAATGATTGCTGCGGGTATTGTCAACCTCCCAGGCATTTTTGGGTTTGCTGTAGCGGATATATTGGGCGTCGTTGTCGGTGGTCACATAACTGCTTTTTACACCGGCCTCAAATTTTGCATCCCCTTTCAGCGCCTTTGTATAATCCAATTTTCCGCTGTAGATGCTGATGTCGGAGGGCAGGTTTCCACGCAGTAGGAAGGGGTCGGAAAGCAGCGCACCAGCCGGATCGTAGTTGTAGTTGTCGGAAGTTTGTTTGCTGCCGGTAGTATAGCGCAGGTAATCCGCGTCGGCGGTGAGTTCATGCCCGCTACCGGGAAGCACCCGCCTGAAATTGATGTTGCTGCCAAAATGATTCCAGTTGTCGCGGTTTTCGGTAAAAACAGTATTGAACGAATCCAGCGCACCGGCGCCGTTTCGGATATCGGCACGGCCGCGGTTCTGCCATACCCGGGGGCTGGCAATACCGGTCACCAAAACGCCAATCGTTGTTTTGGCATTCACGCTGTAATCCATTCCAACGCGGCCATTGTAGTTATGGCTCGTATTGCGCTGGTCGGCTTTCTGGTCAAACACTGAAGTAACAGCGCCATTTTTACGGAAAGTGCGCAACAAGGTTTGGTCATTGAACCCCGACCAATACGAATAACTCAGGTTGGTGAAAAGGTTGACTTTTCCCGTACGGTAATTAAACTGGAAACTGTTGGGCGATTTATGGTAACGGCCTTGAACAAACGAAAGATTAATGCTGCCATTAAAGCCTTTCATCATGCTTTTTTTGGTGCGCAGGTTGATGATGCCGGAATTGCCCGACGCATCGAATTTTGCAGACGGCTGGGTCATGATTTCGATTTGATCGAGCTGGCTGGCCGGCATGTTGCGCAAAAGGTTGGCAAGATCCTGCCCGCTGAGGTAAGTTTGTTTGCCATCCATCAGCACAATGATGCCCTGTTTTCCTTTGAGGCTGATATTGCCATCGCGGTCAACGGAAATGCCGGGAGATTTTTCCAGCACTTCTAGGGCCGATGAACCGGCATTGGTGGGCGCCGCATCCACGTTTACCACCATTTTATCGATCTTGTTTTCCACCAGCGGTTTGCGGGCCTGCACCACAACCGCCGACATATTGCCTGCGGCAGCCGTCAGGATAATGGCCGGAAGAGACAGCTTTTGTCCATCGGCCAGTGAGAAAGAGTTGCTGAAGGTTTTTGCAAAACCGACATTGGTAACCGACAGCAGGTAGCTGCCTTCCTTTATGTTTACAAAATCAAAAGCACCCGAAACTTCGGACAGTGCCACTTTTACCAGGGAAGAATCGGCCAATTTCAGCAGCGAAACCGTAGCCGATGACAAGCCCTTCCCGGCTTCATCTTTCACAACACCATGCAGGTTCCCTCCCTCCTGGGCATGGGCTGAAATAAAGGCGCAAAACAGTAAAACGAACAGAACAAAATAAGATCGCATAAAACGGGTTTTTCTCACGTGCTGGCAAAGTTGCCCGATTGCACAGAGCCTAACCCGTTAAATGTGATGAGCGTTTCAATAGCGTTGTGAAGGGGTACGGAGAACGAATAGCAACTACAGC
The DNA here is from genome assembly GCA_014163555.1 of Flavisolibacter longurius. GTDB lineage: Bacteria > Bacteroidota > Bacteroidia > Chitinophagales > Chitinophagaceae > Flavisolibacter. The sequence continues at coordinate 38,230 of JACJGO010000015.1, forward strand.
GAACGGTTTATTGCAGGTACCGTTTTGCCCATTGCAAAAAGGTTGGCCAATTAGGCCCGGTAGTGTGCCCGCCGGCATGCTGACGAAACGCAATTTCACCGCTTACCAAAGCCGTTTCCATCGGTGGAAATTCAGTTGTACCCAGACCTTTTTTACCGAGCAATTCATACACCGGAGCGGCATGCACACCCCCCAGGAACATGCCCCTAGCATCGATCCACTGGCCTTCCACTTTGGGGGAACCGGAACTGATAAACACGGGCCTTGGTGCACAAAGCGCAATCAACTGGTGGGCATCTACCGGCAGGTCGCTTGGCGTTAAGGGACCCGCATATTTAATAAAATTGGGAGCAAACCAATGGTACTCTCCCGAAGAGGCAAGATTCTCCACCTGCTCGCCAAAGGTGCGGCGCAGGATCTTGGCGCCGCCGGCCCCCGAAGAGCCGATAAAACCAATCTTAATACGGGGCTCAAACGCCATGGTCACCAGGGCCGCTTTGCCGTACCGCGACAGGCCTTCAATTCCTACCCGTTTTGCATCCACGCTTTTATCCGTTTCCAGGTAATCAATAACACGGCTGGCGCCCCAGGCCCAGGCACGCAGGGTACCCCAATCTTCAGGCTTGCGGCGCTGGCCTTTGTTGACCAGGCCAATAATACCGGAAGTCAGTCCTGCACCGTTATCAGCCTGGTAGCTGGTAGGCACCAGCACGGCAAAGCCCCAACCCTGTTCCAGCACCTGTTCCTGCCAGCTTTTTTCAACCGGTGTACCCGGTGGCGGCGCCGGAAACCGGAAGCCGGGGGGAAAAACAAAACCAAAATGCAGCAGCATTGGCACGGCCTTTTGCGCATTTTTTGGAACGGTAACAGAAAGCTGAATGGCAACGTTGATGGCCGGGTAAGATGAATTGTCAACGTGTCCCAACAGTCGCCTTGTAACGGCCGGCACAGTTCCATAGCTTGTGTCGGTGGTACCAACAATCTTCCAGGCTACGTTGGGAGTATTTGCCGGCACCCTGCCATACACTTCCCGCTCAAAGGCTTCTACTGTTTCGGGGCGCCGTTGCTGCCACCAGATGGCGGCGTTGGTTACTTTTTTGCCGTTGTTCAAAACTAATGGGTCTGGAAGGGATGTATAGGTCGTGGCTTTAGATTCGTCGGTATTGGCCGCATAGGGATCGGCCGGGTTGCCTGAAGGGCCGCGCCGGGTGGAATCGATCCCCAATTGCACCAGCATAGCGTGGTAATCGGCCATGGTAAGGCGGTTAAGGCTATCACGTAGCGCCTGCGAAAACTGTGCATTCGTTTGCAGGCAGGTTACTACGCTAAGCAAGAAAATGAATGGTTTCATACAGAATCGTTTTTGTTACTGTGTTACCGGCTCCTGATTTCCAGACTTAAGGGCTTGCTGATTGCCCAATTGTGCGGAAGAGTAACCGCTTCTTAGTCTCAGTCATTAAAGCAAACCAAACCCAGAAAACAGGCCCGAAAGGCCGCAGCCTTTTTCATCCAGATTGTTTCAGTAAAAAAACAGGAGAGAGTGTGACCTCTCTCCTGTGTTCTGCTTTGTGAGACAATAAAAATATACGAAAGAATCGGGCTTTCCCTGCCTATTGGTAGTTGGGGTTTTGATAGGCTTCTTTTTCATCTGCCGTCATATCCATCGCATCAATCTGTCCCCGCGGAATAGGCCGCAGGTAATGAAAAGGCTGAATGGTACGTGTAAAGGTTTGCGGCGTGTGATCGCCATAGTTTGAGCTGGCAATTTCGTAGGTGCCGGCCAGTTCGTTCCACTTTTGGGTACGAATCAGGTCGAACCAGCGGTAACCTTCGCCAAAATATTCCCGTGAACGTTCGGCAAGGATATAGTTAATGTCGATCGTGGCAGGAGTAGCAGCCATCATCGCGGCGCTGTTGTCGGCTATAAAAGGAGCGTTGGCCTTGTTCGAAAAACGCCATTTACCAGCCCTGGCACGTATTACGTTGATCAGGTCGCGGGCCGATTTACCGGCAACGGTTGTGGCCCCTTTGACGGCCGCTTCGGCTGCAACAAAATAGAACTCTGAGAACTTGGCAATCTTGAACGGACGGGTGCTGGTGGCATTGGGCGAACCCAGGCCATTGCCATTGTCGGTGCGGTAAACGCCCAACTTCCAAAGGCCAGGGAAAACAACCCGGCTGATGCCGCGGGGATTGATCACGAAATCAGACCGACCGGGCAATTGACCGGCTCCAATTGCGTTGTAAGCCTTACCCGGGAAGTTTGCACCCGGCGGGTAAACGATATTGGCTGTTTGTGATTCATCATCCAGGAATGACAGGATTGCATCACCGGGTCTAACCGGCAGGTCATTCGCATTATACAAAACTGGGTTTGTCGTTCCGCCTTTGGGCCAGTTACCCCTGTACACTGTCACGAACGTTCCATCGTAACGGGAATCCAGTGTTTTATCGGCAAACGTATTGGTGAATACGCCAATCACAGGTGCCATACGTGTATACGGACGTCCCAGGTGCTGGGCGGCTTCCCGCTGAACCGAAGACACAGCCGGTCCGGATCCGTCAGGGTTTGACGCACTCCGGATAACCGTGTAATTCCAGGTCACCATCCATACGGCACCATTTCTGCCATTTCCTGATTCGCTATCAAACCCTGTATTGATAGGGGCACCGTTATACAGCTCGTTTTCCTGTGTATGATCGGCCCACAGCATCATTTCCTTGTTGCGATCATTGCCGCCAACGTGCAGGTCATAAAACGTATTCTCCAAACCATATGGTCCGGGATTGTCTATACCCTCAACAGCCATATCATAAGCTTTCTGGAAATAGGCCTGCGCATTCTGCCCACCCGGATCGGTCCGTGGCGTTTCCGGGTAGGTAGGAATGTTATTGGGATTTTGCAACCACCAGGCATAGGTCAAATAGGCTTTTGACAGGTAAAGACGGGCCAGGGTTTTGGTGGCGCCACCTACTACCCGCGGATTAGTGGGCAGGTCATTAATAGCTGCCAGCAGGTCCGGAAAAATTGCTTTTGAATAGACCTCCGGTACCGTATTGCGTACCGAACCGCGGAAAGCGGCCGTATTGAATTTAAGTTCGCCGGAGCCCAAATCCAGGGGCACCCCACCGAAGGTTTGTACCAACTGGAAATAATAGAAGGCACGGAAGAAACGAGCCTCCGCTACCAGCGAGGCAGGTATAGTGCCCACAGCAGATGCATTCTCGATGATTCCATTGGCCGTGTTGATGGTTTGGAAAGAGATATTCCAGATGGCATCTGACCGGCTGCTGGTTGAATTCAGGTTGGAAACGTTGGTGTAATCCATATCCCTGAAGTTTCCATCAGCGCTCTGGCCCCAGGTATATTCATCGGTACCTGTTTCGAGGGTGTTGTAGTAATAAGGTTGCCCGTAAAGGAAACGTAAGTTGGCGTACAAGGCGGTAATGCCACCTTGCACCCCTCTTTCCGTTTTAAAGAACTCAGGCGTATAGATACTGCGCGGCTCTTCCTCCAGGATTTTTTTACACCCGGTAGACACCAACAACAAAAGTGATGCTGCGATGAAAGATTTTATTGGTATATATCTCATGATCTACTTTTTTAAAATGTCAGGTTAACACCAAGAATATAATTACGGGTAGAAGGCGTATTGAAACCAACGGTAAGAATGCGGTTGGGAATGTTGACACCTTGCGAAGCTGTGTTTTCGTTTCCTACGGAGTTGGCTTCAGGATCCAGGCCGGACTCTCTGTGGAAAGGCGAGAAAAACACAAACGGATTTTGCGCAGTGAAATACATCCGCAAACGGATATCCTGGTTTTTGATCAGGCTGCGGTTGAAGTCGTAGCCCAGTGTGATGGTGCGGATCTTGGTGAAAGAACCATCAAAATAGCTGAGTGTTGTCGCATATTTCGGATTATCGCCACTCAGCGGACCAGCCGGATTCGGATATTTTGCATCGGTGTTCTCCGGTGTCCAGTAATCAACGTTAATGTTGTTTCTGCGACCGGTCAGCAAATTCAAATAACCGTTAGGGCCATGGATGGTACTGACCAAAAGGCCACCGCCTCTGAAAATACCAACGATACCCAGATCGAATCCTTTATAGCCCACACGGGTGTTAAATCCACCCTGGAAATCCGGATCTACATTCATGATCTGCCGGTCAGCCGGACCAATGGCTCTTTTCGGCGTACCATCGGCGTTATATTCGCCGGTATATTCCACCTTGATCATGCCCACTTTGCCGCCGGGTTCCAGGATGTTCAGATAAGGATCCCTTTCCTGCCACAAACCGATTTTATTGTAATCAAAAATGGCATTGATGTTATAGCCAACGAACCATTGGTTCCCTTCATCTCTTGTTTGGCCGGAAGCCAGGGAAACCAGCCTGTTTTTGTTGGTATAAAAGTTAACCCCGGCATCCCAGGTCCAACCATCGGTATTGTTTAAGATGGTGGCGTTTAGTGCCAGTTCAAATCCTTTGTTTTCTGTTGAACCGATATTTTGCGTTATGCTGGACACGCCTGATGTACCAGGTAGGCCAAGTCCCAGGAGAATGTCTTCTGTCTTCGTAATGTAATACTCGATAGTACCTGTCAAACGATTTCGCAGCAGGCCAAAGTCCAGCCCAAAGTTCAAGGTTTTGGAGTACTCCCATCCGAGTCCTGGATTCGGCAACTGGTTAACAAAATAACCGGTAGCGTATCCTGTAGAACCAAAGTTGTAAGGTCTTGTGTCTAACCGTCCAAGCGTGGAATAGGGCGCAACGGCCTGGTTAGAAGTTTGACCATAGCCTGCACGCAATTTCAGGTTATTGATCGCCGTGATATTATCCATAAAGGATTCTCTGGAGATATTCCAGCCGACGGAAACGGCAGGGTATGTATGCCATTTGTATCCCGGCGCCAGTCGTGATGAACCATCGGAACGCACGGTAGCCGATATCATGTACTTGTTATCATATGAGTACATCACCCGGCCCATAACCGACATCAAACCGGACAACGTGTAGTTCTGGTTAGCCGGGTTTATCTGAATTTGTCCAGCAGCCTGTCCCAGGTTGTAAAACTGGAAGGCATCGGCCGGGATATCCTGTGCCGACATGTTGGACCGTGTGAACTTGTTTTGCTCTATTGAATAAAGACCGACCGCATTGATCGTATGCTTTCCGGCAAATGTGCGGTCGTAGGTCAGCAGGTTTTCAAAGGTCCAGTGGTGTGTGTATTGATTATCAACCGAGGCTGAAGAAACGGTGTTTGGATTCAGGGCATCTCCTACACCGGGGCCTGTATACGCACCATTATTTGACTGCCTGTAGTTCAGGCCAAGATTTGCCCTGTACTTCAAACCGGTAACAAAGGGCAGCGCCACTTCACCATAAATGGCATTGTAGGAAGCAAAGCCACGGGTTTCATTCAACCACTGGCTGTTTTCCTGTAAACGCTCAATCACATCTCTCGTAAAGATGTACTGGTTGTCAAGAACCATCTTAATCGCTCTTTTTAATGAGCCGTCCGCATTATAAGGGTTCGCAAGGGGAGACATGCTCAGCGTACTGTATAATCCAACCTGGTTGCCATGGCTTTCGTTGTAATTGTTGTTGGTGGTAAAGCCAAACCGGAAATTCTTACCCACCTGTTGATCCAGTGAGCCACGCAAAGAATAACGTTTGAACTGTTGCGTGGGAATAACACCCTGGTTCACATGGTAGCCGCCGCCAAAATTGTAGTTGCCACCTTCGGTACTGCCCGAAAGGCTGATATTATGATCAGTGGTATAACCGGTGCGGTAAAACAGGTCCTGCCAGTCCGTATTGGTTTCCGGCGTTTCATCCGGGGCTACTGTTGGAAACACATTATTATTGGCCGCACGAAGGGCAAGAAACTGGGGCCCGTTCATCATCGGATATTTGGCAAAAACGGTTTGCACACCGTGAAAGCCGTTGTAGCTGATCCGGGGCTTGCGGCCTCTTGTGCCTTTATCGGTGGTAATTAATAAAACACCGTTCGCACCGCGGGAACCATAAATGGCAGTTGCCGATGCGTCTTTTAACACGTCAATGCTCTTTATGTCATTGGGGTTCAGATCGGCGAGAGAACCAATAAAGGGAATCCCATCCAGTACGATCAAAGGATTGTTATCGGCAGAAAGCGACCTTGTACCGCGGATACGAATCTGCATACTGGCACCCGGTCTTGTAGACGTTTGTGCGATATCAACACCGGCCAAACGCCCCTGCAATGCCTGCGATACGTTGGAGGTGGGCACTTCCCGCAGCCGATCGCCGCCAATAGAGGCCACCGAACCGGTAACGGCTTCTCTCCGCTGTGTACCATACCCCACCACAATCACCTGCTCCAAGTCTGTTGTGGATGCCGTCATCGTAACGTTGTGGGTGGCCTGCCCGCTCACAGGAATTTCTTTTGTAGGAAAACCAATGGAACTAATGACCAGGGTTCCATTAGCAGGTGCCGAGATCTGGTACTCACCATTTTCATTGGTGGTAGTACCAGTAGCCGTACCTTTTACCGTAACGGATGCTCCGTTAAGTGGCTGGTTTTTGTCATCAATAATGCGGCCCCTGACAGTAAGGTTGTTCTGCGCAAAGGCAGAAAATGCAAACACGGAAAGCAAGAGCAGCAAGATGCCAGCCTCCCGTAAATTGTTCGTAAACCATCCCCAGGTTTTTCCTGGCCGGGGGTGGATCAGCAAATCCGTAATGTTCATAATCTGAAATTTTGGGTTTATTGTCAGCGTTTGATTCAAAAAAAATTTTCCCACCATTGCCTTTCGGCCCGTTGCTCATAGTGATACCGGATCAATGCACGTTCGGGGGAATGCTGATTGGTTTTAAAAACCGCTGTCCAAAACACACGGACTGCAAGAAGAGAAAGTTCAATTTTCAACAAAAAACATAGCAGGCAATCTCCATGCAGCAAGCAAACCAGTTTCGAATTCCGAGAACTAATTTAGAAAGATTTTCAATTAATGAAACCGATTGCATAAATTTTTTTAAAAAAAGTTTATTTTAGCCCTATCACAATAGTGAAAACGATTGTATGCAAAAGGCCAAAGAAGTCACTATTTACGACATCGCCAGCAAACTCAACCTCTCTCCCGCCACTATCAGCCGGGCCCTGCAGGATCACCCCGCTGTGAACAAACAGACGAAGAAAAAAATATTTGATATGGCTGAAAAGATTGGCTACCAGACCAATCATTTTGCCCGCAACCTGCGCAATCAAAAAACCAACACAATCGGTGTGATCGTTCCAAGGCTGAACAGCCATTTTATGTCATCTGTCATTGCCGGGGTGGAAGAATTTGCCAACAAGGAGGGATACAATTTAATTATCAGCCAATCCTCGGAGATTGCATCGAAAGAAGCCGAAAATGCCCGAACCATGTTCAATAACCGTGTCGATGGTCTTTTGGTTTCCCTTGCCTATGACACAACAGACCTTTCGCATTTTGATCGTTTTTCACGGAAGAACATTCCTATCATCTTTTTCGACCGTGTGGCCGAATTCGGACAATCCACCTCTATTGTTATCAATAACCAGAGAGCGGCTTTTGATGTTACCCGGCACCTGATCAAAGAAGGCTGCCGGCGTATTGTACACATCACCGCCGCATCGGCACAAAATGTATATGCCGACCGGCTGAAAGGTTACAAACAGGCTTTGCAGGAGGCCCAAATCCCTTTTGACGAAAGCTACATATTGCGAGGCAACCTGAGTTTGGAAGCAGGCAAAAAAGCGGCGGAAACCATCCTCGAGATGAACCCCAGACCCGACGCTGTTTTTGTGGCCAACGACAACTGCGCTGTGGGCTGCATGCTTTCCTTAAAAGAAGCCGGTGTTCGCATCCCTGAGGATATGGCAGTGGCAGGCTTTAACAATGATCCGGTAACGCAGGTGATTGAACCAAATCTAACCACCATTAATTATCCCGGTTATGAAATAGGCGAAGCAGCGGCCCGGCAACTGATTCAACACCTGAAAAGCGGACAGCCGGTTCAAACTACCAACAGCATTATACTTCGGTCCGAACTGATTGTACGGGCTTCTACCCAACGTCACTAATTCTTTCCTTAACTGTACTATCCATGATGAAAAAAACATTTCTCACATTACTGGTTCTTTGCACCTTCCTGTTTTCGTTTGCGGAAAACGGCTACCGGCTTTGGCTGCGTTATGACAAGATAACCAACGCAACGCACCTGCAGCAATACCGGGTAGCCCTGCAAAATTTCTATTGTCCCGGCAACACGCCTACCCTGGCAGCCGCCCGCAAAGAACTGCAATTAGGCTTGCAGGGATTACTGGACAAAAAGATTCCGGAAGTATCCACTCCGGGTGCCGGAAGCCTTGTGATCGCTGTTGGGAAGAACAGTGCTGGCAACGGAGTAGACTACTTGAAGCTGGGAAAAGAAGGCTTTGCCATTCAAAACACAACAACGAATGGCAGAAAAAGGCTTCTCATCACGGCCAATACAGATGTCGGCGCCCTGTATGGTGTGTTTCATTTTCTGCGCCTGCTGCAAACAGGACAAGATATCCAAAAGCTGGCCATTACCAGTGTGCCCAAAATTGAGCACCGGGTATTGAATCACTGGGATAACCTGAACCGCCATGTAGAGCGGGGTTATGCCGGTATTTCGCTCTGGAACTGGCATACCCTTCCGGGCTATATCGATCAACGTTATATTGATTATGCACGGGCCAATGCTTCGCTTGGCATCAATGGCGCAGCGCTTACCAATGTGAACGCCAATGCACTGGTTTTGACAGACACTTACCTGCAAAAAGTAAAAGCTTTGGCCGATGTGTTTCGCCCCTATGGTATTAAAGTTTACCTGACAGCCCGTTTTAGTGCACCCATTGAAATTGGAGGCCTGAAAACCGCCGATCCTTTGAATGATTCGGTACAGGCATGGTGGAAGGGAAAAGCGGCGGAGATTTATAAAGTAATACCGGATTTTGGTGGCTTTCTTGTGAAGGCAAATTCTGAAGGGCAACCGGGTCCCCAGAACTATGGCCGCAGCCATGCCGATGGTGCCAATATGCTGGCCGACGCCGTGGCGCCGTTTGGCGGCATTGTAATGTGGCGGTCTTTTGTGTATACCAACGAAAATCCTGAAGACCGGGTAAAACAAGCCTATACGGAGTTTAAACCGCTGGACGGAAAATTCCGGAAGAACGTATTGGTGCAGGTAAAAAATGGTCCGCTTGATTTTCAGCCCCGTGAACCCTTCTCTCCCCTCTTTGGCGCCATGCCGCAAACGCCGCTGATGATGGAATTCCAGATTACGCAGGAGTACCTGGGACAGGGCACTAACCTGGTATACGAAGCACCGATGTTTAAAGAAGTGTTGCAAAGCGATACATACCGGCAAGGCGAAGGTACTACCGTGGCAAAAGTGATTGACGGCAGCGTACATAACTACGCTGTCACCGGCATTGCGGGTGTTTCCAATATTGGCAATGATATTAACTGGACCGGTCACCTTTTTGGCCAGGCTAACTGGTATGCTTATGGGCGATTGGCCTGGGATCACCAGCTTTCTTCCACGCAAATTGCCGATGAATGGATCCGGCAGACGTTCTCCGGCACCAAAAGGGTGCTGGATACGATACAAACCATGATGCGGAATTCCTACGAAACCATGGTGAACTACAGCACACCGTTGGGCCTTCACCATATCATGGGTACGGGGCACCATTACGGGCCGGCGCCCTGGGTTGACAATGCCGGTCGTCCCGACTGGAACCCGGTGTACTACCACCGCGCCGATGAAAAAGGCATTGGGTTCGATCGCACAGCCACCGGCAGCAACGCTGTCTCGCAGTATGCACCCGAACTGGCGGCCCGTTTCAGTAAGATTGAAACCTGTCCCGAAGAATACCTGCTTTGGTTTCATCATGTGCCCTGGGATTATAAACTAAAATCGGGACGAACGCTGTGGGATGAGTTGTGCCTGCGCTACCAAAGCGGTGTGGATGGTGTACGCCGGATGCAAAAGCAATGGGAAAGCTTGCGGGCAAGTATAGACGAAGAACGGTTTCGTCATGTGCAGATGATGCTGGCCGTGCAGGAAGAAGAAGCCAGGTGGTGGCGGGATGCCTGCCTGCAGTATTTCCAAACATTTTCCAAAAAGCCGCTGCCCCAGGGCGTGGAAAAGCCTGCCAAACCGTTGGAATATTATAAGAAGTTGAAGTTCCCGTATGCACCGGGTAATGGGTAAAAAACGTATGTTCCTGACTGATCGTTTACGAAAAATAAAAAAGAGAGGAACTTATAGCATCAGTAATCCTGCTTTGTAAAGCGTATTGACTGGCTTGTTGTCCCAAAAAAGCTCAAAATCTTCCAATCCGGTCGCTTCATAATCAGCCTTTACCTGTGCCAATGTTATCAACGATGGATTGCTCAGGTGCAGGCGATGCAGTATGGTTTGCAGCCACTCCCCTTTTGTGGGATCAACCTGAATTGCATGGTTTGCTTTTTTGGTAAAAAAGCTCAGGGTCATCACTTCCCATTGTGCACCTTTCTTCGACTTAACTATAATCTCCGTTTTGGGCGGCTTGCCCAGCCATACGAGCTTGCGGTTCATCTTGCCGGACATAATTTCCGGCTCTTCGATTGCCTTGCGGATAGTATCCGGAGCAACCGTTGTGCGGGGCACTTTAAAGTCGAACCATTTCTGGAGCGGAAGGTCAAAGCAGGCGTTGTGCATGTAATTCAGCAACGCTTTGCTCAGTCCATAGCCAAACCGTTCATGGTCACCGCCGATAGGGTCGCTATGCGCAAGATCATTGTTCGCAAAATTTCCCACGGTTTCGGTTACACGTTTTACCCTGAACTTCTCCGGCTCCAGGCCAATCGGGCTGTGTGCCGTCATGGTAAACAGGTGCCAGTAGGCCGACTGCAATACACCAGTCTGGAACAATTGCCGCACCATCTCCAGCGAGTCAATCGTCTCCTGCTCGGTTTGCGTAGGAAAGCCATACATCAGGTAAGCATGCACCATTATACCTGCTTCGGTAAAATACCGGCAAACCTTTGCTACCTGTGCAACGGTAATGCCTTTGTTGATCAGTTGCAACAACCGGTCGGAAGCCACTTCTAGGCCCCCGCTCACCGCAATGCAACCCGATTCTTTCAGCAGCAGGCAAAGATCACGGGTAAAACTTTTTTCAAACCGCACATTGGCCCACCAGGTTACCACTATTTTGCGGCGAATGATCTCCAGGGCAAGGGCCCGCATCAGGGCCGGCGGTGCCGCTTCGTCCACAAAATGAAAACCATGCTGACCGGTTTGTGCAATCATTTGTTCCATCCGGTCCACCAGCAGCGAAGCGGTGATGGGTTCGTAATTTTTTATATAGTCCAGCGAAATATCACAAAAGGTGCATTTGCCCCAATAACAGCCATGGGCCATGGTTAGTTTGTTCCAGCGGCCATCGCTCCAAAGACTGTGCATGGGGTTTACCACTTCAATTGCTGAAATGTACCGGTCCAGCAAAAAATCTCTGTAATCCGGCGTACCCACTTGTCCTTGCTTATAATCGGTGCAGGCCGTGTTGTTGATGTAGGTGACGCTGCCATTCACCAGCGTAAATGTCCGTTTTAATTCTTCAACCGGCCGATCTCCTCTCACATGTTCAATCAGCAATTCCATTGGCGCTTCGCCGTCATCCAGTGTAATAAAATCGTAAAACTCGAATACTCTCGGATCGCTGAGGCTGCGCAATTCCGTATTGGCAAAACCACCACCCATGGCCACTTTTACACCGGGAAAAAACTGTTTGATCCATTGTCCGCAACGCAACGACGTGTACAGGTTGCCAGGAAAGGGAACCGACAGCGCCACCAGTTGTGGCTGTACAGCATTCAGTTTTTCCCGCAATAATTGCAGCAGGATGGCATCGATATAGGTAGGTTCTTTTTGCAGGGCCGTATACAATTCATCAAACGAGTTGGCGGACCTTCCAAGTCGTTCGGCATAGCGGCTGAATCCGAAATGCTCATCCACCGTTTCTTTGATCAGGTCACTCAGGTCTTCGAGGTAAAGGGTGGCCAGGTGTTTGGCTTTGTCCTGCGTACCCATGCTACCAAATGCCCATTGCAGGTCATCGAGCTGCGCAAAGCGGCCTGCTTCGGGCAAAAATTCGCGTTTGCAGATCAATGGTGCCAGTGTAGGTTGTTTTCCCTGCAGAAAAAGTATCACTTCATCAATGGTGCGAATGTAATCGTCCTGTAAGGCAATGATCCGTTCAGTATTGGAAGAAAGTGCCGGTTCGCCTGCAGCAATGTGTGCAAACAGGTTCTGCAAGCCCGCCTTATTGAAAAGGGCCAGGGTGGCTTCAATGCCCAGGTCTGCCTGGAAAGAAGGGATGCCTTTTGTGTTCAGAAATCCTTTCAGATAGGCCGTTGCCGGATAGGGCGTATTGAGCTGCGTAAATGGTGGTGTGATTAGTAAAACAGGCGCTTTCAAACGTTGTCAATTAAAGCGCAAAGGTACCGGTATAGACCGAGAGCCAAATTTGGTGCGGTGTTAAAAAAGAGGCTGCTGGCAACTAGCTGCTAGCTATTCACAATTGACCATTCACCATTCACCAAAATCTTCTACACGCCGCTAAAACAGGTAAAGCCGCCGTCCACATCCAGCGAACTGCCAATCACAAAAGAAGAAGCATCGCTCAGCAAATAAAGCAGGGCGGCATTCAGTTCTTCCGGTTTGCCAAAGCGTCCATAAGGTGTTTTATTAACGACCTTCTGCCCACGGTCTGTTAAAGAGCCGTCTTCGTTTGTCAGCAATGCACGATTTTGTTCTGTCAGAAAAAAGCCCGGCATGATGGCGTTGATGCGAATCCGGCCGCCATAACGTTTGCCCAGTTCCACCGCCATCCATTTGGTATAGGCCTCAATGGAGGCTTTCGCCAGGCTGTAACCCAAAACCCTTGTCACGGCAGTTTTTGCAGATACGGATGAAATGTTCACAATGCTACCCGTTGGTGCCGTGTCTACCATCGTTCTGCCAAATATCTGCGTGGGCAGCATGGAGCCAAAGAGGTTTAATTTCAGCACGGCTTCCTGTGCCTGCATGTTGAGGTTAAATACATCCTGGTCCGGTAACACAACAGCTTCCGCCTGATTGCCGCCGGCGGCATTCACCAGGCCATCTATTTTGCCAAATTCTTTCAAAATGGTTTCATTCGCCTTGCGTAGGTCTTCTTCGTTGAGCACATCGCAGGAAATGCCGATGGCCTTTCCGCCTTCCTTCCTGATCTCGGCTGCTCTTTCCTCTGCTTTTTCGCGGCTACGGCCAAGAATGCAAACGGCGCCTCCGGCTGCGGCAATGGCCTTGTTAAAACTATATCCCAGAATACCGGTGCCGCCGGTTACCACCACTACTTTACCCGATAAGTTCATCTGCCTTTTCTTTTGTTGGTTTGGTAATACTTACCTCGTCAAGGGCCCGCTGAATACCTAGCTCCAGGCCACGCAGTTCGGCCAATCCACGCAGGCGGCCTATGGCACTGTAGCCAGGATACGTTTGCTTGTGCAGATCATCCAGCATCTGGTGACCGTGATCAGGACGCATAGGAATCGAAACCTGCCGCTTGCGCATCACCTGCACGATCTTTTTCACCACAGCATACATATCCACATCACCGGCCAGGTGATCGGCTTCAAAAAAATTGCCTTCGGCATCACGCCTGGTGGCCCGCAGGTGTAAAAAGTGAATGTGATCGCCCAGTCGCAGCACCATGCCTGCCAGGTCATTGTCTGGCCTTACGCCGTACGAGCCCGTACAAAAACAAAGCCCGTTGGCCGGTGAAGGTGCTGCTTCCAGCAATTCCACTGCATCCTTTTCGGTACTCACAATCCGCGGCAGGCCCAATATCGGGTAAGGCGGATCGTCGGGGTGAATGGCCATCTTCAGTCCTACTTCTTCTGCTACCGGAACTACCTGTTGCAAAAAATAAAACAGGTGTGCCTTCAGCGTTGCCGCGTCAATGTCCTTGTATTCTTTTAAAGCGGTAAGAATCTGCTCTTCTGTAAACCGTTCTTCCGAGCCCGGAAGACCTAATAGTGTATTGCGATACAGGGTTTCTTTTTCAGCAGCCGTCATGGCCTCAAAGCGCCTGGCTGCATTTGCCATTTCTTCTTTGGTATAATCCGCTTCGGCACCGGGGCGCTTTAGCAGGAAAAGATCAAAGGCAATAAAGGCCGCTTTTTCAAAATAGAGAGCCTTGCTGCGGTCGGGCATTTCGTAGGTTACATCGGTACGCATCCAGTCGAGAATGGGCATAAAGTTGTAGGTCACCACTTTTAATCCGCAGGCCGCAACATTGCGTAATGATTCCTTGTAGTTTTCGATGTGCCGTTGGTAATCACCTTTTTGTTTTTTGATGTCTTCGCTCACCGGCAACGATTCTATCACGGTCCAAGTTAAACCTGCAGATTCCACTTCAGCTTTGCGCTTATTGATCTCTTCTTTTGTCCATACCTCGCCTACCGGCACATGGTGCAGGGCCGATACCACGCCGGTACATCCGGCCTGTCTTATATCCCACAAACTAACAGGGTCTTTGGGTCCATACCAGCGCATGGTTTGTTCCATTGCATACATCATCAGTTCAGATTTTATTGAATGGGAAATTTGCGTCACAAAATACAATAAAGCAGGACGTATTGTTTCAGTTTTCTGGGATAGGGCTGGATGGTGAGTAGTAATTGATGAGTGAGTAGTGAGTTGGAAGAAGCGAGTAGTCGGTTAGTATACGATGCGTTTTGCAAGCCCGGAGGGCTTGTAAAAAAAACCTCCTGACTATGCAGGAGGTTTTTTTATCTTGTACGATTTACATTTTAACCAATAACCAATAACCAATAACCAATAACCAATAACCAATAACCAATAACCAATAACCAATAACCAATAACCAATAACCAATAACCAATAACCAATAACCAATAACCAATTCAAATATTCATCTTCCTCAATTCCTTTACCGCATAGTCGCAGGCCCTTGCTGTCAGTGCCATATAGGTAACGGATGGATTGACATAAGAACCCGATGTCATACATGAACCATCTGTGATAAAAACATTGGGCACTTCGTGCATCTGGTTCCACCCATTCAGCACTGATGTTTTGGGATCATGCCCCATTCTGGCCGTTCCCATTTCGTGGTTGGCGTTGCCGGGGAAAGATATACTGCCACTCACTTTAATATCGCGGTAACCTGCTGCCTGTAGTAACTCCTGTGCGGTTACAGCCATATCGGCATGCATGGCTTTTTCATTATCCTTGAATTCACAATCCACTACGATCATGGGCCGTCCCCAGGGATCCTTTTTATCCCTGTTCAGCGTAATGCGGTTGTCCTGGTAGGGTAAACATTCTCCATACGGCCCAAGACGGATCTGCCAGGAGCCCAATTCAGTTGTGGCTTCTTTCAGGGCAACACCAATCGGTGTATCACCTCCTGCCCGTCCCCGGTAGGCACTGCCGCCAATGTAGTAACCCCGTAAAAAACCGGGATGCTTTTCCGTTACATTGCGGAAGGTGGGTATAAAGATGCCGGTTGGCCTGCGACCATAATAATAGCTGTCTTCAAAGCCATCTACAGTTGCAGAGATACCTAAGCCCTTGTGATGATCCATCAGGTTGCGACCTACCTGGTCGCTGCCGTTGCCAAGGCCATTGGGAAACCGGGACGAAACCGAATTGAGTAAAATAGCGGCCGTGGCTACCGTCGATGCATTGAGGAAAATGATTTTCGCATAAAAGGTTTCAGTCTTTTTTGTAGTGGTATCAATAATCTCCACACCCGATGCTTTCTGCTGCTTCTCATCGTATAAAACCTGGTTGACAAGGGCATGCGGTCGCACCGTCAGATTGCCGGTTGCATAAGCAGCCGGAATGGTGCTGGCATTGGTGCTGAAATAGGCACCATACGGACAGCCGCGGTGACAAAGATCACGGGCCTGGCATTGGCCACGGCCTTTTACCGGCTGCGTAAGATTAGCCACACGGCCAATGATCACATGCCGGTCGCGAAATTTTTTCTCTATCTGTCCTTTAAAATGTTTTTCCACGCAGTTCATTTCAAACGGCGGCTGAAAATTTCCATCGGGCAGATGACTAATACCATCGCGGTTACCGCTGATGCCAACAAATCCTTCCACGAAATCGTACCAGGGCGCAAGGTCTTTGTAGCGAATGGGCCAGTCAACAGCAATGCCTTCTTTCCCATTGGCCTCAAAATCGAGGTCGCTCCAGCGGTAGGAAGCCCGACCCCAGAGCAGGGAACGGCCACCCACTATATCGCCGCGAATCCAGTCGAACCGCTTCGCTTCTTCGTAGGGGTTTTGCTGGTCATCGATATAAAAATGTTTGGAGTCTTCGCGAAAGGAGTAATGGCGGCTTTGCACATAATTGTGAAGCTTTTCTTCATTGGTAAGATTGAGGCGGTGCTCAAACTCCCAGGGCATTTTTGTGGCGGTGGGATAATCGCCGTGCTGCACCATGCGGCCGCGGTCGAGGAGTAAAACCTTCAGTCCTTTTTCGCAGAGTTCTTTGGCTGCCCATCCGCCGCTGATGCCTGAACCTACAACAATAGCATCGTACGTATTTTGCTGGGCTGCTTTTGTATTAAGATTGGGTAAATCGCCGGGCATTGTGCTGAAATAATTTTCTGTTTGGATAAAAAAAGATACGTACACAACACTGCCAAATGGTTTTGCAGCGAAGCGTTCTAAGATAAGGAAAAGCAGTGCTAAATCTTCCTGAGCTGTGCTTTCATGGCTATTGGATAATGTGCCAGCGCCACTTCCGGCTCAGCAATCTCCGGGTGCCAGAGCTTTTCCCATTCAAAACTGTAATATCCCGCATAACCACCTTTTGCCAGTTCCGAAATTGCTTTGAAGATGGGCACATCGCCTTCACCCAGCAGGGTGTATTGCAGCTTGCCATTTACAAGTTTGGCATCTTTGATGTGTGTATGCCGGATATACGGCTTAAGCTGACGATAAACTTCCACCGGATCTTCTTTGGTAACTGTCCACATGTTGCTGATATCCCAAATCAGGCCAACCGATTGGTACGAAACACCCTGTATGATGTTGAGCAGGTCAGCGGTCCATACCACATCGCCATGGGTTTCCAAAAGAACGGTTACATTTTTGCCGGAAGCATAATCGCCAAGGGTTTTCAGTCCCTCTTTGATTAATTGCAGTGTGGCCTCCTTTTCCCGTCCCTTGGGAAAATTGTTTGGAAAAACTCTTACATAGGGGCAACGAATTTGCTGCGCCAAGTCAATAAAACGTTTGGCATCGGAAAGGTTTTTGGCACGCTCCTCCCCTTCAGTATGCAGGTTGGCCGAAGAGCCCAATCCCACAAATTGAAGCCCTTTTGCTTTCATCAGGGCCATCGTTTTTATACGGCTTTCGGTTGTACTGAATTCTGGACATTGAGGAAGGTCCATCTGCCGTTGCAGGCCTCGCATTTCAATACCGGAATAGCCATGCTTCACGGCAAAATCCGTGATCTGCTGAAAGCTCCAGTCGGGACAACCCAAGGTGGAAAAAGACAGGAGTGGCTTTTTTTGTGAAAAGCCGGCCAAAGGCCCCATGGTAAGGGAGGCCATTGCTAAACTGGCATTGCGAATAAATTCTTTGCGGGTATAAGGTTTCATGTATAGTCAGTTGCCCGAACAAGTTACGACAAGCCCTGATTTTCCCAGAAACTGAACATTTTTCAGAAAAATTAAGATTTATAAATAATAAAAACGTTTATTCCATACTGTTATAGAACTTGTCGGCTAAAAGCTTTTGTTCACAACGACACCGGTTTCTCGAAAAGCCCTAAGTTTGGCCTTTGACCAACTGTCTTGCATATGTTTTCACGATTCTCTTTTCTTTCGCCAATTTTCTTTCTATTCTTTTGTGCGGCCTGTAAAACAGCCAGGGTGAATACAACACCACCATCTACTGGCCCTAACGTTGAACGGGAGTTCCGGGCCGCATGGGTGGCCACAGTGGCCAATATCAACTGGCCCAGCAAACCAGGCCTGCCGGTTGACAGCCAGAAAAAAGAAGCCCTCCGGCTGCTGGACTTTTTAAAGGATAAAAACTTTAACGCTGTGATCTTCCAGGTAAGGCCGCAGGCCGATGCGCTGTACGAGAGTAGCCTTGAACCCTGGTCGTATTATCTTACCGGCACCCAGGGGAAAGCTCCGGACCCTTATTATGATCCGTTGCAGTTTTGGGTAGAAGAAGCCCACAACCGCGGTCTGGAGTTGCATGTGTGGTTAAATCCTTACAGGGCGCATCATAAATCGGGCGGCCCCGTTTCCGATCAGTCACTGGTAAAACGCAGGCCCGAACTGGTCGTGTACCTGAAAGACGGTTACTGGTGGTTCGATCCTTCGCTAAAGGAAACCAAAGCGCATTCCACGGCGGTGGTCATGGACCTGGTAAAACGCTATGATATCGACGGTGTTCATTTCGATGATTATTTTTATCCCTACCGCGAATACAACAAAGGAGAAGACTTTCCGGACAGCACCAGTTATGCCGCCTACCAGGCTGGTGGTGGCAAACTGTCGCGGGGCGACTGGCGTCGCGACGCTGTGAATTCTTTTATTGAGAATTTGTACAGGGAAATCAAGAAAGAAAAAAAACATGTCAAGTTCGGGCTCAGCCCCTTTGGCATTTGGCGCCCCGGTTACCCTGAAGGCATTTGCTGTTTTGACCAGTATGAAATTCTTTACGCCGATGCCAAAAAATGGTTGAACGAGGGTTGGATCGACTACTTCTCACCGCAACTCTACTGGCCCATCAACCGCATGGCTGTCAGCTATCCGGTGCTGCATGGCTGGTGGCGGGATGAAAACACAAAAGGTCGCCATCTCTGGCCCGGCATCAGCATTAGCGCCGATACCAGCGCCAAAAATGTTACCGAGATCATGAGCCAGATTATGATCAACCGCGGCATGGTGCCGCAAAGCAAAGGTGTTATTCACTGGAGCATCGGGCAGGTATACCGAAACGAGAACATGCAAAAAGGCTTGTTGAACGGGCCCTATAAAAACAGCGCCCTGGTACCACCTTCTCCCTGGCTTGACAACCTGGCACCGGCCGCACCAATCGTGTCTGCTGAAAACAAGGGAGATTCCATTCAACTGGCATGGACAACTGTAAACGAGCCGAATGTTTTCCGCTGGGTGGTGTACACAAAATATGGAGCCAACTGGACCTACCGTATTCTGAACCGCGGCGACCGCAATCTATTGCTGCCCAAAGCCATTGCCAGTGGTTTGCAAAATGCAGCGCTACAGGCCTGGTCTGTAAGTGCAGTAGATCGCATGGGAAATGAAAGTACCCGAAAGGAAAACCGTGTTGGCAACTAAAGTACACAGCTAACTTTAGTTAAAAGCAATCAACAGAATTATAACGGCGAGTAAACTCCGGTTCTATTTAGGAGAATACTGGACGCTAAGGCTTCCAGCAGCAGTATCAGAAAAACTATCCTGATCTTAAAAAATATCTTTTCTGCCGGTGTCCCTTGCACCGGCAGAAATTTTGTGAACAAAAGGTTACTAACAAACGGCCGCAGTTTTCGGCACCTGTGCAACTATTGCCTAAACTTGTCGCATGAAACCAAACACGCCTGTTTTCACCTATTGTTTTCCGTTACCAACACCTCTGAAAGTTCCTGTCATACAATTTTCCATGTGCTGTTTGCGCCGGCATTTTTATTATCCGCCTTCTTTCATCTTTCTGAATTAAAGCGGCCTTGTATTAACCTTCTTCATCAGGCATTCCGATGTACCTGAAGTCAACTGGTGCGCTTCCTTGTTGTGGTATTGGAGGCGATGATCTATACTTTATGATCAGTTAATAGAATAAACTGTAACGGAAACGCAGTACTATTTTCTGAAAGGAATCAAATGCTGCATTAGGAGATGGCGAATCCGGAGATGTCAATCCATAAAAAAAGCCGGCAGCACTGCCAGCTTTTGAAAAGAGATTTATAACAATACTTACCGGAATTGTTTATTACAACCTTCAGGAGCCATTTTGTTTGTTCTCAACGAAATTGATAAACGGTTTCAGAATATCGATGGGCAAGGGGAAGATTGTAGTGGTATTGTTCTCACCGGAGATCTCCCGCAAGGTTTGCAGGTAACGCAAGGTTAACGCACTGGGTTGCTCACTCAATACCTTGGCCGCATCGGAAAGGCGCTGCGAGGCCTGGAATTCACCCTCGGCAGCAATTACCTTACTGCGGCGTTCCCGTTCGGCTTCGGCCTGGCGTGCCATTGCCCGTTGCATTTCCTGCGGAAGGTCGATTTGCTTTACTTCCACCGTCGATACTTTAATCCCCCAGGGTTCTGTCTGGTGATCGATGATCTGCTGCAACCGCTGGTTGATCTTTTCGCGTTGGCTCAATAAGTCATCGAGCTCAGATTGTCCTAGCACACTACGCAATGTGGTTTGTGATATTTGCGAGGTTGCCACGAGGAAGTTTTCTACTTCCACAATGGCTTTATCGGGCTGGATCACCCGGAAATAGACCACTGCATTTACCTTGATGGAAACGTTATCTTGTGTGATCACATCCTGCGGCGGCACATCCATCACCACGGTACGCAAACTTACTTTCACCATCCGTTCAATAAAGGGCACTAACAGAATAAGCCCCGGTCCGCGAACACCTACCATGCGGCCCAGCCTGAAAACCACGCCCCGCTCGTATTCGGCGAGAACCCGGATACTGCTGGCCAAAACATAAAGAACAAGAACAACGATAACAACAAGTGATACAGGGATATTCTCCATAATAGTAAATTTTAAAATGCCTATGCTAAAAAATGCCTTTTGCTTTACTTGTATATTTTACAACGGCCACCTTACCTACGTTACAAGTTATTATGCCTGTTCCACAAAAAGTGTCAGATCCCGAATGCCTGTTACCCTCACTTTTTGTCCTTTTTCAATGGTTCCGGAAATGGCTTCGGCCCGCCACATTTCGCCATGAATGGCGATCATTCCTGTCGGCTCCAGGGTTGCAATGGCTTCACCCACTTCACCAACCATGCCTTCAATGCCTGTCACCGGTTTTACATTCTGACCTTTTACCACCAGGGCAATCAGCCAGAGAAAGAACAAGGCCGAAACGACAGTGACGGGAATGATCACACCCCAAGAAATGCGCATGACGCCCGAAATAGAATCGGGGCGGATCAGCATCACCGACCCCAGGAAAAGGGCCACGGCTCCACCAATGCCCAACATGCCATAACTGGTTACTTTTATTTCGAGAAGAAATAAAATCAGTGCAAAAACTATCAGGGCCAAGCCGGCATAGTTAACCGGCAGCGTGTGCATAGCATAAAAAGCCAGTATCAGGCTGATGCCACCAATAACACCCGGGAAAATAGCGCCGGGACTGTACAACTCGAACAGCAAGCCGTAAAAGCCAAGCATCATCAGGATGTACGCTATGTTGGGATCACTGATGGTATCGAGTAGTTTTTCTGCAAAACCCATCTCTATCCTTTCCACCGTGGCATTGGCTGTTTGCAGGGTTTGATTGCCACCCGGCACCTCTACCACCCGGCCATTTATTTGTGTCAACAGTTCCTGCTCATTGGTGGCTACCAGGTCCACAACCTTTAAACGCACGGCCTCTGTTTCGGAGATGGATACACTCTTTCGCACGGCGTCTTCTGCCCAATCAAGATTCCGCTGCCGCTTTTCAGCAATCGCCCGGATAAAGGCAACTGCATCGTTGGTGGCCTTTCCGCTCATGACCGAATCCATGCTGCCACCACTGCTTACGGGATGCGCCGCTCCAATGTTGGTAGAAGGCGCCATGGCCGCCACATGGGCTGCCATGGTAATGAACACGCCTGCCGAACCGGCATGTGCACCGCCTGGTGAAACATACACCACTACCGGCACCGGCGACTGCAATATATCGCTAACGATCACCCGCGTTGACTTGAGCAAACCACCAGGCGTATTCAGGTGGATCAACAGGCATGCAGCTTTTTCATCTGCAGCTTTATCTATTCCTTTTTTGATGAATGATGCCGATGCCGGGTTGATGGAGCCATCGATCCGCACCGAAACCACTTTCTGCGCGGATAGCAGGAAGGGAAAGAAGAAACAACAAAAAAATAAAGACAGCCACTTCATATGTTTGTTTCAGTTGCCTGTGAAAGCTCTCTAAATTACTGTTTTCCCTCCATATGAGGAGGGATGCCAAGAGTGGCAACTTATCACTGTCATGTAACGCTGTTCTATTCTTCTGCTTAGATGAAATCAGCGAAAAAAAGAATCCGGATGAATTCATTACGAGATTATACAAACCATTTACAGGTGGGTGGCACTTCATTTGTTGCAACATAGCTCTGCACAAAAAGCAAAATCGTTTTGTATGAAAAAGGAAGAAATCATAATCGATGATCTCTGGTATAAAAATGCAGTAGTGTACAGCTTGGACCTGGAAACATTCATGGATGCCAACGGCGATGGCATTGGTGATTTTGACGGGCTGAATGAACGCCTGCATTACCTGCATGCACTGGGCGTGGATACAATCTGGCTTGCCCCTTTTCAGCCCACTCCTAACAGGGACAACGGTTATGATGTTGCCGATTATTACAGTGTGGACCAAAGACATGGTTCCGGTGGCGATTTTGTAGCCTTTATGCACAACGCCAAAAAACTGGGCATAAAGGTCATCATCGATCTGGTGGTGAATCATACCTCTGACAAACATCCCTGGTTTGTAGATGCCAGCAGCAGCAAAGATGCCCTTCATCGGGACTGGTATGTTTGGTCCGATAAAAAGCCGAAGAACTGGAACAAGGGCATGGTGTTTCCCGGCGTGCAGGAAAGCACTTGGACGCTGGAGAAAAACACGAAGGCCTATTATTTTCACCGCTTTTTTCCTTATCAACCTGACCTGAACACTGCCAATCCGGCTGTGCGGAAAGAGATCCAGAAAATCATGGGATTCTGGCTGCAGTTGGGAGTTTCCGGCTTCCGGGTAGATGCGGTGCCTTTTATCCTGGAAACACATGAAAATGGAAAGATAGAACCGGTGCTCAAGTTTGAATTTTTGAACGAGATGCGCCGCTTTTTGCAATGGCGCAGCGGCGATGCCGTGTTGCTTGGCGAGGCCAATGTATTGCCTGAAGACACCAAACATTATTTTGGCAAGCATGGCGATGGCATCCACCTGATGTTCAATTTTTTTGTCAACCAGCACCTGTTTTATGCCCTGGCCAGTGGTGACACCGAACCACTGAAAGATGCACTGGAACAGACCCGGTACGACGTACCCACCTGCCAATGGGCGCAATTTCTGCGCAACCACGATGAACTGGATCTGGGTAGGCTTACCGAAGAACAACGGCAAAAAATATTTGACCGGTTTGGACCCGATCCTTCCATGCAGTTGTATGACAGGGGCATTCGTCGCCGCCTGGCCCCGATGCTGGGAAGCCGGCAACAACAGGAGTTAGCCTACAGCCTTATGTTTTCACTACCAGGCACACCCGTAATTCGTTATGGTGATGAAATAGGAATGGGTGATGATCTTTCGCTGAAAGAAAGAGCAGCCGTTCGCACTCCCATGCAATGGACAGCCGAAAAAGGTGCGGGATTTTCCAGCGCAAAAAAACTGATCCACCCGGTGATAGACAAAGGCTTTTTCTCCTATGAGCATGTCAACGTGGAAGCGCAGCGCCGCGATCCCGACTCTCTGTTGAACTGGATGACTGCCCTGATCCGGTTACGCAAGGAATGCCCCGAGATTGGATGGGGAAGCTGGGAGTTGGTGGATGTGAAAAATCCATCGGTTCTTGGAATCTGCTACCAGTGGGAAGATAATTATGTGCTGGCCTTTCACAACTTCAGCGACAAGCCTCTCGAGATTTTATTTCCCGCAAAAACAACCGGCAAAAGTATGTTGGCAGACCTGATGAAAAATGAAACCTTTTGGTCTGATGAAAAAGAAAAGTTTACCATTCCCATGCAAGCCTATGGCTACCGTTGGTTCCGTGCTAAAGATTGACAACCACGAAAGCGGCTGTTCAAATTAAGGAAAGGGCCTATATCTCTCCTTTATTTTGAATAAACAACTGCACTCAGTGGTAGTAATGTAAACGAGACCGCCTTCTCCAATCCCAGGGGATGGTGCCGGCTTTCCAGTGGGTCAGTTTCCTGGAGCCACCTGGTTTCTTTCGAATCCAACAGCTTTTTACTTCCCCCCATTTCATCCGGGATCGCAACATCAATTTCACTTTCGGAAAGATTAAAAAAGCAGACTAATTTTTCATCATTTCCTGCTGCTTTGCGCAGGAGAAAAAAGGCGTCTTCATTGATCACTTCTGCACGACAGTCCTCCTTCTTAAAATTTTTGAGCGGTGCAAGGGTTTGCCGAAGGCTGATCAATGCTTTGTGCCATTGAAGCAGAATGCGATGGTCCGGAGCTTCTCTTTTTTCCCATTGCATTTTTGATCGCAGAAAGGTTTGTTCATCCTGCGGGTCAGGAATTTCCGTGTCAAATCCAAAATCCTTGAACTCTTCCTGCCGTCCTTTTTGCACGGCCCGGATAAGGTCTTCATCACTATGACTGACAAAATAGAAGAACGGCGTTTGATCGCCATACTCCTCGCCCATAAACAACATGGGAACATAGGGAGCCAGTAAAAGGGCCGCTGCCGCAATTTTTACCCGTTCAAAATTTACGAGCATGCATAACCGTTCGCCGCCAGCACGGTTGCCCACCTGGTCATGATTGAGGTTGAAGGCAACAAAACGATTGCCTGAAATACCTTTGGAAGAAGTCCCATGCTTCCGCTTGCGGAACTTCACCCATTCGCCACTGTGCACAAACCCTTCGTTATAGGCCTTTACCACTTGCGCCATCCTGCCAAAATCGTAATAACGGTTCTTGTCTGCAGGATTTAGTTTTACATACAGCGCATGGTGAAAATCATCCAGCCATTGCCCGTCAAACCCAAAGCCACCCCGTTCCGGTGCCGTAACAACCTTGGGACTGTTCAGATCACTTTCCGCAACAAGGTGAAGCGTTCTTCCCAGTTTTTGTTCCAGTGCTTCCACCTTTTCGCTGGTGTATTGCCAGAAGTGCACCGCCCCGTTGTCAAAAACAGTGTGTACGGCATCGCAACGCAGTCCGTCGATGTGAAACTGTTCAAACCAGTACAAGGCATTGTCTGAAAAATAGTCCCGCACCGCATCGCTCCATTCCCCGTCGAAATTGATAGCGTCACCCCAGGGAGTGCAATAGGTATTTGTGAAATAAGGACCGTATTGCGAGAGATAAGCTCCTTCCGGCCCAATGTGATTATACACCACATCCAGCCAAACGGCGATGCCTTTTTGATGACAGGCATCCACTAATTTTTTTAAGCCTTCCGGTCCGCCATAACTATTTTGCACGGCATAGGGATAGGCTCCATCATAGCCCCAGTTGCGGCTGCCGGGAAATTGTGCTAATGGCATCAGCTCAATGGCATTAATGCCGATATCCTTCAGCG
This sequence comes from Flavisolibacter longurius, assembly GCA_014163555.1. GTDB lineage: Bacteria > Bacteroidota > Bacteroidia > Chitinophagales > Chitinophagaceae > Flavisolibacter. Next base: position 63,826 of record JACJGO010000015.1, read on the forward strand.
CATCCAGCCGGGGAATGATGGCTTCAAATGTGCCTTCCGGCGTAAAAGTGCCCACATGCAATTCATACAAAATGGTCTCCTCCATCGCCAGGCCTTTCCACCCGTTGTCATGCCAATTGAATGTATCGTGATCGATTGTTTCAGACGGGCCATGAACACCTTCGGGTTGATACAGTGATGCGGGATCCGGATGCTCCTTCCCTTCTTCCAGTTGATAAAAATAGCGCAAGGGCTTTCCCGGGTTTTCAACGGTTACGGTATAAAATCCCCATTCATCTTTTTGCATGGGGATGTATTTGTCAAACGGCGCCACTACGTGCAGTTGCACAGCATTTTTTTCAGGTGCCCATACACGAAACAACAACGGCTTGTTCTTTTCTGTTTTCACGGGTTTTGTTTTAACGATGGCCATCATCGTTCAGTTCAATAATCAGTCCTTCGTCACCACTCAGCTCCATGCGTTCGGAAATTGTTTCGCCTTCGCGTTCCATTGACGTAGACAATACCACCGTTCCGGAAACTTTTCGGTGCGGCAGCGATATATAACTGGGTCGGTGGCTCAGGTTTAAAACCACCAGGAAGCCTTTCTCCCCTTCCGCCTGACGGATGTAGGCCATCGCCTGTTGGTCGGAATAAACGGGTTTGTAATCACCCCACTGCAGCGAAGGCTCGCTTTGCCTGAGCTGGATCAACCGGCAGTATAGTGCCAGGTGCGAATACGGATCGTCTTTTTGAATTTCCACGTTCACCCGCTTGCTGGTGGAACTCAGGCGAAGCCAGGGTTCTGCCTGGCTGAATCCGCCAAACTCGCTGTTGTCCCACTGCATGGGCGTTCGGGCCGGGTCGCGGCTCAGGTTTTTATCAGGCATATTCAGCCCCTGCGGATCCTGCACTTCATCGGGCGGAATGGGAACATCCCGCATGCCCAGTTCTTCACCATAATAGATGGTGGGGGTACCCCGGAGGGTTAACAGCAACATGGCAGCCACCCGGGATTGCTGTAAACCTACCCTGCTGGTAATGCGTTGCTGATCGTGGTTGCCTAGCACCCAGTTTGGCCAGGCATTGTTGGGCAGGGCTCCTTCATATTCATCAATGGCTGATGCAATCCGTTGTGCCTCCCAAGGCAGCGAAAGAAGCATAAAATTGAAGGGAAGATGAGCGCCTTTATTGTCGATGCCGTAATAGGTCACCAGTTTGTGAATCGGCAGGTAGATTTCGCCTATCATCATGCGTTCGTCAAAGCTATCCAGCACTGCCCGCATCTGGTAAACGATGTCATGCACTTCGGGCTGATCAGTTGAATACACCGGCAACAATTTTTCGTACGTAGCCATGTGATTCTGGTAATCTGGATTGACCGGGTTATCGCGGAACTGCTCGTCCTTGATCATATGCCACATCACATCCACGCGGAAACCGTCTACACCTTTTTCCAGCCAGAACCGCATCACGTCCAGCATGGCTTGCTGCACCTCGGGATTGCGCCAGTTGAGGTCGGGTTGCTCTTTCAGGAAAGCGTGGTAATAGTATTGGCTGGTACTTTCATCCCACTCCCAGGCTGGGCCACCAAAGACTGAAAGCCAGTTGTTGGGAGGGGCGCCGTCTTCCAGCGCATCTTTCCAGATGTACCAGTCCCGCTTGGGATTGTCTTTTGATGATTTGGATTCCAGAAACCAGGGATGCTGATCGGAGGTATGATTGGGAACGAGGTCGAGAATAATGCGGATGTTTTTTTGGTGCGCCTGTTCCAGCAGGGAATCAAAATCGTCCATGCTCCCGAAAAGCGGGTGTATGCCTTTGTAGTCGGAAATATCATAGCCAAAATCGGCCATGGGGGAAGGGTAAATGGGTGAGATCCAGATGGCGGTCACACCCAGCCATTGGAGGTAATCCAAGCGCTGCATCACGCCTTTCAGGTCGCCAACGCCATCGTTGTTGCTGTCCTGGAACGACCGGGGATAAATTTGGTAAATAATGCCGTACTGCCACCAAAGGTATTTTTCCTTGCTCATGTGTCGATTCTGTTGTTGACCAATGAGACTATAAAAGTTTATACCAAATTCTGGCAGCGCTATGAAAAAGGCTTTGGGAATAGGTTAAATGCTGCATCCAGCAAACGCGGAGAAAGGGTAATCGGGCACAGCCGGAACAGGTTCGCTACTTACGGGCACCGCACCTGTTGTTCCGGTAATGCCTTTTGTTTTCAGGGCACTATTCGTTTCAAAACCGGCTCCTGTAAAAATCGATCAATGCATACACCATCACCGGTACGGTTACCAGCAGCATCCAATACCATTTTTCGTGAATGAGGTAAGCATTTTTGAGCACAACAGCATTGCACAAAACCATGGCCATAGCCATTGCACCGCTGCCTGCTACATAGGTTGTATTTCCCGTCATAAACTAAAATTGAGGGTTAAAAAATTTGCCGAAAACGCAAAGGAGCTGGTTTTGTATAGGGCAACCCTCTTTCATTGAAATCTTTAAAGCTGGAGAAGTAATATAACTTGGTGCAAAACGGAACAAACTCCGGAAATGACCAGGTGTAACAATCCTGCATGTCGAGAATCAGGATCTCAACGGGGTGCAAATGGATCGTCTGTTTTTTTGTTCCGGTCACATTTTAAAATTAAACTTTTTTGTTGTTTATTCCACGTTAATCCTTGTTGATTTTCGACACATATCTTCCTGAGATTTATCACCATTACTTTGATCTTTTCAAGCATAAAAAAACCCGCTCCAAAAGCGGGTTAGAAACGAATTATCGTGAAAGACAACGACTACTTTAACCGGTAAGCCGCTACCGTACGGGCAAAAAACGTAGGCACGTACATGATGCGCTGCACCGGATCGTACCCGATATCAGCAGTGTTCTTTTTATCGGCATGGGTTTCCAGCAGCGTGGTTACTTTTCCATCGGCACCCACGTAAAAAACATAACCGCCCCAAGAGGTTACCAGGTAAGCGCCATCGCCAACCGGCTCTATGCCATCACCACCCTGGGAAAGTTCGGCCAGCTTCACCTGGTTTTTGCTCCCATCCACTTTCATAAAGTTTTTGCCCGACGCCACAATCAGGTCATTGCCCACGGCTTTCAGACCATTGACACCATGCATATTTTCCAGGTAGAGAGATGGCTGCTCTTTTTCCAGCCGCCATACCCTAGCTGTACGCGAATCGGAAACATACACGACGCCGTTGTCGGTAACGGTTACATCGTTCAGCCCCGTAGCGCCTTCGATGGGTATTTTTTTATCGATCTTTCCATTTTGCAGATTGATCACCACCACGTTATTCAGATCGGCTACGTATAATTTATTGTTGTTGATGGCCATGCCTTTGGGTGCATGCAGCCCGGTTACCCAGGTAGAATCATACCCGGTGCCATCGGCCTTTATGCGGGCAACGCCGCCCCTGCCATCGGCTTCCCAGGGAGCGCCGTCAATAAGGGTAATGTACAACCAGCCCGTTTTGGCATCGGGCAATACCGATTCGGGTGTAGCCACAATGGGTTCTGTTTCCCAGATTTTTTCCAGCTTTTGGGCCTGGGTAAACAAGGTTGGTAACAGCAGGAAAAGGAAGAATGTCTTTTTCATCGCAAAACATTTGAAACCCGAAAATCCGGCATTCTGCTTTCCGCAGCAAATCTAATTTTGAACGTCCTATTTCCATGAAGTACCAGGCTGTCCCCAAAAAAAACAGGAGGGTCGCAACCCTCCTGTACTAAACCAAACGATACAAAATGCCAGTCTTTACTTCAGCCTGCCTATTGTTTAAATATGTGACGGATCAAACTCCTTTTCATGGGATACACGCTTGCTGTACGATGCGGTCATCAATTCTGTGATCGGGTCTTGCTTTTTACCTCTCCGCATTTTGTTGATCAGTTTATCAAAGATGGAATACATCACCGGTACCACCACCAGGGTCAGGAACAGGGATGAGATCAAACCACCAATGATTACCCAGGCCAGACCATTTTTCCACTCGGCACCCGCACCGGAGGCGATCGCAATCGGCAACATACCAATTACCATCGCAATGGTTGTCATAAGGATCGGACGCAAACGGGCATGGTTGGCATCAATCAGCGCTTCATAGGTGCTGGCACCTTCTGCCTTCCGCTGGTTGGTAAAGTCAACAAGCATGATGGCGTTCTTGGCTACGAGACCAATCAGCATAATCAAACCAAGAATGGTAAACAGGTTGAGCGAGTTGTTCGTCAGCGCCAGAGCCAGCAAGGCACCAATAATGGAAAGCGGGATTGAGAACAACACCACAAACGGGTATACAAAGCTGTTATACAGAGCCACCATAATCAGGTACACCAGTACAATGGCTGCTAATAAGGCAATACCCAATGAACCGAAACCTTCGCTCTGGTTTTCCATATCACCACTCCACACATAGCTCACACCGGTTGGACGGGGTAATTCATCAAATTTTGCCTGCCATTCCTGTGCTACCGTACCGGTAGGACGACCAACCGTTTGGGCCTGCACTGTTACCGATGTACTCTTATCACGTCTTTCCAACTGGCTGGGGCCTGAGCTTTGTTTTACCGTGGCAAACTGGGCCAGGCGAATCTGCTCTCCTTTGTCGTTAATGAATAAAAGATTGCTCACGTCTTCAATGCTCTGGCGGTTAAAGCTGCCATAGCGAATGTTGATGTCGTATTCGTATTCCCCCTGGCGAAACTTACCATCCGTGTTCCCGCTGAACGCGGTTTGCATGGTAGCACCTACCGTAGAAAGGTTCAATCCAAGTGCCGCCATTTTATCACGATCCACCTGTACGTTGATCTCCGGGTTGCCCGATTCTACTGAAAGTTTCATCTCAGTAGCACCTTCGATGGTACGCAATTGCTCCATCGCTGCTTTCGCAAAGGTCATCACGCTGTCCAGTTCCGGACCGGTTACCACAAGGGCCAGGGGTGCCTGCTCGGCAGAACCAAGGATACTTACCGGAACGGTTTTCACCTTGGCGCCTACAAGGATGGGCTCCAGTTCTTTTTTAATTTTGGCCGCATAAATGTTCGAGGCATCCGCACGGTCTTTCTTCTCTACCAACTGCACGTTGATCTCCGACTTGTAGGCCGTGGCTTGTGAGCCACCCATGCCTTCACTCGACTGGCCAACCGTGGCAATGAGCTTTGTTACTTCTTTTTTCGTTTTCAGGTATTCCTCTGCCCGTTGGGTCATGGCATTGGTTTGCTCGATCGAAGCGTCTTTCGGCATCTCGATCTGCACCAAAAATTCACCCCTGTCACTCTTGGCAAAAAACTCCGCACCAATATAGCCGCCACCGATCAAACCAAAAGAGGCGATCAGCAGGCCGAATACAACCGCCAGCGTTGTTTTCTTATGCGCCAGCGACCATTTCAGGATGCCGGTTACCCAGGCCGTAAAATTGTGCAGCATCTTTTCAAAGCCAATAATGATGCGGCCAAAGATGGTTTTGTTGGAGATCTTTTCCAGCTTACCAAAACGGCTCGACAACCAGGGTACAATGGTAAAGGAAGACAGGAGCGAAAGCAGGGTGGCAATGGATACTGTTACCGCAAACTGCTTCAGGATATCCGCAGCCAGCCCGGAGCTAAGGGCAATCGGCACAAACACCACCACAATAACAAGGGTGATAGAGGTTACCGTAAAGCCAATCTCTTTGGTGGCATCATAGGCTGCTCTTACGCGGTTCTTCCCCATCTCCATGTGACGGTAAATGTTCTCCAGAACCACAATGGCATCATCCACCAAGATACCTACCACCAGCGAAAGGGCCAGCAGCGACATCAGGTTCAGCGTATATCCCAACAGGGCCATACCAATGAACGTGGCGATCAGCGAGGCCGGGATGGCAACCATCACAATCAGGGCGTTCCGTATGCTGTGTAGGAAGAACAACATCACGATTGCCACGAGGATGATCGCCAGGATCAGGTCAAAGATCACCGCATCGGCAGAGGCCAAAGTGTACACGGAACTGTCGTTGGCAACTTCCAGGTTCAGGTTGTTAACCGCATAATCTTTTTCCAGTTTTGTAATGGTGGCACGGATCTGCTCACTCACACCCACGGCGTTGGCATCCGATTGCTTGATCACCTGCACGGCAATGGCGCTTTGCTGGTTTACACGGGCTATCTTCTCTACATCCTTCTGCGTATCCTGTACATCGGCTACATCTACCAGGCGCACTTGCGCACCGTTCTTTGAAGAGATGACAAGGTTGCGCAGTTCATCCACCGTTTTGTATTTACCCGACAAACGGATCAATACATCCTGCTCCCGCGTTTGTACGCTACCGGTAGGAAAGTCGAGGTTCGAGCTCAGAATGGCCTGCTGCACTTGTATTAAAGACAAGCCATAGCCATCCAGGCGATCAGCATCGATGCTGACCTGGATCTCACGTTCCTGTCCGCCAATGAGGTTGATCTGGGCCACGCCTTCTACCCGTGACAGCACCGGCGCAATGCGCTTGTCCATCAGGTCATAAAAAGTGGCTTCATCCATTTTGGCCGATGCTGCCATCGTCATAATGGGAAGATCATCCAGCGAAAACTTGTTCAGCGAGGGCGGATCAATGTCTTCCGGAAGGTCTTTCAGGATGGCATTAATACGGCGCTGGGCATCGTTCAGGGCATAATCCACATCGGTACCGCTGTTGAGGGTGATGATCACGGAGGAAACGCTTTCAAACGAACGGGTATCGAGCTTTTTAATGTTTTCCATGGAAGACACGGCGTCTTCAATTTTTTTCGAAACGGTGTTCTCTACTTCACTGGGGGAAGCACCGGGATACACCGTGGTCACCGATACCACCGAGGGGCTGAATTTGGGCAGCAGCTCGTAGTTCAGTGACGAGTAACTTAACAATCCCCCCAGGATCAGTACCGTAAACAGTACGATCACCAGTGTGGGGCGCTTTATGGATACTTCTGCTAGTTTCATTTGTTTCTTGTTTCAATTTTTCTTGGAAGACATGCCAGGAGCATGTCCCTACACAACATTTCTTTGAAGGACACGCCAGCGGCCTGTACCTACATACCGCACACTAATCATTATTTGATTGGGCTGATCTTGCTGCCATCCGCCAGGTTGATCTGACCGCTGGTGATGATGGTATCGCTTTCGCTCAGTCCTTGCAGGATCTCAACCTTATCACCCATCACACGACCGGCAATCACATTGCGCAGACGGGCGGTGTTTCCACCTTCTACCACAAACACCTGGTTGGCACTCACGCTACCCACAAAGGCAGAACGCGGAACCATGATCACAGGAGCCGTGTTGCCGAAGCGGAAGATGGCTGTACCATACATACCTGCTTTCAGTTTGTTACCGGGGTTGCTGGCAATCTCTACTTCCACCGGGAAGTTGAGTGAAGCATCCGCTTTCGGTGCGATGAACGTAACGGTACCACCAAAATTCAGGTCCGGAAATACGCTTGCTTTTACATCTACCTTATCACCCACTTTCAGGTTGGCTACCTGGGTTTCGTTTACCGTGATGGCCAGTTTCAGCTTGGAAACATTTACCAGCTCAAACAATTGTGTACCCGGATTTACGACGGCACCCGGCTCGATATAACGCTTGTTTACAATCCCGTTAATAGTTGATTTAATGTTGGCATCGCTGATGCGAACCCTTGCCTGTGATACTCTTGCTTCGGCATTTTGCAGGGCCAGTTTGGCCTGGTCGAGTTGCTGCTGGGTAACACCACCCGTTTCAAAAGCGTTCTCGTAACGCTGCTTGTCACGCAGGGCATTTTGATAGGCTGCCTGTGCGGCTTCCAGGTCAATATTCAACACGTCGGTTTTAATGATGGCCAGGGTTTGACCTACGCGTACATAACTTCCTTCATCCACCAAAACACGGGTAACACGACCGGAATTTTCGGCTGCAAAATTCATCTGCTGTGCCGGCTGAAAATTTCCGTTGGCACTGAAGTCCAATGAAAGTGTTTCCTTGCCTACGGGGCTTACACGAACCGCCACATCGCCACTGGCCATTTCGGCTACAACGGCTGTTTTTTCAGCATTCTTCTTTTTGTTGTTGGCCAGTACCGATCCAATCAAAACCAGAACGCCGGCTAAAATGGCAACGGTGATGAAACCACGAATGATATTCTTTTTTCTCATTGTTATATCTGCTTTAGTTGATTAACGATTTTAAGGCACCCTGGCTCTTGATCAACTGAATCTCCGCAACGCGGTAATTGAGCAGGGCAGATGAATAATTGTTGTTGGCTTCGGTCAGCGAGGTTTCTGCGTTCAGCAGGTCGGTCAGTGAAGCGAGGCCGTTGTTATAGTTGTTCTGTGTATTGCTAAACACCTCCTGCGCCAGTTGCACGTTCTTGCGCTGCGCATTGAGGGTGATGATGCTGTTGTTGATCTGCGTTTTCGCATTTTCAAAAGCAAGGTCAAGACCCAACCGGGTGTTGGCAATGTCTTCCTCCACTTTCTTAATGCTCACTTCCGTTTGCTTTAACCGCGACTTGGTAGCACCGCCGTTAAAGATGGGGATCCGCAGGTTCAGGCTTACCGATGCCACATCAAACCAGTTCACGCCTTTGGCCTGTCCTTTTCCAATGGGCATGCTGTTCCCGATTCCCTGGTACGAATAGCTACTGGAGAGGGAAAGACTGGGATAATATTCAGCCTTGATCGATTCCAGTTTATAGTTCAACAGGTCTTCCTGCTGACGCAAAAGGCGCACTTCCGTACGATCGCTGGCGTTGATGGTTTCACCCGATGCAACGGCCTGCGGCTGAATAGAGCGGATTTCCGCTTCCGGAATGGAGATGGGTGTATTGATCGGCATTCCCATATAAAACTTCAACTGGTTTTCCAAAAGGGTCACGCCATTCAGCAATTGTTGCCGCTGGCTTTGCAGGTTGTTGATGTTAACCGCAATACGGTCCACATCAATCTTCTTGGCCAAGCCATTGTTATACTGTCCTTCCAGGATGCGTTGTACACGCTGCGAGTTGCGGATGGTGGAATCCAACACACCCACCTGCTGGCGCTGCACCAGCACCTGGTAGTAGTTGGTGGCCACTTGTTCCAACACCTGCTCTTCGGTCAATTGCTGGCTGATGCGGTAAAACTCACGGGCCGCTTTGGCAGCATCCAACCCGGTGAACACCGATTTATTAAACAGGTTTTGCGTAAGCGAAATACCGCCGTTTGCATTCCATTTTTGTCCAAAGGCAACCAGGATGGTTTCGTTGGGATTGGGGTTGGGGCCAAAAAGGTTTGGCAATGCACTTTTCTGCAACAGGGGGTTGTAAGTCAATCCACCCGATCCGTTGATCTGCGGTAGGGCCTGCGAACGCACTTCATCAATCTGGTATTCGCTGTTTTCCACATCCAGCTTTGCTTTTCGTGCATTCTGGTTGGCTTCCAGTGCATATTTCAAGGCGTCCTTCAGGTTTAGTTGCACCGGCTCCTGCGCACTTGTCACTACCGTGACAAAGGCCGCCAGCATCAGCAACATCCATCGCTTTGCGCCTTGCTTATTTACTGCTATTCTACTCTTTTTCATTGCTGTTCATTAAATATTTAGTGAGTCTTTTTTTTCCTTTTTCTGTAGTGATACCATGCAGGTAAAAAATGGTGAGTTCTTTCATGAACTGGCTTACGCTTACCTTAAGACTGGTAAAACCATTGGGCTGTAAAGCATTGCTCAGTTGATGAATGCGGAGATCGGCAATAAAAGCCAGGTTCATCTCCTCGCGGTAAAGCCCTTCGGTTTGGCCCCGCTCCAAGTTTTTTACAATGCCCGGCTGCATCACTATATCCCGGTGCCCTTCCAGTTTTTTCCAGGCTTCGGGAAAGAATTTCTCCAGCTCATAGAAGAAGCCAGGCGTTACAGATGCCCAGGTTTCAAACGGAGCATTCGACTGGCGTAATACTTCATCAATGGCATCGGCAGCTTCGGCCTGGCAGGTGGCCAATTGCTGATGATGACAGGCAATCAAATCCTCCACAATTCTGTTCACCAGGGCACCTTTGTCTTCGAAGCTTTGGTAGATGGTTTTCTTGGAGATTCCGGCCAGTTTGGCCAGGTCGTCCATCGATACGCTTCGTAATCCATAGGAGAAAAAAAGCTCCCTTGCTTTCGTCAAAATCAATTCACCCATTTTTCTGCTTTTAATCCCTGATAAAATAACTTGATCACTTCCCGCTGCTTCGTCATCACGTCCCGGAAGGCATCGGCATCCGGCAGCGCACCCCGGTCTTTTACACACCGCGAAAACGCATACAGCGTTTCCAGCAGCAGGTTGCCGGTTATCTGTGCATCCAGCGGCCGCAGCTCACCGGTTTTCATGCCATTCTCAAAAAGGCTTTTCACCAGCGCCAGTTCCTTGATGGCAAAGCGCTTGCGCCAGGCCACCGCATCTTCGTTACGGGCCAGTTCCAGGTGATCGATACCCATCACCAGCATATAGTATTTCTCGAAAAAATCGCCTTTTACTTCTGTTAGTTTTAACAGCCCCTCTTCTACCGTACGGGAGGCTTCCATTTCCGCTTTCAGTTGCTGTATGTAATCCGCTTTCAGCTTATCAATGACGGCGTTCACCAGGCTTTGTTTGTCATGGACGTAGTACGATAACACCTGTTTGGTAACAGCCAGGTCATCGGCCACTTCCGTCAGCGTGGTTTTCGCAATCCCGAAATGCGAAAACCGGCGAAGGGCCGCTTCCACAATCTGTTCCTGCTTCACGTTGCTTTCCACTTTCATTTTGACTTTTTGACTATCTGACTTTTTTGATTTAAAAGTCAAAAGTACAACAAAAAAAATTAGTCCTGTTGCGGAATTGTTAAGCCATTGAAAAAAATGGTAGCAAAGGCCTGCTCCTTTTTGAGAATGCTTTGGAACTGCTTTTTGTCGGGGAAGAAGTTGGGACTGTTGTGAAGGATGGATGAACGGAAGCCCTCGAGAAAGTCGAAAAACAACTCGGCTGTTTTGCGGGCATCGTCGATATGAAACAAACCGCTCTGAACACCTTTATCAATTATCATGGTTAGGCGCAGCAGCTCTCTTTTTTTCAACTGGGCAAATACCGGCTGCAGTTCGACCGGAATGGTAGATGGGCTAAATGTACGCAAGTAAACAAGGATGTTGTGGTACTTGATGATGAACTCGGTACGACGCTCCAGGAAATAAGAAATAGCCTTAAACGGATCCGGTTCCTGCGCCAGTTGCGCATCCAGTGCATCGGCACCCGAACTGGTGATGGTGGTAAAGACCGCCGCGTACAGGTTTAACTTGTCAGGAAAATAATAATACAGCGAAGCCTTGGAAAGGGAGAGATCGGTGGCAATTTCCGTCATGGTGGTTTTTGCCACACCAAAATGTGCAAACCGTTTTATCGCCGCCTCAATAATTGCCTCCTGCTTTTGATCCTGTGCCATTCGCAACAAAGAAAAGGAATTTTTACACGCCTGAGATTGCATAACCAAATTCAGGTTGCTAACTCCATCTAGGATAGTATTCTTAATTGCTGTTTTTGGGGCAATGCTTTCTCCCCGATTTAGGGGATAAACACCGGGTGCTTCGTGTTAATATTTTTTTATATATTTAAACTACGCCACCCGCCTGAATACTTCACAGCCGTTCCTCCTTCATGCACTAAAACCTTTGTTATGAGAAAAGCGAACTTGTTTTCTGCTGCGGCCACTGTCTGCCTCCTTCTCCTTTCCGCAACGTTTTGCCAGGCGCAAAACACTATCCGCGGATCGGTATTCGATCACAAAAACAATCCCCTCTCCGATGCCAGCATTCTCCTGCTCCAGGCAAAAGATTCTGCGTTGGTAAAAGGAGCTGTTACCTCAAAGTCCGGAAGTTTTGTTTTTGACAAAGTAGCCACCGGCAGCTACCTGGTACAAGTCAGTTACAGTGGTTTTAAAAATGTGTACAGACCGATTTCACCCGCCAATGGCAATGACAACCTGCAATTGCCGGCCATAACGGTTTCCGAAAAAGAAACTGTCCTGCAGGCTGTGACGGTATCGGCTAAAAAGCCCCTGTTTGAGCAGCAGATCGACCGGATGGTCATCAACGTGGCCAGCAGTATCACCAATGCAGGCAGCACGGCACTGGATATTTTAATGCGTTCGCCGGGTATCGTTGTCAACCAGCAAAACAACACCATCTCCATGAGCGGGAAGGAAGGCGTATCCGTGATGCTGAACGGAAAGCTAAGCCGCATGCCCATAGAAGCGCTGGTGCAAATGCTGGCCGGCATGAGTTCGGCCAACATTGAAAAGATAGAACTGATCACCACACCACCCGCCAATTTCGATGCGGAAGGCAACGCCGGTTTTATCAATATCGTACTGAAGAAAAATATGAACGATGGCACCAACGGCTCTTTTTCTGCTACGGCCGGTTATGGCCTGAAAGGTGGCCCTGTCACCGGCGGAAGCCTCAACCTGAATCACCGTGTGAACAGGTGGAATATTTTCGGCGACTATTCGTTCTTTCGGTTTGAACCCAGTGTGGATGCCCGGTTGTACCGCAAGGTGATGAACGGCAGCAATTATACCGAAAACAACATGCACAGCCTGCGGGAAGATTTCCGTCGCAATCATAACGGCAGGATTGGTATCGACTACGAAGCGGGACGCAAAACCATTCTAGGCCTGCTCCTTTCCGGCTTCAATAATATGTATGGAATGGAGGCGGTAAACCGCACGTTGCTCTATGCCAACAGCGTGTTGGATACGGTGATGCAGATTGATAACCCGGAGCGGCATCCGCTGGAGAATTACAGCCTTAACCTGAACTGGCAACAACAGATTAAGGCAGAAGAACGACTAACCGTGAATGTGGATCGCATGTATTACAAGGATGTCAATACACTTGATTATTTCAACCAGTTCTTTCGGGGTGACGGCAGCTTTATTTACAGCGACAAAACACGAAGCTTTAAAGAAACGCCAATCCGGTTTTGGGTGGTTACTGCCGATTATTACAAGCGGCTGAGTAAAATAGCCGATCTGGAAGGCGGTGTAAAAACAACGTTCTCCAGTTTCATCAACGATGTACGGGTGGAAAGAGGCGTGCAGAATAATTGGGTAACCGACCCGGCGTTTACTTCGAAGCACCATCTGGATGAGAAAATCCTGGCGGCCTACACATCTATGAATCTCCACCTGGGCGAAAAAACCTCGGCAAAGGCAGGTTTGCGCTATGAATACACAACCTCCAACCTGGGTTCGGAAACAGTAAAAAATATAGTGGACAGAAAGTACGGGAACCTGTTCCCGACATTTTTCCTGGCGCACCGATTCAGTGAAAAAAGTACAATGAACGTCTCCTACAACCGGCGGATCACCCGTCCGACATTCAACAACATGGCACCGTTTGTTTACTTTGTTGATCCCAATACATTTTTCTCAGGGAACGCCGCTTTACAGCCGGCAACATCCAATAGCGTAAAGGGGGATTATATTTTGAAGCGGGCCGTCTTTTCACTCTCTTATACGGCAGAGAAAAATACCATCACCAATTTTACCCCGCAGGTAGATCCTGCCAGCAACAAACAAACCCTGGTAGCCGAAAATCAAAAAGGCAGAAAACTGCTTTCCGCCAGTATTACCCTACCCATCACCGCTACTACCTGGTGGACGATGCAAAACAACCTGATGGGGAATAAAATTGACCTGCAGGCACAATACAAAGGCGAACCCTTATCAGTAAAGGTGATGAACATGAATATCTCCAGCACGCAATCCTTTACGTTGCCGAAAGATTTTTCGACGGAGCTTTCTGTTTTTTATTTGTCGGGAGGAATGTTTGGTATTTACCGGGTAAAACCCTTTGCATCGCTCAATTTCGGCATCCAGAAAAAACTGAAACAGGGTAGCGGAGGTGTCTTGTCCTTGAACATTACCGATGTTTCCGGCCCGCCCAGGTATCGTGGTTCCATCGATGCACCTGAACACAACCTGGTAACCAACAGTAACCTGCGGTTTGCGGTCACAACATTTAAAATAACCTATACCAGGCGTTTTGGTAACAACAATGTAAAAGAAGGCAGAAAACGGGTAACCGGCTCGGAAGAAGAAAAACAAAGGGTGCAAAGCAATTAAAGGGATAGATTGTTGCCCTTACTTTTCTATTGCTTTAAGCGGATATATCGGTGACGTATAGCCTAAAAGTGCAAGTGCCAACCTCAATAAGATTGGTGCTGCACCGCCTCTACCCACCGTTTGCCGCCGCACAACGCACAGGTACCAGCAACTTCCTGTTCCTGGAAACGCTTATGGTTGCCACAATCCAGGCAACAATAAGTGTCGCCTTGTTGAACCTGCTCACCCTCGTGAACGATCTCTTCAGGCTCAATCATTTCATCGGGCAGCACCGTCAGCCCCGGTTGCACCTTTTTGGGTGAACGAAAGAAAACAGAAATGGTGCCGGAGGTTTCAAAAAAAGCTTTGTGCACTTCACCCAAATGCTGCACGTCCTTTCCGCGTAAAGCACGGAAAAGATCTTCCTTGGAAATGTTATCCCTTTTCATGCATTCCCAAACGATAACGCCTTCGCCGACAACTAGGTTGGGAGATCCTTCCATTACCGCTTCTACCTTGCGGTTTCTGTTGATGAACCGCTCCAGCATGACCTGAAAGACTGCAATGACCGTTATAGCCAGCAAACCGTGGGTGATGGGCATTTCTGCCCCCACCATTGGATCGCCTACCGCCGAACCAAAGGAGATGATAATGGCCAGTTCCAACATGGAAAGCCGCCCCATGCCCCGTTTGCCTAAAAAGCGCAGCAGGAGCACCGTATAACTGTACATGATCAATGTACGAAAGACAATCTCGAGCAGGAAAAGTATGGGAGCATCACCAAAGAAAATACGGTGAAAATCGAAGACTTTAAAAGAATCATTCATAGCAAGCGGATTTTATGCTGTTTACAAGCAAGCCTCTAATCGAAAAACGTCCATAGCGTTTTGCCATGGACGTTTCGTGCTTAACTTGTTTGCTGCAATCGTTAACGGTTTCCTCCTTGCGAGCCGCCCATGTTACCACTCCGTGATCCCTTGTCCTGATTTTGGTCTTGGTTGCGTCCCTGGTTCCCGGAACCACCTTGTTGGCTGGTTCCCTGTTGGTCACCCATGTTGCCACGTTGATTTTGCCCGCTTTGTTGGCCGCTTTGACTGCTTTGACCACCTTGACCGCGGTTCTGGTCCTGCTGGTTTCTGTTTTTGTCTGCCATAAATTAAAATTTAATATTCTATATGCGGAAAAAACGTGCCAGTAAGGTGAAATAAAGCAGCCACATCGGCTTTTTGTTTACAATTTTTTTATTCCTTCCAACCATCATTCTACAAGTTGCATGGTTCTTGTGCGGCAATTCACCTTTGATAACTTTTAAAATTGCGCTGGATGAAAGACAAAAGACGGGTAGGCCAGGACGCAGAAGCGCTAAAAGCCCAATATGACACTAAACAACAGCAACTTGCGGATGCCCTTTTGCGGGGTGCCGCCTGGGAAGAGGTGAAAGAAAAACAATATGCGGTAACCCGGTTGTCCATCCAGTTGTATAAATGCATTTCCCGGCACCCTGCAGCCTACGGACGGAGAAAGTGATTCATACGATAAACAACACGCCATAGAAATTCTTTTTGCAACAGCATTCATAGCCTTGCGATTTTCTCCATTTGCTGTTTAGCATTGGCGATCATCAACTACAAACAAAAAAGGCTGTTGATCTCAACAGCCTTTTTTTATCATTGAAAAAAACGATTAAATCTGAGTGATGGGTTTGTACTTGGGAACCAGGGCTTTCATCACCGTCCAGGCTATGATATAAGCTACGGCACAGAAAGAAAACATGATGGTATACCCGGTTTGAATTGAACCTATGCTATCGTAATAATCAAACAGGGCACCACCCACTTTCGACACCACTACCCCACCAATGCCACCGGCCATGCCGCCAATACCCACTACCGACCCTATAGCCCGCTTGGGAAACATATCCGACACAGTTGTAAAGATATTAGCGCTCCAGGCCTGGTGTGCCGAGGCGCCAACACCAATCAGCAAAACCGGCACCCAGAAGCTTATATAACCCAGCGGCTGGGCTGCCAGTACAACCAGTGGTATCAGGGCAATTACAAACATCGCTTTCATGCGGGCTTCGTACACCGGTCGGCCCGGTTTCATAAACTGAACAGGGAACCAACCGCCACCGATACTACCGATCATGGTCATACTGTAAAGTGCGGCGAGGGGAAGCATGATCTCGGTTTTTTCCATCGCGTATTGTGCCTTTAGGTAAGCCGGCAACCAAAACAGGAAGAACCACCATACGCCGTCGGTCATAAACTTTCCAAACACAAAGGCCCAGGTCTGGCGAAAACCGAGAAGAGCCGTCCAGGATACTTTCTTCTCCTGTGGCACCACACCGGCAGCAGGATCAGGACCGGCCGCCTTCATCGGCTCTTTGCTCACTTCTTCGTCTTTATCGCTGTTGATATAAGCCAGTTCGGCAGCAGAGAGCCGCTTTTGCTCTTCCGGCTTATCGTACAAAAACCACCAGAAAAGCAGCCAGATAAAACCAACAGCACCCACAACAATAAAAGCAGCCTGCCAGCCCCAGTTTACTTCAATCCAGGGAACCGTAAGCGGCGCCAGAATAGCGCCTACATTGGCACCGGAATTAAAGATGCCGGTAGCAAACGAACGTTCTTTTTTCGGAAAATATTCGGCTGTGGCTTTGATAGCTGCCGGAAAGTTTCCGGCTTCGCCAATGGCCAGCACCAAACGACCAATCATAAACCCTACCACCGAAACAGAGAGGGCTGAAATGCCCAGCCAGCCGACCATCGTTACCACACCGGTTCCCATAGGGATGGCCAGGGCATGAATAATGGCACCGATGGACCAAATGATGATGGCCCAGGTAAATCCTTTTTTGGTACCCATTCTGTCAATGATCCGCCCGGCAAACAACATCGAGATGGCATAGGCAAACTGGAACACGGCGGTGATGTTGGCATAATCTGCATTCGACCAGTTATAGGTTTCCGCCAGCGTAGGTTGCAGAAGGCTCAATACCTGCCGGTCAAGATAGTTAACAGTCGTGGCAAAGAATAACAGGGCGCAAATGGTCCAGCGGTATTTTCCAATCGCTTTTAAGCCATCTGCATTTCCGGGGGAATGATGCGTACGGGCTTCTTCTTTTACATTTAGCAAGCTCATTCGGATTTCTTATTTTTTGATGGATTGTATCAGTTGCAACGACTGTTTCGTCAGTTCGGTGATCTTTGCGTAGTCTTTGGTTTCCAGGATCTGCTTTGTAATCAGTTTGCTTCCCATGCCCACAGCTGCTGCACCGGAGCCAAACCAGCCACGGAGGTTGTTTTCTTCGGGCTCAACACCACCGGTGATGATAAACTTCAGGCCACTGAACAATTCTTTGATGGTACTGACAAAACCGGGACCGAGAACATTACCGGGAAAGATTTTTACCAGCGTGGCACCAAAGCTTTCGGCTTTAATGATCTCTGTTGGTGTCATACAACCCGGCACGTACAACAAGCCGTTTAGCGCGGCCACTTCTGCAGCCTCTTCCACTACACCGGGACTGATCATGTAATCGGCACCGGCATCCACAAATGCTTTGGCCTGTTCCGCATTCTTGATGGTGCCAATGCCAAGGTGCATACCATTAAGTTCCGTATCGCAAACCCGGCGCAAGGCTTTGAAGTTTTGCAAAGCAGCTTCGCCGCGATTGGTGTATTCCACCGTGCGGATACCGGCATCATAAAGCGCTTTTAATACGGCGATGCTGACGTCTTCGTCTTTGTTGAAATAAAGCGGAAGAACCCCTTGCTGAAGGGTCAGTTGCAAAATGTCTGATTTCTTGTCGGCGGTTGTCGAAGTAGACTGACTCATGTCGAACTGAATTTTTATCGTGAAGGTTGAATGCGCAAATCGTTTATGCGAATGAAGATACAATTCCTGCCTTTGCGAACTGTTCTGCACTTGCCCGCATCCCTACTTTTTTTACGCAAACGTTACCGTGAGGGGAAGACAAGTTCACACGTTTACAAGTTCATAGGTTATTGTTCACAGTTTGTCGTTTACTGTTCAAGGATTTCGTTGTAATAGGTTGATAGAACAATTTGAAAAATGATGACGTATTCAACATTCCTGCAACCAACTTGTGAACGAGTGAACAGGTAAACATGTGAACTGGCCTACGCAATCGTTGCCGTACATTTTCTTTGCCCAATCCGTGCATTCGTCCCTTGCAAAAACTAAATTTGTTCATATTGAAGATTGCCTGCGCAAATTTTCGACACATTACCTCATTAATCAATTCAAAAAAATCATGTCAAAAAAAGTAGTTACGCTGGGTGAAATCATGCTCCGCTTATCCACTCCCGGCAATGAACGTTTTGTACAAGCCGACAGCTTTGATGTTACCTATGGCGGCGGCGAAGCCAATGTAGCGGTTGCATTAAGCAACTATGGTCTTAATGGTACGTTTGTTACCAAAGTTCCCGACAATGCTATTGGACAAGCTGCTATCAATCATATTCGCCGCTATGGCGTGGACACGCAATACATTGCCCGTGGCGGCAAACGGCTGGGTATCTACTTTTTGGAAACCGGTGCTTCCATGCGGGCTTCGCAGGTGATCTACGACCGTGCCGGCGCTTCTATCGCCGACGTGGATGCATCCGAATTTGATTTTGACAAGATCTTTGACGGCGCCGACTGGTTTCACACTACAGGCATTACACCGGCCCTGAGTGATAAAGCAGCCGCGCTAACAGAAGCCGCACTGAAAGCAGCCAAGGCAAAAGGCATCACCACCTCTATTGACCTGAACTACCGCAAAAAATTGTGGAGCAAGGAAAAAGCAAGAGAAGTGATGACCAAGCTTTGTCAATATGTTGATGTTTGTATCGGCAACGAAGAAGATGCGGATACGACCTTAGGCTTTAAAGCCGGTGAAACCGATGTCACAAAAGGCGAATTGCACCTCGAAGGTTTCAAAGACGTGTTTCAGCAAATGAAAGAAAAGTTTGGATTTAAATACATCGCTTCATCACTACGCGAAAGCCATAGCGCTTCCGACAACGGCTGGAGTGCCCTGGTGTATGATGGCACCGAATTTTACCATACCCGTAAATACGATGTGCGTATTGTAGACCGTGTGGGCAGTGGCGACTCGTTTGCGAGTGGCCTGATCTATGGTCTGGTGACCGGTATGCCCATGAAAGATGCCGCTGAATTTGGTGTAGCCGCATCAGCCCTGAAGCACACCATCCCCGGTGACCTGAACCACGCTACGCTGTCGGAAGTAAAAGACCTGATGAAAGGCGATGCGTCCGGACGGGTACAACGCTAAACTGTGGGGACACACGATAATGTGTCCGCATCATAAACAAAAAATCCGTCCGGCAAATGTTGTGACGGATTTTTTGTTACCGGTGTGAGTACTACTATTATGCTTCCGTTGCGTCGCACTCTTGTACGTTCTGAACAATATTCAGCAATGAAAAAACACAAACTTCAAACTACAAACCATTACAATGATACTCGATAACATAACCAACATCGACAAATACGTTTCTCTTCACCCCCGTTTTGCCAAAGCCTTTGAGTTCGTCAAAAGTCAGAACCTCCAATCCCTTGAAGTCGGCAAAATGGAAATTGACGGGAAAGACATCCATGCTTCCGTATCCGCTAAAGAAGGTGTAAAGGCAGAAGAGGCCAAGTTTGAATGCCATGATCACTACATCGACATCCAGGTTTGTCCGTCTGGCACGGAAACACTTGGCTGGAGCCCCCTGGCCGACTGCAAGGATGTAAAAACGCCTTACAATCCTGAAAAAGATGTCACTTTTTTTGCCGACCAACCTTCTACCTATTTCCGGATGAAGGCCGGCCAGTTCGCCATCTTTTATCCCGAAGACGTGCATGCGCCCATGATCGGTGAAGGCGAGATAAAAAAGATGGTGGTGAAGATCAGGATTTAAGAGATGACAGTTGATGGATGACAGATGACTGGTTGTTCATTACTCTAAATGATCATTGTGTTTTACAAAAAAGAAAGTGCAGGACGAAATCCTGCACTTTTATACTTGTTGTGAGACAGTTGCCTTACAGTCATCTGTCATCCATCAACTGTTAACTTCCCTACAACGTTACACCACTCTTAAAAATCGCAATCTCCCGGAAGCCGGCTTTTTCATGTTTTGCTTTTTCACCACTGGCTACACGAATGATTTTATCAATCAATTCTTCGAGGCCTTCATCAAACGTTTTATCTTCTGCCAGCGGTCCGGCGTTGTAGTCGATCCAGTGCGGCTTTTTCATGGCCAGCTCCGTATTAGTCGCAATCTTCAATGTGGGAATAAACGAACCAAACGGTGTACCTCTCCCCGTTGTGAACAACACAATATGGCTGCCGGCAGCACCCAATGCGGTGGTGGATACAAGGTCATTACCAGGAGAACTTAAGAGGTTCAGCCCTTTCTCCTTCAGCCGTTCGCCGTATTTCAGTACATCCACCACTGCAGCATTGCCGCCTTTCTGCGTACAGCCAAGCGATTTATCTTCCAGCGTCGTGATGCCACCTGCCTTGTTACCCGGTGAAGGATTCTCATAGATTGGCTGCTTCAGGTCAATAAAGTATTGCTTGAAATCGTTGATCAGGTGAACGGTTTTGTGAAACACTTCTTCCGTAACACAACGATCCATCAGGATGGTTTCGGCGCCAAACATTTCCGGCACTTCCGTCAGTGTCGTCGTTCCGCCCTGACTGATCAGGAAATCGGAAAAATAACCAACCAACGGATTGGCCGTAATACCTGAAAGGCCGTCGGAGCCACCGCATTTCAACCCTACTTTCAATTCAGAAATAGGAACCGGTTCCCGTTTGTCATGCCTCACTACATCGTAAATTTCTTTCAGCAGCATCACAGCTTCTTCCACCTCGTTCTGCGCCTTTTGACTGGCCAGGAATTTTATTCGGCTGCGATCAAAATCACCCAGCCCTTTTTCAAATTCATCGATCTTGTTGTTCTCGCAACCCAGTCCTAAAACCAGCACGCCGCCAGCGTTGGGATGAAGGGTAATATCGGAGAGAATACGTCTTGTGTTCTCATGGTCGTCGCCCAATTGCGAACAACCGTAATTGTGCTTGAACACTTCAATGCCTTCCACTTCTTCACCGCCATATTCGGCCTTAAATTCACGAATGATCTGTTCGGCAATGCCATTGACACAACCCACGGTGGGAACGATCCAGATCTCGTTGCGAATGCCCACTTCTCCATTGCTGCGACGATACCCCTGGAAGGTAAGTTCACGCTTCGGATGCGTAAGCGGTGTGAAAGAAGGTTTGTAAACATAATCAAACACCTCTCCCAACTTGGTCTTTACATTGTGCACATGCACATGTTGTCCTTTTTGAATAGGCTCTGTAGCTTGCCCAATGGGATAGCCGTATTTTAAAATATCGGCGCCGGGAGCAATATCCTCCAGTGCAATCTTGTGACCTTTTTCAATGTCATCCAGTAAGGTGACACTATTACCCTCTACGTTGATGACATCACCTTTACTGAAAGGGCGCAGCGCAATGACAACGTTGTCACGGGCATGTATCTTAATTAACTCTTTCATGATTCAAATGTTGTTTAAAGAGTAACCGGAAGTTTACAGGCTTGCCTGTGCCGGTGTCAGTAGTTGTTGCAGGGCATTTTGAATCCCCTCTTTTTCAATGTTGATCAAATGGTTGGTAACGGCTTCAGTCAAACCCTCCACGCTGTTCAAATCCATTTTCCAGACCTTTTGGTAGCCCAAAACGGCTGTGACCACGTTCCGGATTCCGGCCTCACTCCCATCTGACGTTTGCCAGGCGCTTGCCAGCAAGGCAAGGGCTGCTGGATCATCATTCAAGGCAATGGCCTCTTCTCCACGTTTGCCTTTGTAAAAAGCAATGGTAGCAGCCAGTGAAAAGGAAAGCCGCTGCGGAATAGAACCTTTTCGTTTTTTATACTCAAGGATGGAAGGCAACACTCTTGTTTCAAACTTGGACCAGGAGTTCAGCGCAATGCTCATTAACTGGTGTTTGATATAAGGATTGCGGAAACGGTCAATCACTTCATTGGCAAAACTTTCCAATTCTTCCGTGGGCAGGTCAAGGGTGGGAATGATCTCTTCCAGGATGGCATCCCGCAGAAATGTACCCACCACCGGGTGCTCTACCGATTCCCGCACCGTGTTCAGTCCGTAGAGATAGGCCACCGGTACCAGGGTGGTGTGTGCACCATTCAGAATACGCACTTTACGTGTGCGGTACGGCGTTATATCATCCACATACAATACATCCAACCCGATGGAAGGAAACGGTAATTCGGTTTGCAGGGATTCCGGCGCTTCCATCACCCAGAGATGAAAAGGCTCCCCTTCCACCACCTGCTTGTCTTCGTAGCCCAGTTCTGCTGTGATCTCGGCCATGCGTTCGCCCGGGTATCCCGGCACAATACGGTCAACCAGTGTATTGCTGAAGGTGCAGGCATTTTGCAACCAGGCCACAAACCCTTCTTCATAGCCCCATTTTTCGGCCAGGGTGAGAAGGATCCGTTTCAGGTTATCAGCATTCTTTTCAATCAGTTCGCAGGGAATAATGTGTACACCTTTGGATGCATCGCCATTGAAAGTTTTATACCGGTGATAAAGCCATACTGCCAGTTTTCCCGGAAACGAGGCTGGTGGTGTATCCGAAGGGCTGTCGCTCTCATTGTAGGCAATTCCTGCTTCCGTTGTGTTGGAAACCACATAACGCATATTCGGATTTTCAGCCGTTTGCAAATAGGCCGCAAAATCTTCATACGGGTTAATGCCACGGCTGATCACATCCACCGTTTCATGGGTGCTTTCAGCCTTGCCACCTTTCAGACCACGCAGGTAAAGGGTATATAAACCATCCTGCTCGTTGAGCAGGTTTACCATACCCCGCTCAATGGGTTGCACAGCCACAACGGAACCGTTGAACCCTGCTTTTTTGTTCAGCTCATGAAACATCCAGTCAACAAAACAACGAAGGAAGTTGCCTTCGCCAAACTGTAATACTTTTTCAGGATAGGTGCGGTACCCCGACCAGGTCTTTTTACTTAATTGCATACATTTTATTTTATCGCAGCGCTTTCGGAATTAACGTTTTTATCATTACAGGAAAACAATTTGTGCCTTATAGAAAATTTTCTCTAACTACCTCCAGCACACAAATTCCAATTACCGAATCATCCTGTTGTCTTAAACACTTTCCACCGTTGCTGGTTTTGGTTCTTCTTTCCAGTTGAAATAATTACTGGCATTGTGGTAACAGATATCCTGGATGATCTTACCCGTCCACTCCAGGTCTGCCGGCAATTCGCCGTTCTCAATTTCTTCTCCAAAAAGGTTGCACAAAATGCGACGGAAATATTCGTGGCGCGGATAGGAAAGAAAACTGCGGCTGTCGGTTAGCATACCTACAAATCGGCTCACCAATCCCATATTGGAAAGTGCATTCAGTTGTTTGATCATGCCGTCTTTCTGATCGAGAAACCACCAGCCCGATCCCCACTGCACCTTTCCGGCCACCGAACCGTCGTTGAAGTTGCCGATCATGGTTGCCATCAATTCATTGTCGGCCGGATTCAGGTTATACAGAATGGTCTTTGCCAGTTGGTCGCGGCCATCCAGCCTGTCAAGGAAACGGGAAATGGCTCTGCCCTGAGCAAAATCGCCAATGCTGTCCCAACCGGTATCAGCACCAAGTTGGCGCAGGCGGCGACTGTTGTTGTTGCGCAATGCACCAAGGTGGTATTGCTGCACCCAGCCTTTTTCCCAATCCCACACGGCAAAAATTTCCAGCATGGCCGATTTGAACTTCTGTGCTTCTTCCATATTCAGTTCACGGCCCGAACGTATTTTATTGAATGCCGCTTTGATTTCGGCTTCGGTATAATCTTCCGCATAAATCTGCTCCAGGCCATGATCGGAAACCGAGCAGCCCATGGTCGCAAAAAAATCATGGCGGGACTTTAAACAATCGAGGTAGTGCTCAAAGGTCAGAATGTTGCAATTGCTGACGCTTTCCAGTTTGCCAACATAGTCGTTGAAAGCGGCAGCACTGTCCACGTTCATTGCCTTATCCGGGCGGTAAGCTGGTAGAATTTTAACTTCAAAACCATCGTCGGCAATCTTCTGATGATGCTCCAGCGTATCAATGGGATCATCGGTGGTGCACACCACTTTTACATTCATCTTGCGCAGCAGGTTGCGAACTGAATAATCCGGTGTTTGCAACAAGGCCGTGCATTCGTCGTAGATCTTTTTAGCCGACTGCCCGTTCAATATATCGTGAATACCAAAATAGCGCTGCAGTTCCAGGTGCGTCCAGTGGTACAAAGGGTTGCGGAGTGTATACGGTACCGTTTCCGCCCATTTCTGAAATTTTTCAAAATCAGGCTTTGAACCGGTGCAGTAGCTTTCGTCCACGCCGTTGGTACGCATAGCCCGCCATTTATAATGATCACCATACAACCAAATCTGGGTCAAGTTGTCAAACTGCTTATCCGCTGCAATCTGGTCGGGCGGCAGATGGCAATGGTAGTCGATGATGGGCATTTGTTTGGCATATCCATGATACAACTCCTGAGCTGTTTTGGATTGCAGGATAAAATTTTCGTCTAAGAATTTTTTCATTACCGGTTGTATTTTTCGGGTCGCTCTAAGTTCCTCTTTTATTTCTTCTTTTTTCCAATCAAACCCTAACCTGGTTTAAAAGGGCTGCCTTTACATCGCCTTCCAGCAACAGGTTCAGCTTTTCCAGCACAGCTTCCGCAAATCCCGGCAATTCGGACAGATCAGTACCCCATAAGGTTTCATCCCGAAGCACATCCTGCACCAGGGCCGCGGTGCTTAGTCCGCTCCAGCGGCGGTAAAAAGCCGGTGCCTCATCATCCTGCAACAGGTAAGCGTAGCCGTTATAGTCACCGTAATATCGGCCTTCCCGTCTGCTTACCGGCCGGGTAAAACGCAGGTAAGCGGCAAAACCCAGCGCCATTAATTCCGGCATGGTTCCAAATTGTTCGTAATGACGCAGCAACACCGGCACACAACGGGTTTGCATTTTTGAGCTGTAGTTCAGCGTAATGCTTAGCCAATGGTGATTGAGATAAGGATTCTGAAAACGGGTTAATACCGATTGGGTGTATGCATGTGCCGCCTGGAGACCAACCGGGTAGGGAATCGATGGCGATATCTCGTCCAGCATCAGGTCTTTCATGTATCCGGAAAGCAAGGCATCGTCCATACTTTGCTTAACGGTTTCGCAGCCGGCCAGGTAGGCCAGTCCGCAGGTAAAGGTGTGAACACCATTGAGCAACCGCAGTTTAAGTTCGCGGTAGCGTTGAATATCTGGCTCCACCACCACACCTTCACCTGCTTCCGCAAAACACAGCACCTCTTTTACGGCTTCATCGCCTTCAATGGCCCACAAACGATGGGGTTCCGCCACTATCAGTAACTGGTCACTATAACCAAACGACGCTTCCAGTCCCTGCTGTGTACCGGCATCTGGTTTTCCCGGCACAATCCGGTCCACCAAGGAATTACAAAACGTATTGCAGCGTTCGAGCCACTCAATAAAGGCATCATCCAAACCATTGAGGTGCGCCAGTTCAAACACAATCGCTTCCAGCTTTTTGCCATTGTCCGGTATCATTTCCGTAGGAACGATCACCATCCCGCTTTGCTCACTGCCACCAAATGCCTTGTAGCGTTCGTACAAAAACGAAAGCAACTTCCCGGGAAAAGAGCGTGGTGGGTGTAATCTGATATCATCGTTCTCCAGCCGTATGCCCACTTCTGTAGTGTTGGAAAGAATGATCTTCATTTCCGGGTTGTGGGCACATTCCAGCACCTGCTGCCATTGGTGCGAAGCCGTAAGTACCCGGCTGATGGAGGCGTTGATGCTGGCTTCTTCAACTACCTTTTCCTCCTCCAAGCCGCGAACACAAAGCGTATATAAACAGTCTTGTTTATCAAATGCAGATACATCGCCTTGTGAGGTTGATTTTACCACCACCACACGGCCGTTAAAAATGCCCTGACGGTTTGCCTTGTCGATAAAATAATCCGGCAGTCCACGCAGCAGCACACCGGTGCCAAACTGCAGCACTTTTTCCGGCAGGCGAAACACAGCAGCATCCGGCACTTCCACCTGTGCACTGTTGACGTTAAAAACCGTGTATTGTGATAAAATCATAAATCTTTTTAGACCTATTGTTCTTATAAAAATTTTTCCGGTTGCCACCTGTTTCCAAACACCCATTGGGCTGTGATCTGATCGGCCTTTGGCGCACCCGCAGCCTTTTCGAGGTTGTTGGCAAACCAGGTATAGTTGCCACCTTCACGGCGACAATCGGCATAATATACTCGCCGGCCCCATTGCAAGGCGTTGGCGGTACCAACCAGGTAAATATCCTGGTCGGCCATGTTTTCTGAGAACGTACAGTTGACCAGATAGAACTGGGCATCCTTATGAAAACGTCCCAGCTTAAATCCTTTAAAGCCATTGAACGTGCAATTCTTCAGCACCGTTTTGTAATCAGGATTGGCAGAACCATCATGCCAGATAGCTGCTGTGCCCGAATGCGTGTAAAAAGTGCAGTTCTCGGCATACGCCCAACCCCGCGGACAATAAAAATCAACGCCACCTTCCATGATGCAATCCTTAAAATAGAACATGCCATCCCGAAGGTTCCAGGGACTGACTGTATCGCCAGCCCAGGCTTTAAAATGACAGTTGATGGCCTTCAGTCTTGTGGCGATAAAGCTGCGCAGGGCCATCTGGTGGCTGTTACGGGTGATCTGTCTTTTGCCCGATGAATCATGCGAACAGGCCACCGTTCGCGGCTCCGTTTGCGAGAAGCCATAATCGTTTACAACCGTCAGGTTTTTTAACGTAATGTCATTGCCATCGATGTTGAGTGTGGCCACACCCCAGTCATTTATATGCTCGCAACGCCATTCGTCGCGGGCAATGCTTTGGACTATTTTCGTATCCTCCCGGCGTTCGCCTTCCAATACAATATTGTGCTTTGCAATAAAGATTTTTTCGTTGTAATTACCTGGTCTGATCCGGATGGTACGCGGAACGGACCCGGTATCCGGCAAGTGATCAATTGCAGCCTGGATGGAAGTATAATCGCTCTTTCCATCCTGCGAAACGATCAACAATGTTTTGGTGGTGACCAGGCCATTTTTCAGCTGCCAAGCCGGAAAGGTTTTCTGCAATATCTTTTCCGGCCAGGTGCCGTACCAGGCATAACCGACGCGGCGCTCCACCTCCACTTCTTCCAGGCTAAAGCGTTTTTTTCCATCGCGACCGGCAAACATCGGCTTGCCAGTTTCCAGGTCATAAAACCGGGCCCACACAGACGATACATCATCTTTCACGAGCACACGGTCGCGGCCTTTGGGTTGCGACGGGTCTTCCACCTCGGTGTATTTATAGCCGCGGATCCTGGCGGCTTTTAACCAGTTCACCGCATGCACCACCGCATTTATTACCTCCGGAGAAGGGTTTTCCTCCTTCATTAAAAAATCAACAATACCTACAGATTCACTTCCGCTCAATGAAGCCAGTTCGAAGGCCCTGGCATTGATGGGCAACAGTGTTTTTTTATCGTGCTGTGCCCCCCAAACCGTGGGCTTTCCGTTGATGACGACCTGCGTTTTTACAATGCAGTCAATTCCTTTTTCTACAGCTTTTTTTGCCGGTGCTTTCAGTGATGCGTCTACGGCCGCAAATGCATCCAGGCTATTTGCCACATCCCGCAATACACTAAGCGCATTGATCATGGCATTGTCGTTATACGTGATCTGTCCGCGGTAAGAAGAACTGTCGGGATAGAATTGTGGGAATCCGCCATTGGCCATCTGCATTTTCAACAAGTACCGAATGCCATTTTCTGCCGCCTGCTTGTACGCTTTGTTGCCGGTTTTTTGATAAGCTTTTACCAGGTAACGAATCTCTTTCGTAGTAGCACCGTTATCGATGGTGGCATCCTTCCGGGAACGGTCACTTGTCAGGCGAACAAGGTCGGTTTCTGAAAGTGATTTTGTGTAATCAACCTTTACGTCATTGATATGCTTGGACCATCCGCCATTGCTGCGCTGGTACAGCAGCATGTTGTCCGCCTGGGCATCCTGCGCCATTGCAGAAACCGTAAGCAGTGCACTTACCACCAACAATCCTATGCGGGTCATCAACTTCGTCATTTTTTTATCTGTTTGGCGATCCAGGTTACCAGGTCGGAGGCGGCTTCATAATTCTGGAAATCGGAAGGCAGTTTGCGTCCGTCAGTGTATTCGTTGTACAACCAGGGATCACCCAGCACAAACACGGTTCCTTTTCCATGTTTTGCAACAGCCATAATGTTCTTGCCTTCTTTGGTAACGATCGTTTTAGCCGGCGGTATTACCGACAGCGTGGCCAGTTCTTTTACATAGATTTTTTTAGCGTTGGGAAAAATATCACTGGCTGCTGATACATCCACAGCGCCCTGCTCAAACGTATTTCCCTCAACAGTATTAAAAAGATCATTGTTCAACCGAATGCCAAACTTCGACGCCAGTACGTTCATGCTTTTAATATTGTTGCGGGCCGAATCGTTGCCCAGCAACACCAGTACGCCTCCGGCCTTTACCCAGTCGGCAACGGCGTTTGCGTCTTTTGCTGTAATGAGATTGGGCCTGGCCGTTTCTTTTTCATCGTCCGGATCCACAACAATGTACACATCGGTGCCTTTCAGGTTTTGCGCTGTAGGGGCCGACTTCAGTGTTTTCAATTTAGCGCCGTGGCGTTCGAAAACCTGTCCCAGGGTATAATAACCATCGTTGTCTTTTTCATCCCAGATGTAGTGCCAGGGCATATTGCGACCGGCGGCATCTTTGCGCCATTCGTTGTTGAAATAATTATCCAGCATCACGGTTCTGCCTTTGGCAACAGGGAGTGTTTTGAGCATTTCAAATTCATTGGCCGCAAGGATAAATGCTCCCATGCCTTTGGGATCGTTTACGATCACCGGCTCACGCATGTAATATTCAAAACTGCCATCGCGGTATGGCTTACCACCAAGACCCGACACCATAACGGTGCCGTGCAGGTTGGTTTGCCCTTCTTCTTCTTTGATAAATTCTTTCAGAATACCATCATAGGCTCTGCGTGCATTGGTAAGATAAGTGGCGGGCAGGTAGCCCTTGCGAACACCTTTTGCCAATGTGTAAGCAAGCATCGCCGACGCCGAAGCTTCGGGGTAATTTTTTCCAACGCCGATCATGTTTGGAATATCGTACCACAATCCGGTTTTGCTGTCCTGCACCGTACTTACCGCTTTGGCAAAACGGTTCAGGATACCGATGATAGAATCACGGCCACCGTGATTGTCGGGAAAATAATCCAGCACATCCACCATGGCCATGCCATACCAACCGAGGGCCCGGCCCCAGACATGCGGCGAAAGACCGGTTTGTTTGTTGGCCCACTGCTGCTCACGACTTTCGTCCCAGCCGTGGTAAAGCAGCCCTGTTTTGGGATCACGGGCATTTTTTTCAATCAGCACATATTGTCGGGTAATGTCGTTAAATGCCGCGTCGAGGCCATTGAGCTTTGCATACTCGGCATAGAACGGCTGGCCCATGTACAACCCATCCAGCCAAACCTGGTAAGGATAAATCTTCTTGTGCCAAAAGCTACCTTGATTGGTACGTGGATGCGTTTTCACCTGGTCGAAAAGGTTCTCCACCGCCTTGCGGTATTTGTCTTTTTTAGTGACCTGGTAAAGCAGCAGCAACACCTTGCCATTATTTAAATGGTCGATGTTGTATTCATCCTGGCGATAGCCTTTGATAGTGCCGTCTTCCTGCACATAATGGTCCATGCTTTTTTGAATGTAGTCGAACCATTTTTTATCGCCGGTGGCATACCAGATGCCTTCAATGCCTTTGAGAATCACCCCCTGGTCATAGCTCCATTTGGCGGGGGTATTGGCCCTGAGCGAAAACGAATCCGGCCACATTTTAATGGCGGTATTCGCAAGCGCCTGCGCATAGGAATAATTTGCTGACGTTCCCTTTGCAATGCGCACATCATCTGCCGTGGCGCCAAACTCCGTATTCACGGCATGGCGGGCCTTTTGCAGATCGGTGCCGTTCAATTGTATGTTTTCTGTTTTCTGTCCCGATACGTTCAGCAGCAGGTCAGCTTTGTTGTACCTCACCGCTTCCAGCACAATATTCCGGCTGTTGTGGATGTTCATCACCGGGTCTGTATCTGTAGGAAGAAAATGCGCATTCTTTATAGCGATGTTGGTAGCCTCGGTCATGTCCAGTCCTTTCTTCGACTGGATCACCAGGTCTTCCATGTAAATATTCTGCACATTCATTTCCGGCAGGCCACGAACAAAGATGGCTTTCTCGGCGCCGTGCACCACGACGTTTTTAATATAAAAATTCCGGAACTGCGGTGTTTCTTCCGTCACCGGTTTTTCTTCCACCTTAGGAGGCTCCCGCTTTTCGCCTACCAGGGGCACTGGGTCCTTGGCGGCATAATACATATCAAACAGGATGGCTTCACCGGGAATGTCCTTCATGTAGGTATTGGTGATGTAGATATTTTCCACCACACCGCCACGGCCACGGGTTGTTTTAAACCGCAGACCAATATCGGTTCCGATAAACGTATTGTTGTCTACGTAAAGATTGCGGGCACCACCGCTCATTTCCGAACCAATGACAAAGCCACCGTGTGCATGATAAACCGTATTGTTTCGCACAATCACATTTTCGGTTGGACGGCCCCGTTTCCTGCCGGCCTCATCCCGTCCGGATTTAATACAGATACCATCATCGCCCACATCGAATGTGCTGCCTTCGATTAAAACATTTTTGCAGCTTTCCACGTCAAGGCCGTCGCCGTTTTGTGCATACCAGGGATTTTTCACTGTGATGTTGCGAACGGTCAAATCCTCGCACATCAGCGGATGCACACACCAAGCCGGCGAGTTCTGAAAGGTCACGCCTTCGAGCAATACCGTTTTACAGGCTGTAAACAGCAAAAGGTTGGGACGCAGAAAATCTTTTACCGACTGGTAAAATTCCTTCGTCTTTTTTCCGTCGATCACGCCGGGGTTCTGCAGGGTTGATCCCTTCAGCGAACTTTCGGATGGATACCAGATGCGCTGTTTCTCATCCAGCACACCACCCGACGCCACCAACTTTTTCCACTGGCTCTCAGTTAGCTTTTCTTTTTTCACCATCCGCCAGGTATCGCCGTTGCCATCAATAATGCCCGAACCGGTAATAGCAATGTTAACAGCGTTGGTAGCGGAAAGCGGCGACTGGTTGCGCATTTGCGGCAGGCCCTCCCAGTTAGCTTCTACCAGGGGATACTGGCTGAAATCGTCCGTGAACTGCAGCAAGGAACCTTTTTGCAGGTGCAGGTTTACATTGCTTTGCAGCACCACGGGCCCGGTTAACCATAAGCCAGCCGGGACCACCACCACACCGCCGCCACGCTGGCTGGCTGCCGTGATGGCATTGTTGATGCTGGCCGTATTCAGAGTAACGCCATCGGCCTTTGCTCCAAATTTTGTGATGAAAAAAGAGTCACGCTTGAAGCTGGGTTGTTTCACCGTAAACGGAATCGAGCCCATTTGCCCCTGGGCAAAAAAACCGGTAAAAACCACCCATAACAAGAGAAAAAAACTATGCGGATTTTTATTCATATCGCAATCATTAGACGTAAACAGAAGGCCTTGCGCACAATCACAGCCATGCAGGCATCATTTTGCAATGCTGCTTTCATTACAAGTCTAAACAGTTATTCAGAGGTAGCAAGCGTAATGAAAGGCTTTTTTTACGCAATCGTTACCGAAAACGTTGCCGTAAATACGGAAACTGTTAAAGCATCGCAAACTGTGGGAAAAGCCGGAGAACTACCTTAAGGAATCATTGCATCACTGTATTCAAGAAATGAAGTTGCTGATGGTGATGTGATGCTAAAAATAATCCGGGCAAAAACTGTTTGCATGCAACTTTGTTATGTAAAAAAGCAAACGGCAAATGCGAACAATCAAAGCCATCCACAAAGCGGAATACGGTCCTATCGGCAACCTGGTTACCTACAAGGCCATGCCGACAGGAACTTTCCCAATGAACGCTATCGATCCTTTCATTTTCCTGAACCACCACGGCTGGCAGGACTTCCTGCCCATGAATGGCGGTCTGCCCTTTGGCCCCCATCCGCACCGCGGATTTGAAACAGTTACGTTTATACTGGAAGGCGATCTTACGCACAAAGACAGCAGTGGCGCCAACAGTGTGATCAGGGCCGGAGGTGTGCAGTGGATGACTGCCGGAAAAGGCCTGATTCATGCCGAAGTTTCATCGGAACAGTTTAAAAACCTGGGCGGTCCGCTGGAGATCTTGCAACTGTGGGTAAACCTGCCGGCAAAACATAAAATGACGGAGCCGAAATTCACGGGTCTGCAAAAGGAAGAAATTCCTGCACTGCAACTCGATGGCGGCAAGATTGTGTTGCACCCGGTTTCCGGAACTTGGGGAGAAACGAAAGGTCCGGTGACGCCTCTTACTGATATCCATCTCTCATGGATCGAATTCAGGGAAGGCGGACAAACAAGCTTCTCTGTTCCCGATTCTCAAAATATATTCTTCTACGTGGTAAAGGGCGAAGTTGCTGTAAACGGAACCGATGCGGGCATGCTGCACACCGTAGAATTTGCCCGGGATGGAGAAGAGGTAAACATAACAGCTAACACCGATGCCGTGATCCTGTTTGGCTATGCAACGCCATTCAATGAACCCCTCGCCGCCTATGGACCGTTTGTGATGAACACAAGGGAAGAAGTAATGGAGGCATACGATGATTTCAACAAGGGTTTGTTTGGTAAGCCGGAAGACTTGTTGTAAAATGATTTGAAACACGGAGGCAGAAAGGCACGGAGGCACCAACTATCCCTGTGCTTCCCTGTGTTCCCTGTGTCACTGTGGGGAAAAACCACTCACTTCAACGGCTCTACCCGGAACCAATCCACGTCAGCGTAACCCGAATCATTGGTCTGTGTTTGCCTTGTGCAGAACAGGCCAAGCTTGGCGCCTTTCCATCGTCCGGGTTCGGCGGTAAATTCCTCAGCGGTATCGGTAAAATTGTTGCCATCGAAACTGTAACTGAAACGGCACTTACCCCCTGCTGTTACCCTGATACGGAAATACACAGTAGCACTGCCGGCTTTCGCCAGATCTTTCACTGCTTCCTTTTTTCCTTTGGCCGCATCTTTGGCCGATGCATAAACAATCCTGTTGCCGTCCTTGCCGCTTTCAATGGCAATAGCAGCATAGCTTAGGCCCATCACGGCCAGGCCGGCCCGTTCGCCTTCCAGTTTTGGATTGGGTGTAAAAGTGATTTTTGTTGTGGCCATAAATTCTTCCGCCGGAAATTTCTGTTGCAACACATTGGGTGCCTCCCAGAGGTTCCTGGCACTGTCGGGCAGCTTGTCCGAGAACAGCCGCAGTGCTCCTTTGGCCGGATTGGCGAACGCCCATGTGGCTTTCGGGTTGGCGGCCCACTGCCATTGCAGCCCGATGGTATTACCATTAAATTCATCGCTTTCCGGCGGTGTTTGCACCGGGTAGGTTTTGCCTACGTTCGGCTTTTTGTAGCGCAGCACCGGTTCGCCTTTTCCATCGCCATCCTTGTCCACGCCAATCACCGGCCAGTCCCCCACCCACTTCATGGGTTGCAGGTGCACAATGCGGCCATAGGCTTCTTTGTCCTGGAAATGGAGGAACCAGTCCTCACCGGTTTGTGTTGTCACCCAGGCACCCTGGTGAGGTCCGTTGATCGGTGTTGCTCCCTGGTCCATTACATTCCTTCTTTCGTAAGGACCGTAAACATTTTTGGAACGCAAAACAAGTTGCCATCCTGTTGACACACCGCCTGCCGGCGCAAAAATGTAATACCACCCGTTGCGCTTGTAAAACTTCGGTCCTTCCACGGTGGGGTCTGACTCATGTCCATCGTAAACGATCACACCTTCATCGATGGCTTTTGTTCCTTCTTTATTCAATTTTTTAACCGCCAGCACCGATTTGATGCCGGCACGGCTGCCGGCATAGGCATAAACCAGGTAGACCTGCCCGTCGGCGTCCCAAAGCGGGCAGGGATCGATAAGGCCTTTGCCACCTGCCACCAAAATGGGTTCGCTCCAGGGGCCTTCAGCTCTTTTTGCTTTGGTGAGATAAATGCCAAAATCAGGATCGGGATAATAGAGGTAAAACTCGCCATTGCGATAGCGCAGCGAAGGCGCCCACACTCCCTCACCGTGACGAGCAACCGAAAAATGTTCGTACGGCGACAGGCTATTTAGTGCATGGCCAACAAGGCGCCAGTTCACCAGGTCCTTAGAATGTAAAATCGGAAGGCCGGGAACATCTTCAAACGAAGAAGCGGTCATGTAATAATCCGTTCCGACCCGGATAGCATCCGGGTCGGAATAATCCGCATGCAGGATGGGGTTTTTATAAGTTCCATCACCGTTGTCAGCCACCCAAACTTTTGAAATAACCGGCTTTTGCGCAACGCCATGCAAGCCTACCAATACCGCTGTCAACAAGAAAATTTTCTTCATCATTCCATTTAATTTCTACGTTTCCTCTGCGTACTATTTTACCGTTCGATGCAAAGTCAACAACTGGTCAGCACCGATTATCATTTTTTCTTTGGCACCACAAACTCTTTTTCCACCAACCAGCGATACAGCAGATCCAACCAGAGGTCCGTGGAGCCAGGGTTATCCGAAAGGCCAATGCCATGACCGCCCTGCGGGAAAACATGCAAACTGGCCTGTACCCCTTTTTCGATCAGCGCATTAAAAAAGTAAAGGCTGTTGCGTACGTTCACCGAACTGTCGTTTTGCGCATGCACCAAAAACGTTGGCGGTGTGTTTACCGTCACCTGTTGTTCGCTGGAAAATCGGCGAACGGTTGCCGCCGTTGTATCGGCACCCAAAAAAAGCTTTTTACTCCCCTTATGAGCGTAGGCACCCATGGTAACAACCGGTGAGAGTAGGATCAGAAAATCGGGTCGGGAACTGACGCCATCAAGTGAATCACGGATAGCAGAAACATCTGTTGGATAGGTGGCCAATGTGGTGGCCACATGCCCGCCGGCGCTGACGCCCATGACGCCAATTTTATCTGCAGCCAGCGACCACTTTGCGGCATTTGTCTTCAGGAGTTTCATGGCCCGTTGTGCATCTGTAAGCGGACCGATTTGGCCATTCTTTAAATCCGTTTGATGCGGCAATCGGTACAACAACACAAAGGCATTGATGCCATGCGCATTGAACCATTTGGCAAAATTAGCCCCATTATACAGGTACGATAACCGCTCGTAACCACCACCGGGACAAATCAAAACCGTGGTTCCTTTGTTCTCCCCTTTCGGTACCAGGAATGCATACATACCGGGTGTACCCACCCGCCAGATGCGTTCGTTGTACAAGCTATCCGTAACCACTACGCCGTTCCAGTTTGGCTTTTTTCCATCCGGCCAAAGCGGGATAAACTCCTGTGCGCCGGCAACGGCCTTTCCCAGCAGGAATAGTATCAAAAAAAGTCTTTCCTTCATCATTGCTTTTTTGTCTCTTGCGGCCACTGGAAGGATTTCCTTTCTATCTGCCGGAACCAAGCCCCATCTTCCGGAACCTGTGCCCCGTTTGAAAAAATAGTTTCCAGTGTATAGTCCTTTACTTCTTTTGCCGTTAATTGTTTGGCCCAGGAAGCCCGGTATTTTGTATTGGCGCCTTCACCCCTGTTTTGATACTCGGCGTAATAAGCTGTTTTTTCATTCTCAGGATTGCCCCAGTTATGCCAGCCTTCGGGAACGATGGCTTTTGGCAGTTGGCAACGAATGAAGGCTGTTTTTGCAAAGGCCCGCCAAGGCCTGCCCAGGTAAAGTTTGGTTACCGCCGAATCGGCAAGAATGGTGCAGTCGAGAAAAACAAAGCCAAACTTTTTTCCTGTTGTGGTGTTGGCAGCGGTTATGTATGAATTTGATTTGGCCCGGATGGTGCATTGCTGGAAGACCGCCGTGGAAGGACCAAATATAAAATCGGTTGTGCCTTCTAAATAACAATTCACAAAAAGCTGCCGTGCATTTTCGCCGGCGGCGTAGATAGTATCCTGGTTGCCCAGGAAACGGCAGTTGGTGAAGACCGCTTTATCCGCATCCACATAAAGGGCAAGGGCCTGGCCCACCGGTCCGGCTGTATTGGCAAAAGTTATGTTCTCTGCAACAAACCGGTTCCCGGAAATTTTTGCCGTGTAGGAAGTAAAGGTTGTATGCTTGCCACGACCCGAATAATCGTTAAAGGTGATGATGGTTTTCTCAACGCTTTCACCGATAAACCGTACGTCTGTGTTGTTGGCCGGGAGTTCAATCTTTTCATTGTAAACGCCGTTCTTAATGTAAAGGGTAATTGGCGCCAGCGGAAACACCCGCATCGCATCGATAGCATCCTGTATATACCGGTAATCACCTGAACCATCTTTGGCTACGGTAAAGACATATTTGTACTGCTGCGGATTGGCTGTCTGGCCAAGGCTTGCGGTAACCGAAAGGCAAAAAACCAACACGAAAAAAATGCATCTTATCATAACGCCTTTCCAATTATTTGTTGAAGACTTTTTTCAAAAAACCATCCATGTATTTTACCGTCGGATCAAACCAGGGATGGTAAAGCGGAAAGGTGTGCGGAGCATCCGGAAAAGTTTTTGCATCGGTGTAAATGTTGTGTTGTCGCAACACCTGCATAAAATCGTCCCGTCCTGCATGCATGCGATCCACGCTGCTGTTGATAAAAAGTGTAGGCGGTGTATGCTTTCCCACATGCATCAGCGGTGAGGCTTCTGTCCATAATTCAGCGGCATCTTTTTTCGGGTAGCCGAACCAGTAAGTTGCAGCAGAGATGCGTTTGCTATCGTCGCCTTCGCCGGATTCGGGATGCACAAACGAAAGCGTTCCATCCAGGTCGATGACGGCATCCACATCAGAGGATTGATTTGCATAACAACCCTCACCTTCATAACTGGCCATTCCGTTTGTAGCGCCGAGGAAAGCAGCCAGTTCGCCACCAGCCGAAAAACCAGCTACGGCAATTTTTGCGGTATCGATGTTGTATGTTTTTGCATGGGCATGCATCCACCGTAAGGCCCCTTTCAGGTCATGCACAGCCGCCGGGTACAAGGCTTCCGTTGACAGGCGATATTCCGGTGTAAAACAAACATAGCCCAATGCGGCCAGTTTCTGCGCCAGGGGATGGTGCTGCGTTTTGTTTCCCGACCGCCAGCCACCGCCGTGAATGATAAGCACAGCGGGTCGTTTTTTAGAAGACCGCATTGTGGTCAGGAAGGCATCCAGCTTTAGCTTGCGATCGCCTCTTTCACAGTACACAATATTAGCCTTCTGAACAACGTTTTTTGTAGCTGCCAGCGTTATCGGTTTGATAAAAGGATAATTCTTTTTGGTTTTGATAAAATCACTCCCGTTTGTAAAGGATGTGTCAGGAACCCCTGTCAGTCCGCTCAAAATAGGCTCCGGTTTTTTTGTTCCCGGTTTCACGATACGCTCCGCCAGTTCTATCTTTTGCTGTTTAAGCCCGGCAAGTACCAACTGGGCCATCTGCCTGGCGCCGTACGCATTAAAATGTGTGTTGTCTTTTTGTCCCTCCGGGTAGGCCGGGTGTTCGCCCGGTTCCAGGTACATAAACAGGTGTTTGGAAAGCTCAGGCCCAAGGCTTGTCAAGAGATTCCTGCTCATGCTGTCCAGATCAATAATGGGTACACCATGCTGCTTGCCTACTTCCAATACGGCTGCCGTGTATTCTGTATGAGTTTCTTCCTGTTTCCCTTCTTTGTTGAAACGCATTCGTGTGACCGGTGTTACCAAAACAGGAAAGGCTTTTCTTGCCCTTGTTTCGGTAATAAATTTGGCCAGATTGGATTTGTAATCCGGTACCGGGGTGTAACGGTCTTTGTAGCGTTCTTCTTTGGCTTCATCGTTGTGCCCAAACTGCATCAGCACATAGTCACCTTCGTTTAGATTTCCTGTAATCGGAGACCAACGATTCTCCGATAAAAATGTGCGGGTGCTCCGTCCGCCGCGGGCATGGTTGCTGATGGTGACAGTAGAATCAAAAAAGTATTTAAACGGCATCCCCCAGCCGGCCAACGGCGCCCGTTGGGGCTCGTATTCACACACGGTAGAATCACCGATCAGGTAAACCGTGATCTTTTTTTTCGGTGGAAGCGAAAAAGCAAAGGCAATGATCGCCAGTAAAAGAAAAAAACGCATTATCCAAAACCTATTTTTTCGCCGGCGGCTGGTAAATATGTCCCGCCAGCGGAAGTTGTAAATTTTTGATCCCGGCCAGAACGATCTGCGCCATCTTTCTTGCTCCCAGTTCGCTGAAATGAGTATCGTCCACTTTGCCGGCGGGATAGTTCGGATGCTCACCTGGCTGCAGGTGCAGGAAGAGCATTTTGGAACCTTCCACGCCAAAGCTTTGGACCAGTTGCTGGCTTTTACTATCAAGATCAATCAGCGGCACCTTTTGAGAAGAGGCTACTTCTCTTACCAGAGCGGCATAGGCATCATGTGTTCCCTCCACCCGGCCATCGGCGCTGAACTTACGACGGGCTGCAGGCGTTATCAAAACAGGAAAGGCGCCCTTGTTTCGGGTTTCCGAAACATAACGGGTTAGGTTGGCCGTAAACTGCTCCTGCGTAGTAGCGCTCCTTTTTGTCGGCACTTCATCGTTGTGGCCAAACTGGATAAAAACATAATCGCCCTTTTTCAAACCTTCCACAACCGGCTTCCACAGGCCTTCTTCAATAAACGTTCGGGTACTGCGACCATTCTTAGCTTGGTTATCAACGACGATCGTACTGTCAAAAAAATGGGCGAAGGGCATCCCCCAGCCGGTTTCAGGATAGGCTTTCACTTCCTTGATAGAGATGGTGGAATCGCCAATAAGGTAAACTGTTGTTTTGTCCTTAAGAGGCAGAAAGGCTGTTGTCATCAGCAAAACAAAAAAGAGGAAAAGAAGTCTTCTCATGCAAACTACTTTAGGTGCGGCTATAATAATAAGAAGCAAGCAAAAGCGGAGAAGGTTGCACCTTCTCCTTTTTACATTTCTCGTCTGACGTTTCACGCCCTACACCACGTGGCGCTTTGCCATTGGTTTCAGGTCGGTGAGTTCGGCAATGGAAACGGTGCGTTTTTCCTTAATGCTTTTGCGGGCCGCTACACCAATCAGCATTGACATGGCACCTTCCCGTGAGCCGGCCAGGATGTTATAGGGATTATCGGTGGGGTCTTTGAAAATACGGTGATGCATGCGCTGATCGCCGCCACCGTGGCCTCCGGCATATTGCGGCACTTTGATGATCTTGTGTTCTTTCTGGAAATTGTTCATCAGCATCACCTCTTTGAACTTGCCCGGAATGGCGTCTTTGTCTTGCGCCATTTCCTGCGCATGGCGTGAAGCCTGGTCGGTAGCATCCGGTTGCAGGTAAGGAATATCCTCCCAGCTTTCCAGCCGTCCGTCCATGCCGTTAAACGCTATGCGCCAGCCTTCGTAAGGCGAATACGTGGTGAGACTGTAATTCACAATCACGCCATTGGCGTATTTAATCTGCGCCGACATTTTATCCCATATGTCGATCTCTTCACGCCACACGCAACCATCCCGCAGGTAACCATCATGATGTTCGTTGGCCACGTACAGATCCATCATGCCTTTGTTCTTGGTGATGTCCATATAAAACCGGCACTTGTCCTTGTGTTCGCAACCCCGGCACTTAGTGCCGCGGAACGGATTGTTCTTTCCGTAGTGTTCCAGTTCTCCATGAGCAGTCACTTCCAGCGGCTCCGAGTTCAGCCACCAGTTCAGCAGGTCAAAATGGTGCGTGGCCTTGTGCACCCACAAGGACCCGCCTTTGGCAGTGATGCCGTGCCAGCGGCGGAAATAATCGGCACCGTGGTACACGTTCAGCATCCAGTTGAAATCAACGGATGTGACCCTACCAATGCTGTTGGCGGCAAGCAGTTCTTTTATCTTCATCATGTGCGGGCCATGCCGGTAGTTAAACGCAACCGTTACTTTTTTACCTGTTTTTTTCTCGGCATCCAGGATGTTTTTGCACTTCACTTCGTCCGTTGTCATCGGCTTTTCCGAAATCACATCGGCACCCAGTTCCATGGCACGGATAATAAATTTATCATGCGTAGAATCCATGGTGGTGACGATGACAATGTCAGGCTTTGTTGCTTTCATCATCACCTCAAAATCCGTAAACGTAGGACAGGCTACTTTCATCCGTTGTTTGGCCAGCGCCACTCGACCGGGATTGCTGTCACAAAGGCCTACAAACTCCACTACATCACTAAAATTCTTCAAAACCGCTTCACCCCAAAAGCCAATGCCACGGGAACCGGTTCCAATCATGGCCAGCTTTTTTTTGGGAGCGGCAGCCGCCGCCAAAGATGTCAATGGTGTTTGCGCCAACAGGATACCGGTTGCCGCTAAGGAAGAATTCCGTAAAAAATGCCTGCGTTTCATATAGAGCGTTTTATATTTTATTGCCTGGGATTGACCAAACCGTTTATATACATTTCAATGTTCGTATAAAATCGGTGCAGTGTGTTTGCAGCAGCATCGGAAGCATTGGCAGGATTCAATCCCCTTAACTTTTCCCACGCATCGGGCATGCCATCACCGTCACTGTCTTTTGGCGCTTCTGCTGTCTGTAAGGTGGGCCATGCGTTCACCGTCATTTCGTAAGGCGTTCCGTGCGGAAAGCCACCCTGCACGTCAATGATGCGGCCCTTTCCATTTTGTACATCGCGGATGATGCGTTCATCCAGCGTATCCCTTCGGTAACTGGCGCCTGCTTCCTGCAACACCAACTGGTAAGCTTCTCCTGCTTTTTGCGTTGTTACCGGTAAAGCCGCAAACGCTAAGTCCATTTTGACATTTTGCTTATCCGCTTCGGAACCGTTGTTCATCACCACACCTTTCCAGTTGTCGGCCGTAACGGCTGCAGTGCCTTCCACCACATTTCCAGCCACATAAAATTTACCAAAAGGCAGTTGTGGCAATTTATGGTAAGGATTCAATAATCTATCCTGCACTGTTTTTTTGGTGTCGGGTCCGGGCTTGTAATAATTGTTCACCATGTTGTAGGAACCGCCTTCACCGGCATATACATTGTTGGTGCTCCAATTGTAAATAACATTGTTTCGAAAATCCACAAACTCTGATGGAATGTTTCGGGTTCCGTCGAACCGCGGTGTACGGGTAACGCAGTGGGCAAACAGGTTGTGGTGTGCCGATGTATGCCGGCCACCCCAAATGCCGCCATAACCATGTTGTTCAAAATCTTTATCGCCCTTTTCAAAATGATAAGAATAGTTCAGGGGCTCGGAGATCAGGTTCCACTGCAGGGTGGTGCTGTCGCCACCGTACACCGTAAAGGCTTCATCCGTACTCCAGCTCATGGTGCAGTGATCGATGATGATGTTCCTGCGACCTATGCCGCCAAAGGCATCATCGCTGCCGCCGCCGGGTGTTTTGCCTGCATTCTGATAACGGTCGCCCATGCGAAAACGCAGGTAACGAATAATGATGTTATCTCCCGACAGCGATACCGGCTGATCGGCGAGGCAGATGCCATCGCCGGGAGCCGTTTGTCCCGCTATGGTGACGTTGCCTTTGATGTTCAATTTTGATTTGAGATGGATGGTTCCTGATACCGCAAATACAATAATGCGGCGACCGTTTTTTTGCACTGCTTTGCGAAAGCTGCCCTCTCCTTCATCGTTTAAATTGGTGACGACAACCATTTCGCCTCCTCTACCGCCGGTAGTGTATTTGCCAAAGCCTTCGGCCCCGGGGAAAGCAATGGGCACCGACTCTTTGTCAACTGCCGGCGACAAGGTTCGTGAACACCCCACCTGCAACAAACAGGAGAATAAAAAAGCAAGTATGTAGATAGGATAAAATCGAATCATTATTGATTTTGTGCCGCTGTAATATTTTTCACTAAACTGTTGATGTAAACCTCAATGTTATCGTAACCAGTACTTAAGTTGCGACTGGCTGCATTGGCTTTGGACGGATCCAGTTTCTGAGCTTTTTCCCAAGCATCCGGCATGCCATCACCATCCGCATCCGGCAGTGCGGGAGCAGACTGCAATTCGGGCCATCCACCCACGTCCTTTTGACTGTCAATGATACCCAACAGGCTTCCGCCCGAACCATTTGCGGTGTAGGTTCCGTTTTTCACAGAGAGCAAAATGCGTGCATCGGCTGCATCCCGCTTGAACGAAGCACCTGCGTATTCAAGAACTTTGGTGTAGGCTTCTTGCGCTGTATGGGTTGTAACATTATCGCCAACCGGATGCGCCGCCGTCAACCGCATGGCTGCTTTATCCGCATCGGAAACGGTTCCGTAGCTGCTGTGAAACTGATTGTACACGCCATAGGTCCAGTTATCAGCCGTGGCTCTTGTACTGCCTTCCACGACATTGCCGTCAATAAAAAACTTGCCCCAGATGTTGTACACTTCCGTACCAATGTTCTTGTTTTTATCGGGGGAAAAAATGCGTTCTTTTTTTGTGGTAGCCGGCCCGGGTTTGTAATAGTTATTAACGATGTTAATGTTCATGGCTTCGCCACCGTAAGCACTATTACTGGCCCAATTGTAAAGAACATTGTTGCGGTAGTCAACCAGGTCCGTCAACGCAAACGCCTTCCCGGCCTCTTCGCCAAAACGTGGATTGCGGCTGTCGTGATGGGCCAGCAGATTGTGGTGAAAAGAAGCTTTCCTGCCGCCAAAAATACCACCGTAGCCGTGTGCCCCTTTGCTGTGGACCGAGTTGCGCAGGCTTTCGGCAATCATGCTCCATTGCAGGGTAAAGTTTTCGTTGGCATAGAACGACGTGCATTCATCCACACTCCAGCTCATCGAGCAATGATCAATGATGATGTTCCTGTGAAAACGTCCGCCAAGTGCGTCGGACTCCTGGCCGCTTTCATCACCCAGTCGAAAGCGCAAATAACGGATGATCACATTATCGGCATCAATACCCAGGGCATAATTCTTCAGGCAAATCCCATAACCGGGCGCCGTTTGTCCCGCTATGGTAATGTTGCCATTGCGAATGGACAATCCACTCCTGAGGGCAATGGTTCCCGCTACATCAAAAATGATGACGCGGGCACCAGAAGCATTGATGGCTTCCCGAAGGCTGCCAGGCCCTGCATCATTCAGGTTCGTTACTTTGATCACACGACCACCCCTACCTCCCGTTGCTTCGCGGCCAAAGCCTTCAGCACCGGGAAATGCAAACGCTGTTTCAGTAACAGGCACAGGTCCTTCCGATACCGGTTCTACATTGCCACCGCCCGTTTCTTTTTTCTGGCAGGAAGAATGGAGAAAGCCCAAACTGAAAAGAATACCGAAAATCAAATTTGTATGCATTGGCTTCAGCTAAAAATGTACGGACAAGGGAAAGGTGTGAACTCCTGTTCACACCCCTGTATGCGTTCAGATTTATAACCTCCACCGCGGATCACCAGCGCTGCTGCGTCCAGGGAACAGGTTGTCAATGATCATGAAATTT
Organism: Flavisolibacter longurius; assembly: GCA_014163555.1. Classification (GTDB taxonomy): domain Bacteria; phylum Bacteroidota; class Bacteroidia; order Chitinophagales; family Chitinophagaceae; genus Flavisolibacter. The sequence goes on from JACJGO010000015.1 coordinate 107,631, forward strand.
CCGTTTGCCGGCGCCTGCCACAATTCCGTTGACTTCCGGCTGTAGTTGATGACGTTGGGAAAATCACTTCCAGCCGATTCATAGTCACTGGTACGGTAATTATTACTGGCATTGATCGTAGTGGAAGCACTGGCTCTGAAATCACGTATAGCGATGCTGCCTGTTCCCGGATTGGGTTTACCCATGCCGAAAATGTTGTTGTTGACCGTTATACCATTGGGCACATTACGGGAGCCGGCATCAATGATGTAGTTACTGCCACCACCCAATGGTGTTTCGTTGAACGTGCAATTTTCAATAAGGATCGCACCTCCCATATCATTTTTGCTGCTGGTAATTATCTTCTCCACTTTGTAAAAGGTGGAATTGCGCAAGGTGATGTTGTTCGCTTTACACGTGGCGTTGTCAACGATAATCACACCGTAATTGGAGATACTGTCAATCGTTGAGTTTTCAATCAGGAAATTCGAAACGGTTGTTGTTCCTGACTGCAAACGAACCAGCCCGCGGAAAATCTCAGCATGACAGTTTACAAATTTCATTGTACCTACGGTAGCACTTCGCGTGGTGTTGAATACATACCGCGAAGAATAGCTACTGCCATAGAGGTAAACATCGTTGAACTCAATTTGATCGATCACGCTGCCTTCTGCAAAATTGAAATTGCTGGTGAAATAGAGTTTTGCCTGCTCACTCGCCATAAGGTCGGAGCCGCTGGTAATGGTGATATTTTTACCAATATCAATTGCTGAAGAAATTTCATAGACTTCGCCCCTCTTTAACAGGACCGTGCTGCCTGCCGGAATAATCGGAATTGTATCGGCCAGCACTGAAGGCCGGCCCTCGATATCCCGAAGGTCGATAATGGTACCGCTGTATGGTGCTTTGGTGGTAAAATCGGCCCAGCCCCTTAGGGTCGTACCGCTGTAAAGGAAAATGGTATGCGGCGTTGCGGAAGCCAGTCCGCTGATAATCCGGTACTGATTGCTGACATCAGTTGCTGAAAGCGTTACCTCTCTCACAACAGAACTGTCAGCCGTTTTAATGATCCGAATGCGGGAAACCGCAGCTCCGCTTTTTGCCCAGGTCACTTTTACGGCAGCATCGGTTATGTCACTTACGCCGGGCACATTCAGAATGGTAGGGAAACGCGGCGTTTTGATGGAACCCAACAGCGAATACCGTGAGCTGTAAACCGTATCTTCCGCATTGGCCCTAACCTGCACCTGGTAGGTTTTTTCCCAGCCCAGGTTTTCAAAACGCACATAATTGGTATCGACATTTACTGTAGCCAGTACGGTTTTGAATGTATCCATACTCAGTTGGGCTGTGTACGAACGGGCACTCCCAATCTGTTGCCATTTTGCTTCAACCCAGTTGCCTTCAGCAACCAATTGTTCTTTCAACACAGGACGAAACAAACGGGTAGGTTCCAATTCCTCTGTCTTTCGGCAGGCGGCGAGGAAAAGCGTCATGACAGTTATGGCAAGCAATATATTTCTCATAATAAGATGCATTTTTTGTTCTCTTAAATCTTAATATCCATATTGGTTCTGAAGCGTGCCTTTGCTGTTGGTTACCACCGAAGAATGCAAGGGCAGAATGTAACGTAGCGGTGTGGCACCAGTGTTGTCCGTATACCCTCTCCATTGGCGGGTGATATAATCGGCCGGTGCATTGTTGGTTGTATTCCACAGGGCACGCAACCAGTTCACACGGGTATTGTATTCCTCCGGAATGGTGCCGGTGGCCTTGTAGTACCGGTTAAGGAATGAAATAGACTTGTCGGCGTTGCGCTTGTAGTACTGATAATCTGCCAGGTTTGCGTACGTACCCGTACCGGCAACGGCATCCTCGCCCATTTTTATCAGGGTGTTCCGCGCTTCGGCCACTTTTTTACCAAACAGGTTCCAACGCTCCAGGTCATACTTGCGCAAAAATTCCCCGCCAAATTCCCAGGCACGTTCGTTTACAATGGCATCAAAAAATGAGTTTTTGGAACCGGAAACCGAACCCACATATGCATTCACCTTTTCAGCCCATAACGATTGCGGGAAGGCACGCTGGCGAACCTGTCGCAACGCATCCTGGGCCGTAGCTGTCGGACCATTCAATTCATTCTCGCTTTCTGCCAGCATCAACAACACATCTGAATAGCGCATCATGGGCCAGTTGATACCGGTTCCTTTTGCGGATGCTGGCCCTAAGGGTGCAGGCACCAGCATGCGGTTCCATTTATTGATGGTAATGCTTGTGGGTCCAGTCGGCATCTGCGCCAGCGTATCGTTATAGGAAATGATAGAAGCGGTTGCGGGTAACCGCAAGTCCGTTGTGTCAAACGAATGGTAATAATTCGGTGTCAGATACATCTGGATGGTGGTAGCACCGTAGGAATGATAGCCGGTGCTGTTGGTAACTGTCACACCCACCGACCAGGCCACATCGCCATAACCCGGATGGAAAGCTACTTCCCATAACACATCGCTGTTGACCGGCTTAATGTATTTGTTTTCATTCATGAAAACCGAAGCAAAATCCGGCAAAGGCCTTGGCTTCAGATCGATTAATTTCTTTGCATACGTATTGGCGATCTGGTAGTAGTCACGATAATCGTCTTTGCGACGCATCTGCATATCGGGATAAAGCCAATAGCCTCCGCGCATAAGAGCCAATCGGGAGATAAAACCCATGACATACTCACGGTTGATACGTTCGATACCAAAATCCAACTGATCGGCCCAGAACATATCACCTTCCACGCTGATCAGGTCATTGATCAGGAAGGTAAGGATGCTGTCACGACCAGTACGGGGCTGGTAAAAATCATCACCCGCACGGGAAGGAGTAGCTTTGAACGGCACATCACCCCAATGGTTCATCAGCATGTAGTACCAATAGGCACGGAGGGCTTTTACTTCACCGAGCAATTGCTTGTATTGACGGTTGCCGGGATCATTGGCCAATGCAATTTTTGTCAGTCCTTCTTCACACTCATTGGCGCGGTTGATGGCGTTGTAGGCGTTGTTCCAAACCGTCAGCAGGTCAGGGTTGGAAGCCGTGGCTTCAAACGACCAGATGTCGCGGCGTGAGTTATCGGGAGAAGCGCCAACAGGACCTACTTCTACATCGGTATTGCCGGCAAAGTTGTTGGACAAACGAGAGGTAAAGGCATCCTGGTTGAACAGGGCATAGACACTGTTTACTGCTTTTTTAGCATCGGTCTCGCTGCTGAAAATATAATCCTGCGAAAAGTTGGAAGGCGAATCGGCCGTCAGAAACTTTTTACACGAAACCATTAGCAGGGTGGAAAAAGCTAAAACGGAGTATAGAATGCGTTTCATTATACGAAGTGTTAAGCGTTTAAAGAATGGGATTAAAACGTCACATTAATTCCCGCTGTATATGTGCGGCTTTTCGGATAAGCAGAATAATCGACACCCGGTGTTAACTGGCTGTAGCTGCTGCTCCGTGTTGTGCTTACTTCCGGATCGTAGCCACTGTATTTCGTCCACAGGAAAGCATTGTACGCGGTCACGTATACACGCAGTTTGCTGATGGACGCTTTGGAGGTTAGCTTAAATGGAAGCGTGTAACCCAATGAAATGTTATTTAACCGGAGGAAAGATCCATCTTCCACCGCCCAGGAATGAAATACCGGTGAGGCCGTGCCCATAGAAAATGGCGACCAGATGGTGGCGTTGGGATTCAGCTTGCGCAGGTCTTCCAGTTCTGTTACCAGGTTGCCCTGCATATCAATATAATGGAAACGATTTTCATAATTGGAGGTGTTTAGCATATTGCCATATGTGCTTCTGTAAAGCATGTTGTGGGCAATTTTTCCGGTATTGTAAACGTCGTTACCATACACCCAGTTAAAGAAGGCCGAAAAGTCAAACCCTTTGTAGGCACTGTTTATTCCGAAACCACCAGTCGCTTTGGGCAGTGCACTACCGATGATCTGCCGATCAGCTGCTGTAATCACTCCATCACCCTGGTCAGGAACACCGTCACCGTCTGTATCAACGGTTGGCAAATCTTTCAGCTTTAACACACCCGGCCGTACACTGATGCCTCCCAATAGTGAACCTACATTGGCAACGCCGGGCTTTAACGTATAGCGGCCGTTTGTTGCATTATAGGATTCAAAATCATCCACGGTGTACATGCCATCAGTTACATAGCCATACATCAAACCAATAGTGCGACCAACAATCAGGCGATAATCATCAATGGTCTTCAGATCGGTGCCGGCCCAGTTCGAGTTAAATGATTGTTCGTTCACGCCGTCCAGTGCATCGATGCGGGCCCGGTTGATACCAACGTTGAAGTTAGCGGAAAGCTGGAAGTCCTTGCCGCTGATGATGTTTCCGGTCAAAGCTAATTCTATACCGCGGTTAGAGGTCTGCCCGATGTTACGCTGCTGCGTGGTGAAACCTGTTGTTTGCGGAATCACAGATTGTACCAGCAGGTCTTTTGTTGTGTTCTTGTAAAAATCAAGGGTACCACTCAGCCTGTTTTTAAACAACGTGAAGTCCAAACCAATGTTACGGGTGATGGTCGTCTCCCAACGAATGTCCGGATTGGGTAACTGGTTGCCGGCAAAGGTGTAGTAAGGTTGTGCTACATCGCCAAAGCCGATAGGGCGGTTATCTGTTGGAGAAAACAATACCCGCCACTGATCGTTTCCAATATTATTGTTACCGGCTGTTCCATAGCTCAGGCGCAGCTTAAGGTCATTTACGAAGGTTGCGTTCTCCATAAAGTCTTCTCCGGAAACACGCCACGCAAAAGAGGCGGCAGGGAAAAGCCCCCATTGTTTGCCGGGAGCAAACTTGGTAGAACCATCGTAACGGGCCGTCAGGTTAAAAATGTATTTGTTGTCCAGTTGGTAAATGGCCCGGCCAAAGAAAGAAGCGATTTTATTGCCTGCAAATTCATTGGTTGTGTGACGGTCCTGTGTCCCGAGTGTCATGGTGGCAAACAGCTTTTCCGGAGTGATGTTTTCGGCAAAGTATTTCGCACGATTGTACTCTTCAAAGCCTTGTCCCAGGGCCAATATCTCCTGCCCAACCAGGAAGTTGAAATCGTGCTTGGCACCGCTGCGCAGTCTGTAGTTCAGTGTGTTGGTCCAGCGATAGCCAGTGCTGTTGAATTGGGAAATTTCTCCCATAGGAAGGTTGCCTCCCTCATTGCGGGAAGTGCTGGTCAACGGACCAAAATAGCGGCGGTTGTTGCCCCATCCAAGGTCATATCCAAATTCAGAGCGATAGGTCAGCTCTTTCAGAATATTCCAGGAAGCAGCAATGTTCATGTTCAGCACACGGTTGGTACGCTTGCGGTAATCCTGAGCCGCCAGTTGGATGGGGTTGATCAGGTTACGCAAAAACTGGTCGTAATCGTCGCCACTACCCGGGTCCACAATGATCATATCAGCGATGCCGTTCACCGGCCGGGTGGTAATGCCATCCCCCACACGCAGGCTGGATCCGCCGGAAGTTCCTGCTCCATCGATGATGGTATGTGTATAGCGGGAAGCAAAATCAAAACGCAGTGCTTTTGAAACTTCATGGTTTAATTTAAAGTTCAGGTAATTGCGCTGGTAGCCCGAACCCGGCACCAGGCCCTGGTCGTTGTTGTTAGTGAAGGTCAGCGCCATTCTTGTTTTCTCCGTGCCGCCGGTTACGCTGAAATTATGCTGCTGCGAATAAACAGGATTGCCGAAGAGACGTTTTTGCCAATCGGTTCCTTTTTGATTTTTATACAGTTCCAGGTCATCATATACACCAAAATAACGGGAGAAGTTATCGACATCCGTTTGGCTCCGTAACCGTGCATATTCGTACTGGGCCAGCACAAATTCGTAAGGAGATAGCACTTCAAGTTTACGCGGCAGGTTTCGCTGCTGCACAAACCCGTTGTAGTTGATGGTGGTCTTTCCGCCTCGGGCACTTTTGGTCGTGATGATAACGACGCCGTTGGCACCGGCAGCACCGTAAATGGCCGATGTAGCTGCATCTTTCAGGATATCGATGCTGGCAATATCCGAAGGAGCAATGTCATTGATGCTGTTCACACGGAAACCATCCACGATATACAGTGGAGAGTTATCGCCGGTCAACGAACCGCCACCCCGCACTCGGATTACGATCTCCGCACCGGGAGCACCATCAACGGTGGTTACCTGTACACCTGGCAGGCGTCCGGTGATCGCTTCTGCTGCATTGGCCACTGGTATCTTTTCCAAGTCTCTTGCGCCTATAGAAGAAATGGTACCTGTAAGGTCTTTTCTTCGCGTGGTACCATACCCGATCACCACAATATCATTTAGTGCAGAAACCTCCTCGGCCAATGTTACATCCACCGTTGAGCGGGTGCCCACGGAAACTTCCTGCCGGGTGTAGCCAATGGAGGAATACACCAGCACCACGTTGCTTCTGTCAGGGATGCTAATGGTGTAACGGCCTTCCGTATTGGTGGATGTACTGGTTTGTGTGCCTTTAATGGTAACAGAAACGCCTCCCAGTCCGTTTGTGGCACTATCGGACACAACACGGCCGGTAACCGTACGTGTTTGCGCCCAAACCAAAACGGAGCAAAAGCAGGCAAGTAGCGTTAGAATCAACTTTCTTTCCATAAACAAGCTTGAAATGAATTAATGTTTAGTCGTCGTTTTTATTAAGATCAGTAAATCCTCTTTTCAAGAACACATTTTTGATGCGCACTTTATCTTACTCTATTTTTTATCCTACATACTCCAGCCCGTAACAATGGTGGTAAAACAGGATTGGTGGTGACGTCATGAACTACAAAGACACCCGCCATTCTAACCGGAATAAAAAGGAAAAAAAAGTCTTTATTCATGACAGTAATCAGCTTCGCAATCATTGAACGGTAATTGAAGAAAGCCGCATAGCAATCAATCTATTTTAATAAGGGCTTTCGTAAACAAGTCTAAACAGATATTCAGAGCCGGCAAGCGTATTGAAACTCTTTTTTTACGCAATCGTTACCGATAACGTTTGCAATTGCGGCACCTCCGCTAAAAATCAATATTTTTAGCCTGAATTTTTCACGATCAGTAACCTCCGATTTGCGCTCATGAAGTTTGAAAGTGCTACCATCAAAGACATAGCAAAAGCCCTGAACCTGTCCACGTCAACCGTGTCAAGAGCTTTGCGGGGAAGCTATGAGATCAGCGATGAGACCAAAAAACAGGTACTGGAATACGCAGAAAAAATCAACTACCGTCCCAATCCAATCGCATTATCGTTAAAAGAGCGCCGCACCCGTGCCATCGGCATCGTGGTGAGCGAAATTGCCAACAACTTTTTTTCACAGGCCATCAACGGCATCGAATCCATTGCCTATAACCGGGGCTACCACGTTATTATAACCCAAAGCCACGAATCAAGAGACCGAGAGAAAGTAAATGTGGAGCACATGGCAGCCAGAGGGGTGGATGGCTTGCTGGTTTCTCTTTCCAGCGAAACGGCCGACCTCTCCTACCTGAAAGAGTTGCATGAAAAAGGGATGCCGATCGTTTTTTTTGATCGCATCACCGACGAGATTGAAACACACAAGGTGACGGCAAACAATTACAACGGTGCCTTTGTGGCTACAGAGCACCTGATAGCACAGGGATACAAACATATTGCCCATATTACCTCTTCGCCTTTTCTTTCCATTACAAAAGAACGACTGGAAGGGTACAAAGCTGCGCTGCAGAAAAACGGATTGCCCTTTGTGGAAAGCCTGGTAAAATATTGTCCACACGGCGGCATGATTGCCAAAGAAGTGGAAGATGCGCTGCTGGAACTGGACAAGGCCAAAATAAAACCCGATGCTTTTTTTACAGCCGGCGACCGGTTGACAATTGTTTGCTTTGGCATCCTGAAGCGCAAAATAGGGGTGGGTGAAAAGGGTTTTATCGGTTTTTCCAACACGCAGGTTGGCGACCTGTTTTCTCCTTCGCTGACCACTGTACGGCAACCGGCATTTGAAATTGGTCAATCAGCCATAGAAATGCTGATCCAGTTAATTGAAAGCAAACGGCCTGTTACCGATTTCCAGCGCAAGGTGCTGGAAACCGAACTGATTGTACGGGAATCTTCGAAGCAACAGTGACCTATATCTTTCTGTCACACGTTGCAGTTTTTTACGTTTCTTATCCAGAGATACATTTCAACATAACAACGGCTCCGAATTATATTGCAAAAGCCAAGTGCAGTTTTCTTATTTGACCGGTATCGATAAAACAATAGAGGTATCGCGTTTGCCCACTTCAAAGGCAAGGCTTGCATTTAACATGCCGGCATTTTGTTGCAACCGTTCCCGTAACGCCTGCAAATTCTCTTTGCTTTCATTGGATTCATCACCGGTGCGCAGCACTTTCAAAACAATCCTGGACCATACAAGATCGATATCGACCAGGATATTTTTATTGGCAGCGTGTTGGGCGAGATCCTGCAATACGGCTTTGCACACCAGGAAAAAATTATGGCGAAGCTTCATGTTCAGGCGCAACTGTTTTACTTTTTCATGTACCATAATATCAATGGAAGTGTCATAACTGGTTTCCAGCGTACGGGCAAATTCAAAAATCCGCACCAGGGTTTTTTCCATGGTATCATTCACCGGGTCGATGCTCCAGAGAATTTCATCCATGGACATCATCATGTTGTAGCTTTTCCCGCTGATCTCGTCGATCAGTTCTTTCGACCGCACAATATCCTTATCCGCCTTCAGCTTGGCAATATGGCTCAGCACATTGATGTTATTCAACGTTGTGCTCACATCCTGGTGCAAATGATTGGCAATATCGGAGCGAACATTCTGCAGGGTTACCAATTGCCGGATGCGTTCCCGGTAAAGAATGTAAAGAATGGCGATGATGCCCAGCACAATCAAAAAGAAAAACCACCAGGTAAGCCAAAAGGGCGGGTGAACCTTCATGTTGAGGTACACCATTTCGGGACTTTCCTCTCCCACCAGGTTTTTTGTTTTCAGCCTGAACTGGTATTTTCCCGGCGGCAGGTAATTGTAAATAGCCTGGTGGCGATTATCGCTTTTGATCCAGGCCGTATCAAATCCTTCCAATTGGTAATAATAATCAAGCTTGGTAAGCTTGCTGTAATTAAACGCACTAAACTCAATGGCTACATAGTTGTTGTTATAACTCAGGTCAACCCGTTTCAGGGACAGCAACGAATCCACCGACAAGGATGTATTGCGCAACTGAAAATCGGTAATGTAGGCCCGACCCGTGGTTTGTTTTTTTTGTACCGATGCAGGATTGAAGACAACAAAACTTTCCTGGGTGGTAAAAAACAACTTCCCATTTGTAAGCCGCAAAGCACCCGCTACATTAAACTGGTCATTCAACAACCCATCGCTTTGATCATATACCGTAAAAGAACGTTTGCTGATGTCCGTTACACATAGCCCGTTCATGGTACCCATCCAGATCAACCCTTCGCTATCCATCGCCAGGCTATGTATCGAGTTGGAAGGCAGTCCGTCCCTGCCCGTGATGTGACGAACCTTGTTTGTTTCCTGGTCAACCAGATTCAGCACACCGGCCGCTACCACCAGCAGGCTGTCTTTGTACTGCAGGATGTCTTTTACATTGTTATTCCACAACCGGAAACCATCCGGCCCGTCCATGGTCAGGTGCGAAACGACCTTCCCCGTACGCGGTTCTATTTTCAACAATCCCTCGCCTATCGTAGCCACCCAAACAAACCCCTTGCTGTCGGCAAACAGTTTTTCAATTTCTGTTGTCTTTTTCACGAGGCTGAACCCGGCCAGGATGTTTTTGGCCCCGGCTTGCGCATTCCATTTCACCAGGTTGCCGGCTTGTGTTGCCAGCCAGAGATTTCCATCCTTGTCTTCCGTTACCTGTTTTATAGCACGGCTTTGAAATTGTGGCGGCGAAAGCAATTGGGCCTTCCGGCTTACCGGGTCAAAAACGACAAGTTGTCCGCCCCGCAACGTAATCCAGATGGCCCCCGACCGGCTGTGACGGTGCAGGTCCCATACTGACTTCATATCGGTCAGGGCTTGTAAGGATGGAGGTAAAGGCAAGGGGTGCATGGCACTATCGTATCGGAACAGGCCCAGGTCGCGGTAGCCAATCCAAAGCTCCCCATTGGCAAGTTCCAGTGCCGTTTGCGCCTTGCCTTCTACCGAAAAACGTTTTGGTGTGGTGAGGGTATAATTGTGAAAAAGTTGCGCATCCGGGTTAAACAAGTAAAGGCCATAATCGGTACAAATCCAGATATTCTGTTGCCGGTCTTCGTACATGTCATACACCTGGTTGAACTTGAGTTCACGTTCTTTGTTGTAATCTTTTTTCAGAAACTGCAGGGTGCCGGCCATATTGGTATAGCCGGCAATAAAGGGCAGACCGTAAATCCATCGCCGCCCGTTGCGCTGCTCCAGGATAGCTTTGATCTGGTGGTAACCAAGTCCATAATCTGATTGCAGATCATATTGTTTCCGGGCGGCCGTTTTCAGGTTTACCACCGTTAAAATGGGATGGGTATTTTCTTTTGGCCACTGCTCAAAAAATACATTTCGACCCGCATCGATGTACAGGTAGTTCACATGGCGTTCCCCGTCGGTGCTTTTTAGCACGGCATTTACGTCGGTTGCCTGTTGCCTTGTTTTTTGTCCTGCTGCACTGCGTACCACGATGCCCGAATCAGTTGAAAGAAAATAGTGCCGTGAAATCTTATCGTAGTAGATGTAGTTTACGGGCAAGCTGGCTGGAAACGGAATCAGGCTTGAAGGAACAAACACATTTTCTGTGGGAGAATATTGAAACAACTTGGATGTCTTGCGAAAATGCAACAGCAGTTTGCCATCGGGTGTCTCCAGAAATGTTTTTTCGATGTTCAGCTTTTCCCGCGTTGTTTCCCGGATCGGCACTTCGGTGTACCGGAACGAATGGGTATCAAAAATGCCGGCCTTGTTATCGGCCGTCATCACCCACAACCGCCTTTCTTTATCGATGTAAACCTGGGAAATTTCATCTGTAGGTAAACTGCCCGGTGCACCCGGTGTTGATTTGAAGGTGATGAATTTATTTCCATCGAAGCGTTGCAGGCCGCTTTGCGTTGATAGCCAGATAAAGCCCCTTTCATCCTGTACCACATTGTTGACGATATTGGACGCCAAGCCATCAGCCAACCGGTAGTGTGTAAATACATAACGCTCCGGTTGCTGACCCCGTGCCGAAAACAGGAAAAATAGGAGGCTTATGAAAACAAGTACAATTTTCGGTGGCATTAGTCTGGTTCTTCCCAAATCTAAATAAATTAAAGCTGAATTAAATACTTTAAACGGGTTTAATTCTTTGAAAGGCAGATAATTACTCTGTTTCGCTGCAGATGTCAACGACAAGCTAATGACAGTGCATTTCAAAGCGTATAAAAGATGTGTTTACGGGAAGTCACAGCGACCGGGTATGATTATTTAGAGTGTTTCGCCGCGTAAACAACAACCAAAAATTCACTTGTATGCGACCACATATCACCTGTCATATGCTTGGATCCGTGGATGGAAAAATCAAACAAAACATCTGGGGTTTTAAAGAGCATCATAAATATTTTGAAGAACCGGCTTCGAAAATCAAGGCGGATGCCTGGCTGGTGGGCCGGGTAACCATGCAGGAATTTTCCAGCAAAAAAGCATTGCCTGCAGGCAAAACAAGAGTACTTATTCCGAAGGAAGATTTTGTAGCCGAACAACCGGCCAATCAATTTGCCGTGGTAATTGACCCTTCGGGAAAATGCACCTGGGACAGCAACATGGTATCTACAGAGCATGTGATTGAAGTGCTAACAGAAAAAGTTTCTTCCCGCTACCTGGCGCATCTTCGCGACAAAAACGTGTCGTACGTATTTGGCGGCAAAACAGAACTCGATCTGAATGTTGTTGTCAAAAAGCTGTACAAACTTTTTGGCATCAAACGCCTTCGCATCGATGGCGGCGGCCACGTGAACGGTTCGTTTCTGAAAGCGGGACTGATAGATGAATTCAGTTTGGTGCTAGCACCCATTGCCGATGGCACTATCGGCGCACCAACCCTATTTGAAGCCGAAGAAGGATATGGAAAACGAAAAGCAGCTCTTTTCAAATTAAAATCAGTAAAGAAAATCTACGACGACTTTTTATGGATTCGTTATGAAGTTGTGCGCAGGAAATAAAGTCTGTCGATGCATTTTATGGCATTCTCCTTATTACTTAGCCTTCTCAACCTTTTCAACCTATCATCTTATTACTCATTTCACCTTTACTTCCTTCTCCCATCCGGTTTCCTTCAGTGCCGGGTCAGCCTCTTTTTTCAGAAAATCAGCTTCGGAAAGAGAAGCGGCTTCCCATGTAAGGATAGCTTCATCCGGTACCGCCTGTACAGGCGTTTTCCACGAGGTGGAGGTTTCGTTATAAGCAAGGTTGGTTTGTGAACAATAGCAGGCAATGATCGACCAACGCGGATGATCGGAAAGATTAGCTTCGGAACGGTGCAAAAGATTGGGATGAAAAAACAGGGCATCGCCAGGCGACAGTTCGCCATAAACCAATTCCATTGTTTGCAGCGCATTGTTCACCATCACCATATCGGCGCCAACCTGCTCGCCGGCAAAACCGTGATTGACCCTTCCCATTTTGTGCGAACCCCTGATAAATTGGAGACAGCCATTTTCTTTGTTGGCCGGTGTCAGGGCTACCATAACAGAAATTAACTGGTCAGGGAACATGAACTGGTTTTTATACCAATAGCCATAATCCTGGTGCCATTCCCAGGCGCCACCCACCCGGGGCTCTTTCTGCATCAGCTTCGAATGAAAATGACAAACCGGTGCATCGCTGTCAAGCAACTGTCCAACGGCATTCACGATTTTTTCGCTGCGGGTGAGATAACCAAAAACATCATTACCAGGTGTAAACCAAAGAGAGAGTCTTGTTTTCTTTCCCGACTGATCGTTCAGGTCCAGTGCGTTTTTGCGCATGGCATCATCTTCCAGGGCGGTGGAATAAAGTTTATCGACTTCTCCGGGCGAGCAAAAGTTTTTGATTAAAAGATAACCGTCGCGATGATAGGCGGCCATCTGATCGGGGGTGAGTTGAAATGACATATAGCAAGCGTTTTCCCTTTAAGGTAGCACCTTTGGCGCAAACGGTAAAACAGAAAGTGGCGAATAAAATGCTTTACATGCTGCGCAAATGATAAGCCTTCGGCCGGGTAAAAGCCCGCAGTCCTGCATGCGAAAGCGTAGCCCCAAAACCCGATTGTTTTCGGCCGCTCCAGGGAACGGCGGCACTCACCCGGTCACAGCAATTCCAGTATACCGTTCCCGTATTCAACTGTTGCAAAATGGCATCAGCCCGCTCTTTGCTCCTGCTGTAAACAGAAGCTGTTAAGCCATAGTCCGTATCCTGCATCAACCGGACAGCCTCTTCATCATTTTCTACTTTCATAATCCCGATCACGGGTCCAAACGACTCGTCTTTCATGAGGCGCATTGAATGATCGACGTTGGTCAAAACGGTGGGCTGAAAATAATAGCCCTTGTCGTTTATCCGCTTTCCACCAGTCAGTACGGTCGCACCTTTTTCTGTTGCTTCAAGAATTTGTTCTTCCAAAAATGCCAATTGTTCTTTTCGGCTGAGTGGTCCTACATAAACACCGTCCTCCGTTGGCAAGCCGATTTTATACGATTGCACTTCGGTTACGAAGGCATTGATGTATTCGTCATAAACAGCCTGGTGAACATAGATGCGTTCGACTGCGCAACAACTTTGCCCATTGTTGTAAAAAGCACCATCGGCCGTGGAAGCTGCTACCGCTTTGATATCGGCTATATCATCCGCAACATACAAGGGATCTTTACCGCCCAACTCACATTGGCAGGGCACCATTTTCGGCGCTACCCGTTCATAAATATGCTGTCCGGTTTTGTACGAACCGGTGAAGAAGTAACCGTCCAGAGGAAGATCGAGCAACTTCTCTCCCACTTCTTTACCACCGATTGCCACGGTAAATACTGAATCCGGAACGCCGGCCTCTTTCAGGTATTTCTCAATTTGCAGTCCCGTAAGCGTTGCATATTCTGAAGGTTTGTAAAGGACAGCATTGCCAGCCAGCAGGGCCGGAACAAAAACATTTACGCCTACCAGATAGGGATAGTTCCATGCAGAAATATTACAGACTACACCCAAGGACTCGTACACGATTTTTTCCTGCATACAGTCTTCGTCGGTCATTACTTCCTCCTGCAGGTATCGATCGGCATTTTGCGTCAGCCAGGAAATGCGCTTACAGGCACCGGCTATCTCATTGCGGGATTGTTGCAGGGGCTTTCCCATCTCTGAAGTAAGAATGGAGGCAAGCGACTCGCTGTTCTTTTGTAACAATTCCGAAAACTTCTTTATAACCGCTACCTTTTCCGAAAGAGAAACCTTCTGCCATGCTTTTTGTCCCTGTTGCAATTGCGTAAGTTTATCCTGTAAGGTTTCATCACTGTCTTCATTTAATTGCGTGATCACTTCTTCTGTCGCGGGGTTAACAATTGTCAGCTTTTTCATGGTTGTTGATCGCACTGCAGTTAGAAATGCAGCTTTTATTTTTTGAGAATATGGATTGGATAATTTTTCAAGCATCCGTTCCGGATGCCATTGCACACAAAGCAGGAAGGGTTTTTTGTTGCCACCTTTATATTCAATGGCTTCAATGGTTCCATCTTTTGACTTAGCTACTGCAGAGAGATTTGTTGCCAACATGCCAATGGCCTGGTGATGGGCACTGTTGACATCACCATGTGTGGAACCAACAAGCCCATATAAAAAGGAGTTTTCATCTACGGTGATCGTATGCTCCTTATCGAGGCCTTGTTCTCTGCGGTGTTGCCCATTGGCTTCACCCAAGTCCTGCACCAGTGTTCCCCCTTCCAGCACATTCACCAATTGCAGGCCGCGACAAATACCCAGGAGCGGCAACCCGTGTTGTTGCGAATACCGGTAGATCATTGTTTCGAAACGATCCCGTTCCGGAAGCAAGGGTTCTGTTTTGTTAGGATAATTTTCGTTGCCATTGTAAAATGACGGGTGCACATCAACGCCGCCCGGCAACACAAACCCATCACAAGAAACAATATCCTCGAAATTATTTTTCTCGAAGGATAATTCTACCAGCTCAAGATTACCGCCCAAATCTCCGGGTGTAAACCAGTTCCAATAGTTGGAAAAGGCGAGCTCTGTATAACTGATTCCGATGCGCTTTTTCATACAATTAATCCTAAATGTTCTTATCGCATGTGTCTGCAGGCCTCATTACAACGCTTCCTGGTATAAGGAACGAAAATCCTCCCTTGCCACTGGCTTGGGATTGTTGGGATGAGCAAAATCAGCTATCGCTAGGTCACTGAGTGGTTCAAGGTGTTCGGGCTGCACGCCAATGTCACGCAGTTTGTGCGGAATACCAATAACACTATTCAATTCGAACAAATAGTTTACCACGGCTTTTCCGGTCTTCTCCTCAAGCTGTAAGGTTTGGGCAATGCGACTGAATTTTTCTTCTGAACCTTCAATATTAAATCGCATACCATAAGGAATGTTCACGGCGTTGGCGAGTCCATGGTGGGTATCCAGCAAAGCCGATAGCGGATGTGCCAGCGAATGCACCACACCCAGGCCTTTTTGAAATGCTACAGCACCCATCAGCGAAGCAATCAACATTTTACTGCGAGACGCAAGGTCGGGACTGTTCACAGCTTTTTCCAATGACTGGCTTATAAGATAAATTCCTTCGAGGGCAATGCCTTCGCAAAGCGGGTGGTGCATTTTGGCAAGAAATGCCTCCATGTTGTGCGTCAGGGCATCCATGCCGGTGGCAGCTGTAATAAACGGTGGCAGATCCATCGTAAGCAACGGATCGGCAAACACAATTTTTGCCAACAGTTTTGGCGAGAAGAGGATTTTTTTCTGGTGGGTTTCATCATCGGCAATAATGGCACTGCGCCCCACTTCGCTGCCTGTACCTGCGGTGGTAGGAATGGTAATAAAATGCGGCACTTCGTTGGTCACGTACACATCGCCGCCAACAAGGTCGTCGTACACAAACAAATCTTCGCGGTGGTTGATGCGCAGGCAAATGGCTCTTGCCACGTCGATGGCCACACCGCCGCCGAAACCAATGATGGAGTCTCTGGCCGTTTGATCGTACACATCAGTACCCTTGTACACATCGGATTTCACTGGGTTTTTGTGCAGATCAAAAAACACTTCCGTGTCAATATTTTTCGCCTGGAGATGTGCGATGGCTTTTTTAAAGAACGGCAGTTCCGCCACAACAGGATCGGTAACAACCAGGGGGCGCTGCAAATTTTGCTTTGACAGGTAATCACCCAGTTCATTGCTGGCGCTAACACCGAAGCGAATTGTTGTCGGGAAATTGTATTGATGGATGGTATCGAATTGCATGGCTGTTTTTTATGTAAATCAGATGATCTCAAAATAACGTCTGTACTCCCAGTCGGTCACGGCTTTCAGATGCTGGCGCCATTCCCATTCGCGGGTTTGCACAAAATGGTCAACAAAGGCTTCGCCTAAAATTTCCTTTGCCACTTCTGATGCTTTCATTTTTTCTGTGGCTTCCTGTAAGGTATGCGGCAATGTGCCAAACGCCGTATCGCGGTAGCCATTTCCTTTTACCGGTGGTTGCGTTAGCTCAAGCTTCTCTCTAATGCCGTACAAACCTGCCGATAAACAGCCAGCCATTGCCAGGTAAGGATTCACGTCGGCACCAATCACTCTTGTTTCCAGCCGGCAACTTTTTTTGCTTCCGGGCAATACCCGCAACGCTACTGTTCGATTATCAATGCCCCAGGTGAGTGTAGTAGGTGCCCAGGCACCTTCCACCAGGCGTTTGTAGCTGTTTATGGTTGGTGCAAACAGCGGCAGTAAAAAAGGCAGGCAAAACAACTGGCCGGCGAGATAGTGCTTCATCAAAACACTCATACCCTGTTCATCATCCGCATCATAAAACCGGTTTTCCGATTTGTCCTTATCCCACAAACTCTGGTGTACATGACCACCGCAACCTGGCAGGTTCTCGCTGATTTTTGCCATGAATGTGGCCATGATGCCATGCTTGTAAGCAATTTCTTTTACGGCCGTTTTGAACAGCACAGCCCTGTCTGCTGCTTCCAAAATGGGAGCATGTTCAATGGCCGCTTCGTAAGTACCGGGACCTGTTTCTGTGTGCAGGCCTTCCAGGGGCACACCAAATTTTCGTAGTAATTCGAAAAGATCAGAGAAGAATGGATTTTTGAGTGTGCTGCGAAGAATGGAATAGCCAAACATGCCTGGCGTTAAGGGCTGCAAATTCCGATACGCTTTGTCGGAGGCCGACTGCGGTGTTTCTGCAAAATTGAACCATTCAAACTCCTGTGAAAAAACCGGCGCAAAGCCCATTTGTTCCGCATCGTTCAACACTTTTTTTACCAACTGCCGCGGACAAACCGGCGAAGGCTTTTCTTCAGCCGTGCAGAAATCGCCCAGGAAAAAAGGAACGTCATCTTCCCATGGCAATTTGCGGAAGGTTGCTAAATCCAATTTTGCCGGACAATCGGGGTAGCCGGAATGCCAGCCTGTGAACCGGCTGTTGTCATACGATACATCGGCTGCATCCCAGCCAAATACCACATCGCAAAAACCCAATCCGTTTTCCGCCACCGACAAAAATTTCTCTGCCGAAATGTATTTGCCCCGCAATATGCCATCGATATCGGCAAAGGCGATCTTCACTTTTCCGGATGGATGCGCTTTGACGTATTGAATGATCTCGTTTGTTTGCATACAATGATTTCTTAGGATTCAGCAATTGCGGGATACGGCTTTTTTCGAAACAGCTTAAACAGGCCATAACATCCCACCAGGAACAAAAAATAAATGAGGGCCAGCACCGGATTGAAAACCGTCATCGCAATCAATGATACCGTACCGATTATCAAAGCTACCAGCGGCAACAGGGGATAAAACGGCACTCGAAAAGGCCGGTGCAGATGGGGTTCGGTTTTACGTAATCGCAGCAAGGCGATCATGGAAAAAATATAAAGCGTCAGTGCGCCGAACACGGAGATGGTAATGATCTCGGCTGTTTTTCCGGTGAGTAAGATGACAATGCCAATTCCCATATTGGCCAGCAGTGCATTGGCTGGCGTATGAAACCGCGGGTGTACTTGCCCCAGAAAAGCGGGTGCAAACCGCACCCGCCCAAATTCAAAACTGGAACGGCCTGCTGCCAGCATCAGTCCATGAAACGAGGCCACCAATCCAAACAGCCCAACGGTGATGAGCAGGTGATAAAGTAGTCCGCTCTCCCCTACCACTAAACCCATAGCCAGCGGCAGGGGCGAATCAGAGGCAGTACCATCCGGTTTGTACACAATGGCCTGCCAGCCCGCCACACCAACAGCACTTACAAACGTGAGTATGCAAAGTACAACCAGTGTAAGAATGGCAGAGCCGAATCCTTTAAGGACCGTTTTCTGCGGTTGAATGGTTTCTTCCGCTACGTTGGCAACGCCTTCAATGCCGAGGAAAAACCAGATGGCAAACGGGATGGACGCAAATACGCCTTGCCATCCATGTAGAAATGCAGCCTGCTGAAGATTTGCTCTTTCGAAATGCGGCAGCGTAATGCCGGCAAAAAGGAGCAGCTCGCCAACGGCAAGTATGGTAATCACCAATTCAAACGTAGCAGCGGCCTTGACGCCGGCAATATTCAAAACCGTGAATACAACATAGGCTGCAATGGCTATAACGAGAATGGGTAGTTGTGGAAAGAACAGGTTGAAATAAGCGCCAATGGCAAAAGCAATCGCTGGTGGTGCAAAAATAAATTCAATGTTCTGCGCCATGCCGGTGAGAAAGCCAATGTCTTCACCCAGGGCCCGTTTGGTATAATCAAAAGCACCGCCGGCCTTGGGAATGGCACAAGCCAGTTCGGTATAGCTGAACGTAAAACAGACGTACAATAGGATAATAAAAAAGGTGGCGATGGCCATACCCAGCGTACCGCCTTTTTCCAGTCCCAGGTTCCATCCGAAATACATTCCCGAGATCACGTAGCCAACGCCTAAACCCCAGAGCATGGCGGGAGTTAAGGTGCGTTTGAGTTCCTGGATTTGCGGTTTCGACAAAGGGAAAAATTGTATGGTGAATATACTTATTGCATTGCAAACTTGCATGCGGCGTTATACGGCTTGCTAGAGAGACAAAAGGAAAGTCACCTTTGTAAATTGCCATTACAATATGCATGGTATTCTCATTATCTTCATTTCGTTTACATAACGAACCTCACATCAACCAAACAGGCATGAAAAAAATCTTTACACTCATTGTGTTGCTACCGTTATTGGCCTATGCGCAAAGCGGCAAAGTCTTCGACAATCTTACCCTAAAAAGCAAGATCCTGAACATGGATCGCAAGTATGCCATCTATCT
The DNA here is from genome assembly GCA_014163555.1 of Flavisolibacter longurius. Lineage (GTDB taxonomy): Bacteria > Bacteroidota > Bacteroidia > Chitinophagales > Chitinophagaceae > Flavisolibacter. The sequence continues at coordinate 127,140 of JACJGO010000015.1, forward strand.
ACCAGCGGACTATGAAACATCCCAGCGGGCCTACCCGGTGTTGTACTTATTGCATGGTGGTGGCGATGACCAAACCGGCTGGGTGCAGTTTGGTGAAGTGCAGAACATTACAGACAAAGCCATAAAGGAAGGAACAGCGACGGCTATGATTATAGTGATGCCCGATGCCAATACCGGGCAGCGTGGTTATTTCAACAGCGTCAAAGGCGACTGGCGCTACGAAGATTTTTTCTTCCAGGAACTTATGCCTCATATTGAAAAAACCTATCGCACAAAAAATGAAAAACGCTACCGGGCCATAAGCGGGTTATCTATGGGTGGCGGTGGCTCGTTTATGTATGCCCTGCATCGGCCCGACCTGTTTTCTGCTGCATGCCCGCTGAGTGCGGCTACCGGTCCGATTACCCTGAACGATGCCAAGACCTTTCTTACACGCAACAATACTGTTGTACCGGATTCAGTGATCACTTCCTATTACAACCGGCACAGCGCCCTAGCCCTGATTAACAACATGCCGGACAGCAGCAAAAAAGCCGTTCGTTGGTTTATTGATTGTGGGGATGATGACTTTTTATATGAAGGCAATTCGCTGGTGCATATTGCGATGAAGAAGAAAGAAATCCCACATGAGTTTCGCATTCGCGATGGCGCCCACAACTGGACCTACTGGCGCACTTCGCTGCCGGATGTTTTGTCGTTTGTGTCGATGAGTTTCAGGCAATATTAGGGTAGTGAGTGGTGAGTTGTGAATAGAAAGTAGCGAGTAACAAGTAGCGAAAACCATTGTTTCTATCGAACGTTTATAGGAATAAATATCGTTCACAACTCACCACTCACTACTCACCCTTTCACTACTCACGATTTACAACAGCCGCTTTAGTTGATCTTCTGCTGCGCCGATGACTCTGGCATCTTTCCGTTTTTCACCCACTTCTTTTGCTTTTTCAAACAGCCTCCTGGCTTCCGGTTTGTTGCCGGCGCTTGCTTCATTTTCGCCGCTTAGCACCCACAAAAATCCTTCTTCCGGAAAATAGGCTCGGGCCAGCGCCATCCATTTTGTACACAAGGCATAATCGCCTGCCTGTCGCATGGCATCGCAAAGGCGGGCAAACACACCGGGATGCACTTGCAGGTTCAACTGTTTGAAATATTCTTTTTCATTTTGAATAAAAGCATCGATGCCAACAGAATCGATCATGTCATAAATTTTTATGGCGAAGGATTGGCTAACCGGCTGCAGCGGCTTGTTCAGCGCAAGGCTTAAATAATTCATGGCAATGGGCCGGCTGTTTTGATAAAGATTGGTGCAGGAGGTTACAATCAAGCCTGATTCTTTATCAACAAAAGCATCAATGGAAAAACCGGCGCCGCCACCGTTGTGGCCATAAACCATGGTACCGGGCACCGGCTGGTTGCGGTAGGTTTCCAGTCCAAACGCATAAAAGCGAAATACACTGTCTTTCGGTGCCGCGCCATTGGCTGTTTGCATCATTTCCAATGTTTGCGGCTTTATTAATTTGCCGGTGCTTAAGGCCCGCATAAAGCGATAAAGATCGTTTGCTGTCGAAATCCATCCACCGGCCGGGGATGATTTCGGTCCCACGGTTGTGCCCAGGGAGATAAACCGCTTGCTGCTGATGACCTGGTAAGGTTGTGCACCGCCTTTTGCCGGCATCACCGTATCGTTCAGGTGACGGGTGCTGCGCATGTGAAGTGGTGTAAAAAAATGCTGTTGAAAATAGTGGTCGTACGGCTGGCCAGTGAGCTTTTCAATGATCCAGCCCAAGATATAATAACCGGAATTGCTGTAAAACATTTCCTTTCCCGGTGTGTCAAACGCCAGCGGCACTTCTTCGATAATGCGAATCAGTTCTTCTCTTGTATAGTCTTTTTTAAACTGCCAGGCCGGATGATCCCAGGGACTTTGCAATCCCGACGTATGTTTTAGCAACTGTTCAACCGTGATCTTATCACTGTTGCGAATGTTCAGCGCTGGTAATAACTCTTTTACGGTTTTGTTTAATTGAAGCTTATTCTGCTCGAGGAGCTGCAGAACAGCCGTAGCCGTAAACATTTTTCCTACCGACTCTGTTTTAAAAACGGTCTCGGGAGTATGCGGTGTTTTGTTTTCAAAATTGGCCAGACCGTAGCCTTTTTCGTAAAGCACACGGTCCTTGCTGGCAACGAGGATCACACCATGATGACCTGTTTGTTCATAAACCCTGGTGAGACTGTCAAAGCGGGCTTGCAACCCGGTTTGTGCAAAAACAGGTGCAGTTAGCAAAAGAATGGGCAAAAGCCGTAACGGTTTCATTTGTTTCTTTTCTTGGATGTCTCCAAAAACAAATAGGTTACAGCCTTTAGGCAATTTTTTTCAAAAGCCTGCCCTGAAAATGTATGCAGCCTTCTTCTACAAAATTGTTTGCTTCTTCTGCAACTTCGCCACTACATCCTGAATCACATGAAAGTTACCGTCCATTTTTCCGCGAAGCGAAACCGGTTTGCCCTCTTCCATTTTGAATTCGAGTGACTCGGGTAGGTTCGCCACCCGCCGCTCATCCATGTTCAGACAAGGCTTTAGCTGGTAATGCCCATCGAGCTGAAACAAGTCAAAAGCGACCGCCTGCTGGTGTATGATGCCGCCTGAACGCTTATAGGGGATATCAATTTCTATCGTTGCCAATTTTGTGCTCATGACCATTTTTTTGCGATAAAAAGGATAAGCCTTTTCAACTTGGCAAGCTTATCCTCCAAATCTTGTTACCGGGATTGAAACTCATCAGCCGAAGAATCATGCCATCAAAAGCCGGTAACTGATTATGATTTTGTTAATGCGAAAACTGTCAACACGATTCCACAATCGCATCCTCATTTCATGCATTTCTTTCTACGGTTGAGCTTACCTTCACCAGGCCGCATAGGCTGAAACGCCTGTTGGCACTGGCTTTGCCTAGTAAGGTACAGAGACGCGAAACTTGTTTCCGGCTCTTCAAAGGATCATCCAATTCATTATTGTTGATCCGGCCCTATATCCCAATATATAAATCGAATTAGTGCAGCAGGATTTGGTGAGAATGGAAAAAAGGTAGCTATAGGCTACCTTTTTCTTTTATTACGATGCGTGAATTTCTAAAACAAGTTTCAGTTATTCTCTATTTCAACTCAATCCTTCTCCCCTCTTTTGCCGATTGTTTGGCCGCTTCTAAAATTTCCATCACCACCATGTTGTTGGCCAGTGCCGAAGGGTCCGCATCGGCCATCTTTATTTCACCGCGAACCACTGCAGCCAGGTAGGCAAACGGATCATGATAGGGTTGCGAACGCACCGGTATCGGTTGAGTTCTTTCGGCTACCCTTTCCGATGGCCTTACACGGATGCCCGCTTTATCGGCAATGACATAACCGTGCTGTCCATAAATCTCGATATCCTTACGGCTGTAGGGCCAGTTCCAAGAAGCCTGAATAATGGCCTGCGCCTTAGGATAGGTAACAACTATTGTGGCTTCATCATCCACCTTTGGATACACCTCGGGTTTGATCTGCTGCGTAACTGCCATGACAGAGGTGGGCCGTTCTCCTTTCATCAGCCATGTCATCAGGTTGGCGCCATAACAGCCGAAGTCAGTAATGGCTCCTCCACCGTTCGTGACTGGGTCGGTAAGCCAGTCCAGGAATTCTTTGTTTACACCAATTTCTTTTGGTCCCTGGTGACCATCGTGCACCACCACTTTCCGGATTGCTCCCAAAGTATCCAGCAGCTCCTGCGCCCTGTAGTGACTGCCATACCAGGTCGTTTCATAATTCGTCAGTAAATGGATGTTGTGTTTTTTGGAGAGTGCTTCCATCTCCTTTGCATGCGCCAGGCTTACGGCCAACGGTTTTTCCACCATCACATGAATACCTTTCGGCGCACAGGCCTGCACCGTAGAAAGATGTTCGGAGATAGGATTGAATGCCGCTACAGCTTCCGGCTTTACACTCTTCAATAATTCGGTAAGCGATGGATACAACAACGAAATTGGCAGGTTGTATTGTTTCAGGTATCGCTCTGCCAGTTCACGGTTTTTTTCGGCAATGCCAACAATTTTAATATCGCCATCTTTGGCACGTCCAAGGATCCAATGAACATGGGCATGGGTCAGTCCATCGATGGCAATGGCAAAAGGCTGCTTAGTTTGTGCTCCGGACATCATGGAAGAAAGCAATAAGCTTAGTACAAGAAGGAAACGCATAGAGCCAAGGTAGCGTATTTCCTTTCCTGCTGCTTTCAAAATTATTTTCGAAAGCGTTATTCCGAGCGGAGACTTTTTACCGGGTTCATAAACGCTGTTTTCAACGATTGGTAACTCAGCGTGAGCAAGGCAATCAGCAAAATGGAGATACCGGCTACCACAAACACCCAGGGACTGATGGTAATGTGATAGGCAAATCCATTGAGCCAACTATTCATCGCCCACCAGGCAAACGGAAAGGCGATCAAGATAGCCAGAGCAACCAGTCGGATAAAATCTTTCGACAGCATAAGCATAATGTTGTTGACCGATGCGCCCAAAACTTTCCGAATACCAATCTCTTTTGTCCGCACTTCGGCATTGAACGCTGCCAGTCCGAACAAGCCTAAACAGGAGATCAGGATCGCTAAACCCGCAAAGAATCGCGACAGCACCGACACCCGTTGTTCGGAAATGTATTGCGCCTGATAAGCCTCGTCGAGAAAACGAAAATCAAATACATAACCCGGGTTCATTTTTTTGTAAAAGGAAGTCAAATTCGCGATGGTTTCTTTTTCTTTTCCGGCTTCTATGCGGGCTATAATGCTGGAAGTTCCTTTCGGATCGTAAAAGAACACCATGGGTGCAATGGCTTCGTGCAGAGAGGTAAAATGGAAATCTTTTGCTACACCAATGATCGTTCGCTCTTCACCCCACATCATTACTTTGGTTCCGATGGGATTTTTTAATCCCATGGTTTGAATGGCGGTTTCGTTGAAAATAATGCTTTTGTTTTCGGCACCAAATTGGGGCGAAAAACTGCGCCCTTCTTTTACCTGGATGCCGAGTGTTTCTAACAGTTCGTAATCCACAGCCCGAACGGCAAAATCCACCAGGTCGTTTTCCGTTTTGCCGGGCCATTGAATGCCATAGGTAGATGCTCCCATGCTGCTGCCCTGTACAAGGCCCTGTTGTACCGCTGAGGCTTTTACAATTCCGGGCATCCGTCGCAATTCCGTTAAAAACGCATTGCTGTTTTGAACCGCGGCGCCTTCTTTATCAAAGCTGATGACATTGGCCTTATCAAATCCTAGCTGTTTCGACTGTACGTAATCGACCTGCTGGTATACCACCAGCACGGCTACAATCAGCACGAGCGATACCACAAACTGGAACACCACCAATCCCTTTCGGGCCAGCAATTCTCCCATTGAATTTTTGACGCGGCCTTTCAGCACAGCCACCGGGTTAAAACCGGAGAGATAAAAAGCGGGGTAACTGCCGGCCAGCAAACCCGTGATTACCGTAATGCCTACCAGTAAAAAAATCAGCTCCGGTGTTAGATCGATGGAAAGATCTTTTCCGGTGGTGGTATTGAAAAGGGGTAAAAAAGCGGAAACTAAAAAGCAGGCGACAATAAGGGACAATAAGGTGATGAAAACCGCCTCGCTCAGAAACTGAATGATCAATGCCTTGCGGCTGGAGCCCACCACTTTTTTTATGCCCACTTCTTTTAACCGCCGCGAAGCCCGCGCCGTAGAAAGGTTCATAAAATTGATACAGGCTATGATGACAATAAAGATGGCTACCAGGGAAAACAACCGCACATATTCAATCCGCCCGCCGGCCTGCTGTCCATTCTCATACCGACCATAGAGGTAACCGCTGGAATAAGGCCGTACAAACAGGGAAAAGATAGTTTCCTTAAAATACGGTTTGATGAAATCTTTGATCTTTGCATTGAAGGTTTCAACATTGGTTCCCCGCTTCAGCACCAGGTAAGTGGACGGGCCTTCATTCGACCATTTTTGAAAATTCGGCGCCAGTTCCGTCATCATCAGTTCATAGCTCAGGGCAAAATCAAACTGCATGGAATTGTTTGCCGGCAGGCTGGCAAAAACACCGGTTACGGCACCGGCTTTTTTATCACCCATCAACTCCCACTCAATGCGTTGACCCAGAGCTTTTTCAGCAGAGCCAAACAGGCTTTTCGCCATGGATTCGGAAATGACGATCGCATTTTTATCTGTGAGTGCCTGATCGGGTTTGCCCTGCAAAAGCGGGAAAGAAAAGGTGGTAAAAAATTCTTTACCGGCAAAAATTCCGGAACCGCGTACGGCTTTTTCGCCGTTGCGCAACTGCATGTAAATGCCCTCTTTTTTCAGCGACATTACTGGCAAGGCCGTTTGCACTTCAGGCAGGTCTTTTGCCATAGCAGCAGCTAAGGGACCCTGTGTCGCTTCATGCACAATCACGTTTCCATTCTCATTGCTCCTTTCCATCACCTGGAAGAGCTGTTCGTTGTTTTGATGAAAACGGTCGAACCCTCTTTCATCCTGCACCCATAAATAAATCAGGAAAGCGCAGGCCAGCCCTGTTGACAATCCAACCAGGTTAATGATAAAAGAGCCGCGGTGACGTTGCAGGTTTCGAAAGGCAATGAGCAGATGGTGTTGCAGCATACGAAGTGCTTTATTAGCCCCTAGGCACAGAATCGGTGCCGGAATGCCAAGTCATTGAAAAGAAAGGATTTCAGAACAAAAAGACGAAACGGCATGTTCGGTTTTGATACAGGCGTCGTCCGGTTTTCAGGCACTGCTGCTATCTAATCGTCAGGGCTTTTTGGCAACACCGGAAGGAAGGGGTTGTGGTGTTGTGGTAGGACCATGCACAATGATCTTTCCGTTTTTCACTTCCATGCGGTCGATAAAAACAACCCGCTCTTCGCCGGTGGCTGCAGTGCGGCCATGATAAACACAAAACATTTCCTTTCGATCCGGCGACCAGGTAATGCTGTTATGCCCCGTTCCGGTTACCGTACCGCCCTTGTCCACGTTTTTTTGCAGTACCGGGTTGTTGCTAGCTTTTTTAAATGGACCCAACGGCGTTTTACCGGTGGCATATCCCACTGCATAATGTTCGCCACCAAAATGGTTTGCTGAATACATGATGTAGTAGGTCGTTCCTTTTTTGAAGGTTACGGAACCTTCGGTCCAGCGACGGTTCACTTCTTTGGAGGTCACAGAACGACTCTCCCACTCAGCTTGTTTGTCCTTCATACTAACCGGAGGACGAAGCAGGAGAACCGGCTTGCCAATAACACCGGAATAATCAGGTTTTACCTGCACCCCATACACCCAGCTTTCTTCAATCTCCTTGTACCAGCCTTTTTGCTTTGCCCAGGCGGCCACTTCGCTTTGCACCGGGTGCTTGTACGCAGCCCGGGAGTAGTAGAGATATACTTTCCCGTTATCATCAAAAAACACGTTGGCATCAATAATGGGATAACCGGGATCAAATATGGGCCGGTTAAAAAGATCGAGAAACGGGCCGGTAGGCTTATCTGCAACGGCAACGCCTATCCTAAAATTCTCCATTTCTTTTGTCGGGTTCACCTTCCATTGGGCACTGTAAAAAAGATAAAATTTGCCTTTGCGTTCATACACTTCCGGTGCCCAGTAAGCACCGTCCCAGGCCGTGTTCAGGTCGCTCCAACCATTGGGATTGTTATGAAAATACACCTGTCCCTCCGGCTTCCAGTTGACCAGATCAGCGGACGAATAGGCGGCAAACCCTTTGTCGGCGCCACCGGTTCCGTACATGTAATACATACCGTTTGTGTACAAAACATAGGGGTCGCCAAACTTCACCGGCAGGGGATTTTGATAAGTGGCGCTGGAGGAGGAAGCAGCATCCATTTGTTGGGCACCTACCGGCTGCCATGCAGCAGAAGCTACTAAAAGAGCAAACAGGAAAAATCGTTTCATACTGGATTCGTTTGATTCAGCTAACTAAAGATAGCCCAGGGACACAAACGAAATCCTTTACAGCAACGGTATAAAACTATCCGGAGGAAAGGCCTTTCTGGATGCCGTTTTTAATTGAACGCTTTCAATCCAAAAAAATAGCGCAGCTTATCTTCACAAGCCATGCCGGAGCAAAGCGAAACGGGTTGACCATTCTCCACAACATACAATGCTTTGGCTGCCGTGGTATTCAATTGTGCCGAACCTGTTTTTAAACGGATGTGCTTCCCATCTTTCGTGCTGACATCAATTTTATACGGGGCAAAGGCCGCTTTCAGGTCTTCTTCGATTTTCCATTCCACCAGTTTCAATTCCACTCCTTTTTTGGCTAGGGCTTCTTTGAGCTGGTATAGCGTTGCCTTTTCCGTTTCTGAAGGCGGTGCATCGTCTTTCCAAACACTGAAGACTGTGTACTTTTTCTCGGGCTTATAGCTGTCGACAGAAAAAGCAATGTAGCTGTCATCACCTTTCGCCGACGCCACCATTGCTTTTGGTGCGATCCTATCACCATTCGCTTGTTGTGCGAATCCTTTGAGCAGAAACAAAGAAAGAAGGGCTGCTCCTCCGATTTTTTTATACATACCGGTTTTGATTTTCCCGAAAGTACGTAGTGCTTCGTAATCGCTTTCGCCGTTCATCAAAAAGTTGAGGCTTTGGCCACCGCATCGATTTTTTCTACGTGGCATAAACGTTATTGCATAAGACGAATTCTATGCTTATATTTTAGGGTAACCCAGGTAAAAATCATTTTTGTGGTGTGCAACAATTGACATAGTTTTTGATTGATTTATTCAACGGTACTCCGGCTTATGGCTGATGGCAACAAAAGACAGCCGTCGTATTGCTTTCCCAATGGACTAACATGATTCGCTATGATGCAACGTAACGAAAAGCATTCTTTCTCCTCCCTGGCGCAGCCAACAGATCCGCAGAATCCGTCCTGGCAGTTGCATCAATTAGCAGCACTGTTGCCGGATGTTGTTTGCACCATCGATGCAGCGGGCCGCTTTGGGTTTGTATCAGCAGCAGCCAAAGAAGTATGGGGTTACAATCCGGAAGAACTGGTGGGTGTTTCATATCTCAACCTTATTGTTCCGGAAGACCGGGAACGGACCCAGTCAAAAGTGGCAGACCTGATGAAGGGAAGGCCTGTCAGCTGGTTTCAAAACCGGTGTTTTCACAAAGACGGAATGGTTTCAACGATAGTTTGGTCGGCCCGCTGGGAACATGCGTCACAAACACTGTATTGCGTGGTGAGGGAAGCTAACAACACTAACGAAGCTGAACAAAGGCCGCATTTTTATGAACAATGGCTTTTCAGGGCGTATAAGCTGGGACGCATTGGTTGGTGGGAATGGGATGCCGTAAACAATACCATTCATGCTGCTGATGAACTGTACGAGATCTATGGCCTTGATAAAAAAAACCATCCCGTTGTAACGACTGATTTGTACATGTCGCTGATTCACCCGGATGATCTGCCCAGGGTCTATGCATCCATATCGCAAAACCAGGTAAAAGCGCAGCACCAGTACGAACACCGTATGATTAAACCTTCGGGTGAAGTGATCAATGTGCTGCATCATGTAGAGTCGGTCAAAGACGAAAATGGAACGATGCTGCATATGTATGGCGTCACCAAAGATATTACGGATACCAAGCAGGCAGAGGTAACGCTGCGGCAATCGGAACAACGGCTTATTAACATCCTGGAAAGTATTGGCGACTGTTTTTTTGCGCTGGATAAAAACTGGGTTGTTACGTACTGGAACCAGAAGGCTGAAGAGTTACTGCAAAAAAAACGGGAGGACATCATTGGCAAAAACATCTGGGATATTTACAATGACCCGATCACGTTAACGTTTTATGCCCGGTACCAAAAAGCCATCGAAGAAAACAGGCCTGTTCATTTTGAAGAGTATTACCCCCTTCAAAACTTATGGGTTGGCATAAGCGCCTATCCTTCTGCCGAAGGGCTTTCTGTTTATTTCAAAAACATCACTGAACAGAAAAAAGACCAGGAAGCTTTGCGCATTGGCAACCAGCGATACGAACTGGCATCCAAAGCAACGAGTGATGTAATCTGGGACCTGGACCTGCAAACAAAAACGATTTACTGGGGCGAAGGCTTGCGCAAACTGTTTGGATATACATTTACCAACGACGTGTCCGACAGCGAAACCTGGAGCCGAATGATTCATCCCGATGATGTGGATCGCATTCAAACAAGCCTGCAACAGGTGATCAACAGTTCCCAGAATAACTGGACCGGGGAATACCGTTTTTTGCGGGCCGATGGCAGTTTTGCCTATATACTGGATAAAGGATTTCTTATTCGTGATGATAAGGGAGTGGCCGTTCGAATGGTGGGTGCCATGCAGGACATAACCCGGCAAAAAGAATCGGAAACAGCGATCCGGCTTTCAGAGGAACGGTTCCGGTTGTTGTTCTACCAAAGTCCTACACCCAAGTGGATGTTCAATGGCGAAACGCTGCAGATCGTGGAGGTGAACGAAGCAGCGCTGCGGTTGTTTGGCTATTCGAAAGAGGAGTTTTTGCAATTGAGTTTGCACGACCTGATTCTTGACGAAGACCGGCAGGAACTCGACAACATTACGGAAGAAGACCTTTCCCGCTACAAAGACATTATCCTGCAGCAAAAAAAGAGCGGTGAAATCTTTTCGCTGGAAATCACCACGCATCCCATTAACCTGCCAGGTGGCCGCCATTACATTGTGATAGGCGATGATGTAACCGAAAAAATTGCTTTGCAACAGATGGTACTGGAAGAAAAATTTGCAGCACAGAAAGAAGTGGCAAAGGCGATTATCAACACACAGGAAAATGAACGCAGTGAAATTGCCAAAGAGCTGCACGACAATGTCAACCAGTTGCTGACCACCGCAAAACTGTATATCGAAAACATCAATTATTTCCCCGAACAAAGAGAAACCTTTGTCCAGAAAGGCATAGCCCTGCTGCAAAAATCCATCGACGAGATCCGCAGCATTTCCAAACAACTGGTAACACCGGTGATCAACGATATTGGTTTCAAATCAACGCTGGATGAATTGCTGGAACACTATTCGGCCATGAATCTTTTCCAGATAGATTTGCATTACAACCTGAAAGAAGAAAACATCGAAAAAGGCCTGCAGTTAACCATCTACCGGATCATCCAGGAACAGATGAACAATATTGTTAAGTATGCAAAAGCTTCTGCAGTAAATATCAGCGTAACGGCCTGTTTAGAAAACCTTGAAGTGACCATCACTGATAACGGTGTTGGTTATGATAAACGAAAAGTCACCAAGGGACTTGGCCTGAAGAATATGAAGAACCGTGCAGAAGTGTATAAGGGAGATTTCCGCATCCGGTCGACGGTAGGCAGTGGTACCACCGTACAGGTTATCTTTCCTTTTCAAACAGGGGCGGAAACAAGCGAGTAACAAGTTGGTATCCATCTAACAAATAATAAAATTTGAACACCCTTCCGCTCCTATTCTGTATAATTCAATTAGCAGGTTTATCTACTCTTCATTCACCATTTCGTAATGATCAAATACACCTACCGTTCCTTCGTTTCCCTTTGCAATGATTCCTGAGCGGATAGCCCGGTCCCAGGGTGGAAGAAAGCTACCGTCAATCGCATTCAAGGTAAGTTCTGTGTACGTGCGGCCGTTGGCGCTGTAGAAGAAACGAATCTCTTTTCCATTGCGCACCTGCATGCGCAGGTAGGGTTTTGCCGCTTTGGCAAATGTTTTTCTGGCCAGTTCTGTTTCCTTTCCATCCCGAACCTGCACCACACGGACAAGGCCCTTTTGAAACAAGGCGCTGATCGTATTTTTTTCATCGCCAATGGCGCTTACACCTGCAGCGGCTGTTGACTGTTGCCCGTGCACTTTTACAATTGTCGTGTAATTGGCGGATGTGGTTTGCCGGCCCAGAAAATTACCGGAGGCACTGTTTGCTGCAGGCAAATGGAGTTCACCGTTTTTGACAACGGCCCCCGGTTGTTGGAACACACTCCACTGCCAACCATTATTCAGGGGAGAACGGTTGAAATTATCCTCTACCTTCTGTGGCGCTGCAACATGCTGCGGGCTGGGCTCTTCTACAAATTCAATCCAGCCATCCGGGGTTAGTTTATACTCGATCAATAGTCCTTCACGGCCCGTATAAACCGTTGATTTCGGATCATAGGCATGGTACAGGAAATAATAGCGACCGTCTTTTTCCACGGCCGTTCCATGACCAGGACAATTCCACTTCTCATTGCTCTTCATAATAGGATTCTTGCTGTATTTCTCCCAGGGACCATGCAGGCTTTTCGACCGGGCAACTCCGGTACCATACGTGCAGGCTGCACCACAACAACCGGCGGCGGCATAAAATGCATAATAATAATCACCGTGCTTTACCATCGCAACACCTTCCACCAGGTTGGCCTCCCAGGGCTCTGTGTTGCGGAACAATTCTTTTTTCTCGCCAACCAAAGCGGTGCGTTCTTCATTCAGTTCCTGAATCCATATGGGCGTTGGTTTGCCTACGCTGTTGGCATCTTCTTTCCACACCATGAATAATTTCCCCGTCTCATCCCGCAATGGAAAAGCATCAATCGAACCTACCTCCTGGCAGATGATGGGCCCGTGGTCTTTGTATGGACCTTCAGGCTTGTCGGCGCTGGCAATGCCCACGCAAAGGTTGCCGTTCTTTTTGTGCGCCGAATAATACACATACACTTTACCGTTATCATAGCTGATTTCCGGCGCCCAGAAATAATAATCAGCCCAGGAAGGAAGCTTCGGAAATATATGTCCTTCCAAGTTCCATGTCACCAGGTCTTTGGAGGAAAGGAGTGGGTACACCGGCGCCCAGTTAGAAGTGGTGGCAGAAGCCCAGTACCTTTCGCCGATTTTTACTACAGAAGGATCAGGATGATCGCCAGGCATCACAAGGCGCTGCGCAAAGCTGCCGGTGGCAAACAAGATGAATAATAATACAACAAGGGTCCGAGTTCCCATTAGCGTATTTCTTTTCATAGCGACTCCATTTTGTTTATAGAAAACGTGTACAGGGAAGTCGTCGTATAGGTTTCTCCCGGAGAAAGCACAATCGACGGAAATCCTGGCTGATTAGGAGCATCCGGGTAGTGTTGGGTTTCCAGGCAAAAGGCAGTCCGGAATTCATCCTTGCTTCCACTTTTGAAGGTATTCTTTCCCTGCATAAAATTGCCGCCGTAAAACTGCAGCCCAGGTTCTTCGGTAAATACATCCATTTGTATGCGTGACTGATCGCCAATTACGGTGGCGGCTTTTTTCATGCCACTGCCATTGAGTACATAGTTGTGATCATAACCTTTTCCAAACCGCAATTGTTCGTTGTCCTGACTCAACCTTTGACCAATAGGCGTTGGCTGCCTGAAATCAAACGGCGTTCCGGCAACCGGCGCTATTTTACCGGTTGGGATAAGTGTTGAATCCACGGGGGTGTAACGGTCTGCATTGATTTGCAGGATATGGTTGTTGATGGTGCCACTGCCTTCGCCATTCAGGTTAAAAAAGGCATGGTTGGTAAGATTCACAACCGTTCGTTTGTCTGTGGTGGCTTTGTACTCGCACCGAAAGCCGTTGTCGCTCATCAGCGAATACGTGACGGTTACATCCAGATTCCCGGGAAAACCTTCTTCACCATCCGGTGATAGGTAGTGCAGCACCAGTGTGGTATCATTGGGTTGCGTGGCTTCCCATACCACAGCCTGGAATCCTTTTTTACCGCCGTGCAGCGTATTTGGGCCGTTGTTTTGGGCCAGTGTATACTCCTTTCCGTCAAGGGTAAACCGGCCACCGGCAATCCGGTTGCCCACCCGGCCGATCGTGGCACCAAAATAAGCCTCACCCGAATTGACAAAGTCCATTACGCTGCCATGGCCTACCACCACATCACGCATGTTTCCGTCTATGTCGGGCACATGAAGGCTGACAATGAGGCTACCGTAATTGGTGAAAGCCGCTGTCATCCCATTTTTATTTTTCAGAACATACAAGTCCGTTTGTTTGCCGTCGATGGTTGATTGAAAAGCCTTTCGGTCGGGCAGTTGAGGCGTTGTGGTACCGGATGTTTGCCGGGTTGCCGAATTGGTGCTGTCGTTGCTGTCAGTTTCGGCGCCGCTGTTGTTGCAGGCAATCAACATCCAGAGAGCAGACAGAGAGAAAATCAGTTTACGCATGGTGTAGTCGTTTTCGTTTGTTGCTATCCGTTAAAATAGTAGTTTTGTAGCTTTCAATGTTCTTTCATCCAAGGTTTTCGCTTTTGGTCTTTACAGGCCTGGATTCTGATGTCGAACATTTAAAGTAGTTACGATTTTTTCATTTTGTGAGATGATGTTTCATCTTGCTTTCGGCTTTCGCTCTTTACAGAAATACGTGGCTCCTTCGGAGCCGTTTCCTTGTTACCATCTTCTCTATAAACACAGTACTCCTTCGGAGTTACGTTAAACTAGAGGTTATCTCAAAAATATCTTAACAGCATAATGATGGCAGCGAGGTAGATAAATGCCTGGAAGTTTTCTTGCTTTCGCTCCCACCTGACTAAACATCTCCTGAAATTTTGCAACCATGCAAAGA
>JACJGO010000016.1 GCA_014163555.1 Flavisolibacter longurius
GTTGAACTGTTCAGCATCGGGTAAGAAAAGGGCGGTGATGATCATGTTAGAGAAGCTTCAAAGCTTATGCGGTTTTAACATCTTACTCCGCCCTTTGTTCTTTCGAAATATTGGCTTAACCTCTTCCTTGAATTTACTCAATTGTAAACATAGGATCGGTTTGCTGCTATGCCGGCAGACGAAACGCCTCATCAGCTTTTTGTTCGGTTATCAGCTGCGGTTCCGGCTGACCGAACGTAGATGAACGATATAATATATTTTGTACTTTGGTTTTTCAAAGGGCTTCAGTTGCCAAGCTGAAGAATAAAAATTATAGGCACAGCAGCAAGCCGTTTACCGTTGTACATAAAACTCCTAGTTGTGCCAAGTGTTCTTTGCAACCCGTCATTCAACTAAAGATTATAGACCAGAAGGCGTCGGTGCCAACATGCTGGAAAAACATTGTTCCCCAATCCAACAAGAGCAGCGGTCCACCGGAGCGCCAGCAGCATCAACTAACCACCTGTAAAATAGCTACAACCAACCATGATTTGAACACACCACCCGTTGCGGGCCGGCGGACCTTTGTGGTCAAAAATTGACAACATGGAACAAGTAAAAAAGATAGCGCTGGGTACACAGGGTTTACAAGTCCCGCAGATCGGTTTGGGCTGCATGGGCATGACCGGTTTTGGTGAAGCGGATATGTACGGCAAGGCTGATGAAAGGGAAGCCATTGCCACCATCCATCGCTCCTTTGAGCTGGGCGGAAATTTCCTGGACACGGCCGATCTGTACGGCCCCTTCGAGAATGAACGATTGATTGCCCAAGCGGTTGGGGGCAAACGCAGCCAGTATATCCTTGCCACCAAGTTTGGCTGGGAAATAAACGACGCCGGGCAGGTGACCTGGCAGATTAACGGCAAGCCTGACTACGTACGCAAATCCGTGGAGCGGTCACTAAAATACCTGGCTACAGACTACATTGACCTGTGGTACCTGCACCGGCTGGATAAAAGCACACCGATCGAAGACACGGTGGGTGCGATGGCCGACCTGGTGAAAGAAGGAAAGGTTCGTTACCTGGGGCTGTCGGAGATGTCGGCCGAAACGGTACAAAGGGCCCACGTAGTGCATCCCATCACGGCCTTGCAAACGGAATACTCCCTGTTTGAAAGGGGGGTGGAAGCCCGTGGCATTATGAAAGCAATGGCAGACATGGGCATTGGCTTTGTCGCGTATTCGCCCTTGGGCAGGGGCTTTCTTTCCGGCAACATCCGGAGCATCGATGATTTGCCAACCGATGATTTCCGGCGGGCCATTCCCCGCTTTCAACCGCAGCACTTCGGTAAAAACCTGGAACTGCTCGACGCCATTGAAGCGCTGGCAAAAGAGAAGGGCATTACGCCTTCGCAAATTGCTTTGGCATGGACCATCCATAAAGGCGCCCTGCCCATACCCGGTACCAAACGAAGGGCCTACCTGGAACAGAACATCGCCGCTGCTTCAGTAACGCTCAGCGATGCGGAAATGGAAAGCCTGGAGCGCATCGTACCGCTGGGGATTGATACCGGCAACCGGTATGATGAATTCAGTATGGGGCTGCTGGACTAGCGTCGTGAGTGGTGAGTAGTGAGCAGATGACGGATGAAAGATGATAGATGACCGTTGGTTGTTGGCCGACGACCTTCATCTGCCCATTGCCTTTTACGCATTGCTTATTGCCGATTGCCCATTGTCCATTGCCACGTAGCCATCTTAATTTTATAGCATGACCAACATTCAAACCATCACCCGGTTTCACCGGTTAACCTCGTTGCCGGATCCGCTGCATCCGCTGGTAAGCGTTGCCCGGTCGGAAGACTGCCGGTACGGGGCCGATGGCACCTGGGATCGGTTTATCACCCAGTTTTACTGCATTGCCTTGAAGCGGGATGTAAAGGGAAAGATGCGGTACGGCCAGCAGTTGTACGATTACGACAAAGGCGTGATGAGCTTTACGGCGCCCCGCCAGGTGCAGTCGCTGGATGTGCCGAACATGGAATGCGGGGCCGGTTTGCTCTTGTTTTTTCATCCCGACCTGCTGCTGAAACATCCCTTGGCAAAAACAATTACGCAGTACGGTTTCTTTTCCTATGCCGTAAATGAGGCGTTGCACCTTTCCGCGGCAGAGGAAGCGGATATTGTCGCCATCATCCACAAGATTGAACAGGAGTCGAGGCACATTGACCGGCATACACAGGACATTATTGTCTCGCAGATTGACTTGCTGCTGGCGTATTCCAACCGCTTTTATGAGCGGCAGTTCATTACCCGCAAGGCGGCCCAGAGCGATTTGCTCACCCGGTTTGAAGCGGTTGTGGACGCCTGGTTTAGGGCCGGCGAAGGGGAAGAAAAAGGCCTGCTGACCGTGCAGCAGGTAGCGGCGGCCCTGCACCTTTCTCCCAACTATTTAGGTGATATGCTCCGAACGGTAACCGGGCAAAACGCACAGCAGCACATTCACCAAAAGCTCATTCAGCATGCCAAGGAAAAACTGTCCACCACCTCGTTATCCGTTGCCGAAATTGCCTATGCATTAGGGTTTGAACATGCGCAGTCGTTCAGCAAATTGTTTAAAAGCAAAACGGCGCAAAGCCCGCTGGCATTTCGGCAATCGTTCAATTAAAAGGAGTGCCCCGCTGCTAAAAATGGGTACAGCGGGAATCTATAAAAAGTTTCCTGCGAAACCCGGAAGGAAGTATAGGAGATTCCCCTGGCGTTACGTAGTGGTTCTTTCAACAAGTGGCTCAACTAAAAAGGATAGGCTTGCCGGCCCTCGCTGTTAGTAGTGTTCTTCCAATTGTAGAATTGCTTGTGTGAAGGATACCCTGCTCGCCTCCTTGCACCCTCCATTTCCTCAGACACCGTCACCCAGCCCGGCCCGAAAGCAAACGGCTGGGAAAACGACAGGCTGCATAAATTTTCTTAATCTTCTGCCATCGGGTAGCTTTATGAAGCCGGCCCGGTTACTTTTGCGGCAACTTAAAAAAGCCCTCGTGGAAGCAATTCAAGCCATTATTGATTTTATTCTGCATATCGACAAGCACCTGGTAGCCATTGTCAGCGATTACAGAACCTGGACCTACCTGATCCTGTTCCTGATCATTTTTGCCGAAACAGGGCTGGTGGTAACGCCTTTCCTTCCCGGCGACTCCCTCTTGTTTGCCACCGGCGCTATCATTGCCAAACCCGAAAGCGGGCTCAATATCCTGCTGATGACGGGAATCCTGATCGTTGCGGCTATCCTGGGCGACATGGTGAATTACCATGTGGGCAATTATATCGGTCCTAAAGCCTTTAGTGGCCGGTACAAGCTGCTGAAAAAAGAATACCTCGAACGAACCCAGGCTTTTTACAATAAGCATGGCGGCAAAACCATCATCTATGCCCGCTTTATTCCCATCATCCGCACCTTTGCTCCCTTTGTGGCCGGCGTGGGTACCATGTCGTATGGCCGCTTTGCCTATTACAATGTGATTGGTGCTGTGCTTTGGGTTGCCAGTTTTCTTTTCCTGGGCTATTTTTTTGGTGGCCTTCCCGTGATCAAAAACAATTTCACCTACGTGATCTTTGGTATCATTATTCTTTCTGTGCTGCCGCCGGTGATCGAATTGCTGAAAGAAAAGCTCCGCAAAAAGAAAGAGATAAAAGGCTAAGGGCCCTGGCCTGGCCGGTTATTTCCCGTTCGTCACGGGGACGGGATTTGTAAGCGCCTGGCCGCCGTTAGTTGATAATCCGGCACAATCCCTCTGTCTTTGCGAAAGTTTAAAATTGGCCACCAATAAGGAGGAGGCCTTACCTTTGGGCCGTGAGAAAAGCTTTCGCCGCCTTTTTTCTAATCCTCATGCTCCTTGCGCAATCGCCCCTGCAGCAATTGCTCAAGCTTCCTGTGTTGCTGGAGCATTTCACCGAACACCAGATCCGCAGCTATGGCGAGACTTCTTTTTTCGAGTTTATCAACCATCACTATTTCACTACGCATCCCGATGACGGCGATGCCGAACGCGACCGGCAGTTGCCCTTCCGCTCCGGCGAGGTGATTATGATAAGCAGCACCGTGACGGTGCCCGAACAGATCCTTCCCGATTTTGAACCCCCGGTTTTCGAGGAAAAAACCTACCGGATTTTTAATACTTCAGGACCTTCTTCCCAGTTTGCCTGCGACATCTGGCAGCCGCCCAAATCCTGTTAAGCTTTTTTTTGTTCTTTCCTGAAGCCGGGCCCCTGCCGCGGCTCATCCTTATTTTTCACTGTATTCCTTTTCGTGATCCACCATGTTATCAAAGATCATTGCCTTTTCCATCCGCAATAAATTAATTGTGGGGCTGATGGTGATTGCCCTCACCGCTTACGGCGTGTACAACCTCACCAAGCTGCCCATCGATGCGGTTCCCGACATCACCAACAACCAGGTGCTGGTGATGACGCCTTCGCCTTCGCTGGGTGCCGCCGACATTGAGCGGCTCATTACCTTTCCCATCGAACAGGCCACCCGCAGCATCCCGGGCATTATCGAGCAGCGGTCGTTTTCCCGTTTCGGGCTTTCGCTGGTCACCATTGTATTCAACGACGAAACCGATGTGTACTGGGCCCGCCAGCAGATCAGCGAAAAAATGGTGCAGCTGCAGGACCAGATTCCCCCCGAACTGGGTACGCCTACCCTGGGGCCCGTCACCACGGGGCTGGGTGAAATTTTCCAGTACGTGGTGCGGCCCAAACCCGGTTATGAAGCCCGGTACACGCCGCTGGAGCTGCGTACCATTCAGGACTGGATCGTTCGGCGGCAACTCCTGGGTACACCGGGTGTTGCTGATGTAAGCTCTTTTGGCGGCAAGCTGAAACAGTACGAGATCAGCGTCAACTACGACCGGCTGCAGGCCTACAACCTTACCATCGGCGATGTATTTACCGCCCTGGAAAGCAACAACCAGAACACCGGCGGCGCCTATATCGAAAAGGGCCCAACGGTGCTGTATATCCGTACCGAAGGCCTCATTCAAACCGAAGACGATATTGCCTCCATCACCATCAAACGGCTGGGCGACGGCACACCGGTATCGGTAGGCGATGTGGCCACAGTGCAGATCGGCCATGCCATCCGCTACGGGGCGGTGTCGTACAACGACAAGGGCGAAGTGGCTGGTGCGGTGGTGATGATGCTCAAGGGAGAGAACTCCAACCAGGTGATCAAGGATGTAAAGGAAAAGATCACGCAGATTGAAAAGACCCTGCCCGAAGGCGTCATGATCGAAGCCTTCCTGGACCGCACCAAGATGGTGAACAACGCCATTGGAACGGTGGAGAAAAACCTGGCGGAAGGCGCCCTGATCGTGGTGTTTATCCTCGTGATCTTCCTGGGCAATATGCGGGCCGGGCTGCTGGTGGCATCGGTGATTCCGCTTTCCATGCTCTTTGCCGTCATCATGATGAACATATTCGGCGTCAGCGGAAACCTGATGAGTCTTGGTGCGCTGGATTTTGGGTTGATCATCGACGGCGCCGTGATTATTGTGGAAGCGGTGATGCACCGGCTTCATTCCAACAAAACCTTCCAGGGACTGGCGGGCATCAGCCAGAAACAGATGGATGATGAAGTGGAATACTCTGCGGGCAAAATGATGAACGCCGCCGTGTTTGGACAGATCATCATACTCATTGTGTACCTGCCCATTCTTTCGCTGGAAGGCATTGAAGGCAAGATGTTCAAGCCCATGGCGCAAACGGTGGCTTTTGCCATTCTCGGCGCCTTCCTGCTTTCGCTTACCTATGTGCCGATGATGAGTGCCCTGGTGCTGAGCAAAAAAATCCGGCACAAGCCAACCTTTTCCGATAAGATGATGACCCGGCTGGAGCGCTGGTACAAACGGGCCCTGGTGAAAGCACTGGTGATTCCCCGGCTGCTGGTGGGTGCTGCGTTTTCACTTTTTGTAGTGGCTGTTGTATTGCTGATGAACATGGGTGGTGAATTTATTCCAAAGCTGGAAGAAGGCGATTTTGCTATCGATACCCGGGTACTGACCGGCAGCTCGCTCACCACCACGATCAATTCAACCCAACAGGGAGCAAAGGTTCTCCTGCAAAAATTCCCCGAGGTGGAAAAAGTGGTCACCAAGATTGGCAGCGGTGAGATTCCCACCGATCCTATGCCCATGGAAGCTTCGGACCTGATGGTGATTCTGAAACCCAAAGATGAATGGACCTCTGCTGAAACCTTTGACGAACTGGCGGAAAAAATGAGCAAGGCGCTGGCGGCGGTACCGGGCATTACTACCGGTTTCCAATTCCCGGTGCAGATGCGTTTTAATGAGCTGATGACCGGCGGCCGGCAGGATGTGGTGGTAAAAATTTTTGGCGAAAACCTTGATACCCTGGCCCGCCATGCCGAACGCATGGGGCAGATGGTGAACAGCGTGGACGGTGCCCGGGATGTGTATGTGGAAGCCATCACCGGCCTGCCGCAGATTGTAGTGGAATACAACCGGGCGGCCCTGCGGCAGTTTGGTTTGAGCATCACCGATGTAAACAACACGCTGCAGGCGGCCTTTGCCGGCGCTGTCAGCGGACAGGTATTTGAAAACGAGCGTCGCTTTGACCTGGTGGTACGGCTGGAAGGTGACCTTCGGAAAGGAATTGACGACGTGCGGAACCTGCAACTGCAAACTGCTTCCGGCATGCAGATTCCTTTGCAGCAGGTGGCTGCTGTCGATATCAAAGTAGGTCCCAACCAGATCCAGCGGGAAAATGCCCAGCGCCGGATCTCTGTCGGATTTAACGTCCGCGGCCGCGACGTGGAAAGCATCGTAAACGAATTGCAACAGAAAATAGACAGGGAGCTCAAACTGCCGGCAGGATATTATGTAACCTATGGCGGACAGTTTGAAAACCTGCTGGCCGCCAAAAAACGGTTAGGCATTGCCGTTCCCGTGGCCCTGCTGCTCATCTTCCTCATGCTGTATTTTGCTTTTGGCTCTATTAAGCAAGGTTTGCTGGTGTATTCGGCCATTCCGCTTTCGGCCATTGGTGGTGTATTTGCGCTGCTCCTGCGGGATATGCCGTTCTCCATTTCTGCCGGTATTGGCTTTATTGCCCTTTTTGGTGTGGCTGTGCTCAACGGCATTGTGCTTATCACTGAATTCAATCACCTGAAACAAACCGGTTTACACGATATCCGCGAACGCATTTTTCACGGAACGCAAACCCGTTTGCGGCCGGTGCTCATGACGGCCTCCGTGGCTTCGCTGGGCTTTTTACCCATGGCCCTGAGCAATGGCGCCGGTGCCGAAGTGCAAAGACCCCTGGCCACCGTGGTGATTGGTGGTTTGATCACGGCTACGCTGCTTACGCTGTTTGTACTGCCGGTGCTCTACCGCTGGTCTGAAACCAACAGCCAACTTTCCCTGCTGAAAAAAAACAAAATGAAAAAATCATTTACTGCCGTTAAGGCCTGGCTGCCCTTGCTTTTTGTCTTGCTGGCAGCCGCTAACGGCAAAGCACAAGCGCCAATAACGCTGCAGGCCGCGCTGGATACGGCGCTGTCCCGCAACTACAGCCTGCAGGCGGCCCAACTGCGTACCCTGGCGGCACAAAAAGCCGAAGGAACGGCCGTGGACCTCCCGGCCACCAACGGCACATTCGAGTACGGCAATTTCAACAGCGCCTACGCTGATACACGCCTGGGTATATCGCAAAGCTTTTCCTTCCCGGTGGTGTATCGCCGGCAGCGGCAATTGTTGCAGGCACAAACCAATGCTTTGAAACTGGACGAAGCGGCCATTCGCTGGCAATTGCGCAAAGAAGTAACGGCGCTTTATTACCAGGTACTCCTGCTGCGGGAGAGGCGGTCGCTCTTGTTGCGGTCAGACAGCCTGTTCCAATCGTTTCTGGAACGGCAGGACCGCCGTTTTGCCGTTGGCGATATCAATGTACTGGAAAAAACAACCGCCGAAACCCAGCGCATGCAGATTGCGGCGCAGTTGCAATGGCTGGAGGCCGACCTGGAGACAGCCCAAACGCAGTTCAGTATCCTGGTCAATACCGGAACCGTTTTGACACCGGTTGGCGACAGTGCCAAAGCTATCTTGACCGTTTTGCCGGATGTCTCTCTTCTTGTCAACCATCCTTCCCTCCGTGCCCTGAAGCAGGAACAGGAGGTGGCCGGGCGAAACATTGCCGTGCAGAAATCAGGTCTGTTGCCACAGGTTTCGATTGGTTATTTCAACCAGTCGCTCCGCGGGGTGCAGAACATTGATGGCGTGGAAAAATTCTTTGGTGGCGGCAGCCGCTTTTCGTCGGTGCAGGCCGGCGTGAATATCCCGCTTTTCCGACAGGCACAAAAGGCCCGCATTGCTGCCAGCGAGATACAGTATGAAGCCACCGGTGCCGACTACAAAGAAGCCTATCGCCGTCAAAAGACGGTGCTGGAAAGCCTGCTGCTGCAATATGGCAAGGCCCAGGGCCAGGTCCGGTATTACGAGGAACATGCCCTTCGCCAGGCCCGCCTCCTGCGGGAGCAGGCCAGCCTGAAACTGGGTAGCGGCGATATCAGTCACCTGGAATGGATCCTGCTGGTGAACCAGGCCATTCAACTGGAAGCCGATTATTTTTCTACCCTGCAAACCTGGAACGAGACCGTCATTGAACTAGCTGCCTATTCCAACTATTAAATTCCTGAACGAATGAAGAATAACCTTCTCCTCAGCATACTCCTTTTCAGCCTCTTTGCCTGTGGCAACAAAGAACAGGCAACCGTAAAAACCGAAACGACCACCACGGTAGATGAGAATACCGTGCTGCTGACAGCAGATGAAATGAAGCTGGCCGGCATGACCCTGGGCAAACCGGAAAAAGGTGTTACCAGTGCTACATTAAAAGTGGCCGGCACCATCGAAGTGCCGCCGCAGAATATAGTTTCCGTCAGCTTTCCTATCGGCGGTTACCTCCTTTCTACCAAACTGATGCCGGGCATGTATGTGGGCCGCGGCCAGGTGCTGGCCGTCATGCAGGATCCTTCTATCATCCAGATGCAACAGGATTACCTGGTGGCCCGTTCAAGGGCCGGTTTCCTGCAGAAAGAATACGAGCGGCAGCGGCAACTCAATCTGACCAAAACAACCAGCGACAAGGTATTGGAACAGGTGCAGAGCGAATACCAGACGCAACGCATTATGGTAGGGAGCCTGCGTGAGAAACTACAGTTGCTGGGCATCAATGCGGCTTCGCTAACGGAGAACAACATACGCCGAACCGTTACCCTCAATGCACCCATCAGCGGGTATGTGTCGGCGGTGAATGTCAACATCGGTAAATACGTTAATCCTTCGGATGTTTTGTTTGAGTTGGTGAACCCTGCCGATATTCACCTGGCCTTAAAAGTTTTTGAAAAAGACCTGCCGCAGATTCAACAGGGACAACGGGTAAGCGTAACCCTGGCTAACAATCCTGGCCGCACTTACGAGGCGAGGGTAAAGCTGATCAGCCGCAACCTGGATAACGACCGCAGTGCCACCGTGCATTGTCATTTTACCGCTACGCACAAAGAACTGCTGCCCGGCATGTTTGCCAACGGCGTGATTGAAACCACTACGAAGGAAGCCATTACCGTTCCCGAAGAAGCCGTGGTGCTTTGGGTAAACAATCACTACGTATTTGTACAGGAGGCGCCCGGCCAGTTTCGCATGCAGGCCGTAGTTGTAGGGACCACACAGGATGGGAAAACAGCCATTACATCAAACGAAACGGACCTGCTGAAGCAAACGGTGATCACGGCCAATGCCTACACGGCGCTGATGAAGCTGCAGAACAAGGCGGAGGAATAAGTTCAATTGGCAATAAGCAACTTGCAAATTGCCCATTGTCAATTGCCTATTGCCTATTGGCCAGACTGTTCGGCGAGGGTTTTCACGGCCTGGTTCATGCGAATGAAATTGGTACGGGTGTCCTCGCCGATCTTTTTCAGGATGGCACCGGAAAGAATCCCGGAGAAGGTTTCGCCATGAATCAGCTTTACCTGGTTGGCGCCCAGTTCTTCAATCTCGAAAGAATGATGTCCATCAAAAACTCCCTTCACAAAAAGGCTGCCCAGCCAGTCGAAGTACCGGTAAGGCACAACCGAAAGAACCGTGGGTTTGAACACCATGGTTTTTTCACCGTTTCGAAGGGTGTTTTTTAGTTTTTTGCCTTTGGCCAGTTGTCCTTCCACGTTCACGATAAACGGGTTCCAGTTTGAATACCTTGGGAAATCCGTGAGAATGTTCCAGACTTTTTCTTTGGATGCGTTGATAACTATTTCTGTTTTGATTTGCCTGTTCATGTTCTTTGTTTGATGAGACAAAAGTAGAAGCGAGGGCAGCCTTGAACCATTAACAATTGTAAAGAAATGGGTGGTTGGATAGTGGATAATGGATAGTTGCTATTGGATATTCGCTAGTAGGTTGGTAAATAGAACTGTTCTTTCTCAAACGGGAATGCTGTGACGGTTTGTGCTTCTTGCTATTCTTCCTTCCGGTAACAGTGTCTGGAGGTGACATGTTCATTTGAATTTTTAGGACAAGCCAGCGGCGTGTCCCTACGTTGGTAAATAATTTCAAACAACATTTTCTACATATCCCTTTACCCCCTGGTTCAGCGCCTTATTGCGCATGGGCTAACGCATCTTATTGCTGTAGGAAAAGAATAGTGCAATACAGCGCCTGCAGTAGCTTACTTCAAAAGCCAGTAAAAGGGAATAACCTCATGCAACCTGTAGTAAAGATTATGGGTGAAAAAAGAGGGTGTCAATAGAGAAACAAGCAACGTGTAATGCATGCCTGTTGTGCGCTGGCTTGGAAAAGGCAGCGGAGCATTTGCCTTTTCCTTGAACTTTTGGCTCCACCTTTTCTTTCCAAGAGAAAAGGTGGAAAGAAAAACTACCTAACGAAAAACCTGTTTGCAAGCAGATGATTGCTAAAAATCTCAACGCACAAATTCAAAGGACACGCCAGGAGCGTGTCCCTACGGGCAGCCAACATCACCCAAGCATTCGTTTCCGAATGCGACTCAACGATACCGGTGTAATGCCTAAATACGACGCAATCATATGATGCGGCACCCGCAGCAACAAATCGCTGTGCTGCGCTCTAAATTTGCGGTAGCGTTCTTCCGGGCTGTCAAGGATAAAAGATGAAAGCACCTGCTGCGCATTGATAAAACGCTGCTCGGCAATTTTGCGCACCACGATATTCATTTTGGGAAGCTCCTCGTACAACTGTTGCAGCCGGTTGTAAGAGATCACCAACAGGTCGCAGTCTTCCAGCGTTTCCAGGGTTTGAATGCTCGGCGCCTGCCGCAAAAAACTATCGTAGCTGCTGGCAAACAATCCTTCGCGAAAAATAAATCCTGTGATCTCTTCGCCGTCTTTGGTATAGTACAACCGCACCAGTCCTTTTACAATAAAATAAAGCTCCCGTGAAATCCTGCCTTCTTCAGCCAAAACAAATTTTTTTGGCACCTGTCGAAAGGTGAACGCCTCTTCAAAAAGCGCTTTTTCTTTTTCGGTAAGCGACACAAACGAAAGAATGTAACGGTAGATCGATTCGAACATAAGCATGGTGGCAACCGGGTAAAAATATTCTCTTTCGGTGAATGACTGCTAATTGCGCTGTTGAAGGTTGTATGGCGACAGAAGCTTTTCCAACGTGGTAACACAGGGTGGCAAGAAAGTTTTAGTAGTGTTGGCATTGCAAGACGTTTAAGAAAATTCATGAAGATTTTGGTGATAGAAGACGAACCTGAAATGCGGGAAAACATTGTGCGGTCGCTGGAAACAGAAGCCTATGTAGTAGAGACGGCCGGCAACTATGACGCGGCCCGGGAAAAACTGGGTGTGTACCAGTACGACTGTATTCTGTTGGACATTGGCCTGCCGGGTGGCAATGGCCTTTCCCTGCTGGAGGAATTAAAGCAGGACGGCACACAAAGCGGGGTGATCATTGTTTCGGCCAAAGGTTCTATCGACGACAAAGTGGCCGGCTTAAACCTGGGGGCTGATGACTACCTGCCCAAACCTTTCCACATGGCCGAACTGCATGCCCGGGTAAAATCCATCATTCGCCGCAAAACCCTTGGGGGAAGCACCGTGGTGGAACTGGGTAACCTGCGCATCGACACCGAAGGCCGCACAGCCAGTGTCAACGACCAGCAGCTTTCGCTCAACCGCAAGGAATACGATGTGTTGCTTTACCTCGTGACCAACAAAAATCGCCTTGTGGCCAAAACAGCGCTGGCCGAACATGTGTGGGGCGATACCATCGACGAAGCCAACAGCTTTGATTTTATTTATTCGCAGATCAAAAACCTGCGCAAAAAACTGAAAGACCATGGCGCCACAGCCGAGATCAGCGCCGTGTATGGCGTAGGGTATAAACTGGTGGAAACATGAAGCTGCTGAATTATACCACGACTTATTTAGCTGGT
Source organism: Flavisolibacter longurius (assembly GCA_014163555.1). Taxonomy (GTDB): domain Bacteria; phylum Bacteroidota; class Bacteroidia; order Chitinophagales; family Chitinophagaceae; genus Flavisolibacter. Next base: position 12,472 of record JACJGO010000016.1, read on the forward strand.
GTATTGCTGGTGATCATCTCCATTTGGGCAGCCCTGTTTTATTATGCCATGCTCGATGAAATTTACGACAGCATTGATGATGGTCTCGATAACCAGAAAGGTCTGATCATCCAAAAAATAACCGTTGATTCCACACTGCTGAAACAGCAGGATTTTATTGAAGGTGGTTTCCTGATCCGGGAGATCAGTGCGGAAAAGGCTCTCAATTTTCGGGACCAGTACATCGACACCACCATGTACATGCAGAACGAAAAAGAGTACGAACCGGTGCGCCTTTTGCGAACCGTTTTCTTACACAAAGAACGCTATTACCAAATGAGTGTCTACACCTCTATGGTAGAAGAAGACGACCTGGTGCTGGAACTTTTTTATGCCCTGCTCTGGCTTTATTTCGGGTTGCTTGCTACTATTCTTCTCCTGAACAACGTGGTGCTCAAGCGCATCTGGAAACCGTTTTACCGCTTGCTCAAACAATTAAAAACATTCCGGCTGGAAAAGCCATCGCTTGAACTGCCTCCGGCGCGGATCGAAGAATTTCGTTTGCTGAACGATGCGGTACAGCGACTGTTGCAAAGCAATATTCACAGCTACAACAGCCAGAAGCACCTGATAGAAAATGTGTCGCACGAATTGCAAACCCCACTGGCCATCAGCATCAACAAACTGGAAGCGCTGGCAGAAACGGGCAGCCTGAATGATGAACAATCGCGACTGCTGGCGGCAGCCCTGGATAACCTGGAACGGCTCACACGCCTTAACCGGTCATTGCTCCTGTTGTCGCGTATCGAAAACCGGCAGTTTACGGAAACAGAATCGGTCAACCTGAATGAAGTGGTAAAGAGGCTTGCTGCTGATTTTGAAGACCAGTTTGCTTTCCGCCAGATTACGGTTTCATTGCGGGAAGAAGCAATCATTGTTCTGCAGATGAATGCTGACCTGGCGGCCATTCTTGTTACCAATTTATTAAAAAATGCGCTGGTGCATAATCAGGCCGGGGGTTCGATAGAGGTAATGTTGCAGGAAAATTTTCTCCACGTTTCCAATACAGGAGGTGAGACAGCTTTGTACGGCGATACCCTTTTCACCCGCTTTCATAAGCAATCTACCTCCGGGGCCTCTACTGGTCTTGGTCTATCCATTGTTAAAGCAATAGCCGATCTCTACGGTTTTAGTATATCCTACCAATTTTCCGGTAAGCATAATTTTAACGTGCAGTTTTCCCGATAAGGATTTGCCATTCCCAATTCTTTCCAAATTTGGTTTGGAACTTTGTGATAAATAAAAGGAATGTGTATGAAAGAAAAATTTGTTGGCTTTTTGGTAGTGGCAGGACTGTTAACGGCCTGCAGCAACCAGCAAATATCATCGAGCAAAGTACCCTCGGTGGTGCTGAATGCTATCAGCGAACAGTACCCGGCGAAAGATGACGTGGAATGGAAAAAGCTGGGCAATCTTTACGAAGCAGAAATTGACCTGAACGATAGTGTAGACGTAACCGTACAGGTGACCGAAGCAGGACAGGTGATGCTGCAAAAGCAGGATATAGCAACAGCAGAACTTCCGGCTTCTGTTCTTTCTTCGATTCAGGCGCAATATGCCGACTATACCATCGACGAAGTGGAAAAGGTAACCAAAGGCAGTACCGTGTATTATCAATTGGAACTGGAAGCAAGTGGTAAAAAAGATAAAAAGCTTGTGCTTTTGGCAGATGGTAAAGAAGACAGCAGCACTGCATTCTGGGATTAAGAAAACAGAGATAAACCTAATTTGTAAACAAATAAATAGAATTGTATGCGGTTTGGATTGATAGTGATAATTGTAGTCCTTATAGGCGGATTTATTTTTTGGCGGGATATTACCGGGGTGGTAAAAGGTGCAAAGTCCAATAATACGGCCGCCGTCATAACCGAAACAAAAACCGATCGTTCGGATAACGCCGCCTGGGCAGATGACATTAAAATTGCGCAGAAGTGGAACATGCCTGCCGTGTTAAAGGAAATCTCAGGCATTGCTTACATGGATGGTGAACGGTTTGCCTGTGTTCAGGATGAACAAGGTATTATTTACATCTACAACACAGCAACGGGTAAAATAGAAAAAGAGATTCCGTTTGCAGGGGCCGGGGATTTTGAAGACATTGCCATGGTTGGTGAAACAGCCTGGGTGGTGCGTGCCGATGGAAAGTTGTTTGAAGTGGATATGAAAAGCGGGAAAGCAGCCCAGCACAATACCCCACTCACGGTGGAGCACAACGTAGAAGGCCTGGCTTACGATAAAGCCGCTAACCGTCTGCTGTTAGCCATCAAAGATGAAGAACCCAGTGGTGCCGATTACAAAGGCATTTATGGTTTTGACCTGGCGACGAAAAAGCTGGCAAAAGACCCGGTTTATAAGATTGACCTGGCACACGAGCTCTTTGCTGACGGCAAAGGAAAAAAGGGCAAGAAAGGCAAGGCCGTCAAGCCTTCGGCCTTGGGTATTCATCCTTCCACAGGTGAGATTTATGTCACCGATGGTCCCAAATCACGCCTGCTGATCATAGATAGCAAAGGCGGCATAAAAAACCTGGTGCAACTGGACAAAACCTTTGAACAGCCCGAAGGACTCACCTTTAGCCCGCAGGGCGAATTGTACATCTCTAATGAGGGTAACAAACAACCCGGAAATATACTGGCCGTAACATTGCCATAAGGATCATTGTAAAGCAGGAAGAAGTGCTTTCCAGTAGGGAAGCGCTTTTTAATTTTGGTTATTAGGATGTAGCGGCAAGCCATTGCCTGATAATCGTGGTAAGGTTTTCCTTGTTTTCTTCAATGGCTGTCCTGTTCCGGAAGGTAGCCACAGCCCGGTCATTTGTTTTCCACTCCAGCAGGCCACTGTTGTCTGTGATCAGCTTTTCTTTCGGAGCTTCCTTTTTTATCGCCCCACAATGAAATATCAGTTGCACCTGTTTGGGCGGATGAATCCTTATGGTAATCCGGTCCTGGTTGGCCAGGCTGTAGTTGGGACCATTCCACTTAATGGTTTCCGTTAGTTCGGGATGCGCCGCTAAAATGCAGTGACGCAACTGTTCTATTTCCTTTCGGAAGGGATGCGGCTTACTATCTAGGAAAGTGGTGACTTCGTTGTTTAACGACGATTGAAGGGATCGCATAAAGAAAGGTTTGCTGGTTCGTAAAATTCGTTGTTTAAAATAAGGAACAATTGGCGCTTTACCGTCCGATAACGTTTCACATCAAAAACAGTTATTACCTAAAATCTTTCTGATTACTTTTTCTCCAGCCATAAGCTTCCGCCGGTGTTCTGATAGCAAAGCGGCATCCCGGCAAAAGCCTGTTGGTGGTGTCTGTGCAGGTAATCGGAGAACAGTCTGATCTCAAAATCCTGGTTATACATCAGGAAGGCTTTCAGGAAATAGCTTTCGTTCCAGTTGCGTCCATTGAAAACCCAGTTCTTTGGATACTCGAAGGGGTAAAATACATCGTGGAAGTGGATCAGTATACCCGGCTTTAAAAGCGGAAGAATATCGAAAAGAATATAATTGACATCGCTGCCGGTTTTCACCACATGCGAGCTGTCGATAAACAGGATATCGCCTGCTTCCAGTTGCGCAAATACATCGAGGGGCACAGCCTGAACCCCTTGCTCTATTATAGTGGTAGCAGTTTTGTCCGCTTTCCGGATGAGGGAATACAACCGCTCCGGATACGGCTCAATAAAGGTCAACTGAACATTGTTCTGAAAAAAGATCTCGGCTGTATCCAGCATCACAGCGGACGAAAAGCCGGACCCGATTTCAATGATGCGCTTCGGCTTATAGTGCCGCATAAGGGAATAAAGCAGGATGCCGTCGGTATACGAAAAAAAATCGTTTTGTAAATAGTAGCGGAGATTTTTCTGCCGGGTAGAATGAAACGGAAGTTCCGGGTAATAGGCTTGCAGGCTATTGAGCAGTTGGATCTGCTTTTCTGCCTGCATGTCGATGCCTACAATGCCATCCTCTTTTTCTTTCTGCCAGATCTCGTTTTCTTTTGTCCGGATCTCCTCTACAGAAACAATTACGGAATAATAATGGCCGGGAGCATAGCAGGCATTTTTTTTAAAGTTTTGGTGTACGGCATACATCTCTTTCAGCGACGAAACACTACGCAGAAGGTTTTCAATACGTTTGTAAGGTCTCATGAAGTTGGGCTTTGGTTTGTTGGTTGTGTTTCCATAACGAGCCATTTCTTCATTCCGTGTTCTGTGAATTTCTTTTATATTTTATTTAAGAAAGATGGCGTTGCGTGATGACAATGGTTTTTCAACCTGTCCCTATTTACGGTTGTTTCTGCCCGTTACTGTATTGACTTTGGCAATGTTGCGCTTTCTTCAAGCCTTTCATGTTTTGTAAAAGAGGGTAGGGAAGTTTGGAGAAGTTCTTAAGCAGATAATACCTTGCACGTCAGTTTTTGTTTAAATGATTGTGCAAGTTCTCTTCTTACAAAGCTGGCATATTCGTTACACTATTCACCCATCTTTTCTACCTGGAAGAAAAGGAGAGCATGGTCGGAATAGGTATCAATCCACTTTACCTGTTCGGATTCTGTTTCCAACTGGGGCCATCCCCGGACGTCTACCGGAGCGCCGCCAAAATTTTTAAAGCGTAAGTGACTGGCTGCAATTACATGATCGAGGTTGCTGGGATCGAGCCTTCTTGTCCCATTCCACCAGGTGACGGGCTGGCTTTTATCAAGACGGATCATCTTTGCTTTTTTTGCGCTGTCGTCCAGTTTTCGCAGTTCGAAATCCACCATGATTTCCCGTTGGAAGGGGTAGCTCATGCCCATCGTATTCAGGTCGCCCAAAAAAATATAATTGGCCGGACCCTCCCCGGCCGCAGCGGAAGCCTTGTCGAGCGTTTCCCGAAAAGCAAAGGCCCGTTCAAACATATCGTCCCGCAGGCCCAGACCTATGGGTTTGGTGCTGCTTTTTGTGTGTAGAAAAAGAATTGGGTAATCGGCGCCATCCACATTTACAGTTAGCAGGGCGCCAGGGCGCAGGTAGGTGTTGCCGGATTTAAAGGCAACCTTCTGTGTGAAAAATGCTGTTATCGTTTTTTTTACGCCAACAAGGATTTCCTGCGTTTGCGGCCCTTCGGTTATGTGAAACTGGTAATTGGGCATTTGGGCTACCAGCGCAGCGTAAACATCCGCGCTTTCCACTTCGTACAAGCCAAATACATCGGGGTTTTGTTCTTTTAAAAACTGCAATACCCGTATAATGCGGTCGGGATTGTTTTTAAAATGCTCAACATTCCAGGATGCTACAGTAAATGCCTTTGTCATTGACGTAGAATTAAATCGGAAATGGGATACTGACAGCGTGGTAGAATTGTGCTGGTTGGCCTAATTTACAAAAAAATGCAGCCATATCTGTTCAGACAGAGGAAAGAAGGTGTTTTTCGAAACAGCCTTTGACTGTAATTGGAACGATCATCTGATGCCTTACCGTTAAAATTATGATGCTTTAACAGCGGTTTGCTGGCAATTTTAGCGGTTTTCCACTACTTTCATCCTATTAAATCATCAATTTTTCCACCATGAATAAAATTATGGGCCTTGCCCTTTCGGCCCTTGTCTTAGCCGCCTGCCAAAACTCGGGTACACCCAAAGAAGCGACACCGGATTCATCCGCCCCGGCTACATTCAATGCGCCAGCCCTTCCTGTAACCGGTTCTGGTCAAGCAACACCTGCCGCACCGGTTACCCAACAGCCGGCTCCCAAAACAGCAACGGCAGGCCTTAATCCTGAACACGGCGCACCGGGACACCGCTGTGATATTCCGGTTGGTGCCCCGCTAAACAGTCCGGCTGGCAATGCCGCTGCCCCGGCCACAGGAACCAGCCCTTCACCTATCCAGTTGCAAACGCCGCCACCGGTACCGCCACCCATCCTGACGCAGCCCGTCAACGGCAATGCTCGCCTCAATCCTGCCCACGGACAGCCCGGCCATGATTGCTCTATCCCCGTAGGACAGCCGCTGAAAAGCTAAGGGTAAATGGCAGGAAGTAGGCGTTGCCAAATGGGTATCGTTATAAAAGACAAAACATAATTTAAAAGCAGGCATCGCTACTTTCAAGGGCGATGCCTGCTTTTCTTTTTACAGGAAGTGAGCATCCCTTTTCTAAAGTGTACTCTTCTGCATGTCATTCCTTTTTCTTTGCTTTTGGTGATGCCTGTATTCGTTTCTTACGCTCTTGGCCTCCGCACCCGGAACTCCACAAAAGCCAGGACCAAAAACAACAGGCAATAGCCACCGGAGTACCAAAGCATCGTTGGTACTTTGCCGGCATATTTGGGATAAACACTCAGGAACGGGAAGGCAAATGGGAAGCGGTCGGCGTAGACCCATTTGTATTCAAACGCCAGCATGGCGGAAAGAATCCAAAGACCCACACCCAGGCCAATTGGCAGGATAAAACTTTTCGATCGCAGTCCCATCCAGAACTGAAAGCCGAGTATTCCCAGGATAGCACCCAAGGTTTGCCCGTTAAAGCGCAGCACATCTATCCAGTCAATAGGATGATCGGCCAGGCGTATGGTGGGGTATAGGGTTCCCAGCAGTACGGTAGCCATCATCAGCAGGGAATTAAACAACAACAAAAAAAGCAGGACCATAAAAAGGGGTACCGCTAGTTTGGACAGGAACAACTGTCCATAGGTTTGCGGTGCGGCCAGTACCTGCTTCCAGGTATTGTTGCGATACTCAATCTGTGGCAGCAGGGTGCACACCAGCACCGTAAACAGGGGCAGCATCAGGAGGTTCAGCATTTGTCCACCCAGCCGGTAAACCCGTTGCCAGGGCTCGGCCGCCAGCCGGCTGATTTCCTCGCTGTTATTGATGGTACTGAGTACCAGGATCGCCGGCACAACCAGGGCAATCAGCACACAGGCGTACCAGATGGAGCTGCGTTTGGTTTTTAGCAGTTCGGAGCGGAAGCTAACGGCGATGTTCATACGGGATTATTTGTCAGGTCAATAAATAATTGTTCAAGGTTGTTGGCTTTGGGCTGCAGCAGAAACACATCCAGGTCATGGTTGATGAGCCGGCGATTGATGGCAGCGGCCTGGTGAGGATGTTCCACCCGTACCCACAGCGTATCGGGCAGCCATTCGGGCTGGTAGTCTTCCAGGATCCGGCTGGCCGCTTCGTTATCCGATGTATGGATCTGCAGAATGGACTGTCCCTGCTGCAGGCCCCGTAGCTCCGGCAGCGATCCCTGGAAGATCAGGCGGCCACCGGCGATGATACCCACATGACTCACCATTTTTTCCACTTCGGCCAGGATGTGGCTCGACACCAGGATAGTCATGCCTTCTTCGCGGTTGAGAGTTTTGATCAGTTCCCGCAGTTCAATAATACCGTTGGGGTCAAGGCCGTTGGTGGGTTCGTCCAGAATAAGCAGCTCTGGTTTGGGCAACAGGGCAATCGCAACCGCCAGGCGTTGCTTCATCCCCAGCGAAAACCGTTTAACGGTTTTTTGCGATACGGTTGCCAGGCCAACGGTTGCCAGCACTTCGGTTATGCGTTCTTTGCTTACGCCGTAAAGGCTGCGGTAGACCTCCAGGTTTTCGCGGGCCGTCAGGTGACCGTACAGGGACGGCGCTTCCACAAGCGAACCCAGTTTTTGCAGAATGCTTACCCGGTCTGTCCGGATATCCTGTCCAAAAATGTGAATGCTGCCTTTTTGCACCGGGAGGAGTCCCAGTAAAAGACTAAGCGTTGTGGTTTTGCCCGAGCCGTTTGGCCCTAAGAAACCATAAATCTGTCCCCGCTCCACGGTCAGGTCTATGCCTGTGAGGGTGGGTGCGCCTTTGGTATAGCTATGACAAAGGCCGTCGGTTTTAATGATAATGTTGCTCACGCAATATTGTTTTAATGAAAGAATAGGCGTTGCGATGTCAAACAAGATTAGCCTTCCATTCTTTGCGTGGCGACTGAATGTGATGAATCCTTACTCTTGTGTGATGAATCGGTTTCGGAATATAAATCCGTCATTTTTGTTGCTACCGGCGGTTGCGGATATATTGTTGCCGTTTGCAGACACGCCATGGCCTGTCCCTACATTGCTTGTTGCTGATTGGTAATTGTCGGTTGATCTGCCCGGCTTCATCACATAATCTTCCTTCTTCATCACTTTTGCTTTTGCGGTGCCCCAGAAAGTTTTTGTTTTACAGCATCAATTCGATTAGTCCTGAATATTGTAATGAAAATGATTAAAGCAATCAACCAAATCGCACAGATCAAACTTGCCGGCATGACCCGGAATATTTTCCTTGCCCTGGGTATGTGGGTCGTGACCATGCTGCTCTTAGCGTTCGGCGATGCTGAGCGGCCTATTCTTATTCTATGGAGTATCAGCGGGCCTTTCGGCATCCTGCTTTATTACTGGTACTTTCAGTCGGTTATTCCCGCTGTACTGGGTAGAAAACGGGCTTTCCTCAATTATCTTTTCCGGTCGCTGCTGATCCTGGTTTTGTCCTGGCCACCGGTTGCTTTGTTATACACCCTGATGGGCGATCGTTACCACGCACCTGAGTTAGCGTCTATGAACGCCATGCTGCATTTCTTCCTGACCACCCCGCTGTTGTGGATCATATACCGCCGGCAGATGAAAACCACGGAGGAACTGGTTGTCCTGAAAAAAGAACTCGGTCGCTCCACTGCCAATTTTGATTTCCTGCGGTCGCAGATCAACCCGCATTTCCTGTTCAATGCACTGAATACGATTTACGGTACGGCCCTTCAGGAAGGTGCCCAACGCACCGGCGAAGGCATAGAAAAGCTGGGCGACATGATGCGCTTTATGCTGCACGAAAACATGCAGGAAAAAATATCGCTGGCCCGCGAAATCGATTACCTCAATAACTACATCAGCCTGCAGCGGCTTCGCACCGATGCTAACCCCATTGTAAAGATTGAAGCCAATATTGAACAGCCCCTGGCACCGGTGCAGATTGCGCCCATGCTGCTGATTCCGTTTGTAGAGAATGCGTTTAAGCATGGCATTTCTTTCCGTGAACCTTCGCATATTAAAATCACGCTGGAGGTAAGGGACAGAACACTCAATTTCGATGTGTACAACAGCAAGCACATTCGTCCGGAAAACGATCCGGAAAAAAACAAAAGCGGCATTGGATTGAACAATGTAAAACAGCGTTTGCAGCTTTTGTATCCCCGTCGTCACGAGCTGATCATTCGCGAAACCGGCAAAGAGTTTTTTGTTCATCTTACCTTGCAGTTGCTATAAGCCAAAAACAAAAAAGCCGGAATGAAAGCCATTGCTGTTGACGACGAACCCATCGCGTTGAACATTATTGAATCGCATGCTGCCAAGGTGCCTTTTATTGAACTGAAGGCTACGTTTACCGATGCCTTTAAGGCGATGGAGTACCTGCAGAAAGAAAATGTGGACCTGATCTTTCTCGATATTAAAATGCCGGATATTTCGGGCATTGATTTCTACCAAAGCCTGAACAAAAAACCGCTGCTGATTTTTACCACAGCTTATTCGGAGCATGCTGTCACATCATTTGAACTAGATGCAGTAGATTATCTTCTCAAGCCGTTTTCGCTGGCCCGTTTTATGAAGGCCTGCAACAAGGCCTTTGAATTGTACAACTTTCGCAACGCCGATGTGGCGGCCGATCATCTTTTTCTCAAAACCGGTTACGAGCAGGTAAAAGTGATGCTGGATGATATTCTTTACCTGGAAGCCGCCGGCAATTATGTGACGTTTGTTTTGACCGATAAAACCATTCTCACCCGTATGACTTTTGGCGAGGTAATGGCCCTCCTGCCTACGTCAAAATTTGTACGCATTCACCGCTCGTATATGGTAGCCGTTGCCAAACTCGACAAGGTTGAACGCCACCAGGTAAGCATTGGAAAACACAAAATTCCGGTGAGTGAAGTCTATGGACAAAATCTAACGGAAGCATTGAAACGATAAAGGTGTTTTGGTCGTATTCTTCCTTCTAAGCCCATTGTGGTTATCACTATTCTGTTAATCATAAAACCTGTCAGGCTGAGCTTGCCGAAGCCGATTCCATGTCTTATGTACAAGGAAGCGCAACACCGTTTTATACCTGCCTCTGCACTTTCTCTATGTAATCAAATGCTGCAATGCCCATCGGCAAGGCAGGCTTTTTGCGGTGGGATAGACCGCAAATAAAATTGTTTCACCCTTAAAAACCTTTAACGATGGCAATGAACAACCGCAACTGGGATGATAGTTCCCACTCTTACGACAAAGACTGGAGCCGCAACCGGTATAATGACAACGAAGAAAATCGCAACCGCTCACGCAACCAGAATTTTGGCGATGCCGGTTACAGTTCTTCTTATGACCGCAGTCGTCTTGAGCAGGATAACTATGGGTATGTTGGTGACCGGCGGCGCAACTATGAATATGAACATCAATACGGTTTAAATCGTAACAGCCGTAACGATAACGACAGGCCGGGAATGCAAAGCAACCAGTACCGCAACCAGATGCAAAGCATGAGCGGCAACCGTGATTTTGAAAGCTGGAACGACCGCAACAGGGACTATGGTAATCGTTCTAATTCTTCCTTCGGCAACGACTACCGCAATACCGGCAATACAGCAAGAGAATATAACGACCGGTACAACCGGAGCTACCGCGGTGGGTACATGGGAACCGGTGGTTATAACAGCGATCGTAACCGCGACTGGTGGGATCGCACCAAAGACGAAGTATCTTCCTGGTTTGGCGATGATGATGCCGAACGTCGCCGGAACATTGACCGGGTGAGTGGCCCGCACCGTGGGAAAGGACCGAAAGATTACAAACGTTCGGAAGACCGCATTCGCGAAGATGTTTGCGACCGGCTGAGTGAGGATGATCGCGTCGATGCGTCGAATGTGCAGGTGCAGATTCAAAATAACGAGGTGATCTTAAGTGGCACCGTACGCAGCAAGGAAGAAAAGCGCCGGGCTGAAGACCTGGTGGAAGCTGTCTCCGGTGTTCGCAATGTAGAGAACCGTCTTCGGGTGAGCCGTGATGATGACAGTTCGTTGTTGGGCGGCAGTACAGGCAGTGCCCGAACCTACGGTACAGAAAGCACCGGTTCTGAAAGAGGACTGAACCGGTAAGCAATACCTTAAAACGAAAAAGCGCTTCTTGAAATGAGGCGCTTTTTTGTTTTTACAGGCAAACCTTCTCGGAATAGTGGTTTATGAGGACATAAGCCATGGCGGTTGATTGCAAACATCCTTAATCGTCACCGGCTGTATCTTCACAGCCGGCCATTACGCTGTACAAAATTTCTAAACCAACAGAACTTGCGTACACCAACTATAGCTGATTTGCAGATGATCTTTTTCTGTTCCAGAAAACGTTTTTCTCTCTCATGTCCACCGGAAGAAAATGCAAAATCTGCGGGAAAACAGGCGCTCTTGCTGCACCTTTGCAGGCCTGCTGAATGAAACGCCGGCCAGGGAAAAACACCATGGCTTCTTCTTCCCAAACAAAAGAAAAACAACCCGCCTCTTTAAAACTTACCGCCGAACAGGAAGCGATTGTTCGTTCTACCGGCGATATCCGCATCAATGCCGTTGCCGGCTCGGGCAAAACCACCACCATTGTGCAGTATGCTGCTACACGGCCGGCGGGTTCCCGCATTTTGTACCTGGCTTATAACCGGTCGGTAAAAACAGAGGCGGTCAGGCGTTTTGCTGCACAAGGCCTTCACGGTGTAAAAGTAGAAACGGCGCATTCCCTGGCCTTTCGCCCGGTGGTGATTGCCAACAATTACAAAGTGCGCCAGCAGGATTACAAGATCTACGAGATTGCCGACATCCTGGGATTACAGGCGGGTGGCGAAAAACACGGCGAATACATCCTGGCCAATCACATACACAAGTTCACGCATTACTTCTGCAACAGCCGTGCAGCCAAAGTGCAGGACCTGAATTACCTCGATATTGTACAGGATGAAAAGGCCAAAACATTTGTGCGGAATTTTTATGCGCACATCGAACAAGGCACCCGCCTGCTGCTGGGAAAAATGTACAAAGGGGAGATTGAAATCACGCATGATTTTTACCTGAAGCGTTTCCAGTTGATGAATCCTGTACTGCCTTACGATTGCATTCTTTTTGATGAAGGACAGGATGCTTCGCCGGCCATGCTCGACATCTTCCTGAACCAAAAAGCCACCAGGGTAATTGTTGGAGATACGCACCAACAGATCTATGCCTGGCGCCATGCGGTGAATTCACTGGAAAGTGCCGGCTTTGCCAGTTTCGATTTATCCACTTCCTTTCGGTTTCACCAGGATATTGCCGACCTGGCAAAGTCGGTGCTTTCGTGGAAAGGCCACCTGCAGGAAACAGCACCGGTTGTCATTACAGGAAAAGGCAGCCCGCCAAAAACAAAAACAAAAACAAAAGCCACGCTGGCCCGCACCAACCTGGGGCTGCTGATAAGAGCCATTACGTTTATAACCGAACATCCTACCACCAAACATTTATATTTTGAAGGCAACATCAATTCGTATACGTATGCTGATGACGGGGCTTCTTTATACGATGTGCTGAGCCTGTACAATGGCAATACCAGTTCGATCCGCGACCAGTTGATCCGCTCCATGAAAAGCATGGAAGATTTAGAAGATTACATCGAAAAAACCGAAGATGTGCAACTGGGCATGATGGTAGAACTGGTGGAAGAATATGGCAATGAGATTCCCTCGCTGATCCGTTCCCTAAAAAGCAAGCATGTAAGCGACGAAGAAAAGGAAAAGGCGGAGATGATTTTTTCAACTGTACACCGCGCCAAGGGCATGGAGTACGATGCGGTGCAACTGGTGGAAGATTTCATTACCGAAGCCCGCCTGCTAAAACTAAAAGGCGAAGCAGAGCTGAAAAAAGAGCCGCTCAATGGGGTAAAGTGGAATGAAGAGATTAACCTGCTTTACGTAGCCGTAACACGCACCAAAGGATTGCTGCGCATACCGGAAGCCTTGTTGCCGAAAGACTTTCCGGCCTCACCGCACATCCAGGTCATCAAAACCAAAGAGCAGGAGGGGAAGAGGGACGCAACCGGTAAAAAACCGTATGCATCCTCGCAAAAAGGTGGTAAGGATAAAACGCCGGCAAAGTCATATACTGAACGTCGCCTTGAACATAAAAATGCCTATGTGCCTTGGTCCGCCGACACGGATGCCGAGTTGATTGAATTGTATGTTGGTGGCAGGGACCTCTCGGAACTAGCTGATTATTTCGGCCGTAACAAAGGCGCCATTTTTTCGCGGCTGAAAAAGCTGGGGTATGGGGAGGAGTAAGGTGCAGGAATGTGCCGTGCAAAAGCGGGACTGTGCACTTGCTCTTAGTCTACTCACAAGCGGACGTTAGTTGAAACCTTACATCAACTCCCATGCACTTTGATACCCTTCATGCTCCTGCGCATACTGGATAAAATCAGCATAAAATGAGAATTGTGAGAGGGTGGCACTGTCTCCCACCACCACCAGTTTTTTGCGGGCCCTTGTCATGGCCACATTCATGCGGCGGATATCGGAAAGAAAACCAATGGTACTGTCGACATTGCTGCGGGTAAGGGAAATAAACACCGCATCCCGTTCCTGTCCCTGGAAAGAATCAATTGTATTTACGGAAAAGGCCGATGCAAATTCCTGCAGATCGACGTCAGCCAAAACAAGTTCTTTTAGCACTTCCACCTGATGGCGATAAGGTGAGATCACCGCAATGGAAGGAAAGCTTTCTTTGTTATAAACAGCTTTCAGTCTTTCCACATAATCGCGAACCTGTTTTATCAAAAACTGCGCTTCTTCGGGATTGCTGATGCGGGTGCCTTCATACACTTCTTCGTAGCCGCAACCGGCGGTATCGATAAATTGCAAAGGCGCATCGTTTTCCAGCAAACGCCAATGGGCAACCGAAGGCGCCGCCTTTAATTTACCCCCGTAAAATTCCTGCGAGGAAAAGCCAGCAATTACTTCGTGCATGCGGTATTGTTCTTCCAGCACTACTACGGCTTCGGGATGCAACGCAACGGCTTTTTCCATCAGCGTGATGCTTAGTTCTTTGGCGGCTGCATCTGATTTAATAGTGGGCGGTAATTGCTGGTGATCGCCGGCCATCACCAGCTTTCTTGCTTTTAAAATCGGAATCCAGCAGGCCGGCTCCAGTGCTTGCCCGGCTTCATCAATTACAACGGTATGATAACGCAGGCTTCGCACGGTGTAATGATTGGCGCCTACCAGGGTGGCCGTGATCACATCAGCCCTGGAAAGAATATCATCAACTATATACTGTTCTGTTTTTTCTACCTCGCGACTGATGTTGCGGGCTTCGGTAAAAAGGGCTTTGCGCTGTTCCCGTTCGGCCGCACCAAAATTGCGTTTGTACTTCTGCGCCAGGTCGCGGTATTCAGCGGCCTGTTTGCGCAGCCGTTTAATTTCTTTAGCGCTGTTATGTGCCGCCACTTTGCTGTCCAGCGTCAAATTCATCTGCCGCTCATTCACCCGGGCCGGGTTTCCCACCCGAACCACATTCAGGCCTTCTTCCGACAAGCGTTCGCTGAGCATATCAACGGCTGCATTGCTGGGTGCTACCACCAATACCTTTTGCCGCTCCTGTTTTTGCAACGCTTTAATGGCCTGCACCAACGTAGTGGTTTTGCCGGTACCGGGCGGACCGTGCACGATGGCCAGGTTTTCGGCCGCAAGAATTTTGGTTACGGCAGCTTGCTGGCTTTCGTTCAGTTTTGTGTGGGTAAAGTGGATGGCTTCACTGTGGAAGGTGGGTTTTTTTGCGCCGGTGAGAACCTGAACCAGCAATCCTTCTTCCCTCTTTTCGGCGACAGCCGGCGCCAGCTTCAGCGCTGCTTCCATTTCGGCGTAACTGTTTTCGTCAAACACAGCATCGATGCCCAGTTTGCCACTTCGGCTCCAATCGGGCAATTCATCTACCCGCAGGGAAAGTTTCAGTCGGTTGCCGCTGATGTGGGTAACGGTGCCTTCAACGCGGTCTTCTTTGGGTGAATGGTTGGAGAACAAGGCGGCGGTCATGCCAAAGCGAAACTGGTGGAGAAGATCCTGGTGGGTAGTGCGTTCCACTTCCACGGTCAGGTAATCGCCACGACCAATCTCGGTATCACGGATGGCGATGGGATACCAGGTCATACCGTTTTCCCTTCGCTCGGCCACAGGCAAGTGAGACGTCAGGCTTTCGTACTGCCGGCGGTCTTCTTCTTTCTCCATCTGCAACGGGTGGATGAGCCGCTTAAAATAATCCATGGCGGCAAAGGTAGCGGGAGGTGGTTTTGCAAAAGCCAAAGCTTTATCCCTGTAGGCGCTTAGCATTTGCTGCAAGATTTTAAAGGTTTATTCCACCGTTCGGTACGCTGCAGCGTCGTTCCATTTTGCATAAATAGCAGTTCAATCATTTGTTGCTGTTTGCATTGGTCCTAAACCATCACTTTTGTCCGAACAAATTCAATTTTGAATTTCATCCTTAACCATCAAAACCTTTTCAAAACCGATTGTCATGCTGCGTAAAATATTAAAATGGACAGGCCTCGTTATTTTGTTTTTGCTTGTTGGCGTAACCATTGCCACAGCGCTTCGTCAGCACCTTACATATGAGGCACCGTTTCCGGCTATCAAAGCTTCAACTGACAGTACCGTGATTGCAAAAGGAAAACAGCTGGCACTGGTCACAAAAGGCTGTGTGCACTGCCACAGTCCCATCAACAATATTGACTCGGTGTTAAAACTGGGAGGAGAACCTTCACTGGCCGGTGCTAAAAAATTTGAAACACCTTTCGGTACGTTTTATACGCCCAACCTGACGCCGGATGCCAAAACCGGCATTGGGGCCATGAGCGATGCCGCCATAGCCCGTGTACTGCGCTACGGCGTAAAGAGCAATGGCGAAGCTGTACTGCCTTTTATGCAGGGACTTGATATGAGTGATGCGGACATGACGGCCGTGATCTCCTACCTGCGATCACTGAAACCGGTAGAAACCCAGATACCTGAAAATGATTTTACCCTGGTGGGCCGCTTTGCCAAAGCGTTTATGGTCAAGCCATCGCTTCCGGCACCGCCACCGGCTACGGCAAAAAATTAAATCGCAGGAAACATCAAAGCCTATTTCTACAAAATGTAAATGTCACCATGTAAAAATGGTGACATTCTTTTTATGCCCATAAACAGGATACCTTTGGTGAAGAGCCGCCTAGTGCTGGCCTGCCGAAGCTTTCTATTATGAAGATCTGTCTTGCGCAAATGCAATCCCATCCCGGCGATATTGCCGCCAATGCAGACCGGCACCTGCAACTGATCCGGCTTGCTGCAGAGCAACGGGCCGATATGATCATCTTTCCTGAACTTTCTCTTACCAGTTACGAGCCCACGCTGGCCAATAAACTTGCTACAACACCGGAGGATAAGTGCTTTGCTGCCTTCCGGGAAATGAGTGTTGCACAGAACATCATTATCGGTATTGGTGCACCGTTGCAACAAGCTGAAGGCATCACCATCGGGCTTCTACTTTTTCATCCCGATGAAAAAATGATCGTATATGAAAAGCAGTACCTGCATGCAGATGAATACCCTTTTTTTATTCCGGGTAAAAGCAATGACGGGTTGATAGGTGATGACACCAGGATTGCACTGGCCATCTGTTATGAACTTTCTGTTCCGGCGCATGCCAAAGCGGCCCTTCAAAACGGTGCGCAAGTTTACCTGGCCAGTGTAGCCAAAACTGCAGAGGGTGTGACAAAGGCAGCGGATCGTTTAGCCGGCCTTGCCAGGGAGCATGCCATCACAACGTTGCTGGTGAACTGCGTTGGGCCTTGCGATGGCGTTACCTGCGCCGGCCAATCGGCGGTTTGGAACAACAGGGGTGAATTGCTGTCGCAACTGGAGGAAAACAGGGAAGGACTCTTGCTGCTGGATACGGAAACCAACGAAGTTGAAACCATCGACTGCTGAACCTTCAAAACTTTTTTAAAAATATTTTTTGCCGCCTGTCCGGTTTGCGTCTTTTCATTCGTCAACGTAAAAACCATTTTTAAACACTTAAATCAACTGTTATGGAAAAGTTCATGCTTATTTTTCACGGCGGCATCAAACAAGATGCATCTCCCGAAGACCTGCAAACGAATATGGACCAGTGGATGACCTGGGTAGACAAACTGCAAAAGGAAGGCCGGTATGTTTCCGGCGAAGCCTTGTTGCCGGGTGGTAAACTGGTGAGCGGCAAATCGGCCGTTACCGATGGTCCTTATACCGAAGGCAAAGAACTGGTTGGTGGCTTTTTTGTAATTGAAGCCGCTAACATGGACGAAGCGGTTGCCGAATGCCAGCATTATCCCGATTATGACTTTGGTGGCCAGGTGCAGGTTCGCCCGGTGATGAAGTTTGATATGTAAACCCAGTTCACGGGTTTACCTGCTCTCAAGTTCACATGTTTAAGAACTTGTAAACTCGTGAACCCGTGAATTTGTAAACTTGTCCTCATGCCCGGTTCTATCCAGCAGACAGTTGATCATTTTTTCCGGCATGAGTCGGGAAAGATGATCGCTGTTTTATCAAAACTGTTAGGACTGCAGCATCTCCAGGCGGCACAGGACATTGCACAGGATACCTTGCTCCAGGCCCTGCAAACCTGGCGCATCAACGGACTGCCCGATAATCCCAGCGCCTGGCTATACCGGGTGGCCAAAAACAAAGCTGTTGATTATTTGCGCCGCGAAAAAACCTACCGCCGTGTAGAATCGGCGCAGGCCTACCTTCTGCAATCCGAATTTGCCTTATACAATACCGTTAGCCAGATTTTTGAAGAAGACGCCATCACCGACAGCCAACTGCGGATGATCTTCGCCTGCTGCCATCCCTCCATCCCGGTGGAATCGCAAATTGCGGTGGCGCTGAAAACCCTCTGCGGGTTAAGCGTTTCAGAAATTGCCCGTGCTTTTCTGAAAGATGACGAAACAATCGCCAAACGCATTTACCGTGCCAGGGAGAAAATGAAAGCAGAGAACATAACACTGGACCTGCCTTCTCCACGGGAATTACCCAAACGATTGGATGCGGCCCTGCATTGTTTGTACCTGCTGTTCAACGAAGGCTATAATTCCTCACACCCGGAGCAACTGATCCGCGAAGACTTGTGTGAAGAAGCAATGCGTCTTGCTTACCTGCTTACACAAACAACATTGACCAATCTTCCCCGCACCAATGCTCTCCTGGCTCTTTTTTGTTTCCAGGCATCCCGCCTGCAGGCAAGACTGGATGAAGGCGGGAATATCATCTTGCTAAAACACCAGGACCGGAGCAAGTGGTATCGTCCACTGATTCAAAAAGGATTTTCATTTTTGGATGCGGCCACACAGGAAGAAACATCAATTTATCACCTTGAAGCGGCCATTGCTTACCTGCATGCGGTAGCACCTTCGTTTGAAGACACCGACTGGAAGGCGATCTATTATCTCTACCAGGTTCTGGCCGATCATCACCCCAGTGTATTTGTTTTTTTGAACAAGGCCATCGCCGCTTCGTATGCTGTCGGAAAAGAAGAAAGCTTAAAACAACTGGAAGCGATCAGAGGGTTGGAGAATTATTATCTCTATCATACTGCCATTGGCGAAATTTATGTTGGCCTGCAGCAGCCAGCCATAGCGAAGCAGCATTTTCAGAAAGCGTTGTCACTGACACGGTCATTGGCGGAGCAACAGTTGTTGCAGGAAAAGATCAGGGCTTGTGCCGATGATCTCTCGGCGTTTTCGTTGTCTTAAGTGATTGAACCACGGAGGCACAAAGGCACGGAGGAACACATTGTCTCTGTGATACGCGGTGTTCTTCCTGTCCCTGTGGTGAAAAAATTAATTCTCTACTAAAATTTCTCTCCGCACATATTTTGCCCGGTACTCCATCGGCGATAGACCCGTAAATTTTTTAAACGTGGTGCGAAAGGCTTTGCTGTCGCTGTAGCCGGCTTTGTACATGGCCTCATTCACATTCTCCCGTTCCCGCTCCAGTGTTTGTTTGGCGGCCTCTATACGTACCCGTTGCATGTACTCCACAATAGAATTGTACGTGGCCTTACGAAAACGGCGCTCCAGGTTGCGACGGCTCACACCCACTTCTTTTGCCAGGTCATCTACCGAAATCTTTTCGGCATAATTGGCTTCGATGTAGTCCTGCACTTTTTTCACCGCTTCGTCTTCGTGGCGTTTTTGCGGGCTGAAGATCATAAACGCCGATTGGTTGTTGCGTTCAATTTGTATTTCGAACACCTTGGAGCAGGTAATGGCCATATCACGGCCCGCCAGTTTTTCAACGATGTACAAAATAAGATTGAGCCAGGAGTAAGCACCGCCGCTGGTGTAAATGCCGCTGTCGTCGGTGATAATCTTTTCCGGTACCAGGTTTACATCCGGGAACATGCGCCGGAAGTTATCGGCTTCTACCCAGTGCGTTGCACAACGTTTGCCTTTCAGCAAGCCGGTTGCCGCCAACAGAAACACACCAATGCACAAGGACGCCACCGAAGCGCCGCCCTTGTACTGCTCCGCGATCCAGGGAAGAAACGCTTTGTTGTCCTCAATTACTTTTCCTTTTTCGCCGTGAATGGCCGGAATGATGATCAGGTCTGTTTGTTTTACATCGTCTATCAATACATCGGGATGGATGCGAAACAGGCCGCGGTACATGGCCGTTTCCTGGCTTAACCCTACCAGTTGTACTTTAAACATCGGTGCCTTTCCGGCACGGGCCAGCATGGAATTGATCTCCGAAAAAATCTGGTGAGTGCCTTCGATGTTTACCAGGCTGCAGTTGCCTTCCGGAACCAGGATAGAGATGTGTTTCATTTTTTAAAAATACGGGAACTCTTTGGCGTAATCAACCCCTTTAATCGGCGCATTTGCACATTGCAAATGGTAAAAAAGCGGCGCACCTTTGTTGTGTGATGACGCTCTTTTCAAAATCCTCCAAGCATGAGCAACCGGGTCATTTATTTTGAGATTCCTTCTGCCAACCCCGATGCCAACCGGCAGTTTTATGAGCAGGTGTTTGGCTGGCAGTTTCAGCAGTGGGGAGCACAGGACTACTGGTTTGCCAATACCGGCGATGATGGGGAACGTGGCATTAACGGCGCCGTGATTCGTGAAGTGGGGCCGCAGCAACCGGTGATCAACACCATTTCGGTGGACGATATTGACGAAGCTGTAAAACGCATTACCCAAGCCGGCGGCACGGTGTACAGGCCAAAAAAAGCCATACCAACCGTTGGATGGATTGCGTTCTTTACCGATCCTGACGACAATATTTTTGGCCTGCTGCAGGAAGACAGGGAAGCGAGGTGAGTGCAAGAGGCAATTGACAACAAGCAATCGGCAAATAGCTATCACGATAACAACCATCAGTTATGACACAGATCAATGCTTATCTCAATTTCAACGGCAACTGCCGTGAAGCCATGCAATTTTACAAAGACTGTTTTGGCGGTGAACTTTTTCTGCAGCCGATCAAAGACACGCCAATGGAAGCGCAATGCCCGGCGGGAAAGGAAAACGATATCATGCATGCATCGCTTACCGGCGACGGCTTTGTGCTGATGGCTTCAGATATGATCGGTCCGCAGGGTTATCAACCGGGAAATAATTTTTCACTCAGCATCAATTGCCAGAGTGAAGAGCAGTTGCGATCATTGTTTGGTAAACTTTCCGAAGGCGGACAGGTGTTCATGCCCGTTCGTGAGCAGTTCTGGGGAGCTTTGTTTGGAGCGCTGTCTGATAAATTCGGTACTCAATGGATGTTAAACTACGATAAACCCAAAGCATAAAACCAAAAACCATACATCATGAAAATTTTAAAACGCATCCTGATCGGCATTGTTGCCATTATAGCGGTATTGCTCCTGACAGCATTATTCGTTAACAAAGATTATAACGTAGAACGTTCGGTTTCCATCAACAAACCCAAAGAGCAGGTATTCTCTTTTGTAAAGCAGGCAAGAAACCAGGACCAGTATAACAAGTGGATCCAGGCCGATCCGCAGGTGAAAAAAACGTATCGCGGTGAAGATGGAACGGTGGGTTTTGTATATGCCTGGGAAAGCAATGAAGTAGGAAAGGGCGAACAGGAAATCAGCAGCATTCGTGAGGGTGAGCAGATTGATTTTGCCCTGCGTTTCAAAGAACCGTTTGAAAGCAACGCCGCTGCCCGCATGATCACTGAAACCGTTGCCGACAACCAAACCAAAGTAAGCTGGCGCATGGAAGGCAGCAGTCCTTATCCCATGAACCTGATGAATCTTTTTGTGCCTTCTGTTTTGGGAAAAGATCTTGAAACCAGTCTGGCAAATTTGAAAACGGTGCTGGAAAAACAATAAGAGCAGTATTTTTCAAAATCACTTTCGACTTCTAACACTTCACATGTAAACCTTATTCATTCACCTTTTAATTCATAACAATGGCAACCATGATTTTTATCAACCTGGCGGTAAAGGATCTGCAACGTTCGATGGATTTTTTTACGCAGTTAGGGTACACGTTCAACAAACAATATACCGACGAGAAAGCGGCCTGCCTGGTGATCAGCGATACCATTTATGCCATGCTATTGACGGAACCATTCTTCAAAGGGTTTATCCCTGGAAAAGAGCTTGCCGATACCAGCAAAACAAAAGAAGTGTTGCTGGCGCTTTCTTCAGACAGCAAGGATGGTGTGAATGATTTAGCCGACAAGGCCATTGCGGCCGGTGGCAAACAGTTCCGCGATCCCGAAGACCATGGCTTTATGTACAGCCGCAGCTTTGAAGACCTGGATGGGCATGTGTGGGAAGTGGTATGGATGGACCCGGCTGCAGAGATGCCGCAGGAAGCCGCAACACCGGAAGTGGCGGCGCAATAGGCAATTCGCAAAATGGAATAACATTTATAATATTCAATTGAAGAGAACAAAAAGCGCATTCGAACCGGATGCGTTTTTTGTTTTTAGGTCGCTACTGATTTGTTCCGCTACTTCAACACGGCTTTGTAAGGTTCAACATCATTGTGTAAAACATTTAACGGCCCTAAACCTCCTTTACAGTAAATTCAACCTTTCTTAAAAAGATCAGATCATGTCCACGCAAAGCCGCAAATCATTTTTGACAACATCTGCTGTTATTACGGCCGGACTGGCCGCCAATGTGCTTTCCGCTTTTTCGGAGCCCGAAAAAAAAGGTATTATTCACCACGTATTTTTTTGGCTGAAGAACCCGGATTCAAAAGAGGACCTGGCAAAACTGCTTGCCGGGCTGGAAACCCTTCGCAAGATCAAGCAGATCAAAAAACTCTACATCGGCGTGCCGGCCGCTACCGAAAAACGCGATGTGGTGGACCACAGCTACCAGGCTTCCGAACTGATGTTCTTCGATAACCTTGCCGACCAAAAGTCCTACCAGGACGATCCCATTCACCAGAAATTTATCGCCGATTGTTCGCACCTCTGGAGCAAGGTGGTGGTGTATGACGTGCAAGACATTTAAACACGGATTTTTACACGGATGGCACGAATTGTCATTGCTTGCATGCGGTTAACCCGGGATGCCAGGCTTGTTGATCTGCGGTGGCTGGGTGAAAAATTTCTTTACAGTTACAAGTACTTCTTTAAAAACAGGAAGAGGCGCTGCCGAATCTCCGGGGCATCAAACATCGGCCCGTAATGCGGGGCACCGGGAACAATGATCAATTCATTCGGCACGCCGTTTACATTGAGCCAGCCACTCAGCAACCGCGATTGCGTGTTGGCGACAGATTCATCTTTCTCCCCGTTTACGATCAGGAAAGGCGGATCGCCTTTGTCCACATAGCTGATTGCTATGGTAAAACCAAATGTTTTTAAATCGCTGTGGATAGTGGTGCCACATAGGGTTGCTGTTTGTTGACAACGGCTACCACACGCAATGCAATCTTGTTTCGAACGGCATTGAGAACGCTCATGGTGTGTTTGCCTTCCGCTCGTTTTCGCTCGTAGTAGTGTTTAAACTCAGGGTAGTAGCGGACGGCAATGAGGGCACATAAGTGGAGCATGCATTTCAGTTCTTTATTGGCCATGGAATGAACCCGGTTGCGCCCTTTTATACTAATGCCGCTTGTATGTTGGAATGGCACCACACCAGCATAGGAGCCCAGCTGCTTGCCGCTGACCTTGAGAGCAAAGTTGTTCGTGCACCTGATGATGTGCAGGGCTGTTACATGTCCCACGCCTGGAACACTCACCAGGAGCTGATAGTTTCTGCGGATGCGCTCATCTTCTTGGACAAGTTGTTTTAACTGCTTTTCAATTTCCAAGATGGATTTTTTCAGCCCTTCAATCGCTGCTTTGTGGGCTTTTTCCATGAGCGTTTGTACTGAGGCAGGATTGGAGAGCTTCAACTCTTTCAGATACGTCAAGATGCCATTCAGCTGGGTGAGAAGTTTACTGCGTGAGGCTAGCAGGTCTTTTAGCTTTAGAAATACGGGATCTAATACTGGCGTGGCTTTCAGCTCATCGGCGTGTTTGAGGGCATAACTGCACAGGCGCTGACTGTCCACTTTATCGTTCTTGCCTCGAGCAATACCAAAGCTCCACTTGATGTGGGCTGCGTTGCCGATGTGAATGGGCAATCCATGTTCGCTGCAGTATTTCCAAAGCAGGCGGTGATACATGCCCGTGTTTTCAATCACCAGCAGGCTGTACTCATTAAAGTTCACCTTGAGCGATACCAGCCATTTGTGGAATGCTTTCAGCCCAGCAGCGGTATTGGAAAAGCGTTCCGTTAGCATAGGTTGCTTTTGGTGATTAACAACTTTTACGACCGACACATCAAAGTGCGGTTTGGAAACATCGATGCCTAGGAAAGTTTTTGTGTGCTGTACCATCGTTTAGGTTTTGCTTTCACGGCAAATGAGCCAACCATTTTACCTCATCGTCCTAGTCCTTGATAATGGGTCTAAAAGCCCGAATTGCTATAGGGACACTAAGGAAAAAACAGGCCGCGGATTGCATCAGCTAATGAGCCTGAAAGCTCTGACCGGACCTTAATGTGCCGCTGCCTGTGGTTAGGTTTATTCACATGAAAAGGTGAAAAAGAAAGTAAGTAATGCTAATTTGCTGATAAGGGTATTACCATCATGCAAACCTAAAGGACAGGGCTGGCCTTTTTCGCCAGGTCGGGTCGCTCAACCGGCACAGCGCCCAAGAGCATGGCAATGGAACTGCGGGCATTGTTTTCGGCCGTATCGGTACTCATCGAAGCCGCTACCAGGTCGGCCGGTCCATAAAAATCCAGCACGCATTTGATGTTGAAGGCAGGCTTGTTGCCACCGGTATAAAAATCAGGAATGCTGTTGTTCTGCGAAAGCCCGATCAGGGAAGCCAGGTGGCCGCCGGCCGAAAAGCCGATCAAGGCTATCCGGTTTTTGTCGTAGCCGTATTTACCGGCCTGGCGGTACAAAAAATCCAAGGCCTGGTTGCAGTCCTGCACCTGCGCCGGGAAAGGTGCCGTTGTGCTAAAACGGTAATCGATGGAAGCCAGCGCATAACCACTATCAACAAACGCTTTTACGGTCTGGCGCATGTAGCCCATGTCGGCATAATTGTCATTGTGGTTCCAGGCCCCGCCATGAATCCAAACCACCAGCGGATGATCCTTTTTATTGCCAGCCGGGAGGTAGAGATCCAGCAGGTGTTTATCATGCGAATCACCGGCGTACGAAAGATTGCTGTGAAAAACCGTTCCCGGTGAAAAAAAAGATTGGATGGTTGTGGCTGCGTTTTGTGTCGATCCGTTTGAAAACACAAATAACAACTGTGCAAGAATGAAGAATGATTTTTGTTTCATAGCAATTGCAATGAATTAAAAATAACGAATTCAAGGCAGGCTAAGAATGGATGGTTCTGGAACCTCAATCCTTTCTTACCGCTATTACCCTAACATTTTGCTAGGATTTGCGGCCCTTCCTTAATAGTTTCTTCACCTTTTCCGGTGTTGTGTTTGCTGATAGGATTGGCCATGTCAATTAAAAATCTTCCCTTTCTTTTTATCCTGTTGTCGCTATATAGTTTCTCCTGCGGAACTTCTGTTCGCAACATTTTCGGTACCGAAACACCACACGAGGCTTATGCCGAAGGTCTGGACGACCGCGGGCTGGACAAAACGCCTGAGGGGCGGGCCTGGCTGGCGGCTTCAAAAGCGGCTTTGGAAGCACCCGTGACCGTTGCCTTGCCCTACCGGCAGCAGGGTTATTTTCATGCTGACAAACCCCGGGCCCTGGGACTGCAGTTTGCCGCCAGGCGTGGGCAACGAATCAGCTTTACCCTTACTGGTAAAAGCGACAGCCTGCCCCTGTATGCCGATATATTCAGAGCGGGTGAAACCGGGGCACCCTTGCATTCGGCCGATACCAGTACCACCGCTTTCCATTTTGATGTTGACGAAGCCGGCGAGTATGTATTGCGGCTGCAACCGGAGTTATTTCGTAACGGCGAATACACCCTCTCGGTTTCGGTGGGCCCTTCGCTGGGCTTCCCGGTTTCCGGTAAAAAAGCCAGTGTAGGCAGTATCTGGGGTGATCAACGGGATGGCGGTAAACGCAGTCACGAAGGCATTGATATTTTCGCTCCTAAACTAACGCCGACGGTGGCTGCGGCAGATGGTTACATTACCGGTGTGCGGGAAGGTGGTATTGGTGGCAAAGTTGTTTGGCTGCGGCCTGAAGGAAAGCCCTATACCTTGTATTATGCCCACCTTGATCAGCAACTGGTGCAGGAAGGGCAGCGGGTGAAAAAAGGGGATGTGATAGGACTGGTGGGGAATACCGGCAATGCCCGCACCACACCAGCGCACCTGCATTTCGGCATTTATGGTTATGGCGGCGCCATTGATCCGTTGCCCTTTGTCAACCCTATGGTGAAAACGGCGGCGGCTGTAAAGGATAAAAAACTTACGACACAACTGAAACTGACAAAAGCACAAAAGCTTGCCGATGGAGGTTTGGTAAAGGCAGCCACCTACCTGGTACCGCTGGCGGCCAATGCCTCCGGTTATCTGGCCGAAGCCCCGGATGGAAGTCTTTTGCAGGTGCCATACAGCGCTGTGCAGGTAACTAAAGAGGCTGTAAAAAAGCTGGCTGATGTTGCATTAACAGGATCTGAAGCGGCGACCAAAAAATCCTGACCGGTTTTGAAGAGTGCGGGGTAAATTAGAGTAACCAAACAGAACACTATGCCACAAAGCCGCAACCGTCCCGGTCACCGCTACCAAAAACCCGCCGATGTACCCGCCAGCCAACGGGTACGCGGCCGCGTTATCTGGGCTATTCTCTTTGCCATCTTTGGTTTGGGAATTGCCTATTTCGCCGCCGGTGCTAGTTATTTGGTCATGGCGCTGGGAACTTTAGTAGGAGCCGCCATTGGTTACTACGCCGGAAAAAGCATGGAGCAGGATGCCAGGACGTGAAACGGCAAACGTGAGAGGTGAAACCAATGGCCGTTTATTGCTCAATCATTCTTGATAACATTGCAAAGCATTTGTTCAGGCTTTCGCCTGTAGCACTAAGTTGTTCTTGTTTGAAGTAGCCCAGGTCGCATGCTGTCTCCAATGCTGCATCAATTTCTACTACTGAACCCCTGGCAACTTCAATAAAACGATTTCTTTCTGCTACCGACCGGCGAGAAGCACCCTCGGCTAAATTTAGCTTTACAGATAATGCCGCTCTTCTCATCTGGAGCACCATATTGAATTTTTCTTCTGCAGGAAGAAGTTTTGTTATCGTGTAAACTGCTCTCACAAGTTCACGGGTAGCTGCGTAAACATGAAGCGACTTATGAGCAAGGCTTAAGAACATATAGTATAGTTTTGGTTAAACGATTCTACTGTTTCACGTCTCACGTCTGCCCTTTGACGTCCTCACATCACATTCCACCGGTTGCGCATCAGGAAAGTAGTGATCATCACCCGCATCAGTTCAATGGAGATGCCCAAATGAAGGGCGGCAATACCCAAAACCTCGCTTTCGCTTTCCAATAGCTCCCCGTTAGCCGTTAGCAGTTCGCAGAGCATGGCAAAAAGGGTTTCTTTAAAATTATCCGGAATAAATGGTGCGCAGTATTCAATTACTTTCTGGTTGCCATAAGCGGCCAGCAGGGGCATGGCTTTACCGGCCATGTGTTCAAGTGAATGATGCTGGAATTTCAGCGAAAGCGAAAGCATGAGCGAAAGACGACGGAACTGGAAATCGATCACCTGTTGGTCGGGCTGGCCAACCATGCAGCTTAAAATAATGGCAACAGAAGCTTCCTGCTCGTTTTCGATGGCAAGAGGTATTGTCATGGGATAATTGATTAGAACACCAACAAGATACAGAACTGTTCTGAAGTTTTCTGCTTTGTGCAGGAATTACCGTAGGTAGCCCGGGTGTTTGAAACCGGGCCCGTTTCTTCGCCTATTTTTACAGCAATCTTTCCAATATGAGCATCCGGATTTTTATTACAGGCGGAACCTTCGACAAAGAGTACAATGAACTGGACGGCCAGCTGTTTTTTAAAGATTCGCACCTGCCCGAAATGCTGGAACTGGGCCGCAACCTGGTGCCAGTGGAGGTCCGAACGCTGATGATGGTGGACAGCCTGGAAATGACCGACGATGACCGTGACCTGATTGCAGAGCATTGCCGCAAAAGCAAGGAAGATAAAATCATCATCACCCACGGCACCGATACCATGGCCGATACCGCAAAGCTGCTGGCCAACAAGGTGAAGGATAAAACCATTGTCATTACCGGCGCCATGATCCCCTATAAATTCGGTTCATCGGACGGATTGTTTAACCTGGGCAGCGCCATGGCCTTTGTGCAGACCCTTCCCCCCGGTGTGTACGTCGCCATGAACGGCCGCTATTTTAATGCGGAGAATGTGCGCAAGAATAAGGAGACCGGCGTGTTTGAAGAACTGGATTGATTCTTGAAGAAAGCCATCGGGTAATAAAGCATCCGGAAGAGAAATTTTTTTGATGAGAAGGGTGGCAACACTCACCACTGACCACTCACCATAACGGTGTCATGAAAGCTGCAATGGCTGTCATATCTTTTTTGCTTTTGTTTTTGTTGTCAACGGCACTTGCTTTTGCGCAAGTGAGCGGCTGTACCGATCCTGCGGCGCTAAATTATAATCCCTCTGCTACGGTCAACGATGGCAGTTGCACCTATCCTAAAACAATCTATGCGCCACCTGTAAAAACGGACCCGCTTTCCGCTGTGCTGGACGAAAGCAGCGGCCTGCAGTGGGCCGGCGGCAGCCTGTGGAGCTTTAATGATGGCGGCAATGCGGCAGTGCTGTTCCGCATGGATACGGCATCGGCAAAAATTTTACAAACGGTTACGCTGGAAGGCGCCACCAATGTGGATTGGGAAGACATCGCATTTGACGGCACCCACCTGTACATTGGTGATTTTGGAAACAATGCCGGCAACCGCAAGGATCTGAAAATTTACCGGTTCCCATTGCAAGTTATTCCGGACCCCAAACTGGAAAAATCATTTCAGGTTCCTTCCAAAAATATTGAGGTGATCAGCTTTCGATATGTCGATCAATCACAACCGCCTGTTGGCAATAGTGTCAATCGCACAAAATTCGATTGCGAAGCCATGATCGTTGCCGGTGGAAAGATTCACCTGTTTACCAAGAACTGGATCGACAACAATACCACGCATTATGTGATCGATAGTGTGAAGGAAGGCAACTATATCGCTAAACCCCTGGAAACACTTGCTACCAATTACCTGGTGACGGCTGCTGATCAATGGCCGGGATCGGACACAGTAGTACTGATCGGTTACCAAGCCCGCGGTACCGGTGCTCATTTTATTCACCTGCTTACTGGTTTTGGCAAGGGGCTTTATTTCAACGGAAACAAACGCCGCATCGATCTACCCAGCGTGGCTGAAATTGGCCAGGTGGAAGGCCTTACGTTTCGCAACAACCGTTACGGCTATATCAGCAATGAAAAATTTGAGCGGACAATGTTTGGATTAACGCTTTCTGTCCCTCCAAAGCTGCATGCTTTTCATATCGATCAGCTAGTCGGTGACAAACCCTGATATGAGTAAATGCTCGCCGCTTTTTATACTTCCGCCATCTGTTCGTTTGTTTAAAAAACCTTGTATCCGTTTTTATTGTACGTTGTTCGCTATTAACAGCCACCCATCAGTACTTATGAGAATGAATAACGTGCAGAAATATATCGCCATGTTCGCGATGGCCAATCTGGCCCTGGTACAAGTTAGCAGTGCGCAAATCAGTGGTTGCACAGATCCCCGGCAGCGAATAATCATAATGCCGGCGCTACGGTCAACAACAGAAGTTGCGAGTACAATCCTACGTATTATACACCGGAAATAAAGCTTAATCCACTTTGCAGTACACTCAACGAAACCAGTGCCCTGCAAATGCCCGGCGGTTCGTTATGGACCCTGAACGATGGTTGCGGTGCCGCAGCCATCTACCGGATTGATACCACGGCCGGTACCGGAAATGAACGTTACGCTTTCGGATTTTGTCAACAGATGGCAAACTGCTGACGGAAATAAGAGGCCAGCAACTGACTGCCGGCACCAACCGGGTTCGTTTCCCAAAAACATTCAATCGGCATACAACAGTGGTGTTGGAAATAGTGAGCTGCGGCGAAAGTGAGGCGATGCTGGTCAGCGTGCAGCAATAAGCAATATCTCATTCTCACATTGAAAGTTTGGACATAAAAAAAGCGACCGTACAACCGGTCGCTTTTTTCGTATTGTGAAGTCACCTTATCCCAGCGCTACACGCTTGAATTCAGTTACTTTCAAGTCACCATTTACAGACTTCAGGTAGTCAGCAACAGATTTGGAGCTGTCTTTCACAAAAGGCTGTGCCAGCAGGGTGCTTTCTTTGAAGAAGGCATTCAGTTTACCTTCTGCAATCTTCGACAACATATCGTCGTTTTTGCCGGCCATTTTCGGATCCTGGCGCATTTGCTCCATAACGATGTCTCTTTCACGGGTAACCGTTTCGGCAGGAACAGAAGAAGGATCAACAGCTACTGGGTTCATAGCGGCAATTTGCATGGCCACGTCTTTGCCAGCCTCAGGTGCTTC
The DNA here is from genome assembly GCA_014163555.1 of Flavisolibacter longurius. Taxonomy (GTDB): domain Bacteria; phylum Bacteroidota; class Bacteroidia; order Chitinophagales; family Chitinophagaceae; genus Flavisolibacter. The sequence goes on from JACJGO010000016.1 coordinate 42,672, forward strand.
GGCAGTCAGTCCTACCAGTACGCCCATGCGGTAAGCACCGTGGATGTAAGAAGCTACGTAAGGGGCTTCAATTCTTTCAAAGCGACCGATACCGATCTTTTCACCGATAGAAGCCAGTTTGTCGTTGATCAGGTCAGCAACCTTCTGTCCGTTTACGCTTACTTCGTTCAGTTCTTCGGCGCTTTTTACATTGTTGGCAACGGCGGCATCGGCAATGCTTTGGGCAAAGGCAACGAAGTCGGCGTTTTTAGAAACGAAATCCGTTTCACAAGTAATGGAAACAACAAAGCCGGTTTTGTTATCAGCCGTTGTTTTGGCCACAACAACACCTTCTTTGGCTTCGCGGTCGCTACGCTTGGCCGCTACTTTTTGTCCTTGCTTGCGCAACCAGTCGATGGCTGCTTCAAAATCACCGTTTGTTTCGGTCAGGGCTTTGCGGCAATCCATCATACCGGCGCCGGTAGCCTGACGAAGTTTATTGATATCCTGTGCTGTAATTTGTACAGTAGACATGAGTGTAGAGTTTAAAGTTCAAAGTTTACAGTTCAACGTTGAGTGTCCTCAGTTGTGAACTTTTTCACTGTTCATTCGGGTTCTGAACGTTGAAGAGTGCGACGCAACAGAAGTTCAATAGCGATATTCTGCTGGTCCCCAAAAAAATCAACGTGAAGTAGAAAGAACTATTTAAGGAATGTGATAATGACTGCGGGAGTCATTATCACATTATCGAATTGGTACATTGGCTAATTAACGGCGTCCGCCACCAGGACCACGGCCCGGGCCACGGCTTCCTGCTCCGGCACCGCCACGACGCTGTCCGCCAGGACCGCCGGCACCAGGACCACGTCCGGGACCGCCTTGTCCGCCACGGTTAGCACCACCACGGCCACGACCACCTGCTTCCTGCTGTGCTTCCGCTTCCAGGCGGGCTGCACGGCGCTCGTTTTCGGCGTCGGTTTGGTCTTCACCTTCATCATCTTTGGCAGCCTGACGCTCAGCCAGACCTTCGGCGATGGCCGCGGTGATGTAGTTGGTGATGATAGCGATAGATTTTGTTGCATCGTCGTTACCAGGGATAGCGAAATCAACTTTGTTGGGATCGCAGTTGGTATCCACAACGCCAAAGGTGGTTACGTTCAGGCGCTTGGCTTCTGCCAGGGCAATGTGCTCGTGGCCGATGTCAACGATAAACAGGGCTGCCGGAACACGTCCCAGGTTGGCGATACCACCCAGAACTTTTTCCATTTTGTCCTTGTCGCGGCTCAGGGTCAAACGCTCTTTCTTGGTGATAGAGTCGAAAGAACCATCGTTCAGCATTTTGTCGATGCTCTGCATTTTCTTCACGCTCTTACGAACGGTGTTGAAGTTGGTCAGCATGCCACCCAGCCAACGCTCGGTAACATAAGGCATCTGCACACGCTGTGCGCATTCGGTAACAATATCTTTTGCCTGCTTTTTGGTACCTACGAAAAGGATTTTCTTACCGCTGCGGGCAATCTGCTTCATGGCAGCCGCCGCTTCCTGCAGATGTTCGGTTGTTTTATTGAGGTCAATGATGTGAATGCCTTTCTTCTCGGCGAAGATGTAAGGCAGCATCTTGGGGTTCCACTTCTTCTTCAGGTGACCGAAATGTACACCGGCTTCCAGAAGCTGCTGTTGTAGTGAAGTGTTTTGTTCCATTTGTAGTTTATTAAAGTAGTTGAATGTTTTTGTTAAGCTGCGAGCCGTGAGCTTTGAGCCATGAGCCAATGAACAAAACGCTCACAACTCATAGCTCGATGCTCAAAGCTGTTATCGTTTAGAGAACTGGTAGCTTCTGCGGGCTTTTTTCTTACCGAATTTCTTACGCTCAACAGAACGGGGATCGCGTTTCAGCAGGCCAGCGGCTTTCAGCGCCGGACGGAAGTCGGCGTTGATCTCAACCAGGGCACGGGCAATACCGAGCATGGCGGCTTCAGCCTGTCCTTTTACACCACCACCGGCAGCGTTGATCTTTACATCAAACTTATCGGCAGCTTCAATGGTTTTCAGCGGACGCTCCACCTGGTTTTGCAGGTAAACCAGTGAAAAATATTGTTTGTAGTCTTTATCGTTTACAGTGATGTTACCGTTGCCTTTGGAGATGAACACCCGTGTAACGGCTTCTTTCCGGCGACCAACACTATTTTTTTGTTTTTCCATGTTTTAATTTTTTGGCTGCGAGCTGTGAGCTGCGAGCTGTGAGCTTTTCGGCTCGGGGCTCATGGCTCAACGCTCATGGCTAAATTTAGAATTTCAGTTCTTTGGGTTGCTGTGCAGTGTGCGGATGTTGGTCTCCGGCGTACACAAATAACTTTTTGTACATTTTGCGGCCCAGGCGGTTTTTCGGCAGCATGCCTTTTACGGCTCTTTCGATAATTACTTCCGGACGGCGCTTCAGCAGGTCCTTGGCAATTTCTTCTTTACGACCGCCGGGATAGCCGGTGAAGTGGTCATACACTTTTTCTTCCAGTTTGTTACCGGTGAACTTGATCTTGTCGGCGTTGGTAACGATGACGAAATCGCCACAGTCAACGTGAGGCGTATAGTATGCCTTGTTCTTGCCACGGAGTACCGCTGCAATGCGGGCACACATACGTCCTACGGTTTGATTGGTACCGTCCACAACATACCAGTTGCGCTGCACGGTAGCCGCGTTCGCATGCTTTGTTGTAAAATGTAATTTGCTCATGAGATTGAAATTTGTGCTGCGGCCATCCCCGCAGCAGGATTTTTTAAATGAGGCGCAAAAGTACGCGATCAGGGTCATTCAACCCAAGAAAACAGGCTGTTATTTTGCAGTACACTTTTGTAACTGATTGATAAACAATAAATATTTTGACCGGTTTTGGAAAAGGTTAACGAAAGGAGAGGAGGCGGGAGAGAGAATTCGGGTGTCAGAAGAAAGAAATGATAGATGTGTTGATGATTTTTTATTGTGACCAGCAGCAGAAAGCCGATGGAACTACGGTTGCGACGCTCCATTCATCGTTCGGAACTTTGATGAAACTAATTTTTCTATCCCCGCAGTATATTGGCAGCTTTAAGCAGATTATGACTGAAGCGAATTTAAACTTGGGCCGAACCACCTTCGGCGATCCCGCCAATACGGGCAACGTATTAACCGAACAGGAAGCACTGGAACTTTTAAGCAGTTGGGTAGAAAATGAGCGCCTTCGCCTGCACATGAAACAGGTAGGCGCCGTGATGAAAGCATGGGCCTTGGAAAGGGAAGGTCTTTCTGAAGAAGAAGCCCACAAATGGTGGCTGGCCGGTGTGCTGCACGATGCCGATTGGGAAAAATACCCGAACGATCACTGTCGGATGATCATTGAAGAACTCGAAAGGAGGGCTATCGATCCGGCCGTTATCCGTTGTATCGCATCGCATGGACCCAAACACTTTGGCGTGGAGCCAGAAAGCCACATGGACCACATGATCTATGTGTTTGACGAGCTCTCGGGATTTATTCATGCCGCGGCCCTTATTCGTCCGGCCCGGTACGAGGGCATGGATGTAAAAAGCATCCAGAAAAAATTAAAGACAGCATCCTTTGCAGCCCAGGTAAGCCGCGACGATATTCAGGATGCGGTCTCCCGGATTGATACGCCGCTGGAAGAGATTATTGATTTTATCATTAGTCATCAGAGGGATGTGAACTGAAAGGAATAGTAAGTATTGAATAGCGAGTGTCGTGTATCCATTATGGTTGAATAGTTCCTTCATAAAAAAACCTCCTGAATATGCAGGAGGTTTTTTTATGAAGGAAAGATATTGGTAGGTGGCTACTAGCTACTAACCACTCACTACTCGCTTTTAGCCGCCATAAAACTGCCCCTGGGGCATTTTAAAAACGCGGTTGCGCTGAAAGTTTGCAAACTTCTTGTAGGTCTCTGCATGAGTTTTTGTCCACTGGTCAAAAATGGCCAGGTTATCAACCGGACCAAACAACCATTGGTTGTACGCTTCAAACATGCCTTCGCGAATCAGCTGGCGCTGGTAATCAAACAAACGGTACGGGTGTTTCTCACCGTATTTGGCATACCAATCCAGGATAAATTTGGTGCGGATCATGGTCAGCGTTTCCACTGTCAGGCCTTTGTTGGTAAGTGATTGCTGCTTTCCAAACGTTTCCAATACCGCATTGGCAAAGGGGTTGCCCTTTTTGCCGCCATCTTCATTCGGTGCCAGGAAAAGCTTTTCCTTGTAATCCTTGAGAAGCATCTTTTTTACTTCGGTGGCCCGTTCGGTCAGGTATTCCATGTTCACGAAGATTTCGCCATAGATCAGCGACCACACTTTGTCTTTTGTATAATGATAATAGGTGGCAGCATGATAGTAGTTACCCGGATACGAAGGCGCCATCTCGATTCCTTTCTCCCATTGTTTGATGGCGTTTTCGTCATTTTTGCTCCAGAGCATTTCACCGTACTCGCTGTACAGGACTCCGCTGTTCGGGTATCGCTTAAGGGCTTTTTTATACAGTTTATCGGCTTCCTTGATTTCTTCCAGGGCACGGTAAACTGTACCCGAAATCTGGTACGAGGTAACATCAATATCGTCGCGTTCCGTAAGTTTTTTAACATAGTTGCGGGCCTGCGAAAAATCTTTTTTATAATAATAAGCGAGGGCAATATCCTGCAGCAACTGTTCGTTGTCGGGCTCATTCTGAATCGCCTTGTTCAGCACCAGGATCGCATTATCATGATCGCCGGTACGCATAAAACTGTAGGCTGTTTCGTGTGCCGACTGTCCAAAGGAAACCGTAGCCGTCAACAGCGCCAGCAAAAAAAAGAGGTGTTTCATACATCAAATTAAATGATAAAACAGACCTGACAGGTCGCAAAGACTCGTCAGGTCTGCCTATTTAAGACTTTATAAAGATTTCAACCGTTGCTTTTTAAATGCGGTGTGTGAGCAGGCCATCCCGCAGCTTGGGTTCAAACCAAGTGCTTTTGGGTGGCATTACCTGCCCGCTGTCGGCAATATCAAACAACTGCTGAATGCTCACGGGGTGCAAACTGAATGCCACCTTTGCCTCGCCGCTGTCAACACGCTTTTCCAGTTCGCCCAGTCCACGAATGCCGCCTACAAAATCAACGCGGTTATCAGTACGGGGATCCTGGATGCCTAAGATTTTATCCAGAACTGTTTCCTGAAGAATCGTAACATCCAGAATGCCGATAGGATCGTTGCGGTAGGTTCCTTCCTTTGCGGTTAGGCTATACCACTGCCCATTGAAATACATACCAAACTGGTGCAGGCTTTCCGGGCGAACAGCGTCTTCTGCTTTTGTGACGTCAAACGTTTCGGAGAGCTTCTGTATGAATTCTTCGTTGCTCAAGCCGTTCAGGTCCTTGGCAATGCGGTTGTAATCGAGAATGGCCAGTTGGTTGGCCGGGAAAATGGTAGTCAGGAAATAGGTTGCGTCTTCGCTGTCCAGCAGGTCTTTGCTCACTTTGGCAGCGGACGCAGCCCGGTGGTGCCCGTCGGCAATATAGGTGGCCGGAACTTTTTCGGCAAACAGGTTGGTGATGATGTCAATGGTAGCAAGATCATTCACAACCCAAATGGCATGCGTGACGCCATCGGCTGCAGTAAACAGGTATTCAGCGTTGTTTTGTTTTTTCCATAGTTCAAAAAGATCATCCAGGTCTTTCAGATCTTTGCAGGCCAGAAACACATTGCCGGTTTGTGCACGGATGGTGCGCATATGGTCGATACGGTCTTTTTCTTTCTCCGGCCGGGTGAATTCATGTTTCTTGATCACATCATTGAAATAATCTTCTACTGAGGAAACACAAACCAACCCGGTTTGGGTGCGGCCTTTCCAGGCCAGTTCATAAATGTAATAGCGAGGATTTTCATCCTGGAACAGCACTTTCTTTTCGATCAAATTCTGCAGGTTGTCCGATGCTTTCTGATACACGGCATCGCTATGAATATCTACATCCGGGGGAAGATCAATCTCCGCTTTTGTTACATGCAAAAACGAAAGCAGATTGCCTTCCGCTTCTTTGCGGGCTTCTTCCGAATTCAAAACATCATACGGACGCGATGCTACCTGTGCGGCATACTGGTTGTGCGGACGCAGGGCCCGGAAAGGTTTGATTGTTGCCATGGCTGCAAAATTAGGGGGATCGCCACTGTGCTAAGAAATTCCTAATACGGGGCTAAGGATTTCTTAATTCAAAAAGCCTTAACAGGTTTTCAATTTTTTCTGCATTTGCTTTAAGGCATCAATTAACCAAACACTTTTCGTATGAGAATTTTTTACCTAACCGTCCTATCTTTTCTTATTATTTCCTGCGGCACAAACAAGGCCATCTACAAGTCGCCCGATTTTGAACAGCAAACAGCCCGGCACAAAACCGTAGCCATTTTGCCGGTTTACATTGTACAAACCGGGCATATACCCAAAGATGTTTCCGAAGAGGAGATAAAAGCCGCCAATGAAAAACTGGGCTATGTATTCCAGGAATCACTGCAATCCTATATCCTGAAGCAAACACAAAAAAACAGGAAGGGCCAAATGGTGAGCTTTCAGGCCACGCAAAAAACAAACGCGTTGCTGAAAGAACAAAACCTGACGGTAGAAAGCCTGTACAGCAAGCAACCGGAAAATATTGCCCGCCTGCTGGGTGTGGATGCCGTGATCATGACCAACATGAACCACAACAAAAACCTCAGCGACGGCTTTGCCTATGGATTGGCTGCGGCACGAACAGTTGTTACTGTTTTATCAAAAACCTCAACGGTAGGTGCGGGAATCCGTGCATCGGATGTGAACATTAACTGCTCGCTGTACGATGCGGAGGACAGTAGACTTCTCTGGAAAACTTATCGTGAAGGCGCCACCAATGTGCCGGCTAATGTGAACGGGTTGCTTGATCACTACAGCCACTGGATTGCCAAAAAGTTGCCGTACAAAAGCTAAAACCGTGAGGCGTATCGCCCACGTTTCTATAACGTCCGACACCCGTACGGAATCAGTAAGTATGCGAACCATGAAATAACACCAAAGAAAAAGGCTGAGCATTGACTCAGCCTTTTTTCTGTGCAAAATATTTCATCAGGTCAGTAAGCGTCTTTACACTCTCCAATGGCAGGGCATTGTACATGGAAACGCGGAAGCCACCTACGGAACGGTGACCTTTTACACCAATCATGCCTTCGGCTTCGCAAAGAGCCATAAATTCTTTTTCCGTGGCTTCGTCCGGAACCAAAAAGCAGGCGTTCATTTTGCTGCGGTCCTCCTTGGCAACGGTACCGCTGAACAGAGGCAGTGCATCCACGGTGCTGTAAAACAACTCCGCTTTTTCGTTATTGATCTTTTCAATAGCAGCTACACCTCCCAGGTTCTTTAACCAGCGTAACGTAAGCATACATACGTAAATGGAAAACACCGGCGGCGTATTCAGAAGTGAACCGGCTTCGATGTGGTTACGGTAGTCCATCATCGTTGGTAGTTGACGACTCACTTTCCCGAGGATATTTTTATTTACTACTACCACATTCACACCGGCGGCGCCAATGTTCTTTTGTGCTCCGGCATAAATAAGGTCAAAGCGGTTAAAATCCAACTGGCGGCTTAAGATATCCGAGCTCATATCGGCTACCAGTGGTACGCCTTTTTCATAAAAGGGCAAAAAGTTCTGCCACTGTGTACCGTAGATGGTGTTATTGCTGGTGAGGTGCAGGTAAACGCTGTCTTTTTTTACCTCGAACTGCTTGGGCAGATAGGTGTAGTTATCAGCTTTTGAACTGCACACCACATCTACCGTGCCATACAGCTTTGCTTCCTTGATGGCTTTGGCACCCCATACGCCAGTATCGGTGTATGCTGCTGTAGCTTTTCCGTCCAGCAGATTCATGGGCACTTGGAAGAATTGCGTGGAGGCACCGCCGTGAAGGAAAAGAACTTCATGGTCGCTGTCAAGTGCCATTAGTTCACGCAAATTGTTCATTGCTTCATCAATCACCGCCTGAAAGGTTTTGGTGCGATGACCAATCTCCAGGATCGACAGGCCGGTGTCATTGTAGTTCACTACAGCACGGCCGGCTTCTTCAAACACTTCTTTTGGTAGAATGGAAGGACCCGCGCCAAAATTATGTTTGGTAAGGAGAGGAGTTTTTATGTGTTCAGTTGTATTCAGTGTCATGTTGCAAGGGTTAAGCACAAATATAACCCTCCTCTGCAAACAGGTTTCCTGTCCTGTGGGTCATCTGGTACGAAGTCCTTACTCGTCCTCTTCCTTTCTGCCAATCATACCGGCTGAGCGCCAGGCTTTGTTCATCTCTTCAAATTCTTTCAACTCGGCTTCTGAGAAAGCGGTACCGGTAAGTCTTGCCAGGTCCGGCTGACCAGCATCCACCCATGCCGTGTACCAGAAAGAAGCCACGGCAAAAATGGATTGGCGCATGCGCCGTTCCACCATGCTGTTGAGAGCATTGTTGTAAGCAATGGAAAAGGGCCTGGAGTACTGCCGAAGTAAGGTGCCGTTGCGGTCTTCAAAAGCAAATTTTTTGTCGGCTGCAAATTGCATTGTCAGGTCTTTCTCAGCCCGAAGTACGGTATCAACTGCGGCAGCACTTTCCAGCACTCGCTTCCAGATAAAGTCTTGTGTATTGGGAATGTATTCGGCTTTGCCAATGAAAAAGTTCCATTCCTTATCGGCCAGCAATTCGGGGAGGCGGCTTTCCCAAAATCCATGAATGCCTCTTTGACCCGTATGTTGCCCATTGTGATTGCTGCTGGCGTGCAGGGGCACATGTGCATCGGCAATGTAGTGGCCAATGTCGGCGGAAAGCTTTAAAATTTTGGCTGCATCTTTTTCCTTGAAAGCTGTTGTCAGCCGAAGTTTCATGATCTGTATCCACCAGGGCACGACGCCGTTGGCAGTCAATGTGTCTTCGCTAAATTTGGCCACAGCGCTGTCCCAGCGGCGGGGCAGTTCGTTGTATGGATACCTGCCATAACGATCGATGTCGATGTAGTGCCGGGGGCCTTCCACCGGGATCATGTAGCGACGTTTGTCGGGATCTACCGCATGTTCGGAAATGAACTGGATGTTGGGTTTGTAAAAAACGAGCATTTGTGGTGGCAGGAGGAATACGGCGTAATAATTTATTTTTTGATGGGCGAAAAAGCCCCAGCAGAAGGCTGAATGACTGAAAAATAAAATAGATAAAGACAATGCAAGCCGTATCATAAAAATTGCATTATGTAGGGCCATGCTCCTGGCATGGCCTGTTAACTTTCAATTAATGTGGCCATGCCAGGAGCATGGCCCTACAGGTAAAATTTATCGGTTTGCCAATTGGATGGATTGTTGCTGATATAATTTTTAATGACCTGGTATTCTTCTGCGTTCCGAATAACATGATCATGAAATTTGGGTTGCCATTCGAACTTATAATTGTGCAACCGACACCATTTACTGGTAGCGCCTTTGACTGCATTGATAATGATGGAAACCGAGCCGCTTCTGGGTTTTTGAAACTGGTTGCCTATATAGTTTCCATCATTCTTCGTAATAATAAGAATTGCATGGAAATGATTTGGCATCACGATAAATTCATCCAGGATAATGTTCGGATTGAGAACCGGAATAGTCTGCAGGCGCAACGCCACATCATTCCCAATCTCGCTCAATCCGCAAATACCGTTTTTCACCCAACCCAATAAAGGCTCAAAATTCTTTTCGCAAACCGTAATGAAATAAGCATTTGGAGAAGAATAATCAAATTCCCGTAACCGGATTTGTTTCCGTTGGTGGAACATGGGTGCAGTTAGTAATTGGCCTATCCTAATTTACCGGAAAAAGGGCAACAATCAAAATAGCATGGGGAGATGACCATTTTTGGTCGTGTTGAGGAGGACAGGCCACGGCGTGTCCCTACTTTTCTTCCAGCTCCGTCACACCGCCGCTGATGGCAAATTTCATGGCGTCGGTGGCATTGATATTGGTTACCAGCCGCACCCGGGCACGGGGCAGGAGGTAAACATTGCCGGCAATGGAGTACGACATTGGAATATAAACAGCAACATAATCGCTAAAGCCAAAGTCCTTGGCTTCTTCCTGCGTGATAAAGCCTACCCGCCAAACATCATTGTCATCGATATTAGCCAGTACCGGCTTGTTGAATTTTTTCTTTTCTCCTGCAAAAGCTTCAAAAAATTCTTTGGTGGTGGAGTAGATAAAACGGATGCCCGGGGTGCGTTTCAGCACACTGTCAAACAGGTTGAATATGCGGTTCTTGATAAAAAAGGAACTGAGATAACCAATAAGAATGATCCCGGCAATAACTGCTAAGAAGCCCAGGCCATAGTTGCGTACATAAACGTTTCCACCTTCATCTCTTGCGGTGAAAATGGGTACCTGGTTATCGATAAACGACACAATGGAGTACACGGCATAAATGGTAACGGCAACCGGAGCAATCACCAGCAGGCCCTGTAAAAAATACTGCAGCAACTTGCCAAACTGAAACCCCCTGTCTTCTTTCTGTTCCTGGTTCATGCCGCAAATGTACCTACCGCTCATCCCGGGAAAACAAGAATTTATCCAAAAAATAATAGCGGAAACTATTTTCACGTTCAAAGTTTCCATAGTTTCGTGCCCGTTTTATGGAAACAAAAGATCGCATACTGGTAAAATCACACGAGCAGTTCAACCGCTTTGGCATCCGCTCCGTATCCATGGATGACATTGCAACGGCTTTGGGCATGTCGAAAAAAACTCTCTATCAGCATTTTGCCGACAAAGAAGAACTGGTTTGCGCCTGCTTTTCGCAGGTAATGGAAACCAACCGGCATCAATGCCTGGAGTACCAGAAAAAAGCCGAAAACCCGATACATGAAATCTTCCTGGCCTTTGACATGACGCAGGAAATGTTTGCCAAAATGAACCCGGTGGTGATTTATGAAATGGAAAAATACCATCCGTCAGCCTACAACCGGTTCCAGGAATTTAAATACGGCTTTCTGTACAAAGTCATTTCCGACAACCTGGAGCGGGGCATCCGCGAAGAGCTGTATCGTCCTGATGTGGATGTGGATATCATCACCCGATTCCGGATTGAAAGTGTGATGCTGCCTTTTAACGCAGGCATCTTTCCCAACAACCGCACCCAACTGATACACATCGAACAGCAATTGTTTGAACTCTTTTTATTCGGCCTGGCCACTACCAAAGGGCAAAAGCTGATTCAGAAATATAAAAACCAACGGCAATCAAAATGAGACAGATGAACTTTCCCATGCTCTTTATACTGCTGCTTTTCGGCAGCTTGACAGAGGCGCAACAACGGCACGAGCTTTCGGCCCGCCAGGCGGTGGCCTATGCCCGAAAGAACAATGTGCAAATTAAAAATGCCTTGCTTGATATCCAGATCCAGGAGCAAACCAACCGCGAGGTAACGGCATCGGCCCTGCCGCAGATCAACGGAAGCGCCGGCCTGAATTATTTTCCCAATGTAGCGGTGCAGGTGCTGCCCAACTTTTTTGGTCCCGTTATCTACGGCATTCTTACCAACGAAGGTGTACAAAACGGCACCGGACAGCCCATTAAAAGCCCCAGCGATTTTGGTTATATCCAGGCGCAGTTTGGTACCAAGTTCAATAACTCGGTCGGGGTTAACCTTTCGCAACTGCTCTTCGACGGGCAGGTGTTTATTGGCCTGCAAGCCCGCAATGCCACAATGGCCTTTGCCCGCAAGGGCGCCGAAGTAACGGAGGAGAATATCCGTGCCAATGTGTACAAAGTGTATTATCAACTGTCAGCCAGCCGCAGCCAGATCGGTATCCTGGATGCCAACATTGCACGGGTGGAAAAGTTTCTTTCCGATACGCGAAAACTATACGAAAATGGCTTTGCTGAACGGCTCGACATTAGCAAGCTGGAAGTGCAACTGGCCAACTTACAAACGGAACGGTTGAAAGCGCTGAACAGCATCAGCAATGGTTATATCGGTTTGAAAGTATTGATAGGAATGCCCATCCAGGATTCGCTCATTTTAACCGACAGCATTACGTATGATGATATCCGTAATGGCGTGCTGGATGCAACGCAATTCAACTTTGCCGATCGGAAGGACTACCAATATGCGGAACTGGGAAAGGAACTAAGTGAATTTAATGTACGCCGTTACCATTTGAGCAAGCTACCCACGGTTTCGCTGAACTCCAATTACAACTATATAAGGCAATCCAACACCTTTGGCTTTGGCGGTACATGGTTTCCGAGTTCACTGATCGGCGTGAGTGTGAATGTGCCCATTTTCAGTGGTTTTGCCCGGGAAGCCAGGATTGATAAGGCCAAACTGGAACTGCAAAAAAACATTAACAACATCGAAGGCCTGAAACTGAACATCAACCGCGAGGTGGGTGAGGCTATCAATAATTACCGCAACGCACTGGCTACGCTGGATGTGCAACGTCGCAACATGGAACTGGCCGAAACGGTGTACAACCAAACCCGCCTGAAGTTTCAGAATGGAATTGGTTCCAACACGGAAATCTCCACGGCCCAAAGCGATCTTTCGGTGGCGCAGAGCAATTACATCCTGGCAACCTACGATGCCATCAATGCGAAAATTGACTTTTTAAAAGCAACCGGTAAACTTCAATAACAAACAATCCACTACAATAAACAGCAATCCATGAGACAGTATCTGATTGGAGCCGTTTTGATTTCGCTGCTGGCGGCTTCATGCGGCGCAAGTAAAAAAGACGAAGCAGGTAATTTGAATGATAAAAAGGCGGAACTGCAAAAGCTGAAAGGCGAGCAGCAGCAACTGGCTACCCAGATTTCTGCATTGGAAAAGGAGCTGGCAAAGCTGGATCCATCGGCTGCTGCCAAACCAAAACTGGTAGCCGTAACCGCCATCGATCCGCAAAATTTTGAGCATTTTATTGAACTGCAGGGAAAGGTAGATGCCACCAACATCGCTTATGTGGCTCCACCCAACGGGCAGGGCGGTGTAGTGAAAGCGTTGTATGTACGGCAGGGTCAAGTTGTGCGCAAAGGCCAGGTGCTGGCCCGGTTGGATGATCAGTTGATCCGACAGCAGATTGCGCCGCTGCAGGTGCAGTTAACAACGGCCGAAGACACGTACAAGCGTACCAAAAACCTGTTTGACCAGGGGATTGGTACCTATCAAAATGTTTTGAATGCGGAAACACAGGTAAAAACTTTGCGCCAGCAGATTGGTGTGATTCAAAAACAGGCGGCCCTGATGACGGTAACAGCTCCCATGTCTGGTGTGGCGGAAAAAGTGGATGTCCGTGTGGGTGAAACCTTCACCGGCGTATCGGCTCTGGGTCCGCAAATTTCCATTGTAAATACCGGCAATCTGAAAATCACAGCACAGGTGCCTGAAAATTATCTGGGCCGTGTTGGTGTAGGTACTACGCTGGAGGTGGCCTTGCCGGGCACCGGGAAAAGTCTTACCACAAAAGTGGCGGTAGCCGGAAAAATCATCGATCCTACCAGCCGTGCATTCCAGATAGAAGCGCCGGTTCCTTCCGATCCTTCGCTGAAGCCAAACCAGATTGCCGTTGTAAAGATTCGTGACTATGCTTCGAGCAATGCCATTACCATTCCGCTGAACATCCTGCAAAATGATGAAGAAGGCAAATATGTGATGGTGGCTGCTAAAGAAGGTGCTAAAATGGTGGCCCGCAAGCGTCGTGTGGTAGTGGGCGAACTGTATGGTGAGCGACTGGAAATCAAAAGCGGATTGCAGGCCGGTGATGTGATTGTAACCGAGGCGTACCAGGAATTGTACGAAGGCCAGCCTATCACCACGGATGCAAACCTGGTTACCAAATAATGACTGCCGGATAGGCTTCTGAGTATTCTGACAAACGAGCTGCCGGGCAGTGAGGCTGATTCCATGAACCAAATTACCTGCACAGGGACTGGTATTGACCTTCCTGTGCCGGCACCAACGATCAACTGACACATTCAATGAATTTTTATGAGCGTTAAAGAATACATGGGCGAACGGTTCAAGCAATTTGGACCAACCACCTGGAGCATTAAAAATAAAACCACCATCTACCTGGTGATGGTGTTCATTACTCTCGCCGGGGTATGGCAGTTTATTACCCTGCCGAAAGAACAGTTTCCCGATATTGTTATCCCTAACATTTATGTACAAACGATCAACTTCGGTAACTCGCCAAAGGATATTGAAAACCTGATCACCCAGCCTATTGAAAAACAAATCAAGGGCATCACGGGTGCCAAAATCACAAAGCTTACCAGTACGTCGGTACAGGACTTCTCCGCCATCATGGTGGAGTTTGACACCAATGTGGAGGTGGACATTGCCCTGCAAAAAGTAAAGGACGCCGTGGACAAGGCAAAAACCGATTTGCCTACCGACCTTACGCAGGAGCCAATCGTACAGGAGGTGAACTTTTCCGATCAGCCTATTATGTATGTCAATGTCAGCGGCGACTATGACGTGGTGAAATTGAAAAAGTATGCGGAGGATTTGCAGGATCAATTGGAAGAACTACCGCAACTAAACAGGGTGGACCTGGTAGGAGCGCCGGAACGGGAGTTCCAGATCAATGTAGATCCTTACCGTATGCAGGCGGCTTCCGTTACCTATGATGACATTGCCCGGTCGGTAGCCAATGAAAACCTGGATATTTCCGGTGGCCAGTTGGATGTAGGCAATATGCAGCGCAACTTGCAACTGAAAGGACAGTTTAAATCGGCCTACGATATTCAGGGTGTGATTGTGCGCAACTCAAGCGGTGATGGCATTTACCTGAAAGACATTGCTACCATCAAAGACACCATCAAGGAAACTGAAAGTTATGCACGCCTGAACGGCAAAAAGGTTATCACTCTTAACATCGTAAAGCGGGCTGGCGAAAACCTGATTGAAACCTCGGAAGATGTGCGCCGGGTGATTGACGAGATGAAAGAAGCCGGCTCTCTACCGCCACAATTAAACGTGCTGGTGACCGGTGATCAAAGCATCACAACCAAAGTGTCGTTTAATGAATTGGTGAACTCCATCATTATCGGCTTTCTGCTGGTGTTGCTGATCCTGATGTTTTTTATGGGAGTGACCAACGCCTTTTTTGTGGCGCTGTCGGTACCTCTGTCCATGTTTATTGCCTTTCTCCTGTTGCCGCTTGCCGATATTATTGTTGGCGCCAACGTTACCCTCAACTTCATGGTGCTGTTTGCCTTGCTGTTTGGCCTGGGTATTATCGTCGATGATGCCATCGTGGTAATTGAAAACACCCACCGCATTTTCATGCAGGGTCGCGGCCTTATCAGCTCTGAAAAAAGCGCCATCATGGCCGCCGGCGAAGTATGGATACCTGTACTGGCGGGAACGCTGACTACACTGGCACCTTTTGTGCCGCTCCTGTTCTGGCCGGGCATTATTGGTAAGTTTATGATCTATCTGCCAACGATGCTCATCTTCACGCTGGCGGCATCCCTCATTGTGGCCTTTATCATGAACCCCGTGTTTGCGGTGGACTTTATGAACCATGAAGAAGGCGTTCCACAAAAAAAGTCAGCCATCTTTCGCAAGCCCTTGTTCTGGGCCTTTGTTGGCCTGGGTATTTTGCTGGATGTAATGGGACTAACCTTTGCCGGCAACTTTATCCTGTTTATGGTACTTGTGGTATTGTTCAACCGCTTTTTACTGAGTGGGTGGATCAAGGCCTTTCAGGAAAGAGTATTGCCCGGCCTTATGAATCGTTACGAGCAATCCTTGCGATGGGCGCTGCACGGATGGCGTCCGGTAAAAATATTGTTTGGTGTATTTGGCTTGTTGCTCGTTACGTTGATGATTTTTGGCTGGGCGGCCAGCAGCGGCCGTACACAAGTGGTGTTCTTTCCGAGCGGCGATCCCAACCAGCTTTATGTCTACCTGAAGCTGCCTACCGGTACCGATGTGGAATACACCGATTCCATCACCCGGGTACTGGAAGGCCGGGTAAACAAAGTGCTGGGTCTTGATAATGGCAAAACAAATCCGGTAGTGGAAAGTGTGATCTCCAATGTAGCCGTTGGTGCCGCTGATCCCATGAGCGGCGACCGGAGTACAAGGCCGGAACTGGGCCGCATACAGGTATCCTTTGTGGAATTTGAAAAACGCCACGGCGTTTCTACAAGGCCTTATCTTGATTCAGTGCGGGAAGTCGTAAAAGGCATTCCCGGTGCGGAACTTTCCGTTGACCAGGAATCATCCGGTCCGCCTACCGATCCGCCGGTTAATATTGAAATCGCCAGCGAAAACCTGGATAACCTGACACAAACCGCCACTGCCCTTAAAAACTATCTGGACTCGATAAGGGTGCCGGGTGTGGAAGAATTAAAAATGGATGTGGATCTGAAAAACCCGGAGTTAACGCTGAACGTTGACAGGGAAAGAGCCCTGATCGAAGGCATTTCGTCGGCGCAAATTGGAATGGCCATCCGCACGGCCTTGTTTGGCCGCGAGGTCAGCAAGATCAAGGAAGGGGAAGACGAGTACAAAATCCAGTTGCGCAACAGTGAACTGCAGCGGAAAAACCTTTCCAACCTGCTGAACCTGAACATCCGCTTCCAGGATATGGCCAACCGTGGCGCCATTAAAAGTGTTCCGCTTTCCTCAGTAGTGGCAGTAGATTATACCAGTACGCTAGGCAGCGTAAAACGGAAAGACCAGAAGCGAACCATCTCCCTTCGGTCCAATGTATTGAGTGGTTATACACCCACTGCTGTAAACATTGCGCTGGCGCAACACATTTCCAATTTCACAGACAAACCTGCCGGTGTTACTATTTCCCAAACCGGCGAAGGCGAGCAGCAGGCTGAAACAGGAGCTTTCCTGGGAAAAGCATTGGTGATTGCACTGGCCCTGATTCTTCTCATTCTTGTACTGCAGTTTAACAGTGTAAGCAAACCGGTGATTATTCTGACGGAGATTCTTTTTAGTGTGATTGGTGTGCTGTTGGGCTTTGCTCTTTTTGGAATGACGGTAAGTGTGGTGATGACAGGTATCGGTATTGTGGGCCTGGCCGGTATTGTGGTGAAGAACGGGATTTTGGTGATTGAATTTGCCGATGAACTGCGGGCCCGCGGTATGAAGACAAAAGAAGCCGTGATACAGGCGGGCAAAACCCGGATCATTCCGGTGTTGCTGACGGCTCTTGCTGCCATCCTAGCCCTGATTCCGTTGGCGGTGGGTTTCAACATCAACTTTGTAACCATGTTCTCGGAATTGAACCCGAACATATTTTTTGGTGGTGACAATGCCGTATTCTGGAATCCTTTGTCATGGACCATTATCTTTGGCCTTATCTTCGCCTTTTTTATGACCCTGCTAGTGGTACCTGCTATGTACCTGATTGCGGAGCGATTAAAAAGGCCTATGCAAAATATGTTTGGTGGCAAGTGGGTCAGTATGTTTGGCTTGCTGCCGCCGGTAGGTGTAATCATGTTTGCCTTTGTGCATTGGACGGTAGCCCTGGCCATTATGCTAGCCTTCCCGATCATGATCGTGATTACTTGGATTAAACACAACCGCGACGCAGCCCGTCGCAGACGAATGCTGAAGAACGACCCAAATGTGAATAAATCTTTTATTGGTAGTTGGTTTTAAGGCTGGTAGATTACAACAGAAAGGTAGCGGCTCCGAAAGGGGCCGCTTTTTTGGCCCCCTGTCCCCCGGTGGGGGAACTTAGGTCACTGAAACATTTCGTTTTTCAGTCCTTTATTTAGCAATAACTTTCTTTCAATAAAAAAATGCCTGTCGCGTAAACAGGCATTTTTCTTTTTTATGTACTAAGCGGAAGTATTACTATTTGGCATCGGTTGCGTCGCACTCGTGTACTGTTGGTAATCCTAAGCAGCAAATGAAAAATCATTTTGCTGTAGGAAACTATGAGGAGAAAAAGGAAACATCGGTCTAAGTGCCCCCACCGGGAGACAGGGGGCCTCTTGAATTCAGCAATCCCTCCGGTACACTTAGTTCGCCGGTTTGCGGATCGATCAACCCGTTGCGTTCATCCTCGATGTTGGTGGCCTGTGTGTACACGTCACCAGCAATTTGGCGTTTGCGCATTTCTTCTTTAAAGGCTCTGATAAGCGAAGCCCTTTCTTCTGCACCTTTTGGTCCGCCGTAATCCGAAAAACCAAAGCCACCCCATTCACTGATAATCACCGGTACCTGCCGGCGGAAAAAGAACGGATCACCCACGATCAGCGGAAAAGCTGCAACGCCTTCCAACCTTCCTTTCAGTAAATCATCCAGCATTTCCCGCCAGCGGCTGATGTCTGGCGTGTACAGGTGCACCGTATACAGATCCGATTTCAATCGACCAGTGTAGGAGATATGCTGCCAGCCATCATTATCCACCACCAAAAACTGTGGATGGGCAATGTGCATGTAATGGAACATGTCCATGATGTACTGCCTTGTTTCCGGATTGGTGGCAATATCCTGTACACCCCAGTCTTCGTTGTACAAACTCCAGATGACAACCGATGGATGTGTTTCAATCAGCGACAACATTCGCATCAGTTCATCGCGGTGAAGCTGTCGGCTGCGGGGCGTGGACACATGGGGACTGGGAACTTCCACCCACAACATCAGCCCCAGGGAATCGGCCAGGTTGTAAATGCGGGGATCCACGCCGGCAATATGAATGCGCACCAGGTTACAACCCAAAGCTTTCATGGCGTGCATGTGCCGGCTGATCTCTTCAAACGAGGCCGTGCCGGGCTGGTACAGGATGCCATCGAGGTACACCGCTTTGTTGTTTAAAAACACACAGCAACCCCTGGCTTCAATTTTCCGTAAACCAAAATGCGTTTCAATGGAGGCGGTATAGCCATTCTTGTCCACCAGTTCGGCTTTCAGTCCGTACAAGTGCGGCCGCTCCGGCGACCAGTGAATGGCATTGGGCACTTCAATCACTACCCGTTGCTGTTTTTCGCCGGCTTCCAGCCGCAGGGGATATTCATCAATCGCCACGGGTTCCACATCCGCTTCCTTGCGGTTGTACACTTTTAATCGCAGCAGGTAATCGCCGGGATCGTGGATACGGGTGGTCAGGTTAAAACGAACAAGATTGTCTTCTACCAGGCTTACCACACCCACCCGCGATCGCAGGCGGTTGCGTTCCACCGCTTCCAGCCAAACGCTGCGCACCGCACCGGTGTAGGTTTGGTACCAGATGCCACCCCGTTTGTACACATGCGATTCCTGTTTACCGCGAGGAATATCGGCATCCATCGTGTCTTCAATGCGAACGGTAAGACGGTTCACCGGTTTCAGCAAATCCGGCGTCAGCTCGTAACTGAACGAAGTGTATTCACCCACATGCACCTGTTCGCCCTCAATGGTGCGCAGCAATTCGCCGTTGAGCCAAACCCGGGTTTCGTAGCCGCAGGCACCAAAGGTCAGTTGCAGCAGCGACCGTTTATCGCCATTTCCGTTACCCAATTCCGGCAAGGGAAATTCCCTTTCATACCAGGCAATCACCCGGTCCCGCCAGCGTTCGCCGCCGCCAAACGTCATGTGTTCCTCGATAGAACCCGGCCAGTGAGCGGTTTGCTGATACTGGTGGCCCAGGTGCCAGCGGTCACGCAGGCCTTTGTTATCAGTATCGATGGCAAAACTCCATTCGCCATCCAATAAAATAAACGAATTGGAGCGCAGTACAGCCCGCGGCAGGGGATTGACAAACTCTTCTTCAATCTGTCCTTCTTCTTTGCTCCGGGAGAGTCCATAGTTCGGGTGAAGTGTTTCCATACTGGTTTGTTGTTGGCGGAAGTGCTGCGAATTTTGGGCCAGCGGTTGGAAAAGATATTGGGATAGTAGGATATTGGATATTTTTTGGGAGGACGTTTTCCTTTGCTTTTGCCTATTGAAATAAAAGGAATGTAATCCTCTCGGCAGATATTTGCGGCTATGATAAAAAAAGAGGAGTACAGGCTGGGAAATTACCTGATGCACAAAACCGGTGTTCGTATACTGACGGTGCGGTGCAACCTGGAGCATTTTGCCCTGATGGCAAAAGGCGGTGAAAAAGATTTGTTCCCGGTGGTGCTTTCGGCATCCATCCTGGAAAAATGCGGATTTACCGAGAATAAAAAATACCCCCTTCTTCCCGAAAGCCGGGAGTTTATCCTGGTACTACCGGTGATGGGTACCGGTGATATGGAAATAAGGGCTTATATCAAAAACAACAAAGAATGTTTTGGCCGGGTGATGATGAACGGCGTGCCGGTAAGCAACAACTTCTATCACCTGCACCAGTTGCAGAACGTATATTTTTCGCTTACGGGTGCGGAGTTGGCGATTAAGGATTAGGTGTTGAGTTGTGAGTGGTCAGTGGTGAGTAGCCAGTTTCGAATAATAAATAATCAGTAATAAATAATAGGTAGCGAGTGGTGAGTAAGAAATGACCCCAACTCACCACTGACCACTCACCACTCATCATTTCGCTACCGCGATCTTGATCTTCTTGCCCTTCAGTTTTTCTTCCTTGATCAGTTGCAGAAAATGACTCACCCTGGGCTTTCTGACAGCGGCAAAGGCAAAAAAGTCTTTGACTTCAATAATACCGATATCTTCTTTTTTCAATTGCCCTTTGTTGGTGAAAAAGCCAACGATATCAACTTTGTTCACCTTGTCTTTTTTACCGGCAGCAATAAACAGCGTGGTCCATTTGGGTTTTTCGGGAAGGGTTAGCGGTGAAACCAATTCCAGTTCCGTAACCGGTGTTTTTAAATAAGCGGGCAGCTTTTCTTCTTGATTTAAGATCAATACTGCTGTTCCGGTTGCGTCCATGCGGGCCGTGCGGCCATTGCGGTGAGTAAAAACTTCTTCGGTAGCCGGCAGGTGATAGTGCACGATGTAGCGGATGTGGGCAATGTCCAGTCCACGGGAGGCCAGATCAGTAGTTACCAAAAAATTAGAGCTGCCGTTCCTGAATTTTGCCAGCGCCACTTCCCGTTCCCGCTGTTCCATGGCGCCATGGTAAAATGTATTGACGATCCCTTTTTCAGTCAGCAGGTTGCTCACTCTTTCTACCGATTCGCGGTGATTGCAAAAAATAATGGTGGGCCTTGCCCCAATATGGCAAAGCAGGTTAAAGAGCGTATCGATCTTGTCCTTTTCCGGCGAATGAAGTGTATGCAGCGTTAAGCTTTCTTTGGGGGTTTCGCCTTCCGGCAAATAATCCAGCCGCAGGGCATCGGATGCCTGGAGAAAATCAGGAATCTCCACCGCTTCGGTAGCGGAGGTAAGTACCTTTTTCTGCACCGCCGGCAGCGCTGCAACGATCTCCTCTATCTCCTCTACAAAACCGGCTTCCAGCGATTTATCAAATTCATCCAGCACCAGGTAACGAATGCTTTGGGTGGTGATGTTGCCGCGACGGATATGATCGGCCAGGCGTCCCGGCGTACCAATGATAACAGCCGGCGGTTGCACCAGGTTGTTTTCTTCAATCTCCCGCTTATGTCCGCCGTAGCAAGGGGTGACTTTCAGCCCGGTGCCCATGGATTTGAAAACTGTCTCAATCTGAAGGGCCAGTTCTCGTGTGGGTACAATAATAAGGGCCTGTGTGTCTTTTTGTGAAAGGTCAAGATGATTGATCACCGGCAGTAAAAATGCCAGGGTTTTGCCCGACCCGGTTGGTGCCAGCAATACGAGGTTGTTGTGCGCCGGAAATGCTGCAAGCGTTGCTTCCTGTATCGCGTTCAGGGCGTCGATACGCAGGTTGTTCAGGACTGTTTCTGTAGAAAAATTCTTTTGCTGCATTGGTAAAAATACAACAACTGCTGTGAGCAAAGGAATGCTTTCGGTTTGTCACAGTTTGATACCACTCATCACAGGATGGTTTTTCAACGGGATAAAAATTTATCTTCCCCTCCTTAATTTTTTTCTATGCTTCGATTCGTTTCCGTTATTCTCCTGCTGACTGCTTTCTCTTCGTCAGCGCAGGAACTCTACAAACCCCGTGATGTAAAAAAAGCTTTTGCCAACGGCACACGTTCTGATGACGGAAGACCCGGCAAGGCCTATTGGCAGAATAAAGGCCGGTACACGATCAACATCAAGGCAACGCCTCCTAACCGTATTATTTACGGTACCGAGGAAATCACTTATATCAACAACAGTCCAACTGAATTGAAGCAATTGCTGTTGAAATTATTCATGAACATGCACAAGCCCGGCGCCCCGCGGGCCGGTGGTGCGGCTTCCGAAAATCTAACCATGGGTGTTGTGATTGACTCCCTCCTGGTTGGCGGCAAAAAGGTGCGAATCAATCCTAACGCATTTACCAATCTTCTGGTATCGTTGCCAACACCGCTTCGTTCCAACGATTCGGTCAAGCTTTCCATTGCCTGGCATTACGAGCTCTCATTGGAGCAGGGCCGCGAAGGGGTGATCGACAGCACCACATTTTTCCTTGCGTATTTCTATCCCCGCATTGCTGTGTATGATGATTACCGCGGATGGGATGCCACACCGCATACCGGCCCGCTGGAGTTCTACAATGATTTTAATGATTATACGCTGAACGTGCAGGTGCCCAAAAATTACCTGGTATGGGCCACCGGTACATTGACCAACCCTACAGCTATATTAAAGCAAGAAGCGGCCAGTCGCTACCAGCAATCGTTGACGTCAGATAAGGTGGTGAAGATCGTGTCACCGCAGGACCTGGCGGCAAAATCCGTTACCGCCGAAAATAATTTCAACACCTGGCAGTTCACCTCCGCCAACATTCCCGATGTAGCCGTGGGCCTGAGCGATCATTATGTGTGGGACGGCAGCAGCCTGGTGGTTGATCAAAAAACCGGTCGCCGTGCTTCCATGCAGGCAGCCTATAACGACACAGCAAAGGACTTTCACCACATGGTACGGTTCGGCAAAGAATCACTGGCCTGGTTGTCCAACAACTGGCCGGGGATTCCGTATCCGTATGAAAAATCGGTTGTGTTTCAGGGTTATGCCGGAATGGAATATCCCATGATGGCCAACGATGAAACCTACGAAGACACTACCTTTTCAAAGTTTGTAGCCATGCACGAACTGGCGCATACCTACATGCCCTTTTACATGGGCACCAACGAAACCCGTTATGGCTTTATGGACGAAGGCTGGGTAACAGCATTTGAATACCTTTTCAATACCGAAACCATGGGAAAGGAAAAAGGTGAAGAACTGTTTAAGCAGTTCCGGGTGCGCAACTGGACCACCGACCCTGCTCAGGAGCAGGATATGCCCATCATCACCGCCGGCAGCAATTTAAGCGGCGCAGGACTGGGCAACAATATTTACGGCAAACCGGCGCTGGCTTACCTGGCCCTGAAAGAACTGCTGGGTGATGCTCTTTTCAAAAAAGCCCTGCACGAATACATGGCCCGCTGGAATGGCAAGCACCCCATTCCCTGGGATTTTTTCAACACGTTCAACAGCGCCACCGGTCAAAACCTCAACTGGTTTTGGAACAGTTGGTTTTTCTCTCCCAATTATATTGACCTGGCGGTGCAGGAAGTGAAAACTACTACCGGTACCACAACGCTTACCGTACAAAATGTTGGCGGCATGCCGGTTCCGTTTGATGCCGTAGTGACCTATGCCGATGGCACAACAGAACGTTTTCATCAAACACCGGCCGTATGGAAAAAAAGCGGCAAGGCGGCCGTTCTGCCCTTGAAGACAAAAAAGCCTGTAACCTCCGTGAAGCTGGAAGGCGGCATTTTTATGGATGCGGCACCGGAAGATAATGAGTGGCGAAAGGGGGCTTGATGCGTTTGATATTGGGATATTAGGATATTGGGATACTGTCAGAGGCAACGTGTTTTTTAAATTGGCAGAATACCGGGATCAAACTCCTGAAGAAAACAATTCGTTTTACATGCACAAACCATTGTTTTGTATCCACTAAATAAATTTCATCGTATCAATACAAAAGGCCTTCACCAGAAGGCCTTTTGTATTTCTATTCGGGTAAAGCAAGAATGATCCCTTCAACCTGCGGGTTATTGTTTTAAAGTATGGACAAAAACAATTACATTGTAAGAGAATGATTGACGCGGAATATATCATTGCTTTTATTATTACGATACTGATAGGAATCGGCGTGATTGCCCACAACAATAGAAACGTGAAGTATCCATTGATCTTATCAGTTTTAGGTACCGCTTATATGCTTTTTCATACGATACTTTACCCGGTGTCAAACAGCATGTTCTTCGCTTTTATAGGGGTTGTTTTTATTATTCAACATTTAAAGAAGAGTAGGGGCCAAAGCGAGGTTTGAAGGTTTTTCGTATCGTTCTTCCTTTTATAAAGGTTTTTCAAGTTTAATTTCCTTGTTTCCTTTCTGGTGTTGTATTTCCACCAACAGTACTATACTTCGGTGGAAGGTTGCCAGCAAGCCATTGACTACAGGCCCAAACATCAGTTCGTGTATAAACGAGCAATGATTGTTGGTACATGGAAAGCCTTAATCAACTCTTTCAGTAAAACCAATATCCCAATATCTAATATCTCAATATCCACTTTCTAACTCGTCGTAGCACTCGGATCCGTCTCTTCCGTGTTGGCCAGTTTTTCTTCCTGTTCCTTCTTTTTTTCCATGCGCCGAAAAATCCGGTTCCAGCGTTTTTGCCAGACCAGTCCAATGTGTTCCGACGGTACTTCAGTGCCCAGCAAACTCCCCCAGGGTTGCAGACCATCTACCCGGTCAAACACAATTTTGAGCACACCAATAATGGGAATGGAGAGGAACATGCCTGATACACCCCACAAGGCGCCGCCCAGCAATACGCCAATAATGGAGATAAGCGCATTTACCTGCACCTTGCTCGATACAATCCGCGGCATAAGGATATTGTTATCGAAAAACTGGATGACGAGGTAGGCCCCAACCACAGCCAGTTGACCGGTAAAGCCATCGCGGCTGATGGTGACCATCAGGAGGGGAAGGGCAATAGCAATCAGTCCGCCGATGTAGGGAATCAGATTTAAGATACCGCCAATCACCCCAATCACAATCGCCGAAGGCACACCAATCAGCAATAATGCTATGCTGTTGAGTACACAAACAATCACGGTTTCGAGCATCAGTCCCTGCATAAAACTTTGCACAGCGGTCTTGGTCTGGCTTAAAATTTCGGCAACCCGCAAGGAATGTTTTTCAGAGAAAACCATAAAAAGAAATTCCAGGATCAGGGGTTTGTAATAGAGGAGCAGAAATACATAGGTTGGAATCAGAAGCACTACGGAAATAAATGTGAGCACCGGACCAACAGTGCTTTGCAGCATATCGCCGCCACCGTCGGCCAGGCTGGCATTAATGGCCGATACCTGCTTTTCTATATTAAAACCAAATTTCGCTTTTGTCCAATCCTGCAACTGCACCAGCATCACCGAAAACTTTTGTTTGATGAGGGGCAGGCTGTCGAGAAACACACTGACCTGGGTAGACAGGAAATAAAACAACCCGGCAATCACCAGCGTAGCAGCCAGCAGCGTAAGCAGGATGGCCGGCACTTTGGGCATGAAGGTTTCGAGCTTTGTATACAACGGGTTGAGTAAAATAGCGGTCAGGATAGCAAAGACCACGGGAATGAGAATACCACCCAGTACATACAAAATGTAGATGGCGGCAATCAAGCCTACAAGAATAGCGGGTATCTTGATATAAATGGGATACTCTTTTTCTGTTTCTGTCATGGAAGAGGGTTGGAAAGACTGTAGTACAAAACAAGTACCACCATTTTTTCCATCTCTGCCAGCGGGTCCGGAATGATTTATTCTGACAGACCACAACTGGACAGAACTGCACTTCTTTCTGCCAAAACGATCCCTTTTTCAGCATGGATTGTTCTTTGCGGCCAAAAAAGCGTTACTCCTTTTTTCAATCTAAAAACAAAAAACATGTACTACAATCAGTCATGTGCCGCAAAAGGCAAAGGGTACGGAAGCGGGCAACGGCCCATGCTTATCCGCAGTATGCAGCGTGCTGCTGTCAACATTTACAAAACAGAAACCAGCTACGAGATGCTGGTGTTTGCGCCGGGTCGCATCAAAGAACATTTTCGTGTTGATGTGAATGGTGCAGAACTCAAAATTTCCTACACGCCACCGGAAGGTTTTCCCCGCCCGGATTGGGTGCTGCGGGAGTACAGCCGCGGTGGTTTTACACGGGTTTTTAACCTGGATGAAACCATCGATGCCACCAACATTTCGGCCCGGTACGAAGACGGCGTGTTGTATGTAACGCTTCCGCTGCTTCCCGGCAAAAGCGTAACCAAAAAACAAGTGGTGGTTAGCTGAGCGATCTGTTAAGACGAACACAAGAAGCGGCGACTTTTGTTGCCGCTTCTCTTTTTAACAATGCCGCAAAATTTGATGGCCTTATTTTTTGTGTGGTGGTGTAGGCAAACAATTCACAGCCAGACAAACTAAACTTTCGTTACACAATGAAGTCTAGGTTTTCGTTTTACTGGTTGTCATTGAATGCTTCGCGTCATCAACCTATTTAACAAGAAACACAGAACGCTATGAAAAAACTTTTTTTACCCATCCTCATCGCCTTTTTATTACCGGTTTCGTATTCGTGCAGTACACTACGCAATTATGTTTTGACAGAGCAAGACGCCGTAACGGCCTTGCGGCAGATGCTGGAGATCGGCGCCAAAAGCGATCTGCAGGGCGCCTTTAGCAAAGACGCTGTGATGGCAACCATCTTCCCGGAATCCGTTCGCAAAACATTGAACACTTTGCAACAACTGGGACTGACCAACGAGATTGACCGCTTTACCACTACCATGAGTACCGCAGCGGAACAAACGGCTACCCGCTCGGTTCCCATTTTGGTACAGGGCATCGGCAGCATGTCGATCACCGACGGTATCCGCATTGTAAGAGGGGGTGGTACGGCTGCTACGAATTACCTGCGTACGTCCATTGGTGCGGACCTGCGCAAAGAGATTCGTCCTGTTATGGAACAGGCCCTGAAAGAATACAACCTGGTAGAGCAGTGGAACAACATCATCAAGCCGGCAAGAGCATTGGTTGGCGACCGCCTGAACCTTGACTTGCCCACACTAATGGCTGGTTTGGTAAGCGAAAAAATGTTCCAGAAACTGGAAGAAAAAGAGCGTGAAATTCGTACCACGGCAGCGGCAAGAACAACACCGTTGCTGCAACGGGTATTTGCCGGAAACTAATACCGGTAAACCACATCTGGTGCGATAGAAATATCAATTTTTTAATGACCTTCTGCACAGGAAGGTCATTTTTTATTTTCATTCAAAATCAAGCATTGCAAAAGGTGAATGTAATAATCGAACAAAGGGTAGTTACTCTTCACCTTTCCACATAAACTATATGGAAACGAAATTTGCTGAAGGCTTGCCGGTATCCCTGCAAACCGGCAAAAACGTAATGTGTGCTGATGCTTCCAATAGCTTCCAATTAATCCCGGAAGTATATTTACATCATATAACAACCGATCATGAACGAGAATGCATTCTTTGATGCCTGCCGCAATGGAGATATTGCTTTTGCCAAACAATACCTGGAACAAAATCCGGACGCGGTGAACAATAAGGATCCCAAAGGATTTACCCCCCTGATCCTGGCAGCCTACAATGAGCAGCCGGCCATCGTTGACCTTCTTATTGCAAACGGTGCAGACCTGAACCAGCAGGATGCAGCGGGCAATACGGCATTAATGGGCATTGCATTCAAAGGGTATAAAGAAATTGCCAAAAAGCTGATTGATGCCGGCGCTGATGTGAATGTTCGTAACAGCAACGGTGCGCCTGCATTAACATTTGCAGCTACATTCGGCCACCTGCAAATAGCCGAATGGATGCTGCAAAACGGCGCCGATATGACCTTGCGTGACAGTCGTGGCAAATCGCCCATAGACCATGCCGTTACACAGGGTAATGAAGCCATGATCGAACTATTTCAGCGCTTTGTGCCTTCCACCGGCAGCGAGAACAACGCATAAAAAAACAGTTTACCATTTTCTTTTCGATTCCCGCCCTTCCTTTTCACTTCTTTAACAGGGTTCGGCTACTTGGCACCTAAAGTGGCACAGTTTTGTCATTATACTACCTCACAATGAAACCCTGTTTACTCATTGAAAAATTTGACTTATGAAAAAGATATTCTTCGCTGTCGGAACGGTTGTTATCATGGCTTCTTGTAGTCAGAACAATCCAAGAACAGAAACAGATACATTAACGCTGCGTCCGGCTGATACAGCAGGTCTGGCCCAGTTCCAGGCTTGGAAGGCGCAAAACGAGCTGGCTACGGCGCAGGCTTTGCAGGCGCAACAAATGGAAGCCCAGCAGCCTGTACGGGAAGTGGTAAGGGAACGGGTGGTTTATGTAAACGAGCCTCGTAGCACGGCCCGTCGATCAAGCAGTACAGCCCGCCGTTCGTCCTCGGGTAGCAATGGGACTTATAGCTCAGGCAATACCAGTACCGCCCAACAGAAAAAAGGCTGGAGTAAAGCTGCCAAGGGTGCTGCCATTGGTGGTGCCGGTGGTGCTGTGGTAGGTGCGGTAGTAAATAAAAGAAACCGTGCTGTTGGTGCCGTGATTGGTGGTGTAGTTGGTGGTGCCGTGGGTTACGGTATAGGTCGCTCACAGGATAAAAAAGATGGCAGGTACTAGGTCAATTGGCAATGGACAATTGCCAATACGCAAATAGAACCTTCTTAACAGAAATGTAGTCTCTCTCGATTAAGCAGAAACAGAAGCGGAATGAACCTCATTCCGCTTTTTTTATTTGTGCCGGAAAGAGCCGCATGCGGTAGGCGTTCATAGCTGTCTGCCCCAATTGGTTGATGAGCCTGTAATTGACCACCACACCTACCACCGCGCCAATGCCCGGGATCAGTTGTGCCATTTTTGCAAGGTCAATATAATCGCGGTATTCCTGCTGAAAGGGGCGCCAGTTGAACTGGTGAATGTCATCGGGAAGCGCCATTTTTTGTACATCCCAATTGTGCATTTGCAGGTATACATTCCGCCGGTGTTCCTGGCTGCTGAAAGCAAGCTGAAAAATATGTAGAATGTACACCCGCTCTTTGTAATCTTTTACATCAAAGCCATACAAGGCCGCCATATCAAACAGCATTTTTAATTTGATGCTCAGCAAAATGGGAAAATCCGCAAGGCCCAGCAGCAAACCACCTGCCCCGGTAATGCCACCTTCTGCCGCCGCCGTGTGCCGGTAATTTTTTATTAGTCGCTCCACCAATTCTTCGGTTTGCTGGAGCGACTGAACCGGCACTGGTTTTTTTGTGGTGAATTTGGCGCCAAACAGCACACCGCGGATCATTTGCTTTAAGGCTACCGTAATGGCATTGTGCACTTTTTCGGGGATATAGCTGTTGATTTTTGTCTGTACGTTTTTGGAAAGCTTGTTCAGCAGCGAAGGCTTTCGCTGCATTTTTTTCTGCCAGGTGGTGAGTTCCTCAAATGCCGTTTGCTCGTATTGCTGCATGGTGCCTGATTAAAAGATTGAAAACGCTGACGTTTCAAAAAACCATTCCAGCTTACAATTTACAGCAGTTCACCCAACACAAGAATGCAAAGACCATCTATGCAGGCAATGCTTATTTTTCTTACATTCAAAAAACATTCTCCTCCTTATGCGCTACTTATTTTTACTGACGGTTTGCCTGGCCGTATCCGCATCATCGTTCGCACAGGCCGATTCATCTTACCGCTACAAAGAGGCGCTGCGCCTGATTGATGCCTGGCTGGAAGGCCAGCGTGATTTTGATAAGCTGCCGGGAATTTCCGTGGCGATTTTAAAAGACCAGGAAATCATCTACAAAAAAGGCTTTGGTGTAACGGACCTGCAGAAAAAAGCGCCGGCCAACTCGCAAACGGTGTACAGCATTTGTTCCATTTCCAAGCTGTTTACCGCCATCGCCATTATGAAGTTGTGGGAAGAAGGCAAGCTCCGGCTGGATGATTCCATCGCAGCGCTGCTGCCTTCGTACAACTTAAAGCAGCAGTATGCAGAAAGCACACCGATCACCATCCGCTCCCTGCTCACGCATTCTTCCGGATTGCCCCGCGAAGCGGAGTACCCTTACTGGAGCAATAATTTTACCTTTCCCACGGCACAGCAGGTAGCCGAAAAGCTGGGCACCCAGCAAACACTTTATCCGGCATCTACTTACTGGCAATATAGTAATCTTGGCATTACCTTGCTTGGTGAAGTAGTGGCAAAAATTTCCGGTCAGCCGTATGAAAAATACTTGGAAGAAAACATTCTGAAACCACTGCGCCTGGCTGATACGCGTACATATATGCCCAAAGAGTTGTGGGGCTCAAAGCTGGCAACCGGTTACAGCGCCATTCACCGCGATGGCAGCCGACAGGCACAACCCCTTTTTAATGCAGCCGGCATTACTGCTGCCGCAGGTTTCTCGTCTACGGTAGAAGACCTGGCCCGTTTTGCTGCCTGGCAGTTTCGCCTGATGCAAAACGGCGGCAAAGAAATTATTAAAGCGTCTACGCTCCGCGAAATGCACCGCGTCAACTGGCTCGATCCCGATTGGAAACTGGGCTGGGGGCTTGGCTTTTCCGTTTTCCAGGAAGGCGGAAATACGTATGTGGGTCACGGCGGGTCCTGTCCCGGTTATGTGTCGCTGCTGGAGATGGATCCCAAAGAAAAGCTGGCAGTAGCGGTAATGATCAATGGACAAGGCGTGCCTACCGACAAATACGCCACGGGCATTTTTTCCATTTTACAAAAGGCAAAAGCCGGCAATGCAAAAATGGATTCGCTGGACCTGGAGCCCTATGCCGGCTATTATGATTCCTACGCCTGGCGGGGTGAAACAGTGGTGCTTCCCTGGCAGGGTGGACTGGCCATGTTCTCACTGCCCTCCACCAATCCGGCCACAGGCCTTACCGTTTTTAAGCCGGTAGGGAAGAACCTTTTCAGGCGTGTACGCAGCGATGGTTCACTGGGTGAAGAACTCCGGTTTGAACGGGACGCTTCCGGAAAGGTTTTACGCCTGTGGCGCCACAGCAATCCATCGCACCGCATGATTAAACAATTATAGCGTAATGGCTAAATGAAAGACATTGGTTCATAACAAAAATTCCCTTCTGTTCTGTAGAAGGGAATTTTTTTATAAGTAGAATGAAACACGAAGCATGTATCGAAATCAATTGCGCATTGCCTATTGCCAATTGCTCCTTGAACCTACCGTCCGTCACCATCCAGGAAATTGCCCAGCGGTCCCAGGAGGCTGCCTTCTTCTTTGCGGTTGACCGTACCGTAGGAAAGAATGCGGCTGGCCAAGCGGCTCACCGGCAAGGATTGAATCCATACTTTACCCGGGCCACGCAGCACGGCAAAGAACAAACCTTCTCCACCGAAGATGGTATTCTTGATGCCGCCCACAAACTGGATGTCGTAATCTACGGATGACTGAAATGCTACAATACAACCCGTATCGATCTTTAGAATCTCTCCCGGCCGCAGTTCCCGCTCCAGCACAAAACCACCGGCGTGGCAAAACGCCAAGCCATCGCCTTCTAGCTTTTGCATGATAAAACCTTCGCCGCCAAAAAGCCCTGTGCCCAGCCGGCGCTGGAATTCGATGCCGATGCTGACACCTTTGGCTGCGCAGAGAAAGGAATCCTTCTGGCAGATGATCTTGTGCCCCAGCGTAGCCAGGTTCAGCGGAATGATTTTGCCGGCATAAGGCGCCGCGAAATAGACTTTCTTTTTTCCGTGGGCGGCATTGGAAAATGCTGTCATAAACAGGCTTTCACCGGTGAGAATTCGTTTGCCTGCCGACATCAGCTTTCCTAAAAAACCACCCGACTGCTGGCGGCTGCCGTCACCAAAAATGGTTTGCATCTGGATGCCTTCGTCCATCATCATAAAGGCGCCGCTTTCGGCAATGGCGGTTTCTTCGGGGTCCAGCTCAATCTCCACGCACTGCATTTCTTCGCCGTAAATGCGGTAGTCAATTTCGTGGGAGGTTCTATTGTGAAAACTCATTGTAAAAATTTTTGCGGAAGGTAATAAAACGGCCGGAGGCAAAGCCCTTCCGGAATTAAAAAATGGTTAGCGGCGGCCTGTCGTATCTGCATTTGCACTAATTTGTTGCATCCAAAAACAAATCACACATGAAGAAGATCGTAACCGGATTGCTTTCTGCCACCCTGTTGGCCTCTGTTGCCTTTGGCCAGGCAAAACTGGTGGAGAAAGTCACGAAAAAGGGCACCGAACTGGTGATCCCGTATGAAAAATATGTGTTGCCTAACGGCCTTACCGTGATCATTCACGAAGACCGCAGTGATCCCGTGGTGCATGTAGATGTTACCTACCATGTAGGCTCGGCCCGTGAAGAGATCGGCAAATCGGGCTTTGCCCATTTTTTTGAGCACATGATGTTCCAGGGTAGTGACAACGTGGGCGATGAACAGCATTTCAAGATTGTTACCGATGCCGGTGGCACGTTAAACGGGACCACCAACCGTGACCGCACCAATTATTTTGAAACCGTACCGGCCAACCAATTGGAGAAAGCCCTGTGGCTGGAAGCCGACCGCATGGGTTTTTTGCTGGATGCGGTGACGCAGAAAAAATTTGAAGTGCAACGGGCCACGGTGAAGAACGAACGCGGACAGAACTACGACAATCGTCCCTACGGTTTGCAAAGCGAATACATGGCCAAGAACCTGTATCCTTACGGTCATCCATATTCGTGGTTGACGATTGGTTACTTGGAAGACCTGAACCGCAGCGACGTGAATGACCTGAAGAATTTTTTCCTGCGCTGGTATGGTCCTAACAATGCCACGCTGACCATTGGCGGCGATGTAAATACACCGGAAGTATTGAAGCTGGTGCAGAAATATTTTGGTTCGATTCCCAGCGGCCCGAAAGTGGCACCCATGAAGCCGGCGCCGGCCATGGTGGACAAGGACCGCTATGTAAGTTATGTTGACAATTATGCCCGTGCGTCGCAATTGCGCATTACGTATCCCACCGTAGAAGATTACCATCCCGACGGGCCAGCGCTTTCGTTGCTGGCCCAGGTGCTGGGTGGTGGTTTTGGCGGCGGCCGTGGGGGTGGTGGCAGTGCCAACCGCAACTCTGTTTTTTATCAAACCATGATCAAGCCCCAAAAGGCCCTGCAGGCCAGCGCCAGCAGCCAGGCTTCGGAACTGGCGGGTGAGTTTACCATTACGGTAACCCCGTATCCCGAAAGCAGTCTTGCTGATATGGAAAAGCTGGTGGCCCAGGCTTTTGCCGAATTTGAAAAGCGTGGTGTAACCGCCGAAGACGTGGAAAAATTCAAGACCGGTTTTGAAGCCCGTACCCTGAACAGTCTTGCCAGCGTTTCCGGAAAAGTATCCACCCTGGCTGCGTTTGAAACGTTTACCGGCAATCCGAATATGCTGAAAAAGTTGCTGGACCGGTACAGCAAGCTGACGAAAGAAGACGTGATGCGGGTGTACAACCAGTACATCAAAAACAAGCCGCGGGTGGTGCTGAGCACACTGGCCAAAGGACAGGAAGCCCTCGTGGCCGCACCGGATAACTATACCGTCGACACTACCCATTACAAGGCCCCGGATTATGGCTACGCCGGATTGAAATACAATAAGGCAAAGGATAATTTTGATCGCAGCAAAACCCCCGGCAATGGTCCCAATCCTACGGTAAAAGTGCCCGCCTTCTGGCGCAAGGATCTGCCCAGCGGCATCAAGATGATCGGAACGCAAAACACCGAGATCCCGGTGGTGACGGTTTCGATATCCATCTCCGGCGGTCACCTCCTGCAGGCGGGTGATCTTTCAAAAGCAGGCTTGGCTTCTTTCTTTGCCCGCATGATGAACGAAGACACAAAGAACTATACGGCGGAACAGTTTTCCGAAGAGCTGCAAAAACTGGGAAGTTCCATCAGTGTAAGCAGCAGTACCGACGCCATTACGGTTAACGTGCAAACGTTGAAGAAGAACATTGACAAAACAATGGCCCTGGTGGAAGAACGCCTTTTTAACCCGAAGTTCTCTGAAGAAAGCTTCAAGCGTTTGCATCGTCAGTCGATGGAAAGTTTCAAGCAGGCCAAATCGCAACCCGCTTCGGTGGCCAGCGCTGTATTTGCCAAATTAAATTACGGTCCCAATCATATCCTGGGCATTGGTGAAGGCGGCACCGAAAAAACGGTTGCCAACATTACGCTGCAAGACATCCAGAATTATTACAACAACTACATGACCTCGATGGGAACAAAAGTGGTGGTTGTAGGCGATGTGACACAGGCGGAAATTCTTCCTAAACTCTCTTTCCTGGACAAACTGCCCAAAAAGAAAGTGGTACTGCCCAAAGTTGATCCCACACCAGCTGTAGAAAAAACAACCGTGTATATGGTGGATATTCCGAAAGCTGCACAATCGGAATTCCGTGTAGGATATGCAACGGGATTGAAGTACGATGCCACCGGCGACTACTACAAATCGTACCTGATGAACTTCCCGATGGGAGGCAGCTTTAACAGCCGCATCAATCTTAACCTGCGCGAAGACAAAGGCTGGACCTATGGGGCCCGGAGCAATTTTACCGGTGATGAATACAGCGGTGAATTTGCCTTCAGTTCCGGTATTAAAGCCGGCGCAACCGACAGTGCGCTGATTGAAGTGATGAAGGAGATTAAAAATTATACAGCCAACGGGCCTTCTGATGAAGAGCTGGATTTTATGAAAAATGCCATTGGTCAACGCGATGCTTTAGCGTATGAAACCGGTGTGCAGAAAGCGGCCTTTATCCGCCGCATTCTGGATTACAACCTGCCGGCAAATTATGTAGAGCAGCAGGCCAAAATCTTGCGCACCCTGACCAAAGAACAGGTAAAAGCAGTGGCGCAGCGATACCTGCACCCGGACAAAATGAACATTTTGCTGGTAGGTGATAAGAAAAAAATTCTGGACGGCGTGAAAAAGCTGGGCTATGATATTGTGGAACTGGATGTGGACGGCAACCTGGCGAACAAACAGGTTTTCTAATCTAAACTGGAAGCAAATAATAAAGAGGCCCTGCTGCAAGGCAGGGCCTCTTTTTATTGCCTTTGGCAGCAAATGTGCAGGATTGCTTTAATGGGCAATGAACAATAGGCAATATGCAAGTGTGGAGATGAATCTTGCACTGTTTTTAATAAAGCAGATTTGGTGGGACAAATGTAAACTGTACAATAAGTAGCATATGAGTTTAGGTGATGACCTGTTGAAAAAGATCAATAAAAAGTTTGAGCCTTCTGCCAACATTCCGATGCGGTACCGGAGCTACGACCTGGTGCTGATTACGGATAAAGAAGGCAATGCCGTGCAGTTATTTATGGGCAAGGCAAACGAGGCTGGCGTCATTAAAGGCGACCGGTATGCACGAACCCTTAAATATGATCGCGAAGGCCGGCTCATCAAAGACCATTGGGAGCGCAAAGGCCGGTCTAGCTGACACCGATGAGCTATGAATGGCACCTTTTGTGTACAGTGTAAGAAAAGAATAGATATGTTAGTTCCCTTTATAGCCTTATTGATTGTGTTGATTTTGGTGATACGGTTCCTGGTACTGGCAAATAAAAAGAAAAACCAGGGTAGTGATTTGGGCGACAGCAGGGCAGGAGCGTAGAGATGTGAGAGGTGAAAGGTCAAACGTGAAACTGCAGCGTTGCTATACCTTCTATCTTCTTTACGATAGTTCGTTGGTCTATCAACTTGTGAACAAGTGAACCCGTGAACCTGTAAACTTTCTCCTATTTAACGTTTCCCCTCCCGCTCCTCATTTTTTAAACCGGTAGTGCAGGGCAATTGTCAGCAGCAGGCTAATACCCAGGAACGTCAACCACGTTGGTGTTTCCTTGGTTTCCTGCGGGTAGGATGATGCGTACAATACTTCTTCAGGAACCCTTTCTTCTTTTGCGGCCGTAAGGTCCCAATCGGTGTGGGTTTTCCCGGTCAGGTATCCCAGCATTTCCAGTTCGTTTTGCCGGCGTTCCTTTAAGGCTTTTACATAACGTTTTCCCTCTTTACAATCCAGGTCACCTGTGGCAGGATGCGTAACAATGTAGCGTGCATGAAAGTTATCAGTATTGGGCGTTACCTGAAAGACAAGATCCTGCGGGAAGGAAGTACGGTTATACCGGACATGCAAACGCGTAAAAAAGACATCCTCAACTGACGCATCGGACTGGCTTGTTTCTGCAGGATTCATCCACCATACGCCGGCCTGCACAAGATCATGCTGCGATGGTGCTTCGGCCACGCAGGGATCACACTTCAGAAAATTTTTTGGGCTGACATCCCAGGCATATTCCAGCATGGCCACCGACTTTCCTTCCCGCTGCCATTGGTGCTGGAATAGATTGGTGTAAAAGCTGCTGAAATTGTTCTTTACAAACAGCGGAATGTTTTTCCCGGTGGGTACTTCCACAGTGCGATAGTTGATGCATTCAATCCGTCCCTTTTTGGAAAAACCATACACGATCATGTCCTGGTCGCCATCAGCATTGGCCATACCCAGCCGGATGGGAAGCATAAATTTGGGCGAGGTGAACCGGATCTGGATCGGCCGAAGGAAATCACCGCCAAGGCGTTTCATTTCGGTCTCGTTCACTTTTACCACAAAAAATTTCAGGTTGCTCCGGATATAGGGTTCTAAAACATCTTCAGCGCCTTTTGGAATCTTGTAGCCATTCTCATCGAGCCAAAGTTTTAATCCACTGGATTCTTTTGCACTCAGGATCAGGATATCGTATTCACCTACCAGGTATTTGGCCTCAATGGTTACTTTTCGCCGGGCTTCTTCTTTCTGTGCGGTGGGTGCAGCGGTCTGCGCTTTCAGTTCGACGGCACTGTCCATTATAAGGTATTCCCGGGTCTCACAGGGATTCTCATCATAATACTCTACCAGTCGTGGCTGGCTGTACTCATTCAGTTTTTTGAATATGGATTGCTCCACAACTTTGATGTCATTTTTTTGCAGCACTACCGGCACAGGCACCACCATGGCAAAATCTTTCAGTGCTCCTTTAAAATCATTGTACATCGTAATGACGTTTTTGTCGCCATCCCGAACTAGGATCACCTGTGAGGTTTTGTTTTTTAATGTGCCATCGGCTTTGCTTACATAAAAGCCGCAAAAGGCCAGGGCTTCGTAGGTAAGTAAACTAACCAGCAGGACCGTTGCCGCAAGTTTTTTTGACAACGGATGGGAAAAGGCGATTAGAAAAGGAGAGCGGCGTGGTGAACTATTCTCCCACTGAAAACGCTCGGCTTTAAAAAAGCGGTCAAGAAGGGGCACCAAAGGTGCAACCGCCACCAGCACCCAAATAACGGTGTTGTACTGCCATTTGAAAACCGATAAATAAAAAGCAACAGCAGCAATCAGTACCGCCCAGACTATCCTGGCAAATGGGTGGTCAGGTGCTGTCTTGGGGTCGGAAATCATAAAGAACGAAAACAGCAAGAGGCTGCCGGTGCTGATAGCATGGATAAAATGATCGGTTGGCCAGCCCAGGTAGCCCACCTGCCGCCAGTACAGCAGGCCTATATACGTGAGTAAAAAAGCAAGGCTCACATCCAGCTTTTGCACACGGGTAACCACAATGGTGCCCAGTGTGGCGACAAAGAAAAAGATAACGGTATTGCTCCCCCATTGTGCCGGCGATAGCCAGGCACCGTCTGTAAGCAGCAGCGTAGCAACAATGCCAAAGGCCGAAGGATTGAAAATGTGTTTTTGCCGGTAACGGAAAACAGATTTGGAAGCCACCGTCAGGAAGGCGGCCAGCAGGCTGACTGTCCAGGCATTTGTTTTCAGCAGTAGGCAAAGACTCATGGCGCTGATCAGTACACTAAAGCCCCAACGGTTAAAACCCGCTTTGCCCAAAAAGGGAAGTAGTCTTTTCTGGCGGACTGATTCTGTTCCATAGCTAAAGACGAGACAACCAAAAATGGAAAGGGCATAATGCAGCCAGTCGGCATGCCAGTGAAGATAGATAAGACCATAAAGCAGGAAGATAGCCTGAAAGATCACCTGAAAATACCGTGGGTCCGGCGTCGTGGATTGTGTTTGCATGGCAGGTCAGTTTTTCCTAGGATGGCTGGACGGCAACAATTACACAGAAAAAGCAAAATTTTTTTTAACGGAATTAAATACAGATGTAATGGTATTGCCTGTCTCCCTCAAAGCCTTTCCTTTCCAACCTCCGTGCGAATATTTGTTTGCGCAGCAAACCCTGAAACAAAAAGGACACGCCACGGCGTGTCCCTACAAATATTCTTTAGGTGTTGTCAGCGTTTGATGACGCTTTCGTACACCGCGATCCATTCTTCCAGTGTAACTTTTTGCATCAGTTCACCGATCAGCGCAAAAGGAATCTGTTCGGGTTTTTTAAACCGGATGCAGCTTTTGCCCATGTCCAGTTTTGTTTTGCTGTGTTTGGGATATTCTTCCTGGAACCATTGCAGCAGGTTAGGCATGGCCGTTAGTCCCATGTGGTAAAGTGCGATGAAATTTTTTTGCGAAGCAACACTCACAAAAGGCAAGGGTTGTTTGGGATCGCAATGATAACCGGCAGGGTACCGGCTGTGCGGTACGGCATAACCCAACATGCCATAGCCCATGCCTTCGCTGAACCCTTTGGGAAGGTTGTTTACAATGGTGTCACGCAGTTGGCTGACGGCCGCCCTGCGATCGGCGGGAAGCGAATCGAGGTACTCCTGCGCCGAAGTAGCTGTTGACGTCATAAGCAGGATTTACGCAAAAGAAAAAGTCAAAAGAAGAGAAGAAAATCCCGACAGGATTCGCCTTTTTCCTTTTAACTCTTGAATTTATTAGTAGCGTCTGTCTTTATCGCCGCTGTTATAGCCGCCGCCATAACCGCCACCGCCGCCTTTATTGCCGCCGTAGCCTCCGCCACCGCCTTTGTTATAGCCGCCACCGCCGCCATAACCACCGCGGCTTCCGCCACCACCACCATAACCACTGCCACCGCCGCCACGGTTGCCACCATAGCCGCCGCTGCTGCCTCCACCGCGGTAACCACCGCCGCCGCCTGAGCCACCGCGATTTTCCTCGGCTTTTTTCACAACCAGTTGTTTTTTACCAAAGGCAATGTCTTTTAGGTGTTCAATGGCATCCAGGGCATCCTGTTCATTTTGCATTTCTACAAAACCAAACCCGCGGCTTTTGCCGGTTTCTTTATCCAGCGTCACTTTAGCGGAAATTAGGGGACCAAATTTTTCAAAAATCTCCACCAATTCATCGTCATACAAATCATAGGGAAGACCAGCAACAAAAAGTTTCATAATCAAAATTGAACTTTAAAAGTACAAAACTTATCCAACGGTAAAAGTTTAAGAACGGCTTTTAACGGAATTGACGGAAAATTTACAGGCCGGTTTGTTTTCGATCAAAAGAAATCAATAATACTCGTCAACAACAGGATCCGTTCCTTTTTGCCGGATCGTGGTGGTGGTCCCGGTCGTTCTCCTATGCAGAAACCGGCGTAAAAACAGGGTATCACCTCTGATTACCTGGGAAATGAGGATTACCGGCCCCAAGAAAATGCCTGGACATACACTGTAGGGTAAAACAGGCTACTCCAACCGCTTCTAAATTTCTGGTGGTTGTTAGCTATAAATATATAAGCAGCACTGGCACTGACGAAAGCTACACAAGCTGCGGTGCAAAAACCCAAGTCTCCAAATGATCTGCCTCAAACGATTCTGTTGTTTAAGTTTTTATCCTTTCTTTCGATAGTGTTTTAAACTGGCAACCATCCTCATCACCCCGGCTTGTGAATTGCATAGCTCTGGGCAAATAGTTTGTTCTGAAAACGAAAGCATCGCAAAGAGGTCTTGTACTGCTCTTTTTCTGGTTTGTTTTGGCGGCACCGGCAACGGCGCAGGATCTGCCGGTTCAGGGGCAGAAGCGTATTTATTTTCCTTACCCCATGGACCGTGGCTGGCAGCATTCCATAGGCTTTACAGCTACCACCATGAACCGGGATATAACGGAAGAAGCCCACTTCCGTATTCCGGCTATCGATTGGAACGTGCTGCGGAGAATTGGTGCCAAATTTTATCTCAATGGCCGTGTGAATGCACAGGTTCTGCAAAACCTGGTGGCACTGGGCCCTCGCTGGGCAACGCCGCTGAGTGATCGCATTTCACTGGCGCTGGGCAACGATGTGGCCTACTGGTTTGGCCGCATCAACATTGCCGGCATCCGCACCCGCGGACACGGGGTGCAGAATTATCCCAATCTTTCTCTAGGCTATCGCTTCAATAAGCGCATCCTGCTAACCCTCCGCGCCGAATCGATCATGAACCTGAACGTACGTACGTACGCCGGTGAAACGGAAGTAGAATCCACGTACAAGCTTTTCAGCGGATCGGCGTACAGTGTATTTTTGGAGCAGCCCTTTGCCGGCAGCAAAAGCATGACCCTGGGCTTCCGGGCTATGTACACCAATTACCTCTGGCAAACCTGGACGCTTTTCGAGAATTACGATCGCAACCTGTTTTTTCCACAAGTAATTGTAGGGCTGATCTTATGAAACAGATGGTATGCTTTCTCCTCCTTTGTCTATTTCTTTTTTCCTGCCGGAGAGATTTTAGTGCTCCTGTTCCGAATGCGGATTGGGACTTGTTTTTTTCTTCTGCCACGAGGCCGCTGGGTTCATCTGCATTCCAGAAAATGGATGGGGTATATGCGGTGGAAGAAGGTTCCGGCGAATTTGGGCCCCTTGCACCGGCAAAATGGAGCTACACCGTTACCGGGCAGGATACCACCTTTCATCTTTCTTTTTTCTTTGGCGACGATGCCGCTTACATGATCTGTGAAGGACGGCGCCTGGACAGCAGCATTTTGCTGAACGGGTACTGGCGGCGCCTGGTGGGTACGCAAACCGGGAAGGTGCAATTGACCATCCCAAAAGACAGCGGCGCTACTTTCCTGCTTCGTCCTGAACAAACGGTCCCTGACAGTACGATTTACATTACCGGGGCTTATGGCAGTGGCAATGCAACGCCGGACCTGCCGCTGCGCTTCCGGTTTACACGGCCTATTGTGCGGGCATCAATGTTTGAAATTTTAGCGCATCGGGGCGGTGGCCGTACGGCAGATCTGCTGCCCGCTTCTGAAAACTCTGTGGAAATGCTGCGCCTTGCTTCCCGCTTGGGTGCTACCGGTGTGGAGATCGATGTGCAACTGACCAAAGATGGAGTGCCTGTGCTTTTTCATGATGCCACGTTGAACGAAAGAGTGGTGCAAAAAAGCGGGCTGCTGGGACCTGTAAAAGACTACACATTCGACCAGCTTTCTACCCTTGTACGCCTCACCAATGGCGAACGCATTCCCACCCTGCGGCAGGCCCTGGAAACTATCGTGTACCAAACCCCGCTGGACTTCGTATGGATCGATACCAAGTATAACGGCGATATGCAGGTGCTGCGTGACCTGCAGGCGGAGTACCGGCAAAAAGCAGCCCTCATCAACCGGCAGATCGAGATTGTGATTGGTATTCCGGATAAGGATGTAATGGCCAATTTTAAAAAACTGCCTTCATACCAATCCATTCCTTCACTGGTAGAATATTCCGAAGCAGAAGTAGATGCGGTGAATGCCCGCATCTGGGCACCGCAGTGGACACTGGGCCTGCAGGATGCCGAAGTGGACCGGCAGCAGTCGCAAGGGCGGCGGGTATTTACCTGGACGATGGACATTCAGAAAAATATTTCGCAATATATCAACGAAGGAAAGTTCAACGGCATTCTGTCAAACTATCCTTCGCTGATTGCTTATACCTACTATGCTCGACAATAAAATATTTATCGTTTTGATGCTTTGCCTGTTGCTGGGAAGCAAAGCGTTTGGTCAGGAGCCGGAGTTTAGTTCGCAACCAACGAAGCGGGCACAATATGCCTGGGTGGTCTATGGCGGCGCCGGGCCCGGCTATTATGTTTCCAACAGCGGAGCGCCGGAATATCTTTCCCGGAAAATCTCCAACCTTAGTCATGTTGCCACCTTTCGCCTGATGTGGCATCCCGATCATTTGTTAAAAGTAGGCGTTGAAACTGGCCATCTTACATTCTACACATACAGCTTTCGCGACTCTGTTCAGAGGGAAGGCATCGTAAAATTGAAGGCCATACCGGTATTGGTGGTATGGAATATGGCCGTTACCAAGAGGTTAAATTTATTTGCAGGTTCCGGTGTTTATTTTTTACGTACTAATTTAGATTACCGGGGCAACACAACATCGAAGAAACTAAGTATCGGTTGGATGGCAGCGGCCTCTTACATATACCCGCTGTCGGCCAACGTAGGATTGGGATCAGAGTTAAAATGGATGAACGCTTCCGAAACATCGAATGGCATTCTTTCCCTGCAGCTACAGCTTGTATGGAAATTTTTAAACTGGTAAACTGACCTCTATCCTATATGTGTAAATTCATCCTGTTCCTTGCCATCACCAGCCTGCATTTATTTGCCAACAGCCAAACGCCTTTTAGCGGCGATACGACCTTGCTGGCCTTTGCCTCCGACACACAAAAGCCCATGTGGGTGGAAACGCTTTTCCTGAAAAGCAACAACAACCGGCAGGCAACCAAAAAGATCTTCAACGAGTTTGAACAGGTAAAGCCCAGAGCTCTTTTCCTCCTGGGCGATGTGGTGAATCTTGGCTATAGCGACAAACAGTGGAAGGATGTGGGTGGTTATATTAATAACCTGCGTAAGCATGGGATTGCCGTGCATGCCGCGCTGGGTAACCACGAAGTCATGGGGCAGGCCAGAAAAGGCGAAGAGAAATTTCAAACCTATTTCCCGGAACATGTACGCACCGGTTATGTAAAAGTGGTGGATTCAGTGGCCGTGGTGCTGCTAAACTCCAACTTTGGCAAGCTGACCGCTGCCGAGAACAAAGCGCAGGTAGATTGGTACCAGCAAACGCTGGATGGCCTTGACAATGATCCCTCGGTACTGTATATAATTTCCGGTTGTCATCATTCTCCATTTACCAATAGCAAGATTGTCGGCTGCTCAAAAGACGTAGAACAAAAATTTGTAGAACCTTTCCTTGCCTCTGAAAAAAGCCGGCTGTTTCTTTCGGGTCACTCCCACAACTTCGAGCACTACCAGGTAAAAGGGAAAGATTTTATGGTGATTGGCGGCGGCGGCGGACTGCACCAGCCTCTGAAAACCGGTGCCGATTGTTTGCCCGATGTAGCAGCCGATTACAAGCCAGAGTTTCATTACCTGACCGTAAAGCGCTGTGCCCAGGGCTTGCAGATAAAATCCTACGAACTGCGGAAAGATTTTACGGCGTTTGAAGAAGGACGGCACATGATTTTGCTGGATGAAAAGCGGACCCTTTCCACGTACGCAACAGTCAACTAATCGTTATAAAAGCAATGAATAAAAAAAGAGCAACTTTAGTTGCTCTTTTTTTATTGGCAAGCCCTGCGGTCTGTTTATTGCTTAGGTTCCTTCATTATGATTTTTCCGAAGCCCGTTCTGCCGTACTTATATGCTCTGTTTTCCGTGTGCTTTTTTTTGTCCTGCCAGGCGATTACCGATGCACCGGTACCCAACCTTTATTGGGATCGATTTGAAATGGCAGCAGCACAACCGCTTCCACCCGAATCCTGCCAAAAACTGGAAGGCATTTACCAGATACAGGTAGCCGATGATGATTTTGGTGATTCGGCGGTGATCAAATGGAGCTACGATATCAATGGTGCCGATACCAGCCATTATCTTTCTATTTTTTGCGAGGAAGCCGTACGCTATTTTATCCTGCAGGGCAAAACCTCCGGCGATTCGGTTTTGCTCAACGGTTACTGGCGCAATGTAGAAAACACCAAAACCGGGAAAGCCCGGTTTGTGATCCCCAACCAGCGAACAATCTTTTTACCAGCGGATTCCGCAGCGCCACCTGCTCCCATTTTAGTTCGGGGCCAATACGGTATGTTTGACAGCGACCCGGAGAAAGAGATCAACTTGCAGTACGGACGGCCTTTAAAAAGTGATACATCCTTTCTGGTAATCGGACACCGGGGTGGCGGCCGCAACAACGATCTTTTGCCGGCCTCGGAAAATTCGCTGGAAATGATTCACCTGGCCTCACGGTTTGGCGCAACCGGAATTGAGATTGATGTACAACTGACCAAAGACAGTGTGCCGGTGCTGTACCATGATACCCGGCTGAATGACCGCCTGACAAAAGGGCCCGGCATCCGCGGTGAGCTTTCGGAATACACTTACGAGGAGCTGACCCGGGAAGTGACCTTAAAACGAGGTGGACGCATTCCAACATTACAGGATGCCTTGCACACGGTAGTGTATAACACACCGCTTCGGTTTGTCTGGCTCGATTGCAAAGGAGAGTCTACGCTCCGGCGCATACGAACCCTGCAGGAAAGTTTCCGGCAAAAAGCAAAAGCGGCCGGCCGTAATGTGGAGATCGTTATTGGCATACCCGATGAAACCCAGTACGCCTTTTTTCGCCGGCTGCAACAATACACAGCCATCCCTTCGCTTTGTGAACTGGACCAGGAAAAAGCAAAAAGTATGGGAGCAGAGATCTGGGCCACTACCTGGATCAAAGGATTGCAATCAGACGAGGTGGCCAGCGCCCATCGGAAAGGTATGCGGGCCTTTGTCTTTACCATGGATGTTCCGCTTGC
This sequence comes from Flavisolibacter longurius, assembly GCA_014163555.1. Classification (GTDB taxonomy): domain Bacteria; phylum Bacteroidota; class Bacteroidia; order Chitinophagales; family Chitinophagaceae; genus Flavisolibacter. The sequence goes on from JACJGO010000016.1 coordinate 87,440, forward strand.
CATTACGGAATTTATGCAGGACGGAACCTTTGATGGTATCGTCACCAACCGTCCTTCGGCCGTGGCTTTTCACCACTACAGTCGTCCCTGATAAAATGGTTGGTACAGTATTTACCGTACTGGAAAAAAACAGGCAAGCAGCGTGATTGACGAACAACCCATTGCACAGGAAGTCCACACCACATCGGAAAATATTCTGGCCTTTGCCTCAGATACCCAGGCGCCTATGCTGGTGGAAACCATTCTGCTGAAACCGCACCGAAACCGCAAGGCAACCGAGTTGCTGTTTGCTGATGTATTGGTGCGCCAGCCTGCGGCTTTTTTCCTGCTGGGCGATGTGGTAAACCTTGGCTACAGCAACCGGCAATGGCGACCGATTGACCGCTACCTGCAAGCCTTGCGGGAAGGCAAAGTTCCGGTACATGCCATTCTTGGTAATCACGAAGTGATGGGACGGCCACGGGAAGGTATGCGCAAGTTCCAGGAACGTTTTCAGGATCACCAGTCTACCGGCTATGTGGTAAAATATGATACGGTTGCAATAATGCTGGTGAACTCCAACTTTAGAGCCATGACTCCTGACGAAATAAAAAAACAGGATGCCTGGTATGAAAAAACGCTGGAAGAATTGGATGCCGATGCGGAAATACATGCCGTGATCATTGGATGCCATCATTCGCCGTTCACCAACAGCCGTATTGTAAAACCTTCCAAAGAGGTAGAACTGAAATTTGTGCCCCCTTTTCTTTCTTCACGCAAAGCCTTGCTTTTTCTTTCGGGGCATTGCCATGCCTTTGAACACTACAAGGTAAAGGGGAAAGATTTTTTGGTGATCGGCGGTGGGGGTGGCTTGCGGCAACCGCTGCGGCAAGGGTTGGGTACGCTGGCTGATCTTTCACCGGAATATAAACCCATGTTCCACTATATAACGGTCATGGGCATGGGGGAAAGCCTGGCGGTTACATCGTACCATATCAAAAAGGATTTTAGCGGCTTTGAAGAAGGCATCCGGCTGGATGTCAAAAAGGGGTAGGTAAAGCCGAGACAATGAAAGATTCCTCCCGGGAGCTTACCTTTCAGTTTTAACCAATGCGCATGAACAATGACGTCATTCTTGCCGAATGGCAACAAACCACGGATCGCCTGTCGACTCTGATTCTATCCTTTTCACCGGAAATATTTTTTCTGCAGTCCAGCCCTGCCAGATGGTCGGCGGCGCAACAGGCGGAGCACCTGCTAAAGGTGGATATGACCACGTACCAGGCACTAAAGAGCGAAACGGTCCCCACCAATCGTCCGCCGGATCAGAAAATTCCGTTGATCAGGGAGGCGATGGAAAGTGACACAAAACGCATTGCCCCGGAGAGGGTGCAACCCTCGGCAACAAAGTTGGAGCCGCAGGCGATTGCAGCCCAAATTATTGCGCTACGGCAGAAGTTGGCAGGATTGATTCGTGAACTGGACCTTTCGGAAGCCTGCCGGGTATACAAACATCCTTCGCTTGGTACCCTGACAAGGCGGGAGTGGGTGTATTTCAATATTCATCATGCGGGGCGGCATATCCGGCAAATGGAAGAATTGAAAGAGGCACCGGCAAGCTGAGTGGATACCAAGCTTCAAAACATTTAGGAAAGCCTGAGCATGAATAACAGAATGCGATCTTCAAATGTTGCCCCGCCATTTATGGCGGGGATAAAATACTCAACAAATAAAACTTTACATCGGCTTTAGCCGAATTTTGCGGCGGTTCGGCTAAAGCCACTACCTTCTCAGCAAACTTCTTATTAAAAACCCCGCCATAAATGGCGGGGCAACTGCATGATTGAAAGACGACCAAGCATGAATATTTATCACACTACTGCTTCAACGTCGTCTCAAACAATTTCAAAATCCTTTTGTATTCATCCGTCCAACTGCTGGGTTCCACAAAACCATGATCTTCCAGGGGGTACACAGCCAGTTCCCAGTTCTCTTTGCCCAATTCAATCAGGCGTTGCGTTAGCCGCACAATGTCCTGGAAATGCACATTCACATCAATCATTCCGTGGCACATCAGCAGGTGACCTTTGAATCCTTCAGCATAATAAATGGGTGAGCTTCGCCGGTAGGCCAGGCTGTCGTTGAATGGTTCGTTTAGAATATTGGCTGTATATCCATGATTATAATGCGCCCAATCAGTTACCGAACGCAGGGCTGCACCCGATTTGAATACATCTGGTTGTGTAAAGAGTCCCATCAGCGTAATAAAACCGCCATACGATCCGCCATAGATGCCGATGTTCTTTGGATTCACACCATGCTTTTCTACCAAGTATTTTACACCGTCCACCTGGTCGCTCAGGTCTTTTCCGCCCATGTGGCGGTAAATACCCGTACGCCAGTCGCGGCCATAACCTGCGCTGCCGCGGTAATCAATATCCAGCACCGTATAACCGTTATCGGCCAGCAGGTTATGAAACATATATTCCCGTTGGTAAGAACTCCACCATTTGTGCACGTTTTGCAGGTAGCCGGCACCGTGAACAAATACAACCGCGGGTTTAGACGGGTGGGCATTGACCGGCTTATACAACCGGGCATACACCGTAGCGCCGTCCCCTGCCGTAAATGTAACAATCTCCGGGTCCCGCCAGGGGTAGGACTTGAATTCCGCTGATTGTGCCTGGTTGGTAATTTGCTGCGCGGTAGCACCAGGCTTTACTTCCAGTAAAAACAATTCCCAGGGTTTGTTGGAATAGGAATACCGAACGGCCATCCACTTTTCATCCGGCGAAAGGGTAAAGTCGTTGTTGCCCGTTTGCGCTGTCAGCCGTTCCATTTTACCACCATTTACAGAAAGGCGGTAGGCTTGCACATCACCGGGATGATTGTCATTCGCATTGAAAAAAACAGTCTTTCTGTCTTTTGAAAGCTGGATGTTGGAAACTTCAAACTTGCCATTCGTCAGTTGGACCGTTTCGCCTGTGGAAACATTGGTTTTGTAGAGTTGCGAGTAGCCTGTTTTTTCGCTTTGGTACAGGATGGTATTGTTGTCGAGCCAGAAAATGCGGGCCGGAAAATCACTTACACCCGGACCGGCAATCCAGGCCTCATCCCGCTGGCGGTCGATGGATTTATAGGTGCCGGTAGCAGGATCCAGCAGCACAAGCCACCGGTCTTTGTTGTCGGTAGAACGAATGTCCACAACCGCCGCCGTTCCGGCATCGTTCCACTCCACGCTGCGGAAGGTGACTGTTCTGTTGGCAGCTTTTTTTGTGGCTGTATCCTTTTTGGAATAATCTTTTACATAATCGGGTGGATCGGTAATACCAGTCAGCGCCGAAACTTTCACCGCCATTACTGTGTCTTTCTCCCGGTCAAAAATGAATAATTCGGTAGAAGACGCCGGTGCCCCTACTTTGGTTCTGCCATTGATATCGGTGGTAAAGCCGGTTTCGGTAACATAATTGGGAATGATGGTGTTCTTGCCACCAGCAGCGGGCTTAGAAAGGCGATAAGCCACAAAGCGTCCGTCGGCTGAAATGGAAGGCGCAAAAATGTTTTTGTCTTCCAGGTAAATTGTGCGCAGCTCTTTTGGTCGCAGGCGTTTGTTGATGGCTTCCGTGGTATCGCGTTTTTCCTTGCGTTCCCGCACCACTTCTGAAAGGGCAATGGCATCCTGCTGCAGCCATTTTTCCTGCGTGTTTTGTGCAGCCTCACGCTGTGCATTGCCGCGCTGAAAGTTGGTAAGCTGCATTGTCAGTCCGGTGGCAATGTCCCAGGCAAAAAGATTCTGTGACCTGTTATATACAACCTTTGTATCGTTCTGGATAAATTGGGGAGAGGATTCGTTTTCGATGGTTTGTGTAATGCGGCGTTCCCGTCCTGTTTTGGCATCTGCATAAAACACATCACCATCTCTCGTGAATGCATAACCGCTTTTCGCCTTGTTGTAAACAATGCTGTTTTGCGAAGGTGTATTGCGCCGCATGTCGTAGCCTGCTTTTTTGGGCGTACGATCAGTTGGCGTAATGTAATAAAGTGAGTCGGCTTCGGCACCGGTCGGGTTCCAGTTAAAAAAAAGGGTGCGGCCATCAGCACTCCAGTAAATATTAGATGGGGATGTGCCGATCCATTTCTGGTCACGCATAATTTTTTCAACCGTCAGCGGCGCTAGGTTTTGGGCAAAGCCAGCCTGTGTGCACAGGAAAAAAAGCACGGAAAAAGCAGTCTTCTTCATTCGTCGTGTATTCATGAAAAATTGTTGTGATTTGAAGCCATTAAAAATAGGGAATGTGCAGATGTGAACATCCGGCAATGCCTAAATTGATTTTAATGATAATATGATGATTGATAACGCGGTAGTGTTGACAGTTCCGATTCCATTTGCGGTTTCGGCGTACATTCGGAACTTAAATTTTTTTACCGCATGAGAAGAACACTCATCTTATTTCTCCTTTTCGTTACGGCACAAACCCTTACCGCGCAGAACAAAGATGTTGCGGTGGTGCAACAGATCGTACAGGAAGCCACACAAAACTCGCAATTAAAAACGCTTGGCCACCAGTTGATGGATGGCATTGGTCCCCGCCTGGTAGGCACACCCAAAATGCAGCAGGCCCACGACTGGGCGGTGGCTACCTATCAAACCTGGGGCATCCCGGCCCGCAATGAAAAATGGGGCGAATGGCGCGGTTGGGACCGTGGCATTACGCATATCGATATGGTGTCGCCCTGGGTAAAAACACTGGAAGGCATGCAACTGGCCTGGAGCCCCCCTACCAAAGGAAAAACAGTGACGGGTGAAACGGTCCTGCTTCCTGATGTTGCCGACTCTGCGGCTTTCCTCGCCTGGCTGCCGGCTGTAAAAGGAAAGTTTGTGCTGGTATCCATGCAGCAATTAACCGGCCGCCCGGATTACAACTGGGAAGAATTTGCCACCAAGGAATCATTGGAGCGGATGAAAAAAGACAGAACAGCCCATGCGGATGCCTGGCGCAAAAAAATGCAGCGCATTGGCCTCACGGGTCGTGCACTGCACCTGGCCTTGGAAGGCGCCGGTGCCGCTGGAATTGTACAAAGCAACTGGAGCAGCGGCTTTGGGGTGAACAAGATCTTTGGCGCTTCTACAAAAAAGATCCCGACCGTTGATATTTCCCTGGAAGATTATGGCCTGCTGTACCGCCTCACCGAATCCGGCAAATCACCAAAGATTAGTGTGCGGGCCGAATCCAAGGAATTGGGTGTTGTGCCTACGTTTAATACCGTTGCCGAAATCAGGGGAACCGAAAAGCCTGAGGAGTACGTGATGCTGTCGGCGCATTTTGATTCCTGGGATGGTGCTACTGGTGCCACCGACAATGCTACCGGCACGCTGGTGATGATGGAAGCTATGCGCATTCTGAAAAAAGTTTATCCCAACCCCAAGCGTACCATCCTGGTAGGTCACTGGGGCAGCGAAGAGCAGGGACTGAATGGTTCCAGAGCGTTTGTAGAAGACAACCCGAAAATAATCGAAGGCCTGCAGGCGCTTTTCAACCAGGACAACGGAACCGGCCGCGTGGTAAATCTTTCCGGCCAGGGTTTCCTCCATGCCTACGAATATCTGAACCGTTGGCTTGCGAAAGTGCCGGACTCCATCCGTACGCATATCCAAACGTCTTTCCCCGGTTCACCCGGCGCTGGCGGGTCTGACTTTGCCTCTTTTGTGGCTGCCGGTGCACCCGGATTTTCACTCAGCTCCCTGAGCTGGTCGTACGGCAATTATACCTGGCATACCAACCGCGATACGTATGACAAGATCGTGTGGGATGATGTTCGCAACAACGCCATCTTAACAGCGATTCTTGCCTACATGGCCAGCGAAGACCCGCAAAAAACACCTCGGGATAAGAGTGTGTTGCCGGTCAATCCCAGGACGGGTGAAAAAGGAGCCTGGCCCGTTCCGCGGAAAGCAACCCGCAAAGGCGGACTGGATTAATCTTTTACAGCTATAGTGGAATGGAGAAGCAGAATGGTTATTTTGCTTCTCCATTTTTTTTGTGTTATGCTGAACTTTGACTTTAGAGGAAAAACGGTTTTGATCACCGGCGGATCGCGGGGCATTGGAAAGGCCTGCGCCCAATTGTTTGCCGAAGCGGGTGCCACGGTGTTGATCACCTATAAAATGGGAAAAGAAGCGGCGGAGACAACGATAAGCGAATTAACTAGTGGCGGCTACCATGCCGCTTATGCCTTGGATATGAGCGATGCCGTTAAGATCGAACAGGTGTTTGGAGAAATGGTAGTACAAACCAATCGCATTGATATTGTGGTCAACAACGCCGGCATTTTTACAGAGCACAAAATCCTGGAAACATCCTATCAACAGTGGCAGGAAGCCTGGCAGGAAACGCTGGCGACGAATTTATCAGGCGTGAGCAATCTTTGCTTTTTTGCCGCAAGGCATATGGCCGAAAAAGGTGGCGGAAAGATCATCAACATTTCGTCCCGCGGGGCGTTTCGCGGTGAGCCCGATCACCCGGCCTACGGTGCTTCCAAAGCAGGATTAAATGCCCTGAGCCAGTCATTGGCGATTGCCCTCGCACCGCACAACATTACGGTGGGTGTAATTGCTCCTGGCTTTGTGGAAACTGATATGGCTAAAGATTACCTGGCCGGTGAAGAAGGAGAAAAGATCAGACAGCAAAGTCCCCTGAACCGTGTTGCGCAGCCCGAAGAAGTCGCAAGAGCCGTTGCGGTTTTTGCCAGCAAAGGGCTGGAATTTATGACCGGTGGCATCTGGGATATCAACGGGGCATCGTACCTGCGCTAGCTAAATTCTTTGTATGAATATACGCCGCATCAAAGAAACCTGCATTTACGTGACGGATCTGGAACGTACCAAAGTGTTTTACACGGAAATCATTGACTTGCCGCTGCTTTCCCTTGTGCAGGGCCGCCATGTATTTTTCCGTGCCGGCGATTCGGTGCTGCTTTGTTTTATTGCGGCCGTTACCGAAGCGGAAAAAGAACTGCCGCCGCACGGCGCTAGGGGTTCGGTTCATTTTGCCTTTGAAGTAGAAGGAAAAGAATACGATGCAGCCTTGCAAAAACTAAAAGCAGCCGGTGTGGTGATACTGCACGATCATGTATGGAAGAGGGGCTTGCGATCCTTTTATTTTCACGATCCTGACGGCAACCTGCTGGAAGTGATTGAAGAAGGTTTGTGGGAAACGTGAACGTCAAACGGCAGATGTCAAACGTGAGACAGGACAGTTCACAAGTTCACAGGTTCACGAGTTCACGAGTTGAAAGACATAACAGGCCTTCGTAAAGAGAACTGAAAGTAAAATGATGGTACAGTTTCATGTCTCACGTCTGCCGTCTCACGTCCCGCATCCATATCATATTTGCTGCCAGGGCAATGATCAGGAGCAGCAGTCCAAAAAACTCTCTTGTTTCTTCAATCCAGGGTTTGGTGGCCTTCATGCTTTGAACGATGTTTTCCGCATCATGTTTGTTTACCCAGCTAAGGACTCCGTTCTTGTCCAGAAAAAGATAAACGGCATAGAGGCTGTACACAACCAGTCCGATTATGTACAGTGACCGGTTATATACCTTTTGCGTGGCACGGAAACAAAGAAAGGCGCCAAACAGGTAAAGCGGGATCCAGATATACGGATCAGGATCGTTGTACTGCAGTGCTGCCGACAGTACGAATAAGATTACAAAAAACCAGTTCAGGGCCTTCATTGCTGGAGTTTTATTTTATAGAAAGCGGGCTTGAAGATATTTATTGCGGCCTGTAAAATAACAGTGTGGGTCGTTTGTTTTTTTGATCGATAAATTATTATGCAGCGCTTCTTCCATATTTTGTGCAACGGTTGCCAGAAACTGCCTATTTTGCAAGAATATCATTTCGAAATATATACTCATAGCACATGGCATTATTGGAAAAACACTTGTTTGTTGATGACTCTACGATACCCGGCGCCGGCAAAGGACTTTTTACAAAAATTGAAATTGAAAAAGGTACCCGCATTGTGGAGTACAAGGGCCGTCGCACCATCTGGAAAGAAGTAAAGAACGACAGCGACAACTACTATATCTACACCATCAACCGCAACAACGTTATTGATGCACAAAAAACACTTTCGGCCCTGGCCCGTTATGCCAACGATGCCCGTGGCTTTGTAAAGGTGAAAGGCCTCAACAACAATTGTGTGTATGTCAATGACGGCAACCGGGCTTTTATTGAATCGGTAAAGGACATCCCTGCCGGCGCCGAGATTTTTGTGGATTATACACAAGACTACTGGAAAGTGCTGAAAGAAAACCTGCGTGCCGAAAAGCAGCGAGAAAAAGAAGAAGCGAGGAAACAGGCTGTTGCCAAAAAGCTGGATTCGAAAAAAGCAACGGGTAAAAAGACGGCCGCAAAAAAAGTTACAAAAACGACCGTCAAAAAGAAGAGCGGTGCAAAAAAGAAAGCAACTTCAAAATAAAAAGCTACGTTAAAAACAATTTTGTCGAACGGCCCTGCAGTTAACTGCAGGGCCGTTTGGTTTTACTTATAGATACATCCGGAATGTTGCTGCATAAGGGTTTGCGCCTTCTGAAAGTTCTTAAATACGTTCTCTCTGCGCTTTCAACCAAATGATTCTGTCTGCCTCTCCGCCTCTCCATGGGAAAAAACTTCTGTCCTTTTTTCTATCTTACCCAACCTTTTTCTGTGTGAAGAAGTATATGTAACCAAAACCATTTTATGAGAAAACTGTACAGTATTCTTACCCTGTTTTTAATCTCCCTGCTTTCGCTGCAATGCCAAAAAGAAGTCTCCTTTTTTGGCGCAACTGATAACCCTGATGCACTGCCTTCACCGGCTCCCGTTACCTCTGTTGTGCAAGGCAATGTGCTGTATGAAAGCGGGCAGCCCGCAGCCGGTGTTACTGTACAAGTGGGCAGTAAAACCGCCACTACCAATGCAAAAGGTTATTTCCGCATCGCCGAAGCGGCACTGGATAAAAAAGCCTCGCTGGTAACCGCTACAAAAACAGGTTATCACAAAGCTTACCGCATCTTCAGCGCCAACACCGGCACCAACCAAGTATTGATAAAGCTGATGCGGAAATCGCTGACAGGAACTGTATCTGCCACCACCGGCGGTGAGGTAGCCTTAAACAATGGCTCTAAAGTTTCCCTGCCGGCCAATGGTATTGTCAACGCAGCCACTAACGCAGCGTACACCGGCACAGTGAATGTTTATACAACCTATATCGATCCGACATCCTCGGAGATCAACCAGATCATCCCGGGTTCTTTTTTAGCTGATGACAAGAACGGAAAGCGGGTGCTGCTGGCTTCTTACGGCATGATTGCCGTAGAACTGGAATCCGCTTCAGGTGAAAGGCTGCAAATCAAATCCGGCTCGAAAGCAACGCTGACCACTGCCATTCCTTCCAGTATTCAAAGCAGTGCGCCGGCAACCATTGCCTTGTGGAGCGTAGATGAAAAAACCGGCATCTGGAAAGAAGAAGGCACCGCCACCCGCAATGGTAACGTATATGTTGGTGAGGTTAGCCATTTTTCGTTCTGGAACTGCGATGTGAGCCAGGATGCTGCCATTCTTTCGCTGACGCTGAAAAGCAGCGGTGGCAAACCGTTGGTCAATATGCCGGTTCGTATTCGGCGCACCGTGGGTGAAGGCGTAAGTTACGGCTATGGCTACACGGATTCGCTGGGACAGGTAAGCGGCTATGTACCCGGCAATGCGCCCCTGGTGCTGGAAGTGCTGGACGATTGCGAAACACCTTTCTATTCGCAAAACATCAGTCCTCTTACACAGTCTACCAATCTTGGAACAATAACCGTTTCTAACCCGGGAAGTTCGGTGGTTACGCTTCAGGGCAAATTGCTGAATTGCAGCAATGCACCGGTCACCAATGGCGTTGCCATTGTTACCTATGGGTACAAAGTGCGCTATGTGTCGGTGGATGGCAATGGTGATTTTCAAACCACCTTTACCCGTTGCAGCGGCAGTGCTGCGGTGGTGGATATTGTTGGCATCGACAACACAACACAACAGCAAAGCAACACTACCACTGTACCGGTGGCCTTGCCGCTGACCAATGCAGGGAATATTTCAGCCTGCGGTACATCGGCCGTACAGTTTATCAACTATACGCTGGATGGGGTGAACTACAGCGTTTCCAGTGCAACTGCCCAAGATTCGCTAACAGCGTTTACCATTGATTCCACACAGGGTTCCGGGCCAAAAATGACATATTTCGACGGGTTCTCTATTGGTGGCACCAATCGGATAACATTCAGGTTCTCACACACAGCCCTGGCTGCCGGGACCTACCCGATCAACAGCCTGGAAGTCCAGAACTACCGGAGCCTGACCATCGTTCAGCCCTTTAACACGGTGGTGACCAACTTCCCGCAGTCGGCCGGACAGTTTTACGAGGGAAGCTTTACGGGTAGTTTCAGAGATGCCAGCAATGCGGCGCATACCCTGAGCGGTACGTTCAAACTGCGACGAAGCTTCTAACACCTTTGTGGTGCCAACCATTAAAAACTGTTGTCATTTTGTTGAGTGAAGCGGAACAACGGAAGCTGATTGACGGTTGCCAAAAGGGCAGCCGGGGAGCGCAGGAGGCTTTGTACAAAGCTTACTATTCGTCTATGGTGCGTATTTGTCTTTACTATACAAAGTCTTCTGATGATGCGGTGGATGTTCTGAACAACGGTTTTCTGAAAGTGTTTCAAAATATCAAGCGGTACGAGCCGGGACAGGGAAGCCTGTACACCTGGATTCGTACCCTTGTTGTACATAGCTGTCTGGATTTTATCCGGAAAAAATCAAAGGAAGAAAAACATTGCGAACTGAATGGAGTGGAGGTGACGGTACCGGCAGATGTGGTGAGCAAAATGAAAGCATCGGACCTGCTGGATCTGGTGCGAAGCCTGCCTCCCGCAACAGCCGCCGTGTTTAATCTTTATGCCATAGAAGGGTATAGTCATAAAGAGATCGCCGATGTGCTGCAAATCAGCACAGGCACCAGCAAATGGCATCTGAGCGAAGCCCGCAAACAATTACAGCAAAAAATAAAGGAGACCTGCTCCTATGAGTGAAAATCTACCATATCACGATGAGCAATGGGATGACCTGCCGCTGCCAAACGAGGAAGAAGCGTGGCAAAAGATGCAGCATTTGCTGGAGGAGAAAGAAAGGCGTCGCCGGTTCCTTCCACTTTGGTTCTGGCGCTATGGCTTGCTGGGAATCCTGGTTGCCGGCCTGGCGACAGGTGGCTACTTTTTTCTTGCTAAAAATGGAAAGACCCCAACAGAAACTACTTCCACAAATGCCGCTGTTCCGCCGGAGAGGAAAGACCAGCAAAAACCTACGCAGCGGGAACCTGAAAAAAATAAAGTTTCACTTCCTGGTGATAAAGGCACATCTGCAGCAAACAAAACTCCCCATGAAAACAGCCATCAGCCCCTGGCGATAAACAGGGGCAATCCTGGTCTTGAAAAACAACGGTCGCCGAAAGCGTCGACAGATAAGGTAGATGGTTCTTTCAACAGTTATTCCTCGCAGAAAAAGAATAATGTTTGGGTGGATGTAGCTAGAGTTGTAGAACAAAAGAAGCATGAAAGAGAAAAGACGTTTGATCAGACTTCGCAGGATTCTATTTCGGAGGAAAAAGCGCAGGTGAGTCAGCCGCAACCCCAAGCGCAAACTGCGGATACGCCATCTGCAGACAGCACGGCCACAAGAGACAGTACAGAACCGGTTATCGAAACACCGGTTGATAGCAGTGAAACCCAAAAGCAGGCTCCCAAAAAGAAAAGCCTAATTGTATTCAGTGCCGGAGTGGGTTTGCAGCAGGCCATTGCGTTTGGCGGGCAGCAAACGTCAAACTATACCCTCGCAGGAAAACAGAACAAGTTCTCGGATCACCTTCCTTCGGTTTACCTGCGGCTGCAAAAAGGCCGGTGGTTTTTACAGGGTGAGATGCATTACCAGGTACCGCAGCCGGTAAAGCCGTTTTCGTTCAGCCAGGTTAGTTCGTATGACGGGGCCAGCAACACCATAAATACTGAACGGTTGTCGGTGCAAAAACTGTATTATCACCAAGTTCCTGTCAGCATCAATTACACTATTGTTCCGCAATGGTCTTTGGGGGCCGGCGTTGTTTACAACCGCTTTGCCGGTGCGGTTACCGGGCAGGAAACACAGCACAAAAATGTTGTTACCGGCACCGAAAGCATGACCAGGCAGGTTGTTCCTGTAAAGGGCTACAAAGATTCCTTTCTTTATAAATCGACAACAGGTTTCCTGTTGCAAACCGATTACCACTGGGGTCGTTTTTCCCTTGGCTTGCGCTATACGGCCAGTTTGCAGCCCTTTATTAAATATACCCAACCCGATGGCGCTGTGTTGAACGAAAAAAACCAGGTCCTGCAGGCCATTTTGCGGTTTCGGCTTTTTGAACGATAGCAATTTTCGCTTATCGGGTTAAAACAAACGGTCTTTCGTAGAAGGACCGTTTGTTTATAAAGATGTTTTTGTTTTTGAAATGCTTTCTTGTGTAAGATTCGTTACAGAAACATTCTTTCCAACTGGTTTTTCTGGAACTCTACGTACGTGGGCCGGCCCGATGCAGTGGCATTGGGTTGCCGGCAGGCGAAAAGGTCTTCCACCAGTTGCGTCATTTCTTTTTCCGTCAGAACCGTTCCTGTTTTTACGGCCTGCTGCCAGGCCACGGTGCGCAGCAGCACCTCCCGGCGGGGAAGTTTCAGCTCACTGCTGAAATGTTTGTAATGTTCGAGAATATTTTCCAGCGCCCCTTTTTCATTGCCGGTTAACACATCGGCCGGTGTTCCCTGGATCACAAAGGTGCTCTGGCCAAACGGCTCGATGGTATAGCCTAGCTTTTGCAGGTCGGGAAGAAGCTCTGTCAGCAGCACCGCATCCTGCGGCGTCAGTTCCACCGATACCGGGAAAAGGCTTTGCTGGGTGGCCACCGGACGACCGAGAGTGGCGGCTTCCAGCCGTTCGTACACGATGCGTTCATGTGCCGCCTGCTGGTGAATCAGGTAAAACTTTTCGGCGGTTGGCAAAAGAATGTATGTATTGAAAATTTGGGTAGGCGTTGTCGTGAGTGCGGCCTGGTGCGTGGTGAGTTGCACGGGTTCTTCCATGGGAACTTCCTGCATCTGCATCAACTGTTTGGTGAGCGACACAAAACCAGAAGAGCTCTCCTTGCTCCCTGCTGACCACTCACCACTCACTACTTTGTGCGCCTGGTTGGCTTCGGTAAACGTCCGGAAGATGGTGGAAGCCTGCGTGGCCGCCTGCTCCCGTTCGGTGAATGGCTTTTGCACGGCATCCAATCCCTGGATAGACGCATCAAGGTTAAAGTCCAGTGTTGGCGTAATACTGAACTGCGCCAGCGAATGTTTCACCGCCGCCTGCACAAAGGCATACACAATCTTTTCATCCTCGAACTTGATTTCCTGCTTGGTCGGGTGCACGTTGACATCGATCTGCGTGGGATCCAGGTCAATGAAAAGCACATAGGCTGGAAACGAATCCAGCGGGATCAGGTCTTGGTAAGCCTGCATAATGGCATGGTGCAGGTACCCGCTTTTGATAAAGCGGTTGTTGACAAAAAAATACTGGTCGCCCCGCGTTTTTTTGGCCGTTTCGGGCTTGCCGATAAAGCCATACACGTTCAGGTAATCGGTGTTTTCTTTTACCGATACCAGCTTGGCGCTGTAATTATTGCCCAGCAGTTGCACAATGCGTTGCTTCAGGCTACCGCCTTCGAGGTAAAACAGTTGCTGGCCGTTGCTGGTAAGCGAAAAAAAGATGTTGGGAAATGCCAGCGCCACCCGGATGAATTCATCAATCACGTGGCGCATTTCGGCCGCATTGCTTTTTAAAAAATTGCGGCGGGCCGGCACATTGAAGAAAAGATTCTTCATGCTGATGCTGGTGCCGACCGGCGCCGCCACCGGCGTTTGTTTTTTAACCACGCTGTTTTCAATCTCGATGCAGGTACCCACTTCGTCTTCGGCCCGGCGGGACCGTAATTCCACCTGGGCCACGGCGGCAATAGAAGCCAGGGCCTCACCCCGGAAACCCATGGTGCGGATATGAAACAGGTCATCGATGTTTTTGATCTTGGAAGTGGCGTGCCGCTCAAAGCACATGCGGGCATCGGTTTCGCTCATTCCGGCACCGTTATCAATGACCTGGATCAGCGCCTTGCCGGCATCGGCAAGGAACAACCTGATTTCGGTAGCACCCGCATCCACTGCGTTTTCCAACAATTCCTTTACAGCACTTGCCGGACGCTGGATCACCTCGCCGGCAGCGATCTGGTTGGCAATATTATCCGGAAGCAATACAATTCTATCAGCCACAATAAAAATTCCCTTAGGTCTCAAAAATACAGGATGGGCCCGGATTCCGGAAGAATAGGGGAGAATCCGTAGCGGCAAAAACTTTTTCCACAATTGTTTTTATATTTTGAAAGCAGCCATTAACTTGCCTTTCCAATCCAATAAAACAATGAAAAACCTTGTGCTGAATGCTGCACTGTTGCTATTGCTATGGTGCACGGGATGTAAAAAAGATGTTCTCTCCGAAAATTTATCAACACCGGTCCAACCACCTCTCCCTTCCGGATTTGTTCAGTATGTGATTCCTAAAGGAGCCCATTATGCCAATGGCAACGATTACCGGGAAGTGGAAACTGCCACTTTAAAATTTACCGTTCGTTTTGATTCTTCTGCGGTTTATAAAACGGTGGATCCGCAAAACCAGTGGGACATTAACAAACTCTATGGCTTTTCCGATAATGGGGCGGCCCACCATCTTTACAGTGCCCGCATTGGCTGGCGTTGGAGCGAAGGAGCCCTCCGGCTTTTTGGGTATATCTATAACAACAGTGCACGACAGGAAAAAGAGATCGCTGTTGTTCCCATTGGGAAAGAAGTGCTTTGCTCTATTGCCGTTACCAAAGGCGCTTATGTTTTTACGGTGGGCGAACAATCCCAAACCTTACCGCGGTTAAGCACAACACCGCTGGCAAAAGGCTATCGCCTCTATCCTTATTTTGGGGGTGATGAACCGGCGCCGCATGAGGTGCGGATCTGGATACGGGAGGAGAAGTAGAGGTGTTGAAGGGTTGAAAGGTTGATAAGTTGAAGCGTTGATAGGTAGAATCGTGAATCGTTAAAATGGAATATTTCTTCATTCCACAGCGGTAAAGAGAGAAAATGGCAAATTGTTGTAGGTCTTCCGCCTAAACCCCAGCCTACAGGCTAGGAACATAAACGTACGTGAAGCTATTTGTTATAGGCTTTAGCCTATCTCGCTGGTACAGGCAGATAGGCTAAAGCCTATTGTTTTTTTACTGCTAGAAGCATTTTATTCTTCAGCCTGAAGGTTGGAGTTAGCAGTGAAGGCAGTATGAACACTAGATACCATTTCCACTTATAGATAGAAGTACGTTGAAAGTGTTAACATATGAAGAAATGGTGTCGTCAATTCTCATCCCTGTAAAAAAAGAAGGGTACTCATGTCATCCGGCGCTGGTAAAAAACTAATACGCCGTACATGCAATTCTACAAATCACTTCAATTTTGAACCCGTTGAATTTTGACGTTCGCTTATCCTTCGCCAGCCTGCATTCCCCTACATTTGTACAAATTCGCTTGTAATGGATGTTTCTTTTAATCGATCGAAGCCAATTGCAATTGGCGCCGATCATGCAGGTTTTGACTACAAAACACAGATCATAACGTTTTTGGAAGAAAAGGGATTTTCCGTCAAAGATTTGGGTACCTATTCTTCCGATTCTACCGACTATCCGGACTTTGCCCACCCCGTGGCATCTGCCGTAGAACGTGGCGAGGCTTCATTTGGCATTCTTGTTTGCGGCAGTGCCAATGGCGTGGCCATTACCGCCAACAAGCACCAGAACATCCGGGCTGCTATCTGCTGGCTGCAGGAGATTGCCCAACTGGCCCGCCAGCATAACAACGCCAATGTTATTTGCCTGCCCGCCCGTTTTGTTTCAGTAGCGGAAGCCAACGCCATGGTGGATACATTTCTCTCTACCGAATTTGAAGGCGGTCGCCATGCAACCAGGGTTGGTAAAATTGCCTGCGTATAAAAACATTCTAACCGTAATTAACACGCTATCTCAACAACAAATCTCAAATTCACCGCATGAAAAAAATGTTCGTTCTGCTGCTGTTTGGCAGCACTTTACAGGGTTTTGCGCAAAAAATAGCGAAGCCTGACCCGTATGCAAAGACCATCACCGTGGCCGATGCAAAAAAGCATTTGTACATCCTGGCGGCGCCTGAAATGGAAGGCCGCGAAACCGGTACCGAAGGCCAGCGCAAAGCCGCCGCCTACATTGAAAATTATTTCAAAGAAATCGGACTCGAACCCGGCACCGCTGAAGGGTACCAGCAGTATTACAAACTTTTCCAGGATAGCCTGCTGAACACCTCCCTAGAAGTAAATGGAAAAACATTTGAACTGGACAAAGACTTTTCCACAAGCCCCAACAACATTACCGCTACGCACAAACTGAGCGAAGTGGTGGTACTGGGTACCAAGGCTACTGACTCGCTGGCAACAACAGACCTGACCGGTAAAATGGTTATGGTTGTTGGACAGGGTAACATGGCGTTTTACAACAGCTTGTCCAAAAAAGCTCCTGCCGTTGTATTGGTAGTAAGCCCGAATTTTCCGGCTAACCGGCCCACCAACCGCAGGGGACGCCAGGGAATCTATTCTTTCCGCAGTTCGGTACTGCCGCAGCAGTTTTCTATTTCCGAAAACGTAGCAAAGGCTATTGCGGGTCCGGCTTACGATGCAGTGAAAGCATCCGGGAACGGCATACAAAAGGCCAAGGCCGAGGTGATGCTGGATGTGAAAAAGCAATCCGGCTTTTTACCGGCTACCAATGTAGTGGGTGTTATTCCCGGTACAGACCTGAAAGACGAATATGTTGTGATCAGTGCACACTACGATCACGTGGGAATCATTGATGGAAAGATCCACTATGGCGCCGATGACGATGGCTCCGGTACCGTAGGCATCATGGAAATTGCCGAAGCATTCATGAAAGCTAAAAAAGAAGGCAAGGGTCCACGCCGTTCGATTGTGATCCTGGCCGTAAGTGGTGAAGAAAAGGGATTACTGGGTTCAGAATACTACAGCAATCATCCGCTGTTCCCAATGGAAAAAACAACCGTAAACCTGAACATCGATATGATCGGCCGCAGCGATCCCGATCGCAAAGCCGGTGATTCGACCAACTATGTATATGTTGTGGGAGATGATAAGGTAAGCTCTGACCTGAAGACCATCAGTGAAGGCCAGAACAAAAAGTACACAAAAATGGAACTGGATTATAAATACAACGATCCGAATGATCCGAACCGTATTTACTACCGCAGCGACCATTACAACTTTGCCAAGAACGGCGTTCCCATTATTTTCTATTACGATGGCATGCTGCGTCCGGATTACCACAAGCCAACCGACACCCCGGATAAAATCAACTACGAGCTGTTGCGCAAAAGAGCCCAACTGGTATTTTACACCGCCTGGGAAATGGCCAATCGCAACGAGATGCTGAAGCGTGACCTGCCTTTACCGACCGCCGGCAGATAATGCCAGTAGGCAATTGGCACTGAGCAACAGGCAAATGTTGTCATAACCAAGGCAGCCTCTCGATAAAAACTATATGCAAAAAAGCGATCCCTCGGGATCGCTTTTTTTATGGCCCAGGCAGCAGAAACATGAAACGGCTTGTCTATTAGGTATCTGGTTGTATGTTTTGGTTTAATCCTTATCCGGATAAAGCCCCGTTCAATGGCAAGCATGAAGCGGGGTTTTTTATTGAAGCCGTATCTTTGAAAGAATCATGTCAGGTGCCATTAAAATATTGCCGCATTACACGTATGCCGACTATATTCAGTGGGAAGGCAAGTGGGAAATTATTGGCGGTATTCCATATGCCATGAGTCCTGCCCCTACACCCAAACATCAGATTATCGGAGCTAATTTGTTGGCAGAGTTCAGGTTTGCACTGAAAAAATGTAAGCAATATAAGGTTTCGCAACCAGTTGATTATATTCTTAGCGACGATACCATTTTACAACCGGATATGTTGATTATCTGCGGAGAAATTCATAAGAAATTTCTTGATTTTCCACCTGCCTTAGTTGTTGAAATCCTTTCGCCCTCTACCGCATTAAAAGACCGCCACACCAAATCTTCTTTGTACGCCGGGCAAAAGATTACTTACTACATTATCATCTCGCCGGATACAGACGAAGCAGAAGTTTATGAATGGGAAGAAGGAAATTATAATCTCAAACAAAAAGGCGGCTCCTTTTCCTACACTTTTACATTTCCCGAAGGCTGCAGCGCTGCTATCGACTTTTCTGAAATCTGGCAATGAATTACGTGAAACGTGAAACGTGAGACGTGAAATGGCAAACAGCAAAACTTTACATACTTTCTATCAGCAATAAAAAACAGCCACAATTCATGTGGCTGTTTTTTATTATTCGGTTCATCAGTTTCACGTCTCACGTTTGACGTTTCACATTTTGCTACCATCCTAATATATAGGCAAACACCAGCGGTGCTACAATGGTTGCATCGCTTTCAATGATGTATTTCGGGGTATTGATATCGAGCTTGCCCCACGTGATTTTTTCATTGGGATGTGCACCGGAATACGAACCGTAAGAGGTCGTGGAATCAGAGATCTGGCAGAAATAACTCCAGAACGGAATTTCATGCATTTCCAAATCCTGGTACATCATCGGCACTACGCAAATAGGGAAGTCGCCGGCAATACCGCCACCAATCTGGAAGAACCCAATGCCTTTTCCGGCACTGTTATCCTTGTAGTAATTCGCCAGCCATACCATGTATTCAATTCCGCTTTTCATCGTGCTGGCTTTGATCTCACCCTTATACACATACGAAGCAAAGATGTTGCCCATGGTGCTGTCTTCCCAGCCGCCTACCACAATTGGAAGGTTCTTTTCTGCGGCAGCAATCATCCAGCTGTTTTTTGGATCGATCTGGTAGTCGTCTTTCATTACACCGCTGTTCAGCAACTGGTACATAAACTCATGCGGAAAGTAACGTTCGCCTTTGTCATCGGCATCCTTCCAGATCTTGTGAATATGCTTTTGAATTTTGCGGAAAGCTTCTTCTTCCGGAATGCAGGTATCAGTAACCCGATTCAGACCTCTTTCCAGAAGGTCCCATTCCTGTTGTGGGGTTAGGTCTCTCCAGTTGGGTATGCGTTCGTAGTGGTTGTGGGCCACCAGGTTCATGATGTCTTCTTCGAGGTTGGCGCCGGTGCAGGAGATAGCCTGAATTTTATCCTGCCGGATCATTTCGGCCAGTGAAATGCCCAACTCTGCCGTACTCATGGCACCTGCCAGTGTCACCAACATTTTTCCGCCTTCTGCCAAATGCTGTTCATATCCCTTGGCAGCATCCACCAGTGCCGCTGCATTAAAGTGGCGGTAGTGATGCTGTATAAATTGCGAAACAGGTCCTTTGTTCATTGCCAATAGATTTTAGGCGGCAAAGGTAGGCCAAAAAAAATCCCGCTTTGTGTAGAAACACGCTGCGGGAAAGTTTACACACCAAAACTAACATCGTGAAAAGAGAATGGTGAATCGTGCCGGGCTTAGATCAGATGTGATAACAGAAGTTACGGCTTCGGTTATGCAGTGCGGGTTGGTTTCGGTTTGGGTTGAAAGGTTTGGTTTCTGGTTAATGGTTTTGCACGACTCACCAATCGCTGCTCACGACTTGCGGCTCTTTTTGAAGGTTGACCAGCTATTGCCGAATGATTTCAGTGTGACTTTGGAATCGCCGTCTTCTACGGTAACATAATACGATGTACCGCTTTCGTCGGACAATTCGAATAACTCGGAGATCCAATGTTCTTCATATGCAGTTTTCAGGTTGTTCTGTAAGGTTACAGGCAGTTGCACGGGAGAGATGTTGCGGGTTACCGCCATCAGTTTGGCCTCGCCACTATAAAAAGCGGTAACATACTGACCGTTCAGCGTAAAGTCGGCTTTGTAAACACCGTTAGATTCTTTCCATTCTATATCGGCGGCATTTTTAAAAGCGTGATGAAAAGCGTTGGTAACGGCGGTGGATACCTGTATATCCTGTGCATCGGCTTTCAGCGTACCAAATGAAAGCAGCGCGGTTAAGGCGAAGAGTATAAATTTCATAACAAAGGTTTTTGGTTTATAACTGTTTTGTTTTCGTTGTTCTTTCACTGTGACGAAACAAAAGTAGAATGCGTTACAGCCCTTCCCAAGTGATTTGTGACGACTGGAAAGCACTGTTAAGCGCCTTAACAATGGTTGCAAAATTGTTAAGGCGTATGAATTGTATATTTAAGGGGATGAACTATCTCGCCCATGCGTATCTATCGTTTAATGAGCCACATCTGCTGGTGGGAAATATGATCTCTGATTTTGTAAAAGGAGGGCAGAAATTGGGATATGCGGCAAGTGTGCAAAAAGGAATCATGCTGCACCGGGCCATTGATGAATTTACCGATACGCATCCTGCCACGGCAACAGCAAAAGAATTTTTCAGGCCCTGGTATCGCTTATACAGCGGCCCGATAACCGACATCCTGTACGATCATTTCCTGGCCAATGACGAAACAATTTTTACCGAAGCTTCCCTTTCCCATTTTACAAAAGGCGTTTATCAAACATTGGAAGAAGAAACGGTGCATCTGCCCTCGCACTTTCTGCCGGTGCTTACCTATATGAAAGCGGAGAACTGGTTGTATCATTACCGGACAACGGAAGGCATACAGAAAAGTTTAAGAGGGCTGGCAAGGCGAGCCCGCTACTTCAGCGACAGTACCAAAGCCTACGAGTTGTTTCTTTTGCACTACGATGCCCTGAAAGCCTGTTATACGGCCTTTTTCCCCGACGTTAAAGAAATGGCAAAACAGGCGCTGGAGCAGGGGCGTACTGAATTTTAAGCCCGCTAAAACGGCTCAGATGATTAGATTTGCTACATAAAATCCACTCGCATGAATAAACTTCTTCTTTGTTTTTTCCTGGTAGCTGCCCATGCCGGTTGGGCACAATCTTCAACCAATACTGCAACCTCAATACAGCCTGTGCCGGCTATCAAGATGCCGCAACTGGACAAATCGCCAATGGACATGGCCTATTATCCTGCTAATTATCCTGTGCTGCGTATCCAGGACAAAGCCAATGAGCCCCTGGTGGCCCGGGTGATTTACAGCCGTCCGCAGAAAGAAGGCAGGGCCATTTTTGGCGGCCTGGTGCAGTACGGCGAAGTCTGGCGCTTTGGTGCCAACGAGGCAACCGAAATTCAACTGTACCGCGATGTAAAGATCAATAACAAAAAAATACCCAAGGGCCGCTACACGCTGTATGCTATACCGACAGAAAAGGAGTGGACAGTTATTTTCAACAAAGACACCGACATCTGGGGTTCTTTCAAATACGATGAGAAAAAAGACGTACTGCGGGTAAGCGTTCCGGTGCAAAAATTGACCGAGCCTTTTGATATGTTCAGCATTGCTTTTACGAAAGTTACCTCCGGTGCCGATATGATGATTGCCTGGGATGATGCCTTTGTCAACCTGCCGTTCCGGTTTTAATACAAAAAAATTCTTTTAAAGAAAGTCCTGCTGCTGGCAGGACTTTTTTATAGGTGCAAACTGCTACTCCGACAAATATGTCACCCTTTATCCTGCAGTAATTTTGTTATCAGAATCCTGATGTATGGCAATGACAGTGCGACAACGAATTATGAAGCTGGCTTACCCGCTGATCCTTTTGTTCCGGCAGATCAGCACCAAAGAAAAAGTGGCCTTAAATGAAAAGAAAGCGGCGCCCCCGGTTTCCTTTCATTTGCTATCGGCTACTATCAACAATGGCCAGGATCTGCCTTTTGAAAAGCTGAAAGGAAAAAAGGTGTTGCTGGTGAATACAGCCAGCGATTGTGGCTATACCGCACAATATGCCGAGCTGCAGCAACTTTACCGGCATGCAAAAGAAGATGTGGAGATCATTGCCTTCCCGGCCAATGATTTTAATGACCAGGAGCGGGGAAGTGATAAAGACATCGCCCAGTTTTGCGCTGTCAATTTTGGCGTTAGTTTTCCTTTGACAAAAAAAGCAGTTGTAGTAAAGACACCTGGGCAGCACCCGGTTTATCAGTGGCTCACCGATCCCAAACAGAATGGTTGGAACGACAGGGCACCGGCCTGGAATTTTACCAAGTACCTAGTGAACGAAGAGGGGATGCTGACACATTATTTCGATCCTGGAGTTTCGCCGGTCAGTACCCAGGTTTTAAAAGCCATCCAGGAATAACAATTGACGAAAACCACTTTGGTGCACAGTATAAGCATGCATGTATATTTTATCAGCGGATTGGGTGCCGACCGGCAGGCATTTGAAAAATTAAAGCTGCCATCTCTATATACCATTCATTATCTTGACTGGATAAAAAACAGAAAGGGTGAAAGTTTGAACAGCTATGCTAAACGCCTTGCTGAGCTGATCGATACCTCGCAACCTTTTGCTGTAGTCGGTTTATCCATGGGCGGTATGATCGCATCGGCCATGACACAGTTTTTAAAGCCCCAAAAAACTATCCTGATTTCCAGTGTTGGCTGCAGAGAAGAATTTCCGCCACTTTTAAAGTTGGCACGTCTAACACAAATTCACCGGTTGATTCCTGCGTTTGTCTTTAACAAACCCAATGCTATTGCCTATTTTCTCTTTGGCGCAAAAACCAGAAACGAAAAACGGATCATGCAATATATTATCGGTAATTCGGACCCGGATTTTGTAAAATGGAGCATCGGTGCTATTCTGAGCTGGAACAATAAAATCAGGCCGAAAGAGATTATTCATATCCATGGCGATAAAGATGCAATTCTTCCGATCCGGTACACCCGGCCGGATGTGGTAATCAAAAACGGTTCGCATTTTATGGTTTGGACCAAGGCAAAAACGGTATCGGCCGCCCTGGAAAGAACACTGACAATACAGGCGATTGATTAATCCGCAGAAACGTTTCTCCTGCTCTTTTAACCTTTGTTCAGAAGTTTGTTTCGTGTTTGGCGTATGATTCTCCGTAGGCTTTGCCTGTGGCCAATTGCCCGTTGTTTATTGAGTTCTTTCATTCCCCTTTTCTTTCCTACTTTTGCCCTTTCCAATTATGAAAATTCACAAAGAAGGATATCAGACGATTGGCATTGTTGCCATTATAGCCGCAGCAATTGTGATTGCTTCCATGGTATTTATTGTACCATCATCGCCAATTATTGGCTGGCTGATCAACCTTGCGGCGTTTGTTATTTTTATTTTTATTGTTTCTTTTTTCCGCATCCCCAAACGGACACATGCTGACGGGGAAGACCTGATTGTGGCACCCTGCGACGGAACGGTAGTGGTGATAGAAGAAGTTGAAGCCGATGAATATTTTAAAGACCGCCGTTTACAGCTTTCTATTTTCATGAGTCCGCTCAATGTGCATGTCAACCGCAACCCGGTGAGTGGCGAGGTGATGTACAGCGAGTATCACAAAGGCAAATACCTGGTCGCCTGGCATCCGAAATCATCTACGGAAAACGAACGCCATTCGGTTGTGTACAAACAGGGCGAAAAAGAAATGTTGGTAAAACAAATTGCCGGCGCTCTGGCCAAACGCATCGTCAACTACCTGAAGCCGGGTGATAAAGTGGCCATGGGTGAAGAGATGGGTTTTATCAAATTTGGTTCGCGGGTTGACCTGCTGCTGCCCATCGGAACACAGATTGATGTAAAGATGAACCAGAAGGTAAAAGGCGGTGTAACCATTTTGGGAAAATGGTAGGTAGATTGAATAAATTTCTCTACCTTGAACGGCCAAAATACGGTTATAGAATACATCGTTTTGATTGCTCTTTTGGTTCTTGTTGTTGAATAACAAAAACTGTAAAAAAGAGTATTTCTATAAATCGCTTGTCATGCGGACGTCTACTTTTGCTTGCTATTGAATGGGTCCCGCTTCTCGCGGGACTTTTTTTGGCCTCCCCCTTCCCCTCCGGTGGAGGGGCTCAGGACCAATACACTTTTTCTTTGCAGTCAGCTTTTATTATTTGTGTTGGATACGGATAACAAAAGATTCTCACCAATAAATTAGGGTCTTCGATCTAGCCCTCCCCGGATGGGCCGGTGGTATTTTTATAAGAATTCTTTCAGCTCCCGCAAATGATAGATGGTGTATGTGGGTTGAATGTCCTGCTCTTTTCGGTTGTAATTAACATGCACGGCATCCATCCCGATATTCAGGGCGCCGGCAACATCCACATCCAGGGCATCGCCGATCATTAGACTTTCTTCTACCGTGGCGCCGGTTTTCTGCAGGGCGTATTCAAAAATTTCTTTTTGCGGTTTGAGGCTGTTGCTGCATTCCGATGTCACTACAACATTGAAAAAAGGGGAGAGTCCGGAGTTTTTTAATTTGTTGTGCTGCACTTCTTCAAACCCGTTGGTGATGAGGTGAAGCCCGTAACCTTTTTGCTCAAGATAACGCAGCACCTCAATCGTATCGGGGAATAAGAGGTTGCGGGAGGGCAGCAGTTGAAGGAACAATTCATTCATCTGCATGGCCAGTTCTTCATCATCCACATTAAAATCAAGCAGGCAAAGCCACATACGTTTCAGCCGCAATTCATCCTGCCGGATGCGGCCGTTGCGGTATTCGGCCCACAGCCGCTCGTTATGCGCAAGATAGGTTTGGTGAAAGCGGTCAAAGTCATGAATGCCTTTTTCAGGAAGGTTGAAATCAACATGCAGTTGTTGCATGGTAATGCGGGCATTTTCATCAAAATCCCACAGCGTATGGTCAAGGTCGAAGAACAGGTGTTTGTATTTCATGCGTCAAAGTGGGGTCCAAACGTCAAAAGTAAACGGAGCCGGATGGATAAAGATTCCTATTTTGAATTTTTCCTTTCGATTTTTGTTGTAAACACTTACCAAATGAATGCCGTAATTACCGGAGCCTCGCGTGGAATTGGAAAAACATTGGCGCAGATCTTTGCCCTGCATGGCTATAATCTTTTTCTCTGTTCCAAAACAGAATCCAATCTGCTGGAAACAATTGAAGAACTTAAGACCACTTTCCCTTCCGTTAGCATCGATGGCAAAGCGGCAGACCTAGGCCATAAAACCGGTGCAAAGCTGTTTGGCGAATGGGTGCTGAAAAATGCCGACTCGATCGATGTCCTGATCAATAACACCGGCACCTTTATTCAAGGCAATGTTTCCGATGAACCGGATGGTGCACTGGAAACTATGCTGGAAGTAAATCTCTACAGTGCATATCACACTACGCGGACCTTGTTGCCCAGAATGAAAGCGCAAAAGAGCGGACACATCTTCACCATTTGTTCCATAGCCAGTTTAGCAGCTTATCCAGGTGGCGGTGCGTACAGCATCAGCAAGTATGCCTTGCTGGGATTCACCCGTAACCTTCGGGCTGAACTGAAAGAGCACGGCATTAAGGTAACAGCGGTAATTCCCGGCGCAGTGTACACCGATAGCTGGAAAGGCAGTGGCGTGGCGGAAACACGTATCATGGAAACCGAAGACCTTGCTAAAATGATGTTTGCCGCTACACAACTTTCGCCCCAAGCAGTTGTGGAAGATATTGTACTGCGTCCACAGTTGGGAGACCTGTAAGCTAACAGGCAATAAGCAATAGACAATTGGCGAAAAAGTTTTCAGGTATCTATCGGCAGTTTAAACGTATTTATTGCTTCTTGCAAATCGCCCATTGCCAATTGAACTTGGGCTGCTTTTTGCAACACTCTAAAAAACTAATCGTATGGGTAGTAACAATAAACCAGGTGCAAACCAACAGAATCATCCGCACCGCGAAGGACAAATGAACAACACAACGCCGCAAACCCAAGGTACTGGACAGCGGGTAAGTGAAAACAAATCCCGGGGGCTGGGCGAAATGATGGACGAAAGTGAAGAGCAGAAAGCAGGCCGTGCCCACGAGCAGAAGGATGAAAGCGATGTACAGCAAGAGCAAAGACAACCTTAAGTAAAAACAATTGTTTCAAGTATGAGGCCTCTTTGGAGGCCTTCTTTATTTATGATACCATCACAAAAAGAGAAAACAGTTTTGATAACCGGTGCCACCGATGGACTGGGAAAAGAAGTGGCCAAACGGGCGGCAGCCGCAGGCGCTACCGTGTTGCTGCATGGCAGAAACAGGGAGAAGGGGGCAAGCGTCAGGGAGGAGATTATAACTGTAACCGGCAATGAGGCCATTCATTACTACAATGCCGATTTTTCATCCCTGCAGGAAGTAAAACAATTGAGCGAAGACATATTGTCCAACCATTCGTCCCTGCATGTGCTCATTAACAATGCCGCTATTGGTGGCGGACCAAAAGGGGAAGCGACCCGGGAGCTTAGTAAGGATGGGTATGAATTGCGCCTTGCCGTAAATCATCTTTCGCATTTCCTGCTGACGCAAAACCTGCTTCCGCTTTTAAAAGCGTCGGCACCGGCACGGATCGTAAATGTTTCCTCCATCGGGCAATCGCCGTTGAACTTCGATGATCTTCAACTGGAAAAGCGCTATCAAAGTTTTGATGCGTATTGCAAGAGCAAGCTGGCGCAGATTCTCTACGGATTTAGTTTGGCAGAAAAGCTGAAAGACACAGGCGTAACCGTAAATAGCCTGCACCCCGCAACGCTGATGGATACCAACATGGTTCACCGTTATTTTGGGAAGGTTTCTGCTACGGTTGCAGAAGGTGCTGACGCTGTGGTGCAGCTTGCGTTTGCAGAAGAGACAGCCAGTATTACCGGGGCGTATTTCAACCAGTTGACCGAAGCAAGAGCCAATACGCAGGCTTATGATGAGGAGGCAAGAAAAAAGCTTTGGCAGGCGAGTGAGGCCCTGACCAAATCTTATCTGGTATAAGAATGTCGTTTGTTTACTGCTGCTTTACACCACGCATTTCATCCAGCTTTCGGCGCTCCGCTTCAATGGTGCTTTGCTGGCTGACTTGCGATTCTTTATTCTTGCGCAGGTCCTCCTGCAGCTTGGCAATTTTTTCTGTCATTTCCCTTTCATCTTTTTGCAGGTCGGCCAGTTTTTTCTCTGCTTTTTTCACGGTTTCTTCCTGCGCTTTTATATCCAGGGTGTGTTTGTAGGTGGCTGTTTGGGAGGTAAAGCCGTTTAAGAATTTTTGTGCAGCGGAAAAAGTCGTTGCATCGCTCATATCCGTGATAAAGTTCTCGCCGCCCTTGCTGGTCAGCAGGTACATAACCGACTGGTTGTCCTTTTTACTACCCCGACGATCCACTTTAAAATAAAGATCGACTAGTTGCGGGTTTTCACCCTGCAGCGCAACGCCTTTGAAGGCATAAAAGCCATTCACTTTGTTTTGCTTCCAGAACAATGATCCGGAAGATTCGGGCTCAAAACCAATTTCTTTTAGTTTGGTAAGAATAGTGCCTTCGGCCACTTCCTGGCTGTACGGAAGGTAAAGCATCAGGCCTTGCTTGTTAGCCTTGTCAAATTTTACAGAGGTGCTAACCGATTGTGCAAAAGCAGAAGTGCAGGCAAAAAGCAGCAGGATTGGAAGGACGGCTTTCATGTTTCAATTTTGAAGTAAATATAGTAGGTCTCCGGATTCATTTTCTTAACAAGGCGCTAAATGGACAAGCGGTGCTGGCAGCGTATCTTTAAAGGATGAAGAGGAGTGGTTCGGCGGATCTGCCACTGCATACAGGTTATGTGCCGCAATGGTTGTATGAGCGCATGTCCAAACTGGGTTTTGCCATTACTGAGGCCATTCTGGCGGAGTATGGACACAAGGCTTTTCTTTCCCGCATGAGCGATCCGTTCTGGTTTCAAAGTTTTGGCGCCGTGATGGGTATGGACTGGCATTCTTCCGGCATGACGACAGCCGTGATGGGCGCACTCAAACGAGCCATCAATCCACATGCAAAAGAGTTGGGCCTTTATATCTGCGGGGGTAAGGGAAAAGCCTCCAAAGATGCACCGAAAGAGTTGCTGCTGGTTGGTGAACAAACGGGCCTGAATGGCAACGAACTGGTGCGATTGAGCAAGCTGAGTGCAAAGGTGGACAACACGGCCGTACAGGATGGCTTTCAGTTATACATTCACAATTTTATCGTAAGCAAAGACGGCGACTGGAGTGTGGTGCAGCAGGGCATGCGGGAAGGCGATGCCATGGCCCGCCGCTATCACTGGCACTCGCAGCATGTGCGGTCGTTTGTAGAAGAGCCGCACAGTGCCGTATGCGGTCAGAATCTTGGTCCGATCTTAAACCTCACGGCAGCAGAAGCGGCCACTACCCGCAAAGGCATCCTGGATTTGACGACAGAAAAGCCGGAGCTGATGATGCAGGAGATTCAGCACCTGGTGATGCCTTCGCATCATGGTGTGCATAGTAAAGATGTAGACCTGAAGCGTCTGGGAACTGTGCTTTGGCTGGCGCACGACAAACAGCCAAAAGATTTTGAAGACCTGCTGCTGTTGGAAGGGGTGGGCCCCCGCACGGTGCAATCGCTGACTCTGGTGAGTGAAGTGATACACGGCACACCCTCACGATTTAAAGATCCTGCCCGTTTTTCGTTTGCACATGGCGGTAAGGACGGGCATCCGTTTCCGGTGCCGACCAAAACTTACGATGAAGTGATTGAAACTCTGCAAAACGCTGTTTGCAAAGCAAAGATGGGTCAAACCGATAAAGCGCAGGCCCTGCAAAAGCTGTACGAGCTGGCGGTCAAACATGAAAAGGATTTTATGCCCACCGACAACCTGCAAAAGCTGATTGAAAAAGAGATCGAAGAAAGCTGGCAGTATGGCGGTAAAACCATTTTTGGCGATGCCAAACCACCGAAGCGGTCAAAAGGCGTGCAGTTGCGGTTGTTCTAATTTTTCAATTTTTGTGCTACTTCCTGCCAAACCTTTTCGTTTACTGAAACCGGGTATTTCTTTTTCAGGTTCTCCACCCATTGCTTTTCCAGTTCTGCCTGGTAGTCGTTGATAAGGAGTCCTTTCGCCTGCTCAAAGCTCCGTGGTTCGGGAGCCGTATAACGTTTGAGTATATACGCAAATGTTGCCGATTGGTCGGTGCTGTTCACAACCGGTGCGGTCAGTGTGCCCGGCGTTAATTTTTGTTTGTCACCACCCGGAAGCTGGTCCAGTTCAAAACGGCTGGAATCTGCAGTAATCTGCTCCGAAAAATTTTGGAGAAGTGATGACCAATCCGATGGCTTTTGACGCAGTGCCTTGTAAAATTCTTTTGCCGCCGTTTCGCTGGCGGCATAAAAGATCACCGCATCGGCACTTTCTTTCCAGTGATAATTTTGCTGGTGCTGCTGAAAATAAGCAGCCAGCGCAGCGCTGTCGGTTTGCGCCGGCGTCCACACCTGGCGTTGCATGATCTCGAAAAAAAGATTGCCATCCGCAAACTCAGCGATCTGCCGGCGAAAATCTTCATTGAAGCTTTCCAGGTGATCCTGGTAGTAGTTCAGCGCAACTCCCTCCACAAATTCATCCCATAGCAGCGGGTAGGACCTGGCCCCGCTGCCGTCGGCCTTAAAGCGATTGGGCTGAACAAAGGCCATCCAGTCGCTAACGGTTGCTTTATGTTCACCCATCTGCAGCACCGCTGTTTCCGGTTGCAGGGTAACCTTCATCCCGGGTGTCTTGTAGGTAAATACGCTGTCGGTATAAGCCCATAGTTCGGCACTATTTCCAACCAGCTTTTTATAACTGGTTTGATGTAAAACTTTTTTCGCCAGTTCCTTTTTGGCAAACTCACTGCGGTCGCTTTCCTGGATGCGGTTGTACAAAGCCGTTTCCAATTCCGGTGTTTTTGTCCCCGGGACAGGGGAAAGTTGAATACGTTTTACGATGTGGTAACCATGTGCCGTTTCAAACGGTTTGCTAACGGCACCGTCCTTTAATGCCAGCACGGCTTTCTCAAAGGCCGTGTCGTATTCGCCCACGCCAAATTCAGCTATCACCCCACCGGAGGCAGCTGAAACCATATCATTGCTGAAAGCCGCTGCCAGCTTACCAAAATCTTCGCCGGTCAGCAGGCGCCTGTACATCGAATCGGCCCTGCGTTTTAAGCCGACCTTTGTGGCTTCGTTGCTGTTCGGCGGTACGGCCAGAAGAATCTGTGCTGCTTTCACCCGGCCCATGGCCTTGCGGCTTTCCAGCACTTTGAAAACATGATAGCCGGCCCTTGATTGGTAAACCGGCGAAACTTTTCCTACCGCAGTGTTGTAAGCAAGGTTTTCCAATTCATAGGGCAGCGAAAACGCGGTAATCCATCCCATGTCGCCACCATTGGTTTTGGCATTGGGATCATCGGAGTAGGTTTTGGAAACGGCCGCAAAATCACCCCTGCGCAATGCTTTTTCCACGGCTTCTTTTTTCTTCGCTGCAGCAGTACTGTCTTCTCCCAATTTAATAAAGATGTGGGCTACCCGCAGGTCTTTTTGGCTGCGGGTAAACGCTTCCTCCGTCATCCGGCTGATGCTTTCTTTATCGGTCAGATAGGCCGGCATGATCTGCTGGCGCAGGCTGGCCATATCCGCTGCCAGTTGCGGCAGCGTGTCGTAGCGGAGGGCTTTGGCTTCTTTTATTTTCAGCCGGGAAGCAATGTAGAGGTCAAGGTATTCTTTCAGCGCCTTATCGGTTACAGGGCCCTGGTTATTTTTCTGAAAGGCAGCCAGAAATTCCGGTGCGGAAACAGCTTCATTCCCGTAGGTGAACAATGTTTGGGCCGGTGCCGAGAAAGCAGCCGCCAGTGAAAGTGCAGTTAGCAGTTTTTTCATGTGATATTCTTTTGTCCGGACAAGCCGGAGCGGAAAAAAGTTTTGATTACCGGTTTGACGTTTGCTGTTTGCCGTTTGCCGTCTTTACCCGGTGCTCCAGGATCTCGTCCAGTTGTTTTTCGTTGATCTTTTTGGCAATGATGCGTTTTTCTTTATCCAGCAGGTACAAAGTAGGAAAACTTTGCACATCATACAATTGCGAGTAGGAGGGAATGTTGGCTGCAACCCTTGCTTTTTCTGCCTCACGGGAATAGTACACGTTCACCCAATCTTTCATGCCCGACTTCTGCATAAACTCGTACCAGTCGGTTTTTTTGCCCTCGGTTTCCTTGGCCAGCGCATACACTTTTACACCCATGCCTTTCCACCTGGCGTGGTACATGCTGTCCATTTTTGGAACCGTTTCCTTACAATGACCGCAGGTAGGATCGTAGATCAGCACCACGGTATAAGGCGAAGTAAGATTAAACAGTTTTTGGGTTTTACCGGCCGAATCGGGCAGCTCGATATCCGATGCCACGGTGCCGGTAATATTGGCCATCAGGCTGTAAGCCCGGTCGGTAATGAGCTTGCGGCCCTGTGCGGTAAGCCAGTTGTAATTTTTCTGCGCAAAATATTTTTCAAACAGGTGTACGAACACCGCGTCTTCCCACATGTATTTCTGGTTCAGGTAGCGGTTTACAAATTTCAGCAGGAAGAACTTTTGCATTTCGGCATTGGCCGATGCAAAGCCCATGATATGATCGATCTCCCGGATCACAGAATCGGGTGAAGGGAAAACCAGTTGTTCGAAATAACGGTCCACACGGTTTTCAAAAAACGGTGTGCGGCTCAGGCGTTCGTCCCAGAAATTAATGTCGTCCCAGAAATGATTTTTTACGTAGCGATAGGCATAGAGCGAATCCCGCTTTTGTGCTTCGGGGTTGTGCGGCACTTCCGGCTCTTTCAGGGCTTTGAGCAGGGTTGACAGCAGCCCGTTGGGGTCTTTGCTGATAATGCCTGCCTGGTAGGCCTTGATTTTTTGCGTCAGCGAATCGATCTGCGCCGTCAGGCGTACGGAGTCGGCAGCATTGCTACCGGCCCGCTTGCGAAAAAGTTCTTCCTGAGCCCTCCTGTTTGTGCCCATAAAAGCCTGGTAGTCCTTGAACAACTTATTCTCGGTAGAGCCGGTGAAGGTGATGTTTTCGATATTGGCCGTATCGGCTACCACGGAAAATTTTTGTTCAGCGCCCACCAGCATTTCAAACTTATTGGAGCGATCCGGGTAGCCAACCAAGTAGATACCGCCACCCAGTTTCTTTGGTCCTCTAAACACACCTGTGCTGGTGGCATCCAGCTTTACCGAATCGATAATGGGCATTGTTTTGCCATTGTAATAGCCCAGATAGATGTATTGGTTTTTAAACGGCTTGAGGGTCACTTTTATCTCGTACCCGGCCTGTGCAAAGGTGGTGGTGCTCAGGAAGAGAGCTACAATAGCGGCTGTATATTTCATAGAAAAAACTGAATAGCCGTAAAAGTAATTTTTAATGGGAAAGATGGGGTTAAAAAGATGCAAAACAAATAGCCAATGAGCAATTGACAACAGGCAAGGCTAAAAACCTGACTGTCAATATAACTCCGGATGTTGGATCATGTGACCTAAAAGTCGCCCAATCTCTTCAGATTGTTGAAGCAGTATAGAATGCTGATCATGTGAAATGTAAGAACAGGAAAGGCTAAAGTCAAGCCACACGCCAGTTTCTGAATTTTCCATGTCCGCATCGGAAACTTTTGAGACGAAATGAGATGGGTATTGTTTTTTACGGTATGCTTCAGCCAAGCATGCACATATACTTCGCGACGAACGTCGGACCTGATCTGTTAAAGAATATTTTTCTTCGGTAGGAAACTGTTTTGTCAATGCAAATATTTCCATTGCCAGATGGAAGGCCTTTTGATAAACTTTAGTTTGTTTAAAATTCTTTACACTCATAAGTTTAAATTTTGGTGATTTAATTTAGGTATAAAACCGTTTATACATTGCCGATTGCCAGTTGTCTATTGCATATTGCCCATTGCCTATCTTTGCCCCGCGTTTAACCTTTCATTAACCTGAGAGAAAAATACATTTGTTTCTTTTAACCATATTTATGAGAAGGATTTTATTCAGTGCGTTGCTACTTTGCTTTGGACTTGTTGCTTTTGCCCAAACGGATACGTCCCGAAATGCCCGGCTGCTGAGTCCAATGTCCGTACCGTCCAACGATCATTTTTTGATCCAGTTTGGGGGTGCTACCTGGCAGAATAAACCCGACTCAGTAAATACGGGCGGCTTTTCCCGCACCTTCAATATGTATGTGATGCTGGATTTCCCCTTTAAGACCAACCCGCATTTCAGCGTGGCCCTGGGCCCCGGTCTTGGCACCGATCATATCTTTCTCGACAAACAAATTGCAGATATCAAAGGAACCACCACCAGCATCCGGTTTACCCGGCTGGCCGATTCGGCTTATTTCGACAAGTTTAAAGTGAGCACGGCTTTCCTGGAGATCCCGGTGGAACTGCGCTTTACCGCCAATCCTGAAGCCAGTGGCAAAAGCTTTAAAATTGCGCTTGGCGCCAAAGTGGGTACCATGCTGGCCGCCTGGACCAAAGGCAAAGAGCTGATGAACAAAGGCGGAAATACCGTTAATGATTATATCTCCAAAGAAAAAAGCAAGCGTTATTTCAATACTACCCGCATTGCGGCTACCGCACGGATCGGTTATGGTCATTTTACGCTGTTTGGCAGCTATGCCTTGACACCGGTATTTAAAGAAGGCGTTGGCCCCAAAATGAATACGCTCAGCTTTGGATTAACATTGAGCGGACTGTAGTTCAATATGCAATATGCAATTGGCAACGGGCAATTGGCGATAACATTTATTTTTTTACGAAAGGTGAATATGTTGGCAACGCTACTCACTGCTGACCTTTCACCAATCACAAAAAAGCGATGCACTGTAAAGTGGCATCGCTTTTTTACTTTCACTCTTAAATGATGATGCATGCTGGATAAAAGCAAAAAAATACGGGCCGAAGAAAGAGCCGTGCTGGTAGGCGTGGTCCAAAAAGAACAACGGGAAGAAGAAGTGCAGGAATACCTGGATGAGCTGGCCTTTCTGGCCGAAACCGCCGGGGCGGTAACGGTTAAAAAGTTCATTCAGAAGCTGGCGCATCCCGACAGCCGCACCTACGTGGGTAAAGGAAAGCTGCAGGAGATTGCAGCCTATATCCAAGCGAAAGAGATCGACCTCCTCATTTTTGATGATGAGCTCACCGGTGCCCAGATTTCCAACATTGAAAAAGAAGTCAAGGTCAAAACCATTGACCGCTCTGACCTGATCCTCGACATATTTGCCCGCCGGGCCAAAACCGCCCAGGCCAAGGCCCAGGTGGAACTGGCGCAATACCAGTACATTCTTCCCCGCCTTCGCGGTATGTGGAAACACCTGGAACGCCTGGGTGGTGGTATTGGTACGCGGGGTCCGGGTGAAACGGAGATCGAAACCGACAGACGGATTGTGCGGGATAAGATTTCGCTCCTGCGCAAGCGGCTGCAGGAGATCGACAAACAAGCTTTTACCCAGCGGAAGGAAAGGGGAGAGTTTATCAGGGTGGCCCTGGTAGGGTACACCAATGTGGGGAAAAGCACTATTATGAACCTCTTGAGCAAAAGCGAGGTGCTGGCCGAGAACAAGCTGTTTGCCACGCTGGATACCACCACAAGAAAGATTGTTTATGAAACTACGCCCTTCCTGCTGAGCGATACTGTAGGGTTCATTCGAAAGCTTCCGCACCACCTGGTAGAAAGTTTTAAAAGTACGCTGGACGAAGTGCGGGAAGCCGATATCCTCCTGCATGTCGTGGACATTTCGCATCCGGCTTACGAAGACCAGTTGGGAGTGGTGAACAAAACCTTACAGGAAATGGGCGCCCACGATAAACCCACACTGACCATCTTCAACAAAATGGACCTGTACATCAAGCAGACCTTTGATGAATGGCTGGCGGAGAAAACAAAGGAGCAGATTCTCGACGACATGAAAGCCCGCTGGCAGGAGCAAACCGGTGGCAACGCCATTTTTGTTTCGGCGCTGGAGCGCATGCATATCGATGAATTGCGCAAAGCCATCCTGGACAAGGTGCGGGAACTGTACCGAGTGCGTTATCCGTATAAAACGGAGTTTTTCTATTAACCGCGGATGGGCGGGATTTTGAACCGATTTGCAGGATTGTTTTGATGGCGGAAAAATACAACTGGGTTAAAGTAGCGGAAAGTTTGGCAGAGGTTCCGTTTGGAACCAACTACCTGGCCGAGGTAATGGCTGGCGATAAGAAAGTTTGCATCGGCAAGTACAAAGAAGACTATTTTGCCTTTGCCCCTAAATGCCCGCATGCCAGCGGTTATTTTGTGGATGGATTCATTGATGCCCTGGGCAATGTGGTTTGTCCGCTGCACCGTTATAAGTTTTGCATGAAGAATGGCCGCAACGTCAGTGGCGAAGGCTATTACCTGAAACACTGGCCGGTGGAAGTAAGGGAAGACGGTGTTTATGTAGGGCTGGAAGCGAAATCCTTTTTCGGCTTGTTTTGAGCCGGGATCATTTTTTTATAGATTTTTATTGATAAATAGGACTTTGCCCCTTTGCTGAGAATTGAAAAGCCCTATTTTTGCCGTCCCAAAACGGGAAATTCCTCCTTAGTCCCGCATGTGCGGGATTGGTTAGAGTCCCGGACGTCCGGGATTAATCAGAGGGTCGTTGGTTCAAGTCTTGAGAGGAAACAAACGTTCTTGGGTATAAAATAATTTTCCTCCTTAGCTCAGTTGGTTAGAGCATCTGACTGTTAATCAGAGGGTCGTTGGTTCAAGTCCAACAGGGGGAGCTCAAAAGCTCTTGGTTCGATAAAACATAATTTTCCTCCTTAGCTCAGTTGGTTAGAGCATCTGACTGTTAATCAGAGGGTCGTTGGTTCAAGTCCAACAGGGGGAGCCTCACTAGACAAGCCGGCATTTTTGCCGGTTTTTTTGTTTTTCGCTCCTTTGGAACCCTTGCCAGACCTGCACAGTAGCGGAATGAGAGGGTTTTCTTTTATGGTTCGATAGGTTTTATTTTCAAAAATCAGTTTTTCGGGAAACATCGAACCAATCAGCTGTTGCTTTACGGGTAAAGTGCCCTCCCGGTATAGCTCGTCCAGCTTTTTAAAGAACCGCCTGCCATAGGCAAGCATCTCATCCAGGTCATCAGCGTCCTGAGAAAGGTTTCTTAGCCTGCTTTCCAGCTGATTAACCAGCGGCTCATACCGGCTTTTGATTTCTTTGTAATCTGATGGCTCCAGGGTGCCATCCAGGAGCAGTTGCTGTGCATTGGTAAGCCTTTCCCTATTTTTCTGCAGTTCAGCCCTTAGCTTTTGCGCCTCCTGCTCTGCAGTGTGCCCGCCGCTTTGGTAAAGTGAAGCTGCAAAATGCTCCAGCACCTTCAAACAAGCGCCATTGAAGGTTATCTCCCGCAGCTTTTCTGCGAACAACTTATTCGCCTCCTCTGCTTTAAAGCGTTCACCACATTTAGCGGTGCAGTGATAATAAAAGTACTTTCCTCCGTTTCCCTTCGAGCTGCTGCCGGTAAGCTTACTCCCGCACCTGGGGCAGATCAGGTGACCTCGGAGCGGAAACTCCTCCCTTGCGTTTTGTTTGGTGGGCCAGGCCCTTCTTCTTCCTGCCATCACTGCCTGCACGTCCTCGAAGAGTTCTTCGCTGATGATAGGCTCATGCCGGCCCTTTACCACTTGCTCGGGTTCATCTTTATAGGCAGGCAAATAAATTCTTCCGCAATAAAATGGATTGCGGATAAGAAGGTAATAATTGGCTTTGGCGCAGCTAAGCCCTCTTTTCATCGCCTCCTGCCGCACGGCTTCTGCACTCGAGATACCGCTGGAGAGTTCTTCAAAGATCCACCGCACAAGAGGAGCCTTTTCGGATTGAACCACCACCGGCTGGTTTTTTTCATTCCGTGCATTTTTATAGCCAGTGGGAGCGCTGCCCACCCACCGGCCTTCTTTTTTTGCTCTGCGCATGCCGGCAACCGTATTAAGGGCTCTTCTGTCGTTTTCTACTTCGGGGGCAGCGAGGTAAAACGCCAGCATAATCTTGTTCTCTGGAATATTAAGGTCAAGGGGCTGCTCAATGGCTTGTGGCTCTACACCCAGCCTGTTAAGGTGACTGATCATACCATAAGCGTCAGCTGCATTGCGGGAAAAGCGGTCCCACTTTAAAAACAGTAGCAGGTCCGCAAGCTTTCTTTCCTTTTTTAGTCGTTGCAGTAGCCTGGTAAACTCCGGCCGCTCAAAGGTCTTGGCGGAAAAGTCTTCTCGATAGAAGCCTACTACCTGGATGTTTTGCAGTTCGCAGTAGTTGCGTAGGCGTTCTTCCTGGTGCTGTAAGCTAAAGCCTTTGTCAGCTTGCTCGTCTGTGCTCACCCGTACATAAATGATTGCTCGTTTCTGTGCCATGTGCTTGTGTGTTTAGCGGTATTACTTTTGCCCTGTGTCGTAAGCTGCTCATATAAAAATCATAGTAGATTTTGGAGAGCTTAAACAGGAAGTTTCTCATCTGGATAAGGTCTTCAACACTGTATCCATAGGCTTCTGCTTCAAAGAGTTTTCTGCACTGCTCTAGGGAAAGCTGCTCAGCGGATACGTTTTTTGCTCCATTTAGGTTGATGACTTTGGCTTTCATAGGTGTGTACAAGGCTAATATAATTGATAATCAATCGTTTACAAAATAAAAGAAGAAAGTTTCAGTGGACTAGGGAGGGGCAGTTGTGGAAAACGAGTGGTTCATAGCGGTATTTTTATTGCTAAAAGTATTAGCATTCCTGAGGAAGAGCAAGTAATTTTGTTCACAGGCGCGGTGGTAGCGTGCAGTCAGGATAAGAGTTCAATAAGAAAAGCATAAGAACAGGATAAGACTTCCATAAGAGCTCCCTAAGAGTTGAATGAGGTTACCATTAAAAATACATGCAGCACCCCATTGTGGATAAATAATGTAAGCAATGATGAAAGAAGAAA
Source organism: Flavisolibacter longurius (assembly GCA_014163555.1). Lineage (GTDB taxonomy): Bacteria > Bacteroidota > Bacteroidia > Chitinophagales > Chitinophagaceae > Flavisolibacter. The sequence goes on from JACJGO010000016.1 coordinate 125,468, forward strand.
ACCTGCGCTTCAGGCAACGGAAAAAGGAACGAGAAAGGGTTTATAGCCAACAAGAAGTGGATGTGCTGCTCAAAGAAAAGCAGCATCAGCTAGACGTGCAGTATTCTGTACTCAAAGAAGTGTATGAAAGCTACCAGCGCTTCAGCGTGGAACACGAAGAGCTAAAAGAAAAGTTGGCCAGGTATGAGGCTCCAGATGATGGCTATAGAAAAGACTGGACCTGGGTCGCCAAGATTGTCTTTGTACTCGAAAAAGCAGGAAGAGCCATGCGTTCCGCTGAAATCATTGAGGTGCTGGAAAAGCGGGAAGCGCATCTCAGGGAACACAGCTCAAAACAGCAGTACTTTTCTGCCTTTATTCATATGGCACTAAAGGCAGAACGGATCAAACGAGAAAAGCGAAAAGGGGAAAGAGGCTTCTACTATCACATAAGGCAAATCTAATTGTAAGGTTTAAAACTCAGTTTTTATAAACTTCTTAGGTACATGTATTTATTTGATGTGTCCTAGGATGAATTTTTTTATTACTGTTCTTTTAGTTTTACGATTTTATTCAGAAGGGCGTATTTGATAAGACCCACCACGTTTTTTGCCCCAGTTTTTTGTTGGATGTGCTTGCGGTGGTCTTCAATGGTGCGCTCGGAGAGGTGAAGCTTTTCGCCTATTTGTTTGGAGGTAAGTTCGTCAAAGATGTGTTGAAGGATCTCCATTTCTCGTTTGGTAAGGGAGCAGCGTGCCTCAGCGGGATGAATAACACCGCTCAGGTAATGGGAAAGAGTGGTGGAGAAATAAAATTGCCCGCTGCTCACTGTATAGATGGCATCACTTACGGTTGTCACTGCTTCTTCTTTTTTAAGATAGGCACCAGCGCCTGCAAGAAGCATTTCTTTGATCATACCCGCTTCTCCAAACATGGAAAGTGCCACCACACCTGTCTGAGGATAAGTGGCTTTGATCCATTTTGTCGCCTCCACACCATTTAGGACGGGCATAGAAATGTCAGTGACCACCACATCAGGGGTGTACTGCTGTACAAGTTCACACAGCACACGACCATCTTTGGCTTCTGCAATCAGCTGGATGTGTTTTTGTGCAGTGAGGAGTTGTTTAAGCCCTGCGCGGTAAAGAGGATGGTCATCTGCGATAATCACACGCAGAGGTTTAGAACAAATGTCCATTGGCAGCAAGTTTTTGGTTTTGTTTAAAATTTAGGTGTAAGTAAAGCAATTTTCTTCATCAAGCCATGGAAAGCACGGGGTTTGTCTCCCGTGTTTCCACGGGGGTAAAATCCCGTAGTTGCCGGGATTGACAACGGGTGTGTAGTGGTGTAAACTTGTGATATTCTTTACTACACCTTTAACTCACCTTCATGGCTCTACTGCGCTTGCTTTTCTTTGGTGTTCTGGGGATAGGCCCTTTTCAGCTGCTGGCGCAAGACTCCATCCAATCCACAGAAGCCCTAAGCATACCAGCCAATGTTATTGCTTCTCTTTCTCAGAAGTCTTCCTCTATAGAAGAGAAGCTGGACAAGCAGACAGCAAAGTACTTAAGTAAGCTTCAAAAGCAGGAGCAGAAGTTAAAAGCCAAGCTTTGGAAGCAAGACTCTTCCCTGGCTATGCAACTCTTTGCTGGCGTGGAGGAGAAGTATGCAGCCTTAAAAAAAGCACCAGAGAAGCTCAGTACGTTCAGCCAGGTGTATTCCCCCCGCCTTGACAGCCTTACCACAGCACTGAATTTTTTAAAGAACAGCAGTCTTTCCGGTCCTGAACTGCAAAAGACGCTGTCCCATTTTTCTTCGCTTCAGGCCAGGCTGGATGGGGCAGAGGTAGTAAAGAAGTTTCTTTCCGAAAGAAAGCAGCTCTTGAAAGAAAACTTCCAAAAGCTGGGGATGCTTAGAGAGCTAAAAGGATTTCAAAAGCAAGCCTACTACTATACAGCACAGGTACGGCAGTACCGCGAGCTGTGGGAGGACCCTTCTAAGCTGGAGAAAAGGCTGCTGGAGCTGGTGCTGAAAAGCGACAAGTTCAAGGACTTCTTCAGAGAGCATTCTCAGCTTGCCTCCCTTTTTGCGCTTCCCGGCAGTAGTGCTGCCACAGCTTCACTTGCAGGACTACAGACTAGAGCCTCTGTGCAGCAGGGCATAGCGGATCGCTTTGGCACAGGACCTAGTGTGCAACAGATGGTTCAGCAGAACCTGAAGGCAGCACAAGAGCAGCTGGGTGAGCTCAAAAACAAGCTCTCTCAGTACAGTGCTGGCACCTTTGGCAATACGAGCAGTGATATAGAGAGGCCGGAGGGCTTTAAGCCTAACAGCCAAAAAACCAAAACATTCCTTCAAAGGCTGGAGTATGGCGCCAACATCCAGAGCCAAAAAGCGAGCAGCTATTTTTCTACAACCTCTGATTTGGGTCTTTCTCTCGGGTATAAGATCACTGACAACAGCAGCATTGGGGTGGGGGCTTCTTACAAGTTGGGATGGGGCAGGGGCTGGGACCACATTCGCATCACACATGAAGGCGTAGGGCTGCGTAGCTACCTGGATCTGAAACTTAAAGGAAGCCTTTATCTCTCGGGCGGTTATGAGCAAAACTACCGCACCGCGTTTCAAAACGTACAACAGCTGCAAGACCGGAGTGCCTGGCAGAGGAGTGGACTAGTGGGGCTCTCCAAAAAGTACAAGGTAAGCAAAAACGTCAAAGGGGACATGAAGCTCCTCTGGGACTTCCTGAGCTATCAACAAATCCCCCGAACACAAGCCATCCTGTTTCGAATAGGATATAATCTGAAGTAAGATATAAAGAGATTTATAAATGGTAAAGACGACTAATCACTCTTAAACCGTCATAGCGCAACTGTATTTTAAAACTTTTTAATAACTCAAACCAATGCAAAAAGGAATAATAGTATCTCTACTGCTGCTGACTGCAAAACTTTCTATGGCGCAATGGGCGCCCACTCCCACAAATAGTAACAACATAAGCAACACCAATACTGGAAATGTAGGAATAGGTACTACAACCCCTGAAGTCAACCTGCATGTTGTCGGCAGAGCAAAAATTTTGGATGCTAGAAACAATACATTTATTGGAGGGGGGAATATAACTGTGTTGGCGAATACAAACCCCGAGCACGGTAGGCGAAATGTTGCCATTGGCAACCTTGCTTCTCCCAATTTGAGCACTGGTAGTAGCAATGTCTCTGTTGGTTATGAAGCGGGCGTAAATCTCACCACCGGAAATAATAACTTCTCCTTCGGCAGCGGGTCACTGTTCAATACCACCACGGGTGACGGAAACGTTGCCATTGGCACAGTTGCGATGTTCAATAATGTAACGGGTGGAGAGAATGTAGGAATCGGCCAGGGAGCGCTCAACAATGCCAACGGCTTTCATAACACGGCGATCGGCTTTGGCGCAGGTCCGCTACTAACCAATGGTATCTACAATACATTTATCGGCCACAGAGCTGGTGATCAACTTGAAATCGGTAACAATAATACCATCATCGGAAGCAGGATAGATCTCTTAGGAAAAGGCATAATCAGTGCACAAAACAAAACATTAAACAACACTGTTATCATTGCAGACGGCGATGGTCAAATCCGCTTTTTCGCAGATGCTGCTGGCAATGTAGGTATTGGCACCACAACTCCAGGTATGTACAAGCTGGCTGTAAAAGGTGACGCTATTTTTACGAAGGTTAAAGTTACTCCTACAGCTGCCACTTGGCCGGATTATGTTTTTCACCCCACTTACAAGCTTCCCACCCTTGCCGAAGTAGAAGCCTTCATCAAGACTTACAAGCATTTACCCGGAGTGCCTTCAGCAGCGGAAGTGGAGAAAGAAGGCCTCGACGTGGGGGACAACCAGGCCACCCTGCTCAAAAAAATCGAAGAGCTTACCCTCTATATCATTGAAATTAAAAAAGAACTGGACGGGCAGAAAGTTGTTGCGCAGGAACAGGCTGCACAGATTCAGGAACAGCAGAAACTATTGTTGCAAGTAAAAGATTCTGTACAGAACAAAGCAACCAACTAACGTAAACAGTATTCCAATGCATCCTTCTCAAAAGATGATCAAAGCCGAAAGTACTTGCTTGAATAATGGCGGAAAGATGAGGCCCGTCTGCAGAAAAAGAGCCCCTGGCAGCTGGGTAATCGGCGTACTGCTCCTTTTTGCCCTAAACCCTGCTTTTTCGCAAGTGAACTTGCAAACGGGCAGTGCAACATTTTCCTTGCCTATGTTTAATTGGCAGGATCATAAAAGCAGCCTTACCGCAATGGTCGGGTTGAGTTATAACTCCGGCAACGGGTTAAAAGTAACCGATGTGGCATCCGAAGTGGGGCAGGGGTGGAGTTTGGTGGCCGGTGGAGTCATTACCCGAATGCAGGTGGGCGAGCCGGACGACCAGGTACAACACGGTAATGGACAATCGGAAAAGTACCTGAAGAAGTATCCGAATGGCTATCTGTATGCAAATAAAAATCCCTATGACGGTTGCCCCACAGCTTTGACAAAATACCCGCTCTATAAAGCAAAAAACCAGTTGTATAAACAATATAACGAGGTGGCAGAGGACAAGCAATTGGATTTCTTTGCCTTCCAGTTTAATGGAAAGTCCGGCATGTTTGTGTTAAATGCAGCAGAAAATAGTCCGAACGATCCAACGTTTGAAGAAACGGGACTTTCACTGGGTGATACAAAAATCAAAATCAAATATCACCGTTCAGCATCGCCGACAACTGGAAAACGAACCACCATCCAGTTCTTTACCATTCAGGATGTAGATGGGTTGATATACAAGTTTGCAACACACGGACTAACCAGGCTGCTGGATACAAAATTCTGCGATAGAAGCGGTAGATATATAAAGGAGCAACCCAACTTTAAAGATGGCAAGGTTTATTACCAGAACGATTTTGACAACAGCGAAATCCAGAATCCCGAAATCATAACCAGTTGGTATTTGACTGAAATTCAAGATCCGCTGACCTTACGGAAAGTTGAATTTTTCTATCAAATTGATACTATTGACGCCACTGCGGGGGCGGATCTGTCTTACAATCAGACGGGTGATTATGCCACAGTTACCTTCAAAAAATCCAAAGGCACAAAACCAAGGCTGGCTTCCATGGTATATCCCGATGGACACCTTGTATTGTTTCATTACGACAAGCCAAGAGTTGATCTGCCGGTTACTTATGCACTGACATCGCTTGATATAAAGTACGGCACCCGCTTTATTTCAAAATACCTGGTCAATACCACCTATTTTATCTTAAATCGCTATGGTACGCCGGTCACGGATTACCAGAAACGGGTGGCTCGGCTTTGCCTGAAATCAGTCCAGAAACTAAGCCCGGATTTGAAGGAAGATTCCCCGCCTTACATCTTCGACTACTATACCGGTTCGGATACACAGGGCGATTATGTGCCGCCACCGTTTCACTTCAAAAAAGACATCTGGGGGTATTACAATGGCGAAGAAAGCAAATCCACTCATGGACTTGGTCTTCCCGCTGAAGTATGGGATTTGAAAAAGGATGACGTTGTGGGTTTGTGTTTTTTGCGCGAAATCGCAGGGCAAAACAATACGTATACAACTGATTTCTTTAATGTAAAGCCGGAATATGCCAAGAATGGGTTACTGAAACAGATCGTTTATCCCACGGGGGGTACGCTCTCGTATAGCTACAAACAAAACAAACAAAACATCAGCAGCCAACTTCTTTCCGTCGGGGGCGTACATGTTTTCGAAACCCGTTCAACGGACGGTGGTTATTCCAATGATTGCAATAATCCCATCATCACTTCATACAGGTTCGCGCTTGATCAGGCAGGAGAGTCCTCTTCCCTCTGGGGATGGGAAACACCCCAGAATAAGATCACGATGACCAGCTATTACGAACCCATGGAAAAAAAATACAAATGGCCAATCTTCGGTGGCTGTGGTATCGCTGGCTGTTGTGTCTATAATTACATGTATCCAGGTATTCTTTCCATCCAGCAAGCCACAAACCTCTCCGATGTAATGCAGGTGCTCACAGCCATCTCTCCCGTACTGGGTGTTGTCGGTTCCGTGTCAACAGTGATGAATGCCATTAAGATTTTTTCGGCGACCGCCAAGTTCTTGACGATCGCCGGTGTGATTATAGATGTCATTGTGGGCGTTTACACACTGATTCAAACCTGTTGGGGGAATCATACAAAAACCACGGAAGCCAATTTATACTACAACTATGATCTGAATAGCGGGAATCCCTTGCCGACACAATTTAAACGGGTTGAAATTATTGAAGGCTCCGGCACCGCGGGAAAAACCGTCCATGAATTTACCAGTGATGCTTTTTATGCCATCTGGGAACCCAGCAACAATACATTTTCCAGCAAGCAACGTTTTGCAACCTGGGCTTATGGTTTGCCGTTAACGACCACTCTTTTTAAGAGTAACGGTGATACGGTTCGCAAAACAAGCTACAAATACGACAAAACCAATGCAAAAATATTACTGAAAGAATACAGTGGAAAAAGCCAAGGGGAGGCAAATAACAGTGAATTACATTCTAATCTGATCTCCTGCAAGTGTAATGTCAAAAAGACAAGCTCACAAAAAAGCTCAGATTTTAATACCCCCGCTGTTTACAATGCAAATTATATACTGGAACCGGGAAATACCGATATGGATGTAGATATGCATGGGTATTATACCGGGCGCATGAATCTGATCGAGGTGAGCGAAAAGCTTTATAATGAAAGCAACCCTTCTGTTTACGTTGAAACAAAAACATCCTATACTTATAATAATGGTGATGCCTATTACTCCAACCAAGGTAACTATGCTGTCTTAACAATTGGCAACTTCGAAGTGGCTACTGTCACGACAACGAAAAGTAATGGCGATGAACTGGTGAAAATGATAACATATCCGACCAACTTATATTCAGGCGACCCGCTCATGAACGTGTTGGTGCAAAACAATATCCTCACAGTGCCTGTACAAACGGAAACATATTTTACAAAGGGTGGTTTTGGACCAAGGGAATATATAGAAAGTAGCCGTACCGAGTTTATACAGGTGGGCAGTGGTGCCATCAAACCCTTACGGCAATTGGAGATGCGGTACTCGCAACCCAATATCCCTCTAAGTAATGATTTCACGGAAGTAAAACGATTTTCGTACGATAGTGATGGTAATTTGGTAAAAGTAGTCGATGAGGGTAACCGTGTCCTAAGCAATCTATATGACTATGATGACAAATACGTGACAGCTACCCTCATCAATGCTGATGTCGTGAATACAAAGGTTGCCTACACCAGTTTTGAAACCGGCAAGCTGGGTGGCTGGACCCTGACGGGTTCGGCAACGTATCCTACATCAAAAGTGACGGGTGACAGGGCTTTCCAGCTAACAAGTGGTGGCAACACGCTTACTGCCGCGGCCTTGAGTCCATCTATGAGCTACCGGTTGACGTATTGGGCCACGGCACCGCTTTCTGTCAGTGGCAGCGGTACCTTGGTGGTCTCAGAACCAACCATCAGCGGCTTTACCTATTATGAATATGAATTTCCGGCTGGTGTCACTTCTGTTTCCCTTACAGGAAACGGCATAATCGACGAACTGCGCCTGTATCCAAAGAATGCCCGGATGGCAACGGTTACCTACGACCCCATCATCGGTAAGACATCCGAGTGCGATGCCAATAACCGGATCATTTACTACGAATACGATAATCTGGGCAGAATGCGCTTCATTAAAGACGAAAAGCGCAACATCGTGAAGATGTACGAATACAACAATGTTTCCAAGCAAACAGGCTGTCCGGCAATCTACTACAGTCGCTACACGGAGGAGACCTTTACCAAAAATTGTGGTCCGAATTTCATAAGCAGACCTTTCAAATATACTATCCCTGCTGCCAAATACACCTCCACTATCAGCCAAGAGGATGCCGATGCCAAGGTTCAACAGGAGTTGCTAACCCAGGGGCAGGCGGCAGCCGATGCAGGAGCTCTTTGTATGCCGGTGAATTGCAACGATGCGCAGTCAGTAGTCGTATCCTCTGAAGATTGTCCTGCGGGGTACAAAGGCGTTGCCATTACGTACACAGTACCGGCCGGCCGGTATTGCGATACGCTGAGCAAAGACTCTGTCAACAAACTGGCGCTGGAAGAGTTGAACGCAAATGCCCAGGCCTTTGTCAACAATGCCCCCAACCATGCCTGTGTGCCAGATTATGACCCCGATTGGGAAGCGGATGAAAATGCACCGACACAGTGTATGTGGGAAAACGGGCAGGCTTATATTTTCAGACAGGCAACAGATGTCAACCCTAATAGTCCCACTTATGGTTCCACCCAGTGGAAAAACACAGGAGAATCGGGCACGTGTCCGCCACCCGCCAATTGTACAATACAATATTACAATGGGACTGGTTTTGCACAAACCATCATCTACTCCACACCCAACAGTGGGGGACTGGGACAGTCCTTCTCGTTACCGGCGAATTCCAGCGGGTCAATTAGTCTTGCTCCAGGCACCTATGATGTCAGCATCACAAACAGCAGTAACGGGGTGAGCTATACATACGACATCTGCATTGATTATTTCTATTATGGAACCAGTGCCGCTTTTTCCGATGTCAGCATAACCTGTGCTGAGGCCTGTGGAATTTCCATCTATTAAAGAATGAAAATGAAAAAAACGTTGTTTAACCTCGCCTGTTTGTTTATGCTGGCAGTTTCCGCAAACGCACAGGGGCTTTATAACCAAACCATCAACAGCATCGATGGACAATCGGTTCGGCTTCACAAGCTCATGTACAAGAAAATTTTATTTGTGGTGGTGCCACTCACGCAAACACATCCTGTCTACCAACAGTTACAAGCCTTTCATCAACGATACGGCGATTCCGTACAAATTGTTGGGATCCCGTCTTTTGAGGATGGCTATAAGGAAGCGCAGGCTGCAACCGTAAAACAACTGTATCAAGGGCTTGGTATTATGCTTGCCGAAGGCATGTATACCCGGAAAACATCTCCGGGACAATCGGCTTTGTTCCAATGGCTTACCAATAACAAGCAAAACTGGCATTTCAATTATGATGCAAGGGGCATTGGAAGTAAATTCTTTGTCTCAGAAATCGGGAAGCTTTTTGCGGTGCTGCCACCGGAAGCCTCGCTGCAACTTCCTGTTGTGAACAAGATCGTACAACGAAAAGAAAAAAAATAAAAATGACACGTTCGGGTTTGTTGTGGAAGGTTTAGTGACGAATTGCCTCGATAATCTCTCTTGATGATTTAAAGAAAAATCAATGAACGCAAAAAAAGTTGGCAGGCAATGGTTCCTGGCCGTTTGCTGGGTATTGCTGTTCACGGGTGCAAATGCCCAGAACTGGAACCCTGCACATTCCATAGGTACAACAGCGGGTGTTGCACATTTTCCCTTCGGGCAAATTTCCGTACAAATGGAGGAACTGCAACCGGCTGTTTTTCCCAATACAGGGATATCATACGAGTGGGAGAGCGGCACAAAGCCTTTGGAACTGCTACCGATCGCCGGTACAAATACCCAAGGCTACACCTATTCCGGTCCCCTTCAGCAAACGCTGTATTTCCGGCGTAAAACAATCTTTACGGCCAACAATACATTTATCTATTCCAATACCATTAAGCTCCAGGTGGTTTCGGCGGGTTGGGAAGACCGCAATTATGTGCGGGAACATGCCGTACGCATCAGTGGGCAGGCTACCTGGCAGGCGATTGATGCACTGGCTATCGGGGATAAAATTCAGACCACCACCTACATGGATGGACTGGGCAGATCTGTCCAGCAAATCAGCAAGGGCGCCGCCACACCGGCACAGACGGGTGGAACCTGGGGTGATGTCGTTCAGTTTTCTGCTTTTGATCCAATGGGGCTGGAACCCCTCAAATACCTTCCCTACACTACCACTACAGAAGCAGGGAAGTTCAAAACGGCACCGCAAACGGCCCAGGCGCAATATTACACCGCCACCTACAATGAATCACCGGCGTACAGCCAGATCACCTTTGAAAACAGTCCCTTAAACCGTGTAAAAAACATCAAGGCACCAGGGCAACAATGGGCTGCCAGCGCTGGGAACACCACCGGCTATGAAACAAATACCATTGAGGATAATGTCCAGGTATTTTCAACGGGTTATGTACAAGGGGCTGCACCGGTGCACATGGGCGTTTATCCTGCCGGTACCCTGTACAAAGCGGTCAGCACCGATGAAAACTTAAAAAAGGTCATTGAATTCACAGATAAAAGTGGGCAGCTGATTTTACGGAAAGTAGAGTTGGAAGATACCCATCCCACAGCGCATGGCGGCTGGATCTGTACCTATAGCGTTTATGATGATTTTGGACAGCTTCGTTTTCAGTTACAGCCGGAGGCGGTGAAGTACCTGGAAGCCAGCGGCTGGTCATTCGCCACAACCAACGGGGATAAGGTGTTGAAAGAATTGTGTTTTCAATACTTCTATGATGAAAAAGGCCGCAACACCTGGAAGAAGGCTCCCGGTGCAGAGCCCTTGTTGATGGTCTACGACAACCGGGACCGCCTGGTCTTTACCCAGGATGGTAACCAGCGGATAAAAACAACACCGGAATGGACAGCAACCCTATACGATGAACTGGACCGGCCGGTGATAACCACCTTATATAACACCGGCAAAACGGCTGCTGATTTGCAGACCGATATTGCTATTGCAGCAACACAGTCAAGTGTCACTACGACCCAAGCCGGGGAGGCGCTTGTCGATCTGGTTGTTCCTTCCCGTGATGCAACGATTACACAATACAAAGCCCGTAACAGCATTGAGTTTGTCGCAGGTTTTGAATCGGAAAGCGGGGCCCAATTCACGGCAGAAATTGATCCTACGGCTACTGGGTCAACCACTACCATAAATGTGCTAGCCTACAAGAACCCTATCGGCGCTGCTGATTTGAATAATACCGCCGTTTGCACCATCCTGAAGTATCAGTTCTATGACGACTATAGTTTCAGCGGCAAAAAATCTTTTCAGCCTGATTTTGAGAATGCAGGTGCGTATAGCTTTTCGCAAACCGATATTCAGCCTATCGTTTCAACAAAACGCACCCTTGGCTTTCCAACAGGCAGCAAGGTAAGAATACTGGGCACCCCCACTTTTTTAAATGCTACTTCTTATTTTGACGATAGGGGAGCACCCATTCAAATGCTGGAGGATAATCAATTATCCGGAACAGATGCCACCACCCTGCAATACCACTTTGATGGCAGGGTGATGAGCAGCTTTAAACGGCATTCTACTATCAATACCGGGTATAGCGGGTTTGGTGTCCTTACAAAAAATGTCTTTGACAAATTGGGCCGGGTAACCGGGATTGATAAAAAGTGGGGAAGCAACCCCTTTCAAACAGTGGCCGAATACAGCTACGATGATATGGGGCGCCTGAAGACCAAGCGCCTGGCACCTGGGTACACTGCGGAAGGAAAAACGGAACTGGAGTCACTTACTTACAGTTATAACCTGCATAACCTGCTCACCGGCATCAACAAAGACTACGCCTTGAAAGCCGGGGGCACCTACAACAAATGGGATCATTTCTTTGGCCTGTACCTCGGTTATGATAACAAGGATGCTGTCTTCAACGCTGCCAGGCTAAACGGCCAGGTAGCGGGGTTGCTTTGGAATACACAGGGCGATGATCAACAGCGTAAATACGATTACACCTACGACAATGCGGGACGGCTGGTGAATGCCAGTTTCAATGAAAGGAAAACAACAACGGATTTATGGAGCAATGCCAAAATGGATTTTTCTGTCACTGGTTCTGGAGGCAAGATTGGCTATGACCTTAATGGCAACCTGCTTTCCATGATTCAAAAAGGCGTGGTTATTGGCGGAGCGGCACCGGTTTCGGTTGACGACCTCCAATACAGTTATGCAGCGCTAAGCAACAAGCTGCTGAAGGTTACCGACGTTGGTCAGTTAGGTGCCAGCAATGGGCAGTTTGGCGATTTTAAAGATGGCAGCAACGGAACGGCTGATGACTATGTGTACGATGCCAATGGCAATCTGGTAGTAGACCTGAACAAAGGAGCTAAGGACCTGGGTAATGTGGCAGGTGCCAATGGTATCCGGTATAACTTTTTGGACAAACCCGAAGAGATCAGGATTGCGGGCAAGGGTGTTATTACACTGCAATATGACGCGGAAGGCAGTAAACTGCGAAAAACCTTTGCGCCGGAAGGCGGCGGCACCACCGTTATCACCAGCTACGTCAGTGGATATGTGTACCAGGAAAGGCTTACCAATGGGCAATCCTCCGGGGTAAAGCTTCAGTACATTTCTTTTGAAGAAGGGCGTATTAGACCTATGCAGGCGGTGAGCCAAAACAATGGTTATGATTTTGTGAGCATGGATGGTAACCTTGATCTGCCGGATGGCAAGCGTGGTGCCATTGACTTTTACATCCGCGACTATCAGGAGAATGTACGCATGATCCTGACGGAGGAAACGCACATAGGTTCCAACCAGGCAACGATGGAAACTTCCCGGGCTTCGCAGGAAGAACCGCTGTTTGGAAGGAGCGGTAGTGGCAACGAGGTAGCGACCACACGCTTTGCAGTGGCTGATATTCCTGGGCAAACCTCCGGCGGTGGTTGGCAGAATGGTAATATTGCCAGCCAGGTAAGCCGCCTTGGTGCGCTTGCTGCCAGTAAAGTTGGGCCCAACGCTTTGCTGAAGGTGATGGGTGGCGATAGAATCTCTTCACAG
>JACJGO010000017.1 GCA_014163555.1 Flavisolibacter longurius
ATGCAAGCCATCCTGGATGCCTTCCGCACCATGATATCCATGCAGCGGGATATTGCTGATGCTGCAAATGAAGCAGGCGACGAAGGCACCAATGCCCTGATGAGCGATTATATCCGCGAACAGGAAAAAATGGTCTGGATGTATTCGGCTTACCTGAAGTAATGTCTGACCCACGATTTTTAGAATTGATAAGATTTATAGGATTCAAAAAAGCCATTCATTTTGAATGGTTTTTTTTATTGCAAAACAGTCATAATCCTGTTCATCCAAATCATCCCATAAATCATGGTTCAGACACCTTCCACCAGTATCATCTTCGTATGGGCATTACGCTGCCGGATGTCTTTGGCAGGTGTATATTCCGGTGATGACCACCACTGCTTAGCCAATTCTTTGTTGGGAAATTCCAGCACCACAATCCGCTCCGGGTTCCAGTCGCCTTCCAGCGAAACGGTATCACCACCCCGCACAATAAATTTACCCCCGTAGGGAAGGAGCGAAGCCGGGGTTAGCGTTTTGTACGCTTCGTATTCTTCGGGGTTGTGAATATTGACTTCAACGATAATATAGGCAGGCATATCAGGATGTTTTATTGAACAAAGCTTTCAACTCAACCGCTTCATCGGGATTCATTTTTCCACCCAATATCAGGCGCAGTTGGCGGCGGCGGATGGCGCCTTCATAAAGTTTGATCTCGTCTTCTGTTTCGGGCACCAGTTGCGGTACTTTCCGCGGCCGGCGGTTGGGATCCAGTGCTACAAATGTGTAATAGGCTTCGTTGCTTTTGTATTTATACTGCTGCGTAAAATCTTCGCCCCAAACCCGCAGATGCACTTCCATGGAGGTGGTAAAAGCGCGGCTCACTTTGGCTTCAATGTGAACGGTGTTGCCAAGCTTTATCGGGTTTTCAAAAGAAATATTATCTACGGAAGCCGTTACCACCGGCGCATTGCAATGACGCTGGGCGGCAATGGCGGCCGCGATATCCATCCAATACATCAGTCGTCCGCCCATCAAGTTGCCAAATACATTGGTATCGTTAGGAAGCACTATTTCGGTCATCATCGTATAGCTGTCTGACGGCTTTCTGGAAATCATGTCAAAAAAATTTGGCGCAAAGCTACGCTAAGAGCGAAAAGAGGGAAAGAGAAAAAGGAGAATCCTATTTCTTACTACGCCGTAACGTTTGAACCATCTTGCAGAAATGATTGTAAAATGTTTATGATGTTTGATGACATGACTGTTGTCATTTGATAAGAATCACCTTTGTGCTCCTTTTATCCTTCAAACTCTTGGCTTAGCTTTGCCACCGCATGAACACCAACCTATCTTTTGACAATACCGCGATTGCTTTTGACTACAAATCCGACAACGACCTGAAAGGAGCTCACCTTCTTTTTTCCGTGATGGGAAAATCCTGGCTGGTAAAAATGGGTACACAACTCACACCATGGGCCATTAAAAAAGGATTGCCGGTAAAAGGTTTGATCCGTCAAACAATTTTCCGCCAGTTTGTTGGTGGCGAAACGCTGAAAGAGACCATTCCGGTTGCGCAAATGCTGGGTAAATACGGCGTGCAGGTCATTCTTGATTATGGGGTAGAAGGCGCACAGGGTGAAGAAGCCTACGATCATGCACGGGATGAATTTATACGGGTGATCCGGTTTGCGGCTACGCAACCCAATGTTCCTTTTATGAGTGTGAAGGTGACGGGTTTTGCCCGGTTTGGATTGCTGGAAAAACTGGACAACCTGATGCACGAAGCACCGGAAGAAACCCTAATCCGGAAATACAACCGTGCCCTGTTGAAACTTACCGCCAGTGAAGTGAATGAATGGAACCGTGTGCAGGACCGGTTTCAGAAAATAGGCGAAGCCGCAGCGGCAGCCGGTATCGGATTTTTGGTAGACGCTGAAGAAACCTGGATACAAGATCCTGTTGATGCGCTGACCATGTTGATGATGGACAAGTTTAACCAGGAGAAGCTGGTTATTTATAATACCGTGCAGCTATACCGTCACGACAGGCTGCTCTTTTTAAAGCAATGCTATGAAGCGGCACTGGAGCGGAATTTTATCCTGGGTGTAAAACTTGTTCGCGGTGCGTATATGGAAAAGGAGCGGGAAAGAGCAGCCGAAAATGGGTATCCATCTCCCATTCAACCGAATAAAGAGGCATCGGATAGAGATTATAATGATGCCGTACGTTTTTGCATCGATCACCTTGATACCATCGGCGTTATTGTAGCCTCCCACAATGAGGCCAGTAATCTTTTGGCGGTGCAACTACTGGAGCAAAGAGGATATGCCATCAACCATCCGCATGTACACTTTAGCCAGCTTTATGGCATGAGCGACAACATCACTTTTAATTTGGCAGCTGCCGGTTGCAGTGTAAGCAAGTACCTGCCTTTTGGACCAATCAAAGATGTCATTCCTTACCTGATGCGCCGTGCACAGGAGAATACATCCGTAGGCGGACAAACAAGCCGCGAACTGGTCCTGATAAAAAAAGAATTAAAGCGCCGGAAAAATAAATAAGCCATTACGACGGTAGAGGTCTTTTCTTATCTTGCATCCGTTCTTAGAAATTCTGCTGCATAAAATTCTTTAAGGGCTGTTAGCTCAGTTGGTTTAGAGCGTTGCTTTGACAGAGCAAAGGTCACTGGTTCGAATCCAGTACAGCCCACATTCTTTCCCGATTATTTTTATCATTAAGCGTACTATTTCTTTCACCTGAATGGGGAAAGCCGTTAGTAGGCAAAAATTTTCTTTCTCTGATATTTAAAATTCAAGTAGGAAAAGGCCAAATGATCAGAGGTAAATCCGTACATTATTGCTTGTGCAACAATCTTCTCACCAACTGCACCAGCAAAATAATACAGAGCAGGGTAAACAGGGGCCAAAGGTCGATGAGAAAATAGTAAATGTTCATTCCCTCTAAGATAAGAAAAACCGCTGCGGTCATTGAGGAATGATTCGCAAGTTGTCCCTGCATTTAACAACACAAGTTGCAAATCATTCCTCAAAATACAGGTCAATGGAAATCTCTCACATCATCAACTTACTTTGTCTCTCGGAACATTCACTTCCATGTTATCCTCACGGGTGTCCAGGGTTCGTAACAAGGATCTTACCCTTGTTTTATTGCCAACGATAAACAGGACATCATTCTCTTTTAAACTCAGGTCAGACTCCGGATTCAGGATACGCTGGCTGTTGTTTTCAATGCCTACTACAAGGGCGTTTGCTTTTTCACGCAGGCCGGTGTTTCGGATGGTTCTGCCAATCAGTGGACTGCCCTGCATCACCTTGTAGTTGTAAAGCTCCACATCCTCGGTTTCGTAAAACCGCGGATTTTGTTCAGGGCGAATCAGCACTTTCAAGCGTTGTATCTGGTGATCCGTTCCAAGCACCAGCAGTTCATCATACGGAAATATCCGTTGCTCTTTATCCGGTGCGGGAATATGCAGGTCTCCTCGTTTGATCATGACAATGTTTACACCGATCATCTCCCGCCAGCGCAGCTCCACCAATGATTTTCCGATGCAGGGAGCAGTTGCCGGCACCACCACCGGAACAATATGGGCGTCCCAGGGCGCCAGTTCGATCCGGTTGATCCGTGACGTTTCAATTTCACGCTGATTAAGGTTGGAAAAAAATCGCGTTTCCAGTTTGGTGTACAGCACCTGAATTTTCTGTGAATAAATAATCAGGAGAGCAATGATCAGCGTGGTAAAAACGATTCCCGTATAAAGATTAAAGAACCGGTGGAGCAAAAAGCCGATAAAAAATCCGGCAGCCCCAAGCCTGATGAGCCGAATCATGTAAAGCATGTTCCTGTACTGGGGTTTGTTGATCATTCCCTGGTATACATCGGAGGGGCTTTTGATGGCCAGGCCCCATAAGAAAGGACTTAGTATAACAAGTGTAAGCAGGGCAACTGCAATGCGCATCCAAACGGAGTTAGCATTTTGGTTGATCCATGGTTCAATATAAAGCGAAGAGATCATGATAATGGCAACAATAATCACCGATAACATGATCCCATTGGTAAGTGTCGAACGTACAAACACACGCCATTCACTCGCCTGGGAAACTTTTTTGGTTTCGGAACTATAGCGGTTTAATCTGTCCAGAATCCCTTGCGGAATAATCTTTTCCAACTGTGCGGCAATAACGCCGGATGATTTGATAAGGTAAGGCGTGGTAAAGGTGGTGATGGCTGACGTACCAACGGCCACAGGAAACAGGAAGGCAGACGTTACTTCAAGCGAAAGTCCCAAGGCTGCCACAATAAACGCAAATTCTCCAATTTGTGCCATACTCATCCCCACCTGAACGGATTGTTTTAGCGGCTGTCCGGAAAGCAAGGCTCCAAACGTGGTGCTCATTAACTTTCCAAAAAGTGTCAGCAGGGTAACCCAAAAAATAGGTTGGGCATATTCGATCATGGCTTGCGGATCGATCATCATCCCCACCGAGGTAAAAAAGATGGCGCCAAAAAGATCTTTTACCGGTTTTAAAAGGTGCTCGATTTTTTCTGCAGACGTTGTTTCTGCAATAATGGAGCCCATTACAAAAGCGCCCAGTTCGGCCGAAAACCCAACCAAGGTTGCCAGCACCACCATGCCTAGACAAAGCGCCAGGGAAAGGATCAGCAGGGTCTCATCACTCATTAGTTTTTTGGCCCTTTTCAGCAAGGTGGGAAGTAAAAAAATGCCGCCAAGGAACCAGATCACCAGAAAGAACAACAGCTTCATGACGGTAAGCAGCATTTCCGTGCCTTCAAAAACCCGGGTAACGGCAAGGGTAGAAAGCATTACCATCAGCAGGATTACCACAATATCTTCTACGATTAGTACACCAAAAACAATGGTTGCAAACTTTTTTGTTTTGACACCCAATTCATCAAAGGCCCGAAGGATAATGGTGGTAGAAGAACTGGCCAGCATACCACCCAGGAACAAACTGTCCATGGTTGACCATCCCATGGCCTGTCCTAAAAAATAGCCCGCCACTGTTATAAATACAATTTCAACCAAGGCGGTTATAGAAGCAGAACCCCCAACGCGGATCAGTTTTTTAAAACTGAACTCCAATCCAAGGCTGAACAGAAGAAAGATCACACCAATCTCAGCCAAGGTATCAACGTTGTCCATTTCCACCACGGTAGGGGTCAGGTGAAAATAAGGGCCAACTATAAATCCGGCAATGATATAGCCCAGTACCAATGGCTGCTTCAGCCATTTAAACAAAAGTGTACCGAGAGCGGCGGCTCCAAGGATAAGTGCAAGGTCTGAGATCAAGTGTGGTAAATGCGCCATGTATTCTTCTTCGTTTCAGTAATTCGTTACAGTCGGTTTTTCGTCAAAGCCATCTTATTTCATGTGGAGTACGGACCGGAATGGGCCTGACGAATGATAGTTGTTTCCTTAGCCGGAAACTGATACAATCCTCAACGGAGTGTAATAGTTTTCCCCGAAGCTGCCCCTTTTTACTGGCGGCCCCGGTACGGCTTTCTGAGATGAATGGTTTGTATTGAGCGGTGCTGTGTTTTCGCAGGCACCCGGTTCTTAAACCGGAATTACCAAAAATTATGATTCGGGAACAACAACAGCCACTTTAGCGGAAGATACGATGGTGACGTGTATTCAATAAAGAAATTGGGGTTGCGTTCAGAAATTAGGAGAATCTCCTGGAGCTGAACAGCAGAGTTTTGGTACGACCTGTATTTTTTATTTACAGGCATTACCGGAAGTAGCTGGTGATATGGTTTGCTGCTCCTGCCATCCACATGTGGCCAGGATTTGGCGATGGTAAACTGGTTTTGCTTGGGTTGGTTGCAAAGGACAGGATTTTTAAGGGCATCGCATTTTGACGCAGCGCACAAGCTGCAAAACAAAAATGCCAATACAAAACCTGTCATTACATTGATCCTCACCGGGCAAATTTAACCATTGTTGCCGTATGGTGAGTGATGATTATCAATGCACAAGCAAGAGAGAGGCCGGTGCCTTGTAACGCGAATGAGTGAGTTTACGTTTTGAGGAATCATAAAAAAGCACCAACCTACAACAGTGGTGCAGACGTTGAAACCATTGGGAAAGTATCGCCGGTTTTACTGATTATTTTGCCGGCCGGTATCTGTGGCATTGCCCCCCTGGCCGTTGGCAGTATCTGTGCCAGTCATATTTTGGGACCCTGTACCATATTGACTGCTGACGGTATCAACCCCAACATTCGGATTATCTTTTGGAACAGCGCCAGAGGTGTCCGGGGAATTCGGATCGTGTTGCGCACAACCAATAAAAAAACCCATCGTCAACAAAACAACCGAAACATAGAATAGCCTTTTCATAATAACATATTTCTTCTATTCTGCTTTCAACTTTCTTGCCAGATGCAGATAAGCAAAACAGATTCTGCTGGCCTGGTTTTATGCAGAAAAGGAAAAAACTTTCAAAAATTATTTCATTTCATCATGCATTCCTCGCGATTCATGAAACTCACCCTTGCCGGCGGGATGGTTTTATGCCACCTTAGACCTGGTATTAAAAACAAAAAGTTCAACCGAAATGAACCGATTCAATCTCTTTTACCGTATAAACAAAGGTTTGAAAGTTCTTCTTTACGATACCAGCCTATTGTTGCAGCGAACTGATTTTACCGTGGCTGATGAAGAATCGACTGTGCGCCGCCAGCTGAAAACGGTTGTGTCCGTTTTCGATGCCTTCCGTATTTCAGAAGAGCGATACATTTTGCCTGCAATAATTTATTATGAACCGGGCATTGCCATTCAGTTTGAAGAAGATC
The DNA here is from genome assembly GCA_014163555.1 of Flavisolibacter longurius. Lineage (GTDB taxonomy): Bacteria > Bacteroidota > Bacteroidia > Chitinophagales > Chitinophagaceae > Flavisolibacter. The sequence continues at coordinate 6,816 of JACJGO010000017.1, forward strand.
GCAGGATGCGGCAAGTGTTGCTTTTGCAAGTTGAGCCCCTATTGTTTGCTAATGACCCAAATCAGGGGGCAGAAAGTGTTTTATCATCTGGAGTAGAGTTGATGACCGTTTTTGAATCCTTTTCTACACTAACCATAACACAAATGGCTCGTGATGAAAGATTTTTGAATAAGATCTTGTGGCGCTATTACAGCGATACGGAATTGCAGGCAATCGAGTGGAAGATCTTTGCAGCTAAAGGCTCAGTCAAAATTTCGAAGGTCATTTGCCACTGGGTACTTAGAGGACTCACTACCAAAGAAGCTAAGAACTGGCTGGAGGAAGCAAGGTTTTCAGCAAGCGACGATGAACTGCAGATCCTGCTAAGGTCTGCCAGGTACGAACACCACCCGTCCAACCGGAATGTATTGCATCAAGTACCGGAGGCAGGCATGGTTGTCTAACTGGTCAATAAATGCCTGGCTTCCAGTTCGTAAGTATAGTACACTGGCCAAAATCAATTTTTTGGTTATACAATTCATCCGCTGTTTTCCTCAATTCATACACCGGAAGCCATTGCCCGTCCGGGCGGTTTCCATTCTTTCCCAAAATGGCTTTAATTTGAACCTGAATGCGGTTCAGGTTTCCCCAATACAGCGGTAAGGATTATATCGTGCTGGGCATTATCATCCTGCCCTTTACCCTTGCCCTGAACAGTGTTATTTTCGGTAGCCGCTATTTTACACAGCCCGGAATCTTCTGGCCATCAACGCTCCTTACCGGAATCATTTTTTCCCTGGATTTTGTATTGTGTTCAGCCATTGCTGCTTTTCTGAAAAAACGCATGCCTGCCGAGCAGCAAACCAACCTGCGATTGGTTTACATGATCATTTGCATGGTGGCACTCAGCGGCTTTTTTCTGCTGACGGTTTTTCATGGCTATGAACTGTTTGCATCCTTCCAGTATACATTTAATGAAAAAGGGTTTATCTGGTCTTATATGGGCATGGCCATTATCAATATTTTCCTGGCCATCCTGATGGAAGGGATTTCGCGGTATAATGCCTGGCGTGAAAACCTGAAAGAAACCGAACAGCTTAAAAAAATATTTAAACAAAGCCAGTTGTTGGGCCTGAAAAGCCAGGTCAATCCGCACTTTTTATTCAACAGCCTGAACACACTTTCAAGCCTGATTGCCGAAGATGAAAAAGAGGCCGAGACATTTCTTAATGAAATGAGCAAAGTGTACCGCTACATGCTGCGCGGCGACGATGAACAACTGGTGCCGCTGCAAACGGAACTGCGTTTTATTCATTCCTACATTCACCTGCTGGAACGCCGTTTTGGACAAAGCCTGCAGGTACAGATGAGCATCCGCGACGAAGACAAAGAAAAGCTGATCCCGCCCTTGAGCCTTCAGGTGCTGATAGAAAATGCATTTACGCAAAATACAATGAGCAAAACTTCACCCTTGCTTATCAGGATTTGCTCTGATGGCAGAAACGAAGTGGTTGTACGCAATAACCGCAATCCAAAGATGGTGAGCAATGCCATTGATTTTGAAGCCGGGCTGGATAATCTTGTAACCAAATACCGCTTGCTCAGTTCATCCGAAGTGGTAATCAGGGACGAAGACACGCAACGCAGTATATTTTTACCCCTGATCGAAACAAAAGGAGGGTTGTCATGAACCAGGAACTGAAGCCCACCCGTTTGCAGATTTTCAGTTTTATCGTATCGATGCCGGTTATTGATGTGGTGCTGAATTATATCCTCTACGATAACCGTTTTTTTCATGATGGCCGCATCTGGTTGGTTTCGTTTCCGCTGATATATCTTATTGGCGTTGGGTCCTGGCGGTCGCAGGTGGGCATTCAGAACTGGATCCATTATAAGTTTCCGGGACTGAAACAAACCAGCCGTCGGATCGTGCTGCTGGCTGTACTGATCATGCCGATCATGTCGCTGTCGATCACACTGATCATGTACCTGTACGATTATTTCTCTGTACTGGGATACCAGATCAAACCACAGGACCTGCAAAGTGTTTTGCTACTGGGCTTTGCTGTCAACCTCATTTTTGTTACATTGTACGAAGTGGATTATGTGATGGAGCGGTTGAAAGAAACGATGGTGGAAAAAGAAAGCCTGAAACAACAGGCCTTGCAGCATGAATTTGATGCTTTGAAAAACCAGGTCAACCCGCATTTCCTGTTTAACTGTTTTAACACCCTCTCTTCGCTGATTACGGAGGACAAGGACAAGGCGGAAGTTTTTTTGAACGAATTAAGCAAGGTGTATCGATACCTGTTGCGCAACAACGAAGACGGGTTAAGTACGGTGGAAAATGAAATGAAATTTATCCGCTCGTATTATGGTCTTTTGCAAACCCGTCATGGCGAAGCCCTGCAAATGACCCTGGATATCGACAAGCGTTATTATCCTTACCTGTTGCCTTCGCTCACGCTGCAGTTGCTGGTAGAGAATGTGGTGAAGCATAACCAACTGGCAAAATCGCAGCCGCTCATGATCGAGATTTTTACAACGGCCGGAAACAAGCTGGTGGTGAATAACAACCTGCAGCGCCGCACCATCAAAGCACCGAGCAACAGGGTAGGTCTTGAAAACATTAAAGCCAAATACGAACTCCTGAACCAAAAAGGGTTTCAGGTAATGGAAGACGGAAAAAATTTTACTGTTGTTTTACCCCTGATCTGGAACAATACCCACGAAAACAGGAATACCATTCTAAAGGAAATTAAAACTGCCTGATATATGAATATCTTAATCGTTGAAGACGAAGAACTGGCCCAAAAGAAACTGCAAAAAACCCTGGCTGCTGTTGATGCTTCCGCTACTGTGGTGGGCATAACCGACAGCATTCAAAGTACCGTTGACTGGCTGAAATCAAACAACAGCGCCGACCTGATATTAATGGATATAGAACTGGCCGACGGGCAAAGTTTCGAGGTGTTTAACCTCGTGGATGTAAAAGCTCCGGTCATCTTTACCACTTCGTATGATGAATATGCTCTGAAAGCGTTTAAGGTGAACAGCGTGGATTACTTGCTGAAACCTGTTCAGACAGATGAATTGCAGGCAGCCCTGGCGAAGTATAAAAAACTGGCTGACACCAGCAAGCAGGATGTGAACATCGAGTCACTGGTGAACCAAATCAAGCAGCAACTGCAACCCAAAGAATACAGAAAACGTTTTCTGGTAAAGCATGCGCAAAAACTGGTGTCAGTGGATGTGGAAGAAATTGCTTATTTCTATAGTGATGGACGCCTGAACTTTTTTAAAACCTTCGACAATAAAAAGTTTGTGGTCGATTACACGATGGATGAATTGGAGGATATGCTGGATCCAACAGCCTTCTTCCGCATTTCCCGTTCCTTCTTTGTGGCCTTTAATGCCATCGAAAAGATTGATGATTATTTCGGAAACCGCCTGATTCTTCAGCTCAATCCAGCCGTGGACAAAGAAGCCCTGGTAAGCCGGGAAAAAGTGGCAGATTTTAAAAAGTGGATGGGGAAATAAAAAGCCGGAGGTTACACTTATCCTTGTTGTAGTTTTTCCAAATCGTACCGGGGAAGAAGTCCCCACCTAACCTTTCCGCCTAAGGTGGAAGAAACAGTCGCCGCACGGTGCCCTGAGGCCTCCCCAAACCCCTCCGGTGGAGGGGCTTTCTACCACACAGCGCCCCGCTTTTGCATGATACGATTTTTAGCCTCTGCCAGTTTTTAGGTGGAGGCTTTTTGTTTTGGGTAAAGACAAAGAATTTTATGCTGGGAATATGATTATTTTATTTCCCTTTCATGACCTGCCACCGGCGGTGTCCTCACCGCCGGCAGATGACCTTAAGAATGGCTGCATATAAAAAGGCATTTATTGGAATGTGTGTAACGGTGTAACGGCTTCAAGATGAAATGGCATTTGATACTCGGTTGTTCGACCCCTCCGGGGTCGGGGTTGTTTCACTGCGCCCTTTACCACCGGTTGCACCGGTGGCTACTCAGGTTTGGCCCCTCTGGGGCCGGGCGTTAAAATCATGTCAACGGACAAACCTTTCAGATTACAGGTAGATAAACCTATCCAAATGGCAGATGGATAAATTCATTTAGCCACGGAATGAAGTGGCGTTTATAGAGGGCTTAGGAATGTATACAGACTTTATTAAATGCCTCTCACCATAAGCCCGAAGGGCTTTCCTGTGAATAGCGCCGGGTGACAACCCAGCGAAGCAATTATGAGGTAGTAAAAAGAACCCCGGAGGGGTTCAATGTTTACAATGCCCCTATAGGCTAATCGAATACACAAAAATTCATTTTCATTTCACCAATTTCAGAATTCCGAATAACTGTCCTTGCAATGCTCCATTCCACCATCAGGTTTGACAACTTTACCAGTTATGCTTTGGTTTCATCATCTACATTATGATTGAAGAATCCTTTACAACGGCAACTGTAACATAAATACAGACCGGCTTTTGTGCAACTGCACATCCAGCTTTGCATTCAGGGCATCAATGCGTTCTTCCATATCGTGTCGCTGCAAGAGGTTGTTCAGCTTTTGCATATTGCAGGATTCATTTTCAAACTCAATGGTAAAAAGGAGCCGGCCCCGTTCAGCCGTCATGTGTACAATACAGTAACTCGTACCCGCATCCACCAGGCTGCGCAATCCTTCCTTAAACAATAAAAAAGCTTCGTGGCGGATCTTCATATTCAATTGCAACCGCTCCACTTTTTTATCAATCAGCAATTCAATCACGGCTCCGGAACGCTGCATCAGGGCATCGGCAAATTCCTTGATGCGAACAATGGTTTTGTCCATGGCATCATTTTCCGGATCAAGACTCCAAAGCATGTCATCCAACGCAATGATCATGTTGTGGCTTTTGTTATGAATCTGCTCCAGGTATTCCTTTGCCTTGTGCGGTTCCCGTTCCGATTTCAGGCGGGCAATTTCACTGAGAATATTTATGTTGTTCAGGGCGGTATTGACTTCCTGGTGAAGGCCATCCGCAATGTCGGTTCGTACTTTTTGCAATACAGTCTTTCGCCGCATCCGCTGCTTGTCCAGCCAATAAAGCGTAAACGCCAGGGCAATGGCCAGTAAACTATAAAACCACCAGGTTTGATAGAACGGAGCCAGAATCACAAGCGGCAGCGTGGTGATTTCTGAGGGCTGTCCCTCTGCATTCAGGGTGCGTAGCATCAGGGTGTATTTGCCGGGCGGCAAAAAGGGAAAACTAGCTTTGTTGTCCTTGTCGGCCGAATGCCAGTCTTTGTCAATATTGTTCAGCCGGTACTGAATCAGGGAAAACGAGTTGTAGGTTAAGGAGGAAAATTCAATGTTCAATGAATTGTCATTCGGGCCCAGTGTCAGTACACCCAGCTTCATCACCGAATCCACGGGCAGTTCCTGCCGGCCTACCTGTATGCTGGTGAGGGTTACTTTATGGTGCTGGTTGGGAAACTTTATTTGTGAAGGCGAGAAATAAAGGAATGCTTTTTCAACCCCAAAAAGCATCCTGCCGTCCCGTAATTTGTACGCAGCGCCAAGAACAAAGCGGTCGCTGATCATGCCTTCTTCCCGGTTAAAAAAGACCAGTACTTTTTTCTGCATGCGAAAGCGGTAAAGGCCATTGCTGGTGCTGATCCAGAGATATCCTTCATTGTCTTTTTCCATGGCACTGATAGAGCCCAGTAAGGAAGTGGAAAGCGGAATTTCGGTGAGTTTGTGTGTCGGGCGGTGGTACTGGTACAACCTGGTAACGGTGCTGATGATAACAAGCGAATCGTCATACGGCAATACATTGGTAAAACCTTCAACAATTTTGTTGCTGTCTTTTTCACTACGGTTATTCCAGTGAAAGCGAATCTGACCATCGGTTCCGTCAAAAGCAAACACACCATTCTTTTCCGAGGTTACCCAAATCCAGCCATAGCTGTCCTTGGCAATTTTTGTGATCAAGTCATTGCCCAGTTCCGGAACTTTTACAATGTCTTCCTTGTCCGTGCTTTTGGGAGAAGCCCATTTGTACAGACCACCATAGTGAGTTCCCAGCCAAAGATTACCCGCCCTGTCTTCTGCAATTTGTCGTACGGTTCGTCTCTTTAAGGGGGTTGGCAAATGGTGAATCAATTCATTTTTTGCCTGGTCATATTGGTAAACCCCAGGCTGCGCACCCATCCAGATTGTGTTGCTGTCGGCGGAAGGAAACATACTCCAGAACATGGACGACTCGTGTTTCGTAGGATGTTTATACGGAAAGGGTTTTTCCTGCAAACGGCTGTCGAATCGAAAGATGCCATCACCCCAGGACCCTGCGAGAATATCGCCGTTTTTTAATTCAATAAACGAGAGGATACTGCCGGTACCAGCCTGCCCCGTTTTTTTGCTTTTGTGGGAAATCCCGGTAAAGTAATGCTGCGAAGGATTGAAGCGGTACAACCCCTGGTTGATGGTGGCAGCCCACATATTTCTCTCCCGGTCCTGGAAGAGGGCAGGAATGTGATCGTAAACAATACCAAGCCCGCTGCGGGAATCGCTGGGAAGTAGCGTAAAATCTTTTTTGGCCTCGTCAAAATAAGCAAAGATGTTATTGCCATGAACCCAGATGCGACCGTTTTGTTCTTCAAAAAAATTGTCAATCTCGTGGTAGGAGTTCAGCTTTGACAACAGTTCAAATACCTGGATCTTTTTACCGGAGCTTTTTGGATCATATTGAATAATATTCGGGTAGGTTCCGCTTAGCCAGCTTACCGACCAAAAGCGGCCTTTTTTGTCGAAAAAAAAATGAATGAATCCGATATTCTGTTGCAGGCTATCCACAGCCGGTTCGTTTTCTACATTATGTCCGGCGTAACTAAGATTGCCGGTTTTATGGTTGTAGATGGCAAAGCCGCCGCCATGCATCCCAATCCAGTATTTCTGTGTACCAGGTTGTTGCACCAGCGCCGAAATATACCAGTCATCCTTTAAGGGAATAAAATTGGCTTCGGGTGAAAATTCGTTTTTCTTTCTGTCGTACGTCACCAATTCAGCCGATTCCATTTTAAACATCACGTTGCCGGCTTCATCCTGCAGCAATTGTTTTACTGACCAAAGCGAAGCCGGTCTTTTTACTTTTACCGGTACCGGCGAATAGGCGAATTTGGACTTATCGAACCGGCCAATCTGCCCATTGGCGAACAAGAGCCAAAGGTTGTCTTCCTTATCGATCAGTAATTGCAAAATAAAATTATCGGGGAGGCTGCCAGGCTGGTTGTCGCGGCGCTGAAAGGTTTTAAAGTGAACGCCATCAAAGCGCTGCAGGCCGTTGTTGGTTGCCAGCCACAAATAACCGGTGCGATCCTGTACAACGCTACGGACCTCGTTTGACAGTAAACCCTTGGACATGGAAAAGTTTGAAAAGGTAAATGGCGCCGATACCTGCGCAGCCCCGTTTCGCACCAAACCCAGAAAACACAAGAAAAGCAGTAAGCGATACAATGGTTGACTTGTTTGTATCAAATGTACGGTATTCATCGACTGATGAGCAACAGTTGATAACCTGTTCCCTGCAATTGATACACCATTTCCCCCAATTTGTCCACGGGCCTGAATTTCAACAGAGTAGAATGGTGCGGAACGGTCCATTTGCTCCTGTTTTCGGCACAAAAAATCTAAACCGCAATCCTCAGAATAAAATCAGCGATTCATACCGGGAGAACCGCATTTCATGCACGATGCTCTTTCCTTTGGCTTCGTGGCGATCCATCTTTGTGTTATCAAACCAAACCAAACGAAACCAAACGGAAGTAAACAAATGAAAAAAGTTCTCCTCTTTGCTACGGTATGTCTCTTCGTACTGAGTTCCTGTAAAAAAGACAACGATGAAAAAGAAACGGTGTTTAAAGGTGATGTCAAAACCTTTCAGCACGGAAAAGCCTGGACCTGGTATGAAGAAGATATAAATGGCAAACCCCTCCGTATCGCCATTGCCATTGATGATGCGGCAATGAACAGCCTTGACCGTGAAACCACGGGTGGCCATAACCATGCAAACTCCATCTCTATGAAATTGCCGGTAAAGGCCGGTGCCACACCATTTGATCATGTGATGCTGGATTGGAATCCTGCCGGTCATCCGCCGATGAATATTTACACCAAACCGCATTTTGATTTTCATTTTTATACAACAACAGAAGCGGAGCGGTTAGCGATTCCGGTTTATGAAGAAGCGCAGGAAAAGTTTGACAACTTTCCGTTTGAGTACATGCCTGCCGGTTACATTCCCATCCCAGGCGGTGTTCCGCAAATGGGTACACATTGGGTAGACCAGAATTCGCCTGAGCTGCGGCCCGGCGGCACATTTACCCAAACGTTTCTCTACGGAAGCTATGATGGTGAAGTCAATTTTTACGAACCCATGATCACCGAAGAATTTTTGCAGGACAATCCGACTTTTCAACGTGATATTCCCGTGCCGGCAAAGTTTGGCGAAGCCGGATGGTATCCAACCAAAATGCGGGTGGAAAAAAAGAACGGTGTGACGAATGTGATCATTGAAAATTTTGTGCAAAGAACAGCCGATTAAACAATCAGCAACCCCGTAAGGTTGCCTACTATACCAATCAACTCCCGGAACGAAACCCCGTAAGGTTTCTTCCTTTTCCAACCTTAACCTCCTCATGTGTTCCTGCAAGCCCCGTAAGGCTTGCAGGTTTTTTTATGGCCATGCGCTATTTCTTCACGTGATGTGTATAGATGAATTTTGCCCGTTTGCGGCCCCGGTTTACATTTACCGCTGATAATTGTGTGTATGCAACAATACCAGCAGCTACTTCAACATATATTGGATACCGGTATGCACAAAAGCGACCGCACCGGCACCGGCACCATCAGCACATTTGGCTACCAGATGCGGTTTGACCTGCAAAAAGGCTTTCCGCTGGTGACCACCAAAAAAGTGCACCTTAAAAGCATTATTCATGAACTGCTTTGGTTTTTGAAAGGGGAGACCAATATCGCATCCCTGAAAGAATCCGGTGTAAGCATCTGGGATGAATGGGCCGACGAAAACGGTGAACTGGGCCCTGTGTACGGAAAGCAGTGGCGAAGCTGGGAAGGACCGGATGGGCAGGTGATTGACCAGATCTCGGACCTCATCGCACAAATCAAAAATAATCCCGACAGTCGCCGCCTGATTGTGAGTGCCTGGAATGTGGCCGATTTGCCGAAAATGGCCCTGATGCCCTGCCATACCATTTTTCAGTTTTATGTAGCAGAAAATAAATTAAGCTGCCAGTTGTACCAGCGCAGTGCTGATGTATTCCTGGGTGTTCCTTTTAACATTGCTTCTTATGCTTTGCTGACGTTGATGATAGCGCAGGTTTGCGACCTGGAACCCGGTGAGTTCATTCACACCTTTGGTGATGTTCATATATATAGTAATCATCTGGAACAGGTGAAACTGCAGTTAAGCCGCGAACCGTTTCCGCTACCGACGATGAAACTGAATCCTGCGATAAAAGATATTTTTACTTTCCGGTTTGACGATTTCAGCCTGGAGAATTATCAATCCCATCCGGCCATCAAAGCACCCGTTGCCGTATGATCATAAGTTTATTGCTGGCCGTTTCTGAGAATGGTGTTATCGGTAAGAACAATGCGCTTCCCTGGCACCTTCCCAACGATCTGAAATATTTTAAGAACCTTACCTGGGGCTTGCCTATCCTGATGGGCCGGAAAACATTTGACTCCATCGGGAAACCGTTGCCCGGACGAAAAAGTATTGTTATCACACGAAACAACGACTGGCGTTACAATGGTGTAGAAGTGGTGCATTCCTTGGAAGAAGCCGTAAAGACAGCAGAAGTTCTTGGTGCCAAAGAAATCTTTGTGATTGGAGGAGCAGAGATCTTCAACGCGTCGCTGCCGCAGGCAAACAGGATCTATCTCACCCGGATTCACCAGGAATTTGAAGGCGATGTTTTTTTCCCGGCGATCGATGAAACAACATGGCAGCTTTCTTCAAGCCGGTTTTGCAGAAAGGATGAAAAGAATCCCTACGATCATACATACCAGGTCTGGGAAAAGGGGCCCGTAGATTCAAAGGCATAAGGGACCGAGCATGTACAGCAGCGTTCAATTAGCCCGCAAGTTTATACACTATTACCTCTATGCCAGTAACGGCAAGGGACATGGCATGCATTCGCCCTTTGTATTTCAGTTTATTCTGCATGTGCTGAACAACCGGTCGAACTACCTTCCGCCGGTGGAAATAGAAGTTGTACGCAAACAACTGTTGCAGGATAAACGCATGCTGCAGATCGACGATTTTGGTGCCGGTTCACGGGTTGCCAAAACCAAACAACGAACCGTTTCCGAAGCCGCAGGAGCCGCCCTTAAATCGAAAAAATACGCTCAACTCCTGTACCGGCTGGTGAAACATTACCAACCGCTAACGATTCTTGAACTGGGCACCTCATTGGGGATTACAACCTCCTATTTTGCTGCGGCCAATCCGTTGGCAAACATTCTGACCATCGAAGGCAGCAAAGCCATAGCAGATGTAGCTGCTGAAAATTTTTCAAAATTAGGCTGCACGAACATCAAACAACGGATCGGTAATTTTGATGACCTTCTGCCGGATGCTATCCGTCAACTTTCATCCATAGATCTGGCTTACGTTGATGGCAACCATCGCTACAGTCCCACGATTAATTATTTTAATCAACTGCTGCCAGCCCTTCACAACAATTCAATCCTTGTTTTTGATGATATTCATTGGAGTGAAGAAATGGAAAAAGCATGGGAGGAAATTAAGCAGCATCCTTCGGTACAATGCACGGTGGATGTGTTTTTCCTGGGCTTTGTTTTCTTCCGGAAAGAGTTCAAAGTGGCACAGCATTTCCGTGTTCGTTTTTGACCGTACAACTATTTGCAATAAATTGAGCACATGATTGTTGGTGTACTCAAAGAACCCTTACCCGAAACAAGAGTATCCCTCTTACCCGAAGCAGTGTCCGTACTTACAAAAAGCGGTCATACGGTAATGGTCGAAAACGGTGCCGGCGAAGCTGCATTTGCAACGAATGTTGCCTATGAAAAAGCAGGTGCCTCTATTGTTTCCAAAGAAGACGTAGCAGCGCAAAGTGATGTGATTCTTACGATTCATCCACCTTCTCCGCAGTTAAAAATTTCCTCTCAAAAAGTATTGATCGGCGTTTACCAGGTGCTTTATAATGGCGAGCTTGTGAAGCAATTGGCACAGGCAGGAGTAACCGTTTTTAGCCTGGAAATGCTTCCCCGCACCACCCGGGCACAAAGCATGGATGTGCTAAGCTCGCAGGCCAATATTTCCGGTTACAAAGCTGTCCTTCTGGCAGCCACCCTGTACCCGCGGTATTTCCCCATGTTCATGACAGCCGCCGGCAGCATTGCCCCGGCAAAGATCCTGATCCTTGGAGCCGGTGTGGCAGGTTTGCAGGCCATTGCTACCGCACGACGCCTGGGTGCTGTAGTGGAAGTGTTTGATACCCGTCCGGCTGTAAAAGAAGAAGTACAAAGCCTGGGTGCCAAGTTCGTGGAAGTAGAAGGGGCAGCAGATGCGTCTACTGCGGGTGGATATGCTGTAGAGCAAACAGAGGACTATAAACAACGGCAGCAGCAACGCATAAAAGACAGCATCGCCAAGGCGGATATTGTGATTACAACCGCACAGATACCGGGTAAAAAAGCACCAATACTAATTACAGAGGATATGCTGGACGGTATGCGCTTTGGTTCCATTGTCATTGACCTCGCCGCTGCCACCGGTGGCAATACACCGTTTACGAAAAACAATGAAACCGTTGTTCGCAATGGAGTAAGCATTGTAGGCAACAGTAATTTGCCGGCCACCATGCCATCAGACGCCAGCAAATTATACGGGAAGAATATCCTGAATTTTCTGGCCCTCATCACTACAAAAGAAGGCGGCATTAACCTGGCCTGGGAAGATGATCTGGTGAAAGGATGCTGTATTTGTTTTAACGGTGAGATCATCAACGAAAGAGTAAAAACATTGAATCATATTCCGCAGTAAAAACCATTTGAAGACATGTTTAACTGGATTGCAGCAAACGAACAGATCATCTACATTGTTATCCTGATGATTTTTGTCGGCATAGAAGTGATCGGCCGAGTGCCCAGCGTACTCCATACACCGCTAATGAGTGGCGCCAATGCCATTCACGGCGTGGTGATTATCGGGGCCATCATTGTCATGGGAAAAGCAGAAAGCGAAAATTACCTTGCGCTGATACTTGGCTTCCTGGCCGTGATCGTCGGAACCTTGAATGTGGTGGGTGGTTTTGTGGTAACCGACCGCATGCTGGAAATGTTCAAAAAGAAAAAGAAATAAAGCCTAACAGAAAGGAACAAACGAAAATCATGGAAGGAAACGTTCTGACGCTGCTCTACATCATTGCTTCTATCACGTTCATTGTTGGGCTGAAAATGCTTTCACATCCCGAATCGGCACGCCGCGGCAACCTGCTGGCGGCCGGTGGTATGACGCTGGCAATTCTTGGAACTATTTTTCTCTACCGCGATAAAGACACGCCGGGTGGTCTGCACAATTACGGGTGGATCTTTGCTGCCATTGCCATTGGCGCCATCATTGGTACCATGGCGGCGCGGAAAGTAAAGATGACAGCCATGCCGGAGATGGTAAGTCTTTTTAACGGTATGGGTGGCGCCTGTGCAGCCCTGATATCACTGATTGAGTTTGATCACCTGGCCCGGCTTGATTTCCAGGAAACGGTTGTCACTTCTTATGTTTCGCACCTGAATGCAACAACCAATATTGTGAGCACGGCACCCGTTTCCTCCGGCACCTTGCTAATCATTTTACTGGGTTTGATCATTGGATCCGTTTCCTTTTCCGGTTCTGTTATCGCCTGGGGCAAGCTCAATGGTAAAATAAAAGACTACTCATTCAAGGGACAGCACATTGTGAACCTGCTCATCCTTGCAGTAATTGTGACACTGGCCGTAATCATTATTGGCTGGCTGCCGCAAAATGCTTCCCTACTTTTTTATCTTGTTTTTCTGCTGGCGTTGATCTACGGAATATTTTTCGTTTTTCCGATTGGCGGCGCTGATATGCCGGTAGTGATCTCCCTGCTCAATTCCTTCACGGGAGTGGCTGCTGCCTGCGGTGGATTTTTATACAACAACAAAGTCATGCTCACGGGTGGCATCCTGGTGGGTGCAGCCGGTACGCTGCTGACTATTTTGATGTGTAAGGCTATGAACCGTTCTCTGGCCAATGTTTTAATTGGGTCCTTCGGTGGCGGACAGGCTGGTGCCGTTGGTGCCAAAGAACAGGGTCAACACAAGGAAATCAGTTTGGCCGATGCCGCCGTAGTGATGGCGTATGCCAATAAGGTAATGATTGTTCCGGGTTACGGCCTGGCGGTGGCACAGGCGCAGCATGCCTGCCACGAACTGGAAAAACTGCTTAATGAAAAAGGTGTAACGGTAAAATATGCCATTCACCCGGTGGCCGGCCGGATGCCGGGCCATATGAACGTGTTACTGGCCGAAGCCGATGTGGATTATGACAAATTACAGGAGATGGAAGCGGCCAATGATGAATTCAGCACAACCGATGTGGTGCTGGTATTGGGTGCAAACGACGTGGTAAACCCAGCCGCCAAATCCGATCCTTCTTCGCCCATTTACGGGATGCCCATCCTGGATGTGGAACTGGCCAAAACCATTATCGTCAACAAGCGAAGCATGAAGCCCGGTTATGCTGGTATCGAGAACGATCTTTTCTTCCGTCCCAAAACCTCCATGCTTTTTGGTGATGCCAAAAAAGTATTGCAGGACCTTATCGCGGAAATAAAGAACACGTGAGTGGTGGATGGTCAGTGGTGAATATTTTCGACGGACATATTATCCCAATGGCATAAGGACCAACGCAAAATGCTAAAACTTGGCTGATAAAAAAAGCCTGCAGGCTGGCAACGCTGTCCCCTTTTACCTTTGCCCTTTGCGAATTGTTTACCATGAAACTTCCCGAAGCGTTTTTATCATCATTGGAAGGTGTACCTGGTTTTGACAGGGAACGCTTTGTGGCTGTACATGAACAGGAGGGAGGCGTAACCTCCATCCGCATCAACCCGGCGAAGCCATTGGAAATAGCAACAGAACCAGATGCGGAGGTATCCGAAATATCAGACGACTCACGTTTGACGTTTGACGTTTCACGGTTGACCCCTGTTCCCTGGTCGCGGTACGGTTATTACCTGCCGCAACGGCCTTCCTTTACATTCGATCCCCTGTTTCATGCCGGTTGTTATTATGTACAGGAAGCGTCGAGCATGTTCCTGGAGCAGGCATTGGTACAGTTGGTTGATCTAACCCAACCGCTAAAAGTACTGGATCTTTGTGCCGCACCGGGTGGCAAATCTACCCACCTGCAGTCCTTGCTTACAACCGAAAGCCTTTTGGTCAGCAATGAAGTCATCCGGCAACGCAGTGTAGTGCTTACCGACAATATTATAAAATGGGGCAGCAGCAATGTTTTTGTCACCAACAACGACCCAAAAGCTTTTCAAAAAGTTCCCGGGTTTTTTGATGTCATGGTAGTAGATGCACCTTGTAGCGGAAGCGGGTTGTTTCGCAAAGACAGCGAAGCCATTGACGAGTGGAGCTTGAATAACGTGGCCCTTTGCAGCCAGCGGCAGCAGCGTATTTTGGCTGATGCTTTGCCGGCCCTAAAAGAAGGCGGCCTGCTGGTTTATTCCACCTGCTCCTATTCTGTGGAAGAAGACGAAGCCATCATGGATTGGCTGATTAAAGAAATGGAGATGGAAAACCTGCCGTTGCCATCGGTACAGGAAGGCATTGTTATCAGCACTTCTGCAAGATCTTCCGCGGTTGGTTACCGCTTTTACCCTGACAAGCTAAAAGGTGAAGGCTTATTTCTTGCCTGTTTTCGGAAGAAAAGCGAAAGCGACACTGTGCGAATAAAACAGGGAAAGCCGGAGACCATTTCTACCCGGGAGAAAAAAATAATAGAGGAATGGATCAACGGCAAAGGCCAGGAGATAGTACGGTTCCGCAACAACGTTATTGTGTTGCCCAAAGGCTTTCTGCCGGATTTCTTGTTACTTTCCGCTCACCTGAATCTGCTCTATGCCGGTACTACCGTTGGTGAAATTTTTAAAGAAAAGCTAGTACCGCATCATGCACTCTCACAAAGCCTTCTGCTTTCCGAAAACGTTAAAACTGTTGATCTTTCTTATGCCGATGCCATTAAATATTTGCAGCGACAGGATTTTTCATGTACACCGCAAAGCATTGGATGGCAGGTAGTTCGCTATAAAGAAAAGCCACTAGGTTGGATCAACGCCCTGAAAAACCGGGTGAACAATTACTATCCGAAAGAAATCCGCATTTTAAAACAGAATCATTCCGCTTTTGAGAAATAATAGGCATATTTGTAACTATCAAAAGATAGACTGGTACGTGAAGAAAGACTACCGGTTCTGAAAAACCCAACTCTATCCACCATGAAAAAAATCATTTTTTCCGCCATCATTTTTCTGTGCTGCCACGGTGTATTTGCCCAAAACCTGGTTGTTCAACACAACAGCAAAGGAGCATACCTGGTGCACACCGTTACACCCAAAGAAAACTTTTATTCTCTTGGTCGCCTGTACAACATTCCGCCCAAAGACATTGCAGCGTTTAACGGGCTGGAAATGGAGCGGGGACTTAGCATTGGCCAGTCGGTGAACATTCCTTTGCTTGCGCAGAATTTTTCGCAGGAATCCTCCACGGGTAATCCGGTGTATTACGTTGTTGGGGAAAAGGAAGGGTTATACCGTGTGAGTGTTAATAACAACAAGGTATTGATGGCCAATTTGCGCAAGTGGAATAATCTTAGTTCGGATGTGATCTCCCCAGGCCAGCGCCTGATTGTCGGTTACCTGGTATCGAACGAGATGACGGCGTCCAACGGCGCCAGGGCTCAGGAGCCGGCAAGACAACAGGAAGTAGCAAGGGTTACCGAAGAAAAACCTGTACAAACGGTAACAGAAACAAAACCACAACCGCGAACGGAGTCTGCGCCGGAAAGAAGAACGGAAACGGTGGCTGCAGAAAAAAAGACCGAGCAACCCCGTACACTTAATACAGCCGTGAACGATGGTAATGGCGGCTATTTCAAAGCTTCGTTTGAAGCGCAGGTAAAAGCACAGCCCGTGCAGAAAGATGAAATGGCTTCTGCCGGCATCTTCAAAACGGCCAGCGGCTGGCAGGATGCAAAGTATTATGCGCTGCTCGACAACGTTGAACCGGGCACCATTATCCGTATTGTCAACCCGAATAACAACAAAGCCGTTTATGCCAAAGTGCTCGATAAGATGACCGGCATACGCCAGAACCAGGGATTTGACATTCGCATTTCCAATGCCGCAGCTACGGCACTGGATATTAATGAAACCGATAAGTTTTTTGTTCGGGTAAATTATTGATCCTGCAGGATCACTAAAAAAAGCGGAAGGTCACCTTCCGCTTTTTTTAGTAGCAAACGTTTACCGCTAACCGGTTCATAACTGAATACTGGCAGGAAGGAAATAGTTGTGGACTGTTGGGCCTTGTTGTTTTGCCATTGGTTATTCCAGAAAAATTTCTTGTGAAACCGTCTGCTTCCATCAATCAATCAGGCCCCGCCGGATCGCTTCTTTCACCAGTGCCGCCGTATTTTTTGCGCCTAATTTCTGGGACAGGTTGAGCCGGTGTGTTTCCACGGTGCGTAGACTGATGAATAATTGGCCGGCAATTTCCTGATTGCTCAACCCTTCGGCTACCAGTTTCAGGATCTCCTTTTCCCGTTTGGTCAGCGGAATATCGAATATGGATCGCCGTTGCCCGGTAATGCTTTCCTGCAGCAGGATCTTCTTCACCGTTTCGTCTAAGAATTCATTTCCCTCCATAACCGCGTGGACCGCATCAACAATAGTTTGTTGATCGGCATTTTTCAAAAGGTAGCCCATTGCCCCGTTGCGCATGACCTGCCGGATGTAATGTGAATCATCAAAACTTGTAAACGCAAGAATTTTTAAGGAAGGCTGTTTTTTCAGGGCGAGCTTGCAAAGATCAACGCCATTGGTTCCCGGCATTTGAATATCCATCAGTAAAACGTCTGCCGGCTGAACGTCGAGGTGGTTCAGCAGCGTGTCGCCATCGGTCGTGGTAAAAGAAATGCGAATGGTTTTGTGTCCCGCAAACATGGCTTTTAACCCATTGATGACAACCTCGTGGTCGTCAATGACAGCAACGTTGATTACTTCCATAGCGTCATGCCTAAACTTTGTTTGACAAATGAGCAAAGAGTCAAATGTAAACAATGCCACCGAAATTTTTGCTGCGCTTTATGGAAGAACGGTTGCTTTGGGATTGATTTTCTAGTGTGACTTTTCTATAATAACTGATCTTTTACTTAGGGGCGGGCAAACGCAAAAACCGGGACATAGCCCGGGTTTTTGCCGATACGTTTACAGGAAAAGGAACGGCCTCATTGCACACCGGTCATAGCTGCAGGATCATTTGCTGCAACACTGCTTTTACGTCGTCCGACAGTACCGCATCGTGGAAAGTGGTATAAATGATATTGCCTCCAAACCTGTGCCCCTGTGCGGATGTGCGTGCCGTGCCCCATTGGATCTTCAGGGCTAGGGGGCCTTTTTGCGGATGATCCACCAACACGGTAGATCGTGGGTCCGCAGTTGACAGGCGGGTGATCTGAACATACAGGGGCATATCGAACTCAGTAAGCATTTTGTTTTTGCCCAGTGCTTTTTTAAAAGATTCGAACTGAACGTCGGCTTCCGTTATGCCAACTTCGCCATCCATATTGTACGATATCAGGTTGGAAGGTATGAAGCCCCAATCCTGTTCAGAAAGTCCGGCCAGTTCCAGGTCCGACGCGTATATGCTGTTCCCCTCCTTCAGGTAGCGGTCCAGCAGCTTGTCCGTTTCAAAATCAATGTAACCCGAATTGCAGTTCATCAGCAACAGATCGTATTGCTTAAGAACGTTGTAATCCGCTATGTCAGTTAGGCTCAGTTGCGTCGTTGGTATCCCCATTTTCTCCACCAGGCTTTGGATATTGTCAAACGAACCTCTGAGGTAGGCGATCTTGCCGGTGAACGCAAGCCTTGTTTCCCCCGCTGCCAGTTCGGTGATGCGGTTATTCCGTACCGTTACGTTTTTCCGTGCCGAAAAATGCGCCCCGGAACCTGCATACATCGTAATCGTGTATTCTCCCGCCGGCAGTTCCAGCTCAAACGTGCCGTTTTTATCGGTAAGGGTAGTTGCCTTTGCACCGTTTACCACCGTTTCTACTGTAACGGCAGGCAGTGCAATTTTTCCATTGGGTGAAAAAACGGTTCCTTTCAGCGTTCCATTTTTTGTAGGGTCATCAGGCCAATCAGTGGGTTTGCGACAGCCAATGATAAGGGACAAACCACTTAATAGAAGGACCAAAAGTATTCGGGTAGATTTCATAATTTACTTTTGATTTTTAAAATAGATGGAAAGGCTTAACCAAATTTCAGTTTGAAGTAGCCCTGGATGCGGTACGCATTATTATGGCAATTGACGTTCTCAATAAAGGGCTCTGAACGCTCGATAAGGAATTCTCCAATTACCCAGTTGTCGCCTGATGCATTTTTCTGATATTCGATGATGCGTACATAACCGGGGCTGGTGAATTTTTCCGATCGCGGACAGGGCGCATAATAAAAAGGTTCATAAACGGTATAGGGCGCCGGCTTTTTTACAATGTATTCAAACGTTGTTTGGTCTTCATTCGAAACCGGGTTGCTCCAGGCCCAGGTTCCTTCCCCTTTGGCACGACCACCATTTATGGTTAGCGCAATTTCGTGGCGGTCGTAGGGATAACTGCCGTCGTCGCGAATGGAAGTGCCATCTGTAAAAAGCTCGGTGTCGAAATGAATCCAGGCACCTCCGTTGATCTGTAAATGAATTCCGGGCTTGATTTTATCCACAATGGTGATGTGCCGGAACAGGAACAAGGTACCGTGTCTTTTTAAATTCAGCTTTGCTTCCACCATGGCCGGGTTGTTGGGAGTTGGTACCGTAGCCGGCGCTTTGAAGATGGCCGACGATACGGTGGGAACACCGGTTATCGTGCCATTTCCCGGACCATTCACAATTCGCCAGTCCACCGGCAGGTTAATTGTTTCCGGCTCTTCCAGATAGTATTCTTCTTTGTCCATGTATTCGTCAGTTGGCAGCAAACCGTGTGGGATTACAGACATAACACGAATCGTGGCGGAGGAATTGACGTGCACCGAGAAATCCGCCTTCGGGGTTAAAAAGATGGTTTCGTATGTAGTCCAGTCGCTGAAATGATTTGTTTCAACCGAAACGGTTTTTGCCTGTTCGTTAACCTGCACTTTGCCCATGCCTTTCCATTTTCCTTTATCATCTTGGTAGGCAATGCCTGACAAGGCCGGTGTGGGGCTCTCAAATTCTTCATCCGCAAACCGGAAAGTCAGTTTCACCGGTTTGGAAAATTGTTGCCCGTGCGGGGTGAGGCGGTAAGCCGTTCGGGAGGCATTTTCCGGTGCATCCACCAGTGTCCGGGTGATCATTTCAATGTTCACATTCACAGGGGAGGTGAGGGCTCCCGAAGGAATATCTACGGTCAGGTTTCCGTCTGCAGATGTGAGTGATCCACCCTGCGGGCCAATCATTTCTTCCGCCGGTGTGCCAAAGGGTTCGCCAACGGGCCGCACAACACCGGTTGAACCCTGGCCTGGTTTGGGTACAATCGGGCCTTCTTTTTTACAGGCAGGTAAACAGAGAAGAAACAGACAGCAGATAGTTAGTAGCTTTTTCATTTTTTTTGGTTTAGTGGGTGATCGGCTCTTCCGATTCCTACATGATTTTGGTTTGAGTAAAGGCGTAAAATTTCGTATGCAAAACTCTCCGGTACCGGTTATCTTTTTTTCAGTAGCAATACGAGAATTAAAAAATCAGTAGTACTACGTATGTGCTGGGTGGCCACATTCCGATCTGTATTTATCGTTATATAGTGAGTGATGCCTGCTTCAACAGGGTGACCAGCATGATCCCATTAGAACATGTATAGAACTTCAAGAAAAAGAGAGCTTATACCTGCTTTTTTAGTTACGGATAGAATAGATGGCCTGGTAACCAGTCAGCGGCAACTGCTTTTTCACGGAGGGAAAAAGGTCGTTTGTAACCTCGTTTCTGCAAGACGATTTGAATTGGTTTCATAAACATTATAAGTATTCTTACCAGCCTGCGCTGGTCAGAGGCTGAACTACGTACAACTACTGAAGTTTAGAAATCCGTATTTACCCAAATAAGCAGCTTAGCGCCGGCGGGTAGTTTTGCGGCATCAAAAAATACAATATGAAAAAGAAAATCATTCTAACTGCAGGTCTTATCCTGGGTCTTCTGGTACAAAACAACATGAATGCACAGGATGCAGGCAATGCCGGCGCCAGCGATGTAAAAGGCAGCAAATTTTTAAATGCCGGCATAGGGCTTGGCAGCTATGGATTAAGGGGCACCGGTGGATTGCCAATTGTTGCTTCGTTCGAGCAGGGCTTTACCCGCGACATCAGTGCTGGCTTGCAAGGCGGCTTTATTCAGCAGACCTTCGGTTCGGCCTGGAAGTACACCTATCTCTACATCGGTGTCCGGGGATCGTACCATTTTAACAATGCGCTGAATATTGCCAACCCAAAACTGGATGTTTATGGCGGCGCAGGCCTTACGTATCGCCGGTTCTCGGTGAAGGTCACCCATGATGAACTGGAAGAATATGGTTACAACGGCAATTCTACTGGTGACGTTATCCTGAACCTGCATGCGGGTGGCCGGTACCTTTTCTCGGAAAAGGTTGGCGGTTTTGCCGAACTGGGGTATGGAATTTCACCACTACAGGTAGGCCTCACCGTAAAGTTTTAATTCACAGGCCGGCGGGGTTTCTCACAAAGCAACTGGCATGATCGTGCAAAAGAGGGCTGAAAGCAGGGCCCTCTTTTTTATGCTCCTCCAAGCTTCTACGTACTACTACTGAGTTTCCAAAATCCGCATTGCTGCTGATTTTATGGCGGTTTTCATCCGGTTATTTTGCTCCTTCCACAAACAATCTAAAAACATGAAAAAGATCATTGTAATCATTTTGCTATCCCTGCCGGTAATAGGCATCAGCCAGCAAAATATCCTGAGCCGGTTAAAGGACAAGGCCCAGGCAAGAGGCGAACAACGCCTGGACGAAGCCATGGACAAAGCCCTCGACAAGGCTGAGAACGAAGCCTCCGGCAAACCAAAATCAAAGAAGGGAGCCGATACCACCAAACCGGAAGTAGCAACAACAGCCCTACCGAAGGCTGGTGAACAAACCGGCAGGGAAGAACCCTCATTCAGTGCCTACTCGAAGTATGATTTTGTACCGGGCGAACGCATTGTGTATGCAGAGGATTTTGGTCAGGATGAACTGGGCGAACTGCCCCTGAAATGGAATACCAATAACCGCGGCGAAACGGTGACACTGCAAGGGCTGCCGGGTAAGTGGATGCAGTTGTTCAACGGCAGCCGTTTTGCTTCGCCGGCTTTGCAAACGTTGCCTGCCAATTTTACCCTCGAAATGGACCTGCTATTCCGCTTCAGCGGCGAAGGGGGCTATGTGTATCCGCAATTGGAGATAAAGTTCCTCCAACTGCTTTCCAGCGATGCAAAGGCCAATCAGTTTGTAAGCAACCAGGACGCCGCAAAAGAACTGGCCCTTTTGCTGCAGCCTGATGGGGCCGACCGTCCGCTGAATGCCTCGTTTCAAAGTTTTGACAATGGCAGTGGCTTTTTCTCTAATCAAACCAAGGAACTGAAAGGCGAGCTGACGCTAAAGCCCGTTCATCTTTCGGTGTGGGTGCAAAAGAACCGGGTGCGGTACTGGATCAATGGCGATAAAGTATTTGACATGCCACAGGCGGTGCCGGACGGCGCCCTGTTTAACCGCATTGGCTTTAGCCTCGAGTCATCGCTGTACACGCCTGACCAGTTTTCAGTATTCGTTACCAATATTAAAGTGGCCGAGGGCACGCCTGATTTACGCAGCAAATTTCAGACAGAAGGAAAATGGGTAACCACGGGTATTTTGTTCGATGTGGCTTCGGACAGGATCCGGCCGGAAAGCGCAGGCGTTCTACGGGAGATAGCAGCGGTATTAAAGGAAAATTCTTCCTACCGGGTAAAGATTATTGGCCATACCGATGCGGATGGGGAAGATGCCGGAAACATGGCCCTTTCAAAACGCCGCGCAGCAGCTGTAAAAAATGCTTTGCGCACAGAATTTGGCATTGATGCAGGCCGTTTGGAAACAGATGGATTGGGAGAGACAAAACCCATTGCAGACAATGGCACCAAAGAAGGAAAAGCAAAGAACCGCAGGGTTGAATTCATTAAGCTATGATCAGCCATCCGGCATTTTACCAGGTGCTGTCCATTGATCCGGAAAAATTCATTACCTGTTGACAGACCAGGTTCACCCGAAACATGATGTCCCCATAGCTTCAAGCTTTTTTTCTAACTGTATAAAACAAATACGATGAAACCACAATCAATTCAATTTTCAGTAGCCGCCAATTCAATAGGCCTGTTTTTACTATTGTTCTTTTGTGCCTGCAGCAAACCGGTCACAAAACCCAACGTTGACCTCTATGCAAACTCTCCCGCATCTTTTATTCCTGCTGATCTGAAAAGCGGGATCTGGTTCTGGGGAAATATTGGCCCCATTGCCTACTATGATCGTGACGGGCACCAGGTTGGCAACGGTACAGAAGCCGCCCGGGAATACAGGTTTACCGAAGTGGACGGAAAAGGCCGTTTTGAATTTACCCAGTACCTTGGGATGCGCAATGCCTCCAATTGCGTCACGGAGATCTTTACCACCAAAAAAGGGACAGTTGTTTTTGAAGGGACGGATAAGCTAACGCTTTATCCTGTTGAAGGCTCGTTCCGGACCATTAAAAAAGGCTGTGTCGGTGACGGAACCAGCGTTCGCAAAGCGGATGCGAATGAGTTGCAACCGGAAACACTCCTGTGGGAGCTGAAGGAGTTTGCCGGCAGTGCGGTTCTTTATATTTATCTTGAAACAGACACTGCCAAAGAAAACCCCCTGTTTGTTTATAGCTATTCCGAATAATTAATTGCCGATGAACGCGGAACGGTTGGTGTTCTGTTTCCCATCGCTATCAACTATATTGCCATGAAAGAAGATGCATTTGGTACCAAAAAAAATTCATCTTCACATTCGCTTCAACCAAAGATGCTAACAGGTTTATGAAACAGTTGAAACAGGTATTTCTTATTATCCAGCTTTTTATTTCTGTTGCTTTTGCCGCTGCGCAGGATAGGGAACTGTTGCAAATAAAGCAGCTAAAGGACGATACGGCAAAGGTGAATAAACTGATTGCCTACGGCAAGACCTGGCTGGATGTTGACAATGCAAAAGCGGTAGCGATTTACCGGGAATGTATTGCCATCAGCCAGCGGCTGAAGTATGATGCCGGCACTGCCATGTCGTACCGCCGCATTGGCTATGTGCATGGGCAGGAGGGAAGATACCAGGAAGCCATCAACCATTTTCATGCGGCCATATTCTTTTACCGGAAAAGCAACTCGCTGCAGGATCTCCTCATCTGTTACAATAATCTGGGTGCCAACCTGCGGCAGTTAGGCATGGTGGACAGTACGATCCACTACTATTACACCGCCATTCAATTGTTTGACAAACACCCGGTGGAAAAGGAAGCAGCGCCTGTAAAAGAGGACTTGCTGAGCACCTATGCCATGCTGCATGAGAATATTTCCACATTATACGGCAACCTCGAAAATGTATCCAAAGCCATTCAATTCGGCAATAAGGCTATTGACATCTCCAGGCAAATAGGAGACAGTGTTCGTCTGGCCCTGGCGATGATCAGCACCAGCAATGCCTATTATGTTGACAAGAACTTTGGAGAATCGCTGGCATTGGCCCGGCAGGCTTCCGCCATTGCAAATGCCATCCAGCATCCCATTGCGCAGGCAAAGGCCTATCATTTGCTTTCGGTTTCCTATACCGGTTTGCATAAGCTGGATTCCGCTATTGATGCCGCAGGAAAAGCATTGGTGCTGGCAAAGAACACCGACCGGCAATTGTACCTGACGGCTCTGATGGACCTTGCCGACGCGTATCATGATAAGAAAGATTTTGGAAAAGAAGTGGTCTTGCTAAAAGAAGCGACACAGGTATTCAAGGGGTTGGATAATGTGCCGTTTGGACTAAATTTGTACGAAAAGCTGGCCCAGGCAAATTATGCGTTGGGAAATTACAAGGAGGCATTTGATAACCTTGCCATATCGGGAGGCTATCAGGATTCAGTGATGCGGCTGGAAAACAAAGAAGTGGTGGCACGAACGGAAGCGGAATATGAAACGGCAAAGAAAGAAAGGGCTTTGGCCCTTGGTCAGCTTCAGTTGGTGGAAAAGGACCTGCAGCTTCAAACAAAACGTAACCAAGTGTTTTATGCATTGATGGCTTTGGTCATTGCCGTGTTGGTGGTGGTACTGCTTTTTTTGCGGTCGCGGCACAACAAACGCCTGCACCAAAAAGAGGTAGAAGCCATTCAACAGGAAAAAGAATTGCAATTGCTGCATGCGCTGATGCAGGGGGAGGAAAAAGAACGGAATCGTATTGCCAGGGACCTGCACGACGGGGTTGCCGGCATGCTTGCGGCCGTAAAAATGCATCTGTCCAGCTTTTCCCCCGAGGAAAGATCCATGCAGCCGGAAAGTTTTCGCCGTGGGATCGCCTTGCTGGATGAAGCCACGGCCGAAATCAGGAAGACCTCTCATAATCTCATGCCGGAATTGCTTTTGGCGCATGGACTCGATATAGCCCTTCAACGTTATTGCGCCAATATCAGCAACACCAACCTGTCCATTCAGTATGATTCCTGGGGTGAAATCAAACGGTACAAATCAAGTTTTGAGCTATCGGTTTACCGGATAGTGCAGGAACTGCTTAACAACATTATGAAGCATGCTAGGGCAACGCAGGCCCTCGTTCAGTTGAGTGTGCAAGGCAACACTTTATCCATTACGGTGGAAGACAATGGGGTTGGGTTTTCGCCGCAGCAAAAAACAGGAGGCATGGGCTTTGAACAGTTGCAAACCCGCATACGGGCCATGAATGGAAATTTTGAAGTGGAATCGTCCCCCGGCAGTGGTGTCAGCGCCTATCTTGAATTTAATGTGCAGCACATGGAAGAAAAGGCAGTGCGCCAGGCAGAGGCGGTGGCATAAGGGCCAATTCTGAAGACGCTTCAGGGCAATGGTTTGTGAACTTTTTTGATATTGCTTACTCAAATCGGTAGCCGCGCAAAAAATCGGCAATGGACATACGTTTTTTCCCTTCCAACTGGAGGTCCAGCGCATGGACATAGCCATCGGCACAAGCAAATTTTAAAACGCTTTTCCGGTCAGTTTCCCATTCGCCGGTTGCAATTGCAGGCTCGGTCTTTTCTTTCCGACTCCGGTAGATCTTCAGCGTTTTTCCCTGGAAAGAACAAAAAGCACCAGGAAAAGGGGAGAGGCCCCGGATTAAATTGTGTACATCTGAAACCGGTTTGGTAAAATCAATCCGGCAGGTTTCCGTAAAAATTTTGGGTGCATGTTTGGGGTCAAAGGAGAGTGATTCCAAAAACGAATGCTGTGGTTTTTCCAGCAACGTGCCCTCTTGCAATCCCCTGATGGTTTTAACCAGCAACGCAGCACCTGTTTCTTTCATCCGGTCGTGCAATTCGCCGGCGGTCTCGTCTTCGCCAATCGGAATGGCTTCCTGCAGCAATACATCTCCGGTATCAATTTCGTGTTTGAGCTTAAAGGTTGTAACCCCGGTTTCTTTTTCACCGTTGATGATGGCCCAGTTGATTGGCGCAGCGCCACGGTACTGGGGTAGCAGGGACCCGTGTACGTTAATAGTGCCCATGGGCGGCATGTTCCAGACAACTTCCGGCAGCATGCGGAAAGCAACGACGACCTGTACATCCGCCTGCAGGTTTTTTAATTCTTCCAGGAAAACAGGGTTCTTTAGTTTTTCGGGCTGCAGGAGGTGCAGACCTTTTTCCACCGCGTATTTTTTTACAGCACTTTCCTGCAGCTTCATACCACGACCGGCTGGTTTATCCGGTGCTGTGATCACACCAACAATGTTATAGCCGGCTTCTACCAGTGCGGCCAATGAAGCCACGGCAAACTCCGGTGTACCCATAAAAACAATGCGAAATTTCTTTTGATCCATGTATTATCGATTGCGTAAAAGGAAACAGGTTAATAAGCCTGCAAAAATCGCAAAACTTATCAACCTGTTTACGAAAAGATGAATGCGCTATTATGTCCTAGAAATCTTCATACATAAGATAACGTTTACGAATCTCTTTAAACTGGCTTAGTTTGGGTTCCCAGCTTTTACGGATTTCAGCTTCCGACATACCGGCTTTGATTTGCTTCGCCAGTTCATCGGTTCCGGCTAAACGATCAATACCCTTGTTGAAAAAGTTCTCTTTATCCGGAAACAACCGGTAGGCATCCATCAGGTATTTGATCTGCACTTTATTGTCAACCTGCTTCAGAACTTCATTCTGCGTACCGCTCAGGTCAAAGCCATAACAAACCTTGTCTTTGTGCTTTGGATTAGGTGCGCCCGGAGTGGATACTGGTGTAAAACTGAACAGGTTTTTTGGCATCAAGGGATGACCAATATACTGGAACGGCTTGGGTGTACCGCGACCTTCGCTGAGCGTAGTTCCTTCAAAGAAACAGGTGGATGCGTACCAGTAAATGGAAGGCATATCGGGCAGGTTGGGTGATGGCTTTATGGGTAATTCGTACAAGCTTTTGTGGGTATAGTTGGCCACGGGTATCACATGCAACTGAAAGAATTTTGCGCCTTCGCGGTAACGAACTGTTTTTAATCGTTCATAGGCTTTATTGGCCGCTTCGTTCAGCCAGCCTTCCTGCAAAATCATGTTGGCGTATTCGCCGGTGGTCATGCCATATACAACCGGTACAGGTTGCATGCCGACAAAGGTTTTAAATTTCGGATCCAGCACAGGACCATCCACATAAAATCCGTTCGGGTTTGGTCGATCGAGAATGATCATGGGAATGTTATTCTCCAGCGCTGCCTCCATAAAATATTGCATGGAAGAAATGTAGGTGTAAAAACGGGTACCCACGTCCTGGATATCATATATCATGATGTCCACATCTTTCAGGTCTTCCGGAGCTGGTTTGTTCTTTTTTCCATACAGCGATACAACAGGTATTCCTGTTTTAGCATCTGTGGTGGTTTCAATCTTGGCACCGTCGGGTGCATCGCCGCGAAAGCCGTGTTCGGGTCCAAAAACTACTTTAATGTTAACACCTCGTTTGACGAGCGAATCAATGATATGCGTTTGACCAATTGTTGATGTATGGTTCACAAGCAAGGCTACTTTTTTGCCAGCCAGCATGGGCAGGTATTTATCCAGTTGATCAGCTGCCGGAATAATGGCCGATGCAGATGCCTGTGATGTTTTGCTTGTTGTGGTTTTTGTTGGGTTGGCTTTGTTTCCATTTTGTGCGGAGCAACTTGCCTGTAAAGAAAGAGCGGCAAAAAAGAGGAGAAGATTCCTGGCAAACATGGTACTTCTTTTGAGGTGAAAAATCAAATATCAGCAAAATAACGTAAGGGAAACGTGAAAGATGGTTAACTTGTCGCGCTTTCGGCGAGAGGCAAAAGCCGACATACGAAACATATTTTGAACATTTAAAATTTACAACATGCAACAAGCACAAGATGGCGATAAAGTGAAAGTTCATTATCACGGTCGCTTGCGTACCGGTGAAACTTTCGATTCTTCTGAAGGCCGCGATCCCCTGGAATTCACTGTTGGTGCCGGGCAAATGATTAAAGGCTTTGACGAAGGCGTAAAAGGCATGCAGATCGGCGATAAAAAAACAGTGGAAATTGGCGCGGATGAAGCTTACGGACAACGTGAAACCGGTAACCTGATCGAGTTTCCGAAAGACCAATTTCCGGCCGGCATGAACCCGGAGCAGGGCATGCAACTGATGCTCAGCAACGACCAGGGACAACAATTTCCGGTAGTAGTGGCCGAAGTAAAAGAGTCTTCGGTTGTATTGGATGCCAACCATCCGCTGGCTGGACAAGACCTGATTTTCGATATTGAAATGGTCGATATCCAATCAAAGTCACGTATTATTATGCCGTAAACATTGCGTACGGTTTTTCGATAATTGTATAACAAAAATCCCGTCTGCTGACGGGATTTTTGTTTTATAAACTTTGAATCTTTTTTCTGATTTTTTGCATAGAAAAGAAACGAGAGCAGATTACGTTACGAGAATACAGGTAGGTTCTCTTCAACCAATGCGAAACCCTCAAACGGTTAATTGGGAAAAAGAATTTTCACCTTACCGTTTTTGCCTTTCCAATCAGGGCCTTCTTTTAAAAGCCGGATGGCTTCATCGTTATATGCTTGATTGCCTGATTGCGTCACGACAATGTTGACTGGCCTTCCTTGTTGATTAATGTCGAATGCTAATTCTACATTGTTCTCTGTTGATTGTTTTTTGTTCAGCGGTAATACCGGTTTCCTGTTTTTGGCAATGTATTCTTCAAATGCTTTCCAGCCTTGCGCCGGTTGGGCCAGACTATCTAAAGCGACAGATGCTTCACGGCCTTCCAGAGCCCTTCCTTCTTGTATACCGGCACGTTTGCGTCGCATGGCCATACTGTTTGTGGTTGAATCCATTTCTTGCATCCTCACAGCGGGAGGTGCCGTTGCTTTCAGGGTTGCTACTTCGTTTTGCGGAGCGGCTTGTGCAGCATCGGCGACCTCTTGGTGCATTTTGGATTCATTTTTTTCAGCCGTAGCAGATTCTTTCATGACCGTTAATGGGGCTGATGTTTCTGCCTGCGGTGCCGGGCTGGTTCTTCTTGACTGAACTGAATTTTGCGATGCCATATCCCTTGCATTGCTGTCGATGGAAAATGCAGAAGGTGCCTGTTGCAATACGGTGGCTGAAGAATCGGCAGCAGCAGATTCCGTCATTCTTTCTTCTTTATTCAATGCCGGCGTACTTGTAGCCAAGTCATTTTCACGGGTGGAAAACGTTTGAACCACCAACCAACCGGCGCCGGCCATTAGCAGTATAAGGGCCGCCACCCGCATCCAGGGTTGCATAAAAAAAGTTCGTTGCTCTTTTTTTTCTTCACTTATCCGCTGCTGCAGCCGGCTTTGCAAACCTGCCAATTCCGAAACCGGATTTTTGGAAAAACGGTAACCTTCCAGCGCATCGGCCAGCATCGGGTCATCCAATGCCGCTTTCTCGAGTTGATGCATTTCAGCAGCCGTCATCCCGCCATTGTGATAGCGTTCAATGTCTTTTGCTGTATAGTGTTTCGGGTTACTCATTCGATACAAATTTCTTTTGTTGACCTTCCATGCAGATCCGCAGGTTTCGCCGACCGTTCTGAATATAGCTGCGAACATTGCTCCAGTCGATCCCGGTTTCGGCACTGATCTCATTGTAACATTTTCCCTGCAGGTAAAACAGTTCGATCACCTTTCGCTGGTTATCGGCCAGGCTTTCCAGGCAGGTTTCCAATTGCTTCAGGTTTTCTTCCCGGGACAATACGTCTTCCAGATGCTGGTCTGCTTCCGAATGCATAACGCCATCGCCCATTTTAACAGTTGGTGCCTGCTTTTGCGACCGCAACCGCATCAAACAATGATTACGGGAAAGCGTATAGAGCCAGCTTTTAAAGTTTTCTACCTGGTGCTGGCGAAGTTTTAACACCAGTTCTTCGAAGATGGCCATCACGGCATCCTGCGCATCTTCGGGTTCATGCAGGTATTTCAGGCAGATGCCATACACCATTTCCATGTACCGGTTATACAGCTCTCCCAGCACGTTCATGCTTCCTTCTTCCCGGTAAGCTTTTACCAGTTCCGCATCAGTAGCAGCAGAGGGTATATTTCGTAAAAATGCCAAGGGTTTAAAAGTAAGCAGAAAAAAACAGCCGTCTTGTTGTGTAAAGTATAAAAACGGTGCATCCATTGGCAAAGCAAACACCATGAAAACATTTTCACTTACCGTTGCTTCGCCCTGTAACGAAAACTGGGATAGGATGACGCCGGAACAAAAAGGAAGATTTTGCGCAGCCTGTAAAAAGACAATTGTTGATTTTAGCAGCCTTTCTGACCGGGAATTGGCCGCCTTTTTTTCGCGAAAAAAAAGAAATCTCTGTGGTCGCTTTCGTGCCGATCAATTGCAGCGGGAGATTACCGTTCCACCAAAGACTGTTGCCTGGATGCGACCACTTTTTCCGTTGGCAGTATCGGCCCTGACAATTTTATTTGAAGCCTGTACCTCGGAAAATAAAGTAATGGGGGAACCTGTGGTTCAAGAAAAATTACAGATCGATGAAACCTTTTCTGAACCGGAAAGTTTATCCATGCCGGCTTTCCAAGAATTAGCTTCCAGCGATACCAGTCATCCAGAAACAAAGGAAGCAGGTGTGCAGGTTGTCACTAAAAAGAACAAAACCTTACACCCGGCATTTGTAACCAGCGATACAATGCAATTGCCAACTATGGATACGCTGACAAAGCCTAGGCAAACTGCTGATACGCTTCAAAAAAAGACATTGATTCAGCCAAAAAAAGAAAACTTTATTATGGGGAAGATTGCCATTATCCCATCAAATACCAAATCTGAAAAACCAAAGAAAGAAATAGAATGAAGAAGAGATGAAGGATCGGTTATTGAGCAAGTGCTAACTCTTTAGTTGAAAGCCCGGGTGAAATTGTTCCAGGGTTTTGCGAAGGTATTCGCGGTCGAGATGGGTATAGATTTCGGTGGTGGTAATGCTTTCATGTCCCAGCATTTCCTGCACGGCACGCAGATCGGCACCGCCTTCAACGAGGTGCGTGGCAAACGAATGCCGGAAGGTGTGGGGTGAGATGGTTTTCTTGATACCGGCTTTTTTCACAAGGTCTTTGATGATCAAAAAAATCATCACCCGCGTTAACCGCTTGCCCCGCCGGTTCAGAAACAAGATGTCTTCTTCGCCTTTTTGTACGCTTTGTTTCTTGCGTACATGATCTGCATAAATCGTAATATACTTTATGGCACTGCTGCCAATGGGCACCAGCCGTTCTTTGTTACCTTTTCCAATCACCCTTACAAAACCCACATCCAAAAAAAGCTGTGAAAGTTTAAGGTTAACGACCTCGCTTACCCGTAAACCGCAACTGTACATGGTTTCCAGAATGGCTTTGTTGCGGGTGCCTTCCGGTGTGCTTTGGTCAATTTCTGCCATTACATTTTCAATTTCTTCAAAACTCAAAACATCGGGCAGGGCTCTTACGAGTTTAGGGGCTTCCAGCAACGTAGTCGGGTCCACCGTGGAAATATCTTCTAGTAGACAATACTTGTAAAATGTGCGCAATGCCGAAATGATCCGAGCCTGTGAGGTTTGCATCATGCCCAGTTCGGCAATCCATTTTACAAATTGCTGCAGGTGCTTTAGTTCAAGTTCAGAAGGCGATTTTTTCAGGTCGTTGCTGAGGAGAAACTGTGTGAGCTTCTCCAGGTCAGACAGGTAGGCTTTGATGGAATTGTCGGACAGGGAACGCTCCAGTTGGAGATAGGCCTTGAATCCTTTTTTATAGGGTTCCCACATGGTTCGATAGGCAATAAGCGATAGGCAATAAGCAAAAAGCAAAAACTTCAATAGTTCGGTTTGCCAATTTCTTATTGCCTATTGCCAATTGATTTAAAGGCTGATCTTTTTTTCGTATTGTTTTTTCGCACCCTCACGGATCATTTGCACCCAAATGCGGTCTTTGGTTACATGCACACTGTCCACCATCTCGTGGATGTTGTTGAAGTCAATGTCATACATCGCATCAAACGGCATGGAGGCTTGTTGTTCGGTTTGCATATTTTCTACGAATACAGTTCCGCGGTCTGTATACACAACCAGCTCCGGATCGATGGAAAATTTGGGGTCATACTTGGTAAAGGCACCGGTTACTTTGCGGCGCTCTTTTGTTTTGCTAAACGGAAGCTTGATCAAAAAGCCACGACCGGTTTTGCAATCAGCAAACTGCATCCAGGCATACGATGTGTCTTTGAAATAAACATCAATGGCCGATTTATTAATGTATACTTCCTGTCCCAAATCATTTTCGAGCAGGAGGAGTTTGGTAGCCGCCCAATCATGTGTCCACACCATCGAATCGGCCTTGCAGGCATTCAGCTTTAGGTTAATCGTGGGTTTGAACTTGTGATCACCGGCAAACTGTAAAGAATCATCGGTGCAGGCCGTATCGCAAAAAGAGTTTGCTGCGCTGCCACTGTTGTTGGTGTCGCCACAGGAAAGAAAGGCTGTGACAAGCGCAAGAATGGAAAAGCTAAATAATAATCGCATGAGTTGATTGGTTAAAACCCAAAAATAAGGAAAGCGGAGTAGACCGGGGTGAGTGGTGAAGGAGAAGTTAGCAATTAGGAGTATGCTGTAAGCAGTAAGCGGTAGGCAATACAATCTTCGTTACAATGGGAAAACAGAATTTTTTCACTTATCAAATCACCATTCACTATTACATCGTTACATCTTCAATCAAAAAATAATCAGCATCCTTGCCGCGCTGTTGGGTGATGGAGAGAACATCCAGCCTGAAATCGTTGTATTGCGGATTGAGATAAAGAAACTGATCGATGGCCTGCAATAAGTCACGGATCTTCTTTTTATTCACCGCCTCTTCCGGCTGACCGTACTGACTGGAAGAACGATATTTTACTTCGATAAAACGCAGCATCCCGTTTTTGGTGGCGATGAGATCCACTTCATACCGGCCATAGCGCCAGTTGCGATACAGCATGGTATAGCCAAGATTGGCCAGGTACGCTTCCGCCAGCTTTTCGCCTTCGTGGCCAATTTCAAGATGTGAGGCCATTCGCTATCTTTAGCCCAAATTAAAAATTATATCTCGTAATGGATAGTATGTACAAGTTGCGTGGCGTGGTACAACCGTATAGCTGGGGCGGAACGCAGTTTATTCCCGACCTTATTGAAACCGATAACCCAGAGCAAAAACCGTTTGCTGAATACTGGGTGGGTGCCCATCCCAATGCGCCGTCGCAACTGATCGATGGTGGAGACGCGTCGCTTTATGAAGCCATTCAAAAAGCACCTGAACAAATTTTAGGCAGTCGGGTTCAGGAGCAGTTTGGCACCTTGCCTTACCTTTTCAAGATATTGGATGTCCGACAGATGCTGTCCATCCAGGTGCATCCTTCTATTGAATCTGCAGTAAAAGGCTATAGAGAAGAAAATGAAAAAGGTATTGCCCTGCAGGCTACAAACCGCAATTACAAGGACCAGAATCACAAGCCTGAACTGATGGCAGCACTCAGTGATTTCTGGCTGCTGCATGGATTCAAAAGCAGCAAAGATTTGCAACGAATTTTTCAAACTGTACCGGAGTTACAGTTTTTGCAAAAAACATTTGAGGAAGAGGGCTACCAGGGGCTTTACGAAAAAGTAATGACCATGCCCCAGGAAGAAGTAGATGATGTGCTCCTGCCGCTGGTAGAGAAAATTCTTCCGCAGTATACAGAAGACAAGCTGGATAAGAGCAGTGAACATTTTTGGGCAGCAAGAGCCGTTGAAACGTTTTGCAAGGATGGACACTACGACCGCGGGATTTTCTCTATCTATTTTTTCAACCTGCTGCACCTGAAAGAAGGAGAGGGCATTTACCAGCCGGCAGGTCTTCCGCATGCCTACCTTGAAGGGCAAAACGTGGAAGTAATGGCCAATTCGGACAATGTGCTTCGGGCCGGCCTTACCGAAAAATACATCGACGTGCCCGAACTGATGAAGCATGTTCGGTTTGAACCTACTGTGCCTGCCATCATTCCGGCAGGCGAAGAGGTGGTGCAGGTGTATACATCACCTGCTGCAGAATTTGAATTGCGCAGACTTAAACTGTCAGCAGCTGCAACGCTTCATACGGAAAGTGCAACGATATTTTTTGTATATGAAGGAGCTGCCGATATCAAAACAAGCGACACCTTATTACCGGTGAAAAGGGGAGAAGCCGCCCTTGTTTTTGCCGACCAGGCCATTGCCATCGAACCTGAAGGCAAAGCGGCAATGGTTTTCGTGGTGAGCACACCGGTGAGTAAAAAGTAGATAACCGAAAGTCTTTCCTGCTTACATTTGCCGCTTTAAGAACGTATAACCATGAAATTGAACAAATCCGTTTTGATTGCTTTTGGATTGCTGATCCTGGCTTCGTCACTTTACCGCGTTTGGCCTGACAGACCCTTTGGATTTGCCCCGCAATGGGCGATGGCTGTTTTTGCCGGTGCTGTTATCAAGGACAAAAAATGGGCTTTTTTGCTGCCACTTCTTTCGATGCTGGTTTCCGATTCCATTTACCAGGTGATGTATGCCAATGGCGCCTCACAGATCTGGGGGTTTTATGGTGGACAATGGCTTAATTACCTGCTGTTTGCTGCTATGGTTGTTTTTGGCTTTGCCATTGCAAAAAAGCGTACCGTGGTGAATGTGCTGGCCGCATCGCTGGCCGCACCTTCTGCGTTCTTCCTGCTGAGCAACTTTACGGTTTGGATTAGTGGCGGCGGTTATCATCGCCCCATGACCGGTGCCGGCTTGCTGCAATGTTATGCAGACGGTCTTCCGTTCTATCAAATGAGCCTGCTGGCAACACCCGTATTTTCAGCGGTTTTGTTTGGTGCTTATTTCCTGGCCAACCAAAAAGCAGCCCAGCCAAAACGCGAAATCGCTTAATCGTTACGGTTACGATCATAAACAAAGCCCTCGTTTCTGCGAGGGCTTTGTTGTTTATAAGGTAAGATGATTCGGGTCCATTTCGTAGCCTTCGTCAACCTGGAGGTCACTACCGTCGGCAGCCGTGGTGGCCAGCTCATCGCAACGGTTGTTAAAGGGATTGTTGGCATGCCCTTTCACCCATACAAATCTTATTTTGTGCTGTTTGTATAGATTGTAAAACCGTACCCACAGGTCTTTATTTTTTTTGCCACCCGAAAAATTGGTGGCCAGCCATTTGTTCAGCCAGCCTTCGTTCAGGGCTTTTACAATATACTGGCTGTCGGTATAAATGGTGAGGGTCAGTCCTGGCTTTTTCAGAGCTTCAAGGGCTGCAATCACCCCCATCAGTTCCATCCGGTTGTTGGTGGTTTTACGGTAGCCGGCAGACAGCTCTTTGCGTTTGTCGCCGTACATTAAGATTGCACCATAGCCGCCTGGCCCCGGGTTCCCTCTCGACGAACCATCTGTGTAAATAGTAATCTCACCCATCTTCGGCGTAAAATTAACCCCTGCAGAATAGCAGTAAACTTTGTTGATAAATATAATTGCGTTAGAGGTTGGATGACCGATGGAAGTTTTCAAAAATTGCCGGTTGGCGATCGGCACCGCTATTTTCCTTTCTCATTCTGCTTTTCCACTTCCAACTCATCACTCACCATTCACCATTCACAATTACACCTGAAACACGCCCGTTTTAAAATCGGGAAGAAAAGGTTGATGATTGGCGGCTTTCAGTCCTTCCGAAATCACGGTTCTTGTTTCCACGGGATCGATGATCTCATCCACCCACAGGCGGGCGGCTGCATAATACGGGGTGGTTTGTTTTTCGTACCGGCCTTTTATCTCGTTCAGCAGCTTTGATTCGTCTTCCGGTGAAATGGTTTCACCTTTAGATTTTAGTGCTGCCACCTGTATTTGCAGGAGTGTTTTTGCCGCCTGGTCGCCGCCCATCACTGCAATTTTTGCCGTGGGCCAGGCATAAATAAACCGCGGATCGTAGGCTTTTCCGCACATGGCATAATTACCAGCTCCATAGCTGTTTCCCACAACAATAGTGATCTTGGGTACAACCGAATTGGCCACTGCATTTACCAGCTTGGCGCCATCTTTAATAATACCGGCATGTTCGCTGCGACTGCCCACCATAAAACCCGTCACATCCTGGAAAAACACCAGCGGAATTTTCTTTTGATTGCAGTTTAAAATAAAACGGGCGGCTTTGTCGGCGCTGTCGTTGTAAATAACACCGCCCATCTGCATTTCGCCTTTTTTATTTTTTACAATTTTTCGCTGGTTGGCTACAATGCCCACGGCCCAGCCGTCGATGCGGGCATAGCCGCAAACAATGGTTTTACCGTAATCTTCTTTGTACTGGTCAAGGCTGCCTTCATCCACGATGCATTCCAACAGTTCCACCATGTCATAAGGCTTGCTGCCTTCCACCGGGAAAATATCGTATAACGCCTGTGGGTCCGTTTTTGGCGCTTTGGGTGTTATCCGGTCAAACCCCGCGGATCCTTTTTCTCCAATCTTATTGATGATGCGTTTGACCTGGTCCAGACATTCCTGTTCTGTTTTGAACTTATAATCGGCTATGCCGGAAATTTCGGTATGCGTTACGGCACCGCCCAGGGTTTCGGTGTCGATGTCTTCACCAATCGCTGCTTTCACCAAGTAAGGGCCCGCCAGGAAAATTGATCCCTGTCCTTCCACCATCAACGTCTCATCGCTCATTATGGGCAGGTAAGCACCGCCGGCTACACAGGCGCCCATCACCGCCGCAATCTGCACAATGCCTTTGGCACTCATTTGGGCATTGTTGTAAAAAATGCGTCCGAAGTGTTCTTTGTCCGGAAAAATTTCATCCTGCATGGGCAGAAAAACACCGGCGCTGTCAACCAGGTAAATAATAGGAAGGTTGTTCTGCAGGGCAATCTCCTGCATGCGCAGATTTTTTTTACCGGTAATGGGAAACCAGGCTCCGGCCTTTACGGTTTGATCGTTGGCTACAATAACGCATTGTTTGCCGCTGACATAACCCAGACCCGCTACGGTTCCGCCTGCGGGGCAGCCGCCTTGCTCTTCATACATTTCCCAGCCGGCAAATGCGCCAATCTCCTGGAAGTGGGTGTCTTTATCAATCAGGTAATGGATGCGTTCTCTTGCGGTAAGTTTTCCTTTTTCAGCTTGTTTGGCCTGAGCTTTTTTTCCGCCACCTTCGTAAACCTTTTGTAAGCGGTTATTTCGTTGTTCCAATAAGGGTTGCATAGCATTCGTTTAGGTTGTTGCGAGCCCGGATGCAAAACGCATTGCCAACAGAAATGTTCACCATTGGGCGGTTTTATTTTGCCACCGGCTTCAACAGAAATGCGCCAAAGATATAAGAAGGGAAGCTTGCCTGTTAAATCTTTAGTCTTTAACCAGTTGTTCCCTTAATTTTACAGAATGCCCCTTGCCATTAATGATTTACCCCTCGCAGGATTGGTGAAGAATGCAACGCAATCGGTTCATGAAGAAGTTGAGGGTCTTCTCCTTCCGGCGCTGGCATCCATTCGCACAACAGAAGACTACGCCAGTATCCTGAAAATGTTCTACGGCTATTTCTATCCGTTGGAAAAACAGATTGAAAACCACATCCAAGCCGGCAACCTGCCTGATATAAAAGAAAGGCGAAAAGCGGCTTCCATCCTTCACGATCTGCGCCAGATCGGGCAGCCAACCGAAAATCTATTTCTTTGCGATACACTTCCGGCCATTAACAATGCACCACAGGCTTTTGGTGCACTGTATGTGTTAGAAGGCTCTACCTTGGGCGGAAAACAGATCGCAAAAATGCTAACGAAAAATCCAGCCATTCCGGAAGGTGCCACTCGTTTTTTTTCAGGCTATGGTGATCAAACCGGCAGCCGGTGGAAAGCGTTTCTGGAGGTATTTAACCAGCAACCCCAAAAGGA
Organism: Flavisolibacter longurius; assembly: GCA_014163555.1. Taxonomy (GTDB): domain Bacteria; phylum Bacteroidota; class Bacteroidia; order Chitinophagales; family Chitinophagaceae; genus Flavisolibacter. The sequence continues at coordinate 44,781 of JACJGO010000017.1, forward strand.
AGAAGTAACGGCCGCGGCCACTGAAACATTTTATTTTTTAAAGGGCTGGATGCAGCACGCAATTTAGTATGACAGGAATAAAAAACTACGATGCAGAGTTTTGTGGAAAAGTACCCCTGCATCAAACCAATTTAATTCAGCCGCATGGTGTGCTGCTGATAGTGAAAGCAGATGATCTCTCCATTTTGCAGGCCAGTGAAAATTGCAGCGCCGTTTTTAGCCTGCCGGCACCTGACCTTGTCAAAGAAAAGCTGAGCAACTTTATCAGCACCGATGAAGTGGCGCAATTGAGCCGGTTGAGAGAGAATGCATCCCTGGGCCGGTTGCCTTTTCAGTTAACGGTGAATGGAAAGATATTTCTTGCCAGCCTCGACCAGCAGGATGCGTTCCTGATTCTCGAGATTGAAAAAGAACCACATGTACAGGGCAGCCAATTGTCCTTTGTCAATATCTACCAGGAAGTAAAACATACAATGGCGGCTATTGAAGCCTGCAAGGATACCGAAGAAACCTGCCGGGTTGTGGCGGCCGAACTGAAAAAGCTTTCCGGCTTCGACAAGGTAATGGTTTATCGCTTCGACGAAGACTGGAATGGTGATGTGGTGGCCGAAGAAATGGAACCGGGTATGGAAAGTTATATCGGGTTAAAATTCCCGGCATCTGATATTCCAAAGCAGGCCCGGGATCTTTACAAGCGATCCGCCTACCGGCTGATTCCAACCATCCATTATGAGCCGGTTCGGTTATATCCTGTAATCAATCCGTTGACCAATGCGTTTACCAATCTTACCAACAGCAACCTGCGTAGCGTAGCTACGGTGCACCTGGAGTATCTTCAAAATATGAAGGTCGAAGCTTCCATGTCCACCCGTATTTTAAAAGATGGTGAATTGTGGGGCCTGATTGCCTGTCATCACCGTACGCCGTTTTATTTGTCGTACGAAATGTGCTCCGTTTTTGAACTGCTTTCCAACTTTATTACAGCAAAAATTTCGGCTGTTCTCAACCGTGACAGTTTTTATTACAAGGAAACCAAACGCGAATTACAGACGGAAGTAATCCAACAAGTAATTTCTGCCGGTAACCTGGCAAAAGAAAAGGACAAGCTGCTCACCTTGCTGGATGCTGATGGCGTTGCCATTATCAACAACAAGCACGTGGAAACGGCAGGCAGCACACCGTCAAAACACGAAATTGAAGACCTGGTTCTGTGGCTACAGGCAAACAACATTCAGCACCTTTTACATCAGCCTTCTTTGGCCTCGGTGTACGAAGCTGCCGAAGCCTATTCGGAAAAAGGAAGCGGACTTCTGGCCCTGCCTGTTGAAGCGGAGAAAGGTGATTTTGTATTGGCCTTCCGCAGCGAGGCGGTGAAAAATATCGCCTGGGGCGGAAACCCTGACGAAGCCATCCGGTTTGAAGCCGATACCAAACAATACCACCCGCGAGCATCCTTTCAAATTTGGCAGCAAACCGTGCGGCAGACCTCGATTCCGTGGAAAAAAGAAACCCTGGAAGTAGCCGACGGATTCCGGAATTTCCTAATTGAAAGCCGGTTAAATAAAAAATTTAAAGGATAGTTTTTTAATTTAAAGAATTAATTCATTCCCGTGTTATCGTCACCCGAAGCGAAGCAAAACAAGACTCCTTTATCTGCCAATGAACATTTTATCGTGGCCATTGGTGCATCGGCTGGTGGCCTTGAAGCCATCCAGGAATTTTTTGATAACATGCCGTCCAATGGCAATCTTTCGTTTATCATCGTTCAGCACCTGTCGCCGGATTACAAAAGCCTTTTGGTGGAGCTGATCTCCAAGCACACATTTATGAAGGTGCGGGAAGCCGCGCACAGCATGATGGTGGAAAAGAACTGTGTGTATGTTATCCCCAACGACAAACTATTATCCATAAAGGATGGCTTGCTGCAGCTTACGGAAAAAAGAGCAGAGAAAGCACCCAACACAGCCATCGATATTTTCCTGAAATCGCTGGCGGAAGACCAGGGCAGCAAAGCCATTGCCGTGATTCTTTCCGGTACCGGTACCGACGGTTCTAAAGGCATTCAGGCCATCCAGCATGCCGGTGGAATGGTGCTGGTGCAGGATCCGATTTCGGCCAAATTCGACGGCATGCCCAACAGCGCCATTGCCTCAGGTTTTGCCGATTATATTTTGTCGCCGGAGTTAATGCCTGAAGAGATTTTTAACTACATAAAGGAACGACCGGTACGGCAGGCAGGCGAGGGCAAGCCGGACGAATCGTATCTGCCTGAGGTGCTGAAGCTGATTGAAAAAAGCTGTCAGTACGATTTTACCAATTATAAAACACCCACTATCCTGCGCCGCATTGGCCGCCGGATGATGCAACTGGGTTACCGCAAATTCACTGAATACCTTGATTTCCTTCGGGAGTCATCCGAAGAATGTAAACTTCTTGGAAAAGAATTTCTGATCGGCGTTACCAAATTTTTTCGTGATAAAGCAGCATTCGACTTGTTGCGGGATGAAGTGATGCTCGACCTGATTCACAGCAAAAAGGACGGCGAGATCATCAAGATCTGGGTGGCTGCCTGCAGCACCGGGGAAGAAGCGTATTCGATCGCCATTTTGCTGGATGATCTTTTGATCAGTCTTGACCGCAAACTGGAAGTGAAAATATTTGCTACCGATATTGACCTGGATGCCATCGAATTTGCATCGAAGGGAATTTATCCTTCGCTAACCATTTCTGAACTGGAGAGTCATCTTGTTCAAAAATATTTTCTGCAACAGGATGGCAGTGTGGTGGTAAACCCGGCGATCCGCAAGCAAATAGTGTTTGCCCGCCACAACATTTTAAAAGATCCTCCCTTCATTAAAAATGACCTGATCACCTGCCGCAATATGCTGATTTATATGAACAACATCTTGCAGCGGAAAGTAACGTCCACGCTCCAGTTCTCGTTGAACAAAGGCGGGTATCTTTTTTTGGGGCCTAGTGAGATACCGGCGGCCGTGCGGGAAAATTTCCAGGAAGTAAATGGAAAGTGGAAGATCTACCGGAAAATTTCAAACGACAATCAATATAATCCGGAACGGTTTCCGTCAACGCAGGCATATAAAGCACAACGGGAAGTAAGGGTGCAATCGCGGGAAAATACACTGGGCAAAGAGTTGGCAGATGATTTTAAATCGCTGCTGACAGAAGAGTACGGATTTGCTGCGGTTTATATTGATAAAAACTTTGACGTGCGGGAAGCCGTAGGCGATTACAAAAAATACCTGTCGCTACCTTCCAAATCAATCAACCTGCAGTTGCTGAAAATGGTCAGCCCCGAAGTGTCGGTGGTACTGAATACCGCCTTGCGAAAAGTTGCCAAGGAAGGCGAAAAAGTAACCTTGCACAATGTGCGCATTCGCGGCGACGAAACGGATAAAGGCGTCAACATCGTGGTAAAGCCAGCCAGCAGGGAAGGAGTCTTCTTGGTAAGTTTTTCGGACAGCCGCGAACTGCTGATCAAAAATTCGCATGAGTTTCCCATACAGCCTTCTTCCGAAACGGCAGCTTATATTGCTGAACTGGAAGATGAGTTGAAGGAAACAAGAGGCAACCTGCAGATGGCGATCGAAAGCCTGGAAACGGCCAACGAAGAATTGCAATCGAGCAATGAGGAACTGCTTTCTGCCAATGAAGAATTGCAGTCGAGCAACGAAGAATTGCAATCCCTGAATGAAGAACTGCACACTCTGAATACAGAGCACCAGCTTCGCATTAAAGAACTAATAGAACTGAACGATGACCTGAACAATTATTTCCGCAGCACGGAAATCGCCCAGGTGTTTGTTGACCGGAACCTGCGCATCCGCAAGTTCAACCCGGCTGCTGTGCAAATGATCAACCTGATTGAATCCGACATTGGACGGCCGATTGAACACATCTCCACCAATATCCGGGATGTCAATGTTTTCAAGGATATTCTGGAAGTAATTGCCAGGGAAAAAACGCTTGAAAAAGAAGTTGAGCTGAGTGATGGACGTATTTCGCTGATGCGCATTCTGCCCTACCTGCGGCAGGATAAGAGTGTTGACGGGGTTGTGATATCCTTCATTGATATTTCGGCGATGAAGCAGCGGGATAACATTCTCAAAGGCGTGTTCAATGCTTCGCCCAACGCCATCATCGCTGTTGAATCGCTGCGAAAGAACAACAGCATTACCGGCTTCCGCATCATCAAAGCCAATCTTCCGGCTGAAGATATTTTGGGTGTTGGCAACGAGGCCTACATCAATAAAAACCTGCATGATGTTTTTCCGCAACTGCTGGAGAAAATTTCACAAAAGGAACTGGTTTCGGTTGTCAATGAGAATAACGTTATTCAAACCGAGATTCTATTACAAACCCAACAAAATACAGAAGAGTGGTATTTGCTGATGGCCTCGAAAATGGGAGACGGCCTGGCCATGAGTTTGACCAATGTGCACGAGAAAAAAGTAGCCGAAGAAAAATTCCGTCGTAACTACCACGAGTTGCTGAAAGCAAAAGATAATTACCGCCGGTTGAATATTGCCCTGGAAGAAAAGGTACAGGAACGGACGGTTGAATTATCGGCCAGCGAAGAGCGGTTCCGCCTGATTGCCAACACCACGTCGGATGCCATCTGGGACTGGGACCTGGTGAACAATAACATCTGGTGGAGCGACAGCTTTTACAATCGCTTTGGCTTTGCCGCTTCGGAGGAGGCTGCCAACAGTTCGTTCTGGCTTACGAGGGTGCATCCAGATGAAAGAGAAAGCGTACAGCAATCCTTGCAGGCCGCCATCAACACAGGGGCAAAAGAATGGACCGCACAATTCCGCTTTCAAAAAGCCGATGGCAGTTATGCCATTATTCGTGACAAAGGCATGGTGCTCACCGACAACAACGGCACACCTTACCGCATGGTTGGGGCCATGATCGATAACACGGAAACCGAACAGGCTTCGCACTTGCTGCAGGTTAAGAACAACCAGTTGCAGGCCGTGCTGGATGAGTTCCAGTTTGTAACTGATTTTATGCCACAGATGGTATGGTCAACCCAACCAGACGGCTTCCACGATTTCTTCAACAAACAATGGTATAACTACACCGGCCTTACCTACGAACAAACAAAAGATAAAGGCTGGTCGCTGGTGCTGCACTCCGATGATTACGACCGCACCTGGAAAATTTGGCAGCACTCCCTTGAAACCGGTGAGGTGTATGAAACGGAATACCGCTTGCGGCGCCACGATGGCCAGTATCGCTGGTTCCTGGCAAGGGCGCTACCCATGCGGGATGAACAAGGAAATATCATTAAGTGGTTTGGCACCTGCACCGACATCCATGACCAGAAAATGGCTTCTAATATTCTCGAAGCAAAGGTTCAGGAACGCACCAAAGAATTGCAAAAGGCCAATTTGGAGCTGGAGGCCAGTAACATTGAACTGCTGCAGTTTGCTTCTGTGGCCAGCCATGACTTGAAAGAACCCTTGCGAAAGATTCACATGTTTGGTAACCTGATCAAAGAGCGTTATCTCAACAGCGACGATGCCGCCTCCGAATACATGCAGCGCATCATTACATCTTCGGCCCGGATGACAAGGCTGATCAATGACCTGCTTGATTTCACACGTCTTTCCATCAACAGCGCTTTTGAGCTCACAGACCTGAACCTGGTCCTGGAAGAAGTGCTGAGCGACCTGGAAGTGGCCATTAAGGAGAAAGAGGCCTGCATTGAATTTGCTCCGTTGCCGCAGGCAGAGGTGATCCCCGGACAGATCCGGCAGGTGTTGCAAAACCTGATCAGCAATGCTTTGAAATTTGCCCGGAAAGGAGAGCAGCCAATTGTACGCATAACCGCAGAAAGGGTAGCGCAACTGGCCACCGGTGCCGCACCGGATCCGGGCGGAAACTATCTGCGGTTGTGCGTTACCGATAACGGAATTGGATTCGACAACCAGTATGCCGAAAAGATCTTCACAATTTTCCAGCGGTTGCATTCCCGGGAAAAATATGAAGGCACGGGCATCGGTCTTGCCATAACCAAAAAAATTATTGAGCGCCACAACGGCGTTATTGCAGCCGATAGCAAAGAAGGTCAGGGCACATCGTTTATCATGGTCCTGCCCCTGAAGCAGCAACCTGCAGAACCGGCAAAATAGGCCTTTCAGTTTTGGAAAGGATTTGCTTCATCACGATTTTTAACCGAATGCAGAGTTTATTTCTGTGCATTGAATAGTTACAGTGGTGTATTATTTGCAGTCCTCGCTTTGAGAGTAGTTTATCCTTAAAGCGCTAACGTATGAATGCACACCAAAAATCGAGAATATACCTTCTCTTTTTGAGCATTTGTGTATGTATTCAGACGGCGGTATTTGCCCAGTATTTTGGACGCAACAAGGTGCTTTACCAGGATTTCGATTTTAAGGTATTGCAGACACCCCATTTTGAGTTTTATACCTACCTGCCTTCCGGCGATTTGCGCAACAACATTATCCGGCGAACGGAGCAGTGGTACACCATGCACCAGCAGGTGTTACGGGATACGTTTAAAGAAACCAATCCTTTCATTCTTTACAACAGCCATGCACATTTTCAGCAAACCCGGGCCATTGATGGACAAATTGATGTCGGCACAGGCGGCGTTACCGAAGGGCTGAAAAACCGGGTGATCATGCCCATTATGGAAAGTCGGGCACAAACGGATCATGTGCTGGGGCACGAATTGGTTCACGCTTTTCAATACCACCTGGTGAAGGATTCCTTCAGCCTGAATGCACTCAACAACCTGCCGCTGTGGATGGTGGAAGGCATGGCCGAATACATGTCCACCGGCTATCGAAATGCCAACACCGCCATGTGGCTGCGAAGCGGTGTCGCTTCCAACAAACTCCCTACACTGAAGGACCTCACCACAAGGCCCGACCTTTATTTTCCCTATCGCTGGGGTGAAGCGTTTTGGGCCTATGTCACCGGACGCTGGGGCGATACCATCATCAAGCGGCTTTTTATGGAAACAGCCCGCCGTGGCTATAACGAAGCCCTGAAACGGCTTTTCAATATCGATGAAAAAGAATTCAGCCGGCAGTGGCAAGAGGCCATCCGTTCAGCCTATGCGCCGATTCAGAAAAGAACCTCGATAAAACCGCCCGGCACCAGTTTTATCGGCGAAAACAATGGCGGCCGGTTGAACGTGGTTCCGTCGATTAGTCCCGACGGGCAATACATTGCTTTTTGGTCGGAGAAGAATCTTTTTTCCATTGACCTTTTTATTGCCGATGCCACCACTGGTAAAATCACGGAACGGGTAACCTCCAATGCTTTTAATTCGCATGTTGATCAGTACAGTTCATATGAATCGGCTGTGGCCTGGAGTCCCGACAGCCGGCGCATTGCTTTTGTGGCTTTTGCAAAAGGCCGCAACCGTTTGCTGCTTGCTGAACTGGATGGTAAGATCCGCGATGAGATTGACATTCCCGGGGTCAGCAGTTTTTCCAACCCTACCTGGTCGCCGGATGGAAAAACGATTGTTGTCAATGGTTTGGTAAACGGGCAAAGCGATCTGTTTGCATACAACCTTGAATCCAAAAAAGTAAAGCAACTCACCAACGATCCCTGGTCTGATTTTCAGCCGCAGTTTTCTCCTGACGGGCAAACCATTGCTTTTGTGACCGACCGGTTTAACGAGCCTGGTAATGCAGCACCGCAAGGCTATGCACACAACATAGCACTGTATAACCTAACCACGGGTGAAATCACTCATCTTGATTTTTTCAGGGGCGCCAACAACATGAACCCATTTTTCGGACCAGACCCCACGACACTTTATTTCTTATCCGATCGCGATGGCTTACGAAACCTGTACACATACAACCTGGCAACAAAGCAAATCATTCAGCGGACCAATCTTTTTATCGGCATTACCGGCATTACGCCGTATTCACCGGCAATATCCGTTTCCCGCAAAACAGGCGAAGTGGGTTACAGCTATTACCACGACAACCGGCATTTTATCAACAAGGCAAAACCAGCTGCGTTCGAGAAAATTGAAGTAGCGCCTACGCAGGTGGCAATGCAAGCGGCTGTATTGCCACCGTTCGACCGTATCGGTCCTGATATTGTGCAGGCAAATATTTTGTCGGCACCGCAGATTTCTTCAGCGCAGCAAACCTTTACGGAATTGCCGTACCGTCCTAAGTTTCAACTGGATTATATCGGGAGTACCGGCGTTGGCATACAAACCGGTGGACCCCTGGGGACCGGTCTGGCAGGTGGTGTGAATGGCATTTTCAGTGATATCCTGGGCAACAACCAATTGTTTGGCGCCATTTCTCTTAGTGGTGAGATTTATGACCTTGCCGGACAGTTTTCTTACCTGAACCAAAAAAGCAGGATCAACTGGGGGGCAGGCATTTCGCATATTCCCTATTTGTCGGGATCCCAATATCTGTATTTCGATTCAATGCAGACAGACAACGGCAGTAGGATACCGGTGCTCAACAGTTCTATTGACCTGCTGCGCACTTTCCAGGACCAGTTGATGCTATACGCTTCTTACCCGTTTTCCACCATCCGCAGGGTGGAGGTTGGCGGTTCGTTGGCACGGTACTACTACCGGCTCGACCGGTATACGGAATTTTATGACGAATCGGGGCGGGCCTACCTGGGAGCCAAGCGGGAAAAGCTGCCCTCACCATCCGGGTTTACTTTCGGACAAGTGTACACGGCACTCGTGGGCGACAATTCCCAGTTTGGTGTGGCCTCGCCACTGATCGGCAGCCGTTACCGGTTTGAAGGCGCCCGTTACCTGGGAGTAGTGAATCTTACCAATCTCACGGCCGACTACCGGAAATATTTCCGTATGGCACCGCTGACGTTTGCCACCCGTAACATGTACATCGGGCGGTTTGGCAAGGACAAGGAAAGTGGCGTACTGCCACCGCTATATATCGGCTACCCGTTTCTGGTTCGTGGTTACGATGCCATCGGCTATGCAGAAAACACCAATCAGTCCGATGTATCCATCAACGATCTTATTGGCAGCAGCATGTATGTAACCAATGCGGAACTGCGCTTTCCCTTAACCGGGCCGGAACGCCTATCTGCCATCAAATCCGGCTTTTTGTTTACCGAACTGAATCTCTTTACCGATGGCGGCATCGCCTGGGGAAACCGTAAGTTGCTCAATGAGCAGGATGCTACCGGTAAGGTCAGCCGTTCATCGCGATTTATCCTGAGTAGCGGTATTTCCCTGCGGGTAAATCTTTTTGGTGCCCTGATCATTGAACCTTATTATGCTATTCCCTGGCAAAATGGTGGCTTCCGGAATGCAACGTTTGGATTGAACTTTGTTCCGGGATATTAGGGGAATGAAAATTATTGGTAAGAATAAAGAGATAAGCTGAAAAACGGATGGAAAATGCGGAAGAAAAAACTGGAAAGCATTCTCCTCTAACCATCCGCGTTAGCGCCTCGATCAAATAAAAAAGGAAACCATGACAAAAAAAGATTTTACCAGCCAGGAAAATATCGACAGGGAAAAAGGAGAAGAAAACGAAGGGACAAATCTATCGAAGGGGAATGAAGAAGGAGAAACCGCTTCCGGAAAAACCTACGTGAAAAATGCGAATGCGACCGGTGATGGAGCGTTTGGCCGTACCGAAACCAGTTTGCCGGAAGAAGAGGAGTTGGATGAACAAAAAGAAACCGATCCGCCTTACTGAACCAGTTCGGCTTTTGACCTGGCCGGGCATTGTTCAGGATGTTCTTCGCGGTATTTCATTAGGGAGAGCTCTTTCATTTTGGTCTCCAGCATAATGTCCACGTCTTTTCCGTACGTATGGATCGTTTCATGCACCCAGTCGGAGTGGGCTTCCTTCTTGGCGTCCGGGTTTTCGTTTTCTTTCCGGGAACTGGAATAATGAAAAGTGGGTTTTACATCCCAGGTAGAAAAGGCCGTATGAAACGCTTCTTCTTCTGTTTGGGTGCCGGAATGAAGCTTGTGATGGAAATAATCAAACACCACCGGAATGCCGATCATCCCGTGTAAAACAGAAAGGTCCTTTACCGTGTACAAACCGCCTTTATCATCATTTTCAACCGTCAGCCTTGAGCGGAGGTTCCCTGACAAAAGACCGAAGTTTTCGGCAAACCGTTTCAGGGTTTCTGTTTTGTCGCCATAGGCACCGCCCACATGAATGTTGATCTTATTCCAGTGGGAGGCCTGCAATCCCATAAGGTCAAATATTTCCGCATGAAGCTCCAGGTCTTTGATGGTGTTTTGCAGCGTGGCACCTGACCCTGCCAGTTTGTTGAAAGGGCCCGGGTGGCTGCTGATGCGGACCGGCAGTTTACCTGCCGCTTCCAGTATCTCTCTTATCTCACGGTAGTGGGGCATGTCCTTCAGCTTGTATTCCGAAGCCCATGGAAAAAGATCAGAGGTAACCCGGAAAACATGCACGTCATTTTCAACATTCCATTCCAGGATTTGCAAAAAGGCCTGCACATTTTGATAGGCCAGCTCGGAAGCATAGGTTATTCCTTTTTCCAGGAAGGTTTTCCGGATCATACCACGGTTGGTGGTGATGCCTTTTTCGGCCAGTGTCACATTGATGCAGGCATATCCCAGGTTCATACGCACTAAACTCTTTTAGCCCCTAATGGTTCAATTATGGCGCCAGAAGTTTTGAACACGTTAAGACCCAACCAAAGGCCATGCAATAAGTTTCTATTCTGCAATCAAAAATGGGGAATCATGGATGCTTTCTGCTGTGGTTTTTTGTTGTTTCAACTACCCTAAAACGCCTGCGGATCTAATAACAAAATCTTTTGAAAATCAAGTCCGAAAAAGCGTTTTTTATGTCTTTTCCTTTCCTATCTTTATGGCTCACCAAAAAAAAAGGAGGTATTCATGAGTCTACAGCATATTCATGGGAAACCTTCGGTTGGTATCGCCTAACCGGGTTACTCTCATCAAAATATCTGGGCGCTAAAAGCGCAAGCAAATCCCGCCAACGGCGGGGTTTCTTTTTCTCAGTATATTAGAGATACAATCAATATTTATTTCGAGGTTATGAAATGGTGTGTTGGAATACTGGTTTGCCTGCTTTCCCTGGAAGCAGCGGCACAAAGGCCGGTTGCCAGTTTTGCGGCTATCGACTGGCAGGCCCAATCGGTTCGTGCAAAAACCCCGGATACCCTTGCCCGCCAGCTTACGGCCGGTTACACCACCGACCTGGAAAAAGTGCGGGCCATCTTCACCTGGATTTGCCAGAACATAGCCTACAACAGCAATATTTACAAACCGATGTACCGCCGTCCGGCCTTTATTCCGGAGCCCTTGGATACCGTGTCGGAATGGAAGTCGGCCGATGAAATGATTGCACAAAAAGTAATGAACCGCAGGATGGCTGTGTGCGACGGCTATTCTCGGTTGTTTAAAGTGTTGTGTACTTATGCCGGCGTGCAGGCAGAGGTGATCAATGGCTATGTACGAACTAATTATGGATCTACCTCAGAACGTTTTCGCACCAACCATACCTGGAATGCCGTGCGGATCGACAGTGCCTGGCACCTGGTGGATGTGACCTGGGCGGCTGGCTACATGACCTACAACGACGAGTTTGTACCCAAACAAAATGATTTTTATTTTCTAACCCGTCCACAGGATTTTGTTCGCGACCATTTCCCGGAAGACCTGCGTTGGACTTTGCTGGAAGAACCTCCCACGCTGGCCGAATTCCGCAAAATGCCCTTCAAGGTAAAATCCTATATCAAGTACGATATTCAGTCGTATTCGCCCCGCAATGGTCTGGTGGAAGCAGAAGTGGGAGATACACTGGTCTTCTCGCTTAGCCTGAAAGATGTAAAGCGGGCAAAAAATACCATTTCCGATCCTTTTCTGGATACCGCCACCTATTCGCTTTCGCCCCGCAGTGTTTTTATTAAACCGGTTAAGGAAACGGGTGTCGATGTGTTTTATTCGTTTGTTGTGGATGCGTCCACGCAATGGGTGAACCTCCTGTTTAACGATGATGTGGTACTGCGGTATAGCCTACAGCGCCGGCGCTCCGACCTGGCAAGCAACTGAACGGAATTGCGCAATGCGCCGCACCATTTTATCGTAGTGTGATCCCTTCCAGTAAACTTTTTGGCAGTGACTGCATTGATAAAATTCATGGAAATGTCCCCTGGTGTTCGGCGGCAGTTTATACTGAATTTTTTCTTTTTCGACAGTAGCAATCAATCCGTTACAGGCTATGCAGCGGCTGAAGGGCCGGATGTGATCGCAAAGGGAAAACCGCTTTACCACTTCTGCCAATTGTTCCTCTGGATTTTGTGACCGGAGCCAATACCCATAGCGAAGCACTTTGTGTTTTAAAAGACCCACGTCTCTGGTAAGGGCAATCCTGTTTTGGTGGGCAGCAAGAGCAACAATTTCGGCGTCTGCATAACCGGTTTCATAATGCGTATCAAAACCCAATAGCCGTAGTAAGCGGGCCAGTTTTCCCAGGTGAACGTCCAGTACAAAGGCGATGGGTGATGGTTTAATAGCGACAGTTTCAAACGGCCTCACGTCAATAAGGTCATTAGGCTCCAGTCGGTACGAAAAGAGGACAGGATTCCCGTTCGCCTTGATTTCTTTTACTTCCACATGCGGAATGCCGATGGCCTCAATGGCATCTTTTACAGATGTACTATCCTTACCTGTATAACTGATCGGCTTATATTTTTTCCCGGCAGGCAAAAAATCATTGAGGTTGTAGTGAAATACAAACGTGCAGGAAATATCCATAGGGAAAACCATGCAAATGTTTCACCGGGTTTACTATCCCTCTATGAAAAACTAAAAAAGAAGCCCTGCGGCTTCTTATCTGTTTAAAAGTTATTTCCACTTTATTCAATAAAAATGAAAAGTTTATCTGTGTTGCTTCCTATTCACCGCTCACCATTCACCATTCACAAAGGGCCTTGTACGCTGCCCCTACTTTATCCAGCGCTGGAAAAATTCGTAGGTACGCAACATTTGGTCGATGCGTTGCCGGTTATCGCCGCTGCGGGTGATTTCATGAGTAGCCCCTGGGTGGCGCACATACTCCACAGGGCGGTTTAATACTTTCAGGCTGCGGAACAACATTTCACTTTGGACAAAGCCAGTGCGGCGGTCATTATCGCCATGAAAGATGATAAACGGTGTGGTAATGTTCTGCACATAATTGATGGGCGATTCCCGTTGCAGCACGGTTCTTACCTGCGGCTCCCAGGGGTAGCCGCCAAAATACCGCGGCACCAGTCGCCAGGCATTTCCTTCACCAAAAAAAGTTGACAGGTCATACACGCCTCTTTGGGCACAGGCTGCTTTAAACCGTTTGTCGTGGCTGATGATCCAGGCCGTCAGGTAACCGGCATACGATCCTCCGGTAATGGCCAGTTTGGCCGTATCGGCCCAGCCTTCCCCAACTGCCTTATCCAGCGCCGTCAACACATCGGAGGTGGGACCGGCACCCCAATCATTGATGTTAGCCCGCAAAAAATCCGTTCCGTAACCACCGGAGCCTCTGGGGTTGCTGTACACAACACCATACCCCTTCGCCGCAAAAAACTGGAACTCGTGCCACATGCTTGCCTCGCTGGGTCCCCACATGGCCGATGGCCCGCCATGAATTTCCAATAGCAAAGGGTATTTTTTGCCGGCTTCAAAATTGGTGGGTTTCATTACCCAGTATTCAACCGTTAGGCCCTTGTTGTTGACAAACGTATTTTTTACAGGCAGAGAAAGCTTCTTTTCTTTCACCCAGCTATTGAAAGCGCTTAATTGGATGGGCTCTTTTAAGGCAACATCGGCAAAATAAATTTCGGAAGGATTGGTGACTTCGGTTTTGCTAAAAAGAATCCCGTTTTTGCCTAACCCAAATGATGTAATGCCAGCATCAAATGCGGAGAGTTGTTCAATCTTTTTTGTGGCAAGATTCAGCCTGTACAGCGGCGAACCGCCATTGCTTTGCGCGGTGAAATAGAGGGCCTTTTCATCGGCGCTCCAGGTTAGTCCGCCTTTGTTGCGATCAAACGGAATTGTGATCGCATCCGATTCCTTTCCGGCAAAAGGCATGATGGCAAGAGAAGGCACATCCACTTCGAGTGTGCCATACTGGTAGGCCAGCCATTTTCCCGAGGGTGATACCAAAGCATTACCATAGGTCATTCCTTTTTTTCCTAACAGCTGGCGCACATTTTTGCCATCGGCATCGGCCAGATAAATTTCACTTTCCAGTGTACGGTCAGGATGCTCCAGCGAATCCATGCGGGCAGCTAAAATGAGATATTTGCCATCTGGTGTAAATTCTACCGCACTGTAACGGGCAAAACCGGTAAGAATCGGTTTTGCCTGCGCAACGGGTTTGACATCGATGGTATAAAACTGCGCAAAGCTCATGTTGCTGCTGATATTGGCCTCATCCTGGAAGTTCAGCTTGTTCAACACGGTAGCTTTTCCATCAGCCTCATTGGCCAACAGGTACGCTCTTATTTGGTCGGTGTTGCCATTTGGATCAGGCCTGGCAAGTGCCGCTCTTTTTATATCGGCTGTGGTCAGTCCAGGTTTTTCCAGCGGCCATATAGGATAGCCACCCGAAGGATTTAAGAGCGAATCTTTCACCAAGTCCTTAAAGGAGATAGAGGACGAGAAAACAATGCGGCTTCCATCTGGCGACCATTTCGGATTGGAAGCGCCGCGGTTGCCTGTTGTCAGTTGCCAGGCTTCGCCGCCATTCATAGGCAAAATAAAAATCTGCGGCCTTCCTTCCACGGTCCGCACAAATGCCAGCCGGCTACCATCAGGGCTCCACACGGGAGAGGAGGCGGATTCTTTTGCATGTGTAACCTGGACCGGTTTGCTATTCTTAGCCATATCTACAAGATAGACTTGGGTAAGATAACGGTAATCGAGTTTGGAAGTGGGTGAAGGTTCAATGGTAGTAAGGGTAAAGGCAGCCTTATTGCCATTTTCCGAAACGGCAATGTTGCCGGCCGTCCGGATCTTCAACAGGTCGGTAACCTCTATAAGGCCGGTTCCGTTTTGTGCAAAAATGAGCAGGGTGCAGAAACTGCAGAAGAGTAAAACGATCGTTTTTTTCATGAAGGTGAATGCGTTTAAAATCCAGAGCGAATTGCAAAAAAGAAAGATAAGGATTAGCTGAGATCCCGTGTAACGTGTTGCTTGTTCGGCAGAATTAAAATGCGCTGCCGGGAAGTGTTTCCTGCAGCCATTTATAAAATTCGCGTTGCCATACCAGGGCATTTTGCGGTTTCAAGATCCAATGGTTTTCCTCGGGAAAATATAGCAGCTTGCTTTTTAGCCCTCTTGTTTGCGCTGCATGAAAGGCCTGCAATCCTTGTTCAATCGGGACACGGTAATCCTTTCCGCCCTGGATGATCAGGATAGGCTTGTTCCATTTGTCCACGTGGGTAATGGGATTGAATTCCGTAAAAGTTTTCTGCGCCACTTTGTTGTCTGCCTCCCAATAATTGCCGCCAAAATCCCAGTTGGTGAACCACAACTCTTCTGTGGTACCGGCCATGCTGCGGGTATCGTAAATACCATCGTGGGCAATAAAAGTTTGAAACCGGTTTTGATGAATACCCGCCAGGTAAAAGGCCGAATAGCCACCATAGGAAGCACCCACACAGCCGCGACGGTCCTTGTCAACAAACGGCTCTTTGCTGATTTCATCAATAGCGAAAAGATAGTCCCGCATGACCTGCCCGCCCCAGTCGCCGCTGATTTGTTCATTCCATTCGCGGCCATGCCCATACATGCCCCTCCGGTTGGGTGCCACTACTATGTAACCCTGTGCTGCCATCAACTGGAAATTCCAACGGAAAGAATACGATTGCGTCAGGGGTGATTGCGGACCGCCCTGGCAATACAACAGCGTAGGATATTTTTTGGAGGGATCAAAGTTGGGCGGATAGATCACCCAAACAGTCATTTGCTTGTTGTCTGAGGTGGGCACCAGTCGCTTTTCTGTTTTACTCAGCGCCAGCTTTGCATACGTGTCGTCATTGACATGCGTGAGCTGGGCCATAGCGCCACTGGTTAGGTCCACCGTATACAGCTCAGGAGCATGGTTCATATCGGTACGGCTCACCACCAGTTTTTTGCCTGCTTGGCCAACGATGGCGGCAACATCAAAATTGCCGGTGGTCAATTGCTTTATGGTTGGTTTGGCTGCTTCCAGGTTATCGATGACAAAGAGCTGCTTTGTACCACCAGTGGCCGCATTAAAAAAAATACGTTTTCCATCTTCGCTCCAGGAAAAACTTTCCACGGAATTGTCCCAGTTTTCCGTCAGGTTTTTATAGCTATTTCCTGTTTTGATGAGGATGTCCTGTTTGTCCGCTTCAAACCCATCGCGGCCCATGCTCAGCCAGGCCAGTACACCCGCTGGCGAAAAAGCCGGCGCTACATCATATCCTTTCAATCCTTCGGATAGGTTGGTGGTTTTCCCTGTCGCCAGGTCGTATCGAAATATATCGGTGTTGGTACTGATGGCGTACTGCGTTCCTGAGGCGGCTTTGGTAACATAAATCACGGCTTTCCCGTCCGGCGACCAAATAAAATCCTCGTCGCCACCAAAAGGTTTTTGCGGCGTGTCGTAGGGTAGGTCTTTCATAATATCGATACCTTTGCCCGGTTTGCCGTTTACCAGTGGCTGAACAAACACATGGCTGTACATCCCGTCTTCCCATTCATCCCAATGGCGGTAACCAAGGCTGGTGTAAATCTGAACATTGGATTTATCCAGCTCCTCATAATGGTCTTTGCCTGTTACCGGATGCACCTTAACTTCTTTGGCGATGAGCTGGTATTTTCCATCCGGAGAAATGCGGTTATTGGGAATAAGGTCTGCTGGGGTTTCCAGCTTTTTTACACTACCATCCGGCAGGGAAACAAGGTAGTTTTGTTTGTTGATCTTGTTCGCTTCTACATCGGGTGTGCCTACACTGTACACAACACCTTTTTTATCCTTTGTAAGACCAACCGCGGAAACTCTTCCGAGTTTCCAAAGTAGTTCTGGTGACATTCGTTCCTGAGCCTGCATAATAATGGCGATAAAATAAAAAAGAAAGAAGATGGAGACTTTCTTCATGGTTTGCTATTTGAATGGAAAGGTAACAAAATAACCTCCCGACTGTATGCAACAAAAAAGCTACGAACCTCGTAGCTTTTACAATTCTTTTTAACCTTCATCAGGTTTCAGATCGCCTGTCCCGCTCAACTGTTTTGGATACCCTGACCCTATCAGTACCGCGATTGCTTAACAGTGCCACCAGCAAAAGAATAAATACAGCGGCACCTACAATCCAAACCCAGGGAGATGTGTACCAGGTGGCACCGGCATCTTCTGTTGTAACACTAACGGTTGTTTTTTTCGTCGTGGTAGTGGTGGTTTCAGAACCACTGCTTTCCTCGGTTTGTGCCCACATTACCAGGCTAAACAGGCTGAGGAAAACCATGATGAGAAAAGGTTTCCAGGCAAATAATGGTACAGGCTGTTTCATAACGTCAAATTTTATAGTGAACGATGCACTTGGGAAGAAATGTTCAACAATTGCGCCACTGGAAAACAATGAAATGAATTGTTGTAGCCAAGTGCATGCATAATCATACAATGGTCTAATTGTGGTTTTTTGTTCACTTTTTACAGCCTGTACGCTACTGAAGCCTTTATTTTCTCTTTGGCAGGAAAGTTGAATCAGTTCAATCACATTAAAACAAATGGAGGATTTTTATGGCAACACAAGAGGATACCGTAAGAACAGTAAGGACAGGACGTAAGAACCCACAACACACAGAAGGTCCTGTTGCATCTGCCATTGAGGAGCAAACTGCTAAGCTCCCTTCTGATTTATTTCTTTGGTTAGGTATTGGTTCAATGGTCGTTTCGGCTGTTTTCCAAATTGCCGGTCACAAGAAGGTCAGTAATTTTATTGGCCACTGGCCTGTGAACTTCCTGGTGCTGGGCTTGTACAATAAGCTGGTAAAGTTGGAAGGACACGACTAAGCAGTAACAGTTGTCAGGCGACAGATAACCGGACTATTTATACCTGTTATCTGTTACCTGACTTTTGTTTTTTTTAGGATGATGCCGTTCACCACACGGCTTTTTCTGTTTTACACGGAAATAAAAAAGGCTGCGCTTGAAGCATCAGCCTGGTCAATAGATTTGGGTAACGATCGCCGTTACAATTCCAGCAAATAATACGGTTCTGTGTAACCCGATTTTTGAAGAATGTGCTTGGCAACATTATATACCTTGACACCTTTTGCTGTTGTTCCTTCCAGCTTGCCGGCATGGGCATGCCCGTGAAAGGCGGCAGCTACACCTCTTCTTTCCAGGGGCTCTGCCAGGCGTGACGATCCCAGGAAAGGATAGATCACTTCCGGTTCACCCTCTATGGTTTCTGCAATGGGAGCATAATGAAGCACGGCTACCTTTCGGATGCCTTCGTGTTCCTGCTCCAGCCGGGCCAGGGCACGGTCGAGATGCAGGGCTTCATCTACCGCTTCCTGCACAAACGCTTTCATAGCGCCTTCGCCAAACATCGAAAGCATGTGGTTGTCAAATCCGCCGCCAAATCCCTTGATGCCTGCAAAGCCTACACCTTTAATCACGACAGCCTCGCCATCCAGAACATGCACCTGGTCGTTTTGCAAAATGCGGCGAATTAGTTTGTGGCGGCCTTTTTCATAGTCATGATTTCCCAATACACAAACTACCGGTATCGTGCAGGCCTTTAATTCATCGGCTAGAACCTGTGCTTCCCCTTCGTCACCGGTATCGGTGAGATCGCCACCAATAACAAGCACATCTGCGTTTTGCGAGATGTGCTTAAAATACTCGATCCATTTTCCTTTGTCGCTTTCGCGGATATGGACATCCGCAACAGCGGCGATCCTTACTTTACCATTTTCTTCTGCAGGTATATCTTTTCTTGCGTTTTCTAACTCCATTCCAAGATTATTTTGGTTATACCCGAATGAGACTGATCTCACTAGATCGTTGTGATCGTACAGCTTTTATAATTCCACTCTTTAATATCAATCTCGTATTGGGTATTATCAATGATCGGGCCGCGGCAGACTTTTTCATATGGTGCCGGAAGGTCATATTGTTCTTTTGCCCGTTTGATGAGTTCCTGAAACAGCCATTCCGGAATGATATCGCGATATTCCGATGGGTACACAAACTGGAATTGCAACAACTGCATCAGCAGCAGGTGCCAGTGCGGATCGATGCGGGAAAGAAGCCGCTTCCAGTTGATCTCTTTTCCATACCGGAGAATAATATGGTTGATGTCAGAACCATCAAACCGTTCGCGGTTCTGTACATAAAGCTTGCACCAAATAAGTTCTTCAGGTGGAATGATCCGTACCGGTACACCATACACCAGCGAATCCGGTGCATGCTCGTACCACTGGTCATCAACGATGCAAATGTTGTTGACGGTACTGAAGATTATATCGATATAATGATCATCGCGGTGCACTTTGGCCAGCCAGCGTACATCGTACATCTGTGTTTCGTATCCGTGATCGGCAAACAATTTCAGAATGGCAGGATATTCTGATGGCTTACAAAAAATATCCATATCCTTTGTATCGCGGGAGATACCGGTATAGTGATAATAAGCAAAGCCGCCACCCATCAAAAAAGGTGTATTGGTTTCTTTCAGCAACTCAAGGGATGCCGTATAAAAATCGACTGCCTCCGTTCTTGGCTCCACTACTTTCAGCATAGTTGTTTTTTCGGAATGATAGCCTTGCGGCGAAAAGGGTTTACCCTTTAAAAGAATAAATAAATGTGCCAATATGCTGATTTCGCTTCAGAAACAGTATCATTTTCTCCCTGGCAACAACACCTTAACAAAATGGGTCGGCAAGAGGGAAAACGGGTGGAAAAACCGGTGCATTTCTTTCCCAAAAAATAATTGTAAGTCCTGAAAGAAGAATGGGTTGTAAGAGATACTGATCCTGTGTTGTGTTTTGGTATTCGTATGAAAGCTGTAAAGTGTTAGGAGCAAAAAAAAGCAGCCCGAAGGCTGCCTGTTATTTTTTTTCTACCACACCATAAAAGGATATGGCCTGTCGGTTATTGGAAAGGACCTGTAAGGTAGCATAACCATTGGCCGCTATAGAGTAGGTTAACTCCGTTACATCCCGGGTATCGGTCGGTTTGATGGTAAGTTCCCATCCACCTTTTTGTTTTTCTTTCAGTTTATACTCAAATTTTTTTGAGATAAACTTAATACCTCCTTCCGCGCTGTAGCCACTTGTAAAAGCACGGCCAAAATAGGGGAGAAAGGTGTTGATGGAATCGGGGAAAAGCTTTACATCATAACCCGACGTTAGCTGTATGACAGTGCCCTGAAGCGGCCAGGCGGATTGTGCCCTGAAAGTAAAGTTCTTGCTTTGTAGAATGGACTTTAGGGTAGTGGCATCCGTTTCCTGCGCATGGGAAGAAGAAAATCCCATTACACTGATCAGAAAAAGACTAAAGAAGCGAACAAATGTTTTCATGCAAAGACAACAGTTTTCAGAATGCAAATGTAGCCAAATGATATACCAGCACAGAGGGTACAAGACTACATTTAACAGGGCTGAAAAGTTAAAACAATTTTTACCTCCGCCATGAAAACATTCAACACCGAAGGCAATCAATGTTATAATGTTGTCTGAAAACCGGAATATGTTTCCGCCAAATCCGTTATACCAGCAGCTTTTCAGCCGGCTGCACCATTTCTTCTTTAATCAGTTCTTTGTTAATAATGACGCCTGCTTTTGCGCCTTCTGCTGCGGCTACCACCACAAAGTGCATATCCTTAGAGGCATCACCGGCCACATAAAGGCCACTGATATTGGTTTGCTGGAACCGGTTGGTAACCACCACACCTTTTTTTGTCATATCGCAACCAAAGGTCTCGGCAAGATTGCACTGTTGTTCAAAACCGTTTACAAAAAACAGGGCGTCACAGCGGCGCTTGTCGCCATTCCGAAATTGAATATGGTGAAGCTGATCTCCCTTGGCCTCCAGGTGTGAAATGGGATAGCTGACAATACTGATGTTGTTTGCCGTTAATGTTTCCACCTCGGTTGGCTTTAACTTATTGCGGCCATCCGTGTACAGGGTAACGTGGGCACTCCAGCATTTCAGGGCAATGGCCAGCTCATAGCCGTTTTTATTTCGGGCATATACACCCAGTTCTTTGTTCTGCACTTCCCAGCCGTCGCAATAAGGACAATGAAAAACAGATTTGCCGTATAATTCCTTAAAGCCGGGAATGGAAGGAACATTGTCCCTTAGCCCTGTGGCGATTAACATTTTTTTGGAGTGGTATTCCTTTCCGTCTTCATCTCTTGCCACAAATAATCCGTCGCCGTTCTTACGGGTGCTGACTATTTTTTTGCGAATCATCTTCACTCCGTATTTTTTTATTTCCTTGTGCGCAAGGGCCAAAAGTTCGTTGGGTAAAATATCGTCTCTGGTTAAATAATTATGGACACCGTGCGAATACTGGTTACGATATGTGCTGGTGTCGAAGAGCAAAACATTTCGGCGACAGCGGCCCAGGACAACAGCAGCGTTCAAGCCGGCAGGGCCTCCGCCTACAATGATACAATCCTGTAATTCCATTCGGTAAGAGTTTGCAGTTTTCCGTTAACAGTTTTCCGTTCTAACCATCGCTTTTCATTGATGGATCGTTTCGCATTACTAGGGAAACGAAGAACGGAAAACTGCAAACAGGAAACGTTTATTTATTCAGCACCGGCCCGACGATGGGCATCTACCATTTTTTCTTTTTGTTTGCGAAGAATGCCCTGCAGTTTGTTGATGCATTCATCAATGGCCTGTTCAAAATCGGCGCTGTTTTCTTTTACAAAAAGGTCCGGTCCCGGAACCTCCAGGCGGATCTCGCAATAATCATTCGGCGTAGCCCTGTCGGGTCCCTGAAACAAGGTTACATTGGCCCGGATGATCCTGTCGGAAGGGGTAAGTTTTTCCAGTTTCTGGTTAATGTATTGCTCCAAATTGTCACTGTGCTTAAATCCTAGCGATTGAATGATAATATCCATGATTTCTGTTTTAATAATTTAATGAATCCTTGCTGTTAAGCATCACCCGAATGGTTGGATGTATGTTTTGTGATTTTCTGGTCATTTACCGCGGCATCACCGATGCCTTCCCGGTTGGCTGTTTCCACGGTGGCTTCATCCGGCCCCGGTGTGGAAACCTCTACATTGTTGTTGCGGGAATTGATGTTACCGGTATCCCGGTGCGGTTCCGTGTTTCTTTCCTCCTCGTAAGGCATTTGCCTGCTCTTGTTGTTTTCAGCCATAATACACGTTTTCCTAACCCGTGAAAAATTAATGCCATTCCTTTATGCTGAGACCGATTTGGCCAGTGGAATGCGTTTCCGTTTCCGTGGAAGAGGCAGGGTAAACTCTTCGTGTTGGGAAGGAACTTCCACCCGGTCGAATCCTTTCAGTTTTAGCCGATCACAAAAATCTTTTTGAACAGCGTGTTCACCATGAACCAGGAAAACGCCCTTTACCTTTTCAGCGTTTTGTCCCGACAGGAATTGCACGAGGTCATCGGTATCGCCATGGGCACTCATGCCCTGCAACTGCCCGATGTCGGCAGCAACGGAACAAGGGTCGTTAAAGATCTCCACTTCTTTTGTTCCGGAAATCAGTTGTCCGCCCAGCGACTTAGCGCCACAATACCCAACAAACAACACCCCGTTATTCCGGTTGCCGATACAGTCGTTCAGGTGGTGACGAACCCGCCCTGCATCAGCAGTTCCGCTGGCAGAAATGATAACGCAGGGTTCGTGGTAATCCACCAGTTTTCGGCTGTCCTCCACACTTTCTATGTATTTGAGACCGGGAAAATCAAACGGATCATCGTCTATCGATAACACCTGTTGCAGGCGTTCGTTGAATTCGCAGAGGTAATTTTTAATAATACCGGTTGCTTTCTGGCTTAGCGGGCTGTCGATAAAATACGGTATTTCCGGAAGCTTTTTTTCAAGGCTCAACTGGTTTAATGCATACAAAACCTCCTGGGTTCGGCCAACACTAAAGGCAGGAATGATCAGTTGTCCGCCTTTTTGCACGCAAATTTTATGGATCCACTGCTGCAGGTTTTCGATGGTGTTGAAGGTGATGTCATGGCGTTTATCGCCATAGGTGCTTTCCAGAATAATATAATCGGCTTGCTGCGGTTCTACCGGAGGTTGCAGCAATACCGAGCGGTAACGACCCACATCACCGGAAAAAAGTACCGTGGTTTTCCGCCGGCCCTCTTTCACCCGAACCGTAATGGCGGCAGAACCGATGAGGTGACCGGTATGGGTAAACCGGGCTTCGGCGCCAGTGGTGACAGGTATCCAATCGTCGTAGCCAACGGTCTCGAACAATTCGAGGCTGTCGGTAACATCTTCGGTCGTATAAAGTGGCTGGTAAGGAGAGAGGCCTTTAGCTTCCCGTTTTTTATTGATATAGTCGGCTTCATAAGACTGAATTTCGGCACTGTCATACAGAAGGATAGTTGCCAGTTCTTTTGTGGCCTCGGTACAGAAAATCTTGCCCGTAAAACCTTCTTTCACCAACCTCGGAATTAATCCCGTATGGTCGATGTGTGCATGCGAAAGCAGCATGACATCGATTGTGGTGGGATTAAAGCCAAAATGATTATTTAATTCCTCGGTTTCGGCACCCAAGCCCTGAAACATGCCGCAGTCGAGGAGAATTTTTTTGCCGTTGTCAAGTGTCAGGATATGTTTTGAGCCGGTAACGGTACGTGCAGCTCCGTGAAAACTGATCTTCATGCCGAAAGTGAAACGAATATCATACCTGATTGTGATTGGTGAAGGGTACGTTCGGATTTCTGCGTTTTTGTTTTTGCTCTCTTTTTAATAGCAACCTGCAGAAACTTTATTGGAAGCATACTGGTTTGGGAACGCAGCAACAAGGCTATCCACAATCCGGTTGCCTGTTTTTTTCCAGCCAAAACTTCTTATTTTGAGAGCCAAATTGTTTGTCGCCTGAGAGAAGGACTTTTTATAAAAAAAAACAAGGCCCGCTGGGAGAAAATCCAGCAGGGAATTTCCACCGATGCCGATGAAACCGCGAAAGATTTTGTACAGTTGGTTGATGATCTCAGCTATGCAAAAACCTTTTATCCCGGCAGCAGGGTAACGCGTTATATCAATGCACTGGCGTCTAAGATTTACCTCGGCATTTACCAAAACCGGAAAGAAGACCGTAACCTCCTGCTTTATTTCTGGAAATACAATGTGCCGCTAACCGTATACAAGCATAGGCGCATCATGGCGTTTGCTTTTTTTATTTTCTTCCTGTTTTATACAGTTGGATATTTTACGGCCAACGAAGACCCGGCCTTTGTCCGCGAGGTTTTTGGCGATTCATATGTTGATGAAACCGAAAGCAACATAGCGGAAGGCAACCCCTTTGGTATATACCAGGGTGGCGACCCGTTTTTTATGTGGCTCGGCATCATGATCAACAACATCATTGTTTCGTTCATGTATTTTGGCAAGGGTATTCTGCTCGGGATTTTTTCCCTGAAAGAGCTGGGTAAAGAGTCCATGCGGGTGGGGGTGTTTCATTACATGTTTGCTTCCAAAGGGCACGCTATTGGTTTTTTATTGGCGGTGATGATTCACGGTTTGCTGGAACTCTCAGCCATCGTGCTGGCCTGCGGGGCCGGTGCGGTGATGGGCATCTCGTACCTGTTTCCGGGTACCCGCAGCCGTTTAGATGCTTTTAAAACCGGCGTGAAAGATGGCGTGAAGATCGTGGTGGGCTTGATACCGATACTTATGATCGCCGCCTTTTTTGAAGGCTTTTTGACCCGTCACTACAAAATGCCTCTCCTTCTGAATGTTCTCTTTCTCCTGCTTTGTGCCGGCTTTATGGTTTATTATTTTTTTGTTTATCCCATCCGTTTAAACAGGAAAGGAGTGGCACCACATGCATAATTGGCTTCGTTATATCGTGTTCATAGCAGTTTGGCCTTTTTCTGTGGAAGCCAATGCACAGGGAGGGGTGGAAACCTTGAAGGACACTTTAATTTCCATTGTGGAAGTGCCGGCAGATGAAACCGATACAGCCCGATTCGACCCTATTGATCAACAGGAAGCCATTCGAAGCCGGTCTGTTTCTGCCTATACACTGGATTCTCTCCGAAAAGATGGTGATTACTGGTATGCGAACCTGGCACCTCCAAAGAAAAAAGCGGAAGAACCTGAAAACAACAAAGACTCCATCTTCCGCGAAAAGTGGTTTCGTAATCTTTTGTGGATTGTTATTCTTGGCAGTTTTATAGGCGTGGTGATCTGGTATCTTGTTTCCAGCAATATTCTGCTCTTCCGGAAAAAAGCAAAATCTTTTGTGGAAGAGGATGCCGAGGAAATTAATACAGACGATATTTTTTCCATTCGTTATGAACCCGAAATTGCAAAAGCTGAAACTGGCGGCAACTACCGTTTTGCCATTCGGCTTTGGTACCTGTTTGTCTTAAAAGATCTGTCGGAAAAAGGCCTGATCGAATACCAGCCGGGTCGAACCAATCATGATTATGCCATGCAGTTGTACAAAACATCTTATGGCCGTGATTTTTCACGCTTGACCCGCAATTTCGAATACACCTGGTATGGCCAGTTCGGCGTTTCGGCAGATACCTACCAAACGCTGCGCAATGATTTTTTATCCTTTCAAAAAACGTTGCGCCGATGAAAAAGATGATTCCTTACCTGGCAGGAGGCCTGTTGGTGTTGTTGCTGTTTGTCTTGCTCTTGTCCAGCCGCGGAAAGTTAATGCAGCAAATGGACGAACGTGTTACGCTGCGCCAACGCGACAGCATTCCGTACGGTACATCGGCTGCTAAAAAGCTTCTTCCTTCCTTGTTTCCCAATGCGAACGTTTACTTTGATGCCCGTTATCCCGGTTCCTGGGATGATATTGAAAGCTTC
Source organism: Flavisolibacter longurius (assembly GCA_014163555.1). Lineage (GTDB taxonomy): Bacteria > Bacteroidota > Bacteroidia > Chitinophagales > Chitinophagaceae > Flavisolibacter. The sequence goes on from JACJGO010000017.1 coordinate 70,833, forward strand.
AAGCCAGACCAGGCGGTCATCATGGTAGCCGATTATTTTTATGCGGATGAAGATGAACTGGATCGCATCAGCCGTTTCGCTGCCAAAGGCAACACGGTGTTCATTATTGCAAGAACGTTTTCGGATGATGCTGCCAATTATTTTAACCTGACGCTTGGCAATGCATACAACTACCTTCAGGCCGAAAATGATGACAGCATGAAGCTGCGCCTGGAAAAGCCCTTGTTCTCAGAGGATTCGTTGTTTACGTATCCCGGGAAAAAATACGAAGGCTTCATTCAAAATATGATAACCGGCCGAACGGCCGTCCTTGGTCGCAACGAAAACGGGATCCCGAATTTTATTCGATTGCGAAACGGAGAGGGAAATGTTTTCCTGCACACAGCACCCCTTGCGTTCAGCAATTATTTTATTCTTCACAAAGAGAATATCCGTTATTTCCAGAGTGCTCTCTCCGTAATCCCCACCAATTCTAAATCTGTTTTGTGGAATGAGTATTTCCTGGAAAAGCTGCGAAGCCCATCAAAGAAAAAAGACACCAACTGGCTGTCGACATTGTTTAATTATTCTGCTTTCAAGTGGGGCTTGCTAACGGCCCTGGCTACCCTCATTTTGTTTGCACTCCTGGGCATGCGCCGCAAACAGCGGATGATTCCTCCGCATACCAAACCCAGAAATGACTCCCTGGAGTTTGTGAAAACCCTCGGACGCCTGTACTATGATAAGGGCGATCATAAAAACCTGGCGCAAAAGATGGGGGCTTATTTTCTGGAACACGTCCGGTCGCAATACAAAATGCCTACGCATACGCTTGACAGTGAGTTTGTGCGAACCCTGCATCACAAAAGCGGTTTTCCCGAAGAAGAATTGCAGGTTATTGTTTCTACAATCGGACAACTTTCCCTGCAGGAAGCCGAAAGCGAAGAGGGGCTGGCCCGGTTGCATCATCAACTAGAACTTTTTTATCAAAACACGTGACATGGAAGAAAATGTAATTTTTGAACAACGTACCGATCTGACCCAATTGAATGATGCCGTACTCAATGTACGTGAACAGATAAAAAAACTGATTGTCGGGCAGGATGAAATGGTGAAACTGATTGTTACCGCCATACTGGCCGACGGTCATGTGCTGATCGAAGGCGTTCCCGGCGTGGCCAAAACACTCACGGCAAAGCTGGTGGCAAAGTCCATGAATGTGCAGTTTTCCCGCATACAGTTTACCCCCGACCTGATGCCTTCTGATGTGCTGGGTACTCCAGTGTTCAATCCAAAAGAAGGCAGCTTTGAATTTAAGCGGGGTCCCTTGTTCAGCAATATTGTTTTGATAGATGAGATCAACCGGGCGCCGGCAAAAACCCAATCGGCACTTTTTGAAGTCATGGAAGAACGTCAGATCACCGTGGATGGAAGAACCTATACCATGCAACCTCCTTTCATGGTGCTGGCAACGCAAAATCCGGTTGAACAGGAAGGAACCTACCGCCTGCCTGAAGCGCAACTGGACCGCTTTCTTTTTAAAGTGGTTGTGCCCTATCCCAGCGAAGCAGAAGAAATGGAGATCCTGACACAGTTTCACAACCTTGGCAGTACCGATGCCATGGCTGCCATTCAGCCTGTTTTAAATGGCGAAACCATTGTACAGATACGGAAACTCGTCAAGAGCATAATGATTGAAGAACGCCTGCTACAGTTCATTGCCAAACTGGTTCACATTACCCGAAACAACAAATCCATCTACCTTGGCGGGTCGCCTAGAGCATCGCTTGCCATCATGAATGCATCCAAAGCCATGGCCGCTATCAACGGTCGGGATTTTGTTACGCCGGAAGACATACTGGACGTGGTGCCTCCGGTATTGCGCCACCGCATTATTCTTTCTCCCGATAAAGAAATGGAAGGGGTGACGGAAGATGTCGTGATCAAACAAATTATTCAATCTATGGATATTCCCCGCTAATGGTTCAATCGATGCTGAACGGTTGGGATAACACCTCGTTTTACCTCCACAAAAAGGTGTATTATGCCGGTTACGGCATTGCTGCCATTTTTGTGTTTTCGTTTTTTGTGCCGGTGTTGCAAACCGTTGCACTTTTTTTGTTGCTGGCCCTCGGCATTCTTATCCTCATTGATGCCATCTTACTTTATCAGAAAAAAGGTTTGTCTGCTGAACGGCGCCTACCGGAGCGATTGAGTAATGGCGATAAGAATGCAATTTCACTCCACTTTTATAACGGTTATAATTTTCCGCTTTCAGCAACAGTGGTGGAAGAACTACCTTTTCAATTCCAGGAGCGGAACTGGAAAAGGGGGCTACAGGTCGATGGTTCGGGCGAAAGTGAAATTGTATATACAATTGTTCCGCAGGAGAGGGGTGAATACAATTTTGGTCGCATCAATGTATTTGTCAACGGACCCTTGCGGGTGGTGCAACGCCGCTATCGCCTGGGAAGAGAACAAACGGTAAAAGTATATCCATCGTTTATCCAGATGCGTAAATACCAGTTGTTGGCTGTTGCCAACCGGCTGCAGGAAAGTGGTGTAAAGCGGATGCGTAAACTTGGTCACAGCATGGAGTTTGAACAGGTTAAAGAATATGTACGCGGCGATGATTACCGTACTATCAACTGGAAGGCCACAGCCCGCAAGGGAGACCTGATGGTAAACAATTATACGGATGAACGCAGTCAGCAGATTTATTGCCTGGTTGACAAAGGACGGGTAATGAAAATGCCGTTTGAAGGTATGACGCTGCTGGATTATGCCATCAATGCTTCACTGGTGTTGTCGAGTGTGGCCTTGCAAAAGCAGGACAAGGCCGGGCTGGTCACCTTTGCCCAAAACATCGACGCTTTTCTGTTGGCCGATAAAAAGCCTACGCAGATCAATAATATTTTAGAGGCTCTTTACAAACAACAAACCGCTTTCCTTGAACCTGATCTTGAAAAGTTGTTTTCTGTGGTCAGGAATCGTATTACACAGCGCAGCCTGCTGGTTTTATTTACCAATATCGAATCGTTTGATAGCCTTGACCGGGTTTTGCCTTCATTGAAACGGCTGGCGAATTATCATCTGTTGATGGTTGTATTTTTTGACAACACGGAAATGAAGGGACTGGCGGAATCAAAAGCAAAAACGACAGAAGAAATTTATATTAAAACCATTGCCGAAAAACACCGGTATGAAAAGCAGTTGATCGTAAAAGAACTGCAGAAGGCCGGGATAGTTGCGGTGTTGTCAACACCGCAAAATCTTACGGTGAATGCATTGAATAAATACCTGGAGTTGAAAACAAGGCAGTCGATTTAGATTTTGCAATCCTTCCTGACAGGGGAGAGGTTTCTTTCGTCCCTTGAGGAAGGAGGGTCTGTGGATTGTAGTATGGCCTGCTTTAGTTTGCCAGCTTTTCTTTAGGTTGTTTTCCACCTTTTGTCTTGAAACAAAAGGTGGAGCCAAAAGTTCAAGGAAAAGGCAAACGCTCCGCTGCCTTTTCCCTGCCAACGCACAATAGGCATGCATTACACATTGCAGGCTTCCTCTATTTGCAGTCTTTCTTTTCAGCCACATTCTGCACGACAGGTTGCATGTTGCAATCCTTCTTTACCTGCTCATAAAGCAAGAGCCTAAAGGCGCTGTATTGCGCTATCCCTTCTTTTCAGCAATAAGATGGGTTAGCCCATGCGCAATAAGGCGCTGGACTAGCGGGTGAAGGGTTAAAATTATGGAAGGTTCTTCTGCCTTGAGCATTGATTGTTGAGTATTGAACATTGCTCATTATGATACACAAACAAAAAGCCTCCATCAAATGGCTGACAGAGGCTAAAAATATATCGTGCAAAAGCGAGGTCTGTGCGTTGGCTGTTCCTCCCCCGTTGGGGGAGGCAAGGTGGGGGCCTTAAATCCCCGGATGATCATGCACCAGCACATTGTCCATACCCCAGCGGCGGTTCTTGCGACATATTTCCGCATAGTTGCGGATCTGGTCTTTGATCCAGTGCGGTTTTGGAAATGCATTAAACTGATGTTTGTCTTCCGCATCATCCGTGCTGTACACAATGATGTTGCCCACGCCAAACATGCGGTAGAAAAATGGTTCTTCTATCGTTGTGTCCCGAACGCGGTACAATTCGGTTTCGTTGGTCACTTTATGAAAAACACCTTTCGAGATAATAATGCGCTGGTCAGTGAGAGTGAAGCGCAACGTTTTTACCAGCATATATTTCCACCAGGCATAAACGGCAGGCACCAGCAGAAGCACAAATAAAATAGGATTGGCCAATAGGATAGCCAGCACAATAACGGCAGCGGCCAGTAATCCGGCCAAAACGAAATGCTTCAGGTTTACAATCTGCGAAGGGCTCGTTTGGTGAATGGTTTTTTCGGGCTGCATACAGCATGATTTGTCAGCCTAATATAAGTAATTTTGTACCAGCCTTTTGTTTTTGAAATCATTCTATATGGAAACAGTTACGACCGAAAAACAAACAACGATTGCACCCACCGATTTTCTTCCTTTGCAAGGCACCGATTATGTTGAGTTTTATGTGGGCAATGCCAAGCAGGCGGCTCACTATTACATGAGCGCCTTTGGTTTTCAGGCCTTGGCCTATGCCGGTCCTGAAACCGGAATGCGTGACAGGGCTTCTTACGTGGTACGGCAAAACAAGCTAACATTCGTTTTAACAACCCCGCTTTATCCTGAAAACGAAATCGCCGATCATATTTACCAACATGGTGATGGGGTCAAAGCGCTGGCGCTTCGGGTGGATGATGCCACCTCGGCCTGGGAGGAAACCACCAAGCGGGGTGGGAAAAGCTATCTCGAACCCAGGCGGTTACAGGATGAGAGCGGCGAAGTGGTGCTGAGCGGTATTCATACCTATGGGGATACGGTTCACCTTTTTGTAGAGCGTAAAAACTACAACGGTGCATTTTTGCCAGGCTACCGGCCTTGGAGCAATCCGCATTTTGCACCGCCCAGCACGGGACTTTTGTATGTTGACCACTGCGTAGGCAATGTGGACTGGAACCAGATGAACTCCTGGGTGAAGTTTTATGAAGAGGTGATGGGCTTCCGCAATATTCTTTCTTTTGATGATAATGATATCTCCACGGAATATTCGGCCCTGATGAGTAAGGTCATGAGCAACGGAAACGGCTTTGTAAAATTTCCCATTAACGAACCGGCCGAAGGCAAGAAAAAATCACAGGTGGAAGAATACCTCCAGTTTTACCGGGGCGAAGGGGTGCAACATGTGGCCCTGGTCACGGCGGATATTGTCACCACGGTACGCGACCTGAAAAGCAGGGGGGTGGAATTTCTGCAGGTGCCCACCACCTATTACGATGATCTTTTAGACCGTGTGGGCACAATAGACGAAGACCTGGAACCGTTGAAAGAACTGGGAATACTGGTGGACAGGGACAATGAAGGGTATCTTTTGCAACTCTTTTCCAAGCCGGTGCAGGACAGGCCAACGGTTTTCTTCGAGATCATTCAGCGAAAGGGCGCCAAAAGTTTCGGCAAAGGCAATTTCAAAGCCCTGTTTGAAGCCATCGAGCGGGAGCAGGAGGCAAGAGGGAATTTGTAAGGTAGAATTGTTGTTAAGTTGAAATGTTGATGGGTGAGTAGTGAGTTAGACTTATTTCATTACAGTTTATTATGGTTTGTTTACTGGATAAACGCGTCAACACACCATCTTGTCAACTTTTCTTCCAATGAACTGACTACCCATTTCACCCATTCCACCGTATTTTTCCTTTTTCTTTGCAACTGTTTACAGAACTTGCTGACCATAAAGTTGAAAATCGGATGAAAAACCTTCTTCTGCCTATTCTACTTCTTCTCTCTTTGTTTGGGTATTCTCAGGGTACTCAGGTTTCGTTTATTGATTACCAGCGAAACTTTTCAAGGCCTTCCATGGCCATGCAAAAAAAACTGGATACCCTGCAAAAACAGTTTGCCTCAAAAGGTTTTCAATGGCCGGCTGCCAACATGTATATCCGTTCGTTTAAATACGACGGACAACTGGAAATCTGGATCAGCAATTCAAGGAAAGAACCGTACAAACTTTTTAAAACCTATCGTGTTTGTGCGCTGGCGGGCTCGCTGGGACCCAAACGCATGCAGGGCGATTACCAGGTGCCGGAAGGATTTTATTATATCAACGAATTCAATCCCAACAGTATGTACTTTCTTTCACTGGGATTGAATTACCCCAATCCTTCTGACAGGATTCTTTCCGACCCAACGCGGCCGGGGGGTGATATTTATATTCATGGCAGTTGCGTTACGGTAGGTTGTATTCCTGTTACCGATCAGCAGATCGATGAGATTTACCTGTTGGCAGCCTACGCAAAAAATGCCGGCCAGGATTACATTCCCGTACACATTTTTCCCATACGCTATAACACCAAAAAAAGTGTGGAGTACTTGGCTTCGTTGACAAAAAACGATGCAAAACTGAAATCCTTTGCCGCCAATCTGGAAGCTGTGTACGATCATTTTGAGGTAACCCGCAAGCTACCCGTAATTATGGTTGACAACCGTGGCGAATACCAATACGCCGGCCTGGCAAAAAAAGTTGTGGTTGAACAACCGGCCCCAAAAAAGCGGGAACCGGTTCAGCACCGCGTTCGCAACATCACTGAACTGGCTGATGTGGTATTGATTTGGCCGAAGTTCCAGGGTGGCGGAAATAATTTTTTAAAATACCTCGACCAGATGGGACAGGCACTTGGCGCCAAGCTTCCGCAGGGAGTAAAAAAAGCCAATGTGCAGGTTGAGTTTATTGTGGATACCGACGGCGTTCCTACCAATTTTAAAGTGCTGCAGGGCGTGAATGAAGAATTTGATGATGAAATGATCACGGTTCTGGAAAATATGCCGGTGTGGGAACCAGCTATGCTCGACGGTAGTAAAGTTGTCGCGAAAAAAATTAAGCAAAGCTTTGTCGTAGAAAAATAAAAGCTAAGAATTTTTAAAGAGGAGCAGCCCGAAAGGCTGCTTTTTTATTGCCCTGCACCCGCATACGCAAGCCAGTAGTCGTTTCCACTTTTTGTTTAAGTGTTGGACAATTGCATATGGAAATTTTTCAACTCGTAGTTCTACGTAGACAGGGTCAGTAGTTGTTGCAGGGGCATCGTGGGTAGATTACCTCTTAGTCCGTATTAACCATAAGAAAAAGAAAGAGCAAATCTGCCATTGTACAGGAAGGGGACAGGCTATACTTTTGTACCAGTTAATTGAAAAACAAAAAGAATCCAATACAACGAAAAACCAGAGCCAATTGCCTAGAAGAAAAACCAAATCCGTTATCCATTGAAGTCCGTTTTTAATTTTGTACCTGAAAACTAATCCAATCCAATTGAAAACCCCAGGCGTCCAATTCTAATGAAAACCAACAAGTACCACTAACACCGCCTGAACGAATTATCCCCCGCTTTTGACGGGGGATTTTCTTTATTCTTAGTTGTGATCATAGTTATTCAGGCAAAATATTCGGCGGAGGGATAAGGGCTCGTTTCTTTTTTAAATGTCAAACGGGGTTTTAAGTTGGCTCCGTTTGTCAGCACCTTCAGCTTCTCAGAAGAATTATACGCCATTACAGAAACCAAGTCTTCCGAATCCTTCTGGTAAAAGATTTCTACCAACAGATCATCCAGTTCATACAGATCTACGATAAAGCCATCCTCCATCCGAGAAAGCAGGAAAGAAGCATTGGCGAGTAGGATGTCCGCCTGCTTTTGATAATCGAGTTGGTAAAATTCGTTTGCGGTAATCATGGTGGCCGTTTTAGATAAGGAAATCCGACATGACAAACTGTACACTTTTTGTGCCAATTCGTTTCTGCAAGGAAAAGCTAGTGAAACAGCGTGAAACAAGCAAAAACTAGCGGATAAATTTTGCCAAATTGGGGAAAATAGTTGCAGAAATGGCAGATTTTCATTGTTACAGGTGTTGCTAACCGGGACAGTAAGGGGTAATTGGCTTGTGTAGCCTTATAGCATTAGGCCATTCCATAACGGTATCCAACCAACGAAAACAATGATTCTGTTCTGAAAGTTTATTTCTTTCGAATACCTGCAATAGGGCTTACTTGTTTACTATAAACTAAGAACTTGCTAAACTTTCCAATGCCTGTAAAATATCGGCTGTAATGTCATCCTTGTTTTCCAATCCTGTCGAAATGCGAATCAGGCCTGGTGTAATGCCCACAGTTTGCCTTTCGTCCTCGGTAAGTTTGGCGTGGGTGGTACTGGCCGGGTGAGAAGCAATGCTTCGCGTATCACCCAGGTTTGCAGTTAAGGAGAGCATCTTCAGGTTGTTGAGAAAAGCTCTTCCTGCGTCAAGTCCACCTTTTAATTCAAAGCAAACAATGCCGCCACCGTCGCTCATTTGCTTTTTGGCAACGGCATGCTGGGGATGGCTGGGAAGAAAGGGATGCTTTACCCAATTTAACCGGGGATGACCTTTCAGGGCCTCAGCCAGGTGCAGGGCATTGGAAGCATGCCGGTTCATGCGCACTTCCAGGGTTTCCATGCTTTTGCTCAACACCCAGGCGTTAAACGGCGACATAGCCGGACCGGTACTCCGGCAAAAAAGAAAAATTTCTTTGATCAGATCTTTACGGCCTACCACTACACCACCCAGCACCCGTCCCTGGCCATCAAGCCATTTGGTGGCGGAATGAACCACCAGGTCTGCGCCAAAGCGGATGGGTTGTTGCGAGATGGGCGTGGCAAAACAGTTGTCAACATTGAGAATGATGTTGTGCTTTTTGGCCAGTGCGGAAAGTGCTTCCAGGTCGATGATGTCGAGTCCCGGGTTGGTTGGCGTTTCCACGTAAATCATTTTGGTGTTGGGCCGGATCAACGACTCCCATTCTTCGGGTTTATCGGCCCTGAAATAGCTGGGTTCAATGCCGAATTTGGGAAGATATTTGGTAATGACCGTATGCGTACTGCCAAAGATCGCATTGCAGGAAAGTAGGTGGTCACCTTGTTTCAGCAACGCCATAAATGTGGCAAAGATGGCGCTCATACCGGAGGCGGTGGCGAAACCGGCTTCAGCGCCTTCCAGAATGCAAACCCGGTCAACAAATTCCTGCACATTTGGATTGGAAAAACGACTGTAAATATTGTCATCCGATTCATCGGCAAATGCTGCCCGCATGTCTTCGGCATTGTCGAAGCAAAATGAGCTGGTCAGAAAAAGCGGGGAGGAGTGCTCCATTTCGGTTGTACGGTCAACATGTGTGCGGATTGCTTTTGTAATGCGGTGTTGCTCCATGGTTCAAATCTAGTTCAGGATAACCAACGTCTCATGTGTTCGGTGATGGCCGCTGTCTCTACCAAAAATCCATCATGGCCATACAAGGAATCGATGGTAACAAATGTGGGCCCGGGTATGTGCGTAGCTAAAAACTGCAATTCCTGCAGGGGACACAAAAGATCGGAGGTTATGCCAATGATCAGCGTTTTTGCCCGGATGGTTTTTAATACGTCAGAAAGTTCGCCACGACCTCTTCCCAGGTTGTGTGTATCCATGGCCTTGCTCAGCGTCCAGTAACTAAGGGCTGTAAAGCGATTGGCCAGTTTTTCACCCTGGTATTTTATATAAGAAGATGCCATGAAGCCGTCCAGTTTTTCAGGGTCTGTATCTGCTTGCGTTTTTACAAAAGATTCGTAACTGCGGTAGGTCAGCATGCCAATGGCACGGGCTACCTTCAACCCGTTTTTGCCCGCCGTAAGGTCATTGGTTTGCCAGGTGCTGTCGGTTTCAATGGCCAGCCGTTGGGCTGTATGAATGGCTACACCCCAGGGACTTTCCTTTGCCGACGTGGTAATGACAAACATGTGCCGGATAAGCTCCGGCTCCATCACTGCCCATTCTAGTACCTGGTAACCACCCATGCTGCCACCTGCTAACAGGTGAATGCCCGAAATACCCAGGTGTTGCCGCAACAGAATATGTGCCTTCACCATATCCCGGATGGTAAGAAATGGAAATGAGTGGCCGTATGGTTTCCCGGTAGATGGGTTGGTACTGGAAGGCCCGGTGGTGCCATAACAGGAGCCCAGTATGTTGGCGCAGATCACAAAATACCGGCTGGTGTCAAATGCCAGGCCTTCGCCAATCAGGTTAGGCCACCAGTCTTTGGCGGCAGCATTGGCCGTAAGGGCATGGCAAACCCAGATGACATTGTTTTTTTCCTTATTTAAGGTTCCCCAGGTATGGTAGGCAATGGTAATTTCCGGAAGCTGACCGCCATTTTCCAGTGCAAAGGATAGGGTAGAATGTAAGAGTTGCAGGCTATCGTCCGCCTGCATTTTTTCTGTTGGTTGTGTGGGTGATTGCGCCATCATGAATAAGCCGCAAAATTGTGGAAATAATAAATGCATTCATTGATTATTTCCTCCGATGGAAATTAGAAGGAACAAAAAATAGAGGGCGTTTATATGGCAAAATGAAGGAAAGCAAAACCTGTTCATTTTCAGGCTCAACTATAGGAATGTTCTGCCGGAAAGTTTATATTCATTGTAAATTCCATATGAAATGATCCTGATCATTATCGGTTCTGTTTTGTTACTCTTCGGGATTTTTGTTTTTTTCAAAAAAAATGAAGGCGAAACAGAGATCAACATCTTTACCATCAAGCTAAAGTCCAACAATTCGGCTATTCTCCTGATCTGTTTGGGCGCAGTGCTGGCCGCCATTGGTGGTACCAACTATACAAAAGAAAACAGCGAAGCCCTGGTATTGCCGGAAAAATTCCCAAAGGATGGCGGCGAAAACAAACCTTCCGGGGATAGCGGCAGCGGGCAGTTGGTTTCTTCCACTGGCACTATAGATGCCGGGATGTTGATGGGAACCTGGCAGCTTACGCAAACTGTTGTTGGCGACAAAGCCCTTGCCTTGCTATATGGCGAAGGGGGGGCTGTACCGGAAGGCATTGACAATGCCATGTTGATTGCCGAAAACAAAGCAACCTACCACCAGGATGGCCTTTATGATTATGAAAGTGAAATGCTGATACAGTTTAAAAATGAGATGAGCCAGGCCGTGGATCTTAAACTGAAATTTACGGTAACAGGTCAGTGGCAATTGAATGGAAACCGCATTACGGAAACCGTGGAAGACGGTGCGGTCTTTCCCACCAATGAATGGGCCCGTCAGCTTGTTGGCAACAACCTGACAATTGGCGATTTTGGTTACCAGCCCGGCGCTTCGCAAACTTATCGCATCTTAAACCTGACAGCAACCTCTCTCACGGCAAAAGATCCCAAAACGGGCACAAACTATACCTGGACAAAAAGCAGGTGAAACCTGAATTAGAATGGTTTTTCTGCAGCCATATTTTCTTTGCTGTAGTTTATTAACGACTAACCCGGGTTCAGTTTCTTTATTTACAAAGAACAAATTAAAAGACGTGCTGAAAGCTATGCACTGTGAGTGGTAAATAAATACTGTTATTTGCAGTCCGCAGATTTGTCGTGCAGAAGTTTCCGTAAATAGGCTTCTTGTATAATCTGGATAAACCTGTCTTCACCTTCAGGTTCCTTCGCAATCACTTCCCGGTTTCGCCAAAGTTCCATTACAAGTCTTGCCAAAAACTGAAGCCTTGGCTCGGCATAAATAACTTTATCCAGTTCATACAATTCCCGTAAACTGGCTTCGCCGGCTAGCTTTCGGGCAAGTAAGTCCCAGAATTTATTCTCTTCCATAAAGCAGCTTTTTACGTAAAAAGCGAAATGAATAACCGTACGCCTGCAAATGGACTGATCTATTCATTCTTATACTGCGTAACTACTAGCAGGTTTTTACCTGCTTAACAAATTTTAGATGTTTCAGAAATTGTCTGTGGCAACCAAATTAAATCTGATCAATCTTGTATGCTTCTGTACGTTCTCAATTTGGCAGCGAATAAAATGCCGATCCAATAAACGGGTGCGTATCAATTATTTACAAAAATGATTCGGAAAAAGGTGTGCGGTTTTGATGCAAGAACTGTCCGGTAGATTTCAATTAAAGAATGTAGAAGTAAGCATTAATCAGGGAACCCGGCAATTATAGCTGCAAGAAGTTTCAGACGTAAAAGCTGTGTTTTAACGGATACGATGAAAATGTTACTTCAAACCTAATTGCATGCAGTGCTCCAACATTTTTTATTTTATTCAAATAGAGGGTGAAGCTTCGTCAAGTGACTATGTCATAAAAATACAAAGTGATTACTTATTTCGGCGAGACGAATGTCTTTTTATCCTGAAGCCTTCAACAGTAATGGTAAACCGTATTTGTGTTACAGCAACCAGGGGAAAGTAATAGTTGCTTACATAAGAATGGCATTGCGAAAAAAGCAGTTTAGACAGTATCAATCGGGTTGTCGAATCGATGAATCGAATTAAATCATTATATAAATGAAAAAGCTTAGTTTCTTTTTGACCCTTTTTTGCTTCGGAGCCATTTCGTTTGCACAGGTCAATAAAGCTCCAGCATATCCCCTCATAACACACGATCCGTATTTTAGTATCTGGTCCATGCAGGATACGCTAACGGCGCAACCTACAAAGCACTGGACGGGTTCCGATCATTCGTTGCTTGGCTTGCTGAAAGTAGATGGAAAATTGTATCGCTTTATGGGCAATGCAGAACGAAAGTTTGAAACCGTATTGCCGGCAGCCGATGAAGTGACCTATGAAACCCAATACACGCTGGAAACTCCGCCGAGCGGATGGATGGCGGTAGATTTCAATGATAAGCCCTGGAAAGCTGGTGCCGCTCCATTTGGCGACAACCGTACGGAAGCCAAAACCTACTGGAAAAGCAATGACCTGTGGGTGCGCCGCACCTTTGAATTGTCAAACGCAGATTACAAAAATCTTTATTTGAAACTGCACCACGATGATAACATTGAAATTTACCTGAACGGCAACCGCATTTACCAACAGGAAGGTTGGACAGGAAAACACGTGTATATTCCGTTGAAAGGTGTTGCCGGTGGAAAACTGAAAAAGGGAAAGAATGTGCTGGCCATTCATGTAGCCAATACAGCCGGAGGACAATGGCTGGATGTCGGGCTTGTGAACGAGGTTGAAGATAAAAGCGAGGTTGCTGTTGCGCAGCAAAAAAACGTAACCGTTACGGCTACGCAGACCATGTATAAGTTTCGTTGTGGTCCTGTTGATCTTTCACTCACCTTTACTTCGCCGTTGCTGATGAACAACCTGGACCTGCTTTCACGGCCGGTTTCGTACCTGACGTTCAGCGCATCGGCTGCGGATGGAAAAACACATCGCGTACAGGTGTTGCTGGGTGCGGCAACGAATCTCGCCGTAAACACACCGGCTCAGGAAGTTTCTGTACAAAAAGGTGTAACCGGGAATCTGTCATATCTAAAAGCCGGAACAACTTCCCAGCCCGTGCTTCAGAAAAAAGGTGATGATCTGCGCATCGACTGGGGTTACCTCTATGTGGCCTCACCGCAATCAGCAAAACCGTTGCAATACGTTACACCGGCAACGGAAGCGGTTGGCAGTTTCTCCACTGCAAAAACAGCAACATCTACTACCGGAAAAGCCTTGATGGTGAACACGGTGCTGGACTTGGGCTCGCTAGGAAAGAGTGCTGTAGAGCGATTTGTAATGCTGGGGTATGATGACCTGTATTCGGTTCAGTATTTTGGCCAGAACCTGAAACCCTGGTGGAAGGAGGGCGGCTCTACCATCGAAACCGAACTAAAGGCGGCCGCTGATAACTACAGGCAGATTATGGAGCAATGCAAGGCCTTTGACCGAAAATTGTATGCCGACACAAAAAATGCAGGAGGGGAGGAGTACGCAAAACTTTGTGTACTGGCCTATCGACAGGCCATTGCGGCTCACAAGTTGGTAAAAAGCCCACAGGGTGAGATCCTGTTTCTTTCCAAGGAAAACTTCAGCAACGGCTCTATCAATACGGTGGACGTGACCTATCCATCTGCGCCCTTGTTTCTTTTGTATAATCCCGATCTGCTCAAAGGAATGCTCAACGGCATTTTCTATTACAGCGAAAGCGGAAAATGGAAAAAGCCCTTTGCGGCGCACGACCTGGGTACGTACCCCATGGCAAACGGCCAGACCTATGGTGAAGACATGCCCGTAGAGGAAAGCGGCAACATGCTCATCCTGACTGCAGCCATTGCAAGGGCAGAGGGCAATGCTTCTTATGCCAAACAACATTGGAATACGTTAACCACCTGGGCCGAGTTTTTAAGCAAGGAAGGCTTCGATCCCGCCAACCAGCTCAGCACCGATGATTTTGCCGGTCACCTGGCCCGCAACGCCAATCTTTCCATCAAAGCCATTGTGGGACTTCGTTCCTACGGGATGCTGGCAGAAATGCTGGGTGAAAAAGCAACGGCTGATAAATACAATAACATGGCCAAAGAAATGGTAGGCAGGTGGATGCAGATTGCAGGCGACGGCGATCATTACAGCCTGGCCTTTGATCAAAAAGGAACCTGGAGCCAGAAATACAACCTGGTTTGGGACAAAGTGCTTGGCTTGGAGCTGTTTCCAAAGGAAGTGTATACAACGGAAATGAAATATTATCTCTCCAAACAAAACGAATTTGGCCTGCCGCTGGACAGCCGCAAGACCTACACCAAATCCGACTGGATATTGTGGACGGCGACTCTAACCGATAACCCGTCAGAGTTTGCTGCCCTGGTACAGCCGGTATATAAGTTTGCCATGGAAACACCCACCCGTGTGCCGCTCAGCGACTGGCACGAAACCACCAACGGAAAACAAGTTGGCTTCCAGGCACGAAGCGTGGTAGGCGGCTATTTTATTAAACTCCTGGAAGAAAAAATGAAAAATAAATAAAAGAAGGATGCACCCTTTGGTGCGAATAGAAAAGTTACAAATGCAGAAGAGGAAACGGTGAAACGTTTCCTCTTCGTACAAAACATACTTCTCGGAGAGATTCTCCAACAGCATTCATTCCTCTTAGCAAGAGGAGCGCTAATTTTTATTTTCCAATACACCAATAGCGGCAGTCCGTTATTTACGTGACTAAGGTTCGGAAACTCACCCGATCAAAAAGAATTTCAGCATGCGTATACACCATCCCATAATAGTTGCTCTTTTTATCATCGCTTTTGTGTCCTGTAAAACCTCTTCGCCGGTAATGGTATCAATGAACGAGGGTTTTACGCGGTATGTAAATCCATTTATCGGCACAACGCCATTAACCGATCCACGGATTGTTGGCTTTACGGTTCCCAAAGGGTGGCGTCCCTGGTCAGGATTAACCTACCCGGGTACCACATTGCCCAACGCTATGGTGCAACTGAGTCCGATGACAGAATATGGTTCTGGAGCCGGTTACGAGTACGAGGACAGTACGATCCTGGGCTTTACACATACCAACAAGGGCCACTGGAACCTTTGCAACATTCCCGTTCTCCCATTGCCAGCCAGCAAAACAACGGCACCCTTTGCTTCGCGTTTTTCTCACCAAAAAGAAGCAGCCGCTCCGGGCTATTACCAAGTGTTTCTGCAGGATTATGATATCAATGTTCGCCTGACTTCCACGCTTCGCTGCGGCTACCATCATTACACGTTTGCCAACAACAAGGGCCGAAAAATTCTGTTTGACCTGGCAAGAGCAAACAATCGAGTCAGAGCCTGGAGCATCGAAAAAGCAGGAGAGTCGGCGGTAAAGGGTTTTCAGGATGTTGGAAATGACAAGATATATTTCTACGCAACCCTGAATGGCACCATCAGCAACCTGGAGGAGATCGCCGAAGGCAAACGCGACGGAAGAGCTATCATACACCTGGCAGATGATAATAATAAAGCGGTAGAACTTAAGATCGGGCTTTCATTTGTCAGCACCGAAAATGCAAAGCAAAACCTTGAGCAGGAGATCGGTACCAGATCATTTGAAGACATACGTACCGCTGCCAATAACACCTGGGAAGAACTCCTTTCGAAGATTGCTGTAAAAGGGGGAACGGAAAAACAAAAGCAGCTTTTTTATTCTTCGCTCTATCGTGCAGTTCAATGGCCGGCCCTGCGCAGTGATGTGAACGGTGAATACTTCGATGAAAAAAAGTCTGTCGTTAAAGCAGCATTCAATTATTACGAAATTCCATCGCTATGGGACACGTACCGAAACAAACTGGTGTTGTTAGCCAATGTTTCACCCAAGGTCACAGCCGATGTCATTCAATCGCTGAAAGACAGGGGCGACAAAACCGGTTTTATTCCCACTTTTTTTCATGGTGATCATGCGGCTTCGTTTATTGCAGGATCTTACCTGCGCGGCATTGAAAATTTTGATGTAAAAGGTGCGTACGAACTTTTGCTAAAGAATGCATTTGTAGAAGGTCGGAGCCGTCCGCACCTGGCAGAATACATGCAGAAAGGCTACATTTCGGAACCGCACATTGAAAAACCGCATGTGGAAACAAAGGCAAAAGCAGGCGTGTCCAAAACCCTGGAATATGCCTATGATGATTATTCCCTGGCGCTGATGGCAAAAAAGCTGGGCGACACCGCGGCTTACCGGAAACTAATGGAACGTTCCAAGTTCTATAAAAATGTATATGATCCGTCCACCCGTTTTATGCGCGGCCGCCTGGAAAATGGTGAGTGGGTAAAGAACTTCGATCCGCAGTATCCGTATTATGAATATATGTATCGCGAAGCCAATGCCTGGCAGCTTTCGTTTTTTGTACCACATGATATGGAGGGCCTGATCAAACTATATGGTGGAAACGCTGCGTTTGAAAGCAAGTTGGATTCGTTGTTTACGGTTCCTTGGAATCCGAACCATATTGCCCGGAACGTGGAAACGATGATCGGGCAATATTGCCACGGCAATCAGCCCGACCACGAAGCGCCGTTCGCCTATCATTTTATTGGCAAGCCGGAAAAATCGCAAAAGATGATTGATTTTATCCTGGACAGTTTGTATGGCATGGGTCCGCAGGGCCTCGATCTCAGCGGCATGGATGATGCGGGGGAGATGTCTTCCTGGTATGTGTTCAGTGCCCTTGGTTTATACCCCTATGCAGCAGCAGAAGATCGTTACCTGGTAACCGTACCGGTTTTTGACGAAGTAAACTGGACGCAGGCTAATGGAAAAGTACTGACCATCAAGCAAGATAAAAAAAGCCGGCACCTGCAGGACATCCGCGTTAACGGCAACCCGCAGCAAGGATATTTTGTACCGCACGACCTGTTCAGAAATGGAGGGACCATTGAGGTTGTCACAAAATAATCTACCTTGAAAAATCTGTCATTCAGAGAGGTATTCTTTTTTAATCTTAGAAAAACAGCAGGTCGATAAACCAGAAGATTGAGAAATCATCAGAAAACGGGAAGCAATGGATTTGCTTCCCGTTTTTTTATTCCCAGACAGGCATGGCATTGAAAAATGAAAAAAAAATCCTGCATGCATAGCGGATTGTTTTCTCTTCCGTGACAAAGTATCAGATATCTAATCAACCTATCATTCAGGAAATTAAACTTGCATGCTTATGTCATTATTGAAGCGGCCGGCAGGTCGGCTAAATGCAACAACCAGAACGTTGGCTTACTGTAAGCGCATCGTATTGCTGGTAGTCTTGTTGCAGTGCCTTACCTTGTTGGCTTACAGCCAAACCACGGCTCGTGGTAAAGTCGTTAACGATAGCAACAGTCCTCTTCCCGGCGTCACGGTTCAGTTGAAAAACACAACCACGGTGACCACTACGGATGTCGATGGAAATTTTTCTTTGACCCTGCCTTCTGCTGGCGGTGTCCTTGTATTTAGCTCCGTGGGGTATACGTCCCGCGAATTGCCGGCCAGTACCAACATGACCGTTCAACTTCAAACGGCCAGCAACACGCTGGCAGATGTTGTGGTTGTAGGTTATGGCACCCAACGGCGTGTTTCTGTAGCTGGTGCGGTGGACCAGATCCGGTCTGAAGCCATTGAAGGCAAGCCTGTGGCCAATGTCAGCCAGGCCTTGCAAGGGGTTTCACCCAACCTGATCATCCAGCAACAAAATTTCGAACCGGGCCAGGGCCTCAACATCAATATCCGTGGTTTGGGAACACTGGGTAATAACGATCCGCTTGTGGTCATTGATGGTATCGTTGGGGGAGACCTCAACCTGCTAAACCCAAATGATATCGAAACTATTTCCGTATTGAAAGATGCGGGTACAGCTTCTATTTACGGCTCCCGTGCGGCCAATGGCGTTTTGTTGATCACCACCAAAAAAGGACGTAAAAATCAAAGGCCTTCGCTGAGTTATGAAGGCATGTACGGCATTACCAAACCGAAAATTGCAGCACAACCCGTGCATGCCTGGGAAAATGCCTATTATAAAAATGAATCACTGGTAAATTCTGGCCGGCAGCCGGTTTATTCCGCTTCCGATATTCAGCGGATTGCCGCACAAGGTGACGGCGACTGGCGGCTTTCCAACATCCTGAAAAAGGCCGGGCAGCAATCCCATAATCTCAGTGTAAGGGGTGGCGGGGAAACCAATACTTACCTCGTATCATTTGGCTACCTTGATCAGGAGAATAATTTTATCGGTCCGGATTATGGTTATAAGCGGTATAACCTTCGCCTAAACCAGTCAACTGAAGTAGGGAAGTTCAGGCTAACAACTATCCTGAGCTACGCCAAAACAAATGGTAAGGATCATTCGTCCAGTGCTGGTACGTTGATTGTAGACGCCTCTCGTGTTCCTCTGCTTTATAATTTTCAGGATTCATTGGGCCGTTATTTAACCAATGCGGTTTCTTCTGAATTCAATCCAAAAGCAGTGTTGGAAAATGGTGGATACCGCCGCTACAATAACGACGAAATTTTCGGAAGTTTTACAGGCGAATTGTCCATTACCCGTGACCTGAAGATCCGTGGTGTTTTTGGCGGAACCGTTCGGTCAAACCACTCATTTGGACGCCGGTTGGAGCTGTCCTTTTTCCCTGGCGGCCGTTATGGACAGGATCGCGAAGTGTATGACGATAACTATAAATCACTCCTGACCAATACGCAGTTAATTGCCGAGTACAAAAAACGTTTTGGTGATCATGATGTAAACGTTTTGGTTGGCGGATCGAATGAATCGTTCAAAAGTGAAAGCAACAGTGTACGCAAAACCCTTACGGATCCTGTTTTTGGTATTCCCACAACCGGAACCGTGGTTGATCCAAACTCTGCGAACACAAATCAGCGTACCAGTGAGAGCAGTTTGAATTCGGTATTTGGAAGGGTAGGATATTCTTTTAACGATAAATATATCGGTGAGGTTTCATTCCGCTATGATGGCTCTTCTAATTTTCCAAAAGCAGGCCGTTGGGGCTTTTTCCCTTCGGTAAGTGCCGCTTGGCGTTTAACACAGGAAGATTTCCTCAGCGACTTCAGAGACAATGTGGGCGAATTGAAACTGCGTGCATCATATGGTGTATTGGGTAATCAGAATGTTGGACCTTACCAGTACCAGACTTCTTATTTCAATTATGCAAATGCCTATGGTTTCAACAATGTTATTGTTGGTGGCTCCGGCTTTTCTTTGGGTAATCCGGAAATTACCTGGGAAAAAGCCGCCACGGCCAACCTGGGTCTGGATGCCGAGTTGCTGAGAAGAAAACTTCTCGTATCGTTTGATGTTTTTGACAAAACCACAAGCGACATCCTGGTTCCCAGAGATGATGTGCCCGAACTGTTTGGTGCCGGATTTCCCAGTTACAATGCCGCCAAAGTGCGCAACCGTGGATGGGAAGCCAGTCTGACATACCGCTTGTCAGGCAAAAACATCAGCCATACCTTCAATTTCAACATTGCTGATAACCGCAACGAGTTGGTGAATTATACATTTGGTGCACAGGAACAAGTGCTGCGCAAAGAGGAGTTTGAATTTGTGCGCCGTGTTGGCCTTCCGATCACGGTTTACCAGGGTTATCGTCGCGATGGCTATTTCCAAACATTGGATGATATTAAAACCTACGCTGCACCGGTCAATGCTACAGTCGCTCCGGGTGATATTCGCTTTAAGGATAAAAACGGTGATGGTTTGATTGATGACCAGGATAAGTACATCTTAGGTAATCCATTTCCTCGCTACACATTTGGCTTTACTTACAGTGTCAACTTTAAAGGATTTGATGCGCAGGTATTTGTTCAGGGTGTGGGTCGCCGTGAGTTGATGATTCGTGGTGAATTGGTGGAGCCGTTCCACGTGGGTTATGCCGGTACCATGTACACGCATCAAACGGATTACTGGACGCCAACAAATCCAAACGCCAAATGGCCACGCCTGGCTGAAGCGGGCAGTCCTTCGAACCAGAACAACTACCGCACCGGTTCAGACATTTACCTTTTTGATGCAGCTTATGGCCGTTTGAAAAACGTGCAGATTGGCTACAACCTGCCTATTAGCGTAGCGGAAAAAGCAGGTTTGAAAGGGGCCCGCATCTACCTGACCGGGCAAAACCTGTTCACGCTGACCAAAATGGATTTCATCGATCCGGAAAACACGGAGTTTGGCAACAACACCAGCATGGGTGCCAATGCCAACAGTGGTCGTGCGTATCCGCTGCCGGTATTTTATGGTGCAGGCCTGAACCTTACTTTCTAACATTTTAAATGCAACCTTACATGTTTCGTAAATATTTCAAGTCAATCGGTTTCTTGGCCTTGTTTGCCGTTGCGGTAACGGGTTGTAAGAAGATGGACCTGACGCCTACCGACCGGTTTACCGAATTAAACTTTTGGGAATCCGGCGAAAACATCAACAATGCGCTGAACAACGTGTACAACCGGATGTACAACAGCCAGCTCTTTTTCTACAATGAAGCGCTGAGCGATAATGCCTACACAAGGCTGGGCATTAGTGCCGGTTTTCCGGACGCCATTAGCAGTGGTAGCTTTACACCTACACTTGCCCGTTTCCTTAGCGAGTGGGACTACTATTACACCGGCATCAAGGCCGCCAACATTTTTCTGGATAATGTGGACAATAATAAAACCATGGATGCGCAGCTTAAAGAGCGCATGAAGGCAGAAGTGCGTTTCATCCGTGCGTTTCATTATTTTAAGCTTACCAATTGGTGGGGCGACGTTCCGCTGCTGACAACGGACATCACACCGGACGAAGCCAAGACAGTGGCCCGTACACCCAAAGCAGAAGTGGTGAAATTCATCACTGATGAACTGGATGCTGTTGCCGCTGTTTTGCCAACCAATACGCAATACCAGGCCGCTGACCGAGGCCGTATCACAAAAGGCGCGGCAAAAGCCCTGAAAGCAAGAGTGCTGCTTTACCAGGGTGATCGCATGGCAGACGTGGTGGCTATTTGCGAAGAGTTAATGAACAATCAATCGGCCAACGGGACGTACAGCCTGGTGTCGAAATATGAAGATGTTTTCAGTCCTTCGAATGAGTATAACAGCGAAGTTATTCTCGATTTGCAATACGTACCCAACCTGCGTACCTGGGGCGAGCATATTGATTTTGTTCCGCTTTCTGCCGGTGCTAGAGGCAATAACATGGCACCCACGCAGGAACTGGTGAACAGTTACGTGATGCTGAACGGAAAACGGATCAACGAGGCCGGTTCAGGTTATGATGAAGCGAATCCCTATACCAACCGCGATCCTCGCCTGGCTGCAACCATCATTTATCATGGTGCTACCTGGCGCAATGCCAATGGTTCCAATCAAACCATTTATATCCGGCCCGGCAGTGATCCGGATGCAGCGGCCAAAAACGAATACAAAGCATCCGGCCAGGGTACGGCTACCGGTTATTACTGGAAAAAGTATTACGATCCAACAGCCGTTGCAGGCTTCAATTCCGGATTGAATTTAATCCTGATCCGTTATGCTGAAGTATTACTGATGTATGCGGAAGCAAAACATTCACTGGGTCAAATGACCGAAGACGTATGGAACAAAACCATTCGTCCGCTCCGTGTACGAGCAGGGTTTACCGATCCGGCCGCACTCGCATTTCCCGGCACCGGTAATCTTACCGAAATCATTCGCAATGAAAGAAGAACCGAGTTTGCCATGGAAAGCTTGCGTATTGATGATATCCGTCGCTGGAAGATTGCAGAAAACGTTCTCAATGGCTGGGTGCACGGCGCCAAATTTGGTGATCCTTCCGTTGACAACGGCTACCTCCGAGTTCAGCTCCGGACTTTCGACCCATCGAGACATTATCTATGGCCGGTACCTGCCGCAGAAATCGGGAAAAATTCCAATCTCTCGCAAAATCCTAACTACTAATTCAACCGTAATATCAACCACTTAAAATAGTTATATGAGAAATTCAGTTTTCAATCTTTCATCCCTCTTTATCCTACTGCTGGCTTTCACCTTCGGCGGTTGCAAAAAAGACGAAAGAGATATCAATATGAACCTCACGGAAGTGTCGGCGATTTATGCACCTGTGGATAATGTGTTTGTCAAACTTGAGCCGGCAACATCAGCCAGCGTGGTGTTTGAATGGGAGCAGGCAAAAGCCGAAGATGGTTCCCTCGTGATGTATGAAATTGCCTTTGATAAAGAAGGTGGGGATTTTTCTGCACCGATATACAAAATCAGTTCAGAAGGAAACGGTGTACAGAATAAGCTTACGCTGAGCCACAAGGACCTGAACCGCATTGCCAACTTTGCCGGTATTCAATCACTTTCAAAAGGAAAGCTGCGCTGGACCGTACTGGCATCAAAAGGCACAAACGTAAAAATGGCATCGGTATCTCGTACGATTGAAGTGGAAAGACCTGCAGGATTTGCTGAAATCCCTACAGAAGTTTACCTGACCGGTAGTGGTACAGAAGCCGGTGCTGATCTGGCATCTGCTATCAAAATGAAATCAACCGGACCGGGTGTATTTGAAATTTACACCCAATTAAAGCCCGGTAACTATGGCTTCGTCAATAAACTAACAGGTACACCCACATCTTACCAGGTGCAGGGTTCCTTCCTGAAAGAAGGCCCTGGCACGGCAACGCCTACAACAACACCCAAAGTTTACCGCATCGAACTTGACTTCAACAATGCAGCCGTTAAGCTTACCGAAATCACCAAAGTAGGATATTGGTTTGCTCCCCGCAATGCCATTGAATCGGAGCTGGCTTATGCTGGCAACGGTGTATTCAAAGCGGAAAACGTAAAGGTTGAATTCAGACAGGAAAGCTGGGGCCGTGATGAGCGCTACAAATTCCGTATGAACCTGAAGGCAGCCGACGGAACCGAATCAGTGGAAGACTGGGCCAGCTTTAACCGCGATAACAGCCGTCCGACGGCGACAACGCCTGCTGCCTGGTACAATGTATTCAAGCAAAACGTAAACCAGTGGGATTATACATTCAAATTCCCGGCAGAAGCCGACCTGAAGAACGTGGACATGTTCCTGAACTTCAAGCCGGATGCGCCGTATAACCACCAGATCGTCATTAAATAATCACGTCTTTCTCTCTCACAAAGCAGTCCTAATCGTCCTGGCTTTGAAAGCACAAAGCCAGGACATTTTTTCAAACGGGTAACGATCCTGACCGTTTACAAACCGGAAAGTATGAAGCACAAAATCACGAACGTTTTTATACCGGCCTTTTTTGTTTTATTAAGCCTTGTTGGTTGCAAAAAAGATTACGATGATGGTTCGACAGGTGGGACCGGAACGCCAAAACCACCGGCCATCGATTGGGCCAAAGCTGCTGACAGCAGTACTGGCGCTACCATCACACGATTCTGGAATAATGCCGACAATTATTTCAACGAAAAGAATACCAACACTGCTTTTCACTACTGGCCGCAGGCACATGGACTTGACATTTTGGTTGATGCCTATCTCAGAACTGGCAATGCCGAATACAAAAACTATATGGACAAATGGTTTACCGGCGTAAACCGTAAAAACGGTAACACTTTCATCAATGAATTTTATGATGATATGGAGTGGAATGCCTTGGCCATGCTGCGGGCATTTGAGGCAACCGGTGATCAGAAATACAAAACTGTCGTAGATGGCTTGTGGACCGATATCAAAAATGGATGGAATACTACGATGGGTGGTGGAATCGCCTGGCGCAAGGCAATGCCTTACTACAAGAACACACCGGCCAATGCACCGGCAGCTATCCTTGCGGCACGTCTTTACAAAAAGACAAACAATGCTGATGACCTGGCCTGGTCGAAAAAAATATATACCTGGCTCAAAGACAGTCTTTATAACAAAAGCACTGGCTGGGTATATGACGGCATGAATTCTGACAATGACGGAAAACGAAACACGACCTGGAAGTTTACCTACAACCAGGGAACGTTTATTGGTGCAGCGGTTGAACTTTATTCCATCACCAACGACGCAGGGTATTTAAATGATGCCTTGCAGGCAGCCAATTTCACCTTGACAGATAACACACTCACCAATTTTACCGACAACCTCCTGCGGGATGAAGGTGGTGGCGATGGCGGGCTTTTTAAAGGGGTGTTTGTGCGGTACCTGACGCAACTTATTATGGCTCCCGGAATGGTAAGTTCCGACAAGCAACGATACGCAACCTACCTGAAACACAATGCCCAAATGCTTTGGAATGCAGGAACTGATAAAAACTATCTGCTCTATGGTACGTATTGGAAAAACCCTCCGGGCGCTACCACAGATTTTACAACCCAGGCAAGTGGCGCTATGCTGATTGAAGCTGCTGCTTTATTAAAAGAAAAAGGGCTGTTGTAAAATTTATTTCGTCGATCGCAGAAGGAATGCAAATCATTTGATCTTTTTTCATGGTCCTCGTCGATGAGGCTGGAATCTAAATGGTGAATTTGTTACATTTGATCACAATTAATACTTCTTTATACTTCTGGTGATCCGTACGAAAACTTGCGTTCATCGCTAAATTTCGAATCCGCCACTACGCATCAGGTGTTGTATAAAAGGTGAAGATGAATGCTCAAAAACACAACTATGGTTGAATCACTCGCAATTGGGGTAGATATTGGTGGGTCTCACATAACGTCTGCTATTGTTGATCTGAACTCGCAATGTATTTTGATGCCAACGATCAACAGGCGTTCGGTGAACGCAATGGCCGGCGCGGAGGAGATTATTTCTGCATGGAGCAGCGTGATTGCCCAAAGTTGTCATCAACTGGCACAACAACCTGTAAAGATTGGAATTGCCATGCCCGGACCGTTTGATTATGAGGAAGGCATTGCGTATATGCAGGAGCAAAACAAATATGACGCTTTGTATGGGTTGAATATAAAATCGCTCTTATCGGAAAAGTTGTCAATTGAGCGGAACAACATTTCCTTTATGAACGATGCCGCTTGTTTTCTCAAAGGCGAAGTTTTTGGCGGGGCGGCAAAAGGTTGCCATAAAGTACTTGGGCTTACATTGGGTACCGGCTTTGGTTCTGCTGTGTACCACAACAATTTTGTGTATGATGCCAATCTTTGGTGCGATCCTTATGCGGGCGGAATTGCAGAAGACCTGTTTTCTACACGTTGGTTTGTGAAACGTTATTTTGAACTTACGCAACAAATGGTGGTCGACGTGAAAGAGATGATGGACAATGCTGAAGTTGATTTGGTAAAAAGGATATTCCATGAGTTTGGCAGAAACCTTGGATTGTACCTTCGTTCCATTCAAAACAAGTTTGATTTTGAAACGGTCGTTGTCGGCGGTAACATCGCAAAATCATTTGCTCTTTTTGTGGGTGCACTGCAGCAGGAGTTCCTTCATCAGAATTTGCAAGTAGATGTAAAACCTGCCATCCTGAATGAAGACGCAGCATTGTTGGGAGCTGCGAGTGTATGGAAGACATCTGTAGTAAACCCGGTAACGATCAACCAGAAAAAACCAGCGACTATATAAAATCGGAGGCATTAAAACCAAGCAGCAAAAACGCAAAGCCGCATGCACAAAGTTTCCATAAAGGACATCGCTTTACAGGCTGGAGTTGTTCCCTCCACCGTTTCGCTTGTTCTGAATGGAAAGGCAAAGCAAATGCGCATAAGTGATGAACTGGCTGAAAAAATAAAAGCGATTGCCGATAAAGCGGGCTATATGCCCAACCAGACGGCCGTTAGTCTTCGCACCGGACGTTCAAAGATCTTGGGCCTGATCGTAGAGGACATTTCCAACGTTTTTTTTGCATCACTGGCAAAAGGAATTGAAGACAAAGCCAATGAATTGGGTTTTAAGATTGTTTATTGCAGTACAGACAACAACGATAAAAAAGGCAGTGAGCTTATAAAAGTTCTTCTTCACAGGCAGGTAGATGGTTTTTTAATTACACCCAGTACAGGCATGCGGGATGAGGTGAAAAAGTTGTTGGAGCTGAAAAAGCCGGTGGTTTTAATGGACCGCTATTTTCCGGAGCTCGATAACTCCTACGTGCTGGTTGATAATTTTTTTGGTGTGCAGCAGGCCATTGAGTTTCTAATCGAAAAAGGGCACCGGAACATTGCTTTTATAACAAACGATCTGGACCAAAACCAAATGCACGAACGGGAGAGGGCCTACCGGGACACCTTGGAAAAACATCGGATTGAAATCAACGAAGCACAAATTCTCCGCTTGGCTTATGACACAAGGAGCGAAGATGCCGTAACCGAAATTGGTGCCTTTTTGTATTCGAACCCGCAGCTTGACGCCGTGTTTTTTGCCACGAATTATCTCGGCGTTTATGGACTGGAAAGTATTCAACAGATTGGGTATGTAATTCCAGGCGACCTCGCCATAATTTGCTTTGATGATCATGCACTTTTCCGGTTAATGGCGCCGGGTATCACCTGCATCCGGCAACCCATAGAAGCTATAGCCAGTACCGCTGTTGATTTCCTTCTCCAGCAATTTGGTGATACGGTACCGCCCTTGGATCAGTTGCAGCAATTAAAAAAGCCGGAATTGATAATTCGTGGATCTGTTTAAACCATAAAAATTTTATTTTTAAACAAACGAGGTTATCTTGTTTTATTCCATCAAATGAGCGATACTCTAGTTTTTTTAATTGATAAATACCTGAAGGGCGAGGCGAATGAAGCTGAACGGGAGGTCGTGGATGCCTGGTATCTCTCTTTTGAAACCAACCGGGACTTAACCGATTTGTTGGGACCGGATGAAGTTGGCAAAGCCATGGCGGAGAGCTTCGCCTCATTTTCGCGGAAATTAAAATTCGATAAGAAGGATGTAATTTGAAGGGTTGATGAAATAATTCTCTACATTTGGTACTTCTCATTTTTATTTGATAAAACGATTTGCATGCACAGAACTGATCCCAGGTATCTCACACTAACGGATGCTGATTTGTTCAGATTAACGCAAAAAGAGAACGACACAAAAGCATACGAAATTCTGTATTATAGATATTGGCCAAAATTGATCAATGCCGCGTACAAGCGCCTGGCATCCCGCCAAAAGGCCGAAGATCTGGTGCAGGAGCTTTTTCTCAACGTTTACCAGCGCCGATCGCAGATCGAGTTTTCTACATCTTTACAAAGCTATCTGAACCAAGCCCTGAAGTACCGGATTTTGAACGAATACCGAACGGCCAATACCCGTGCTGCTTACAAGGACTTTTTTTTAAGCACTATTTGCAAAAACGATTTTGCAAATGAGGTAGAAGCCAGAGAACTGTCTCAAAAAATAGAAATGGTACTGGCGTCACTGCCGGAAAAATGCAGGCAGGTTTTTTTGCTCAGCCGGAAAGAAAATAGATCAAACAAGGAAATTGCGGAGCAACTGAATATATCTGTCAGTACGGTTGAAAAACACATTGTAAAAGCATTGAAAATACTCCGGTATTCCATTGCAGAATTTCAGGCATCATAATATTGCCGGCAATCTTGAAAAGTTAAGCAGCACAATTTGTCAATAGAAAAAGGATACGTTTTTACAAACTACCCGATCAAATTATTTTCTGTTCAAACCATCGTCTAAAAAAACAACTCATGCAAAGAAGAGATTTTATCAGGAATACCGGTGTTCTCGGATCAGGTTTACTGCTTAGTCAAATGAATGGCTTTGCAGCGTTTAACCAAACATTTCCTGTCGTACGGATTGCAGAAGGTGAGCGCCGTTTTCGGAGCAGCAGTGTGGAAAAAGCAATCGCTGAATTTTCTGCCAATGTAAAGAATAAGGAACTCGCATGGCTTTTCAATAACTGCTTTCCCAATACGCTTGATACCACGGTATTTCATGAGATGAAGAACGGTGTTCCGGATACGTATATCATCACCGGTGATATTGATGCGATGTGGCTGCGTGACAGCAGCGCCCAAGTTTGGCCTTACCTGCAATTTGTCAAAGAAGATGAAGCGTTGAAAAATTTAATTGCGGGAGTCATCAACCGGCAGACAGCTTGCATTCTGAAAGATCCTTATGCCAATGCTTTTTATAACGACCCGGAGAAGCGGGGAGAGTGGGCCAAAGACCACACCAACATGTTGCCCGGTGTGCATGAACGAAAATGGGAGATCGATTCCCTTTGTTATCCGATCCGGTTGGCATATCGCTACTGGAAGGTAACCGGCGATACAAAGCCATTTGATGGCAATTGGAAAGGCGCCATTTTAGCAACGTTGAAAACCTTCAGGGAGCAGCAGCGCAAAGACGGCAATGGTCCTTACAAGTTTCAACGCACCACGCCATTTGCTACCGACACGCTTCCCATGAGCGGCTACGGTTATCCCGTGAAGCCCGTTGGATTGATTTGCTCTGCATTTCGGCCCAGTGACGATGCAACGGTTTTTTCTTTCCTGATCCCTTCCAACTTTTTTGCGGTGACCAGTCTTCGGCAGGCGGCCGAAATGATGTCCACTATTATGAAGGACCAGGCATTTGCCAATCAATTGCGCAGCCTGGCCGGCGAAGTGGAAAAGGCACTGCAACAATATGCGATTGTAAACCATCCGACGTCCGGAAAAGTGTATGCCTACGAAGTGGATGGATTTGGCAACCATTATTTCATGGATGATGCCAACGTACCCAGTTTGCTATCGTTGCCTTACCTGGGCGCTGTCAAAACAACAGACCCGGTTTACCAAAACACCCGAAAGCTGATACTCTCTTCCACCAATCCTTTCTTTTATAAAGGAACAGCGGGTGAAGGCATTGGAGGGCCGCACGTGGGACAGGATATGATCTGGCCTATGGCCATTACAATGCGCGGATTGACAAGCCGGAGTGATGCGGAAATAAAAACCTGCATTGATATGTTGCGTAAAACGCATGGTGATACCGGCTTTATGCATGAAACCTTCCATAAAGATGATCCCAAGAAATTCACCCGCAAATGGTTTGCATGGGCAAATACCTTGTTCGGTGAGTTCCTTTGGAAAGTATATAAAGAAAAACCAAGTTTGCTAGCCTGAGAAGGTTGAGTGAAAAGGCATCTGCAAGCAAACCTTAATGACAGTAGTAAAATAATTTTTGTTTACTGGACCAATCCTAGCTCTTACTGTGTAGTTGTGAAAAAGCACGTATGCATTCTTATTTTCACAACTACATAGTTAACCAGTAAACAGTCAGATATTTCTGTTATAGCGAATTAAGCTTTTCGAGATATTGACTCTCTTCTTTAGTCTAAAGCTGACTTGTTTTCTTCACCCTTTGTTTTTACGAACATATTTCAAGTGCTTGGTGATTAGGTTCCATCAGATCTTCCAGAACATTAAATAGACTTTTTGGCAGATATCAGCGGTTTGCAACCTGTGGACTTGCATGCAGCGCTATCCTTATTGCATCTGACCGCAAACTTCCGCAGAAATTACACGACCCTTTGTTTCTGATTGCTTAAATTGAACGTTCAAGCGGTTTTGCTTGTTATCCTCCATATAAAACCCTTTACCATATGCACGATTCATATTATAATTCCGAAGACCTGAAAAAATTTGGCAAAGTCGGGGACTTTCAAAAACCGCTGGCCGATAAATTTTTCGCTTACTACGGCGAGGTTTTTAAAGACAGCGAACTTTCCGCCCGAGAAAAATCACTGATTGCACTGGCCGTGGCCCATGCTGTTCAATGTCCCTATTGCATTGATGCATACAGCAGTGATGCGTTTGAAAAAGGCTGGAGCGAAGCACAGATGATGGAAGCGGTGCATGTGGCTTGCGCCATCCGGGGCGGCGCTTCTTTGGTTCATGGGGTGCAAATGATGAACAAGGTGAAGGAAATAGCCATGTAAGATGAAATCGCTGAAAGCACAACATCATGCGCTTGCTGATGTTCATGAGCAGTGGGAGATCCTTGCGCATGGACAAACGGATTCATATGCTTTGGTGCCCTTCCAGCAGGCGTTGGCAGCATCGGGCCTGTTCCCCTTAAAGCCTTCCGCCATTGAAATATTCCAGGTGAACATTGGCAAAATGTGCAACCAGGTTTGCCGCCATTGCCATGTAGACGCAGGTCCGGACCGCAAGGAAATCATGACTAAAGAAACCATGTTGCTCTGTCTGCAGGTGTTGCAAAGCAACACGGCGTTGAAGACAGTTGACATCACCGGTGGCGCACCGGAAATGAATCCGCACTTCCGGTGGTTTGTAGCGGAAATTAAAAAGCTGGGACGGCATGTGATCGTCCGCTGCAATCTTACCATTATCCTGGCGAATAAAAAGTACCATGACCTCCCGCAGTTCTACAAGCAACACGGCATTGAAGTGGTTTCTTCACTTCCTTTTTATACGCAGGACAGAACCGACCGTCAACGCGGGGACGGTGTATTTGAAAACAGCATAAAAGCACTGCAGTTATTAAATGAAGTTGGTTATGGAAAGGAGGGAACAGGGTTGATCCTGAACCTGGTTTACAATCCTGCCGGTGCCTTTCTGCCTCCTGCACAAGCGGCGCTGGAAAAGGAGTACAAGAAAGCATTGGAGGAGCGCTTTGGCATTTTTTTCAACCATCTTTTTACTATCACCAATATGCCTATAAGCCGCTACCTGGATTACCTGCTTACGAGCGGCAATTATGAAAAATACATGCAAAAGCTGACGGAAGCCTATAATCCCTCTGCGGCTTCCAATGTAATGTGCCGGACAACGATATCGGTGGGTTGGGATGGCTACTTATATGATTGTGATTTTAACCAGATGCTTGAATTGAAAGTTGACTGCAACAGCAATCATCTCAGCCAGTGGAATGGCGAAGAATTGCTCCATCGGGACATTATCATTGGACAACATTGTTACGGTTGTACAGCCGGCGCAGGCTCGAGTTGTGGCGGCGCTGTTACGTAAAACATTATTCATTATGCAAGCATTTGAAAAAGCAAGGAATTATTTAATTGAAAGGAAAATCATTAATCCGCAAATCGGGATTGTTCTGGGAACGGGACTCAACCAAATCCTGCAACATATCAAAGTTGAAGTGACTATTCCGTATGCTGAAATTCCCGGTTTCCCAGTAGCAACGGTTGAATTTCACAAAGGGAATTTGATCTACGGCTCGATAGGGAGTAAAAAAGTGGTGGTGATGCAGGGCCGCTTTCATGCATATGAAGGCTATAGCCTGCAGGAAATTGTTTTTCCGGTTCGCGTCATGAAACTATTGGGCATTCAAAAACTTTTTCTTTCCAATGCAGCCGGTGGCATCAACCACAATTTTAAAAAAGGTGACCTGGCATTGGTGGATGATCATATCAACCTGCTTTCGGGAAACCCGTTGAGCGGAAAAAATTTTGATGAACTGGGTCCACGTTTCCCGGATATGAGCGAACCGTATGATGTTGCATTAAAGCAACGCTTGCAGCAAAAAGCAGAGGAACTCCGAATTGAAGTAAAGAAAGGTGTTTATGTGGCTGTGCATGGTCCGAACCTGGAAACAAAAGCGGAATACCGCTATTTGAAAATCATTGGTGCGGATATGGTTGGCATGTCAACCGTTCCGGAAGTCATCGCTGCCGTGCACATGCAATTGCCTTGTGTGGCCGTTTCGGTGATAACCGATGAATGTGACCCGGAAAACTTGAAGCCCGTAAACATTTCCGAGATCATTGAAGTAGCCGGCAAAGCCGATGTGAAGTTGTCGCAGTTATTTTTAGAAGTGATCAATGACATGCCATGAAGGAGGCGCTACTGATTTTTGCAAAAAACCTGGTGCCGGGAAAGGTTAAAACACGCCTGGCCGCAACCATTGGCAATGACAGGGCCTTTGCGGTGTACAAACAATTGCTGCACCATACGGCAGCCGTTACCAGGCGTCTTCCGGTTGATAAGTTGGTTTTTTATTCAGATTTTATTGAGGAGGCTGATTGCTGGAAAGGTGCCTTTCAAAAGCATCTGCAAAATGGCGCAAGCCTGGGCGAAAGAATGGAAAATGCATTTGTGGTCGCATTTAACAAAGGATACGAAAAGGTGGTGATCATCGGCACGGACATTCCAGCACTCGATGAAGAAATCATTCGTGCTGCTTTTGATGCGCTGAATCAAATCGATGTTGTAATCGGGCCTGCAAACGATGGCGGCTATTTTCTGTTGGGAATGAAAACCAACCATCCTGGGTTGTTTCACAACATTGAGTGGAGTACGTCTGCTGTTTATAGTGCAACTGTCAGCAAGATCAAAGAACGTGAATTAACGTATCACTGTTTGCCCACGTTTACAGATGTGGATGAAGAAAAAGATTTATACGCCATGTTGTCATTACAAACTAACCAATAGCAAAACATGATCAGCATAATCATTCCTACATACAACGAGGCTGATCAGATTCAAAATACACTCAGCGCCATTGCCAAGGCCAATCAGGGCCAGCAAATCGAAGTGATTGTTGCGGATGGCGGCAGTACCGATAACACTGTGCAGATTGCCCGGTCTTGTGGTGCAACCGCCGTTGTTAGTGACCGCAAAGGCAGGGCCGCCCAAATGAACAGGGGGGCTGTGGAGGCCAGGGGTGAGGTTCTTTATTTTTTGCATGCCGACAGTATCCCGCCAAAAGGATTTACAGAGCAAATTTTAAAAGCACACGCATCAGGGTACAAGAGCGGTTGCTTCCAGCTTGCCTTCGACCATCCGCATTGGTTTTTAAAAGCAAACTGCTGGTTTACCCGGTTTGATGTGGATGCCTTTCGGTACGGGGACCAAAGCCTCTTTGTGCACCGGGATTTATTTAAGGAAGTTGGCGGCTTTTGTGAAAAGCACATCGTGTTTGAAGATTACAACATTGTAAAACAACTGAAAAAGCGAAGCCGGTTCCTGATCATGAAAGGAAAGGTTACCACATCGGCCCGCAAGTACCTGGACAACGGCATATTTAAAATGCAAGGTATTTTTTTCCTGATGTATTTTTTATACAAGTTTGGCAGCTCGCAGGAGCATCTTGTTTCAACCTATAAAAAATTGATCCGGCAGAATAAAATTTAAAGCATAACCAATGAAACCAAATGATGATAACGCCAAATTACCGCCTGCCCAGCGTCCGTTTCGGATATTGATCCTATCGGGTTCGCAACGCCGGCAGTACAACTGTCCGGGTGTAGATAGCAAGTCAAGAATGCTGATGCTGAAAATGGCTGACATGTTGCCCCAGGATTGGGAAATTGATTATGAAGATCTGGGTAATGTGTATGCAAGGGAACATATCCAGTCCTGTAATGCCTGCGTGTCAACATCCATGGCGCTTTGTGTATGGCCCTGCAACTGTTACGAAAAGAACAGTCGCAAAGAACCGGACCTTCTTTGGAACCTGGATATGTATGCACGGCTGGATATGGCTGATGCCTGGGCCATCATCGGTCCCATTAACTGGTATGGACCTTCCAGTAATTTAAAGCTCCTGTTCGACCGGCTGGTTTGCATGAATGGCGGCAACCCGGATGAAAAAACAATCGATCACAAGAACCCTGAAAAGGCGATGGCGCTGGAACACACAAAACAGTGGGAGGAGATGAGCCAAAATCACCTGGAAGGAAGAACAGCGGCTTTCTTTTGTTACGGAGATGAAGGCGCAGATGAAATGGATGAAAGCGGCAGGCCAAAGATTTTGCGGCACAAATATTATTTTGATCCGGAGACGGAGCCTTTCCAGAACGAACGGGACGCTTATGCGCCCCTGGTCTGGCAGTGCCGGTACGGCGGTGTGGAAGTGCCCGATAATTTATGGCAGCATTGCACCAGTGGGAAAAACAGAAAATACAGCGACAACCAGGCAGAAGACATGATTGCCGAAACAGAATTCATGCAATCTTTTTCAGACTGGGTTAAAGCATTCGAAACCTTCGTTAGGGCAAAAGGAAAAGTTCAGCCGAACAAATACAGGGCTTATGGCTTCAAAGCACCGCGGCACATCTGGGCAAATGTAAAGGATGGTATCCGCTATTTTAAGATGATGGTGGGCAAGCCACCCAAATGTTCATCGCCCCAAATTCAGCAGGATCTTGGATTAAACAAGGATGCGACCTGGAACCCCAAAAAAGGAGAGGGGAAAAAATTGAGAAAGGGTAATGAAAAAAAGTAGCGGCTTTACGGCAGGGGAGAACCAGATTTTCGATTCTATTTCCCACACCGCAGGTAATGCCTGGTCTTCTTATTCTGCTAATTTGTTTTTATCGGGAAAAGCCGCTCTGACATCGCGAACCTCACTAGCCGCCTCCCATTCCCTAATATTTGTAAAAGGCAGTTTTAGCAGGTAACCTATGGTCAATTCATCCGGATCACTGTAAGACGGTACGCCGGTGACAATCTGGTTTTGTTGCACATTCAGGCGAATGGTTTGGTGCAACCTGTCCCAAAATGAAAATATTATTGAATAGTTGCTGTCTGTCTCCTGCCGGATCATGGAATGATGAATTCCGTGCATCCGCGGTGTAACAATCACTTTATTCAGGACTCTTTCAAGGTGTAGGGGTAGTTTCCAATTGCTGTGATGAAACTGGGTAGCCCCTTCAAAAGCAATTTCGTAGAGCAGCACGTTCATGGGTGAGGCGCCGGTCAGCAGTACAAATCCTCCGCGGTAAATAACGGATCCTACCATTTCACCAAAATGAAAACGGATGGCCGTGCTCAAATCCAAATCCGGGTCGGAATGATGGACCACATGAAACCGCCATAACAGCGGCATTTTGTGCAAAAGAATATGCCAGAGATAATTGGAGTAATCTAGCAGCAGAAACGTGAGCATAGATTTGACAAAACCAGGCGCCTGGTAATGATAGTTTAATCCCCATTTCAGCCGCCTGTTTTTGGACGCCAGGCGCACCATAACCGGAAGCAAAAGAAACCGCAATAATGAAAAGGCTGGAATGGAAATTATGGAATTTATGAGGAGGCGTTTTACCCTTGGCTGCGTTCTTTTTCGCAGTTGCCTGCTTCCTTCTGCCACCAGTAAAGCCACAAAGATCGCGGCAAGGATCGGCGCACCTTTCCGGTCAAAAACGCGGGTTATCAGTTTCATGCCGGATCATTGCAAGATTTGCACCATTGGCTATTTCCAGCAGGATAATTGCTTGAAGGCAATCACTTTCCTTGCCTGCCCAGGCAAAGAAGATAAACCAGGCAACAGGCAACATAGTAAGGTTTGTCTTAAAAACCTATGTAACCTTTTCGTGTATAAAACTTGTTTTACCCAACCTTTTTTCCTGAATGTTCATCCAGTTAACTGTTGTTTTTCATCAGATGCCGTAAAGCTGGCAATTCACTGGTACAATTTTTTAAGGAGAAACGTAAAAATTACCATGCAAAAAAAATTTGGTTTCATTGCCACTGTCGGTTTGTTTTTTCTTATCGCTTGTAGCAACGATGCAGGGGATAAAAACAATAGTGTAGAAGTAGCAGAAGAGAAAAACGAACAAAGGGCCGATAGTTTGGATCGGGGAGATGATATGGAAGACGATACGGAGTTTCTGGTGGAATCCGCTAGTGGTGGGTTAATGGAAGTACAGCTAGGTGAATACGCCTCTCAAAATGCTGTGTCTGCAGATGTAAAAGCATTCGGACAACGGATGGTAACAGACCATGGCAAAGCCAACGAAGAGTTGAAAGCGATGGCCGCCGCTAAAAACATTGCCCTTCCGGCAAACCCGGGTACCGAGCACCAGAACCACATCACTGACCTTCGGCAAAAAACAGGCGCTGATTTTGACAAAGCCTATATGCGTATGATGGTGGACGACCATAAAGAAGACATCGAAGATTTTGAGGAAGCGGCTAAAAATGCAAAAGACCCGGAAATAAAAGCTTTTGCCGCTAAACATGTGCCCATTTTACAGCAGCACCTGCAGCAGGCGCAAACCATTCACGATAAGATAAAATAGCATTTAAATAAAACGAGAGCAAGCTGCTCTCTTTCGAAATTTGAAAGGGGCAGCTTTTGTTTTTTGAGAACTCCCATTTAACCGGGCATGATCATGCAATACTTCTAACACCACTTGCAGTTTTAGATGCATGGATGGAGGCGCTGAAAAGGAGGTTGAATCAGGCAATTAAAATTGACATTAAAATTGGTTTCGGTGCGGGTTAGTAAGCAGTCAGTTTGCAAAAATCGGACGTCAGACGCGAGGTATAAATATTTCACTGACTGCATAGATAGGGGCTATCGACTTACTCCTTGGATCCATGTGGTTCTTGACAGGTCAAGAGTTTTATCCAAAACCATATATCTACTTCATGGATTGTAAATGAAGGGTTTATGGTGACTTTTTTACCTGCAATTTTTCAGCGCCTTTTTTCTCTTAGGCTTTGATCCGCTTCATTTGCCTGTAGTTTCTTTGGAGACATAATTAGATTCTATTTTTTGCTAAAGTATTTCAATCCCCAATCTTCATCTTTCGGGAATCGATTATCACTCTTTGGTTTGGCCAAGCCTTCGGCAGAGCAGATTTACAAGATATTGCCCCCAATTAAAAATCTGCTGATGAGAAAAACTCTTCTTCTGCTATCAGGCTTCTTATTTCTATGCCTGCAACTGCTGGCGCAAAACCGGGTGATAACCGGTAGAATAACAGACGACAAAAGCGCACCGGTGGCCAGTGCTACCGTTCGGGTGAAAAATACTAACATTGGTGTTACAACAGACGCCAATGGTAACTTCTCCATCACGGTGCCACCCGGAGCCGGAACCTTGGTAGTTTCTTCGCTGAATTATGAAACCCAGGAGGTGGGTTTAACGGGGTCAAACACGATCTCGGTTACCCTTGCTGCACGAACGCAGACAATGAATGAAGTGGTGGTAACGGCCCTGGGTATTGCCCGGGACAAACGCTCCCTTGGTTATGCAACCCAAAACATTAAAAACGAAGAATTGGTTGACAGGGGTGAAGTGAATGTGGTAAACCTGCTCCAGGGAAAAGTAGCGGGTGTGGACATTACCGGTGCCAGTGGCTCTGCCGGTGCTTCAGCCAACATCAACATTCGCGGTATCCAATCTTTTAACGGTAACAACCAACCGCTTTTTGTGATTGACGGCGTACCCATCTCCAACGATGTGGACCGTACCGGAAACACCCTACAGGACCACCAGCCGCCAAACCGTGCATTGGATCTAAATGTGAATGAAGTTGAATCGGTCAATATCCTGAAAGGGCCTGCTGCAGCCATCTTATATGGTTCCCGGGCCGCTTCGGGGGCAATTATCATCACCACCAAAAGAGGAATGGCGGGCAGAGGCAAGGCAAAAGTGACTTTAATGTCTTCGTTTAACCAGCAACAGGTTAATGGCTTTCCCGAATTCCAGAATCTGTACGGCGGCGGTTCAAACGGATTGTATGATCCTGTCAGTGTGTTTTCCTGGGGGCCGAAGTTTGGATCCACGCCAGGGCTGAACAACGGACTGCTAATGGCTACCGGTCAGGTGATCGATTACAGGGCTTATCCCAACAACCTTATTGATTTTTTTGAAAAAGGCAACACGTATGAAAACAACCTGAATGTCAATGGAGGTGATGCCCGTCAGAATTACAATTTTTCAATCGCCAATACCGACCAGGGTGGTATCCTTCCCAATACATTTTTCAAGCGTACGAACCTTGGCATCAAGTTCAATACGCCTTTGACAGAAAAACTTTCCTTCGGGGCCTCAGCCAACTATGTAAACTCCCGGCAGCGTGGTATCACGCAGGGAAATGGTACAAACAGTGCCTTGTTTACCCTTTTTTCCGTTCCCCGGAGTTTCGACCTGCCATCGTATAAGAACAATTACAAAAACCCCGACGGCACCAACAACTGGCCGCTGAGCTCTACGCGGAACAATCCTTACTTTGGTGCGTATGAGGACCCGGTTAACAGTACTGTGCACAGGGCCATTGGAAATATCCGGCTTGATTACGCTGTACTCAATTGGCTGAGTGTAGGCTACCGTCTAGGAGTAGATGCCTACACAGACCGGCGCAAGAAGATCACAGCGATCAATTCTTTTGCTGCCCCCGGAGGTGCCGGTCGTGTGATTGAAGATAACTTCTTCCGCAGCGAACTGAATGGCGACCTGCTGATCACGGCCAAAAAAGATAACATTTTCACCAGGGGACTAAATGCAAATCTTTTACTCGGTCAGAATATCAACAACCGTGTTTACCAGAACGTGTACATCCAGGCGGACAGTTTAAGCATCCCGGGTTATTACAACGTTGCCAATGCATCCAAGTTCGACCAGTCGGGTGAAACCAACAACGTACGCAGGCTGCTGGGTTATTATGCCCAGCTTTCCCTGGCATATAACAACTACCTGTTCATGGAGCTGACCGGTCGTATCGATCAGTCGTCAACCTTACCCAAGGCCAACAACACCTTCTTTTACCCCGGTGTTTCCGCTTCTTATGTGTTTACCGATGCCCTTCGGATCGCATCAAACGTACTTAGTTACGGTAAGCTGCGGGCCAGCGTGGCCAAAGTAGGGAAAGATGCCGATCCTTTCCTGCTGGATAATGTATTTGTAACCGGTGGTTATGGCAATAACGTGGCGCAGTTTGGCTTTCCTTTCGGTACTATTCCCGGCTGGGCACAAAGTTCCCGGATTGCCAACAATGAACTGACCCCCGAGTTTACAACGTCGTATGAGGGTGGTGTGAACTTCGGCCTTTTCAACAACAGGATAAGTATCGACGCGGCTTATTTCTATACGTCCAGCACCGACCAGATTGTAAACGTAGGTGTGCCGGCTTCCACGGGCTTTTTAACCAAAACGGCCAATGTTGGTAAAATGACCAACCAGGGAGTTGAATTGCTGGTGAATGCAAGAATACTTTCCGGCAAGCGTTTCTCCTGGGATGTAAGCGCCAACTATACGCGTATTCGCAACAAGGTGGTGGAGATTGGTGGCGGTATCACTTCTTTCAGCATCAATGGCAACCGCTTTACCGGCGCCTTGCCCACCATTATGGAAGGAGAGCCTTATGGTGTGATTGTGGGCAACAAATGGCAACGCAGCCCCGATGGCCAGTTGCTGATCAACCCCGCCAACGGCTTGCCTTTGGGTACAGTGGCAGGGCAGGTGATTGCCGATCCGAACCGTGATTATATGGCGGGTCTTACCAATAACTTCCGCTACGGAAAACTGTCCTTATCCTTCTTGTGGGATTACAAACACGGAGGCGATGTTGTATCCTGGGGTGTGATTGGCTACCGGAACCTGGGAGCGCTGAAGATCCAGGGCGAAGACCGGGATCTGCCAAGAATCTTCCCGGGTGTGATTGAAACAACAGATGGTAAGTATGTTCCCAACACCATCCAGATTCCAGCACAAACCTACTGGGTAGGTATGGGCCAAACTTCCGGTGCCGGTGACATGGGTGTATTTGATGCCACGGTGCTGCGCATGCGTGAAGTTTCACTCAGTGTTGACATTCCGGGAACCATTGCCGGAAGAAAGATCTTTTCCGGCGCCCGCTTTACCGTTTACGGCAGAAACCTTTTTTACTATGCACCCAACGCACCGTTTGATCCGGAGATCAATACCCAGGGTGCCGGCAACCTGCGTGGCCTAGAGCTTCAGAGCACACCCACTACCCGGAGCCTTGGTGCCAGTTTACGCGTTAGTTTTTAATAACAAAGCATTTAAAAAGAATGAAACGTATTATCATATTCTCTCTGGGTGTACTGTCTTTAAGTGCATGCCAAAAATATCTTGACGTAAATGAAACGCCGAACAATCCGACGGATGTGCCGGCAAGACTGCTGCTGCCAAATACAACAATTGGTTTGGCATGGGCCAATGGTAACCACCTGGGCCGGGCGGCTTCTGTACTGGTGCAATACAATGCCGGCCTTGTAGGCGATCCGGATGACTACGATGGGTATCGACTGGAAGGTGCGTTTGAAAACCAGTGGAACAGTGAATTGTATTATGGTACGATCGGAAACCTGAGAACCCTGATCGAAAAAACAGAAGCGGAAAGCCCCGCCTATTCCGGCATTGCCAAGTTGCAACTGGCCTATATGTTTGCGCTGACAACTGACCTGTTTGGCGACGTGCCTTACTCGCAGGCAGGCTATGGACTGGAATTTCAACAGCCGCGATTTGATTCGCAACGCGATATCTATCTGGGCAACAAAGAAGCCGGTATTCAAAGCCTTTTTAACCTGGTAAGGGAAGGATTGGCTGATCTTTCTAAACCCAGTGCGTTAAAACCTACCACCGATGATATTGTGTACGGTGGTGACCTGGAGAAGTGGAAGAAGATGGGCAATACACTGCTCCTGAAACTGGCCATTCAGGTCAGCAATGTGGCACCGGATACCACCCGCTCTGTAATCACGAGTGTTATCGACGGCAACAACTACATTACCGACAATGCACAGGACTTCCAGGTGTCGTTCCGGAGCTCTTCGCTGAATCAAAACCCGATGTACGCATTTGACTATGCCAACCGTCCTAACGAAGAAATGATGAGCTCCCGGTTTCTGGACCTGATGCGCAGCCAGAACGATACCGTGCGACTGGCCAAATTTTATACAAAACCCGGAGGCGTTTTCCGCGGTTTCAATAATGGTGAATTGGTAGCTGCGCCGGTGTTGGCCACCCGATCGAGGTACAACACGTACGTGGTAGGCACGTCAGGGGAAGCGCCGGTACGGTTGCTCACCAATTTTCAGCGGGCATTTATTCTTGCCGAATCGGCCCTGCTCTTCGGCACCGCTGGTGACCCCAATGCGCTTTACCAAGAAGGCATTAAGGCCTCGATGCGGAAAACGGGAATGACAGAGGCCGAGATCAATACGTATTTCAACGACAATCCTGCTGTAGTGAACCTGAGTGGCACGGATGAAGAAAAAAGAAAGCAGATCATTACGCAGAAATACATTGCCTGGGTAGGCAATGGCATTGAAGCCTACAATGATTTCCGCAGAACCGGTTATCCACCTCTGGCACTGTCCCTGAACGTGACTGGCGATGACCCCAACACGCTTCCGAAACGCTTTCCCTATGTGGATACAGAAAGACAACGAAATCCAAATCAGCCCAACCCAAGACCACGTACCAATGAAAAGGTTTGGTGGGGCTTATAAAATCAAAACAACATCATTATGCATACTAATAACCTTATTTATCTGCTGGCATTAATTTGTTTGCTGGGCTTTGGAGCCTGCAAAAAAGAAGGCCTGAATCCGCTCAGTGATTTCAGACCGGATATACCGGTAACCGTTTCCAATGTATTTGATTACCGACCCAATCCAACCGTAAAGGCCTCGAAGGCGGATGATAAAATCACCATTACGTTACAGATACCGGCTAACAGTGGTCGCACCATCAAGGAAATCAGCAAGGTGGCAGCTGCAACAACAGCCAATTTTACACCCATTCAAACAGCAACCACGGTCAGCACAAATGGTTTGTATTCCAACACACCCATTCCGGGCAATGGCACATCGGTTACATTTGAAACCAGCTTTACTGAATACAAAACCAAAACAGCAACCACAACTAACCCGGCGTCCAACGCTCTTTTGACAAGGGCTTTTTATTTCATGATCACCCTTGACAATGGCGAAACCATCCTTCCTCAATTTGTGCGGGTTTGGGTAGTTGACTAAACGACCATTTGCCGCATCATTACAGAAAGGATTGCCAGGTGCAATCCTTTCTGTATTGTACCCTTTCCCTGGCGACCAAAAGGTATTTAGGTAAGCTGATTCGCAGGCGGAATCTTGAAGCTTATATGAACTACGAAAGCACTAAACAAAAGGAAAACCTTACTTACATCAATGCTTATCGAAGACAGTTTCGAAAGCGGTGACTGTAAAAACAATTTGATCAATATTCTGTTTATTAATTGTTTTATTACCTCTAATCAAAAGTTGATCGTTGAACACTCGTCATCAACCAGTATAAAGAAAAGCATCTGTTAGCGACTATTTTTGAAATCGTTCTTTTGTTTTTTTTGATTTAGTTCATTAGCAATCTGTCAATCTTCAATTCTGACGGTGTGTTTACCCAGATACTATATCCCGTAGATGCATACACTTAATCCACAACTTGGACGAAAAGGATAGGGAAGGAGGCCAGGATTAAGTACTCAATCTCTTACTCTGCGAGTATAAAGGTTAGCAACAAACGTTTTCGAAAAATCGGCAACGAAAGAAATTTACTATCTCGGTTTTCTAATTTACTACACCCCTAATCCACCAAGCTTTTTAAAGAAAGCATCTGCATAGGTATCACTGATGGGAATATTCTGATCGCCTATTCTGATCCTGTTTTTTTCGATGTGGTCGATCTTGTCCAAAGCAACCACAAAGGAGCGGTGGACCCGTGAGAACTTCTGCTCGGGCAATAATTCCGTCAGTTTGGCAAAGCTTAATAAGGTCATGATTTTTTCTTTGGTCGTATGAATTCCAATGTAATCCTTCATCCCTTCCACAAACAGGATTTCCCGGATGAGAACTTTCTGGATCTTGAAACCGACCTTCAAAAAAATGTGTTCCGTATCATTTTTCGGTGGGGATTGTATTTCTGTTAGTTCCTGCTGCTGATGCGGTTTCGATTCCTGGTAGAGCCGCAAAACTGCTTTGTAGAATCGTTCAAAAGGGATCGGCTTCAGCAGGTAATCTCTCACTTCCAGATCGAAAGCTTTCAGTGCATACTGATCATATGCGGTTGTGAGGATGATCATGGGCTTTGGATTGAGCATGGAAATGAAACTAAGCCCATTGAGGTCCGGCATGTTAATATCGACGAAGAGCAGATCCGGTTTGTCCTTATCCATTTGGGCAGCTGCATCCAGGGCACTGGAGAAACTCCCTTTCAGCTCAAGAAAGGAAACCTTTGCCACGTACGCTTCCAGAATCTGCTGGGCCAGGTGCTCATCATCAATGATATAACAGGTCAGCTTTTCGGTCATTAACTCCTTTTTGAATGCCGGTTATTTTTAACGCTACAGTGAAGATATCTTCATTTTGGTTGATCTCTAAGTGATGACGATTCGGATAAAGCAATTGCAATCGTTTTTGAACATTTGTTAATCCGATCCCACCCGGTTCTTCCAATGAATCATCCCTTTTATTGGCGACCGGGTTTTGGACAGTAAAAAATAGTTCATTTTCCGTAACGGTGATCTTCACTTTTATAGAGCCGGCTTCTAATCTTGCCGGACTGTGTTTATAGGCATTCTCCAAAAGGTGTATAAACAGGAGAGGGGCAACGTGGCAACTTTCTATACTTCCTTCTATATGAAAATCGACGACTGGTGATAGTTTATACCGCAACTGCTGCAACGCGATATAATCTTTCAGGTAATCGATCTCGGTAGAAAGCGGCACCGTTGCTGCATTGGATTCATAAAGCATATAACGCATCAGCGATGACAAGCGCATGACTGCATCAGGTGCGGAAGCCGACTGTGTGTAAACAAGCGTGTGAATATTGTTGAGCGTATTGAACAGGAAATGCGGGTTGATCTGGGTTTTCAGGTAAACCAGCTCCGTGTTTATAGCTTGTTTTTTACTCTGTTCTCTTTTTATGATATTGATGATCAGGTTCTGGGTAATTCTGACCAGGAAGCTGAGGACCAAAAAAGCTGCCATGGCGGCAACCGCCATACTGGGAGCTTCTTCGCGGTAGGGATCGTCGGCCCTGCTGATAAACAGCAGGAACGGAAAGGGTCCCGTTAAAAGGATTGGGATCAGCCCTAAAAAGTAAGCTCTATACTTTCTTTTATTGAGGTATTTCGTCAGGATGAAAAAATGGCAATAAAAAACGTAGAGGCCCAGCAGCAAAACCCCCAGGTAAACGTTAGGTCTGAATGCACTGCCACAAACCAGGATATCCCAGAAAACAGCTCCGGCATAGACCGTCCACGGGAAAATGTGAACGGCCGTGAATATCCTGTTGATTCTATTCATAAAATAAATATCCTACTTACCGCCCATACGCATGCCGGCAATCGTCCGGAGAAGGCTTCCAATCTACCAGTTAACCGATTCGATCTGTAAGTGCTTTCGAAGTTCGGAAAAGAGATTTAGTCGACCGGTGCCTAGAACCTGTATATCTGGTTTGCCTGGCTGCAGCGATACTTGTTCCTTTAGTTGACCAAAGCAAAAGCAGCCTGCGGGTAATCTTCATTTCTTAGTTTTTCTACCAGGCCATCGGAGGTTACGAAAGCAAGTAGCAGGGACAAGAATTAAAACTCATAATATGAAAGAAGAATTTTCATTACGAATTGAAAATATTTCAAAATCCTATTCCAACGGCGTTAAAGCATTGAAGCATATTTCACTCACCATTGAACCCGGGATGT
Organism: Flavisolibacter longurius; assembly: GCA_014163555.1. Lineage (GTDB taxonomy): Bacteria > Bacteroidota > Bacteroidia > Chitinophagales > Chitinophagaceae > Flavisolibacter. The sequence continues at coordinate 115,500 of JACJGO010000017.1, forward strand.
ACGGACTGCTTGGTCCCAATGGCGCAGGAAAATCTACATTGATGCGAACACTGGCCACCTTGCAGGAACCCGATGAAGGGAGCATTCATTTTGGCAAAATTGATGTGTTGAAGCAGAAAGAAGAATTGCAAAAAACGCTTGGCTATCTTCCACAGGATTTTGGACTGCACCCGAATGCCAGAGCCGAAGACCTGCTGAATTATTTCGCGGTAATGAAAGGCATCAGGGAAAAAAGCTCCAGGCGGGAAGTGGTAGCGGCACTGTTAAAACAAACCAATTTGTGGAATGTCCGCAGGCAAAAGCTTGGAGGCTTTTCCGGGGGCATGAGACAACGGTTTGGCGTTGCCATTGCCATGCTGGGGAATCCAAAACTGATCATAGTAGATGAACCAACAGCCGGTCTTGATCCTGCCGAACGGGTTCGATTTCTCAATATGCTCAGTGAATTGGGCGAAAACAGCGTGGTCATACTTTCCACACACATTGTTGAAGATGTTTCAGAGTTGTGTACGCGAATGGCAGTGATCAATAAAGGCGAAATATTGCTGGAAACGGAACCATCAAAAGCAATTGAAGATCTGCAGGGCAAGGTTTGGCGGAAGGTTATCCATAAAAATGAAATAATAAAATTGGAGCAGGACTATTTACTTCTATCCACCAAACTTTTGAGCGGACGCAGGGTAATTCATATCTACAACGAAGGTTTCCCCGAAGGTGATTTCGAACCCATTCCTCCTGATCTGGAAGATGTGTATTTCTATGTGATCAGTCAACACAACAGGAACAAGATTGTACCCGAAAGGCAGGAGGTAGCAAGATGAAACTTCTGGAAACATTGAGATACGAGCTGTGCTACCAGTTACGCAGTGTCGCCACTCTATTTTATTTCATACTGCTTTTGGTACTTAGCTTCCTGATGTCAGCAATCTTCGTGGACGAGCCCCTGGCAGGCGGCTATTTCTCCAATGCACCTTATATGGTGACCAAGGTCTCTCTCATTACATTTTTTTTCCTGGGCCCGTTGACCCTTGCATCCTTTGCAGGCAATGCAGCTGCACGGGATTTTGAAACCAGGATGGATTCCCTTCTCTATGCTGCCCCCATTCCCCGGCATGTGTATCTCGGTGGCCGGTTCTTGGCTGCTTTTCTATTGGGTTCGTTCGTAATGATGGCTGTTCCCATTGGGGTTTTGGCGGCTGCATTTTTTCCGCTGCAACATGCAGAACTGGTAGGACCGTTGCATCCTGCTGCTTATCTAAGTACCTATTTTTTGCTGCTGCTGCCCAATACCTTCATAATTGTGGCCTTTATGTTTGCTGTTGCTATCCTGAATAGAAGAGGTATGCTGAGCTACCTGGTAACAATCATCGTTGCTGTAGTGGTTATTGCGAGCTGGCAGTTGCTGGGCCAACAAGAAGGCAACTGGGTGTGGGCAAACCTTACAGACCCATTGGGTCTATCCATCATCATGGAGGTGAAGCCGGGTTGGTCTGCAAACCAAAAAAATACACTGTTGCCAGGCATGCTTCGTTCAACACTCTTAAACCGAGCGCTGTGGCTCACCCTATCCGCAGCAATCTTGCTGCTCACTAACGTACGATTTAAAACCGCAACCATTTCAACGAAGGATAAAAAAGCAGTGAAGAGGGGGAAAGAAGTTGAAACCCTGGCCTTTGAAAATATCCAGGTTTACCAAACGGCGGAGATCACAATTCCGCATGTTTCCAAACGCTTCGATCTGTCAACCCACCTCCAGCAACTATCAACAATTACAAAAGAATCGTTCAAATTGATCGCATATGGCTGGGGATGGAAGGCAGTGGCTTGTATGTTTTTGTTTGTAGTGTTAACCGGCACCATGTGGTTTTCGGATTACTATGACATTCCGGAATTGCCGGTAACTGGAAACCTGCTGGCTACTTTGGAAAATGTAAAAGATCATGGCGTCTGGCTGATCATTCCGATGCTTATCATTTATTATGCAGGGGCGCTTGTCTGGCGTGAACGAGATGCAAGGCTAAACGATATCATTGGGGCCGCACCGGTGCCGGTTTGGGTTTCATTTGCCGGAAAATTCGCAGGAATGTTGTTAGCATTGATGGTGATGCAATTGTTTTTGATGATTGCTGGAATTTTGCTTCAGGTAAGATTAGGTTATTATAATTTCCAGATTCCGGTATATATAAAAATTCTGTTTGGATTACGACTTGCCGACTATGTCTTGCTGGCAGTTCTTGCTTTTGCCTTGCACGTCATCATCAACCAGAAGTACCTGGCCAACCTGATCGCCGTGTTGTTTTATCTTTTCACCCTGTTTGGGCCGGACCTCGGTATTGAATCGGGGTTGCTGCTGTACGGGTCGGACCCAGGCTGGTCTTACTCGGACCTAAGAGGACTAAGTCCTTTCATGCTACCATGGCTGTATTTCAAAATGTATTGGGGTGCATGGGCAGTGTTACTGGTGGTTTTGACCATGTTGCTGTGGCCTTGGGGAACAGAGAATGGTTTTCTGAAAAGATGGCAACAGGGCATTCGAAAAAGCAATCCTAGCCTTAAACTATTCGCTGGTATTTCTGTACTGATGATTTTGGTTTTAGGAGGATTCATTCACTACAACACACATGTGCTCTATCCGCAAACCGGTGCTTTGGAAGCGTTAGAATGGAAGGCGGCTTATGAAAAGAAATACGGAAAGTATAGTGACCGTCCACAACCCATCATAACCCGTGTAAAACTTCAGGTTGATATCTATCCCGATGAGGGCACTGCAGCTTTCAAGGGAATGTATGTATTGGTAAATAAAACCGGGGTGAAAATTGATACGCTATTTTTATCCACTTCACCGGAAGTGGAACATCATACACTTGGTTGGAGTCGGTCGCTTAAATCACAGGTGGTGGACGAAGAGCTCGATTTCAGGATGTATCTACTCGAAAATCCAATCCTACCCGGCGATTCCCTCCAGCTTGCCTTTTATGTTTCGTATGATCCAAAGGGATTTCCAAACAATGGGATGCCTACAACTGTTGTGAAAAACGGTACGTATTTCGACGATTCCTGGTTGCCCGCAATTGGTTACCTGAACAGCAGGCAAATTTTCAATGCCAATGACCGTAAAGCACAAGGGCTACAACCGAAGTCATTTCTTGAATCGGATGTTGTGTCCTATGCACAGCAACGCGTAGCGTTTGAAGCGATTGTTGGAACGGAGAAAGGGCAGACAGCAGTAGCGCCGGGAAGATTGGTAAAAAGCTGGACAGAGAAAGACCGCAGTTATTACCATTACATGACTGAAAATGGCGTCAACTATAAACTGGCCTTCTTTTCTTCGGCCTATGATGTGCACAAGGCACAATATAAACCCGACAGTGGACAGGTTGTTGCTATCAGCCTTTTACACCATCCCGAACACACCCACAACCTTGACCGTATGATTCGGGGCGTGCAGGCATCATTCAATTACCTGACCGGTACATTCGGAAAATATCCGCATAGTGAAATCCGGTTCACGGAAGTGCCGGGGTACAACAAAGGACTGCACGCTTACCCCACGACTATTTTTTACCGTGAAGGATTCGCACATCTGAAGCCTGAAGAAGATCCAAGAGGAATTGACATTGTATTTGCGACTATAGCACATGAGGTGTCACATCAATGGTGGGGGCATCAGGTTTCGCCTGCTCCCATCAAAGGAGCAGCATTGATCACTGAATCGCTGGCGTGGTTTTCTGCTTTTGAGATTGTGGAAGAAGCACTGGGTAAGGTTGCCTTTCAAACATTGATCGACCTGGCCAGGGATGATTATTTCAGTCCCCAGGAAAGAGACGCTGATCCCTTGCTGCAAGCCAGCCAGACAAGTCTGATTTATCGCAAAGGACCTTTGGCACTCTATGCATTGAGAGAGTATATCGGAAAAGAAAAAGTAAGACTTGGATTGCAAAACTTTTTCAGGAAATACAGCGCCGTACCTACGGCAAGGCCTGTGCCTTCAGATCTGAACAGGGAATTACACGCTGTAACGCCAGATTCGATGAAGTATCTGTTACACGATCTTTTTGCAGCCAATACTTTCTGGGATTTGAAACCGGTAAGCGTTATCGCTTCAGAAATAGGAGGAGGCAAATGGAAGGTGAAGCTGGATGTAAAAGCAAGGAAATATATTGTTGATAAGAAAGGGGCTGAAACAGATATTCCAATGAACGACTGGATTCAGGTCGGGGTTTATGGTCAGCCTGGAGAAACGAAAGCTGGTAAGAGTTTATACATGCAGCATCACCAGATTCGTTCGGAGGTGCAACGAATAGAAATTGAAGTCACTGGTAAACCAGCTTTAGCCGGTATTGATCCCAATACTTTGCTGATGGATGTAGTGAATTACGATAATGTAACTGGGGTGCAGATTCAGCCACATAAATGACCAACATTGCCTTTACTATTCTGATTCTGTTTTGAAAAGCAGGTAAGAACTTTTCAATAATTTGCCCGGCAACTTATTAAGCTGCATATTTTACCTTTCCTTCTTCGTTTTTCTAACTTAATTTAAATTGATACTGAAAACAACAAAGGCTCACATTTGTGAGCCTTTGAAAAAAACGGTAAGTAAGTGCCCCGGATCGGACTTGAACCGATACGGCCATTGCTGGCCACAGGATTTTAAGCACTGCGGATAACTTAACTCCGTTTAACTTGCTTTATCTTATTTTAACTTAAGTCATTGATTTTCAATTTAATGAAGAAAAACGCCTAACTTGGCTGAACCTCGCCAAACGGTCATTAACTGTGAGATGTTTGCAAATCTGTTTGCAAATTTTGGTGGAAAGTGAATTGTGAAAAAGAAAATCAACAGTTATGAATACTACCTACAGTGTGATTCTCGACAAAAGAAGAGTCAAGCAGAAATCAGGTACTTACCCCCTGAAATTGCAAGTTATCTTCAACCGGAAGCCAAAACTCTATCAAACGATCTTTCACCTGAGTGAGGCAGACTACCAAAAAATGTCTTCTCCCCGGATCAACAGCGAGCTGCAAAAGATTAAAGATGCAACCAAACAGCTTTTGCGGGAGGTGGAGGATTTCGTTGAAAGCCTAAACACCTTCACGTTCTTTCAATTTGAACGTGATTTTGTGAATCACAATGAACTCCTCAAACCACGGCGCAACATCAAAGAGCCAAAGGACACTCACCCAAAAGACGAATTTGAGTTTTCGCCCTATTACAAACGCTTTCCTCTTCTCCAGGAAAGGAACCTTGCGCCGGGAACGATTGCTACGGTATTTCTTTCATGCATCAAAAGTTTGATAAGGGAGGAGCGGATTGGAACCGCCCTTGCATACAGAGACGCCTATAGTTCCATCTTCCAGTTCGGCGGAAATCCTCTTTTCTCCGAAGTGACAGTTAGCTTCCTCAACCGTTATGAACAGTGGATGCTAAAGAAGGGGAGTAACCGGACAACCGTTGGCATAAAACTGAGAAATCTACGGGCTGTTTTTAATGAAGCCATCAGCATGGGTATGATTAAAAAAGAAAAGTGTTACCCCTTTGGAAAGAGAAAGTATCAGATTCCAACGGGTAAGAACGTCAAGAAAGCACTCAGTCAGGAGGTTATTCGGCAACTATATTTCTATGAGCCGGAGTCGGACAGCCTGCGAAAGGCAAAAGATTTCTGGTTCTTTTTTTATTTCGGTAACGGGATGAACCCGAAAGATTTGGTGTACCTGAAGTGGAAAGACCTGCATGGTGAATATTTTGTTTTTACAAGAGCCAAGACGGAACGCACCACCCGTACCGATCCCCGGCCTATCACTGTTTACATTACGGAGGACATGAGGCGGATCATTGAATTGTATGGTACAAAGGACCGCCATTCTGATAATTACGTTTTCCCCATCATGAACAAAGAACTGAATCCGCTTAAACAATACCAGAAAGTACCTGTTTTTACTAGGTTCGTCAATGATGGTATGAAAACCATCTGCGAGGAGTTAGGATTGGACAAAAAAGTGACAACGATTGTGTCCCGGCATTCTTTCAGCACCCAGCTTAAGCGTTCCGGTGTAAGTATCGAGTTCATTCAGGAGGCGTTGGGTCATACAGATAAGCGGACAACGGAGAACTACCTGGATAGTTTCGAAAATGAGATCAAAAAAGAATTTGCACTTAAGCTGATGGAGTTTAAAAGGGTATCATAGTGTGGCAGTGACCCGGTTTTCGCCACGAATGACTACTTTAATGTCACCTTTTGCTAGCCGATGGACATTGAAAGGGGCTAAAAGCCTGGGCGCAGCACTTGTTTGTTCCGCAGGTAAAGATTTTACAGGCCGTGCACGACAACGGGAAAGTCTCCAAGCCGCAACTTTCTGACATCATCGGGCAGGGCAAAACTTCTGTAGTTAAGCATATTGTATCCCTCCGAAAAACCAGTGTGCTTTCCAGAGTCGGTTCGGATAAAGCCGGCCAGTGGGTGGTCAATCTTATTCCTGTCCTGGAAGCCTAAAGTGGGTGGTAAATGGTCAGAAAGGTTGTTCGTTTTGCCTATTAAAATTGACAGGCATTTTGATTGAAGGTGGGTGGTAAAGCGGGTGGTAAAACCGGAATATCGTTTTGCTGATTAGGTCAAACTGCTTCCTAACGTCAGAAGAAAGGACTGGGTTGGTCTGTCCTGCTTTCTCGAGAAAAGGCAGTATCAAGTAACTGTACCCATCAACTCTTACATTACAAACTCATCGCTATGGCTCAAATTTTCGTTGAGGGCATTTAAAGAAAAAGCCCCGCTAAGCGAGGCTTGATAAATCAGTTTGTTTCCCGCTTGAACAACCCTTTTAGTATCATTACCAGTGCTATGATGAACGCCACAATCCCAAGGCCAAGAAGTACATCTGGCAGTACATCCACTTTCATCAGTTTAGCGACACTGCCTAACGTAGTGAGGACAATCGACAGTAGGAAGATCAGTACGCCTTTGTTTTGTTTCATGGTCATTATTTTGAAGCGTTACAACTACAGGCAATGGCAATTACGATGGAAACAGTCGGCTGCGTTGCCAGCGCTATACACGAAATAAAGCTATCGCAAAATTCGTCCGTTTCCGCCTTAAAGCAGGTGGAGAAACTTTCGCCGGCTTCCCGCTGGCAAAAGCCACTGCCACCATGGTTGAGCAGGGCGGTGCGCCCGCTAATGCGTTTCTGCCCATCCCTGATGTTGATGGTAGCAATTTCATTGCCCTTCTGGATTTCCACCGTGGCGTTCTTCTCGTCGATGATATGGCGAGTAAACAGTACATCCCCCTTTTCACTGGTGGCATAAATACGGTCAGGATTTCCTTTGAACTTTGCCATGTAGATCACCACCCCCTCTTTGCCGGTGGTGGTCTCGATTTGGGAAAGGTCAAGGCTGTCTTTGACACTGGCGTAGAGTTCACCGGCCAAGGGCATTTGTTTTGCGGGTTCCTGCTTTTTTTCGCAAGCCGCCAGCAGGAGGGCGGCAGAGATAAGTAAATAACGCATAGGAGAAGTTTTAGAGAACAAATGTAGTATTAAAACATTACAGTAGTATTAAAACATGACATCTTATTTTTTTGAAACTCCTTTCTTGCAGGATGGCTCAGTCTGATTATTTAATAAAACTTGGGGAGAAAATAGCAGAAAAGCGTACCACTGCTGGATTGAGCCAAAATGCGCTTGCCATCAAATGCGAAATGGATCGGCAGAATATGCATAAGATCGAAAAAGGAATGGTCAATATTTCCATGCTTACACTAAAGAAAATTGCGGATGCATTAAATATTTCAGCAAAGGAGTTATTGGATTTTTAAAGCTTTCCACCCATCTAATAATGGCGTGGTAAAAGATTGGTTATTTCACCTAGATTCAAAAGATGAGCCCGCTATTTTTGCGGGTTTGTCTTTTATACGACAAAGTAATCACAAGTTATCTTGTATTTGTTTGGGAAATTAATTGCAAACCATTTTTGCTACCGCCTACGTTAGCATTTTCTCATGTCATTTCTAAGCTATTAAATCATTTACATATACATGGAGAAAAATGCAATTCATTACATTTATTGGATGGCAAAAACGAATAGGGATGATTTTAGCCAGAATACAAAAGATATTTTGGCAAAAAGAGCGGGCTTTCTATGTAGCAATCCTGATTGTAGAAAATTAACCATCGGAGCGAATGAAAATCCAAAAAAGCCCACATCAATTGGCGTAGCATCACATATTAGCGCTGCTTCGCCTGGAGGGGCTAGGTACAACCCATCTCTAACTCCAGAACAACGATCCGATATAAGTAATGGCATATGGCTTTGTAGTAATTGTTCTATCCTTATTGACAGAGACGAGAAAAAGTATACTATTGAACTTTTGCACGAATGGAAGGGTGGGGTGGAAACTGAAAGCCGGTTGAAGCTCAATGGAGCCTTCAATAAAGTTAATTCAATACATGATGAGGCAGCAAGGCCCGTCTTAGAAGCAGATTTAACCGGAGGGGGCAGAAGCAGGGTTCCAAGAGGAATGAGTATGCAAAACCCAACTGAAATTATTGATGGGCAATTGGTAATGGTTCCGGGGTTGAAACCTATAATTCATTGGTTGCTAACTTGGAGGTATAAGCTAATCATTTACAACAATTCGAGTTATCCAGCATTCAATGTAAAGGTTGAAAGTGTTGGGGAATTGCACTTTTCGGAAATGCAGAAATTAGATAACACTAACAATATACCGCCATTAGCTTTCAAGGAGTTAGATGTAGAATTCATTGATTGGGCTGAGACAGACGGCTACACAGCCGATGAATTACTTTCGACACGTTATCCTCAAAAATTTGATAGCTCAGTAAAGCTGAAAATCACGTATCACGGAGAACGTCGAACACTCTATACATCCTATGTAGAATTCACTGATGGCGAACTAGTCAACAGTTACTATTAATCAACCCAACATTTTTTTAGGGTTTTAAAAATGTTGATGATCTCTCAGAACTTATCCCATTTAGGCGAAATAAAAAAACACGAGTGCGGAAAGTAGCTTAGGTAAATTTACGGAAGCTAGTAATTCTAGATAATCGTAATAGTCTTGACCAAGTTATCTCTATTGAGTTTAAATTGCTAAGTGCAAAATCAAATCCAATTTGGTTTTCTGAAATTTGAAAGAACATTGATTATAAAATTGTAAATGCATTGATACCCTACAAAACAAAAATTTTCATTAGCTCCACGATAAAGGACATGCCGAACGAACGTGAGGCGGCTCTACAAGCTGTAAAAACAGTAGGTGGAGATCCTGTAATGTCCGAGTACACTATCAATGCTCAAAACGCTGACAGCGTAAATACCTGCCTTGATAAGGTCAAAGGCAGCGACCTATATATTCTGATTCTTGGAGGCGTTTACGGTTGGCGCCCTTTTAACGATAAGTCAATAACCGAAATGGAATTCCTCGCCGCTCAAGAAAATAATATTCCAACCTTGGTGTTCAATACTGATTACCAGAAAGAAGAATTTCAAAATGAATTTGCTAATCGAGTGGGCGCCTCTTTTTTCTGGAAAACTGTCAAGAATGCTTTTGAACTGAAAGATGAAATTCAAAAAGCTGTCAGAGAAGAAATAGAGAAATGGGAGAAAGAAGCTTCACACCACACGGAACTGCTATATGCAAACCTGCTGAACATATCTTTTCCGATTACAGTTTATATCGCCGACCTCAATTTGGACAGAGCAGAAGTAATTGAGAATTCAAGACTTTCTGAAAAGCGACTGAAAAAAGATGCCAGTTGGTATGAGGTTACCGTCGCCGCTATTCACCAACGGAACATTCGCTTTCCGCATGACTGGACTTGTCATAGTGGGAAACTGATAACCTTTCATGATTTAACAGACCATAACCTACCTCTCGCAGCCATAATAGACTTAGGGACCGTTACTGCTTTAAGCTGTGACGAATTCTACGACCAATCCGAGGACGAAATGCGGGTGTTTAAATCATTGCTTCGCAATTGCCTCAAATCGAAATTGCATAAGATGCAGATTAAATGGTTTAAGGATGAAAGGTTGTTTGCATTTTTGCCTGTTCTTAAAGACCCCTTAGGCCGGTGGAAGAACAGAGAAGTTACTTGGACACGGAAAAAAGAAGCTACACGAACAATAGTAAAATGTACTTACAAAACGAATGAACCAACCGTCATTCACAACATGTGGCACTTAGCTTTCGCAACCGATTTCTACCGTTTTAATAAAAAATGGTACATGACCGTGAAGCCTGACTGGTTGATAACATACGCCGATTTCAAAGTAAGCAGGTTTGGGGGGAAATACATTGCCGCACAAAAGCAGCGTGAAAGGAACATTCATGTATTCAACCACCTCAATTTTATTTTGTGGTACTTACAGCCGGCTGATTCAGACTTGTTATTCACTGAGTATGCCGATTACAAATTTTTAAAGATTGAAAGTTTCAATACCATGGATTCTTATCCGGTGATACCGGATGATGAATGGCGAAAGCTTGAAAGCAATATCGCAAAAAGTGCTTTAACCGACCCAACCGGAGGGGTTGATTTGTTTCGAAAATGAAAATAGATATTCTAAAAGAACCAGAGCTAGAATTTGGCGATGGCAAGCATATTGACCCACGTATGGGGATTGCAGAACATAAGGTTTACGATACGAATATGAAGGCTCGTAAAACCGACTTTTTGCTAGGCGTAATTGGAATCGATGAAGATGTTGACAAAGCATTTGACTGGTTTAAACATTGTGAATCGAACATCAAGTCAGGAAAAACAACAGGACAGGTGAATTTAAATAGGCCTTTTCCCGGTTTCAATAAAGACGAGGCGTTTTGCGCTTCTTTTCAGTATAGTAACGAAATTTCGAGACGGATAACCGGAAATGAGATGGAAACCATTTTTAATGAAACAGATAGAGATAGAAGGGTTGAAAAGGCTGTTAAGGTATTTTTTGATCACTGCCGTTTTCTGTCCGAAGATAAAAAGGTGGACGTGATCGTTTGCGTAATTCCAAAGTCATTTGAAAAGACTATTGTACCCGACAGAGAGCTCGATAAAATAGAGGAAACCGCAGAGGATGAAGAAGAGCCTGAAATTGAATTGAATTTCAGAAGAGCTTTGAAAGCCAAATGTATGCAATTTGAGGCGCCGCTTCAATTAATTGGAGATTTCGCTGTAACTGATCACTCTATTTCGCTCCTAATTGACCACCCTAAGTTGTATGAAGAAAGAAGGCATGCGGGATTGTTTACTGGCAGGCTAAAGTTAGCGGTTTAGTTATTGTTCTG